>JBCCGT010000003.1:0-335814 GCA_039029135.1 Pseudomonadota bacterium | reverse complement strand
TCTGCGTCACCGTAAGCGAGCGCGTCCGTCGTGACCATCTCGGTGAACAGCTCGGCCTTGGCCGCATAACAACGATGCAGGCGTCGGCAGTGGCGATCGGTCCAGGCCATCATCGGGGCGACAGACAGTCGCGGCGTTTCGTAAGTATCTGATTTCATTGGCCGTTCTGGCCCTAAACCCTTGCTATTGCTGGCCTCACTGACCAGATTTCTGTTTTTCTAAGTCTCTGATTTTCCCGGATTTCTGTGGATTGTGTTTTGTAAGTTGGTCATGATTTGGTCAACAGAGCACGTTTTGACCAACTATGGGCACGATCCGAAAATTGAGTGGACCGACTACCACTCGCTATCGAGCGCAGATCCGCATCAATCGCAGGGGCGAGACCGTACACGATGAGTCGAAGATGTGCAGTTCCCGCGCGGAAGCACAGGCATGGATCGACAAGCGGGAGAAGTTTCTTAAGGCGCTGCCGCACCTGGGCCGTCTGACCGTCGCTGAGGCCATCACGCTGTACGAAGAGCAGTTTGGCGGAATAGGGGGCTGGGGGCGCACCAAACGCACCACACTGGATTATCTGCGCCGGACCATCGGCGACTGGGATGCCGCCGCAATCACGTCAGAACAGCTCGTGAGGCACGCTGTGGCGCGCCGGAACGACGGAGCGTCCGCAGCGACCGTCCAGAACGACTTTACCTGGCTTCGTGTCACCTTCAAGGCTCTGCGAGCCATAGGGCGCGACGTGGCGCTCCAAGCCGTGGATGACGCAATGCTGTCCTGCCGGGCTCAGCGCCTCATTGGGCGGCCGAAGGCGCGTGAGAGACGCCCCACGGCTGACGAGCTGGACCGTCTGCGGGATTTCTTCATTCGGAAGTCAAACGAGAGCCAAGTGCCCATGGTGGATCTGGTGGACTTCGCGATCGCCAGCACAAGGCGCGAGTCCGAGATCACTCGGCTGCTTAGGTCCGACAATGATGCTGAAGCCCTCACGGGAATGGTGAGAGACGCGAAGCACCCGACGCAGAAAGAGGGCAATGACAGGCGCTTCAAGTACACGCGTGAAGCCTGGGAGATCCAGGCTAGACAGCCAGCCAGTGGTGACCTGATTTTCCCCTTCAACCCAAAGACGATCGGCCAGTACTTCCGGAACGCCTGCAAGCTGCTGGAGATCCCGGATCTGCGGTTCCATGACCTGCGGCACGAGGGTACGTCACGGCTGTTTGAGGCCGGCTACTCGATCGCAGAGGTTATGCAGTTCACGCTGCACGAAGACGTTAAGGTGTTAATGCGCTACACCCACCTTCGGCCTGAAGACGTGGAGCTGAGATCCTAGTTGGGCTGGACTTAGGTATCCGCTGTAGGCCCACGTCAACAACTAGCATGGAGCAGTGTTTTGGGAGGAAATCGATTACTACTGTCTTAAAAAACCACTGGGTCCTCATCCTTCGATCGATTCTATTGGCCGCCAGCGCTATCTGGCTGCCCCTGGAATCCTACGAGGGGATCACAAATTCTGATCTGCCCATCTCCTTCAACGCCTTCGTTTTCGTGGTGCTCGCTGTCGGAGTCCTTTTTTTCTTTATTGATGGGCACTTGATATCAGGCTTTCTGAAGAAAGAAGTGACGATTGAGAGTAACAGCTTCAATACACGCGTGACGATTCGCTTCGGTGATATCTTCGTTCAAGACGGCTGGAAAGCCATAGGAGTAAACGACTTCTTCGATGGCGTAGTAGACGACGATCTGGTTTCGAGCAACAGCTTGCACGGGCAAACGATTAATCGGTATTGGTCCAACGATAGCGCCGCATGGCAGGAGAAAGTAGAACGATCGTTGGAAGGAAAGGACTGCAAGAAGACAAGCCGGAAAAAGGGCAACGAATATCGATATCCCATAGGCACTACAGCGCATGCCGAAGTCGCAGGAAACAGATTTCTCTTCTTTGCGCTGGCGAAGACGAACAAAACAACGAACGTGGTTCAGTCAAGCTCTGACATGCTCATTGTAGCGATTCGCGCAATGCTCAAACATGCCAGGGTGGTTTGCTCCAACGAGCCTTTGAGCATCCCCCTAGTGGGCTCCGGTCTAGGCAGGGTCGGGATTAAGAACGTGATACTCGTCGATCTAATTCTCGCCGCCATATTTGAAGAATCTCAAGTATCAAAAGTAACGGAATCGATCTCTATAGTGCTACCAGAGCATATGTCTTCGGTGATTAACTTGGGTGCAATCGCCCGTGATTGGAGCTAACCGTGGCAAACAGAACAGGTACTTACATCGCGTTTGATGGGCTGGGGCAAACCGATCCAACAAAGAGTGACTTTAGGTACTACGCAACGATTAAAGGCTGGAGTGCTGGCAAAAACATAGACTTTCGGTTTGTTGATAGCCATGAAAAAACGAATGCTGTTCGAGATGACAGCTTGCGCCGTACCTTGGAGAGTCGAATCCGAGAACGGTTATCAGCATCCAAGAACGTTGTGGTGATTCTCAGCGAAGATACGCGTAGAGCTGGGAGCATGCTGAGCTACGAGATCGAGAAGGCTGTTGATCTTTATGAGCTCCCGTTGATATGTGTCTATCCGGGCTACGAAATAGTTATGAATGCCGAAGCGCTTTCGGGGCGCTGGCCAGATGCATTGACACAGAGAACAACAGCCGGATCTGCCTCCGCCATCCACATACCGTTCAAGATGTTGCCGATGTTAGATGCGATCAGTCAGTTTTCGGTTAATGGAAAACTGCCCTCTACTCCCTACGATTACTACAGTCGCGAGGCCCACATTGAGCTTGGCTGCAAGTTTGATTGAAGCGGCGGGCTTCTATGGTCTCTATGAGCTGAACACAGGTATGATCGCTCAGAACTGATCTGACAGGCACCGTCAGATGTTCTCCAAAACGAGCGTTCCACAGGGCGCGATATTTGCCGCCGCTATCGACCCATAGCCGTCACCCTTCGACAGACAATTCGGGCGAAACTTGACACTAATCGCGCAGCTGAAGTAGCGTGTTTTATATGCAGCTGAAAATTGGTTCCATAACAGAGCCGATAGAGTAAGTTGGAGTACAGGATCCCGAGGGGGTCGGCGCTTTCGGTGGCCAATCGGAACATGGTGGGTTTCTGAGGCTTCTTTCTTACCTTCTCTAAGACTCATATCTTCTTTCTCAAAGGAGAGGATATGGACAGTAGAGACGGTGAGGTAGCGGAATTAGCACCAAGGGTTGAGGTGTCAATTAGGAATCTCCGCACGAACATTCAGCCCGAAATCCTTGTAACCATTGAATACGAGCATCGGGCTAGTTTGGTACAAGTGGGTATTAGTAGATTGCTGAACGCAACACTGACTGCACTCATATTCAATGAGCAGTAGTCCGAGTAACGTTAGAGTGATTTTCTGCAGGCAGCTGATTTGTATCTGGTTTTGAACTGTTGTCGAACGACGATTGCTGGTCGATATGGTAGTTGACCAGTAGGTGCAGAACTGGTCGCGAATGAGAGTTTCGAAGGCCCGCCATTGGCCGATCTGAGCCGTCCAGAGCGCTCAAGCAGGGTCGATTCGAAAGGCTGCTTTGAAGGCTAGTTTCCAGCGAGTCTGGCAGTGTCTGTCAGATCAGGTCAGAGCTATCATTCGACGGTCTCAAAACATCCATTCGTTTGTTACTTTTCCCGCGCTGTAGAGCCATACCCCGTTAGGCCCGCTCTGATCTCTGCTCGCGTGAATGGTCGATGGACTCGGCCGCGTTCGACTCTGGTGCGGGCTGCATACGCAGCCTATCGCTCAGGATTTCTGTTCAATTGAGGCTCCGTTAAGTTTGCTAGGTAGTTAGTTCCCGCTAGCAACCGCCTTGAGTCGGTGGTCTTTGGCCGCTGCCTTGTGCTGTTCGCGGAAGTAACTGAGCAGATCCTTTTCGGCGATCAGCCACTCAGCTTTTTGGTTGCCGGGTTTGAATGCCGGCACGGGCAGCTCCATCTGGGCGGCTTTGCGCATCGCTTGCGGCATGGAGCACCCGAAGAACTGGTGAACATCAGCCAGACGCAGGAAGCCGTTCCAGGATGGGATCTTGGTTACGTCCCAATTCTTCGCTTCATCTGGCTTGGCCTTTGCCGGCTTCGCTCGATCCGGTGTGGGCTCGGACGCTTGTGAGTCTTCGGCGGCGCTGTCTTCGTTCATGCGTTGAGGTACCTCGCAAGCTCGATGGCCAGAAGCAACAGGAAGCCGGCGCAGACGATCGCGCCGATGGACTGGTGGAGTTGGTGGCGGCGCAGTCGTCTCACGGCCGCTGCACCTGGGCTGGCAGCGCCACTGATTCGATCAACCAGCCTGCCTGCCGGTGGTGGATCAGTCCGTGCGTGACCAGTAGCGCCAACACCGCCAGCGCGCAGCCAGCAGCCTTCGCCAGGAAGCGATTGCGACGGCGGACGCGGGCACGTTCGATCAGGTGCAACTTGCAGGCGATCATCAGCAGTTCTCCATCAGCATTAGCTGCACGAGCCGTGGTGGCAGCTCCGGGCATCGCTGGTCGAGATCGACTCGCGCGACGATCTCGTCGGGAGTGGGGGGTCGGGTGCTCAATAGCTGAGTGGCGCGCGTAGCAAGCGCGGTAGCGGCGACGCTCGGCTCGATTCCAAGCGTCTGACACTCCGTTACATACAACTCCAAGAGCGTATCCAGCGTGGCTGCTGCCGCCGCTCCAGCCCCCCTGTTCAGGTCAGGGGAAGGCAGTCCGAGCTTCACCACGTTGCTACTGGCGTTGGTCATGTTGGCTCCGTCAAAAAAATGTCATGTCGAACAAGTACTTATCTGTACTTACTGAAGGCTCGTACTCAGTGGGAGAAACTGGCCTTCTCGACTCAGTCTGCTAATTCGCATAGAGCAGTGCGCACATTTTATAAGTAGATTTTATATATTGGTCAACAGTAATATTTATATATTGGTGCGGATCGGCCGTTGTGCGTCGTACCCTACGACCGGAACCTAGCGACCGTTTAACGAGAGAAGGAGTTCAAAGAATGACTGTGGTTGTCCGAATGGAAGACAAGGCGTTCACGCGCTGGTGGTGCCACTACAACCTTGCAGTGGAGGGGTGGGATAAGGCCATTGAGGCCGGCAACGTTGGCGACCTGATCGGCTACGGCAATTGGATTCGGGCGGCGATGACCGAGATTCGGGCCAACGCGCCAGAAGATCTAGATGCTCCCGACACGGGGACGGGTGGTGGGGTTTCTCTGAACCTCACCACGGATGACGCAAAAGAGATCATTCGTCGCGGTATTCGGAATGACGAAAGGTTCGCTGCGGCCGTTAGTGCCATGAACGTGGCCGCCATGACCAGGGCTGGTGGCAAACTGATCGTTCAGATGAATCGCGTGTTCTCTGCCGCGCCCAGTGACTTAGAACCCGACGGCAGCGAAGTCGATAAACCGTGACGCCTGCCGAGACTTACCCCTGGTGGGGGATGTACATGTCCGAGATATGCGGGCTGCTGTCCTTGCTGATCCTTGCGACGGCGAGAATCAGGGGTCCGTTGGCGCTAGAGTGGTGCGGTTGGCTGCTGCTGGTTGAGTGGTTCGTAAAGAACCATATCGCCGTCCACTTTGAGTTCTCGACGGTACAAAACAGCCTCACTAGCTTTGGCCTACTGTTTGTCGCTTACGCAGCGTGGAGGTGGAGAAGGCTATGGGTTTTGCTAGTTTTCGTTTTTGCGGGCGTCGCTAGCATCTTTTTACATGCCGCTCAAAGTTTCGCTGTCTTGGAGACCTACGACTACAAGGCACTCACCAATGTGTTGTTCCTAATGAAAGCGTTTGCAACGGTGGGAACCTTGGCATGGTCAATCGGGAAGGGGCGGAGTGAAAGTCTCAGCTAACCTTTGGATAAACCGTCTGGACAAGTGGATCGAAAGCCTCGATCCAGCAAAACGGCCACGGGCTAAGCGTGAACTCGCTAAGATTATTGACGAGTTGGAGGCTCGCCAAAGAAGTCGAATGAATCCCCAATCCGCCTATAAAGTTCCCATCGATCCTCGGGACTGAGTTTAAGCGCTCTCTTGTAGAGATCTGCACCCGTCAGCAGCTCTGCGATTTCCTCGAGATTCCCTTCCCAAATATCACTCACGCTGCACTTTAAAATCTCGGCCCATTTTATCGCCTGCGCTGGCGTCAATGGTGTCACGCCGTTTAGTGCCTGACTAATAGCGGCCTGTGATGAGTATCCGAATTCATCTTTCACCGCGTCCTGCGTCAGTCGCAACTCCTTTTTACGTGCGAGCCACATAGCCTTCAACTTCGTCGGCTGCCCGGTTGGGTCGCCGGTTTCGGTATCGGTGGTGGAAGACATTAGAGGGCTCTGTCGCAAGGCGTGTCCGGTCTCCATTCCAACAGTGTCGTTTATAGATGTGAATCTAAGAAGTATAAGCCAGATTGTTTGTATCACATCTGAGATTAGTCCTAGTTGACTATAAATATCAATGATATTTATGATTGCGCACCATGAACACTGCCTTAGGCGCCATGGACAAGACCGGCATAGCCACAAAGTGCGCTGCTATAGCCAAGTACGAAGGCTTGCGCGCTAGCCAAGTCGAAGAACTCGGCGCGTTTGTGGACGACAAGCGCAATTCTCAAGAGCGGCTAGGGGATGAGATCGGCAGAACCCAGGGCTCTGTCGGCTATATGAAGTCCAGAGAGTGTTTCGTGGCAACGCGTGAGGACGGCAGCCATTACGTGATCGAAATCCGCCGCATTCCCTCTGAGGCCGGCCTGAAGGCAGGTGCGGGGCGATGACCGCGAACCAGATTCGTCCCGATCTCTACCCAATCCAGTGAGGCCAGATGCCATGAGTGAAGAAGCCCGCGCGCTGAGCTTGAACACGCGAGACCAGCGCGTTCGACTTGAGCAGATGCAAAAGGAGATTGCGCGCGCTCTCGAACGCCTACCTTCGCAGAGCATCCACAACCAACGAGATCACCCATTGGACGGATGCGAGCTGCGCCTGGTATTCGGGCCCAAGGGCATCGACTGCGTGATTTACCGACCCAACGGATCTCCGTCAACCACGTTTGGCGTGCTCTCTCTTGATGAATTGGGAGAGCGGATTGGGCATCGCTGCCCTAGTTATCAATCGAGTAAGGCTCGTTGAAGTGGATGTACACAGTTGCTGGGCGGCCGGATTCAGGATCCCCGCGATCTTCGTCTTTGACTTCCGAGACGGTCAGGTCGCGGATGCCATCTCCAAACTTTAGCAGCGTGTCGGAACTGTACACCTCTAGGCGCTTTAGTAGATCCCCGATGGTTTCAATCGGCACTTTTCCTTCCTTGGTGGTGTGTGGTGTACCGCCAATCTTACCGCTACGGCGGCGGGCGGGTGCAAGGCCCGCATCGATCTCAACCCCGGCCAGTGAGGCCAGACACCATGTGTGAGACGCGCGCGGAGGCAGTTTCGCAGCTCAACGATCTCTTAGGCGTATTAGCCGAGTTATCAGAAATGCAGCTCGAATTGCTGGCGAGGGCCGCAAACGCGCTGTTAGAGCGAAAGCAGCTAGAGGCAATGGTTACAGAGCCAATAGATCTCGTTGAGATTGTCGCAATGGCCTCGGCAATTCGGGCCGAGAGCTTCGCCTCGAATTCAAGGTGATCGAGTGAGTCAGCGCGCCACTGGCTGGGTCTTGGGGTTGTTTGCCAACGAACCTGACTCAGGTCTAAACCCAGGCCTCTTCGCCACGCTCCTGGCGCTGGCGGACGCCCACAGACACAAAACTCGTCTGTGCTGCCCGTCAATGGATACGGTTGCCAAACAGAGCTACCAGGGCGAACGTACGGTCTATCGGCAGATCGACGCGTTGGAGGCGCTGGGGCTCGTGAAGCGGCTAGAGCGTCGCGGGAAGGGCGGTCGCCGCACGTCCAACGAGTACTTGTTGCGAGTCGATTTCCCCGACGGGTTTCCGGATGACGCTGACGAGCCGCCTGCATCAGAAGACGCCCCCCAACAACCTGCCAATCTGGCAGGTGGACAACCTGCCAATCTGACAGGTGGACTACCTGCCAATTTGGCAGATGGATCAACCTGCCAATCTGGCAGGGCCCCCCTGCCAATTTGGCAGGGTACGTACCCTGCCAATTTGGCAGAGGAACCTGGGTTTAAGAACCATTTAGACCAACCGGAGTCACACGGAAACGGAAATCGCCGCAAACCGGAACGCGGGAAAGGTAAAAGTTCAAAGGGTGGTGGGAAGAAAAATCGAGATCCACGCAGGCGAGCGATGGAGATCATGCGCGGCGAGGGCGATTCGTGAACGGTCTCAAACCGCGAGATCGAGCCGTCGCCGATCTGGCCGATTCCAAAGTGGTGCGCAAGCGCTGGGCTGCGATCTGCGCCGTGGTTCACGACAACTGGGGTCCGCAGGTTCGCAAGGGCGGAGACTTCGACCCGGACGATGGCGATGTGCTGGGCTTCTGGGCCAGCGATCTGTCTCAGCTCACGGAGGCGCAGTTCGCGCGTGGCCTGGCCTGGCTGCGCGACACTCCAGGAATCGACGGCAAATACGTGCCGAATCGCAATCACTTCCGCAACGCCTGCCGACCGTCCGACGACTGGAAACACAGCCACGTTGAGCAAGTGGGTCGCGAAGACGAAGAGCGTCGCCGCGACCACGCAAACTACCTCGCTCGGGTTCCACGCCACGTAATCGACCGCGCCGCCGCGCGCTCAATCGCCGAGTGCCGCCGTGCCCTGGGAATGCGGAGGGCGCACCAGTGAGCATCGAGAAGCTTCACCGGCCGGGGCGCTGTCTGATCATCCGTTGCGATAATCACCCAGAGGTCATCGGCTCGACCGTGACGGTGGTTGCCCAGGGCATGCGCGCGCAAATCAATGGCGAGTGGCTGCTTACCCAGCAGATCACTCTGCCGGCTTCGCATCCGTTCCTTGAGGCATACATCGAATCTACTGACCACTCGAAGTGGCTTCCGGCGATGCCTGTTCGATGCTTGATGCCGATTGATCCAGATGGACTGCCATCAGACACGGTGGTCGATGAAACGCTGTCGGCGACCCCTGGCGATGAGATCCCGCTACTCACCGACCAGTTGCAGCCAGAGGCTGAGACGGCGTGAGCGGTGAGGCTTTGGATCTGGCGCTCGATCGCCTGAATCAATCGATGCGCGCGCAGCCGCAGCGCAAGGTTCACGTGCGCAAGTGTCGCGGCTGTGGCGATCCGATCATCTGGACGATCAATCGCTGGGGAAACTACGTGCCGATCGAAGCGCACACGTTCCGACCACACACCGCCGGCTGGAGCGGCAAGACGCCGCGCTTCGATCGAACAGAGCATGCGTGTCACTTGGACGTCTGCACCAATCCCCCTGCACGCACCAAGTCGGGATGATCGCGACCGATGGTTGATCGCATGTCAACGGCCGACTACCGAAAGCGCTTCAAGGTGACGGGCGATGCGTTCGCCACGGTGACTCAGGCCGAGCTAGCACGAATGCTCAAAGGACAGCCGCAGCAACCAAAGAGCGTTGCCGGTGGTGGTAAGCGAACGAAAACGAAGGCCGACTATGAGCGCGATTTCGAACTACAGCTCAAGGGGCGTGGGTTCCGCGTGGTCAGCGATCGGCGCGGTCTCGACAAAAGTGCTGATGTTTGGCGCGAGTTCTGTTTTGCGCTGGATGCGCACGATCGAAAGTATCGCTTCGATTTTGCGTTTCCGAATGCCCAGCTTTGGCTAGACGATCGACCAATCGATCTGCGATTGGCGGTCGAGATCGAAGGGCTGGTCAACCAGGGGCCGGGAAGCGATCGGCGCAGCCGACATCAGACAATCACGGGTTTTACAAACGATTGCCGCAAATACGCGATGGCGAACGAATGCGGGTGGCTGCCCCTGCGAGTTCCACAATCGTTTATCGGAAGCGGCGAAGCGCTGGCGTTGGTGGAACGCTGGTTGCGTTGGAATCCCTATCCACCCAAAGGAAAACGACAGGAGTCTGAACAGTGAGCGAAGCATTGGCGATAGAACCAGCAGAAAAGATCCTCAAGACGGTGGCGCTATCGGCGTTATCAGTCAGCGACAACAACGTGCGAACACAAGCGATCTCTGATCGCCAGATGGCGGTCTTGGAAGCGAGCATCAGGGCGGAGGGCATCATGACGCCGCTTCTGGTGCGCGAGTCGGCCGAAGGCCAGTTTTCGGTGGTGGACGGTGGTCAGCGGCTCGCGATCGCTCAGGTGCTCGCCAGCGACGGCACGTGGAAAGGAGACCCGCAGATCCCCGTGCGCGTGTTGAATCACGGCGACGACACCTCGCAGTCGATGGCGGGCAACATCCATGCGCCGATGCATCCTGCGGACGAAGCGCTCGCGTTTCGCGCCATGATCGAGAACGAAGGCGCAGATCGTGAAGATATCGCCGCGCGATTCGGTGTGCCGCTTCGGGTTGTCAATCAGCGCCTAGCTATCGCAAGCGTTGATCCCAAGGTCTTGGATCTCTACCGAGCCGGCAAGATGGATCTGGATGTAGTGCGAGCACTAACGAACGCACCGCAGAAGCGCCAAATGGCCGTGTACAAGGCCGCAGCGAAAGACTGGCCGGTTGTGAACAAGCTCGCCATTGAACACATCCTGGATGACGACATCGTTCGCGGTAACGAGCCGGTGTCTCTGCTCGTGGATGAGCGGTATCGCGAAGCCGGTGGCGAGATCCAGGAGGATCTATTCTCGGACCAGGCCGATCGCCAGCGCATCTATCGGGACGCTGAGCTGGTACACAAGCTCGCCGCGGAGGCGCTGGAACAACGGTTGGAAAAACTGCGCTCGGAAGGTTTTGGCGTCGTGCGAGGCACGGTGGATCAGCACGAGGTGTACAAGCTGCGCGAAGGACTCCAGGAGCGCGACCGATACACGAAGCCGAAGACTGTCGAAGAACGCGCCGCCAACGCCGCGCTGGTGCGCCTGGAGGACAATGGCCGCCTGGTGGTTGACTACGGCTACTACGCCACAGCCAAGGCCGCAGCGAAAGATGAGCAGGAAGCGAAATCCAAGGAGTCGAAGGCGAAAGCGCCGCCGCCCACGCAGGCGCCTGCCACCCAGGATCTAACGCAAGCGCTGCGCACCGATCTGGGGTTCGACCGGAGCACTGTCCTGAAAGTGGCGCTATTCGACGCTGCCATGCGCGGCGATGAGAGTTCCAACGTCTTGCTGGATCTCCTGACGTTTGAATTGGCGGTCGACCGATTTGGCACCGGCGACTCGACAGCGCGGCCAGGGCTCGCGTTGACGCAGGCGTATACGCGGCACGCCCAGTTTTCCAAGTCTCAACGCGAGCAGCCGCTTCTGCTTGACAAGCGCAATGCTCAGATCGACCAGCTACCGCTTCAGTGGCTCAAGCACAAAGGCTGGGAACGTTGGATGAACTTCCAGGCGATCGACGCGAAGGGGAAGTGGGCGCTGCTCTGCTACTGTCTCACGGAGTACCTGGTCTGTGCGATGCCAAACGATAGCGATGATTCGATGGCGTTTGAGGCAGCGATCGACGGTGCAGAGCTTCCGCTGGCCGAATACGTCCACATTGGCCAGCTCGACTACTTTCCGCGTCTGAGCGTCAACGGGCTCATCGGTGCAGCCGTAGAACTGATGGGCGACGAGAAAGCTAAGGATCTGCCGCCCAAGAAGGGCGACAAGGCGCTCGCACTGCTGCACCATGTGCAAAGCGAGGATGCCACCTGGTTGCCGCCTGGCTTCTAGATCCTCTCGTCGCCGAATAGCCGAGGTGTCGCAAGCCCACCCGAATCTGTCACGAACCCAGCTCGCGCAGCGTGAGCTGGCGTTTGCATCGCTGTCGGTATGGGTGTCCGCTTCAGCCGGTCGGCAAGCACGCAACCACGTCGATCGGATCGGTGAAGCCCGCGGATCCCGCCAAGGGCACGCGGTGCTCAGCGACGACGGGCTTGATCCATCGCAACGGTTTATGGCCTGGGTGGTGTCCGAGATTGACGCCATCAACCCACGGTGGCGGGAAGCGGCCGAAGCGTATGGCATCGCAGGGAGCATGACTGCCGCCGCTGCTCTGCTTGAACGTTCCGATAGAGTCTTCCAGAAGGATCTGGAGGGTGCGCTAGCGATAATCCTAGCGGCTCACCGCTGGTACACGGCGGGTCCGGAGGGCTTGCGTCTGAGTTAACATTGGCGGCTTAGAGTTGACGCTAAGGACAGCCAATGCAGCCGTTTATCGAGTTGCTTCAATCTCTCATAGACTCATCGCGTGAAAGGCTTCGAAGCCCAACGCTGGGATCGTTCCTGATTGCTTGGGTGTTCGTGAACTGGAAGATCAGCCTGTATGTGCTGTTTTCTGATCGCGACTACGACTCGCTGATCGAGATGATCTCTGACACGGGCTATCTCACCCTTGTCGGCCTGCCGTTCATGCTCGGGCTCGGATACTCCTTGGTCGGCCCATGGGTCGCTGCTGGATTAGGTTGGGTAAGAGTTCGGGCAGAGGGTTGGTTCAAGGGCGACAGGCTAAGAATCCAAGCCTATACGGAGACAAAACGGGGCGCGTACATCCGCGCTGTAGCGCGCAACGAGGCGATCAAGCTGGAAGCTTTGGAGACTCGTGAAAAGTCAATTGAGAAAGAGCGTATTGTCGGCGAAATTGATGTGCAGCCTGGCGAATCTATTTCAGATGCAATAGCAGCTAACCTCCCAGCTAAGGACAACGAGCCCACTGTAGATACTGATTTTGAATCGGTGAACGAAGAGGACTATCGGAGCATTACGAAAGCGATGATTCATCTAGCCGGTCTGTCTAACTCAGTCCCTGATTCGCCTTCTTCTTATCTGACACCCCGATTCCAAGGTAAGGTCCTACACGATTTGTTGCGGAATTGGGGGTTGAGTGCATCAGCACTCGAAGATGTATTCTCTACCGCCATATCATTTGCGAGTGCTGACAAAGTAAGAGTAGAACTCTCATTCTTTAAAGCGAACATCACTCAGATCATTCACGCTGTAGATGAGAGTTCAACGGAAAATGATATCGCAGAGGCGATCATGCACTTGAGTACAGCATCCGTGAACCGCTTTTTCAGCATCCTATCCGAGGCAGTATCGGGCGAGGCCTAACACAGAAGTTTGACTTGATGCAATAGACCCCAAAGGTCTAGCTTTCCTGGTATCGTGGGGACGGTAGCGCTTACGGACTAAGCAACTAAGCGCACCGCCCAGTCTTCCTGACCCCTGCGCCCCTCCCGACTCTCGTAACGATCCGCTCAGGCTGCCGCATTGGCTGCCGTTGGGGCGGGTTCGCCCAATGCCCGTGCTCTGTCGATCCCTGCGGCTCCGTGTGACTCGCCAGGGCGCTTTCGCGCGCGCGTCTGGTTGGGGTGCAGGGGTGCTAACCAACGGAGCACCCAATGCCGCAACCGATCATCTGGACGCTGCTGCGCCAGCCATCGACCGACACGGAAACGCTTGGGGTGCTGATCGTGCCTTCGGCTGGTCTGTGGGCGACGGTCGAAGCGCCCTGGGTGCCCGCAGGTGGCACTGGCATCGATCCGGGTAAGCCTTACCGGTCCTGCCTGCCGGATGCGGTCTATCGCCTGGTGTGGGCGTTCGGCCCGCAGCACGGCCCAGGGATCTACCTGGAAGCAGACAACATCGCTTCCGTGTCCAACCAGCGGCCTAAGGTTCCCCGCTGGGCCAATCGGCTGCACGGAGGCAATCGGGGCAAGGATGCCCATGGGTGTGTCTGCCCAGGGCTACTCCACTTCGGAGCCGATGACCACGACTACTTCGGTGGTGATCGGGGCGTCCTGGAGTCAACCGATGCCGTGAAAGCCATCAACGCCGCTTACCGCGCAACCGGTGCGGTGGTGGACGGCGAAGGCGATGAGTCGGTCGAAGTGCTGCTGTACATCAGCACGGACTACGGCGCCCGCTTTTGCGACTAGGAGGTCTGCTGCGATGACGGTGTGGGGCGTTCCTGGAATTTTTTCCAAGGGCATCGACAGCACCACTGCGTTTCTTCGTCACCTGCAGGTGCCGATGCGCGAGCGCGGCGAACGCGTCGCTGACGCGGAGCTGCCAGTGCGCAACTGGTTCGGCGCGCGTTGGCAGTGGCGCGAAGATGCCGAGTCGCTATCGGAGCTTACCCATGACGGCGATTCGATCGTCGCTCACAGCTTCGGGTGCCTGCGTGCCTGCGAAGCCGCGAAGCTGGGTGTTCGCTATCGGCTGTTGTTTCTCGTCGCACCAGCCATGAGTCGCCGATACGACTTCACCGAGATCCTAGACGCAGGGACGGTGGTGGTCTGTCTCCACAGCAAATCGGATCGCGCCATCACGTGGGGCGCGTTACTTCCCTGGCACCCATTCGGCCGAGCTGGCCGCAATGGCTTCAACGAACCAGGCGTCATCCATCACAGGAACGATTCAAACGATCACAACGACTACTTCGACAGAGGGCAAATCGACCAATGGGCAACAACATTTTTGGAACACTACTCGCATGCACGTGCTTAGCAGGCTGCGCCTCTCCGCTGTTCGTCCAGGATCTACCGAAGGGTATGAGCGTGCTTCGCTGCACGGACTACAACGGCAACCTCGATGGCCGTTGGACCGATGTGGATGGCAAGGGCTTTCAATGCCTCAGCAAGGGCGATGGATTCGCGGGCGTCCTGGAGGTCGAAACGGAATCGTTCAGGTTGACCGTCCAGCCGGAGGGCAAGAGCGAGACCCCGACCGAGGCTCCGCAGCCGGTGGTGATCGGCAGGCCAGCCACTGTGGTACTGCCCCAGGAAGTCGCGGAGTGAGGTTTCTCTACGGTCTCATCGTCGCGCTGCTGTTACCTGCCGCCGTTTCGGCGGAGATGCTGTGCGAGTCGTCCAGCTTCCCAACGTCACCCGAAGGCAGTGCGGCCTGGCGTGATGAGCTGGCCTGCACGCTGCGGGACGGTGGTGGTGCGGAGACTGGGTTCTCTGGCTGTTACTCCCCCAGCTCATCCACGGCTGGGCCAGGGTTCATCACTGTTGCCAGTTGCACGATAACCGAGGCTGGCGATCTACAGACACTCCAGATCGGCGGCCTGGCGAACGGCTCTCAGTTTGAGCTTCGCGTCTGGCAAGACGATGGCGCCGGCAACCCGACAACCAACCAGGTCGGCGCATCCATCCCACTCACGATCACCGACACGTCAGAGCAGCATCGCAACCGCGTTGTATATCGATTCTCGCTGCCGGCGGCGCTGCCAGTCACGGTGGGTGAGTTCCACTTCTCGGTGATCGAGAATTCCGGCTCCGGATTCTGGGGTTGGACCAGCACCAAGGGTTCAAACTACTTCGCCATGCTCAGCGACGCGTCGCCCGTCTTCGCTGAGCGAAGCGCGCCCGGCGGCGTAGGAATCCACCACTTCCAGCTCAGTGGCACTCTTGCCGATGGTGGTGAGTCGCTTGCCGTGTATCGAAACTTTCAGGCTGGCCAGCCGGCGTTGGGCTGGGCAGAGGGCCAGGTTGGTCTGCCGTCGCACCCTTGGAACCAGCGTATTGATGGCTTGGTGGTTGACTGCTCTGCGGGTACGGACTGCGGCAAGGCTCAGGCGTACATGGCGGCGCTGGAAGACTACTTCGCAGGTGATCCAACGGTCGCTGGGGACGTAACGCCTGCGCTCGGCGAGAGCGGTCTGGGTGGCTCCACATCCGAGCTGCTGATGCGGCTGGACGTTGGTAAGGCCAACAGCGGCGAATCGTACGGGCGTCACCTGGTTGAGGTCGATAGCACCGCGCAGCGCTACGCGTGGCTGCCCAGATCAAGCGAGAACGGCTTTGGCGAAGAGCAGGTGTTCGATCCTGCCAGCGATCGGGTGGCGCTGCCTTGGTGGGATGACGCGACGCGAGCACGCGTCCAGGCCAATCAAGGCAATCAGTGCGGCCCAACGAACGACCCCGAAGGGGAAGAGGGCGATTGCCATTGCCAGGTGGTGAACACCGACACTGGCGTTGTGACGGAGAACTGGCGCTGCTACGGGCCAAGCAATCCGCCCGGTGACTCTCCCAACGGCGCTACGGCGTTCTCTGCGGGTGCCCAGGCGGTTTGGGATCTCACCCAACCGCTTCCTGCGAATGGCCGTGGCGATGGCTGTACGTCTGCCAATGCTGCTGGAACCGTGGACCTGCCGCTCATCGTCACACCCGAGGAAGTGGTTGCCGGTGAGATCAAGCACGCGATGGCCTGTTCCACGCTCAACGCCGCATTCGCACCCGACGCCTACCTGCGATTTGGTGTCCTGGACGGAGCGACCCACACCTCTCAGACCGCGACGCAGGAGAACTGGGCACCGCCAGGGATCTTCGACTCCGCCATCCATCGCCAGATCTTCTATGGCGAGCGTGCGCGTCTCTCCGCCAGCGCGGTGCTCGATCCAGGTGCGCCGCCGTTTATGCAGGTCTGGGATACCGCCATGCGCCGGTACGGCTGTATCTACACGGATGGCACGGAAGGTGGCGTGACCTGGTGGGCACTGGCCAATGACGCGCTGTCGATCGCTGAGACCGGAACCAGTTGGGCCGATGCGGGCTTGCAGACGGGCCTTGATCTTGAGCTTTGGTACAACGGCGGAACCGGGTTGGAGGCAACGGATCTGGAGTTCATCTCCGACGTGTCGCCAGCGAACATCCGCACTTTTAGCGCGCAGTCCTGCACCAGGACACCGCTGAGCGACGGCACGGTCCAGCTCCAGGCGCAGGCCGCCCCGCCGCCTGTCACGCCTGCTGCGTGCACGATCGACAACAACAACCGCACTCCTGAACCGGGCACTGATGCCATATCGTTCCGTTGGAGCGTCCCCGCCCAGGTGACCGCTGCCGGCAAGGCCGATGACCCCATGTTTGTTAACGAGGGATTCATCGACGCCACTTGGTTCGGTGCTGATCCTGCCCCAGGCAACGACGACACGGCTGCTCTCCAAGCGGCCGTTGATACGATGCAGGATCACGATGTCGCGCTGTTCATCCCCAATGGCGACTATCAGATCGATCGCCAGCTCGACATCCGCCAATACCTACACGGAACTGCCGTGCAATCTGTCGAATCGGACGGCTGTTCGGGAATCAACAATTACCGCTCTGTCACGATCGTTGGCGAGTCTCGCGAAGGCGTGCGCATCAATCTTGCTCAGGATCTTTGGTCTGGAGTCGATTGGTCGGGGCGCGGCCACTATCAGGACGAAACCACAGAGCAGCGAGGCGTTATCCAGGTCACGCCGTGGCGCGGCGCTGCGACTCCCGGTTCCGGTGAGACCGACTGCGACGACTCAAACGAGCAGATCAACGTAAACGGCGAGTGGATCGGCCAGAACGCCGCAAACGGCTTTGGCATCACGCTCCGCAATTTCACTGTCAACATCGGCACGGGTGGTGATCCTCGAGACGCCGCAGTTGGCGTCATCCTGGCGGGCGCTCAGGGCTCCACGGTTGAGAACGTGAGAGTGAACGCTGGCGACGGCTACGCCTGTTTCGGAGAGGTCGGTGGGCGCAGCGGTGGAGGGTATAACCTCATCTGTGAAGGCGGGCAGCGAGTAGTCGATTGGGGCAAGCGCTCACAGACTGCCAACATCATCGTTGGGCTCAAGGCGTGGGGCCAAACGGACGTGCTCTTCGAATCAATGAGCCGCGTTCCCAACTTCATCGTTGGCGCCGAGATCGAGATCGATCAAAGCCTCGGCGCTCGCGTCCACAAGTCCGAGTTCAACGGACTGTGGACCGTCTCTGGTGCCTTTGGCTTCTACGACGTATCGATCGATGTGGTCGGCGGTGGTGACACAACGCTCCCGCTCTTCGACAACCAGGACGCCGGTGAGACGGCAAATAGCCTGGTTCTGCAGGATGTGTACGTGCGCGGAAAGAGCGCCGGCAGGCCGATTGTCACCAGCTCGACTCACACGGTGAATGCCGAGTCCGCGCTGTGGCGTCGAATCACCAACTACGCCTACGCCCACCAGGACCCCGTGGCGGCCGGATGGGATGCCGACGATCACACCTACAGCAGCAACACATCCAGAGGCTACGTGTACCTGGATGGCGTTCGTCAAACCAGCGTGCCGATTGTCGAGCCGATGGTCGCGGAGGTGCCGCCAAACGACATCCGCACGCAGCACGTTCACCCACACCCCGAGTTCTTCCACGATGACGTGTATTCACTGACGGGTGACTTCTGCGTCACGCAGTTCGGCAACCGCGCGGTGAGCGATGAGATCCAGGCAGCGATCGACGCCGGGTATCGCAAGCTGTTTCTGGGCAAAGGGCTATACCTGCTCGACAAGCAGATCACGCTGGGGCCACACACGCAGTTGGTTGGCCAGTCCATACGGCACACGCGCCTAATGGTCCAGTACCCCCAGTGGCAGACCAGCGGCTCACCAGAGGCGATGGTGACGACGGCCGACGCGCCCAACGGCACCGCGATCCTAAACAATCTGAGTACCCATCGCTGGGGACGTAAAGACGACAACGGCGATCTGTCTGTCGTAGACCCAACGCGCCTACACCACTACGTGGATTGGCGTGCCGGCCGGCTGTCCCAGGTGAGCAAGGTCGATACGCGTGTTGCCAATAACGTCACCAAGAGCGACCCGGTAAACGTACCGATCGATGCATTGCGGTGGTCGGGCTCTGGCGGTGGCGTGATTCGCAACGTGCAGGCATACAAAAAGCCTGAGACCGGAGGCCCGGACTACAACTGGTTCGCGTTCCGAGGGACCAGCCAGGCAATCACGATCTACGCGCCCAACCCGGAGCACATCAAGCAAACCGGCGCGATGATGCTGATCGATGGCGGATCAAACATTCGGTCATACGGCAGCAAGGTCGAATGCACCACGGACTACTGGCGCGTTAGCAACGCGAACAACCTCGCGCTACACGGAAATGGCATCGGGTGCTCGATGGACCAGGCCGGCGCGCCGATGAGCTTTACCGACAGCGACAACTTCGAGCTGTCGCTGATCTCGCCCTATGAGTACCCGGTGCAGCAGACCGAGCCTCTGATTAGGCACACGGTTGGCGGCTCCACGGTTTGGGAGGTGGACCATGGCGATTCCGCCACGTATCTCCGCCAGGGCACCTTCGATGACTCTGTGTTCAGGCACAGGGAGTAGGTGACGCTATGCCGGTAGTCAGATCCACTGTGGTAGGGGCGGTTAGTTCGGTTGATCTCGACCTGACGGCCCCGCTTGGCAACAGGCTGCTCTTGGTCGCCGTTCTCATTGAGGGCAACTTCTCGGGAGCATTCCAGCAGGATGGCATCACGGCCGGTGGTGTGGCGTTGTCGCAGGTAGCGGTGAATCCCAGCACCGATGCGACCCATATTGCCCACGTCGAGCTTTGGCGGGTGGATGACTCGGATGCAGCGTTCGCGGCTCTGACTGGCGTCCAGACGATCGCGATTCAGGGTGCCACCGCCTCTCGCAAGTATGTCGCGTGGCTACTGGAAGGAATCGATACGGCGGGCACTGCGGTAGTCAACTGGAACGACACCAGCGGTAGCCGTACCACGTCTGCCAATACGGCTCCTGCGTACCTTCCAGGCGATGACCTTTGCCAGCTTTCTTTCACGGCGACCAACTCATCTGAGACGTTCGACGCCGGGTTTGTCGAGTTGGAGTCCGTCAATCTAGGTAGTCCAACGTCCAAGCTCGCGCTGGCCCACCTGTCGGCGCCGGAGTTGAGCGAGGGCGGCGTCATCTACACGGTCACCTACGGCGGCAATGAACCCGATGTCACAACGGCGCTGATTACGCTCCCGGCGCATCCAGGGGCGGATCTGGCAGGGCAGGACGTTCGCACCTTCGAAAGCGAGCCAGATGGCTCAGGCATCGATATGCCGGGCATCACCGCGCAAAACGCCGGCGCGCTGCGCCGCGCAGTTCGCACGTACAGGCCGCAGGCGAGTGCAGTGCAGGTGGTTGGCTTCGTGTCCGATGTCACCTTGGGTGATACCACGCGGGTTGCTCGCGCGCGTCTACGGTCCGTGGCGGTCCAGGACTCGATGGTGCCGATGATCGGCGACGACGCGTTCAACTGTTACATGGTGCTGCACGCAGATTCGGGAACCGCCAATAGCGACACGCTGACGCTGTATCGCCGGTATGCCGATGGCACGTTGAGCGGCCTGATCGGCGCCACGGTCGCCGACCTGGCGAACAAGTCGCAACCAGGCGAGATCGTCTGGCATGACGACCACACCATCGACTACCTGATCGATGGGGTCGCCGTGCCGGAGATAAGCGGATTTCTCGTGCCGGTCGCCGAGCGCATCGCCGATCCGAGTCGATACGGCTACTTCGGGCTGGCGAACAACAACCCGAATGGCGGTCTAGCCTCGCTCGACCAGCTCGCCGCTGACGGGATCGTGAACGATGGCACCGCTCCGACGCTCGACGCGCCGATCGGTGCATCGCGCGTGGCCCAGGGTGGCAGCTTCGTGCTGCCTGCTGGGCAGTTCGGCGACGCCAGTGCCATCACGATCGTTGCGCAGCTATTCGACGGCACCTGGCAAGATCTACCGCTCAACGGTTGGACATTCGATGCTGCCGCGCGCCGAGTGACGGCTGATGCTGCGGTAGTAGTGGGCGACTACCAACTCCGCTACCGCGCAACCGACGTCCACGGCAATGGCCCGACCGACGACACACACGTTGTGACGGTGGTTGAACAGCTCGACTTCGTCGCGCCCATCCCGACCATCACGGTAATGGTGGGAGATCCCGCGCCCACGATCGACCTGGCAAACCATTACAACGCTGCAATCGCAGATGCGGAGGTGTTGGGTCTGCTGGGTGCTCCAGGCGCGTCCAGCATCACAGATCTGATCATCACGCTGGATACCGCGATCGCAGGCGAAGTGGACGTGACGGTCCTGGTTCGCGATGAATTCGGCCAGATCGTCCAGGGCGACTTTCAATACCGCGTACTCGCCCAGAGCGTTGCGGCCCTCGCAGATGCGTCGATCCAGATCTCTGCCAGCCAGGTGTTTGGCGATGGTGGCGCGCCCATGTTGCGCACTGCTTCTGTCGCGCCGCAAGCGAGCGTCTTGTCCGCTGGCGCAAACACCGACGCGATATCGCTCGCCGTCGCGCAAGTCGAGATCCGCGGCGAGCTGATGACTGAGATAGAGATCACTCATCGGCCGGGCTTGAGCGACGCGAACATCCCGATTTCAGCACGGCAGTTGGATGGCCAATCCACATCAGTTCCGGATCTCGTGCGAGCGGCGATTGGCCCGATTTCGGCCAACAGCATGGATGAGCTGCAGCTACAGCTTGGTCCTGTTGTCCTGGCCGCTGCGTCAGTCAAAGTGCGCGCGCAGCGCTTCATCGATCTAGTCGTTAACTATCGGCCCCACATCCAGAACGCCGAAGTTCTAGTCCAGGCGCTAAGCGTCAGTTCACCGCGCGTCACGATCGCGATGCAGAACGCTCTGCTATCGCCTCTCGTAGCGAGTTTGCAGAGACCGCCGGACATCGAAGTTTTAGTCCGACCCGCAGGCACCCGCCTGGTAATCACGAGCGCAAGCCAACGGTAGGCATGCATGAAAGACCAATACACAGACCGCAATCTGGGAGTTGCAAATGATCGGAACCGACTACGCCATCGACGGGATGGGCGAAAAGATCCAGGGGAACATCGGCCAGGGCCACTACGTGAACGGCTCCCCATCGACCGCGTCAGCGGTGCTGGCCGCCAGCCTGGCAACAACTAACTACGTTTCCGGCGATGTCACGCTGGAAGACGGCCCGGTTGCCGGTCGGCGTGTTCGCATCGGGGCCAAAGCGGATCTCAACATCACGACCGGCGGCACCGCCAATCATTTCGTGTGGTTGAACCCTGGCGGCACCGTGATCGTTTGGCAAACGGAAGTCTTTCCGGCCGTTGTGCTGCCGGTAGGTGGTCTCGTGGACGTGGAAGAGCACGTGATCGATATCCCCGACGCGGTGGCCGCGTAACGGCCGCAGATCCCCCTAATCAGATCCAAGGAGTCTGAAGTTATGAAGGTCAATGGTTTGCATGATTGCATCGTCGGTGGTCAGAAGATCAACAAAGGTGCTCAGGGCGTCGAGGTCGCGGACGAAGCCGAAGCGCGGTTGATGATCGAAGCGGGGCACTTGGAAGACGCGTCTGGCGCGATTCCAACGGGCGAATACGACCCCCAGGGCGGTCCCAAGCGCGTGCCGGCGCTGAAGGGCGCAACGGTCCCAGCGCGCTAGTCGCGTTGCTGAGCGATTCTCGATGGCGATACGTCCGATTGTTGAGACGGTGGTGCGAGGTAGCTCCAACCCGGTCTCGCTCGAATTCCGATTGGAGCCGAGAGGCGGCGGCCGTCTGCAGCCGGCGTCGTTTGTGGACGTGGTTCGCTTGGAGTTTGGCCTGGCCAACTGGAAGAGCAACCCGATATACGTCGCCGACCAACTCGACGGTCAAGGACTGGTCGATCGCACGATCGCACCTGGTTGGCTGGACGTTGTGTTCGGGCTCATGCCTGATCTTCCGCGAGGGCTATACACGCTTCGCATGGCCGCCTACCACGGCAGCATCGGTAACCCGCCAGAGCAAGTTCTACACGAAACGCTAACCGATGCGTTGGTCCAGCTCCGGATAGTCGATCCATGATCGAAGTACGGGTGAGCAGCAATGTGCGCCGTGTGCGCAAAGGGATGTCGCGATGGGCGCGTCGTGTGCTGCCGGAGGCGACGCGCAACGCCCTCAATGACACAGCGTTTGAGCTGCGCAACTACATCGTGCGCACGTTGTATCCCAGGAGCTTTCCGCAGGCCCGCAATAAGCGCTTTGCTGGCGTCGCCTTCCGTGTCGAGAAGGCCACCAAGTCGCGGCAGCGGGCCAGCGTCTTCGATCGGCTCGATCGAGTGATCTTCGATAGACACATCCGTGGCGAGCGCAAGCGGCCATTCAAGGGGTCAGCGATCGCAGTGCCCGTCAATGCGAAGCGCACAGCCAGCGGGAAGATCCGAGCCGCTGACCAGCCCGGTCGGAATCCAGAGCGCACATTCGTTGCGGATCTGCGCGGCCGTGGGCGTGCGATCTGGCGGCGTAAGGGTCGCCGTGGATCGGAGCGCCTAGAGCTCTTGTTCGTGCTTAAGGACTCCACACCTCAGACCGCCAAGTTCCCATTCTTTCGGCAGGGCATTGCATTCGTGCGACGCCGCTTCCCCAGGATCTTTGAACGTGAAACCGGCCGCAGCTTGAAGCGGCTAGAAAGGAGACTCAATTCCAATGGGTAACATATTCTCATGCCGCGCTGATGAGCCCAGCACCTTTGGCAGCCCGCCTGTATCCCGTGTGCTCATGCCGCAGGAGCGTACGGGCGTTGTCATTAAGCGCGATGGCAAGGTAGTCACTGGCGTTGTCTACGCCAACGCTGAGACTAAAGAACTTGTTCGCTTTGCAAACCAGCAGCCCACTGATGCGCTGAGCCCAGACAATCCGCCCCTGATCGAGACGCTGAAGGACAAGGCCATTGTGATCTATGGCTCTGTCTTCGGCGCAGAACCGGCGGGCAAGCAGGGCTCATAGGTGGACAGCGTTGGGGGCATCCGCAAACCGGAAGGCGCGCTCATTAGGCGCTGGGCTGTTCAGGCCCAGATCGATGACGGCCTGCTGAGCATGCGCGCTCATCGCATGGGCGAGTACGGCCCTGATGACTGGTCAACGTATCTCACTGGTGTGCGCCTGATTCAGGAGCACTTCAAGCCGGGCACGGAGCTGCCTCAGGCGGTCTGTGCGCTGCCAGTGTCGTTGGTCCAGCCGTTTCTGGACGCCGTATGGGCGGCCGGCATGCGCCCCTCAGCGCGCGCTCTGGGTCCTTCCTGCTGCGAGAGCGAGCAGGTGACGCGCATTGCTCGCGAAGAAAATTTGTCGGACGCACCCGACCCCAGCGCACTTTCGCTTTCGGCGGACACCTGATGGCGACGCAGAAGGAAATTTCAATCCACCTGGGCATCAGCGAGCCGGTTGTCCGTGAGTTGACGAAGGCTAATGTCTTGCCCAGGAACAGGGGCGGGCAGTTGGATCACCTGGACCAGTGCCGGGTGCGTTACTGTCAACATCTGCGTGATGAGTTGGCTCAAGCCCGTCGAGACACCGCCAAGCTGCAGCGCAGAATCGACAAGGGTGCGGGCGGTCCAAACAGCGCAGGACTGCGGGTGGTAGGCGGTACTGATGCGGACGCCCAGGAGCAAGTTGCAGCGCCTACATCCCCCAAAGAACAGCTCGAATTGATCAAGTTGCAGAAGGCCATCCGCGAGGATCAGCAGGAAGCGGGCGAACTGGCCCCGGTAGTGATGCTGGAAGAGTTCGCGCGAGATGTAGGCAACCTGGTCCGGAGAAATCTGGAGACCCTGCCGCAGCGAATCAAAACAAAGATCCCACACCTCAGAGCGTCAGAGGTTGGGCTGATCAACACAGAATGCGTCCGGATCTCGGACCAGGTGGCCGATGTTAGATCCCCGACTGATCGAGCAGCGACGCCGTGAGAACTGTAAATCGGCAATCGCGCGGGGGCTTGAGTCTGCCCGCCTACCGCCAGTCCTGTCCCTGTCACGGTGGGCGGAAGAGCACTTCAAACTCTCACCAGAGACGAGCAGCGGATCGAACGCCGGCGACTGGGTCACTCTGCCGTATCAGCGCGCGATCATGGACTGTCTTGGCTGCGACGACGTTGAGATCTTGGATTGGTGGAAGTGTGCCCAGGTTGGCGCAACCAAGATCGGCCTGGCGTTCGGTGCCTACAACGTCGCCTACCGAAAACGCAGCGGCACGACTTGGCAACCGACTAAAGAAGACCGCAATGAGTATTCCCAGGATCACATTGATCCCATGTTGCGGGATTGCGATGCGGTATCTGAGCAGTTGGCAGGCGATCACAACAAGCAAGGCCCGCACAACAAAGTCACCAGCAAAGGATTCCTGGGGGCGAAGTGGTACATACGCGGAGCGCACGCGGGCGGTGAGTTTCGCCGGATGGCAATTGACTGGGGCCATCTTGATGAGCTGGACGGCTATCCCCACGACATCGACGGGGAAGGCGATCCTTCCACTCTTGCGCTGGTGCGTCTCACCACTTCGGAGTATCCGAAGCTCTACCGATCTACGACTGTTACCAGTGCCGGCGCGTCGCTCATGGAGCTGGCGATCGCGTCAGCGACAATGGTTTTTGAGTTCTATGTCACCTGTCCGCACTGCCGAGAAAGGCAGCGGATGTACTTCAAACACCTCAAGTGGAAAAAGAAGAAAAACGGCGATCTTGATGAGTCCAGTGTCCGCTATGAGTGCGAGCACTGTGAGTATGAGTGGCGATTCTCGGAGATCTGGCGGAGTTACGAAGGCTCGCGTTGGCAATCGGAGTGCGGGCATTGGATAGAAACGACCAACGCAGATCCGATCTTGCGAGATCCGGACGGAATGGTAGTGGGCTGGCCGCGCCACATTGGCTTCAAGTGCTGGAGCGGGATTTCCTGCCTGTATCCATGGGAAAGACTGGTGCGCGAATTCCTCGCAGCCAAAGACGACTATCGTCTGCTGAAAGCCTTCACCAACACCAGGTTGGCGGAACTTTGGGAGCACGAAGGCGATCAGGTCGAAGGTTCGATGCTCTTCGCGAAGCGCGAACCCTACTCCAGGCCGCCAGTTGGTGTGCTCGCGATCGTGACCACTGTAGACGTCCAAGACAACCGGCTAGAGCTGTTGACGTGCGGCTGGGGCAGGCTAGAAGAAGGTTGGGTGCTCGACTCGCACACGATCTGGGGAGACCCGCGCACGCAGGAACCCTGGGGCCAGCTCACCGACTACATCTCGCAGAACTATCGCCGCGAAGACGGGGCGATGCTCAGAATCTCCGCCGTCACGGTCGATATGCGCTACCTCGGGGACTACGTCATCGATTGGGCAGCGCGCCGTCCGCATGGAAACGTTTATTGCTTCCAGGGTTCTCCGAACTTCGAAGCGCAGCTAGTAAGCCCGCCATCGGACAAACGCTCAAGATTTCGCGGCGTCAAGGTGCCTGTATTTACCGTGGGCGCATCAGTCGCAAAGCAAGTCGTCCTGGGGCGCATGCAGCATACCTTGAACACGCCCCTTCGCGAAGCTGCAGATGGCTATCTGCACTTTCCCAGCACACTGGACGAAGAGTTTTTCGAACAACTCGGATCAGAGAAATTGGTGCGTTCGATGGTCGCAGGTACGGCGAAGTACAAGTGGGTGAAGTTGCGAGACCGCAACGAAGCGCTGGACTTGATGGCTGCGCAGTACGCGGCTCTGACGCTACTCAGGCCACAATGGGAGGTTATCGAAAAGCGACTATTGGGGAGCGAAGTCAGTATCGAAGACGAGCAGACGCAAAGAGCGCAAGTAAACCACGGCAGCAACGCGCATCGCACGGCGAGGCGCAACGCTCTAGCGCGCAGAACAAGGAATCCCGGTAGGTGGCAGAGATAGACCAAATAGAAGGAGTGCCGTCCAATCACAGGCAGGGCGACTCGCTCAGCTTTTTCGTGATCTTTGACCGCCGCTACTCATCGGAAAACTGGTCCGCTGAACTTGTGCTGGCTGGTCCTAACCAGGTTGAGAGTTACACCGGTCGGAATGATGGCGGCGGGCGCTACTCTTGGTCTTTGACTAGTGAAGAAACGTCGCTTTTGGAAGCACGCCTTTTTGCGTGGGCGATTCGCCTATCAACGCAGGATGGTGAGCGCGTCACGCCGCGCGACGGGACCATAGAGATCGATAGAGATTTCACAGACGGTCTATCTGTAAACGACTCGTTGAGCCACGCGGAGCGAGTGTTGCGCGCTATCGAAGCAATGATTGAAGGGCGTGCAACGAAAGATCAGCAATCAACTAGCCTAAACGGAACATCTCTAAGCCGCTTCAGTTGGGAAGAGCTGCTTGGTTTGCGTGATCGCTATCGACAGGAAGTGAACCAGGAGCGCCGCAGGGCGCGGCAGGCTCAAGGTCTTCCGCCAGGCGGCAAGATCAGGGTGTTAGGTCGATGAGCAAGCGAGCGCGTCGCGGTTACGACATGGGCGGTTCGCTGGCTGTAGATGCCTTCGGATCTTCCATTGCCGCTGGACTTGAACACGATCAAGCGTATGGCTGGGCGAGTAGCCCGGTAGATCCAAACAAGCTGGTCCGTCGTTTTTGGAAACCTCTTGTCGCTAGGTCTCGTCAACAGTCGCACAGCGATTCATGGGTTAGAGGCTTTGAGCGCCGCGTGCTGGACAACGTGCTTGGGCCAAAAGGCTCGATTCTGCGGCCGCTGTACATGACGGACCGCGTTTCTATATCTGATGACGTAGAGCGCACTCGTGAAGTGCCAGACGGCCCGCTTCGGAAAGCGATCACCAAGTGGTGGACGAAGCAGTATTCCCGTAAGGAAGCGTGCCACTTCCGCGAGCAGTTGTGGCTGCCAGAGATTAAGCGCGCAGCACTGCAGCGGTGCGTTCGAGATGGCGATCTGTTCATAGAGCATGTTTTCGATGATGGCCCATACGGGTTCCGGGTCCAGATTATCGAGCCCGAGCGGTGCCCCGTTGAGCTGAACCAGGGCGCTATTCCCGCGAGATCTCGGGTGGATGTGTATGTGTCTATGGGCATCGGCTACGACCAACATATGCGTCCGACCGCGTACTACTTCCGCGATAAGGAAGGTGATGTGCGGCTGGCGGGTGGTACGCGCTTGCGCCGGGTACCGGCCGAGAGGATCACACATATCTACGCACGAGATCTTGGCGAGGATCAGCGACGAGGACTTCCCTGGGTCACGGTTGCTTTGCTGCGCGCCAAGATGCTGGCTGGTCTGGAAGATGCCGCGATCACAAAGGCTAAGAGTGCTGCGGAGCAGGGTGGATTTTATGAGCAGCAAGGCGCTGATGGCTTCATCGGTGACCAGGTTGATCGCGACGACAATGAAGTCCTGATTGGCCGCGCCAACGAGTTCCAGCAGGTCCCTACGGGTTTCGAACTTCACCAGATCAAAAGCGATTGGCCACGCGATTGGGCCGCGATCGAAAAGTGGAATCTGCGCGCCGTGGCTAGCGGGTGGGGTATCGCGTACTTCTTTCTCGCGCAGGACTACGAATCGATCAATTTCAGCGCCGGCAAGCTTGGAATTCTGGATGAACGCGAGATGTGGTGCGGACTCCAGGAATGGTGGGCACGAGAAATGGAGGTCCCACACTTTGAGATCGCCTTGGGTGAAGCATTGGCTTCAACAGGAATCCCAGGACCTAACGATCAACTGTTGGGACCCGCCGACTTCGAATTGCTGAGGGATGTCGAGTTCCAAGGTCGCAGATGGCCATCCGTGGAGCCCGACAAAGAGTGGAGTGCGAACCAACGACGCGTGGCAATGCGAGAGACGAGCGTGCCGGAACTGATTAGGGCGCGCGGCAGAGACCCCTTTGAGGTAGCGCAGGAAGCTGCGGAGTGGGAAGAGCTGTTGGCAGAGTTTGGTCTATCCATGGCCGTACCAGATCTGTCGGCTCAATCAAGTGCAGTACCGGAAGACGATCCGGAACCAACCAACGAACCAGGAAGTGAGCCAACCGAAGATGACGACGAAGACGAATACGCCAACGAAGAGTGAGCGCGCTCGCGAAATTCTTGCGGACATCCGGAGTCAGGACAACGGCCGCGCTGCACGCACGTTCGACATTTCCACTCGCGACGACGCGGTAAACGAGGAAGAGCGAACTTTTGAGATCGCTCTGTCTTCTGAAGAACCCTACGAGCGTTGGTGGGGGATTGAGATCCTGGACCACTCGCCAGGCTCGATCCGAATGGAGCGGATCACGAACGGCGCTCCATTCCTTCTGAATCACAACTATCGCAATGCTGACTATCACATTGGAGTGATCCAGAAAGCCTGGATCGGCAACGATCGAGTCTTAAGAGCACTCGTAAAGCTGTCTAGTTCGGATCGCGCCGGTGAAATATTCCGCGACATTCTGGATGGCATAAGGACCAAGGTCTCCGTTGGCTACGAGATCCACCATCTCGTGTTGGAAGAAGTTGACGTAGATACGAACAAAGAAACGCTGAGGTGTGATGACTGGGAGCCTTTGGAAGGTTCTCTGGTCAGCGTACCCGCTGACGACTCCGTAGGGGTGGGGCGCTCGGTCGCCGGTGCTCCATCTGGAGAAAAACCGAAACCTAAAGCAAGGGGTAAAACCGTAATGGAAGGTGAAGAAGTGACGGAGCTGTCTCCGGAGCAGAAGCGCGAATTGCAGCGCGAGGCGGCCGAAGCGGCCCGGAAGGAAGAGCAGGAGCGTGTACGACGGATCATGGCGTTGGGCAGTTCCTATGACTGCGAAGAGCTGGCCATCAAGCACGTGCAAGAGGGCACGCCGTACGATGAGTTCATCGAGCGGGTCTTGCCGGAGTTTCGCGAGGAACAACGAAAGCTCGAAGACGAAAAGAAGCAGCAGCGAGGGGCAACGGTCCGCGACAACCAACGCGCGGCAGGCGAGGGTCGCGGCGACGGCGCAAGGACAGCGATTGGCCCCGGTACCGGCAACGAAGGCGATGACATCGGCCTATCACGCGATGAGATCCGCGAGTATTCGATCACCCGCGCCCTTGAAGGAATGATCACCAAGAATCGCGACGAAGCGCCGTTTGAGTTCAAGGTCTCTGATGCGCTTTCCGAGCGGCGAGACAACCCCGCCAGGGGCTTGTTGGTGCCGCGCGAAGTGCAAGCCGCTTGGGCACAGCGATCGGTCGATCGCCGATTTGGTCGCATGCGTGATCAGATGGGCAACGGCCGCGCTGCGATGCAGCTCCTGGAACGCATTCTCGCTCGTGACATCGACACGGCTGGTCCTGGTGCTTCGCTCGTTGGGGTTGAGCATCGAGACGATCTTTACATCGACGCGCTGCGGCCGTTCTCGATCGCAATGCAACTCGGTGTGACGATGCTTCCCGGGCTCATCCAGAACCAGTCCATTCCGAAGAAGACGGGCGTTGGCGGATTCTCCTGGATTGCCGAGGGCGGCAACGCACCGCTCACTGATCTCAACTGGGGCGCGGTGTCGCTTCAGCCGAAGACGTTGGCCGGTGGCGCTGCGGTAACCCGCCGTATGCTCCAGCAAGGTCTGCCGGCGGTTGAGGCTTTGATCGAGCAAGACCTGATGGAAGGCGAAGCCGAAGCGCTGGACCGTGCCGTCTTCGAAGGAAGCGGTGTTGGCGAAGAGCCCACGGGTGTCGTCAACTCCAACGGGGTAAACCTGGTAACGCTCGCCACTGCCGGCGATCCCACCTGGGCGGAGGTAACGCGCGGCTTCTGGCAGTCCATCGCTGTTTCTAACGCGATGCGGCAACAGGGTATGGGCTGGGTATTCGGCCACACTACCGCCGCCAACCTGATGAACCAGCAGAAAGACCCTGGCAGCGGTCGATTCCTGCTAGAGAACTTCGACGATCCCCTGCTGTTCCCGCAGATGCAGAGCAACCAGCTCTCCGCAAACCGAATCATCCTGGGTTACTGGCCCGATGTGATGGTCGGCCAGTGGGGTGAACTGGATCTGGTGCCTGACCAGGCCACGCTGGCGGCTTCCGGCGGGCTGGTAATCCGCCTGTTCCGGGACGCTGACGTGACTCTTCGCCACGGCGAGAGCTTCGCAACCAACGGCTAGGGTCAGGCTAGTTCACTGGTAGCGGTAACTGGCGCTACGCGTATTCGACGCGCGGCGCAAACAGAGATTTTTTGGAGTGAATGAGATGGAACAGACAGCAGGCGTACCCCAGGAAAAGGGGGAGAAGATGATCACCTGCACGGTGATTCGGCCGGTGATGTGTGGCGGTAAGGCGCGCAAAGTCGGCGAGGTACTCAGCCTCAAAGAGGCTGAGTTCCGCGGATTCTGGCGAGCCAACCAGATGGCGGAAGGTGAGCTGAGCGAAGATGAAGCGGGCGAACGTTTCGCGGCTCTCAACCCGGTCAACAACGCGGTTGACGGCGATACGGGCATCCAAAGCGCCGCGGACACGCCTGGTGGCGCGAATCGTCGTGGTGGCGCGGCTCTATCTGGCGCTGAAACGCCAGATGAGACTCCCGAAAAGGGAGGTGATCCTGCCGGCAAAGGTGGCGCGAAGTCGGGCGGCGCGGCCAAGGGCAAGTAGCGCTTTATGCTGCTCTCCCCAGCCGACATTGAAGGGATGTTCGAAGCGTTGGGCGAGCTGTGTCGCGTAAACGGCCGTGAGATGTATGGGCTGTTTTCGCTAAATCCGCAGCTCGATGACGTGGAGTTCAATGTCGGCAATCGCGGTTTCCGACTGGAGAGCGACAGTCCAACGCTGGTCGTTCCTTCGCACCAGGTAATCGACATTGGCGAGAGAGCGGAAGTTTTGATCAATCCCAAAGCCAATGGCGGCGTTGGTGACTCGGTCCAACTGTATTTGCGGGGTGCTCGCGTGGTCTACATCGCGCGAGCTGTTCGCCACGACGGCTCCGGCATTGCCGAGATCGAGCTTGGAGAGAGAGGCGCGCAGTAGTGCATAAGCGAACTGCAATCCGCGTGAGAGCAAGAAAGCTACTGGCCGATCACTTCTCCGGAACTGAAGTGAACGTGGTTGATGACGGAAACCTTCGTCAAGTGGCGCGTGGGAAGCTGCCGGCCGTCGATGTTTCGACCATGGCAGATCCAGAGTCGGCGGTCAGCTCAGGGCAGGCGGCCAGCAGGTCAATCAAACGCGAACTGACCTTGGCTGTAGTTGTCGCTGCACGCCAAGCGGACGATGTAGCGATCGAAGATGAGCTTGATTCTCTCGCCGAAGGCGTAGAGATCGCACTGGTTCGATCAGCATTCGCTGGGCTGGTAAGCAAGATCGACCTGGATCAAACCGAAACTGACGCGATACAGGGCGACAACGAACAGGACTATGGGATCACCTCGTTGCGGTTCCTGGTCACTTACACAACAACGCCGGGGAATCCTTCGGCACCTAAGACTTAAGGGGGTTCAAGATGACCTTTATGTGTGGCGACGATGGGGTGATCCGCTTTGGCACCACTGCCATCGCAGAAACTCGCGGCTGGGCGATCACTGAATCGGCCGGCCGAATAGCTCATCGAGCCCAAGGGCAGCCGGTTCGATACAAGGCCCAGGCTGTGGAGTACGAAGGCACGATCACAGCCGCTCTCGACCCAACCGATCTCGTGGCACAGAACGCGTTGGTTGTCGGTGCGACAGTGGGCCTACAGCTCTATCCAGGCGGGATAGTCAGCGGTCTACCCCAGTGGGCGATCGACGCGGTTCTGACTCAGCAGGTCACGACCAGCGAAGTCGAAAACGTCGTGCTCGCGGTGTGGCAATGGGCAGGGGCGGGCGCGTTGAGCAAGGGTCTCGTGGCCTGATTTAGATAGCGCAGGAGCAAAACAGATGGGCATGTCATTGGCCGAAGCCATGGTCGCGAACAGCCGCGAGCCAGGCAAAGGCGGTGCGGAGCTGGAAAGCGACAGCATTGAGATGAAGGTTGGCGGCGAGATGCAGAAAGTGGACTTCTATTGGTACGGCAACCTATCAGCCGTCGAAGCCTCCGCCGTAGTTGCGTTCTTCACGCCAACGCTGAACACGGATGCGAAAGGGAAACAAACAGCCGTGGAGGGTTGGACCCCCGATGTGCCGGGTGCGGTGCGGGAGATATTTCTAAGGTGCATCCGCAACGCGGACGGTAGCCGCATGTTCTCCGATCTCGATCGCCAGTCGGTAAGCAACTCTTTCAACTGGGCTGATGTTCGGCGTGTGGTGATGCATACGGGCTTGCTTGCGAAGGCAATGGGGTCAGACGAGAGCGCATTAGATGCGATAGAAGGAGTTGAAGAAACAAAAAATGGATAAAGGCCGACCCCATTGCCAGGAAGGTCGCGACTGTTGTTCTGGAGACCGGTGCGCGCCCGTCCGAAGTTTGGGGTTGGTCGATTCTTGAGATCAACATGGTGGTCGCGATGGTTGAAGTCGCGAATGAGCAAAGAGCGAAAGAGTTAGTTGGTTAAGACACGCATCGACATAGAAGGGCGCAACCGCTCCCAGCAAGCGTTCCAGGCTGTTGATAGGCAGTTTGGTGGCTTGTTGTCGCGCATCAATTCTGTGACCGGCGCTGGTCGCGGATTGGCTGGTGTCTTATCCGCAGGACTTTTCGTTCGCGCTGGACGCGAGGCGCTGGATTTCGCCGATCGTGTCGAAAAAGTTAACCGTCGCCTAGGAATCTCCACAGAGTTTCTATCGCAAACTCGATTCGCCGCAGAGCAGTCTGGAGTTGAGTTCGAGAACATAGGCAAAGCTGTCGAATTCATGCAAGACAATCTGGTCGAAGCCGAACGAGGCACCAAGGCCCAGGCTGAAGCATTTGCAGCGCTAGGAATCAACATCGCTCGATTTGCACGTCTACGGCCTGAGGATCAGTTCGAAGCGATTATCCAACAACTTGCCGCCCTTGATAGCCAGTCTCAACGGATCAACATTGCGCGCGATATCTTCGGCCGAGGTGGCGTTGATGTGCTCCAGCTTGCAACAGAGGGCGCAGAGGGGTTCCGGGCACTGCGTGAAGAGGCTGATCAGCTAGGTCTCACGCTCACGGAATCCGCAGCGAAAGGTGCCGCTGCGGCGAATGACTCGTTCAACAGGACGCAGCGATCGCTTTCGGCGATAACTCAGACGATCGCGGTGGCAGCCGCGCCAGCACTTGAAGGACTGTCCAACTTTCTCGGAGGTGCAGTTCCCCTATCGGCGAACGCCGCTGGGATAGCCTGGAACACGATGATTGGTGTTATTCGTGGTGCGATCGCTGCGTTGTTGGATCTGCTGGGTCGCGGTGGTTCGGCAATCGCCAGCTTTCTAGATTTCGCCAACCTGCCTGGTGCTGGTTCGCTGCGCTCGGCCGTTGGAGAGCTTGAACTATTGGAGGCTTCCTTCGTAAAGCTGGGGAACGCTGCCCTGGTCGATGGCGCGGCGGGGGTTGAACAGTTCAAGTTCAAACTGGGCGAGATTATTGGCGTCGCCAACGACGCATCCGCAGCCGTAGAGAGCGTGACAGCGTCAGTTCCAGATCCAACGTTCGGCGGTTCGGTAGACCCTGTTCCGCCTGGCATCGACGAAGAGTTCCTACGTCAGCAGTTCCCTGGCATTGATGAGATCTTGCGCGGCGTACTGAGCGAGCAGGGACAACGCGACGCTTTGCAATCAGACTTGGCGTTCACTATCGAGTCAGCTATCCGATCAGGAGCGGAGAGCGGGGCTAGCGGTTTGGTATCTACGCTGCTCGACTCCGTCAGAAACAATCTCATTTCTAATCTCGCGGACCTGATCGCGGGCGGTATCAGCGGCGGAGCGGGTGGCGGTGGCGGTGGCGGAGGTTTCTTTGGGTTCCTGGGTGGCCTCTTCGGCGCGCAAACAGGTGGCACATTCTCGTTTGGGTCGGGTGCTGACTCCAGCCTACTGGCTCTTCGCGTAAGCCCTTCCGAGAGGGGGGAGATCGCCGTCCGCACGACGACGCAGCAGGCGCAAGTCGAATTAAGTAGAGGGCGCGGATCTGATAGCGGTATCACCTTCGTCAACGATTTCCGTGGCGCGGACCGTTCAATCATCCCGTTGATAGACCAAAAGATTGCCGCGTCTGAGCGTCGCAGCATCGCCCGTATGCAAGATCTGCGGCGGAGGACCTAGCGCATGGCTGTATTTGATATGCCGGCGGACATCCCGCCTTCGGCCGTGAGCTGGCGCTACATCGATTCCGTGCAGATCTCTCGATCGCCACTGTCGGGTGCTGAACAGATCAGGGTCCTGCCTGGCGATCGGTGGGGAATCGATATCGACTTCACCAACCTGTTTGATGATCAGCGAACCAGGCTCGTGGCGTGGGCGATGAAGGTAGGTCAGCGGCACACTTTTAGGGCCTACGATCGCAGCTACGAGCTTCCGGCTGTGAATGGCGTATCTGGCAGCCTTGTCGCATCGGATACAACCGGAGCTGGCGGCATTCGTGGAGAGGTTATCGATCTGTCACATGCAGGTACCGGCGGTGCATCGATTCCGTCTGGTCTGCGACTGAGGGTGGGCAACCAGACTGTGATGGTTGTCGAAGACGTCGTGGATGATGGTGTCGGTCAGTTCGACAACGTCGAAGTTCGACCATCCATTCGGGAGTTCACACCCAACGGAACAGTGCTTGCCAGAGCGCCAGTGGAGTCGATGTCCATTGAGTTTCGCCTAGTCTCTCCAGTGATCGGTTGGGATCTCACAGAGCTGGCTGCCAATGACGGCTGGGCATCGAGCCTTACCACTCTGTCCGCTGAGGAAGTGGTGCGATGAGGCTGCCGGCGGCGACCGCCAACGCGATCTCCGACGATGCCAGCCGCTTGGTTTGGTTTGCCGAAATCCAGTTCGATTCGGGCACTGTGCGGGTCCATACGGACATAGGAGAGATCACCACGCTTGGCCAGACGTGGGTCGGGCTGGGGGCGTTGGCAGGCATCGGCCCGCTTGAGGAAACAACAACACTGACGGCCGACAAGATCGATCTGCGGCTGTCGGGACTCGATGACTCGATCGTGCCGCTGGTAGTCGATGAGAACTATCGATTTCGGCGAGTCGCGATCTACCTTGCTGCGATGGACCCCAGGACTGCGCGCCTGGTTGAACCGCCAACCGAAGCCGCCACGGGCATGATGAACGGGCACAGCCTGCCAGTTGGCGAAGAGGGAGGCGACACGCTCACGCTGACGGTTGAGCACGAGCTAGCCAATTTGAAACAGTCCAGCGGCCGATTGCTCACGAGCGAACATCATCAGGTGGATTACCCTGGCGATCTGATCCTGGAATACCTACCGCAGGTTGCGAAAGCGAAGCCTGTCTGGCGCGGTACAGGGGGTACCCCCATCCGGAGCAACAGGCGTCGCGTGCTGGGCGGTTTCACGGTGCCGGGATTGTCGTAATGGAGCGTGATCGCGCGACCCAGGTTATGGCGACGCTGAGCTTGTGGGAAGGCCAGCCGTTTAAGTGGGGGGAGCTGGACTGTTGCCAGCTCATCGCGCTGTCTGTCGGAGCGCTGACCGGGACGAATCTAGCAGAGCAGTTTGGCGAGTACAGCACGGAGCGCGAAGCGCTGCGCATGGTCGCGTTTCATCGTAGCCTGCGCGGGCTCCTGGAGCACGCGTTGGGATACCCCAATGAAGCTGTTGCGATCGGCGATCCAATGCTCCTGCACTACCAAGGCGAGCGCTGGGACACCATTGGTGCGGTGTATTGCCGACCTGGTTGCGCGTTTGTAGTCGATCGAGAGCACGGGTTGATGCGCCAGCGGTTCGCTGCGTGCGACGTGGCCGCTGGCTGGAGCTTCTAACTATGCCGCAGGCTATCCCGCCCCTCGTCGCAAAAATCGGCCTGACCGGCGCCGCAGCCTTTGCTGCTGAGACGGTTCTATCTTTCGCGACCATCGCCGGGTTCAACGCCCTGGGTAAGAAGCTCGCGGGCGGCCAGAAGACATCCCCGCGAGCGCGCCAGCTCACATCACGCGGCGAGATTTCTTCCGACAAGGTGGTTTATGGCGAAGATCTGGTGTCCGGACCAGTCGCTTTCCTGGGGAGCCAGGGGCCACAAAAAGAGTTCTTCTGGTATCTGATCCCGATTCTGCGTGGCCAGGTGGATGCGCTGCTGGATGTGCATCTGGATGACCAGGTGATCTTCGACATGATGATCAACGGCGGCGCGACCGGGGGCGGTGACGTGGACTCGGGCGTCTTCGGTCCGATCGGCGGCACCAACGTCGTGAAGATCAAAAAGTATCTGGGAGATCCCAACCAGGATGCAGATCCGGACCTGGCTGCTGCCTTTCCAACGCTGTTCCAGGCCGGGCTGCATCGCGGTCGCGGACTCACGTACATCGCGGTGCGCTTCCATGCGTTCAACAGCGCGAGCGAGGAGCTGTGGCAGGAGCACGAGCCAGGCGATCAGATCAGCGTGTTGACGCGGGGCGCTCGCGTCTACGATCCGCGAGATCCCGCCCAAAGTTCCGGCGATGAATCCACGTGGAAATGGAGTTCATCGCCGCCGCTCTGCCTGGCTGAGTATTGTGCCAATCCGTTCTATGGGCTTGGTGCAGATATCGGCGGTATCGATTGGGCCATGGTGGGCGAGGCGGCCGACTACTGCGACGAGCTGGTGGAGACCAACATCGGCGAGCGGCGGCGGTTCACCTGCAACGGCACGCTGTTCGCGACGGATACCCACCAGGACAACATCGCTTCGCTGCTGTCATGCATGGCAGCCCCATCGCCGGTTCACACAGGCGGTAAATGGCGGATCAGGGCAGGTGGCGGGTTCTACGAAGGCGAGCATGCGCGATCGATCACCGAAGACGACCTGGCCGGCGTGCCGACCCAGGCGGATCTGATCGACAACGAAGACTACTTCAACGCTGCAACCGGGATCTTCCTGGATAGAGCGAGCGGCTTTCAGGAGCGATCGACGCCAAAGACGACGCGCGGCGACCAGGTGGCCGTCAGAGACGATGGCCGCGAGATCCCCCGACAGATCGCATTGCCCATGACCAACACGCTCCAGGAGGCGCACCGCGTGCTCTGGTACGAGCTGGGGCGCACGGACTATGCGAGGGGAGTGGAGTGGCCGGGGAAGCTGGCGCTGCTGCAGTACGAGCCAGGGCAGATCGTCCGCGTAGATTCGCCAACCATGGGCTTCGATGAACGATTGCACGTCCTGGAGGCAATGACGATCGATGACCAGGGAACGGCCGAAGGTCCGATCATGACGCTGCGTCGAACAGATCCGTCCATCTGGACCGATCCCCCGGCCGCGAGCTACCCGGCCGACCAGGCCCAGGGTGGCTCTGGCGTGATCGTCGGCGACGTGGTGGCGGTGCCGCCCACGATTAGCTATCAGTGGACCACAAACAACGGGATCGACTGGAACCTTCTATTTAGTGGTCCTGATCGGGTGGTTGAGTTCCGCAACTCCGATGATGACTCGCTCTTAGCGAGCGTCACCGTGCGCTGTGTGTGCTCCCAGGGTGCGTCAGATGGCGGGAACGTCACGCTATCCCTGCTGGTCTCACACCCGGACGTGATGTTCATCGATGCTGGCGGCGCTGGCACGCCGTACCAGGAAGCCGTTATCCAACACTCGAGCGGCCAGATCTCATCAATTTTCGCAACCGCTGACAGTAGGTAGGAGACCTAAGATCGTGAACGGATGGCTTAAAGGCGTTTTGGGTGGTCTGGTCGGACTAGGGCTCGCGGCAGCCGGTGCTGGGGTGGTGCGAAGCCACACCAATGCCACCGAAATCGACAACCTGAAAGATAGCCTTGAGGAAATCACGCTACGCCTCGACGAGAGTTCCAGGGACCTTGGGCACCGGATCGACGCAAACAGCCGTGACGTGTCCCGAGACTTGAACAACCTATCAGCGTCCGTCCATGAGCTGATTGGGGAGATTAGAGCAATGAAGGGGCAAGACTAGTTTCGCAGAGATCCATCTCACAGATCAGGTGTCACAATTCCTACAGCCTCAACGACACACGTTTAGAGATCATCACTCTGCCGAGTGGGTGCCTACCGAATTGCTCAATGGATTGAGCGGCTGACGATCTCGGCGCTACGATAAATCTGCGTTACGCAATTTCCGTAAGTGTTCCCATGCGCTCTGCAACTCGCGACAAAGGCTGTTGAAGCTCCGGAGGACACTGGTGCTGCCAATCGGATAGGTAGTCTTCCAGACTGTCGGCAGGATTAGGCGTCCAGGTGTTTAGGAAAGATACAGCTACCCAAAGCTCTGGGCTTTGCTCAAATACTGGTAGAAGTCTAGCGGCGATCACATCATTGCGCTCTCTGAGTACTGAGTTCTGCTGCATTTCTGGCAGGTGCCGCCCTAGCCAGTCGTCAAACTTGTTTACTTGCTCAGTGTTTCTTTCTCTTTCCTGCACGTAATCGTCTAGATGGTGAGAGTAGCTACTAAGATCCGGTAACCCGTGTGTCTCCCAAAGCCGAGCCATGTGTTTCAAATTGGCGCGTGATCCTAGCTCGCACAGTGATTCTTCGAACCATTTGTATTTGTGAGTTTGAACTTCCCGGTGGTTGGACAATAAGTGCGTCAATTCATGAGATAGCTGAAAGGCGATCTGGCTCCAACGCGATCCGCTTCCGACGTTTAGCAGAATGTGATTTCGCACGCCTACTTTGGCGTAAAGCGCTCTTGGGCAAGAAGCTTCGGGATCATTCTGGACGATTAGAGGTAGCGCCTTTTCATCGAGCACCGGCCCGATTAGTAGCTGGAAAGAACGGTATACCTCGCCAACAATGTAGTCCGCATCGCTAATGCTTGTATTTGGCCAGTCACCAATCAGTTGGATTGACACCGCGGCTCCTTGAAGTGAATCAGCACTCTTTCAATCTCGAATTTGGTCGGCAATCTCGGGAAACCGGACGGCTATTGGGTGTCGCCCGAGCTTGAACAGAGCGTTTGTCCCACGATACTCAGTAAGTCTCAGCAGCCGCTACGGTGGCCGTAAAGCTCACGTCAAATTCTCCATCGCCAAGAGATATAGATCTAAGGATACCGACCAATCGACCGAACTCTTTGCTGCTCTTTGTCCACGTCGAGCCTGCAGAACTATTGCCTGACCAGTTAGCATCTGAGTCCCAGCCCTGCTGTTCTATCTGATCACCCAACAAGGACAGAAAAGTTGCGCGAGGCACCACGGTGGTGACCACGGTCTGAGTGCTGTACTCGTCATTCGAGCCCCCAGTACTGTATCCCGATGATTTGGCTGCTGCCGGCAACTGCAAATAGGGGATTTCTGACCGAAGAGAGCGGCGCAACTCCTGATCCGTTGGACTCTCAGACTTCTGGCATCGCTGTTTCTTTTGATTGGGGTAGATAGTGAAACTGGTCGTCGAGTAGTCAGGGTGCTCCTTTACCGCAACGATGATGGTTCCGGGCGACGAATCGCGACACACCATTGACCTTCGGGGAAGGGATGGAGTTTGAAACCCTCCCATACGAGCGTTTGATCTGGATTCTCCGGAGATCCAGCCATCCCCTTCCAAGGACTTGATCGTTTTTTCGAGTAGACCATCCGCAGGGTCCGGAGACATGTACACCGCACTGGTGAAGTGAGGGTTGTTGTTGGAACCCAATAACGTCATCCCTTCCGGTAGAGATAGCTTGGGGAATCCCGCAGGCAGATCGGTTGTGTACTCGGTCTTCCCGTCACCCATGTAGGTGAGGAAGGCATGCCGGTATTCCGGCGCAACACATTCGAAGGGATCTTTCGCGTTTGCAGAAGCGGCCACCAACAGCAGCAAGCCGGCTAGATATCGGATCATTGCCAATTCCATTTAGCTTTAACTCGCTGCCGATTGTAGCGGCGCTTTGTTGTTATTGGCGTCCGACATGATGGGTGCCAGTCGCACCGGATAGATCCAGCTCAGGCGACATGGCGACCAGGTTTCGCAACGATTCGTCTAACGATCGTTAGCTAATCTGATAGTCCGTAAGCCGTTTCAGTTAGACAGAATCGTCGGTGACCAAACACGCGGTTGGTCAACTTGCCCGCTAGCCCGCATCCTTACTGGGTGTACATCCATGCCATCATCGGCGCCACGGCAATAGCCGGCTCGGTCAGCCGCTCTTGGGCTGCATCATCCGAGACCGCGCTTGCAGCGGCAGAATGAAAGTCGACTGTGTGTTGGTCGGCGTCGTGGTTCACGGGGTGTTGTAGATAACAGACGGCTTGGCTTGCAAAGCGGCCCGGTATTGTAAATCTGCAGCGGCTGCGTCACTAGCTGTGGGCAAGCCAACACTGCCATTGGGGGCGAGTTGAGGGCCGTGAATTGCGGCTGGTCCGGCACAGTGTGAACTTATGCACTTCACGTGGAACCATCGGGTGCCATGCTCCACGCGTTGGCGCAAGCTATTCTTTTCCACAGGTTGATCAGGGGGCCTCTAAGCGGCGAGAAGCGGCGAGAAGCGGACTCGAAACGACGAATTGGCCGCGATGGAACGCTACCAATCATCGAATTCAGACCCGATTCAGTTTTCGCCTCCATAATTCCTTCATATTCTCCGACCGGTGCCGTATAGTCGCATTAGGTCGCCCAAACGACTGATTAGACAAGGAATAAGTTGCTTGAAGAGCGCGACGATGAGGCAATCCACCATCTCAAGAGCCGTCCACGCCATCGGTGTCGGTGTGCATAGCGGCCAAAAGGTCTCGGTAACGCTGCGGCCAGCAGAGGTCGATAGCGGCATCATGTTTCAGCGCCGGGATTTACCCGGCGGACCGCTGATCCATGCCAATATGCGTAATGTGTCGGACACTTGTCTGGCGACCACCATCGGCGCGGGCGAAGCCGCGATCGGTACGGTCGAGCATCTGATGTCTGCTCTGTGGGGCCTCGGCATCGACAATCTGCTGGTTGAGCTCGGCGGGTCAGAAGTCCCGATCATGGATGGTTCTGCCGCGCCCTTCGTAGATCTTATTCAATCCGCGGGAATCGTGGCTCAGGATGCGCCGCGTGAGTTCCTCCGCCTGCTGCGGCCCATCGAGGTTAGTCAGGGTGACGCGACGGCGCGGCTGGACCCGTACGACGGGTTCCGGGTGCGCTACACATTCGTGGCCGATCATCCGGTCTACAACCGCTATCCCAAATCGATCGACCTCGAGCTGGGCCCGCATAATTATGCCGAGCAGCTCGGCGGTGCGCGGTCATTCGGGCTCGTGCGCGAACTCAATCAGGCGCAGAGCATTAATCGCTGCCTGGGTTCTAGCCTCGACAACGCCATAGGCATCGACGATGAGTCGATTCTCAACGAAGAGGGTCTGCGCTACCCGGACGAGTTCGTCAAACACAAGGCGTTGGATGTGATTGGTGATCTCTACCTGCTGGGGCGCCCGATCTTAGGGTGCTTCACCGGTTACATGTCGGGGCATGCGCTCAACAACAAGCTGTTGAGGGCGTTGGAGCGCTGCGACGATGCTTGGGATGTGGTCGAGCTGGATGAACGGGGATTGCCCTACCGGTCGGGCTCGGCGGCCGATTCTCAGCCCACCGCGGAGCACAAAATCTAATAAATTCAGCTAATTAGATAGCTTTTCTAGAAAGCTACTAATCAGTGGGATAGCCTCCTCGCGGCTGAGCAATCGCCGCGCTTCAAGTTCTGCCGCGATGTCGATGATGCTGCGGCGCCCATCAATCAGTGACAAGACATAGGCCTGGACCTGGCTCGATAGGGCGTGACCTTCAATTGTGGGCGTCAGCGCAACGGGTTTGCGCTCTGCTGGCCGCCGCTTGACGCGACCTTGTCCGGCCGCAGATCCCGATACGGCGGCGGATCGCTTGGTCATGCGCAAGACGTGGAGGAGCTCCCGTCGCGCGAAGCGGCTGTGCGGCGAATCCAGGTAGGGGGCCTCGAACTCACTGACCCTGGGCGATTGTGCGTCGAAGCCAAGCCCCGCGGCCAATTCGATCAGCTCAGGCAACAGCAACGCCAACCCCGGGTCGCCGGCGTGTGCGTCCGCAAAACACAGCGAGCCGAAGTTCAGCCAGTGCCCGTCGCGGCACAAAAGCCGATTGACCTCGCGTATGAGCGGGATCGGGCCGCCGGCGATCACGTCAGTCAGCCAGGGGGTGATGACGAGATCGGCGCAGCCGTCGATGAGCGGCACCTGACGGGCGTCGCCCCACAGCCAGGACAGATTGTCCGCGGCCCCAGCCGGTGCGCGCAGCTGCTGCTCGATGATGACGTCGTCAACGGATCGCGGGGCCAGCGGCGTCTCCCACAGCGTCAGCGCATCGCCGGCACTCAGCCGCGCGCCGACCAGCGCGGCTAGCGGGTTCCACTCGAGCGCGATAAACGTGGTATCTGGCCGCGCCACAGCGAGGTCGTAGGCCAGCCGCCCCGCGCCCGCGCCCAGCATGATGCAGCGTTCGACGCGCACCGGCAGCGCGGCTGCAACCTGGGTGAGAGACACACGATTTTCAAGCTCTCCCCAGGCCCAGTCGCGAAACAGGTTCGCGGCATAGTCGTAGAGCTGTCCGTCGGCCTCGAGCTGTGCGGCGCCGAGGCCGCGGTAGGTCGCCAGATCGCTACTTGGCGTATCGCCCAACAGCGGTGCCAGCACCTTGGCCTGACAGTCGAGCTGGGCATGGAGCCCCGCGGCTAGCCGTTCGAGACGGGTTGCCGTCGCGGCCGGCGTCGACGCTGACGGGGCGGCGGGATTTCGTGTGTCCAAAACCCGACCTCGCGCGGCCGCAGACGGCTGCTGGAGCGTCGTTTGGGCGTGCGTCGCGCGGCGCGCCCGCTCGCGCAGGGCCTGCAGGCTGTGATGGGCCCTGGCGCGCCAATCAGGCAGGTCGCGCCGCGGGTCGGGTAGGGCACAGCGTAGGGTACCGAAGGTTGGCCAGCGCAGGCCGCAGCGGCGGCACTGGGGATCCCGATCTTCGCGGCTGGGCGTGTCGCGCCCACACTGGGGACAGCGCCACAGCGACAGCAGCGAATCCATCGATCCCCGGGCGTGTGAAGAGGCGTTGGACATGCGCTGAGCCTAGCGGCTCTCCCGCCGGGGTCCGTGCGCGGTGTCCCAGCCTGCCGCGCTACGCAGACGGCGCGCCGAGCGCCCGCGCTCCGCGCCCCCTAGACCGGGTTGTCGATCGTGCCGCTGACGATCGGCTCGAACGCCGTCAGGCTGTCCTGCAGGTTGCCATCGCCCAGGCCGTGCCCCGGAAACAGGCCGCCAAAGCTCGATTGTTCGCCGTGCAGCGCAAGGTAGTTGAGCACGACGGTCTGCGCGAGCAGGTTGACGTTGTTCGCCGCGGGGGTCGCCGAGGTCTCCACGTTGCCGTTCGAGCGCATGTAGCCGATCTGCTGGTGGCGCGCCTGCTGCTCCGGTGTGCCGCCGAGGAGCCGCGGCGGACCGCCTGGGTTGTACACCAGGAACCAGGTCGCGGCGGTCTGCTGGTTATCGCTCACCCATTCGCCCTTGCCGCGGCCGTCCACGGTATCGTCGATCACGCCGTTGCTCGACAGCGAACCGTCCGAGAAGACATACATCATCAGCGGTCGATTCATGCGCGCGGCGTATTCGATGCAGGCACCCATGCAGCGGCCGGCGCGCAGGTCCTTGACCTCGCCCTCGGCGCGGCGCCCGCCGTGATAGTCGTAGCCGCCCATCTCGATGGTACCGGCACCGGCGAACCCGTTGATGACCATCTTCATGACGCTGGCCGTCTTGCGAAACTCGCGCTCGTTGTCGAACTCCGCGGCCGAGAAGATGCCCCCTGGGCCGACGATCTCCGGGTCGTTGCCTGGATCCAGCGTGCTGGGATCGCCGAATCGATCTGCCAGGTCGGCGCTCTTCAGATAGCCGCAGCGCACCATATCCTTCACGACGGCCTCCGGCGTGATCGGTGGAATTGGATCGCTCGCGCCGTATACGTTTATGGCGTTCAGCTTCTGATCGGAGATTCGATAGATCGACTCCATCACGCGCACAGCGTCCTGTTGGCTCAGGACCGCAGTCAGATCCCCAACGTCGACGAGGCCGGTGACGTCGCTTGGGCGATCGACTTTTGTAGGCCGCTTGCTGAGGTCGATCAGGCTGGCCGGCGCCATGGAATTGCCCCCCGAGTCGGAGTTCTCCGAGCCAATCAGGTCCAGCAGCGAGCCGCCGGCACCGGCCGTGGCGATGCCGTACATCGGGTTGTGGGGGTTGTTGCCCGTGTCGTTTTCCGAGCGCGCGGGAATGACCGCGCCGTTGACGTTGGCCCGCACAGTAGGATCCGTGACCTTCTCCAGAATGCCGCGCAGAAACGCCGAGTCGCTGTGAAAGGCGAGGCCGAGCTGCTGGTCGATAAAGTCGTTGGTTTGCGTGTCCGGATTGACGATCGACGGGACCATGTCGCCGGGTAGTCCCTGCCGTTCGTACCCCGCCGTGCTCAGGAAATCGAGCTGGCCGCCCTCGCGACCGACCAGGACATTGGAACCAGCCGCGCTCGATCCACCGGCGAGGTCGAAACAGATGAACGGGATCCGGCCGGCCCCGTTAACCGACACGCCGCACTGATTGCGGACGATGTCGGCGAGGGCAGGATCGAGCAGCGCGTTAGCATTGCGCGCGCCGGAGAGTGACAGAGCGGCGCCGCCGAACACGGTACCCGTGCCCGCAATGAAGCCCTGCGACAGAAACTCACGCCGCGAACGCGGTCGCGGGTGGTCGCCGTGACGCTGCGGATCATCGTAGCGGCGCTTTCTTAGTCTCAACATCTTCTCACGTTCCCATTGGTCCTGGTTCGGTCGGGCGTCCCCTGTGCCCGTCACCTGCTGCCGGTCTCGGCACCCGTCGCTGGGCGTATTGGGTCACTGCAGCATCATCGCTGCGCTGCCGAGCACGGCCGCGCAAGCGGCCTTGGCCACACGCACGGTGCGGTCCGCTTCACAACTGCCCCCGCAGTTAGTCAAAGTCGTAATCAGTGCATCCAGCTCGGCGCGCACAAGCGCGGCGTCGGGCTGACTGCTGACCACGCCGATGCCGCGCGTGATCAACGGATCCAGCAGCGCGCCCGTGTCCGCGAACGCGATCGACACGTCGGCGTCGAAGTCCATACCGGGGAAGAAGCTGGATCTTGCCCCCGTGTCCTCGAGCAGCTCGTTGCAGTAGCTGATCGACAGCTGGGTGACCGCCATCTGCTGGGATGAGATAAAGCCTTCCAGGTTCGTGTTCACCGGCATGGCCTGGTGCACCGCCTCGAACGTCGCGCGCACCGCAGCGTTCGTGCGCGGAATCCCCGTGATCGCCGACATGCTGGCGTCGATCTCCGCGAAGTCGCGAATACCGATGTCGGGACCGCGTTCGGTATCGACCGGATCGGCGGGCGGGGGTGGAGTGGCCTCGATGAATACGTTCGTCGATGCGCCAAGCTGTTCGAACGTCAGGAAAAACTCGTCGAGCTCCGCGCCCTTCTCGACGGCGACAACCGTACCGAGCCTCGATAGCGCGAGCTGTCCATCGCTGGCGGCGACCGCTGCACCGGTCACGCTCTCATCCAGATTCGCGTAAGCCTGACCGGTGACCAGCTCGCGGCCGTTGACGCCGATGCGAATCCCGCGCATATCGAAGTCGGCGATCGTGCCATCGCCCAGTACCGTAAAGAACGGAGCATCGAACAGATAGCCGTAGCTGTCGAACTGGGACACGACGAACACGATGTACGCATCCGGCGTCCCGACATGATCAGAGACGTTGAAGAGGAGAAAGAACTTCTCACCGACGCCGGCGTCGTAGTTGGTCATGATCTGCTCGGGCGTCAGTGTGCGCGAGTGAATCGCCAGCAGACGCATCGTTCCTGCCCAGCGATTGTCGTTGTCGACCTCGCTGCCGATCGCCAGCGCATAGGTGTCGTTCCAGTCCGCGAGCAGGCCGCCCCCGGCCGGATCGGTACCGCTACGGAGCTCTCCGTTAACAAAGATCTGGCGGCCGTTGGTCGGATCGAACGTGGCGACGACGTGCTGTAGCGTGGCCTGCAGCACTTCTTCGTCGCTTGGTGTCGATAGTCGCGGTTCACCGTCCGCTCCCGTTACGTCGCTGCGATTCAGAAGATCGTAGTCATACAGCGTTTGACCCAGCATGAGGTTGCGATCGTCCGTGCCGCCCGAATAGGTGACGATGCGGGCGGGGCCGTCCTGCGTGACGTTGCCGGGGACGACCCACGCTTCGATGGAGTACTCGTTAGTGGCGGACAGCTGCTGCTGCAGTTTGGCGCTCGCGGCTGTCGAGCCCTGGGCTTTGCCGCTGGTCATACTGATGCCGTAGCCGCCTACCCAGGTCGTGTCGCCCGATAGCGTGAGGTTCAGTGCCGGCTCGACGCCGGATGTATCGAACGCGACGTTGCCAGAGCCCGTTTTGAACTCATAGAGCGCGACAACGTTGTTCTCGATGCGACCGCCGCTGGAGGCGATGATGCCGTCGAGCATCGTGAGGGCCTTGCTCGTGACCAGATCGCCATCGATCTCGGTCGCGCTGATGCCGTTCGCAAACGCGGTGATCGCCGCGTCCATCTCCGCCGCGTCCAGCGCACAGTTGCTCCAGCAGTTGTGAAACTCGCTGGCCAGGCGCACCACGAAACGAGAGCTCGACGGCGTGTCGAGATCGATCTTGGTTCGGGCGGCGTCGTAGGCGGCGGCCACGTCGGCAGATGCAAACAGCGGCTGCTGCGGCACCGCCGCCGCCTCCGAGTGGCAGTTGGAACAATAGGTATCGAGCACGGGATAGACCGTGCTGGCGAAAGCGCCGGGGCTAACCGGAAAGTTCTTGCTGTCGCCGGGATCGCGCAGGACGGGGGCCGTCAACGGCACGGCCCGCGAGCCGCCGCCCAGCGTATTGCCCGCCCAGTTTTCTATGTAGGAAACCAGGATGTCGCCGCAGGCGTCTGCATCCGACAGCCAGCAGTTGTGGCCGCTGCGCACCTTCGCGACGATGGATGACTGCGCGGGGTCACTCAAATCAGCCAACGGGTTCATCACTTCGTAGGCCATGTTGATGTCATCCGCACGCACGAAACGCGGGCTTTGCGATTGGTTGTGGCAGCTGCCGCAGCGATTGTTGGGAACGAGGTTGTCCCACACCGCTAGCTTGAAGTTCTGCACGTCGGCGGTGCTCGGTGCCGGCCCCGTATAGTTGCTGACATCCGGCGCATCGGCCGGCGGAATCTCTTGCACGCCCGGACCGCTGCCACTACCGCATGCGGTCAGCACGATTAGCGCGACAACGGCCGCGCCGCCTCTCCACGCTGCGCGCAGTGAGTTGCCATTGCTGAAATTACTGTTGCTTCTGCTCGTCATCTGCTCGCCCTCGGTCTCCGCTCAGTCGCCCATGCAATACACGGCCGCCTCGGCGAAGACGCGCTTGAGCCGGTAGCCGTTCGACTGGAATGAAGCCGTCATTGCGGCGATCTGGTTGCGGTCCGTGCTGTCCGCGGGAGCCCGCAGACAGACGTTTTCGAAGACTTTGGTCACCTGGCAGCTGGCGAACGCTTCCGAGTTCGCCAGTTCCGCGCCCATTGATTTCGCTCCGTTGCCCGAAGCCGCGCGGGAACTGTCCCAGCCGAGCCGGCTGTTCACGCCGTCGCGCCAGTAGTTCGCCCAGCTGTCGTTCGGTGTCGCGAAACCCTGCGGAAAGGTCGCTTCGTTGTTGAAGTACTTCGCGACGACCTGTGTGCCGCTGATCGGGTCGGTCGTTCCGGCGTCGTTGTACATGATCTGGCCGGTCTCGCCTTCCGGATCGGCCTCAGCGTCGAAGCTGAAGTCGTAGTAGGCATACGCCTGCGCCAGGGGGTCCATGCCCGAGTGACAGCCAATGCAATTGTTGAGGAACACCCTTGAGTCGCCCCCCGGACTGCGCGACACGTCCTGTCGGATGCGATCCGGCGAGCGCGTTGTATCGTGAACCTGCTCCAGGTCGTGGCACAGATGGTTCATCAGCGTGAATCGCAGCATGGCGCGATTCGTGCCCGCGATAAAAAACGCCTGTGCGGCCGCGCGACTGGTCATGACGCCGGCCGTGGCCGTACTGGGCAGGCCGTTCAGCGATGACTGTGTGACGCGCGTCAGATCAGCGCCGAGATCCACGTCGGCATCTTCGAGAGCCGCGAAGTGTGCGTTACCCGTGGTGGAGTAAGCAGGACCGGAAGAGCCGATATAGGCGATATCGCCACTGAGCACTTCCCGAAAGTCGACGTCGTCGCGCACGATGCCGATGACGGTGGCGGTGTAGTCGTTCAGTGGCACGAATACGCTGCCGTCGCGATTGGTCCAGGGTGCTGCGAAATTCTTCAGCGTGACGTTATAGAAGCGCGGGTGCTCCAACGCATCCAGGGCCGCCTGCAGAGGGTCCGCCGCCAGCGTGATCTCCAGCGCGTCGAGGGTCGCAACATCGGGCGGCACGCCTGTCAGGCGATCGTGGATGCGCTTGGCCTGACTGCGGTCATCGGCATGAGCGCCCACGCCAGCACAGAGCGTCAGCGTCAGAGCGTTAGCAAAGCCTACACAACGGCGTGCCACGCGACGCGATAGCGATCGCGTTCGAGTGCGCTGCATGAGGTAAACCCCGTCCCAGAACCGGGGTCGCGGTCGGTCGCGACTACTCAGCCGGTTGGTCGTTGGCCATCGATGCTGTCCCGGGCATCGACGTAATCGAGATGTAAGGGTCTGTTAATTCGTGATGCGAAGCTGTGCGCCGTGCCTCAGTTCGGCTAAGCATCCGCTGTGCGTTCGGTCACGCTCGCTCTGATGACGTTGTGCCAGACTCAGTGTCGAAGCTGTAGCTGCGGGGGCCAGTTCGTGCCGCGTCGGCGTTTCTCCTCTCTTTGTCTTTTTTGCTGTATCTCGTTGCTGGTCGCTTGCGGCGGCGGCACCACGAGCGGTCCCGGTCTATTGGGCGACAGTCAGACTGCAGATCCCGCAGTTGTCGACTTCCCTCTGGCCTACATAAAGCGCGTGCTTTTGGTCGACGGCGAAGTCATCGCACCGGACGCTGGCCCCCCGCGTGACCCGAGTGCATTTCGACCTGGCGCGGAATTGGTACTGCGCGATCGTGCCTCTCCCTCGGCGCCGGAGCGCTCGCTGACCGCTGGACTCTTTCCTGATGACGAAGATGGAATGCCCGCGCTTTATGACGTGAAAGATCTGGCGGCCTCCTATGACGGTACGCAGCTGGTCTTCGCCATGCGGGCACCCGACGATCCGGATCTGGACGAAGACGAACAGCCCACCTGGAATCTTTGGCTGTTCGATACCACGACCGACATGCTGACCCGGCTAATTGAATCCGACGTCGTCGCCGAAGAAGGACACGACGTCGCGCCGCGCTTTCTACCGGACGGACGAATCGTGTTCGCCTCGACGCGGCAGCGCCGCTCGAAGGCGATTTTGCTCGATGAGGGTAAACCGCAGTTTTCGCATCTGGACGAGGATCGGGATGCACCGGCGACGGCTCTGCATGTGATGGACCCGGACGGCAGCAACATCACGCAGATTACGTTCAACCAAAGCTCTGACATGTATCCGGCCGTCCTCGGCGATGGACGGATCGTCTATAGCCGTTGGGACAACATTGCGGGCATGGATCGCGTCGCGCTCTACAGCGTGCGGCCGGACGGTCGCGAGCAGGCGCTGTTCTACGGTCCGCGCAGCGCCGACAGCCTGAGCGACGATTTCGATGTCGACTTCATGTCGCCGCTGGAACTGCCCGACGGCCGGGTGTTTGCGCTGCTGCGTTCGACGAACGGCGCACCCACCGGCGCGTTGCCCGTGTCGATCGACACGACGAACTTCGTCGACAACGACACGCCGGTGTTCTCGGCGGCCGGGCTGCTCGGGCCAGCACAGGAACTGCTTATTACGGGCGTGGAGCTCTCTGACAGCATCCCGCTCGCTGGTCGCTATGCCAGCATCGCGCCGCTGTTCGACGGCACGGATCGCCTGCTGGTGTCCTGGAGTCAGTGTCGACTCACCGATGGAACACTGATTGGTCCCTGCACAGAAGCCAATCGCGAGGCTGGCATGACCGAGGCGGCCCCGCTGTACGGCGTCTGGGTACACGACCTGGCTGCAGACACCCAGCAGCCAATCGTGGTGCCGGAGGAGGGCGAGGCGTTCGTCGAGGCCGTCGTGCTGGAGTCGCGGCAGTCGCCTGACTTCCTGCCGGACGGCGTCCCGGGTCTCGATCTAGACGCCGATCTCGTCGACGCCGGTGTGGGCGTGCTGAACATCCGCAGCGTCTATGACATCGACGGCACGCCCGCGGTCGATATTGAGGCGTTGGCCGATCCGGCGCAGACCGTGGCTGCGGATAGACCTGCGCGCTATCTGCGTCTCGTCAAAGCGGTGTCGATGGCCGACGATGACGTCGTGGACATCGACAACACCGCGTTCGGTCGGTCCCAGGCGCAGCTCATGCGCGAGGTGCTGGGCTACGCGCCGATCGCGCCGGATGGCTCCGTTCAGGTTCAGGTACCTGCGAACGTTGCGTTCACCATCAGCGTCGTCGATGCGGATGGCAAACGGATATCGCCTCGACACGAGAACTGGCTGCAACTGAGGCCCGGCGAGGTGCGTCAGTGCGTCGGCTGTCACGACGGCGACAGCGCCGCGGGCCACGGTCGCCCGGATGCACAGCCACCCAGCGGCTATGCGGGTGCTGCCCTCGACGGCAGTCCGTTCCCCAACACCGATCCGACCCTGTTCGCGAACGCCGGCGAGACGATGGCCGAGGTCGACGCCCGTATTAATGGCATAGCTGCGCCATCCGTCGATCTGCGCTTTAGCGACATCTGGACGGATCCCGCGCTGCGCGCGCCAGACCCGGATGAGACCGCGGCCTACGCGGACCTCTCGACGGTGCCGCCGGTGGCGGGTGGCTGCACGACAGGCTGGTCGGCCGCCTGTCGCATCGTGGTCAACTACGAGGCCAGTGTGCATCCCGTCTGGAACGTCGACCGACAGATTCTCGATGTCGATGGCGTGACGGTCCTTGCCGATCGCACCTGCAACACCTGCCACTCGCCGTTGGACCCTGCCGGTGTGCTGCAGGTACCGGCAGCGAACCTCGACCTTGCGGACGGCATATCGGCGGACGAGGCAGACCACTTCAAGAGCTATAGAGAGCTGCTGTTCCCCGATTCGGAGCAGACGATCATCGATGGCGCGCTGCAGGATCTTTTGGTTCAGGCAACCGACGGGGCGGGTAATCCGCTCTTTCAGGTCGACGACGACGGCCAGCTAATCCTGGACGAGATGGGTGAGCCCATACCGGTGCTGATCCCCGTCGACGTCGCGCCCCCGGCACGCACCGCTGGGGCGCTCGCATCTGATGCGTTCTTCGCACCGTTCGCCGCAGGCGGCAGCCACGATGGTTATCTGAGTGCCTCGGAGCTGAAGCTCATCAGCGAGTGGCTCGATGTGGGCGCGCAGTACTACAACAACCCGTTCGATGTGCCTCCCTGAGGCAGCCAAACCGGACAGGACTTCCAGGCCCAAACGTGAACAGAACAATCAATATCATCGCTTTCGCCTGTCTCGCCTGGGTGCTCGTGCCACCTGCGGCACACGCGGGACTGTTCGAGCGGGAACAGCCGACCGTCATCGTGGTCGAGCAGTTCATCGAAATGCACACCGGCCCCGGGCGGGGCTATCCGGTGTTCTACGTCGCGGCAGAGGGCGAACGCCTGGTGCTGCTCAAGCGTCGGACCGACTGGTTCAAGGTGCGCTTGAATCGCGGCGACTACATCGAGAAGGAGGGCTGGATTCGATCGGCTGCGATCGACGGCACGATAGACGAGCGTGGCGAGCCGGTGGAGTTCTACAGCGCTGGAATCGGTGACTTTGCGACCCGGCGCTTCGAGCTGGGATTTGGCGGCGGGGCCTTTGACGGCGCGCGGACGCTGGAAGGCTATGCGGCATGGGCAATGACGCCGAATATCTCCCTGCGCCTCAACGCAACGCAAATTCTCGGCAGTTTTTCTGAAGGAATCATGGGCACGGCGAACGTGGTCATGGTCCCGTTTCCACAGTGGCGTGTGTCGCCTTTTTTCAGCATCGGCACCGGCATAATTCACACGGAACCACAGACGACGGTGGTACAGGCGGAAGATCGAACGGATGAGATCGCGAGCGCCGGTCTGGGCGCGAACATCTACCTCACCCGACGGTTCGTGCTCAACCTCGAGTATCGGCGCCACACCCTCTTTACCAGCCGTGACGACAACGAAGAGGTCGATCAATGGAAAGCCGGATTCAGTTTCTTTCTCGGCAGGCGCTAGGCACCACGCTCGCGCTCGCCGGGATCGTGCTCGCCGCGGCCCTGTTCGCGAGCGACGCGACCGCGGCAACGGCCGACGATCTGGAGCTCGATCCGCTGATCGTGCGCGAGCCCGAGCGGCGCACGGTGCGGGTAGAGAAGATCGATTCCGAGAACTTCGAGATCGGTGCCTTCGGCGGCGTGCTCTCGGTCGAGGATTTTGGCAGCAACGCGGTGTTCGGCGTTCGCGCCGCCTATCATCTGTCAGAGGACTTCTTCGTCGAAGCGAGCTACGCCGACTCGAAGCTCGGTCAGACCAGCTTCGAACAGCTCTCCGGCGGCGCTCAGCTACTCACCGATGATCAGCGTGATTTTCGAACCTACAACGTCGGGATCGGAATCAACGTGCTGCCGGGTGAAAGCTTCATCGCTAGCCGTTGGGCGTTTAAGGGTGGGCTGTACCTGATCGCCGGCGTTGGCGCATCCGAGTTTGGCGGCGACGACCGCTTTACGATCAGCGGCGGTCTGGGCTATCGGTTTATCGCGACGGATTGGCTTGCGTTGCGTATCGATGTTCGAGACCACGCGTTCAAGTCGGATCTGCTCGGTTCCGACGCCGTGAAACACAACTTCGAAGTCAGCGGCGGGCTGACGGTGTTCTTCTGAAGGTGGCAAACATGAAGACTGTATTCCGCGCGAGCGCGCTGTCGTTCGCGCTCTTGGCCGCGTTCGGCTCCGCTGGCTGCGCCAGCGTCGAACCCTGGGTCAGCCCTTTCGAACGCAATAAGCTCGCCGATCCGATCATGAGCTTCGGCCGCGATCCGGTATCTGTCGGTTATCTGCATCACGTCTACCAGGTCCGCGAGGGCGCTCGCGGGGCGGAAGGCGGGGCAGGGGGTGGCTGTGGCTGTAACTAGCCACCCGGCTGTGCGCCTGGGCACAACGCTCGCGGCACTGATATTGGCGAGCGCGGGCGCGTTCGCGGCGGTCTTGCCCGAAGACCGGATCGACGTGATGTATCACGGCTATGACGGTGGCGGTCTGGAGGTCGGGGGACCTTCGGTGCTGGTCCGCAAGAGCGTGGCGGACAAGATTAGCGTGTGGGGTAACTATTACGTCGACTCGGTGACCAGCGCGTCGATCGATGTTGTGACCACGGCGAGCGAGTACACGGAAGAGCGCAAAGAGCGCAGCGCCGGCGTCGACTATCTGCACGGCAAGACGGCACTCGGCCTGTCGTACATGAACAGCAGCGAGGGTGACTACAAGAGCAACGCGATACGCTTTGGCATCACCCAGGACTTCTTCGGCGACCTGACCAACGTTGGCATAGCCTATGCGCGGGGTTGGGACACCATAACGCGTAACGGCGACGAGACGTTTGAAGAGAAGGCGACCCACCAGTCCTACCGCCTGGACGTCAGTCAGATCATCACCTCGAGCCTAGTGCTGAGTCTCAACTACGAAGGCATCACGGACGAGGGCTTCCTGAACAATCCCTATCGGCAGGTGCGATTCCGCGATCCCTCAGCGGCGCTCGGCTATAGCTACGAAGCGGAGCGCTACCCCGGCACGCGCACCAGCAGCGCCGTGGCGCTGCGCGGCATGCTGTACATGCCGTACCGCGCCGCTCTGAAGCTGGAGACCCGCTACTACACCGATACCTGGGGTATCGAGGCGTACAACGGTGAACTCGCCTACACGCACCCTTTCGATAACGGGCTGACGGTCGATCTTCGCTATCGGTACTACGAGCAGAGCGCTGCGGACTTCTATGGTGACCTGTTCGAGCGCTCGAACGAGCAGAACTTCATCGCGCGCGACAAGGAGATGGCGAGTTTCCAGACGCACACAGCGGGTCTCGGCGTCACCTACAAGTTCAACACCCCCTGGCTGCCGTTCGTCGATCGGGGTCAGGTCAGCCTATTCGGCGACTACATCCGGTTTCAATACGACGACTTTCGCGATGTGCGGGTAACGGGCACGGCGGCCGGCGCAGAACCGCTATACGACTTCGATGCGATCGTGCTGCGGGCGTTCGTCTCGTTCTTCATCTGAGTCGGCACGCAATATCGCGGCTGGCAACGCCAGCCTGCCGCGCCTCGACAGCGCGCCCGGCCCCTCTATAATCGCGTCCTCGCCAATCTGGCGCCCGCCGGCGCCTGGCATCGAGGATTCGACATGTCCGTCAGGACCCGCATCGCGCCATCACCCACCGGAGACCCGCATCTCGGCACGGCGTATATCGCGCTGTTCAATATGGTGTTTGCCCGATCGCAGGGCGGCGAGTTCATTCTGCGCATCGAGGATACAGATCGCGAGCGCAGTCACAGCCAGTCGGAGGCCATGATCTTCGCCGCCATGCGCTGGCTGGGTATCGACTGGGCCGAAGGTCCCGACGTCGGCGGCCCGCACGCGCCTTACCGCCAGAGCGAGCGCGGGGACATCTATCGTCAGCACGTCGAGCGCTTGATCGAGCAGGGCGACGCGTTCTACTGCTTTTGCACGCCCGAGCGGCTGGACGCCATGCGCGCCGAGCAGCGTGCTGCAGGACAGACGACTCGCTACGACGGCCGCTGCGCGGGTGTAGAGCTCGACGTCGCCCGGCGTCGGGTCGCGGCAGGCGAGCCACATGTGGTGCGGCTGCGTGTCCCGAGTGACGGCACGTTCGCGTTCGATGACGCGCTGCGCGGGCGGATCGAGATTCCCTGGGATCAGGTCGACATGCAGGTGCTGCAGAAAAGTGACGGCATGCCGACATACCATCTGGCCGTCGTCGTTGATGACCACCTGATGGAAATTTCGCACGTGCTGCGTGGGGAAGAGTGGATCAACTCGATGCCCAAGCACGCGCGGTTGTATGAAGCGTTCGGCTGGTCGATGCCGGTACATGCGCACCTGCCGCTGCTGCGTAACCCCGACCAGTCGAAGCTGTCGAAGCGCAAGAATCCGACCAGCGTGAATTTCTATCGCGATATGGGCTACTTACCCCAGGCGCTAACCAACTATCTCGGTCGCATGGGCTGGTCCATGCCTGACGAGCGGGAACTGTTCTCGCTCGGCGAGATGATCGAAGCGTTCGACCTCGGCCGCGTCTCACTCGGCGGCCCGATCTTCGATATCGAAAAGCTCAACTGGCTGAACGGCGAGTACCTCCGTCGGCTGGATCCGGCGGATTTCGCGACCCAACTGCTCGACTGGCTGGCCAGTAACGAGCGGTTGAACCAAATCGTGCCGCTGATTCAGCAGCGCACCGAGCGCTTCGCCGACATCGCCCCCCAGGTCGACTATCTGATCGGCGAGCGCAAGGACCTCGATAGCGAGGACTTCGCCCATCTGAAGCTCGATGAAGCGCAGGCGCGACAGATTCTCGATCACGTCGGCCGGTCTTTCGATGAGCTTCGGGACTGGCACCGGGACGCGCTTTATGAAATCTGCAACCACCTGGCCGGCGCGCTGAACATGAAGCTGCGCGAGTTTCTCGGTCCGCTGTTCGTGGCGATCGGCGGCAAGCCGGTGACGCTGCCGCTGTTCGATTCGATGGCGCTGCTGGGTTCGGATCTGACTCGGGCGCGCCTGCGTAGCGCGCTCGCGGCACTCGGCGGTGTGTCGAAGAAGGAAGCCAAGCGCTTCGAGAAGTCCTGGCGCCAAACACAGGGCTGACCTATCGCCGCAGCCGGGTCGCGCGAGAGGCGGCCCGTGCCGCTGGCGAGCAGCCGAGATGTCACTGCGGTGGCGGAACGGTTACAGTCGACGGATGCCTGCGTCTTACCTGCTTGCCGACTCCACGGGTCACTACCTGCGTGCCGACGGCGCCCCCAACCGACGCGTCGGCGACGATGGTCTCTGGCAACCGGTCGACGAAGCCGCCCGTCGCTATCGAAACGTTGGTCATCCAGAGTGCGTGATTGCGGCCGCCGCGGATGTGCGTGTCGCGCCCGGTCCGACGCGTGCGCCGTCGGCCTATCTCGCTGAACTGCGTGCCACGGGGCTGACGATACTCGACAACGTGCTCGATGCTGCGGAGATCTCGACGGTGCGCGATCAGGTCGACGCGCAGCGCAGCCTTCAGCAGCCGCGGCATCTCGATGGACGAGACGACGGCCGCGTCATGTTGACCGAGTCGCTCAGTTGGAGCCTCGAACTCGCGCGCGCGGCCGTGCATCCCGTCGCGCACTGGATTTTCGAAGCGTTTCTCGAAAGCCGGGAACTGCACTTTTGCCACTATCCCAGCGTCACCATCATGCGCCCGGCCAGCGATGTCGCCGGCACCTACCCGGCGCATGGCTGGCACAGCGACTATCCGTATCACCCTGGCCTATTTCCCGACGAGCACTGGCCCGCAGCGCCCGCATTCGGCGTGCAATTCAATCTCTGCATCGACGCCTTTCGCCCGGACAACGCGGCTACCCAGTATTTGCCGGGGTCTCACCTGCGACGCCATTGGCCGCCGCCTGAATTTAGCGCCGACGGCACGCGTATGGGGCAGGGGCAGCACGAGCGCGTGACGCAGATGGTCGCGCCCGCGGGCGCGGCGCTAATCTACGACGCGCGACTGTGGCACCGCGCCTGCGACGAGCTAAACACGAGCGGCGAGGATCGGCTGGCGATGCTAAACGCGGTTGCGCCGGCATGGGTGCCGCTCTTGGCGCACAAGACGGCCGGCAACCGCGCGTATCTGGCGAGCGCGGTGCCGGATCAGTTGACTGCACGCGAGCGAGCGGACGTTGAGCGGCTGTGCGTGGCGCCGGTGGCGGCGCGGCCGCAGGGCATGCCGGCGTTAGTGAATCCGCGGTTGGAGGCGGAGGAAGCGGAGGGTTTGGGAGGCTGAGGTTGAGTTGCGGCAAGCTAAGTAAGAGGGGAGTCCCCTCTCGCTGCTTCAGCTGTGCTGAAGCAGCTGTCGGGCGATCTTTCCGCGTAGCGGAAAGATCTGGTGGAGCCAGGCGGGATCGAACCGCCGACCTCCTGCATGCCATGCAGGCGCTCTCCCAGCTGAGCTATGGCCCCACGCGAGGGCAGCGATACTAAGCGATTCGGCCGCAGAGTCAAAGCGCCTGCGCGTCACGAGCGCGAGACGCTGTAGGCACGCCTAGGCGTCTCCGGCGAGGGCGGCGTCCATGCGGGCGCGGGCTGCCTCGATACCGGTTGGCGCGAGATTGACGAACTCATGGGGATCGCTGGTCAGATCATAGATTTCTTCCTTGCCGCCGTTTGCATCGCAGGCGTACGACCAGCAGGACGCGCCGTCACACCAGCGCAGCGCGTGGCGCCGACCCTGGCTGGACAGCGCTTGCGTCGCGATTTCGCTGCCGGTCTGCAGGAGCGCCGAGAGATCGGTGCCTGCGACTCGATCGGGCCGCTCGATGCCCGCCAGGTTCAGCAGCGTTGGGTAGATCGACATGGTGTCGACGGGCGCGTCGATGGTGCTACCGCCGATGCCCGCGCCGGCCCACACGTAGGGCACCTGGCTCGCGCAGGGGGCGAGGGTCGCCTTTGCCGCATAGTTTTCACGCTGGCCCATGCACATCCCCTGATCAGAGACGAAGACCATCACCGTGTCGCTGCGATCGAATGCGGACATGACCGCGCCGAGGGTCTCGTCGGCGTGGGCGCTGGAAACGAGCTGTGCGCGTCGCGAGTCCTGCCACTGGGCCTCGTTGATGCGGCGCAGTCGATTGTTGGAGTAGCTGTAGGTGTCCTCGCGATCGCCCATCAGATAGCCCGGCAATGGTCCGAGCGTTTCAGGCACCATGGCCCAAGTGTCAGCCGGTGCCATCCACGGAAGATGCGGTGGGTAGATTCCAACAAAGACTGCCCAGGGTTCGGGTAGCGTATTCATCCACGCTACGGCCTGGTCGGCGACGGCCGCGGCTCGGGTGCCGGCAAAATCGGTCGTGGTGACTCCGGATTTCACCTGTCGATAGATCGTCTTCTGCGTGCCCCGTTCGCCTTTCCGAGAGCGCGTGAAGGCATCAAACGCCCGCGGATCGGGATTCTTGGCAAACACGTGATAGACCTTTCCGACTGTTGCGGTCGTATACCCCCCATCGCTCAGGTCGCGGGCCAGCGTACGCGTGTTCGCGCCCAAGACGGCAAAAAGATCGCCCTTAGTGCCGCCGAATTTTTTGCGCTTCTGCCAGCTATTGTGGGTCCAGCCGGTGTCATGTGGTCGCAGTCCGCTCATTAGCGCCGCGCGGGCCGGCTGACACTGGCTGGCCGGTGCATAGGCCCGAGTAAAGTTGGCGCCCTCTGCCGCCAGCGCGTTGAGATGAGGCATATGTGACGCCGGGTCGAACTGCGGGGCGGTCTGCAGCCCATTGGTGAGCAGGTCGTCGGCGATCACATAGAGGATGTTCGGCTGTGCGTTCGCCGGCGTTGTCGCCAATCCGAGGACTGCTCCGAGAAGCCACAAAGTCAGTTGTCTGTGCATCCTCGTCCCCCTCGGTGACGTCTCTGGTTGGCAGTGCTCAAACGTTCTACGGCGTGAACGGCACGGCGAAACAACCACCTAGAATACGAATTAAAACAAGTCTTTACAGCTTCTTATGAAGGTACATTCGCAAGCTAGTCTTGCACCGCTGTACACAATCTTTTTCCTGTTATTCGTCACCAATCGCGCGCAACAATGTCTAGCCCACCGCTTCGAAACCTGTCGAAGAGGCCACCTGTCTAACAGGCCAAAGAGAGCAGGATATATGCCTATATCGGTGACGTAGGCACTATATCCGTCACCCTCGCGCGTACATACGGTGCCTTTGTATCGATCATTCCCTGACACTAATTCCCGGCCATCAACACCTGTCCACTGATCCTGCTCACTAAAGCCGGGACGATGCCTGGGCGATGCCTGGGCGATGCCTGGGCGATGCCTGGGCGATAAATTGGGGGCTGGCTTCCGCGGCGTAGCAGCGCTGCCCGCGGCACACCGCGCCGGAAATACATACTCGATCTACAAAATTGCACACGAATTACACCACGTGGTGTATTTCTTGTGTCCCGACTTCCTCCCATCCTTTAGACGTCAACGAATTGTCGCTTCTTTGGCCTTTGCAGCCCGGATTGCCGCAGAAAACGCTGCGTGAGAGGCCAACGAACAACAACAAAGCGTGGCGAACGCCTCCGTAGCCGGATGGTTCGCAGGCAATGCGACAGGCGCTGACGACAAGGGTTCAGGGTGCGATTGGCGCCGATGCGTCCGCGGTGCCGCACATGGGGGAATCAAGGATGGACAACGTAGCGCATAGCTATGAGGCGGCGGACGCGCATGGTGGCGCGCCGGAATGCACCTCGTTCGGTGACACAAACGGCCCCGATTCGACAATCCTGTCTGCCCGCGATCAACGTCGTAGGCAGGATGCGGATTTGGTGCGCGCCATCAGTCGCGGCGATGAACAGGCTGAGGCGCGCTTTTACGAGCTGTTTTATCCGCTAGTGCTCGCGCGGTTGCGCAAGCGCATGGGGCCAAACGAAGACGCGCTGGACCTGACGCAAGACACGCTGTTGACCGTGTTGTGCAAACTGAGGCGCGACGGGCTCAGCGATCCAGAGGGCTTGTCGGGATATGTCTCGCGCACCGCCGAATACACCTTCATCGGCTTTTGTCGCAAAGGCGCGAACCGACGCACGTGGACCATGGAAGACATCCCGGATATCGAGTTTAGCTATAGCGACGACCAAACCGATCGATTGATTGCTCGAGAGCGCGGCGAAGAGGTCCGCGAAGGGCTAAGCCGGTTGAACCAGGCGCGCGACCGGGATCTTTTGACCCAGTTCTACCTGCTTGGGCAGAGCAAGTCGGTCATTTGCGAAAACCTTGGCCTCAGCGCCGATCACTTCGATCGAGTTGCGTACCGCGCCCGTGCTCGACTGCGCAATCTGTTCGAGGTGCATACGGTGGCGGAATTGACCTAGCCTTCGGCCCTGCGGACTCAAGGGGGCCGCAGCTCTTAGTACCCTAGGTTTTGGGCCGCTCCGAGGCTTTGGTACCGCCGCACAGATTCCGCGACCGGGCGTCGATAGACTGACGGTAGACCTGAATTTGTCGCCGGAAGTTTGTCATGTTCGACTGTCAATGTTCGTCTGTGCGTGTCGCCGCGAGCGCCCAGCGCCGCCGTCCCTCGTCGCGCTGCTTTGTGGCTTGGCTGACGGCTGCGATCTCGATCGCGCTAGCCGCGCCCGCAAGTGCCAACATGGTACTCAGCAATATCATTGTTCATTTCGAGGCCGGTGAGCCGAGCCGCCAAGACATCGAGATCCTGAATTCGGGCGCCGAAACCCTCTATGTGCAGATGGAACCGAAGCTGGTTCATAACCCCGGTACTGAGGAAGAACGACGCGAGCCGATCAGCAATCCGCGGGAGGCCGGGCTGCTGGTCACACCGAGCAAGCTTGCGCTCGCACCCGGGGCCAGCAAGCGGGTGCGGTTCGTGAACCTGGGGCGCAATACCGACGAAGAGCGCATCTATCGCATCGCCGCGCGACCGATCAGCAATCCGGTGACTGCCGAGCAGAATGGCGTGAAGATCCTGATCGGCTACGAGATTCTCGCCATCGCGTACCCTGCCGCGCCGAGTCCTGATCTTGCGATCGAGCGCAACGGCCGGACCCTGAAGGTGCAAAATCAGGGCAACACGAACGTGCTGCTGCGCGAGATCTTCCAGTGCGAGTCTGTCGATCAGGTCGAAGAAGAATGCGAGAGCCTGGCCGGTCGGCGCATGTATCCCGGCAATAGCTGGGAGCTCGATCTGCCCCAGGATCGTCCCGTGCGGCTCTATCAGAGCATCGGCATGCGCAATTCGGTGCATACGATTCAGTAGGTCGTTCGTGCCATGAACGGGCCACAACGCGCCGCCGCGCTGCTGATTGTCGCGCTCGCGGCTTCACTTTCCGCACTGGCGGACACGACACCAGCGCTGCGCGCGATCGACGGCGTGCCGGCGGGTTTCGAACACCTGACGGAGATGCAGCTCACCGAGGCGGACGTCTTCTTTCTCGACGGATTCCGCATCAGCGCGTTCGTCAATTACAACCATGAGCGCGTCGAGATCCTGGACGTCGCCGCGGTCGTCGCGACGCTGCCCGGACTCAAGAACCCGACCCTCGTAGCCGAGGCGCTGGCGGGCGAATTGCCGAGCGGCGCGGAACGCCTGTGCCATGCATACGCTGACGAGGAAAGCTGCGGCCGACTGACACCCGACGTCGCGGGCGTGTTGTTCGATGAAGGCCGATTTCGACTGGACGTATTCGTGCATCCGGACCAGCTCGAATTGCTCGCAACTGAACGAACACGCTACCTGCCCGCGCCGGACGCATCGTGGTCGCTGGTCAACGACGTCTCGATGAGCGCCGGCGGTGGCGCCGGCAGCGACCGACTCGCCGCGTACAGCACATCAACGCTCGCGCGCGGTCGCGCTCGCGTACGCAGCAACTACGGCATCACCAACCAGGGCGCTCAGCTCCGCATGCTCTCGTGGGAGCGGGACTTTCCCGATCATCTGCTTGAGATTGGCAGTACGCGCGCGCTGGGGACGCAGCTATCGTTCATTGGCGAACGGGATCTGCTCGGGGTTCGCTTCGCGCGGACCCTCAATTCCAGGGTCGACGTTCAGCATGCTAGTGCGTCCGTAATCCCGCTGTTTCTGCCGGTCCCCGCGCGAGTCGATGTCTTTCGCGGCGATGAGTTGATCGATTCGCGCCACTACGCGGCCGGTAATCAGCACTTGATCACAGAGCGACTGCCTGATGGCGCCTATCAGGTTCTGCTGCGTATCACCGACGTCAGCGGTCAGGTCACCGAGGAATCGCATTTCTTCGTGCGCGAGCAGGGCTTGCCGCTCGCGGGAGAACCGCTGTACGCGTTTGAGGCAGGAACGCTGTTGCGAGATACGACATCGGGTCTACCCGAACTCAGCGGCGACCACTGGTTTCGAGCCAGCGGCGCGCGCCGGATCAACGATGTCACCGCGCTCAGCGCCGAGTTCGCGAGCGGCGCAGGCTCAACGACGCTGTCTGGCGGTGTGCAGCGCTTCGCGCAGGGCTGGTCGGGACTCTTCAGCGCCCTGGCAGGTTTTGGTGGCGAATACGGTGTGTCTACCCAGGTTTTCGTTTATCGCCAGCGGTTCAACTTCTCTCTCAACGCTCAGCTCATCGGCGGGGCCGAGGACCGTTTCGTTGCGGCGCCGCTGCGCAACGTGACTCAGGTGGCCGCGACGCTGGGATTCCGTGCCTTCGGCGGCGGCGTGCAGATCAACGCTCGCCACTTCAGCTTCGCGGGTCGCTCCAGCACCGACGCCGGATTCACCTACCGCAACAGTCTGCGTTCGTTCGGTCCGTCGCGCCTGGATCTGGTCACGGCCGCCGGCGTGGGCAGTCGCGGTAACTGGATGCGCGTCGGGCTGACTTGGAACGGGCGCCGCGAAGACAGCAGCTATCAGGTGCTGCCACAAGCGCAGTACGACTTCGATACGGGCTTCGATCCGCTGCTGTCGGCTGCGTGGCAACGCGAGAGGCAGACTGAAACGCTGAATGCGACGCACGGGGCCTATCTGCAGCAGGACAGCGACACTTTGCGTATTGGCTCCAGAAACAGCGTTTTCGCTAGACACGGCGTTGCGGATGCCGACGTCGGCTATCAGCGCGGCCGCGACTTCAGCGGCGCGGTGTACGCGATTAACTCGCGATTCAGCCTGGTAACCCGCGATGGCGCGACATCGCTCGGCGGCGGTGCGGCGAGCGCCGCCGCGGTCGTCGTGAGGATCGCCGCGCCGTCGGGCGTCATGGACGACGTGATGTTCGAAGTGCGCGTCGACGGACGACGTGCGGGCATCGCCTCGGTCAATCGGCCTGGCGTCATCAGTCTGCGTCCCTACGCGAGCTATGAAGTCAGCGTGGCGCCGCTCGGCGATCGTCTGGTTGGCTTCGATGAAACGGAGCACAGCATCACGCTCTATCCTGGCACCGTGGAGCGGCTGTACTTCGGGGCCGCGCCGCTGCGCGTCTTGATCGGCCGGGCCGTCACGGCCGGTGGCGAGCCCGTCGCCAACGCGCTAGTGAAGAACGCCATCGGCTTCGGCGTGACGGATGCTGACGGTTGGTTTCAGGTCGAAGTCGATCACGCCGAGCCCTTACAGCTCGAGTCTGGGAACCTGAGCTGCACGCTGGCGGTACCGTTCGCGGTGACGGCCGACGGGCTGCAGATTTTCGACGATCTGGTGTGTGACGCCTCGGCTACTCAGGAGCGACCGTCAGCGTGAGCGTGCCGCTGTAGCTACCCGGCGTCGTGCGAGCCAGCACGCGCCTCGGCAGTACGATGGTGAGCTGCGCGGGAGGGCCGCCGCAGTTGCCGTCGCGCGACGGGCGCTGGCCGACCAGCGGCCGGGCGCGACGCAGCCGCGTGCCGCGGCCGTTGCCGCGGGCGCGATCGCGATAGAACGCGCGATAGCGCACCTGCTGCGTCTCGCCGCCGAGCTCGAAGCGATTGGCCGGGCCGCTACCGTAGGCGACGATCTGATAGGGGGCCTGCGGGAACACATTGACGCAGAACGCCATGCTGGCGAGCTGGCGGCCGCCGTTGCTCGCGACATTGCCGAAGTCGATGTCGTTCAAGCGCGTCACGACAATATCCATGCCACTGGCGGCGCTCGACCAAAAAAGGAGCACAGCGCTCAGCCAACGGAACCAGCCGATCAAAGGAACGCCGGCGCCGCGTTTGTCGCGCCGTTCGCCATAGGGAATCACTGACCGGCAGGCTCGTTCATCGCTCGGGGTGTTCATAGGGCGCACGCAGGCACCGTTGCCGCGATCTTGACCCGCGCGCGAGACAGGAACCGAGACGTCCGCCACAGGAAGCGGCAGACAATCCGTCCGCGTTCGCAGCGTAACCGCTGCGGCGTCTAGTCGGGCACCAACGTCAGCGTGAGCGTTCCCGCGTAGCCGCCGGCGGCCGACTCGAGCTCCGATTCGGGCACGACGATCGACAGGTTGGCGTTCTCGATCACACAGCCGAACAGGTAGTTGAACACCAGCCGAAAGCCGAACGAGCTGTTGCCGCCGAGCAATACACCCGGCGTAAGCTGTTGACGCCCAGCTGTCCCCGGCTGGTCGTTGAAGTATGCGTCATAGCTTATCTGGTCAACGCCGTTCGACAGGACGAACGCCGCAGGATCGGTAGGCACGCCGTCGCCGGCCGCATGGATGCGATAGGTGCCGGTCCCGAAGAAACCGACGCCGTTGCGACCGACGCAGAGATTGTCGTCAGCGGACATATCGCCGCTGCCGGACCACTCGCCCAGATCGAAGTCCTCGAACCCGGTTATGCGCGCGAACCGCCCAATGCCCATGTGGATGTCCACGGTACTCGTACTGCTGGTACCGGTGGTTCCCTGGGTGGCTGCCTGCGTCAGCACTGCGGGCATAAGGCCAGCAATGCCGACGAGCAGCGCGAGTAGTGGCGTGCGTGCGCGCATGTGACGCGGGACCCGTGGTACAGCCGCAGACAGCGCGGCTGCGCGGGTCCCGGGTCGCCTTAAGGCGCGTCTACCAGGAGGGTCAGCGTGCCGGTGTAGGAACCGGCCGGTGCTGCGGCCGCGTCCGCGGCAGCGATATCGACCGTCACCTGGACGTTCGGGGTCGAGTTGCAGTCGGTGGCATCGGACGCGCCGGCCATGGTGGCCGCGGTGCCGCTGGTCAGAGGGCTGCCGCCGGAACCGTCGTCGAACGACACGGTGTAGGGCACGCTGTTGGCGCCGCCGGCATCGGACAGGCTGAAGTCGGTACCGCCGGCGCCGCCGTCGCCGGTTGCCGTGACGCTGTACGCCAAACCGCCGTTGCGATAGACGCAGGCGTCGGTAGAGCCGGACACGTCCGCACCGGTGAAGGTCAGGCCGAGAATGTCGGTGAGGCCGGAGATCTGCAGGACGTCATCGACGTCGAGCGAGATGAGGACAGAACCTTGGGAGGTGGCGCCGATCGTGCCCTGAGTGGCAGCGAAGGCGGGGGCCGCAACAGCTGCTGCAATCCCAAGCGCAATCGCGCTGCGCTTGAGGTTGGTTTCGATCGAAGAGAAGACTGACATAAACGACTCCAGGATAGATAAATGGCACCCATCCTGGGCAGTCCCGGTGACCGCTTGCACGCCCCTGTCACCGAGGACAATTGTTCCTAAATCGTCGGATTTTTGTCGTGATGGAGTCAGCAAAATGCCAACGGTTCGACAGTAACTTGATCCGATATAGGGTTGCGACAGGTGACGAATGGGTCACCAATTGACCGTGCAAGGCAGGTCCTGCCCCTGAGCGCTAGGTCACGACTCGCGTTCCATTGAGCGCCGGGTAAGTATCCGTTTGTGACCTCGGTCCGCGCATGGGGTGTATATTCGCGAGTTTAGGGCTAACTCAGGCTCTGCCGGGACGCGTGATCGGGCGCGGGCGGAAAGAGCGAGCAGCAACAACGCCACAGGCGCCGATCGCTACCGGCGCCGAGTTTGGGAGAGAGTTCTGGATGAGCGCGCACGACGAGAGTCTGGGGCCAGAGGGCTATCAGGTCGCAGAGGTGGAGGCCTGGATTGCGGCAAACGTGCCGGCCCTCCAGCCGCCGCTGAGCTGGCTGCGGCTGGAGGGTGGTCACTCGAACCTGACCTATCGGCTGACGGACAGTGTCGGGACGGAGGCCGTCATTCGGCGACCTCCGCAGGGCGAGCTGCTGCCCAAGGCGCACGACATGAGTCGCGAGTGGGCGCTGATCTCTGCGCTTGGGCCAACCCCCGTGCCCGTGCCGGCAGCGCTGGGATTTTGCGAAAGCCCAGACGTCACCGGCGCCTGGTTCTATGTGATGGGGCTGATCCACGGCGCGCCGCTGTACAACTCTGAGGACACGCAGCGCCTCGTACCCGCAGACCAGCGGCGCAAGATGGCGTTTTCCTTCATGGACGTGCTCGCCGATCTGCACGCCGTCGATCCGGTGGCGGTCGGACTAGGGGATCTGGGTAAACACGACGGCTACGTCGCCCGCCAGCTCAAGACCTGGTATCGCTCCTGGGTTGCCTCGGTGGAGGGTGCGCAGTTCGATGACCCGCGCGCCCACGAGCTGCAGCGCTATCTGATGGACCATCTGCCCGAGCAAGGACCGGCGCGGGTGGTTCATGGCGACTACGGCCTGCACAACTGCCTCGTCGGCCCCGATTGCACGATCGCGGCCGTCGTCGACTGGGAGATCTCTACGCTCGGGGACCCGCTCGCCGACCTGGCCTACGCACTGAATCCCTGGCCCGACCCGAGCGACGCGGAGCCGCCGCTACCGGAGGCCGCAACGGCGCCCCCCGGTTTTCCGACCCGGACCGAATTGGCCCAGCGTTACGCCGAGCGTACGGGTCGCGATCTTTCGATGCTGGACTACTACGTCGGCTTCAACCGCTGGAAGTCAGCAGCGATCATTCACGGCGTTTACGCGCGCTACATGGAAGGCAAGAAGAGCACGGAGGGGATCGATCTGCCGGAGATGCTCGATCGCATCAAGCGCTCTCTCGATCTGGCGGAACAGGCAATCAATCGGCTGCGCTGAACCCTTACCAGAGATAGCTCAGCGTTGCGCTTAGTCCGGTGAAACGGTAGTCGGCATAGCGCCGCAGGCGCACGCCGGCCTGCAGGCTGATTCCGCTCAGATGCAGCAGTGACATGCTGACGCCCGCGGAGAATCGCGTCGGCTCGATATCGAAACCCGTAGCGGTGAAGCCGAAGTCGCTGTTGCGAAAACGCGTCGACGTCTCGGTCTCGTCCCGAATCAGGGCATGCTCTACGGTGACGCTGATGCTCGGAGAAAACAGCCAGTCGCCGAGCACGGCGTCGTGGCCGACGGTCGCGCCGATGCTGGCGAACAGTTGCTCGTCGTCTGCGCTCACGACCTGCAGCGCGAATGCGTTGCTCGTGAGGCCGACCTCCTCGTAGTTGTCCGTCTGCAGCACGCCGTAGTCCAGGCCGACAAACGGGTTGGCGTACCAACCGCCGTCGCTTGCGAGAAACGCGCTCCAGGTCGCGCCGGCGCCCCACTGGCGGCTGTCAATTTCTGCGCGCAGCCCCAGCAGGCGCGGACCATCGGCCGTCGGGACCTCGAACGGCCGAATGCGATCTGTGGCGTGATCGGCGAACGCGCCCGTCAGCGTGACCGACTGCCGACGTCCCGACCAGGTCAGCGCCACGTCGGCGTTTGTCGACTCTACGTCGTCGGTGCCGCGATCCGTCGAGTCAATATCGGCCGTCATGCGCCCCCCGCTGAGCGCAAGCTGCAGGCTCGGCGTCAGATCGACCCCGTAGCCCACGCGAAAGCCGCGCGCAGACTCGTCGTAGCCGGGTACGTCATCGCGCTCGTCCTGCTCGCCTTCGTCAAAGATCGCGGTCAGCCACAGGCTGCCGCCGCGGTGCGCACGCGGCTCGCCGCTGCCGGTCGCCGCCGACAGTCCATTCAGGGATAACGTCAGATTAGAGCGATGAACCGCTGGCCCCGCGGCGTCCCAGCGCTCCGGCTGGGGCCGCCCGTGGCGCCGCGCGGTTCTTCCACGCCGTGTCGCAGTGGGGTTACGCGTGAGACCGCCACGCCTGCGCAGCGCGACCTGGCGGCCCAACTCGGGTCGCAGCCCGAGCAGGACGCGTCGCGTCAGGGCACGATCGTTGCGGTCACGCAGAGTCATGGACAGGCGACCCAGGTCGCTGTCCTCATCGCGCCGCGAATCCAGCAACTCGGCGAACTGGCGCAGCGAGTCATCCGGATCAAGCTGATCCGGAAGCGGGGCGGCCTGCGTTGCGCCGCAGAGCGCGCAACCGATCAGCAGCAGCGCGCCTTTCAATCCATACCCATACGCCCGCAGGCGTGGGTCGGTCGCGATACAGCCTGACGGGTGATAGTCCATGATCGAATCCGTGCTCAGCTACTGCGAAAAGCGTAGGTCACTTTACCGAGGCAGCACAGCCTGTCTTGGTCGTCGGTCACACGAACGTCCACCACTGCAAGCTGACGACCGCGCTTGAGCACCTCGCCGGTCGCGACGATCCGGCTGCCCTGTGCCTGGCGCAGATAAGCGATCGACAGATCCGCGGTGCCCGCCGGCTGTTCGCCGTCCCGCAGCTTTGCGAACAGCGCAACCAGCGCGACCATGTCGATCATGGTCGCGAGCACCCCGCCGTGGACGCTGCGACCGACGCCGCTCGGCGTGCTCGATGTCTTGAGTAGCTCGATCTGGCCATAGCCGTCGCGCTGCTCGACGAGCGTCAGGCCGAGATACCGATGGAAGGGGTCGTCCTCGAACGCGGCTTTGAAATCGGCGCCGGCGGCGGCAAACGGATTTTTCATGGATCACCCTTTGTTATCGAATGCGAACGTCAATTCAGGACGCCGATCACCTAGCGGGCCGCAAACTGGCGATACGCGAGCAGGCCTGTCAGCGCCATGCCGAGCACAATCAGCCACTCGTGGGGCCAGCTCAGGCCGCTGGGGCTAAACGGCAGAAACAGCAGGAACAGACCGAGTGCCGCGAGCAGCCCGAGCGTGCCGAACAGGCGGCCAGCGGGCAGCCTGAAGGGGCGGGCGAGTTCGGGCTCGCGTTGCCGCAGCACGAGATAGGCGGCCGCGACGAACAGGTAGGCGATCACCACGGTGAAGCTGCCCGCGTCGACCAGCCAGCCTAGCAGCGCGCGCCCGGCGAACGGTGCTGCAACCGATAGGGCACCGATCGCGATGATGGCGTTCGCCGGTGTGCGGTAGCGGGGATGCAGGCGGGCGAACGCCGAAGGCAGCATTCGGTCCAGTGCCATGGCGTACATCAACCGGCTCGCGGCGAGCACAAAGGCGATCCAACTGGTCACGATGCCGCCGATACCGGCGAGCACCAGTGCGGCGCCGGCAGCCGGCGAGGACCACAGCGCCGTTGCCGCATCGGCGGTGCCCATTTGGCTGGCGTCGAGCTGCGCCTGCGGCAGACCCGCGGCGACGCTCATGCTGATCAGCGCGTACCAGGCCACGGCGGCGGCTACCGACGCGACCAGCAGAGTGCCGAGCCGACGTGGCGGCAAATCGATCTCCTCCGCGGACTGTGGGATAACGTCGAAGCCGACCAGCATGGCCGGGACGATAATCAGCACGGCGCCGAAACCGGCAAAACCGGCTGTGAAATCGGGTGCGGGCGCGGCGAGTTCGGGTGCGAGCACGGCGCCGGTGATCAGCAGCGCGCCGGCGGCCAGGATGCTGCAGGTCACCACGGTCTGAACCCGGGCCGCGGTGCGAATGCCCACGACGTTGGCCCAGGTCACCAGCGCAGCGCCCAGCGCGCCGATGATCACGAAGCCGAGGTTGACGCTGCTGCCGGCCACCTCCCACAGCGGCACTACGTCGATGTTGGGCGCGAGGTAGGCGATAGCCGTGGGCAGGGCAACCGATTCGAAGACACAGACGGTGACGTAGGCCATCAACAGCGCCCAGCTACACCAGAACGCGGCCTTGTCACCCAACGCCCTCGCGACATAGACATGCTCGCCGCCCGCTTTCGGCATTGCCGAGGCCAGCTCCGCATAGAGCAGGGCGATCAGCAGGATGCCAACGCCGCCGAGCCCGAAGGCCAGCGGCGCGCCGACCGCACCCGCGCTGGCCACCCAGCTGGCGGACAGGAGCACCCAGGACCAGCCGATCATCGCGCCCAGCGCGAGCGCAACCACCTGCGGCGCGCGCAGCTCTTTGGCCAGCCGGGGCGAGTTCGTGGCGGCAGTGTTTGCCGGTTCGGACACCAGGGAATCTCGGAGCGGACGAGACTTGTTCAGAGGTTCACTAGACGATGCGCGAGTCGGTCTTGCCCCAGTAACGATCTTTTAGAAGACGCTTGTACAGCTTGCCCGTGGGCAGGCGCGGCAGCTCGGCTTCGAAGTCGACGCTCTTCGGGCACTTGTAGTGAGCGATGCTCTCACGCGCGTAGGCCAGCAGCTCGGCCTCGAGCTCGGAGCCGACGTTGACGCCCTCGGCCGGCTGGACGACGGCCTTCACGGCCTCGCCCATCTCCGGATCGGGCACCCCGATGACCGCGACGTCAGCCACCTTGTCGTGCATGACCAGAGCGTCCTCGATCTCCTGCGGATAGATGTTTACGCCGCCCGAGATAATCATGAACGTCGCGCGATCGGTAAGAAACAGATAGCCGTCGTCGTTCACGTAGCCCACGTCACCCAGCGCGCTCCAGGTGGGATGCTGCGCGTGGTAGGTCTCAGCCGTTTTATCCGGTGCGTTGTGATACTCGAACGTGCGCTCGGGATTTTCGAAGTACACCAGTCCAGCCTCGCCGGCCGGCAGTTCGTTGCCCGCATCGTCGCAGATGTGAATGACACCCATCAGCGCCTTGCCCACGGTGCCGGGATTGGCAAGCCACTCCTCGGGTCCCGCGTGGGTGAAGCCGTTGGCCTCGGTGCCGGCGTAGTACTCGTAGAGTATCGGTCCCCACCAGTCCATCATCTTGCGCTTGACCTCGGCGGGGCAGGGCGCGGCCGCGTGTATCACAACCTTATGTGACGACAGGTCGTAGCCCTCCCGCTGCTCGGCCGGTAGTTTCAGCATGCGCGTGAACATCGTGGGTACCCACTGGCTGTGCGTCACGCCGTACTGATCGATGGCCTGCAGCGCGGCGGTCTCGTCGAACCGCGGCATCATGACGACCGCGCCGCCGAGTCCGAGCGTGGCGCTCGCGAACTGCAGCGGGGCGGAGTGATACAGCGGTGCCGGTGACAGATACACGGAGTCTTCGTTAAAGCCCCACAGCGCCTGCTGCAGGCCGCCGGTACCCTCCGGCGGGGCGCTGATCTGATGTTCGTGAGGTGGACGCAGAATACCCTTTGGGCGCCCGGTCGTGCCCGAGCTGTACAGCATGAACTGACCGGCCGGTTCGGCCGACAGATTCTCCGGACTGTGCTCGGCGATGGCATCCTCGAAGGCTTCGAAGCCTTCGACCGCGCCTTCGCTCATGAGCAGGATCCCGCAGTCCTGGGCGTAGCCGGGAATGTCCTTAGCCACGTCCGCCAGCTTGTTGGAAGCGATTAACGCCTTCGCACCGCAGTCATTGACGATGTACCCAGCTTCTTCCGCGGTCAGGTAGCGGTTCACGGTGGTAAGGTACAGCCCGGAGCGCAGTGCGGCCCAAACCACCTCGAAAAATTTCGGGTTGTTTTCCATGAAGATGGCGATGTGGTCGTTGCGGCGCAGCCCGCGCGCGTACAGCAGTTGGGCCAGCCGATTCGAGCGGGCGTTCAATTCCGCGTGCGTCGTAATCTCACCAGTGCCGGCATGAATGACGGCGGGTTTATCGGGTGTATGAACGCCCCAGTGACCCGGATACATCGTGATCTTCCCCTTGATGACTGCTTGGTATCGGGGCGAGCTTACTATTATTGCCAGCGCTTTGCGCTGGCGGCGATTGCGTCCGCAATCGCTTCCGCTGTTTATTCCCAGCGCGTTGCGCTGGGGGCGATTGCGTTCGCAATCGCTTCCGCTGTCGCTGTTTATGCCCAGCGCTTTGCGCTGGGGCGATTGCATCCGCAATCGCTTCCGCTGTCGCGGAAGAGTCTAGGTTTTTGGGGGCTGGTTGGGGAGTGGGTTCGTATAGAGAGAGGAAGCGGATGTTGCGATTTTTGGGAGTTGGGGGTTGTTGCTTGGGTTACAGGGCGCCGGCGGTCAGGAGTCCCAGGAGAAGGCCGGCGACGGCCGACAGGGCACGGGCGGGGCGACCGAGGCTACGGGCGGTGAGGGGGGCGTAGCCTTCGAAGGCGGCGCTCAACAAATAGCAGGCGCCGATTGCGCCGGCGACCGCTGCGGCGATTCCCGTCAGATCCCCTTGGAGCAACAGCGCCGGTTGGAACACGAACACGAACGGCAGAAAGTAAATGATGCCGCCCAGGCGCAGTGCGGCGAAGCCGGTCGCGATGGGGCGGGCGTCGGCGACCGAGGCGGCGGCGAACGCGCCGAGCGCGACCGGTGGGGTGATGAAAGACAGCATCGCCCAATAGAGAATGAACAGATGCACCGCCAGCGGCTCGAGCCCGGCCTGCCCGAGCGCCGGCGCAAGGACGATGGCGAGAAAGATGTACGCCGCGGTGACGGTCATGCCGATACCCAGCACGAAGCTCGCGGCCGCACCCATTGCGAGCAGTGCCAGCGTCGAGTCGCCAGCGAGAAACAGTAGATCGTTGACGAGCGTTCCGGACAAGCCGGTGATCGACAGCGCGCCGACGATCAGCCCGACGCCCGCTAGCACCGCAAACAGTTCCGCGAGCAGTCGGCCGCTGGCCGCGAGGAAATCCAGCGCACGTCTGCCATTCCATCGATATCTGGGTGAGAACTGATTCAGGATCAGCAGCGCGGCAGTTGCGTAGTAGGGGGCATGCGCTTCGCGCTGCAGGACGAGCAGCAGCAGGATCAGCGCCGCGAAGGCGCCGATGTAGTACCAGCCCGCACGCAGGGTCGGAACCAGCCTGGGTAGTTCTTCACGCGCGACACCGCGCTCGGCGCCGCGACCGGCGCGGGCGTCGAGTTGCAGGAACAGAATCAGAAAGTACAGCAGCGCCGGTATCGCCGCGCCGGCAGCGACCTGCAGATAGGGCACATCGAGAAAGCTCGCCATCACGAACGCCGTCGACCCCATGATCGGCGGTAACAGGACGCCACCCGTACTGGCGCAGGCCTCGACCGCCGCGGCGCGCTCCGGACTCAGCCCGGCGCGCTTCATAGCAGGAATCGTCATCTGGCCTGTCGTGACGACGTTGGTCACCACGCTGCCGCTCATCGAACCCATAAGCCCGCTCGCCAGAATCGACACCTTCGCCGGTCCGCCGCGCACGTGACCCAAGAGCGCGAACGCAAGATCGAGAAAGAAGCGACCGCCACCGGTGTGCTGCAGCGCGACGCCGAAGACGAGAAACCCGATAACCAGATCGGCGAACGCCCGAAAGGGCAGGCCGAAAACGCTCTCGATCGACATGGCGTGATAGGCGGCGGTATCGGCAAAGTTCGAGCTCAGCCCCGCAAAGGGTCCCGGCAGGGAAGCAGCAAAAAGCGGCAGGAAAGAAAACGTCGCGGCGATCAGCGCCAGTGCCATGCCCACGGCGCGCCGCACGGCTACGAGCAGCAGAAACCACAGCGCCGCCGCCGCCGCAGTCGGCAGCGGCGGCGCGCCGAATTCCCAGCCTTCATCCAGGATGCGCGTCGCGCTGCTCGCCAGATAGACGCAGACGACGAACGCGGCCAGCGCCAGCACGATATCGAGGCCAATCATCCAGCCGCTGCGGGATCTTGACGGCGCCGGCGTCGGAAACAGCAGAAACACCAGCGGCAGCAGCGTCGCCGCCAATGCGAAGTAGAAGTGGGTCTCCAGCGGCATGAGCGGCGCCAGCCACTGTTCACCGGCGAACAGCCGCAGTGTATCCATGGCTAGCAGGGTGGCGACGAGGCCGAGCAGGGCGCTGACGATCTGGCGCGCCGGCGTTAGGCCCGCTGCGTCTTTGGTGGCGTCTGCTGTTGCGGCCGAAGGCGGCCTTGGTGAATCCTGCGACATGCGCTCGACTTGGGTAACGGGCCTAGCTACGCGGCATATCGGCGGCCGCGAGCGCCGCCTCGCGCCGCGCGAGCCACTGCGCCGTGAACGCGGCCTTGTCAGTTGGCGCGTCAGCGACGAAACGCTGCCACGCCTGCGCGAGCACCGCCTGACGCTGCAAAAGCCGCCGGTTGTGCGCGTCCAGCGCGTCGGTCCACAGGCCAAGCTCGCGCAGGTAACGCACCGCGCCGTCGTGCCAGGGTACAACCCAGTCGAAGATCTGTCGGTCCAGCGCCCAGCCGATCGCGCCGGGATCAGCGTCCTTAAACTCGTCGTAGTGTTCGCTGATTGCGCGGGCGAGGCCATAGACGAGCTCTGAGGACGTGCGCTCCAGCGCGATCAACAGCGGATAGGGATAGGTGCCGCCCTCGTGTGGCGCCGCAGCGCTGATGCCGGCACCCCGCGTGGCCTGGTGCTTGGTGATAAATGGCACGGTGGCGCGGACGCGGGACCAGCAGGCCTCGTCCTCGTGCGGTACGGGTGGCCAGAAGATGCCGCGCGGCGACGCTTCGAGCTTGCGCGTCGGTCCCGACACCGTATTGGCGTAGGCCGCGTCGATCTGGCCGTTGACGATCCCCGTCCACATCGCCCCGTAACCCGGATACTCAACCCGGCGGACGTCGGCCCAGGTTAGCCCCGCGCAGGCGAGAAACGCTTCGATCGTCACATTGACGGCCGGCGCGCCGCGCACGTAAGGCACGCGCTTACCGCGCAGTTCGGCAAGCGTTCGAATGCCGGTGTCGGCGGCCACGCCGATCGCCTGATTGCTGTCGCCGGCGCTCTGCAGGACCAGCCGCAGGGGCTGCGGGCCCCATGCCCGCGCCGCGAACTGCTCGAGGCCCTCCTGAGCGAAATAGGTCGCGATGCCATTCGCCGAAAACTGCACCCGGCCCTTCACCAGCGGCAGCAGTCGGGAAACGTCGTTCTTGCCTGGCACGACGCGCAGCGTGGTGCGGTAGTGACGCTGCAGCACGCGTCCGATCGCAACAGATTGGTTATAGCCCGTCGTGCCGAGGTTATACGCACTCCACGCCAGGGTGCGCGGCAGCTTCACCACGGTGGCGGTTTCGGCGGAGTCAGGCGCTGCGTTGGTCAAGGGTGTCAGGCCTGCGGCCCAGATGAATAGCAGCGGCCACAGCAAGCCTCGTCGTACAGGTTTGGCTGTGTGCTCGGAAAACAGGTGTTTGATCGTCGATCTCGCTCAGGTTGCGGGTGCACGCCGGTTGGCGATGCGCACCATAGTCATCGGTTGCGCGGTCAGGGTCTAGTGTCCGCATGCAGTCACCGCCTCTTGCGGGGCATCGTTCACTGAGCCGCGATTAGATGAACCCGGTTGGTTTATGGCTTTGACAACGTTGTATTATACGGGGTTAACGAGCAGCGCAGCCGGAGTATGTATCGTGAGCGAAGCCCTACAGATTACCGACAGCGGATTCGCCGATCCGTATGAGATGCCGCTGGCGGACATCAACGTCGCTCAGCCTGAGTTGTTTCAGGCGGGCGCCGAGGGCGCGTATTTTAGACGGCTGCGCGACGAGGCGCCGGTCCACTACTGTGCCGACAGCCAGTTCGGACCCTATTGGTCGGTGACGCGATTCGCCGACATCATGGCGGTCGACACTGACCCCGAGAACTTCTCTTCTGCCGGCGGCATCACGCTCGGGCCGCCCCTCAAGCAGCGCCAGGAAGCGCCTCCTGAGGACTTCCGCACGCCGATGTTCATTGCAATGGACCCGCCGAAGCACGACGTCCAGCGCGCGACCGTGACCGGTGTGGTCGCGCCGCGCAACCTGGCGGTTCTGGAGAGCACGATCCGCGAACGGGCCGGCCGCATCCTCGATAGCCTGCCGCGCAATGAGACGTTCAACTGGGTCGACCTGGTGTCGATCGAGTTGACGACGCAGATGCTCGCGACCCTGTTCGATTTTCCGTTCGAGGAGCGCCGCAAACTGACCTACTGGTCAGACGTCGCCACCGGCGCGACGGATCATTCGCCGCTCGATCGGCGGGAAGAACTGCGCAACTGCCTGGCGACCTTCACCGAGCTGTGGAAGCAGCGCGTCGACGCACCGCCGGCAAACGATCTGGTGTCGATGCTGGCGCACGGCAAGGACACCCGCGACATGCCGCCCATGGAGTATCTGGGCAACCTGATACTCCTGATCGTTGGCGGCAACGACACCACGCGCAACTCGATCAGCGGCGGCGTGCTCGCGCTGAATCAGAATCCGGCGGAGTACGCGAAGCTCAACGCCAATCCGAAGCTGATCCCGAACATGGTCTCCGAGATCATTCGCTGGCAAACACCGCTCGCGTACATGTCGCGCACCGTGAACCACGACCTCGAGTTTCGCGGTCAGCAAATGAAGGCAGGCGACACCGTCTGCATGTGGTACCTATCGGGCAATCGCGACGAGCGAGCGATCGCGGATCCGGATTCGTTCCTCATCGACCGGCCCAAGGCACGGCACCATCTGTCATTTGGCTTCGGCATACACCGCTGCATGGGCAATCGGCTGGCCGAGATGCAGCTGCGTGTGCTGTGGGAAGAAATCCAGAAGCGTTTCAGCAAGGTGGAAGTCGTCGGCGAAGCCGAGCGCACGCTGTCGGCATTCGTTCACGGCTTTACCGAACTGCCGGTGCGCGTCCACGATCTCTAACGCCGCTAGCTACGACTCGCCGAGCGCCTCGAGAAACCGATCGCCGAAGCGTTCGAGCTTCGACTGACCAACCCCGCCGAGACCAAGAAACTCGGCGTGGGATTGGGGTCTCAAAAGCGCCATCTCGCGCAGCGTCGCGTCGTGAAAGATCACGTACGGCGGCACGTTCTGCTCATCGGCGATGGCCTTACGTAGCTCCCGCAGCCGTTCGAAGATGGCGGCACTCTCCGCGTCGAGCTCGACGGCGGGTTCCCGAGTCCTGCGCTTCGCGCTCCTCTTTGCTGCTGCGCCCGCGGGGTCTTCGCGCAGCAACAGCGCGCTGTCGCCGCGCAGCAGCGGACGACACATCTGCGTCAGCCGCAGAGCGCCGTACCGATTCGGGTCGGCGATGAGATAACCCTGTGCGACCAGTTGCCGCGCGATCGAGCGCCAGCGCAGATCCGAGATGTCGCTGCCGATGCCATAGGTCGGCAGCGCGTCGTGACCGAGCTGGTGAATCTTCGGCCGGTCCGCGCCGCGCAAAACGTCGATGATGTGTCCGGCGCCGAAGCGCTGACCCGTGCGTACGACGCAGGACAAGAACTTCTGCGCCGCTTCGGTGCCGTCGAAGGTCACGGGCGGTGCGTCGCAGACGTCGCAGCCGCTGCACGCACCCTCGAGCGCGTCGCCGAAGTAGCTCAAGAGTCCGGCGCGACGACAGCTGGTGATCTCGCACCAGCCCAGGAGCGCCGTCAGCTTCTGCTGCTCGACGCGCTTGTGATCCTCGTCCGCGTCCGATTCCGACACCATCTGCGATAGGCGCACCACATCTTGCAGTCCATACACCATGTAGGCCTGCGCGGCAGCGCCGTCGCGGCCGGCGCGACCGGTCTCCTGATAGTAGGCCTCGATGCTCTTCGGCAGATCCAGATGTACCACAAAGCGCACGTCTGGTTTATCGATGCCCATACCGAACGCGACTGTCGCGACGACGATCACACCGTCCGCGCGCAGAAAGCGCTCCTGATTGCGCGCCCGGGTGCCGGCATCAAGACCGGCGTGGTACGGCAACGCGTCATAGCCTGCATCCGCGAGCTTCTGTGCGGTGTCCTCAACGGAGCGTCGCGACAGGCAGTAGACGATACCGGCCTCGCCGCGTCGTGACTCCAGGAAGTTAAACAGTTGCTGCATCGGCTGCGCTTTGAGCGCGACCTGATAGTGAATGTTGTGACGATCGAATCCGGCAACGAAGCGGCGCGCGTCTCGCAGCCTCAGGTTGGCGACGATGTCTTCGCGCGTGCGTTCGTCGGCCGTTGCGGTCAGGGCGATCCAGGGCGCCGCACCCGTGTGTTCGCGGACCCGTGCCAGTTCCAAATAGTCGCGACGAAAATCGTGGCCCCAGGCCGACACGCAGTGCGCCTCGTCCACGGCAACGAGCGCGATTTCCACGCCGTCAATCAGTTCTAGCGTCTCCGCCATCAGCAGGCGTTCAGGCGCGACGTACAGTAGGTCCAGATAGCCGCTGCGCAGATCGTTGGCGATGGCCCGTTGCTCGAAGACGTCGAGCGTAGAGTTCAGGAAGGCCGCCCGCACGCCGAGCTGCCGCAGCGCCGCTACCTGATCGGCCATGAGCGCGATCAGCGGCGACACGACGATGGCCGTTCCGGCGAGTGCTAGCCCCGGAATCTGGTAGCACAGCGACTTACCGCCGCCGGTCGGCATGACGACCAGCGCATCCTGGCCGTGGACCATCGCATCGATGACTTCGCGCTGGGCGCCGCGAAACTCAGCATAGCCGAAGGTCTCTTCGAGGATGCGCTGCGGATTCATTCGACGGCCGCCCGCACAGGCGACGCAGCTTCCTCTGTGAGCGTGTCGGGCGGCAGACGCTGGCCCTGCAAACCGTGCGCGATTTTCTCGGCGAGCATGATCGTCGGCGCGTTGAGATTGCCGTTCGTGAGATGCGGAAACAGCGATGCGTCGGCGATCCACAGATCGTCGACGCCGCGCACCCGACCATCGGGGTCCGCGACCGCTGTCTCGTCGCTGCCCATGCGGCAGGTACCGCAGGGGTGATAGGCGCTCTCGGCATTGCCGCGAATGAAGGCGTCGAGCTGGTGGTCCGAATCAGCATGAGCGCCGGGACTGACCTCCGCGCCCACGAAATCCGCTAAGGCGGGCTGGCGAAACAGCTCACGCGCGAGCCGAATGCCGGCGCGAAACGTCACCCAGTCGTCCATTTCGCTCATGTAGTTGAAGCGCAGCACCGGCGCATCGCGCATGTCGGCGCTGCGCAGACGAACGCTGCCGCGCGCCTCCGAGGACATCGGCCCGACGTGCACCTGAAAACCGTCGGCGACCGGCGCGGCGGTGCCGTCATAGCGGATCGCGCCGGGAAGAAAGTGAAACTGCAGGTCCGGCCAGGTCTGTTCTGGGCGACTGCGAACGAAGCCGCCGGTCTCGAACTGGTTGCTCGCGCCGATGCCGCTGCGCCGCGTGAGCCAGCGCGCGCCGATCACGCCGCGCTGCAGCCAGCCGAGTTTGCGGTTCAGACTAACCGGCCGGGTGCAGGCCTGCTGCACATAGACCTCCAGATGGTCGCGCAGGTTGGCGCCGACCTCCGCCGCGTCCAGCACCGGATCGATGCCGAGTGGCCGCAGCAGGTGTCCCGGGCCGACCCCGGAACGCTGCAGTATCGTCGGCGTGCCGATCGCGCCGGCGCACAGCACGATGCGCCCAGCCCGAAGACGCAGCCGCGTTCGCCGCCGCGCCGCCTCGATGCCGACGACCCGGCGGCCGTCGAACAGCAGGCGGTCAACCTCGACGCGATCCAGAATTTCGAGATTGCCGCGCGCGGCCGCCGGCTGCAGGTACGCGCGGTTGGTCGATGCGCGGATACCCCGATCGACCGTCATCTGCAGCGGACCGAAGCCTTCCTGCCGAGGCGTGTTCAGATCGGCGCGGACGGGAAAACCGGCTTCACGGGCGGCACCAAGAAAGGCGCCGTGCAGCGGATTGTCGAGCGTGCCACGGGTGGTCGCGAGCGGGCCGTCGCTGCCTCGGTAGAACGCATCGCGAGCCGGGTCGCGCGCGCCCTCGGCGCGGCGGAAGTAAGGCAAGACATCTTCGTAGCGCCACCCGGTCGCGCCCAGCCGAGCCCAGCGGTTGTAATCCTCTGGATGACCGCGAACGTAAGCCATGCCGTTGATCGCAGAGGATCCGCCCAGGCCACGCCCGCGCGGGTGTGCGATACGGCGTCGATTGAGCTGTAGCTCGGGTTCGCTCGAGAAACACCAGTCATAGCGACGCCGTCCGAGCGGCATCGACAGCGCTGCTGGCATGCGCGTCAGCACGTCGTAGAAACGATCGATGCGACCGCCGGCCTCAAGCAGCAGCACCCGATGCGAGGGGTCCTCCGACAGCCGCGCAGCGACGACACAGCCGGCGGATCCCGCACCCACGACGATCGTGTCGAAGCTGCTCATCGCGATAGGTCAGGCGCCTTGGGCGCCGGGGCGTGCTGCATCGTCTGTCGGTTCGGTACGTGGCGACGCGTCAGCGCGGTCCCTGGCCGTCATCGACCTCGATAACCGTGCCGGTGACCGCTTCGGACGCGGGCCCCACCAGGTACATCAGCGTGCTGTCCATGAGCGCCGGGTCGCAGATGCGTTGACGCGGAAAGTGCGCGGCGATGTCGCCGATACGCTCGACCATGCCGTCCATCATCTCCGACGAGAAGGCGCCGGGGGCGATGCAGTTGACGTTGATCCGATAGCGCGACCACTCGACGGCCAATGCCTCCGTCATGCGGGCCACGCCGGCCTTGGTGATGGAATACAGCGCTGCGCCGTTACCCGAGTAGTTGCGGTATGCGATCGACGAGATGTTGACGATCCGACCGGGCTGCTTGAGCGCGATGAGGCGGCGCGCCACTTCGCAGGCGAGGATGTAGGGGCCGCGCAGATTGGTGTCGATGACCTGGTCGATCAGATCCAGTGACATCTTGTGTGCCCGCTGGGCGTCGGGTATGCCGGCGTTGTTCACCAGGATCGTGACGGGCCCCAGCGCTTCTTCAACCTGACCCACGCTCGCCAGCACCGCCGCAGAATCCGTCATGTCCAGCGGGACGGTCACGACCTTCGTGCCGCGCTCGCGCAGCGCTTCGGCGTGGGCCTCCAGGCGCTCGACTCGACGACCCGACAGAGCGACGCTGGCGCCGCAGGCGGCTAGCACGTCGGCGAAACGCTTGCCGAGGCCGGACGTCGTGCCGGTGACAAACGCCACCTGTCCGGTGAGGTCCATCGAGAGGTTAGGGGTGGGGTAATCGGTCACGGCGGCCTCCGAGGCGTCTGCTGGATGAGTTACTGGTCCTTGATGCGCTCGTAGGCCGGTCGCGCGCTGATCTGTTCCCACCAGCGGCGGGTGTTGGGCCGCAGTACCTCATCGATGTTGAGCGTGAGCGCCAGGTACACCGCATAGCCAACGCAGATATCAGCGATGGTGAAACGATCCGCGACGAGATACTCGCGTTCGCTGGTTGCCTCCTCGACGCAGCGCATGCGCGCGAGAAACCACTGCTTGTAATCGTCGGCCACCTGCTGAATGCGGCGTTCTTCGGGCTCGAGTTGGGTATACCGCAGCACCAGCGTCTGCGGAAAGGTGAGTGTGGCGTCAGAGCGGTGCAGCCAGTTCAGGTAGGCGCCGTACTCCGGGTGCTCAGCAGCGACGCCGAGATCGCTCGGCCCGTAGCGGTCGACGAAATACTGGGAGATGGCGCTCGACTCAGTAAGCACCAGATCGCCATCGACCAGCGTGGGCACGGTCCCCAGCGGATTGATCTCCTTGTAGCCGGGGTACGTGAACCGCGGTGGGAAGGTCATCTGTATGACTTCGATGTCGAGGCCCATCTCGGCCGCCGTCCAGACGGGACGCATGGATCGGGCGCCGACGCAGTGATAAAGCTTCATGGATATGGGAACCCGCTCGGCACAGACAATCGGTCATTAGGCCGTGAGGCTGGAAGCGGTGTCAACGCGCTCGCGGAACTCGACAACCTTCAGGCGTGGCCGCGCGGTCGGCGTCGCTGTAGGTCGCGGCGCTTTGCGGATCGCGGGCTTGCGCTTACCCTAGAGGATTGGGGGGCGGATACGGGAGAACCCATGCCGAACATCGCTCGCGTGCTGATCGCGAATCGGGGAGAGATTGCAATGCGCGTGCTGCGCAGCGTACAGGCCGCCGGTCTGGAGGCGGTTGCCGTCTACAGCGATGTCGACGCAAACGCGCCGCACGTGCACAGCGCCGATCACTCCGTTGCCTTGGGCGGCAGCCTCTCAAGCGACAGTTACCTCGATATCGACAAGATCATCGCGGCGGCGCAGACCAGCGGCGCTGACGCGATTCATCCAGGCTACGGGTTCCTGTCCGAGAACGCCGCCTTTGCGCGCGCCTGCGCGGCGGCGAACATCGTGTTCATCGGCCCGCCCGTTTCAGCGATCGAGCTGATGGGCAGCAAGCAGGCCGCCAAAACGGCAGTCGAGGCGGTCGACGTGCCGTGCATACCGGGATACAACGGCGCCGATCAGAGCGACGCAGCGCTCATCGCCGCGGCGGCAACCGTGGGCTATCCGCTTATGGTCAAGGCGGCGGCCGGCGGCGGCGGGCGCGGCATGCGACTGGTCAGCGACGCTGCGGCGCTACCCGTGGCGCTGGATTCGGCACGCCTCGAGGCCCGCAACGCGTTCGGCGACGACACGCTGATACTCGAACGCGCCATTACGGGCGGTCGCCATATCGAGGTGCAGGTGCTCGCGGACGGGCACGGCAACGTGATTCATCTGGGCGAGCGCGACTGCTCGCTGCAGCGACGACACCAGAAGGTCATGGAGGAGGCGCCATCGCCGTTCGTCGACGCGGAACTGCGCGCGCTGTTGGGCGCGGCCGCCATCCGTGCGGCCCGCGCCTGCGACTATCGCGGCGTGGGAACCGTTGAGTTTCTGGTCAACGACGATCGCAGCTTTTACTTCCTCGAAATGAACACGCGGCTGCAGGTTGAGCACCCGGTAACGGAGCTCGTCACAGGCATCGACCTGGTTGACCAGCAGCTCAGGGTCGCTGCCGGCGAAACGCTGAGTCTGGCTCAGGAGGACGTTAAGCTAAGCGGTCACGCGATCGAGGCGCGCCTGTATGCGGAAGACCCCGCGGCCGGCTTCCTGCCGCAGACCGGCGCGCTGTTGCGCTTCTCGCCGGCACAGGGCGCGGGCGTGCGCGTCGACCACAGCCTCAACGCGCGTGACAGCGTCTCGCCCTTCTACGATGCGATGATCGCCAAGGTCATCGTGTACGCGGAGGATCGGCAGACGGCCTGTCGGCGTCTCGAGCGTGCCCTCGGCGAAACCGTGGCGCTCGGGCTGCGTACCAACCTTAGTTTTCTCAGCACGCTGGTGCGCGATCAGCGTTTCGCCGGCGGCACGGCAACCACGGACTACATCGACGCCGAGCTCGATGCGCTTATCGCCGGGTCGCGCGCGCCGGGCAGCGCCGAGCGGGCGATAGCTGCAGCGCTCTTGTTCGAGTGCCAGTGCCCGACCAGCAACGAACTGCGGCACTGGTCAAACACAGCGCCGACGCCGCGTCACCGTCTGCTGGAATTCGATGAACAATCGCAGCGCGCGCTGCTGACAGCGACGCCGAGCGCCACCCGTGTCGACATCGACGACACCACTCACGAGGTGCAATTCACAGCCCTCGATCGCGCCGCGGGCAGCGCCGCCTTTGTTGTCGACGGGCTTGCCGGACGCGCCGAGTTTGCGTTCGTCGCACAGGACGTGGATCAGCTGCCGCGTCTGTGCGTGCAGTTCGGTGCCGAACAGATCGACGTGACGGACGCCACCTATCGCCCTCCGGCCGACGCGAACGCGGAGGGCAGCGGACGGATTACCGCGTCAACCGAAGGCCAGGTCGTCGCGCTCAACGCGCAGGCCGGCGATCGCGTGGAGCAAGGAAGTGCGCTGGTCATTATCGAAGCCATGAAGATGGAGCACCGCCATCTGGCGGACGGCGACGGCGCCGTCGCGAGCGTTGAGGTCGAAATAGGGCAGCAGGTCAGGAAAGGAGATCTGCTGATGACACTGACACTCGACACCGACGAAAGCGGAGACTCAGAGTGAAGCGAATCGAATCCAGGCTAAACACCGCAGGCGACGAGTTCGTTGCCAATACGCGCTTCATGACCGATTACGTGGCGAAGGTTCGCGCCGTGGAGGCCAACATCCGCGCGAGCGAAGAGAAGTACCGCGAGCGGGCAACCAAGCGCGGCAAGCTGCTGCCCCGCGAGCGCCTCGCGCACCTGCTCGATCCGGGTGCGCCCTTTCTCGAGCTGTCGTCGATCGCGGGTCTGGGCATGGACGGCGACACGGACGGCTCCTCGGCCGGCGGCAACATCATCGTCGGCATCGGCTCGGTATCTGGCCGCCGCGTGCTCGTCATGGTCTGGAACTACGCGATCAAGGGCGGCACGATTTCCAGCGTCACGACGCGCAAGAATCTGCGCCTGCACGAGATCGCCTTCGCGCTGCGGCTGCCGATCGTCTCGCTGTCGGAGAGCGGCGGGGGCAACCTGGCCGGTGACGGCGATCCCGATCCCTGGGGAGTGCACGGTTTTCTCGATGGCGGACGCGTCTACTGCCAGCAGGCAGAGCTGTCGGCCGCCGGGATCCCGCAGATCACGGTCGCCCACGGCAACGCGACCGCGGGCGGGGCGTATCAGGTGGCGCTGTCAGATTACATCGTGCTCGTGCAGGGCCAGACGCAGATGTTTCTGGCTGGACCGCCGCTGCTCAAGGCCGCCACCGGCGAGGTGGCCGACCACGAGACGCTTGGCGGCGCCGACATGCACGCCACCGTATCCCAGACCGGTGAATATCTTGCGGCGAGCGACGCCGACGGCATCCGCATCGCGCGCGAGATCGTCGCCCAGCTGCCGCCGCCCGCGCATCGCGCGCTGGAGCGCGATAGTGAACCCGCGGCCCCGCGATATCCCGCGCAGGAACTGCGCGGCATTGTCGCCGAGGACAAGCGCGTGCCCTACGACATGCGCGAGATCATCGCGCGCGTCGCGGACGATTCACAGTTCTTCGAGTTTCAGGCCGCGATCGACAGTCACACGATCTGCGGCCACGCGCGCATCGACGGCTGGCGCTGCGGCATCATCACCAACAACGGCCCAATCACGCCGCAGGGGGCCAAGAAGGCGAGCCAGTTTCTGCAGCTTTGTGATCAGGCCGATACGCCTATGGTCTTTCTGCACAACACGACCGGCTTCCTGGTCGGCGTCGAGGCGGAACAGAGCGGGCAGGTGAAGCACGGCTCGAAGATGATTCAGGCGGTAGCCAACTTCAGGCCGCCGAAGCTGTCGATCATCGTCGGTAACTCATATGGGGCAGGAAACTACGCCATGTGTTCGAAGTCGCTGCGCCCGGAGTTCATTTTTTCCTGGCCGACGGCGCGCCAGGCGGTCATGGGTGGCGCGCAGGCGGCCAAGGTGCTGACGATCGTCGCCGAGGATCGCGCCGAGCGTTTGGGTACCGAACTGAGCGACGATCAGCGCCAGGGATTAGCCACGCAAAGCGAGCGGATCGTCGAGCGCATGGAACACTCGTCCGAGGCGATGTTCTGCTCTGCTCGTATGATGGACGACGGCATCATCGATCCAGCGGACACACGCAGCGTCTTGGCGTTTTGTCTTGCGACGGTACTCGAGAGTCCCTATCGCGGCACCGAACCAAACAGCTTCGGCGTGGCGCGTCTGTAGCGCACGGCGGGTCCAGAACCGGTACACCGCGAGCAAGGCGCTGCGGCACACCTACCAGATTGAGCAACGACATGAACGAACTCCAAGAATTTCGTACCGAGGTGCAACACTGGTTCGCCGAGAACAGACCCGCGGAACCGGACTTTCTGCTGCCAGAAACCTTCATGGAGGTCGGCACGGATCAGCAGTTCCACTACCTGCGCGACTGGCAGCAGCAGGTCTACGAGGCGGGCTATCTCGGCATGTCCTGGCCGGCCGAGTACGGCGGCGGCGGCCAGCCGCAGGCCTATCAGGATGCGGTTACCGCAGAGATGGCGCGCCAGAAGTTGCCTTTCATGATGAACACCATTGGCCTCAACTGGGCCGGGCCGCTGATCCTGCAGCGGGGCACCGAGGACGAAAAACGGCGCTACATACAGCGCATCCTGTCGGCCGAGGATATCTGGTGTCAGGGCTTTTCCGAGCCCGACCACGGCTCCGACCTGGGCAGTGCCCAAACCCGCGCCGTGCGCGACGGCGACGACTATGTCATCAACGGCTCGAAGATCTGGACGAGTCTCGGCGCGCACGCAAAGTACATGATTCTGCTCGCGCGCACGAATCCCGACGCCGAGAACAAGTACGCTGGGCTCAGCTTCTTTCTAGCGCCTATGGACGCCCCAGGAATCGAAGTGCGGCCGATTCGCAAGATCACCGGCGAGTTTGGTTTCAATCAGACTTTCTTCAACGACGCGCGTATACCCGCGACCTGTCGTATGGGCGCGGAGGGCGAGGGCTGGGCGGTTGCTATGTCAACGCTCACATTCGAGCGCGGCGTGGTCGGCGGTCAGGCCGGCGGCACCAGCATGATGCCGTTCGCCGTCGCGGACGTTGTCGAAGTCGCGCGCAGGGCGCGACGCAACGGCCGACCGGCGATCGAGGATCCCTGGGTTCGGGAGCGGCTGGTCGAGTTCATCACGGAAGAGCAGGGCGATCGGCTATGCGGCGCGCGCGGCAAACACGCGGCGCTCTGCGCGGAGCGCCCTGGATCGCTCGAGCTGTCTGGCAAACTGCGGGCCACGGAACACAAACGTCGGCTGTGCCAGTTTGCGATCGCGCTACAGGGCGCGAACGGCGCCCGCTATATGGGTGATGCGGCAGCAATCGACGGCGGCAAGTGGCAACGCTCCTACTTCAACGCGTTCTCGGCCACCATCGGCGGCGGCACCAGCCAGGTGCAGGCGAACATCGTTGCCGAGCGGGTGCTCGGTCTGCCGAAGCACTAGGGGCAAAGCGATGACACAAACCGCACAACTGCTGTCAAACCGCATCGATTTCACCGACGAACAGGCGCTGTTGTTCGATACCGCCGCCGATTTCGTGCGCAGCCACTCGCCGGTTGCACGGGTTCGCGAATTGCTGGAAGACGAGCGGGGCTACGACCCGGCGCGCTGGCAGGAGATGGTCGAGCTCGGCTGGCTGGGCGTCGCGATTCCCGAGGAACACGGCGGCAGCGGACTGGGCGCCGGAGCGGTCGTTGCGATCGCGGAACCGCTCGGTCGCGGCCTGGTCGGAACGCCCTTCGCGACCACGCAGATGGTCGTGCAGGCGCTGCTCGCTGGCGGCACCGACGCGCAGCGAGCGCGCTGGCTGCCGCGCATCGCGGCTGGTGCTGCCGCGACCGTCGCGCTCACCGAGGCCGACGGCGACTGGGACCTCAGCGCCGCCGGCACGCGTCTGGATGGTGGCGTCGTCAGCGGCCGCAAGACGCTGGTGACCGATGCGCCCCACGCAGAGATGCTGCTGGTCTCCGGCACCCACGACGGTCAGCCGGCGCTCGCGCTGGTCCCGGGATCGTCCGTCGCCGCCGACGCGCTCGCGCGCGAGGTCGTGCTGGATGAGACGCGACGCAGCTACAGCGTCGCCTTTGAGAACGTAGCGATCGAGGACGATGCGCTGCTCACGGGGCCAGCGGCAGCCGCGGCGCTAACGGCGATCGATCGCTGTGCCTGGCTGCTGTGGTCCGCTGATGCGTGCGGCGGGGTCCACAGCGTCATCGACCTGCTAGTGGACTACCTCAACACGCGCAAACAGTTCGGGCGTCCAATCGGCAGCTATCAGGCGCTGAAGCACCCCAGCGTCGACATCCTCATGAGCCTCGAGCGCGCCCGGTCGCATCTGTACCACGCGGCGAGTCTGCTGGATGCCGGCGAGAACGCGGAGATCGCGCTGCGCATGGCTAAGGCCGAAAGCGGGGAGGCCTACGTGCACGCAGGCGATCGGGCCATCCAGTTTCACGGCGGCTTCGGCTTTACCTACGAGTGCGATGCCCAGCTCTATCTGCGTCGCGCCCTGTGGCTGAACGCGCAGTACGGTGACGCTCCCGCGCATCGACGGGCTCTGGAGGGCCTGTTGTTGGATTGAGTTGGCGCCAGCCGCGGCCGTTGACCGCATTACCTCTACCGCTTCCAATAAAAAACCTGCGTGCGGCGTCTGGAAACGCCCCACGCAGGTTGTCGGTTGGTAGCGAGAGCGGGTTGTTTGTCCCGCTCCCGCCCGGCTAGCTCGCCGAGAGTCTGCTTACTGCACCCGCCACTTGCCGTTAGCAGGCGGCTGGTGGATGAAGTCCACGCAGTTGTGGTGCTCGTCCTTCACGACCCACGGGTGCGTCTTGTAGCTCCAGTACTTCGCGGTATCGCCGGGTTCCAGCCACTTCGCGAACACGTGGTTGCCGTGATAGTCGATCCAGAACAGCTTGAGGCTGCGATCGCCCGCGTTCTCGACCTTCAGTTTCGCGCGCACGTGTGCGTTCTGCGACTTGCTCCAGGGCTTCGCCTTGCAGGTATCGCACGCCGAGTCGTCCTTGATCTGCCAGACGAAGTGGTTGCGCGCCTGGTGAATAAAGTCGACACACTTGCCGGTGTGCGCATCGACCGCGAGCCATGGATGGGTCTTGTAGGTGTCCTGCGACACCGTTTCACCCGGCTCGATCGTGTGATAGCGCTGGCGATTGCCGTGATAGTCGAGCCAGTAGATCTTCAGCGTCCGCGAGCTCATGTTCATGATCTTGAACCACACGGGATTGTGGCTGTTGATCGACTTCGCGCCTTGGGCTGCGAGGCAGGCGTCCGGCTTGATCGTCTCTTTAACGACGATGGTTACCTTGGCTTCGCCCTCAGAGCAATCGTTCGGGTTGACCTTATAGGTGAACTCGAACGTCCCCTTGTTTTTCGGCGTACCCGTCAGGACGCCGTCGTCCGAGAGGCTGGTGCCGGCCGGCAGTTCGCCGCTCGTAATCATCACCACGCCGCTGACGCCGTCGTTGGCGAGCAGATCGAGGTTGATGGCCTCACCCAGTTCGATCTGCACCTCGTCGTTCTGCGGGTGGAAATCGATCGGCACGCAGATCTCGGGGCAACCCTGCTTGTAGCCTGCGTCGATGTCGAAGCGGGTCGGATCCGCCGCTTTCAGGGTGAACGGCTTGACCGAGCCGTTGGACTTCGCGTCGCTGTCGATCGTGTCGTCGTTGCCTTTGTTGGGCTTGGTGAAGCCGCCGGGCAGTTTTTCGAAGTTGACGATGTACTTGTTGAACGGCAGATCGAGAAATTCGTAGTTGCCGTGATCGTCGGTGATAGCGTGGTACCAGGCCTTCGGATTCTTCTTGGCATCCAATCGAATTTTGACGCCGGGACAGGCCGGCTCGTGATCGTCCTGCAGGCCGTTGCGATTGACGTCGTGCCAGGCGCGACCGCCGATCGCACCGTCGTCGCTGGCGAAGGCGCTTGCGCTGCCTGCCGCGAGCAGGGCCGACAGCCCCAGCTTCAGTGCATGTTGGGCAAAAATGCCCGCTTGTGGTTGCTTCATCGACTCACTCCAAAGATGGTCCGTGGGCATGGGTATTGGCAGGCCTTAGCCGCTAGAGGCGACTAACCAGGCCGTAAAACAAGTAACTGGACGTTATCGCTTTCATTCTGATAAAGAAAGTATACTTGACATTAACAGCAGACTATTGTCGGGCAAGTTTTCGGAGATTTAACGACTAGCCATCGCAGCACGCCGATCCTGAGCCGGAGCGTGGCGCCTGCCTGGCGGTCGGGGTCCGCGGTACGAAGCGGAATGTCGATCCGAATGCGCCTGCTGCATTCGCCGACGTGTTGGCGGGCGCTCTGTCTTGCACGCAGGCCGCTTCGCGGCGATAGTCGCAACGCAACCACGCGATGGAGGATGAGCGGTGGCACAAGACGGCGACATGATTCTCGAGGGTTTGAAGGTAGTCGACGCCGCATCCTTTCTGGCCGGACCCTGCGCGGCCACGATCATGAGCGACTATGGCGCCGATGTGATCAAGATCGAACCTCTGACGGGCGACCGCCACCGCACTATCTCCGGCGGCCACCCCATCGATCATTCCTGGCAGCTCACGGGTCGCAACAAGCGCTCGCTCGCGCTCAATATCGCCGTCGAGGCCGGCAGAGATGTGCTGCTCAAGCTGGTTGCCGATGCGGACGTGCTCGTCGTCAATTTTCGCCCCGACCAGCTCGCGAAATATCGCCTGACGTTCGAGGAGCTGCATGCCCACAACCCCCGGCTGGTGGTTGCTCAGGTTTCTGGCTACGGCAACGACGGCGCGGACGCCGGACAACCCGCGTTCGACATGACCGGCTGGTGGGCGCGCACGGGAATTTTGGACATGGTCCACGATAAGGGCGTCGCGCCCGCGCCGGGCGCCGGCGGCGTCGGCGACCACGCAACGGCCATGACCCTGTTCGGCGCGATCATGCTGGCGCTGTATCGCCGCGACAAGACCGGCGAAGGCAGCTTCGTGCACACCTCTCTCGCCACGGCGGGCGCATGGGCCAACGGACTGAACCTGCATGCCGTCATGACCGGTGTGGATATCGCCGCGCGGCGCGACATCGAGGGCTGGTCGAACCCGTTTTCGAATGTTTACGAAACGCGCGACGGCCGCTACCTATTGCTATCCGTTCAAAACATGAAGCGTGACTGGCCTAAGCTCGCGGCGGCACTGGGGCATTCCGAATGGCTGGAGGACGAACGCTTTGCGACGGTGCGGACGCTGTTCCGGAATCGTCGCGAGGCCGGAGAGTGCATTGCCGCAGGGTTTATGGATCTCGATCTGGCGGACGCCCTTGCGCGGCTGCTAGACGCCGGCATTGTGCACAGCGTCATCGCCCGCAACGCGGAGGTCGTCGAGGACCAGCAGCTCATCGACAACGGCCTGATCGTGCCGACCGACGAGACCGAGCCCGGCTACGACCGCGCGCTCGCGACTCCCATCCGCATCGACGGCGTCAGTCAGCGCACGCCCAGCCGGGCGCCGACCATCGGCCAGCACAGCGCAGAGATTCTGGCCGAGCACGGCTATGACGCCGCTGCCGCGGCAGAACTCACCGCGGCTGGCGTTGTGGGTCAGGTAGCGGACGGCTCGGTATAGCGCAGGCGAAAGCCGTGCGTTTCGGCCTCGACAGCAGCAGTCTCGATGTCGAGGACTGGCGCACCGCGTTCACCGATGCGGCCCCCGAGTCGAGTCTCCACGCGACGGCGGACCTGCCGCCCGATAGCGTCGACGTGCTGCTGCTGTGGCAACCGCAGCGGCTCGATTGGCGTGCCGCAACGGCGCTGCGCCGAGTATTCGCGCTGGGTGCCGGCGTGGATCACCTGAGCGATCTGCAGCTTCCCGAAGGCGTGGAGCTCGAGCGTCTGCACGACGCCGGCATGGCCGATGCGATGGCCGACTACGCGCTGTACGCGACGCTGCACTTTCAGCGTGACTTCGACGCCTACCGCCGCAGTCAGGCCCGCGGCGAATGGCGCTCGCTGCTGGCGAGCCAAAGCCCTGCGCAGACGCAAGTGACCGTTCTCGGTCTGGGAAATCTGGGCAGCGCCGTCGCAGCCAGGCTCGCACGGCACGGTTACGCGGTCAGCGGCTGGGCGCGCACCGTGCACCGCGTGCCTGGGGTGCGCTGTGCAAGCGGCGAGGAGGCGCTGCTTGATCTGCTCGCAGCTACAGATGTGCTGATCAATGTTTTGCCTCTGACACCGGCGACCCACGGCCTGCTAAACGCCGCGCGCCTGGGCCGATTACCGCGGGACGCCGCCTTCATCAACCTCTCGCGCGGCGCCGTGGTAGATCAATCTGATCTTTTGGCCCTGCTTGACGAAGGACGACTGCGCGGCGCGTTTCTCGACGTGACGGCCGTTGAGCCGCTGCCGAGCGCCGACCCCCTGTGGCGTCACCCACGCGTGTGGCTGACGCCACACGTCAGCGCGCCGACCGACCCACGACTGGCCGCGCAGGAAATCGTCTCGCGGCTGGCCCACTAACGATCGCGTAAAACCAGGAGAAGCCTCGATGACTGCAAGCGTTCGCGTCTCGCTCGCCATGATGAGCCACGAGACCAATACCTTCTCACCGGTGATCACCGACCTCGCGCGCTTCTCTCGCTACGGCGACAGGCCGAGCGCCGGCGCCGAGGCGATCGAACTGTATACAGGCACGAAGAGCTGTCTCGGTGGCTATCTGAACATCTGCGCCGAGCGGGGTATCGTGCCGAGCCTGTCGATCGCCGCGAGCGCGCCGCCGTCGGGACCCGTAGAAGACGAGGCCTTCGAGTTCATGGTTGAGCGCATCGTTGCGGGCGCGCGCGACTGCGACCTGCTGCTGCTCGACCTGCACGGGGCCATGGTGACGCGCTCTCACGACGACGGTGAGGGCGAACTGCTGCGCCGCATTCGCGCGGTGGCGCCCGCCATACCGATTGCGGTCTCTCTCGACATGCACGCGAACCTGACGGACGCGATGGTCGAGAACGCAACCGTCATCGCCGGCTACCAGACCTATCCCCACGTCGATATGGACACGACCGCGGAGCGCGCGGCGCGCATGCTGTTTCGCGCGCTCGACGGCGACTGTATGCCGGTCATGCGCTGGGGCAACGCGCCGATGCTGCCGCACGTGATGCGGCAGGGCACGGACGACGAGCCGAACCGCGCGCTGCAGGCGAGGGCGCGCGCCGCGGAGAAAGACGGCGATCGCCTGGTGAGCGTGTTCACTGGATTTCCGCACGCCGACATCCCGACCGCCGGTCTTTCTGCTGTCGTGGTGAGCGACGATAACCCCGCGGATGCGGAGCGCCTGCGCGACGAGCTGCTAGACCAGGCCTGGGCCGCGCGCGAGTCGTTCGTCTATCGCAGTGAGCCGATCGCGGACAGCCTCGCTCGGGCGGCCGGCCTGGCCGCCAACGAGCCGTCGAACGGTGAGGCCGCGGGGCCGGTGATCCTGCTGGATCACTACGACAACACGGCATCCGGCGGCACCATGGACACCACCGAGGTGCTGCGGGGCGTGCTAGAGGCCGGCTTGCAGGACGTCGCGGTGTTCGGTTTCTTCGATCCCGGCGTCGTCGCACAGATGGTCGAGGCCGGCGTCGGCGCGGAAGTCGAGGTCGAGCTGGGCGGCAAACTCGCCATGCCGGCGCTGCGGCGCCAGAGTGCGCCGCTGCCGCTGACCGGTCGCGTCAAGCTCATCGCCGACGGCAGCTTTCCCGCGACCGTTGCGATGTCCCGCGGGCTGCAGCTCCACATGGGCACGACCGCGGTGCTTGCGCTGCCAAACGACGTGGACGTGGTGGTGGTCTCGCGCCACATCGAGCCTTTCGATCCCGGCTGCCTGCGATCGCTCGGAATCGAGCCGACGACTCGGCGTTTCGTGATGCTTAAGAGTCGCATCCACTATCGCGTGGGCTTTCGCGATATTGCGCGCGCCGTGGTGGAGTGCGCGGGCGTCGGTGTGTGCACCTCGGATTACAGCGAACTCACGTTCGAAAATGTGCGCCGACCGATCTATCCGCTGGATGGCATCAACGCGACCGCGCGGGCGGACTTGAGCTAGCGGGAGCCAGCGTCAGTCGTCGTCCTCGTTATCCAGACGTATCGGGCTCATCCGCTCGGGAAACTTGCCTCCCATAGACGCGTAGAACTCGCGCAGCGCATCCATCATTTCGCGCTTGGTCAGGCCGGTCGGTAGCTGTGGTGCGATGCCGGTGCGACGCGCCTTGTAGTCGAGATAGGTCGGCACGACAGGAACCTGCGCCTGACGCGCGATGTAGTAGAAACCGGATTTCCAGTTGTCCGCGCGCCGACGCGTGCCTTCCGGCGGTATCACCAGCAGCAGCGGTGCGCCTTCGCGCAGGCGCTCGGCGACCTGGGATACCAGATCCTGGGGGGCGCTGCGATTGACCGGCACGCCGCCGAGTGCGCGCATGATGCCGCCGAACGGCGCCTTAAACAGCGTGTGTTTCCCCAGCCAGTGAAAGCTCACGCCCAGACCCCAGCCGGCGAGCAGCATCCAGATGAAGTCCCAGTTGGACGTGTGCGGCACCGCGAGACAAACGGCGCGGTCTGCGTCGGGCTTGGCGCCCTCGAGCCGCCAGCCGCACAGCCGGAGTATAAATCTCGATACGCTTGCTCTCATCTGCACCTCGACTGAGTGTTCGTGAGGAACGGGCATGGCGCGTTGTTCGGCACTGGGGGACTCACGCGAGGTGCGCCATGAAGCGCTCTAGCAGCGACTGATCGAGCACGCCGTGTGGGCGCAGACCCGAGCACAGATCAACGCCGTAGGGCCCCACCTCGCGAATGGCGGCGTCGATGTTGTCGGGATCGAGACCGCCGGCTAAGAACACCGGCACGCTCGCGCCGGCGACGATCCGCCGGCTGATCGACCAGTCGTGTACTCGCCCGGTACCGCCCAGTTCGTCGACGCTGGGCCGGCCGCTATCGAGCAGCAGCGCGTGGACGTGGGGGGCGTAGCTCTGCGCCATGCTCAGCGCATCCTCGCCCTCGACGTGAATAACCTGCACGCGCCGAATCCCGGGCAAGAGCCTCGCGAGCTCGGCGTGCACGTCGACGTCGACGTGCGTGACAACCTGTATGGTGGTCGTCGCGCAGTCGCGTTGATGCGCCGCAATATCTGCGGCCGTGGTACGCGAGGTCAGCAGGAAGGTGTCGACGCCAGGTGGCGCGGCGAGCGCGATGCTGCGAATGGTCGCATCGTCGATGATGCCGGGTCCGGTCGGCATGTCCGCCACGAGTCCGAGCGCGCTGGCACCCGCCGCGATCGCACGGTCGGCTTCAGCCTGATCGCGTATGCAGCAGATCTTGGCGCGAACGCTGATGGTCGATGTCTCCCTATGCGCAGGACACTGCGCGGTGCCACAAGTGAACCCAGCGTTGCCGGTAGTTTAGGCGCAGACTGTGACCCGCAACGCCTGCGGGGCGTCGGGTCGCGGAGGCGTTGCGCGCCGCCACCCGCGACGGGCGCCGGATGATACCGGCACCCTGCAGCCTAACAAGCCATCAGGCGAGAGTTGGACGCGGGATGGTCCCTAGACGCGCTCGACGATGATCGCCGGCGCCATGCCGCCGCCGGTGCACATGGTGACCAGACCGGTGTTCAGATCGCGCCGCTCAAGCTCGTCGAGCATGGTACCGATCAGGATAGAGCCGGTAGCGGCGATCGGATGACCCAGTGCCATGGCGCCGCCGTTGACGTTACATTTCTCGGGATCGAGTTCGAGATCGCGCATGAACTTCGCCGCGACGACGGAGAACGCTTCGTTGACCTCGAACAGATCGATGTCGTCGGTGGTCATGCCGGCCTTGGCGAGGACTTTCTTCGCGGCCGGAACCGGTTCGTTGAGCATCAGCGTCGGATCGCCGCCCGCGGTCGCGATGGCTTTGATCCGGGCACGCGGCGTCCAGCCCTGGCTTGCCGCGTATTCCTTGTTTGCGAGCAGCAACGCCGCCGCGCCGTCGACGACGCCGGAGGAGTTGCCGGCGTGATGGACGTGGTTGATCTTAAGATCCGGATAGGCGCGGGCAACCAGTTCATTGAACGTCTCGCCCGTATCGTCGATGGCCAGCTCCATGAACTGTGAGAACACGGTCGGCAGGCTGGACAGCGTCTCCATCGTGGTACCTGGACGCGGGAACTCCTCGCGATCCAGCGCCAGCGTGCCGTCCTCGTGATAGACCGGAATCAGCGACTTGTCGAAGTGGCCGTTCTCGATGGCGTGCTGCGCGCGGCGCTGGCTCTCGACGGCGAGCCGATCGACGTCCTCGCGGCTGAAGCCCTCGAGGGTCGCGATCATGTCCGCGCACACGCCTTGATGCGGTTGGGGGTGAATGTCGCGCAGATGCGTATTGCCGCCGTCGATGACGAGTGAACCGCTGCTCTGGGTTGCCGTGTAGCTCATCATCTCGACGCCACCGGCCACCATCATGTCGGTCATGCCGCTCATGAGGTTTGCGGCCGCTAGATTGACCGAGGTGATGCCCGAGCCGCAAAAGCGATCCAGCGTCACGCCGGGAGCCTGGGTATCCCAGCCCGCGTCCAGCACGGCCATGCGGCCCACGCAGGCCCCTTGTTTGCCCCGCTGCGAGCTGCAGCCGACGATCACGTCGTCTACCTCGGCGGTGTTGAGGTCGTTGCGATCGCGAATCGCCTCAAAGACCTGAGCGAGCAGCCGCTGGGGGTGCAGTTCGGCCAGGGCGCCTTTGCCGGCCTTGCCAATGCCGCGCGGCGTGCGGGCGGCGTCAATGATGTATGCGTCGATCATGGTGGCCTCGATTGCAGATTCACTTGAGACAATCGGTCGAGTTTAGGCGCTTTACCTGCGCCGTGAAAGGCGGACAATCGTCGCGGCCCATCGGTGGAGATTCGCGACGGCGGGCAGAAATGCGTTCGGCGCTCTGATCCGTCGGCGGCGCGTTACAACACCGACCAACGGCCCAGGCCCGAATCAAGAGTCAGACAGATGCTGCAACGCGACGATTTACCCGTGCTGGCACAGGCGCTCGAACATCTCGACGGCGCCTTTGCCGGCGTTCCCGGAACGCAAGCGCCGGACGCCGATGCGCTGCGTCGCGTGCTGATCGATCTCGCCGAGCGGCTGCGGGATTCCTATCCGTTTCACTCACCGAGCTATGCCGGTCAGATGCTCAAGCCCCCGCATCCGGTGGCGCGGCTGGCCTATCAGCTTACGCAGTGGATCAATCCGAATAACCACGCGCTGGACGGCGGACCGGCGACCAGCGCGCTCGAAAAAGAGGCAGTCGCCGAACTGGCAGGGCTGTTCGGCTGGCGCGATCGCCACCTCGGCCATCTCGCGGCGGGCGGCACCATGGCGAATCTCGAGGCCCTGTGGGTCGCGCGCGAACGCCACGGCGCAGCGCCCTTGCTCGCCTCCGCGCACAGCCACTACACCCACTGCCGGCTGGCTGCACTGCTGCGTGTGGAGCACTGCTCGATCCCGACGGACGCCCGCGTGCGCATGGATCTGGAGGCGACCGAGGCGGCGCTGCGCGAGCATGGGCCGACGACGCTGGTCGCGACGCTGGGTACGACGGGCTACGGCACCGTCGACCCACTCGCCGATCTGGTGTCGCTCGCGCGCCAGTATGGCGCGCGCGTGCACGTGGACGCGGCCTACGGCGGCTACTTTCGGCTGCTCGACGATCTGCCTACCGCGCATCACTTCGAAGCGGCCAGCCAGGCGGACAGCATCGTCATCGATCCGCACAAGCACGGCCTGCAGCCCTACGGCTGCGGGGCGGTGCTGTTTCGCGATCCCGGCGATGGCGTCGTGCACGCCCACGACTCGCCCTATACCTACTTTTCCTCGGCGGAACTGCATCTGGGGGAGATCAGCCTCGAGTGCTCCCGGGCCGGCGCGGCGGCCGCGGCGCTGTGGGCCACCCAGTGCCTCCTGCCGTACGAAACCGGCGGGGAATTCGCCGCCATGCTGGCCAGCGCGCGCGCGGCCGGCGTCGCTCTCTATGACTATCTCGACGGCACCGACGCCTGGCTGCCCGTGCTCGAACCCGATCTCGACATCCTCGTATGGGCACCGCGCGCACCGAGCCTCAGCGCCATGAGCGCACACAGTCAGCAATTGTTCGATCGACTTGCCGCCCGCGACATTCATCTCGCGCTGCTGAAAACGCCGGTCGACCTGCTGGGACCGCAGTTCGCCGGCGTGGAGCGCGATGCGGCCGAACTGGTGTGCCTGCGCGCGTGCCTGATGAAACCCGAACACCTCGACTGGCTGCCAACACTGATCGATGCGCTGGAGAGCGAGCTCGCAGCCTCTGCCGGAGACGCTTCATGAGCGATCGACTGACCAGCATCACAACGGGCAGCGGCGATGACGGCACGACGCGCGTCGTCGGGCCAGACAAACTCGCGAAGGACAGCCCTCGCATCGAGGCGATCGGCGCCGTCGACGAACTGAACGCGAGCCTCGGCGTCGCCCTGGCCGAACTGCCCGAAGACAGCGAGCTGCGGGCGACGCTGGCGCGCACCCAGCACGAGCTATTCGACCTCGGCGGGGAACTCGCCATGCCCGGCACGGCGATCGTGGGACCGGAGGCGATTGCGCGGATCGAGGCGGCGCAGGCGGCCTGGAACGCATCGCTGCCGCCGCTGCAGAACTTTCTGCTACCGGGCGGCAGTCGCAGCGTTGCGACCTTGCAGCTTGCGCGCACCGTCTGTCGTCGCGCCGAGCGTCGACTGGTGACGCTGGGTGCCGCCGCGGATGATCTGAATCCGGATGCGCGGGTCTATCTCAATCGCCTCAGCGATCTGCTGTTCGTTGCGGGGCGCATACGCGCGCGCGAGTTGGGGGAGGCCGAGACGCTGTGGGAACAGGCGCCCAAGCCCGCAACCGATTAGTCACGCTAATCCACCACCTGAGAAACGCCCATGGGCGCGCCCATGTACGGCGTCCGAAACTCGCGTATAGTCGCGCCCACCAAAACGGGTGCCCTGGGTCGCCGAGCCTGGGGTTAAACGGGAAGCCGGTACAGCGCGTCTTGCGACGCGATTCGAGTCCGGCGCTGCCCCCGCAACGGTAGGCGCTAACGCGCAAGCCCGAAACCGGCCCGCTGCTCATTCATCCTGTGATCCAGTCAGCGGAGGGCTGCCGGTGCATACGAACACCACTCGAGTTTTCATTTCTAAGTGCGTCTCATCGCCTGCCGCGAGGCGCAACAACCCAACGAACCCCGTGCGGACGAGATTCGGATTCGTGACCGCCGCGCTTTGTTCCGTTGCCCAAATCTGCGTGGCTAGCTTCGCATTTGCCGAAGATGACGCCGTGATTGAAGAAATCGTCGTCACGGCAACGCGCCTGACCCAACCGGTACCTCTAGGCGTGACGACCGTTGTCGGCGACAGCGCGGCGCTCGCGAGTACCGTCGCGCTGGGCGATGCCGTCGCCGGGCAGGGCGGTGTGACCCTTACGACCGCCGGCGGTACCGGGCGCGCCGCGACGCTGAACGTACGCGGCGAAGAGGGCTTTCGCACCAGGCTATTGGTCGACGGGCTTGAACAGTCCGACGTCGCCGCACCGCAAGTGCTGCCCTTTGTCCAGCACGTCCTGACGGGCGCCGAGGTCGATCGCATCGAGATTCTCGCCGGCCCGCAGGCGTTCCTGCACGGCGGCGACGCGGGTGGGGTGGTGCACGTCGTCACTCGACGGAGTACCGACGGCTTCGGTGGCACGCTGCGCCTAGAGGGCGGCGAGCGGGACGAGACGCACGCGGCGCTGCGTATCGGCGGCGGCAACGATCGGGTGAGCGGTGACATCAGCGCCGAACGCTTTCGCGAGGGCGGTTTCAACGCGTCAACCAACGATCTCAGCGACGAGCGCGATGGCTACAGCAACCGCACCCTGCACGCGCGCGGCACGGTGCGCGCAAGCGACGCGCTGCTGTTCACCGCGGTCGTGCGCCATACGGACGCCGACACAGAGTTCGACGGCTGCGGTTTCCCCTCTACCAACGACTGCGTCGAGCGCTTCGAGCAACTCGGGGGCCGTCTGGGGGGCGTGTTCGAGGGCGAGCGCGCGCACCATCAGTTCAGCGCTCAGACCAACGACATCGAGCGCCGCAACTTTGCGAACGATGCGCCGTCGTTCGACACCGAGGGACAGATATCCAAGATTGACTACGCCGCGACCTTCTCCGGTACCGCGCTCGAACACGCGGTCGGCGTAGAATGGCGGCGCGAAGAAGATGCGACCGATGCGCGCGAGCAGCGTGCGCTGTTCGTCGAGTCCGCCTATCGCGGCGCCGTCGATCTGAGTCTGGGCCTGCGTTTCGATGATAACGACGATTTCGGCCAATACCTGAGCGTGCGTGCCAGCACCGCCTGGCAGCGCACGTTGGCGTCCGGCCGCAGCCTGCGAATGCGCGGCAGTTTCGGTACCGCGTTCCGCGCGCCTAGCCTGTTTGAGGAGGCTTACAACCGCGGCCCATTCGCCTTCGGCGCCGCCCTCGATGAAAATCTGCGCGAGGAACGCAGCCGCGGACTCGATCTCGGCGTCGACCTCGAGGGCGAGAACTTCAGCGCGTCGTTCACCGCGTTTTCGCAGTCTGTCGAGGACGCCATCGGCTTCGATCTGATCGGCTTCAGCGGCTATCTGCAGAGCAGCGGTCGGACCGATTCGCGCGGCTTCACGGCCTCGGCTCGCGGCACTGCCGGAGCCTTCGGTCTGGCAGCGAGCTATCAGTTCAACGATACCGAGACGCCGGACGACCAACAGCGCATCCGCCGACCGAAACACAGCGGTCGCGTCAGCGCGGATTGGAGCAACGACGTACTGCGTATCGGCGCGACCGGCCGCTTTGTCATCGACGCCGAGGACGAGCTGTTCGGCGTCGGCCGCGTCGGGCTCGACGATTACGCGGTATTCGACGCCTTCGCCCGCGTCCGCGTGCTGCCGAAGACGATGCTTGAGGTGCGCATTGTGAATCTGTTCGATAAGAACTATTCGGAGCTGGCCGGGTTTCGCAACGCGCCGCGAACCATTTACGGCGCGCTGCGCTACGACTTTTGAAACCGCTAAGAGCGCAGCAGTAGGGCGTCCAGACGCTGTCGCTGCTCGTCAGGAATCGCGATCGCGCGCCGCGCCCCGAGATCCATGCTGACTGCGACAACCAGCATGCGCGCCGCCGGCCGCGATGCGTCTGCGCCGTACAACAGGTGGCGGAAGGTGAGGGTCTTGTTGCCGTAGGCTTCAACGCCCGAGACGACGCGCACTTGCTCGCCGAGATCGACGCTGGCCGCAAAATCGATGTGGTACTCGAGCGCGGCACCGCCAAACTCGCCGCGCTGCCGGTCTTGAGGTTCCCCTGATTCTGCGCTGCCGCGCACCCGCGACCAAAGGTGCGCCATGCCGTCCGAGACGCGGCCGATGACGTGTTCAGGAGCTAGGCGCGCCGACCCGTCGTCGTCCACGAGGCTCTCGGCGAGCGCGACACGACCGTAGCTGATATCCCACATGCCCGCGGCGTAGGCCGCCGTTAAAGACTGCTCGGCGAATCGCTGCGTATCGGTCGGCAGGCCTTTGGGTGCGGCCTCTTCCCGCAGCGGCAAATAGTCGTGGCGCTCGGTGTCCGGCGGCAGTCGCAGGGTGCTCACAAAGGCCGCGTGCAGTGTCCCGCTGACGGGGTTAATCAGCTCCACACTGACGACAACGCTGTCGGTTGCGGGGTCGGGGCTGCCGTGCAGTGTCGCGCGACCGGCGAGCGGCACCGCCACCCGCGCCTCGGTCAGAAAGCGAATGTGCTGGCTGACCAGTTCCAGCGTTGTCTCGGGGTAGAAGTGTTCTAGCGCGTTGCCAAGCGCTTCGTTCGCCTTAACGGCGAAGTGGCGGACGTTCAGATGATCGTTTTCGTCGCACTCCCAGCGATTCACGCTGCCCAGATAACCGGTAACTGATCTTTCCATTTCTTGTCGTGCCGTCCCGCTATTTCATGCTGCTGCGAAGAAGCGCGGCCCGAGCCGCAATCGAGGCATATCGCCGGCGCAAAGCGAGCTAGTATAGCGACATGACGAACAAGCTCGCGGTCGATATCGGCGGCACCTTTACCGACGTTGTCGCGTCCTGGGACGGGCGCCTTTTCAGCACCAAGATCCTCACGAGTCACGAGGCGCCGGCGAACGCGGTACTCGAAGGCATCGCAGAGGTGCTAGCGCTCGCGGGTGGGTCGCTTGCCGACGCCGACGTCATCCTGCATGGCACGACGCTCGCGACCAACGCGCTCATCGAGCGCCGCGGCGCACGCACCGCGCTGCTCACCACTGCCGGTCATCGTGACGTGCTGGCGATGGCGTTTGAGAATCGTTTTGAGCAGTACGATCTCAACATCGAACGGCCCGCGCCGCTGGTGCCTCGGGAACTGCGCCTGCCGATCGAGGAACGCATTGCCGCCGACGGTGGCGTGCTGGTGCCCTTGTGCGATGCCTCCGTCGAGCGCGCCATCGAAGCGCTGAATGCAGCCCAAGTCGAGAGCGTGGCCGTCGGTCTGTTGCACGATTACGCCAACCCTACACATGCACGGCGTATCGGGACGCGTCTGGCCGAGCGCCTACCGCACGTCAGCGTGACGCTCGCGTGCGATGTCTGTCCCGAGATACGCGAGTACGAGCGGTTTTCTACCGCGGTGGCGAACGCGTACGTGCGCCCGCTGATGGCCAACTATCTCGCGGACCTGGAGGCGAGGGTCGCCGGCGGCGGCTTTACCGGCGCGCTGCTGCTGATGACGTCCGGCGGTGGGCTGACGACCGCCGCGACCGCGGCGGCACAACCGATCCGCCTCGTCGAGTCTGGACCGGCGGGCGGCGCAATCCTCGCGGCCAGCCACGCCCGCCGGCTCGAACTGGATCGCGTGCTTGCCTTCGACATGGGCGGCACAACCGCGAAGCTCTCGCTCATCGACGACGGCGAACCGCTGCTGTCCCGCGCCTTCGAGGTCGATCGCCAGTACCGGTTCAAGAAGGGCAGCGGCCTGCCGCTGCGTATTCCGGTGATCGAGATGGTCGAGATCGGCGCTGGTGGCGGCAGTATCGCGCGCCGCGACGAACTCGAGCGGGTGCAGGTCGGTCCGCAGAGCGCCGGCAGCGATCCGGGACCGGCCTGCTATGGCGGCGGCGGGGTCGAGCCGACCGTGACGGATGCAGATGTGCTGCTCGGTCGTCTGGCGGGGGACGCCTTCGCTGGCGGCCGAATGCGCTTGGATGCCGACGCGGCTCGGGCAGCCCTCGCCAAGCTCGAAGCCGATGCGCGCAGCGCGGCGCGCGCGGTCAGCGAAATCGTCGACGAGAGTATGGCCGCGGCCGCCCGCGCGCACGCCAACGAGTGGGGCAAGGACGTCGCCGGCAGGACGCTGATCGCGTTTGGGGGTGCGGCACCCCTGCACGCCGCGCGGCTGGCGCAAAAACTGGGTGTGTCGCGCATCGTGGTTCCCGCCGGCGCGGGGGTCGGCAGCGCGCTCGGCTTTCTCGCCGCGCCGATCGCGTTCGAGGTCGTGCGCAGCCGCTTCACGGAACTGAAAGACTATGAGCCGTCGCTGCTGCAGGCGCTGACCGAAGACATGCTCGCGGAGGCAAGTCGTGTCGTCCGGCCCGCGGTGGCGGCCGATGCCGAGCTGTTGGTACAGCGCCGCGCCTTCATGCGCTACGGCGGACAAGGATATGAGATCGGCGTCGAGCTGCCGGCACAGGGACGGGTGGAGGTGGACGAGCTGCGCGCGCGTTTCGAGGACGCATACAGGACACTGTACGGCGCGGCGATTCCCGGACTCGACGTCGAACTGATGAGCGTCAGTTTGAAACTCGCGGATCGCGACGTCGCGCTGCTCGCCGCCGGCACGCCGCACGCCCGCGCGGTCGGCCTCGCCAACGAGCAAGCGCAGCAGCCTCGCGATGGGAGCGGGCACGGCTATGACGGCGCAGAAGAGAGCGTCGTCATCCTGCCGCGCACCGCCATTGACGGCGAACCTCGCCTCGGACCGGCGGTCGTTACCGAGGAACAGACGACGACCTATGTGCCACGCGGTTTCACCGTGCGCGCGAACGCCTATGCCGATCTGATTCTCGAGGCGACAGGGGGCAACGAGTGACCGCGATCAGCTCAAATGGACAATGACTCCAATGGGAAACGATTAGAAGAACACCGATGGATACCTTAACCAGACAGCTGCTGTGGGATCGCCTGCTCGCGATCGTCGAAGAGCAGGCGCAGACCCTGATGCGCACCGCGTTCTCCACCGTTGTGCGCGAGGCCGGGGATCTATCGGCTGGCGTGTTCGACACCCACGGCGCGATGCTCGCGCAGGCCGTCACCGGCACGCCCGGTCACGTCAACGCGATGGCCGCGGCGGTCGGACACTTTCTGGAGCGCTATCCGCTGCCGACGCTGGCGCCGGGCGATGCGCTGCTCACCAACGATCCCTGGCTGGGCACGGGTCACCTGAACGATTTCACCGTGGTGACGCCCGTATTCGACAGCGGCGATCGCTGTATTGCCCTGTTCGCGTCGACCTCGCACATCGCTGACGTCGGCGGTCGCGGATTCGGTCCCGAGGCCGCCGAGGTTTACGAAGAAGGGCTGAACATCCCGATCATGAAGCTGATGGATCGGGGCGTCCCCAACGCCACCCTGCTCGATATCGTCGCGGCGAACGTGCGCGATCCCGCGGTAGCGCGCGGGGACCTTTATTCGCTGGTCACCTGCAACGCGACCGGCGCAACGCAGCTGTTGGCCGCGCTGGCCGAGCTGGGGGTCGCAGATCTCGAGGAGATCTCCGCGCACATTATTGAGCGCTCGCGCGAGGCGATGCGCGCCGAGATCGCGCGCCTGCCGCAGGGTACCTGGCGGCACGAGATGCGGGTTGACGGCTACGACGCGGCCGTCGATCTACGCTGCGCCGTCACGATCGGCGCCGAGTCGATCGAGGTCGATTTCGACGGCACCTCCGCGCGCTCGGCGAAGGGCATCAACGTGCCGCTCAATTACACGGAGGCCTACGCCAGCTTTGGCGTACGCTGCGTCATAGGCAATCAGATACCGAACAATGCGGGCTCGCTGGCAATGGTGCGGGTGTCTGCGCCTGCGGACAGCATTCTCAACGCACAGGCGCCGGCGGCCGTCTCCGCCCGCCACGCGCTCGGGCAGCTGCTGCCCGACGTCATTCTCGGCGCGCTGGCGCAGGTCCTGCCCGAGAGGATCCCGGCTGAAGGGGCCTCGTGTATCTGGAATCCCGTTCTGCTCAGCGACGATCGCAGCGGCGGTACGCCGTTCGTGATCAATCCGATCTTCAACGGCGGGACCGGCGCGCGGCCCGACAAGCCCGGACTTGCGACGACAGCCTTTCCGTCGGGCGTACGCACGACGCCGACCGAGATCAACGAGGTCACCGCGCCGCTGGTCTTCTGGCAGCGTGAGTTCGCGATGGACAGCGGCGGTGCAGGCGCGCAGGCAGGGGGCGCAGGACAGCGAATCGAGATCGAGCACCGCGAGGGCGCGGACTTTTGGATCTCCCGCATGTTCGATCGCATTCGCTATCCGGCGCGCGGCCGCGCGGGCGGCGGTGACGGCGCGCCGGGTTCGGTGACACTAGACGATGGCACCGAGCTGCCGGGCAAAGGCAAGGATCTGGTTCCCGCAGGACGCCGCCTGCGCCTGCAGACACCCGGCGGCGGGGGATACGGGGCGACCTAGCCGCCTCGTTCGATCCGCGGCGCGGGCACGCCACTCGACAGCGTCACGCGAGCGCGCGAGCATGGGGCAGGCACGCATCAGGAGAGGGGCCATGAACTACGACGCGATCGATCCGCAGCTCGCCGAACGGATCGCCAAACAGGACATTGGAGAGCTGCGCCGGCGCTACGGTCACGCGACCGACCTGATCGGCGTCGGCGACGCTGCTGCGAAGGCGCAAGGACTGCAGATCTACCGCGAGATCTTCACCGGTGATGCGCATCTGGAGGCGGCGAGCATCGAAGCCGTGAGCGGACCGGACGCGTGGTATGAGGTCGTGCGCGACGCGCTGTCGCGCTATCAGGCGACCCAACATCTGATCGGATCGCAGATTGTCACGATCGAGTCGCTGCCCGGCGGCGGTCGCGACGGACGTGCGCACATGGAGAGCTATCTAAGCGCCTGGCACTCGACGGCAGACGAGGTCATGACCTTCATCGGCACCTATGTCGACGAGTGCGTCTACAGCCCCAGCCATGGCTGGCAGATCGCGAAGATGGATCTCATCGCCACGGCGACTGAGCTCCGCGCGCTGCAGGCCGGCTAGCGGCTGAATTCGAGGTTCAGCCGCCGGGTCGACAGCATGATGCCCGGCTGGTGCAGGAAGTCGTTATCCGTGGCGTAGTGAAACTCGTCGACCCTGTCGAGCAGCGTCTGCCAAACGACGTTTTGTTCCAGCCGCGACAGGTGCGCGCCCGGGCACACCCGGGGGCCCGCCGAGAACGTCAGATGTCGGGTCGCGGCCTTGCGCTCGAGGTTCAGCGACTGCGCGTCCTCCCATTCTTTGGGGTCAATGTTCGCCGCCGCCCAGCGCATATGCAGGATGGAGCCGGCCGGCACCTCGACGCCCTGGAAGACCTCGTCGCGGCTCGTCAAGCGCGTCGACAGGCCCTGGGTGGGCGCGCGCAGGCGCATGCCTTCTTCGCAGAAGGCGCGTACCTTGCTGCGATCACGCTTCAGCGTGCGCCAGACATCCGGGTGCTCGATCAGGAGCTGCATCTGCTCCGCCAGCGCGTACTGCGTGGTCTCGAGCCCGCCGATCACCATCGCGTAGACGATGCCGTTGATCTCGTCGTCGGTCAGGCGCCGTTCCAGCGGTGAGTAGGTCACCGTGGTCAGGAAGCTGATCATGTCGTCGGCCGGCGCTGCGCGCTTCGCGCGAATCAAATCGGCCGTGTAGTCGCGGAACGCCTGGAGTACCACCTGCTGTGCCGCGATCCCTTCGGCGTCCAGGACGCAGCGATGACCGGCGCCATAGACGAAAGGCACGACCGTGCCGTCGCCGAACGTCTTGAGCAGCTTAAGATCTGCCAGCGGCCAGCCCAGGATGTTCGCCATGACCGTGTGCGGCACGGGCTGGGCGTACTCGCCGATGAATTCCACAGAGCCCCGCTCGAGCCAGGCCTCGGCACGTTCCGCCGCAACTCGCTCGATCATCTCGCGATTGCGGCCAGCGCCAGGACCAACCCAGGGATCGGTCAGCTCCTTGCGGTGGCTGCGCCACAGCGCCGGATTCGGTCGCAGCGTGGTCATGGACGCGAACATGACGTTGATGTCGCTGCGCTCGAACGGATCGCGATCGGAACGCATCACCTGCTGCAGCAGCGAACTCGCGATCGGCGGGTAGCGAACCTCGTCCTTGACCACGCGCGCAATGTCTTCGTGGCGGGTTAGCACGAACGCATCCGACTCTGGCGTCAGACCTTCTCCGGGCAGACGATGCACCGGCGCCTCGGCATGCAGGATGTCATAGGCCGCATACCACTGCTCCGGCGCCCCGGGTCCGAACAGGTCCACATCCTCGAGCGCCATCGGACAGCGCATCTCGACGGGCGCCGGGCTCGATGATTCTTCACTCCCCATAGCCCGTAGCCTAACACTTCGGCGCGCGGTCGCTCGCCGCACTTGGCGCGGGCGGCCGGAGCCGCGCTTGGACGCGACGTCGACCCGCAGGCCGATAGCAGCTCGCGGGCTGTTACCGCCCGGTCGGCTGGCGGATACTGGCGGCCGACGCAACAGATAACCCTCAAACAGGAGTGACGACGGGATGAGCGACGGTATCAACGAAACCAATCGACAGTGGCTGCTCGCCAAGCGCCCGCACGGCATGGTGACGGAGGCAAACTTTACCTATGCCGAAACCCCGACCCCGCAGATCGCGGCCGGCGAGGTATTGGTGCGCAATCTGGTTCTGTCATTCGATCCGACACAGCGAGGCTGGATGGAGAATCGCGAGAGCTACCTGCCACCGGTCGCGATCGGTGAGCCCATGCGTGCCGGATCGGTCGGGCAAGTGGTCGCCAGCGACAACCCGGACTTCGCCAGGGGCGATATCGTCCAGACCACGGGCGGTTGGCAGGACTATGTCGCCGTGTCGCCCGGCGCCGGACCCATGGGCCTGAGCAAGCTGCCCGAGGGCGTGGATCCGACGCTGGCGCTGTCGCTATTCGGGGTCACCGGGTTGACCGCCTACTTCGGTCTGTTGGACCTCGGCAATCCGCAGGCGGGCGATACGGTGCTGGTGTCCGGCGCCGCCGGCGCGACGGGTTCGGTCGCGGGCCAGATTGCGCGCATCAAGGGCGCCCGAGTCGTCGGCATCGCCGGCGGACCCAAGAAGTGCGCCTGGCTGAAGGAACAGGCTAGCTTCGACGATGTCATCGACTACAAGGCGGATGACGTCGATGCCCGCATTGGCGAACTGTGCCCGAAGAAGGTCGACGTCTTCTTTGACAACGTTGGCGGCAACATCCTGGAGGCGGCGCTGAACCACATCAACATGCGTGCCCGCGTGGTGCTGTGCGGCGGCATCTCGGCGTACAACGCGACCGAGCCAGTGCCGGGACCCGCGAATCTGATGAATCTGGTGATTAATCGCGCGCGCATGGAGGGCTTCATCGTGCTCGACTACATGCATCGTGCGATGGAGGCGATCACCGACCTGGGCCAGTGGTTGGCGGCGGGCGAGATCGCCCATCAGGTGGACCTGCAGGAAGGCTTCGAGAACATACCGACGACGCTGAACCGCCTGTTCACCGGCCAGAACATCGGCAAGCAGCTGCTGAAGATTGCGGATCCGCTGTAGAGGGGATCGGCCTCACCCGGCCGGTGGCCGCGGCTACCGGCGGGGATCGACCAGCACCTTGACCTGATTGGGCGACTCGGCGAGGGCCGCAAAGGCGCTGCCCATGTCGGCGAGCCCGACGGTGTCGGTGTGCAGCGGCAGCACGTCGACGCGCCCCGCGACCACCAGATCCTGAGCGATCAAAAACTCCTCGCGCAGTGCCGCGATCGAGGTCTGGACGCGCACCTCCTTCGCGAGCCATTGCGCGGCCATGATCTCTGCCGGCGCGCTCGGCACGCCAACCAGAGAGACGACGCCACCACGGCGGACACGATCCACGGACTCGTTGATCGTGGCCGGGATGCCGGCGCACTCAAACACGACGTCGGCGCCCGCGCCGCCCACATGCGCAGCCAGCCGTTCGGCTGCGTCCGGCGATCGCGGATCCAGGATCAGGTCGAAACCGAGTGCAGTCCCGATCGCCTGCCGCGCGGGTTGGGGTTCCAGCAGCACCAGCGTGCCGGCACCGGCCGCCCGCGCGCATTGACCGACCAGCAGTCCGATCGGACCGCCGCCGATGACGATCACCGAGTCGCCCAGTCGAATGTCCGTGCGCCGCACGGCGTGGACTGCAATCGCCGTGGGTTCGAGGATTGCCGCCTGCTCGTCGCTAAGCGCGTTGGCGACCTCGAACAGCCGACTGCCGTCGATGGCGATGCGCGGCGCAAAGCCGCCGTGGGGCGCAGCCAGCGGTCCCTGGCCAATGATCGCGGCAAAGGCCACCTCGCAGTGCTCGGCGTCGCCGCGCGCGCAGCTGTTGCAGCGGCCGCACGCGGTGCGTGCACCCAGCGCGACGCGATCACCCTCGCGACAGGTATCCACAGCGGCGTCCACGGCCGCCACCGCGCCGACCCATTCGTGTCCGCAGATCGCCGGGTTGTAGGGCGCGCCAGACAGAAAGGCGTGGAGGTCGGTGCCACAGATGCCGCAGTAGCCGATCTCGACCACGGCCTTGCCCGGGCTGACCGCGGGCTCCGGAAAGTCCTTCAGCTCGATCGCTCGCTCGCCGGTAACCAGTCCCACGCGCACGCTACGTCCCCCGTTGCTCGCCGACCGCTGGCGTCACAACCCGCGCTTGCCGGCCTCGCGAATCATCGGCTGGGCTTCGCCGAAGGCGGGCCCCTCGAGCGTCGCGCCGGTCGTCATGCCGGCATCCGTGGTCAGCACGTGACCGTTGGTGTAGCCCGAGTCGTCGCTGGCCAGCCACAGCGCGGCTTGGGCGACGTCGGTCGCGAGTCCCGCCCGATCGACGAGCGGCGACGCGGAAGCGAGCCGCGCGATGGCCGATTCGATATCGTTAGGATCGCCGGCCAGACCGGCCACCATCGGCGTCGCCATACCGGCGGGAGCGATCGCGTTGACCCGAATGCCAAAACGACACAGCTCGGCGCCGACGCCTTTCGTCAGTCCGACGACCGCGTGTTTCGCCGCCGTGTAGCAGTGCGGACCCAGCCCGCCCATGATGCCGGCCGTGCTGGCCAGGCTGACGATGGCGCCCGAACCCCGCGGCTTCATGACCCGCGCCGCGTGCTTCATGCCGTAGAACACGCCGTTGAGCAGCACGTCGAGCGTCGCGCTCCACTCGTCGGTATCCAGCGTATCGATCGGGCCGACGGCGCCGACGATGCCGGCGTTGTTCACCATCACGTCCACGCGTCCATGCGCGTCGACGGCCGCGTCGACGAGGGCAGCAACCTCTTCCTCACGCGTCACGTTGCAGGGCACAAAGCGCGCGTCGCCGCCAACGGCCGCCGCCACCGCAGCGCCCTTATCGGCCTGCAGATCGCCGAGCACCACGCGCGCGCCCTGGGCGGTGAACAGGTGCGCCATTGCGGCACCGAAGCCGCTGGCGCCGCCGGTGATGACGGCTACCTTGTCGTCGAGTCTCGCTGCCATCCCAGTCTCCCCCTGTACCGTATTTGACCTTTGTATGAGCCGGTGGCTGCGCCCTTAACTGACCTGTGCGTGGCGCATCCGCGCGCGAGTGCTGTGCGTCTTAGTCGGTTGCCGTGAAGAAGTCCGCGCGCGCGACGCCGGTGTCGTCGTACACCGGCTCCTCCAGGTCGACGCGATATTTGGCCGTCGCGGCGCCGGTGATGCCGTACTCCGCAAGCGTGGTGCGCATGTCGAGATACCAGCGTGCCTGGAAGTGTGCGGCGAGCGCGGCCTCGCTGTCCCAGCGCTCGAACACGCGAATGCGACCGGGGTTAACGGGGTCTGGGCACCAGTCATAGTCGAGGCAGCCCGCTTCATCCTGGGCGCCCAGGATCAGTTCGCGTGCGGCTTCGAGCGCCGGCATCACGTTATCCGGCGGCATATCGATCGTGCCGGATATGATGATGCGGGTTTTGGTCCCTGCCGGGTTGTCTCCCTGACTCATGGCGCTCCCCCTGCAGCCCGAGTGTCTTGCGATCGAGCATGCGACAAGCCGTGGTACCTGTCCAGACGCCGCCCGCGCGGTCACGGCGATCCGAATTCCCGACGACTCGACGGACGGGGCTACAATGGCAGCCAACCGGGTTCGTTTGGCAAGGGGAGAAGGGCACGATGGCGCAACTGACAGGCCGCGTCGCGGCGATCACGGGCGGCACCGCCGGTATTGGGCTTGGCATTGCCCGCGCGTTCGTCGCCGAAGGGGCGCGGGTTGCGCTCATGGCGCGCAACCCGGAGAAGGGCGCGAACGCCGTCGACAGCCTGGGGGGCGCGCCGCATGCGTCATTCACGGCGGGAGATGCTCTGTCCCAGGCGGACGTCGAGGGCTTCATCGACGCAACGATCGCCGACCACGGCCAACTCGACATACTGGTCAACAACGCGGGCGGCGCCGGTGAACTGCAACCACTCGTGCAGCTACCGGATGAGGCGTTCGATCTGTGCATGAAGTGGAACCTGTATTCAACGTTTTGGGCCACGCGCCGTGCGCTGGCGCACATGCTCGAACGCGAAGCAGGACGCGTCATCAACATCTCTTCGATCGAAGGCAAGCTGGGTAAGCCCGTGCTGGGGGCATACTCCGCCGCCAAGCACGCCGTGAACGGCCTGACCAAGTCGGTGGCGCAGGAAGTCGGCACCAGCGGCATCACGGTCAACGCAATCTGCCCGGGGCTGGTGATCACCGATATCGTCCGCGAGAACGGCCCGCGCACCGCCGAAGCCATGGGCCTGACGCTCGACGGCATGATCGATCTGTTCACGAGCGAATCCGCAGTCAAGCGACCCATCAAGGAAGAGGAGGTGGCGGCGCTCGCGGTGCTGCTGGCGAGCGACGCGGGCGCGGGTATCACCGGCGCCTGCATCAGCGTGGACGGCGGGACGACGCCGATCTAGTTCGCGCTCGCCCGGCGTCTGTGACCGGTATCAGCCGGCCGATGCTCAGTAGGACTTGAGAAAGTCGTACGCGCCCAGTTCGTCCAGGGCCTGCAGGCTGCGGCCGAGCAGCGTGCGTCCAAGTGCTGCACCGCGCTCGTTGGCGAGATCCAGCGTACCGGCGATGACGACTGCGTAGTTCAGCAGGTACAGGGCGCTGATGAGATAGCGACGCTCGAAGGTCGCTCGATCGTAGTCGATGCCGCGCGCGCTCAAGGCATCGAAGTACAGCCCGGGCCAGTCGCGCGCCGCGCGCACGTCTGCTGGCACGCTCTGCGTGAGGAAATACGCCAGATCATGCTCCGGCGCCGACGTGCACACCGATTGCCAGTCCACTAGCGACACGTCGGTGGCGCCATCCGATCGAGGGCGAAAAAACACATTATCCAGCCGCACGTCAGCGTGGGTGATGGCGACCGGGGGCGCGCACATCTCGGCCAGCAAGCGCGGCGTCGCTTGCGACATGAGGTCGCCGATGTCGCGGGCAGCGGCCGGGATCAGATCGGCGAACTGATCGCAGACGACCGGCCAGCCGGCAGCGAAGCCGGCCACCATGCCATCGCGCTGCCCCGAGTTGTTGTGCGACACCAAATCGAGTTCGTTAGCGGGCTGCCAGCCGCTGGCGTGAAACGCCGCCAACGCGCGAACGACGGCCGCGGTCGCGCGTTCGTCGCAACCCGCGACCTGATCGCCGATGTCATAGTCGACCAGATCTTCCAGCAGCAGCACGAACTGATTGCGATCCGCGTTGATCCGCGCGCCATAGCAGCGCGGTCGGGCAACCTCGATGTGTTCGGCGAGCCGTGTGTAGAAATTCACTTCGCGACCGTACATGTCGTAGGTCATCGCCACGGCGACGTTAGCGTCGACGGGCGAGGCAAACTTGGCGATCAGCGTCGCGTAGGGGCCATCCCAGTCGAGCGTCACGCGTGTGACCTGACCGAGAATGCCGACCCCCTCACCGAGCGGCGCTACTGCGAAGTCGCGTACGGGTGCTCCCAGCGTCTGGCTTAACCAATCGCTCGTGAGCGCCTGTGGTGTGGTCGGAAACTCGTTCATCTGGACGCAAACTGCCAGCCATTAGGCCGCCGGTTAACCTCGTCCAGTTGGCCTCCTTGATGCTGCGCGTTCAGGCCGGGGCCCCCGCGAGGAGCGCAGGCGCGGCGAACGCGCTGCCGCCCATGTCGCCGCGCCCCTCATCGTTATAGAGCACGCTGTAATTGCGCTGCGCGAACAACCACTGGCCGTCTCGCCGCACGAGGCTGTCCTGATACATGCCGATGTTGAACATGCCCGCGTCGCCACCGGCAAGCTGCAGGTGTTCGGTGAGGTAGAACCGCGCCGTCGCGGTGTCGCCGCTGACGGCAACCGTTCCGTTGTGCACCAGCTGGGCGACGAATTCGAAGCGCCCCATGGCGCCAAGCCACAGCGCAACGATGGCGTCCCGGCCCGTCGCCGGCTCCGCGCCGGGCAGCGCCCAGACGCCGTCTTCGGCCCAGGACGACGCCCAGGCGTCCGCGTCGCGCCGGTTAACGGCATCGGCGTAGCGATTCGCCAGGTTGCGTATCGCGTGTTCTGCTTCCAGGTTGCTCATGGTTGGCCCCGTGGGATTCGCGTTTGGATTTCTCGGTCTGTTCGCCCGTCAGCCGGCCGACACACCGCGGATTTCGCCGCGGCGCCAGTCGCCGGATTCGCCGTGCACGACGGGCGCGTCGACGCCGGAAAATAGACTGGGCAGTTCGGCGTCAGTTGCACTCAGCAGCCGATCCAGCCAGCCGTGAAAATGCTGCCCGCCGGCCTCGTTGCGGCCGAACATCACGTTACCGCGCAGGCCGCTGCCAAGCGCGACCTGCTGGCGCAGTCCGGTCGCGTAATCCTCGTCGCGCACCACGTGCTTGAGAAAATCGAACTGCGCGGTCGCCGCGGCGGCTATCTCCTCGTTCGCCGGTGGCTGCTCCATGATGTAGAGCTGATTCGTGAACGACTGACCGGCGTGCTCGCCTGGAAACAGCTGCGACAGCATGACGCCGCGCCCGCCGCCGCCGTCGAAAGACGCGATGGAAATGTGCGGGAAGATCGTCCATACGCCGTTCATGAGCTGCGCGTCGCTCCAGTTCGCCGCAGCGGTGTCCGCGTCGTCACCGACCAGCCGGTCGGGCGAGCTGACGCGCTGGTGCGGGCCCCACGCGGTGTACAGCGCCTGGCTGGACATGGACGGCCCAAAGGTTTCGCGATGCAGAATCGGCAGATGGTACAGGTCGAGGTAGCCGTCGTAGGCGATCTTCCAGTTCGGCCCTTCCAGCGTGCGCTGTTCGAAGAGGTGCCAGGTCTCGAAACCGAAGTGTGCTAACAGATCCTCGTAGCCGCACAGGAACTCATCGATGCCGAGCGGCGAATTCGGATCGATCGATACCCAGATCAGGCCCGCGACCTCCTTGACCGGCAGGCTCACAAGTCCGTGACAGGTCTTGTCCAGCGTGCCGAACTCCTTTTCGCCGTAGATCGCGATCAGGTCGCCGGCGTGATTGTAGGTCCACGCGTGATAGGGGCAGCTAAACTGGCGGGCGTTGCCGCTGGGCTCGGTCATGATCTGCGCGCCGCGATGGCTGCAGGAATTCAGAAATGCCCGCACGTCGCCGTCCGGATGTCGAACCATGAGCACGGGCACGCCGGCCACCGTCATGGTCTTGTAGTCGCCCGGCTCTTTCAGTTCCGCCGTCACCGCGAGCAGCAGCGGCACACGGCGGAACACCTGCTTGATCTCGAGCGCCCAGCGTCCGGGATCCACATAGTGTGCGGCTGGAATCTCGAGCACATCGCTCGCCTGGGCGATGGTGCCGGCCTCAGCGTGGGCGCGGCTGTAGCGCGCCATATCGAGAAGCAAATCGCGGCTCATGATATTCCTCCCTCGTGCTCACTGTCAGTGCGGCGAACCCGCAGACCGTGCAAGCCGCCGGACGGGCAGCAAAATGACTGAGCTTGCAACGATTGTCGCACGCCACCTGGATGGGCACAAAAAGACGCTGGACAGGGACGCGCCTTGATTTGTGTCGGGCGCGGAGCGAGCATGACCGGGCGCCTGTGTCCGTTCGGAGGCAGGCGGCAGGGGGTCAGGCGTTCAAGAGGACAGGAACAAACAGGGGAGGTCCAGCCGATGGCGAGGACGGAAGAGCACGAAGTCGTTTCGATCTATCCATTTACCGATGACGAGGTCGACACCTTCATGCACACCGCCGGCGAGGCGGTGCTCATGTGGGCGACCAAGGACGGCTGGCCGGTGGGCGTGACCCACGCTTATGTCTGGCATGACGGCAAGATCTGGCTGACCTTCGCGGAGCACCGCCACCGGGCGGCTGCGATTCGCCGCGATAACCGCGTGTCCGTAAATGTGTCCAGCGCAAGCTTTCCGCCGGGCACGCCGGAAGATCTGCCGCACGGCGCGATCACGTTCAAAGGCACCGGCGAGTTCTTCAGCGACGACGACACCAAGGGCTGGTTCTATCCTGCGCTGGCGAAGAAGGTGAATCCGAACAGCGCGGACGGTGAGGCCTTTTTCAACAAGCTGCTCGACACGCCGCTGCGCACGATTCTCGCAATCACGCCAGTCAAGAAGATCATGTACAACTCTGGCATGGCCAATCGCCACATGCAGGGCACAATCGAAGAGCATGAACTCGGCACGCGACTGGAATCGGATGCCGTACGCATGAACAAGCTGCGCGAACAGCGCGGCCTGGATCCCGCCTGAGCGACGCGCTCGCGCCGCGCGCGTGATCGACGCTCACCCATCGCGACCGCCCCGGACGTTTGGCTGGGCGGTCGTCTTGCTGACCCTGCTCGCCACGCTGTCGTTCATCGATCGGCAGATTCTCAACGTGATGATCGGGCCGGTGAAACGCGACCTCGGCGGCCTGAGCGACACCGAGATTTCGCTGGTCATCGGACTCGCGTTCTCGCTGGTCTATTCGCTGTCTACTTTCCCACTGGCGCGCTGGGCGGACCGTTTCAATCGGCGCAATCTGATCGCGGGCTGCGTGTTCACCTGGAGCCTCGCGACTTCTATGGCCGGCTTTGCGAACAGCTTCGTGCAGCTGTTCGCGGCCCGCATGGGCGTCGGGATCGGCGAGGCCGGCCTCGGACCCGCGACCAACTCGATGTTGGCGGATCTGTTCGAAGAATCCCTGCTGCCGCTCGCTTACGGCATCGTCGCGACGGCGCCGTTCATCGGCAGCGGCCTCGCAAGCCTGGTGGGTGGCCCACTGCTCGACTACCTGGAGGCGCGGCCAGACATCGTGCTGCCGGTGTTCGGAGAGGTGTACTCCTGGCAGATGGTGCTGATACTGGTCGGCCTGCCGGGGCTGCTATTGGCCGCGGTGACGCTAACGCTGCGCGAACCATCGCGCAAAGGCGCGAGTGTGGACAGCTATCCGCTCGCCGAGATCTGGCGCTTCTGCCGGTCACGGCGTCGCTATCTCGGTTTTCATTTCCTGGCGTACTTCTGCCTTTCTCTGCAGGGCTTCGCCTTTCTGACCTGGATCATTGAGTTGTTTGTACGCAAGCACGGTTGGACGCGCACAGAGATCGGCATCAGCTACGGGGTCATCGCGATCGTTGTCGGCGTGCTCGGCAGCGTCGTTGCCGGCTTCGTCACCGGCCGCTTGATGGCTCGGTCGCAGCCGGAGGCGCCGATGCGGGTGTGCTTCTGGGGCACGCTCGCGCTGGCGCCGATTGCGGTGATCATGCCGCTTATCGACAGCGGCGTGATCGCGCTGCTGCTGATCATACCCATAACGTTCTGCATGGCGATGCCACCCGGGCTGTCTAGCGCTGCGCTCTATGTGATCGCACCCAACCGCATGCGCGGCCAGCTCGTTGCGGTGTATCTGATCTGCGTGAGCTTTCTGTCGTACCTGTTTGCGCCTTCGGTGATAGCCGTGATGAACGACTATGTGTTCAAGAGCGAAGCGGCGATCGATCTGTCGCTCGCGAGCCTCGCCGCCGTGAACTACAGCATCGCGTGTGCGGCCTTGTTGCTCGCCATCAAACCGCTGCGCGCGGCCGTGGAGCGGCTCAAATCCGAGTACGCGACCTGACCAACGCTTGCGCGCTTCTGACGCTATCCGGCTCGCTCGAATTCGATATCCAGGCGTTTCAGCGAACGCAGCAGATAGTGCGGGTGATATTCGAATTCAGCGCCTGCTGCAAAGCGCATCGACTCGATCCGCTGCGTCAGCGCAAAGAAGCTCCAGTACAGCTCTCTGCGCGCAAGCGGCGCCCCCAGACAGTGATGCACGCCAGAGCCGAACGCCATGTGGCCGCCGGCCCGCTCGCGCGCGAGATCCAGCTTCTCGGGCTCGCTGAAACGCCGCTCGTCGCGGTTCGCCGCGCCGTAGCGAACGTTGACGAGCGAGTCGGCGGGTATCACCGAACCGCCGATTTCGACGTCGCAGGTTGTGATGCGCATCAGACTCTGCACGGGGGATTCGAGACGCAGGACCTCTTCTAGGAAGACCGGCACCAGCGCTTCCGGATCGCCTTTCAGTTGCGCCCAGACGTCGGGTTGTTCGATCAGCAGCTTAACCCCGGCAGAGAGCGCGTTCGTCGTGGTCTCGCTGCCGCCGACAAATGTGTCGGCCATCATTTCCGCGTGCAGCTCGTTGTCGGTTAGCGGGCGACCCCATTGCTCGATCACGCTATTGACGAGCTCCGACAGCAGGGTGTCGTTCGGCCGCTCGCGCAGGCGCTCGAAGATGGGCTGAAAATAGTGCTGTGCCTCGATCTCCTGGCGCACCGTCGCCAGTTCTTCGTCTTCCGGCAGCATCATCGAAATGCGGCGAAAGAAAGCGTGGGTCCAGTCCTTGATCTTCCAGATGTCGTCAGGATCGGCGCCCATCTGCCGGCCGATGATGATCAGCGGCAGCGGGATCGCGAAGGCGCTGACAAAGTCGCAGCGTCCCGCGTCGATAAAGTCATCGATCAGACTGAAGGCCAGGGTGCGCACCTCCGGATCCAGCGCCTTGATCTTCTTTGGTCGAAACGCCTCGTTGAACATCGCGCTCATCTCGCGATGCTCTGGATCGTCGCGTCCCGCGAGCGTCGCGCCGGGCAGCCAGCCCTCGGCCTCGAACAGCGCCGCGACCTTGGCGCCGCGACCACTGTTGCGAGCGCTGGCGCGCAGGCGCTGCGTGCGGCTGCTGAAGGTCTTCGGATCGGTCAGCACCCGCCGCACATCGTCGAAGCGGGTCACGACATACATGCCCGTCGCCGGACAGCGGTAAGCGGGTGCATCGTCCCGCAGCGTTTGATAGGCGTCGTACGGACAGCTCTGGACCGCGGGATCGAAGAGATTGACCTTGACCATAGTTTCGCCTGCCTCCCCTCAGTCGAAGGGGCCATGATCGCGTTTCCGCGGGGTGGGGGACAAGTCCGCTGACAGTAGTCCTCGCGCGCTTGCGAGGAGGACGTGCGGGGGATTAGGAGTGAGGCGGGCTTGTAGTCCACAATCAGGTCGATAGGCGGCCGCCAGGAGGGGAGGACAGCTATGGTTTACACGCTGCAACAGCTCAGCGACATTCAGGAGATCAGGGACGTCGCGCTGCGCTACTGCCGCGGCGTCGATCGGCTCGACGAGGCGTTGATGAAGTCAGCGTACTGGGAAGACGCCACCGATGACCACGGCGTCTATGTCGGTCCCGCGCATCCCTTTGTCGAGCACTGCATGGTGTCGCACGAACGCTACCGCTCGACCAGCCATCGCATCATGAATCACGCCATCGAGCTGGCCCCAGATGGCGTCCACGCCCGGGGCGAGATATACAATCTCACGCACCTGCTGCATCGCGACGAGCCTCGACTCGATGTTTGGCAGGGGCGCTATCTCGACGACTACGAAAAGCGCAACGGCGAGTGGCGCCTGAGTGCGCGCGTCTGTGTGCATGAGGGTACCCACAGTCAGCTCGTGACGCCGATGGCGCTACCCGGCGAGCAGTTTCGCCAGGGTACGGAGGATCGCGGCGCGGACCATCTGCAGCCGCTAGGCACATTGCCGCCGCGCGCACCCTAGCCGGGTTCCGATAGCCAGACACGGGGGCAAGCGGCCGGGGGCGGTAGATCGAGGACGAACGGGCGGGTGTGCTGCGAGGGTGCCGCGCGTCGCCGCGCAACGGGAGGAGGAGACAGGACATGACAGACACACAGGCAGCAGCGGAGCACGTCGCCATTCAGCGCGTGATGCTCGACTATGCGCGCGGCGTCGACGAGCGCGATATGGCGCTGTACCGCGCGTGTTTCGCCGATGATGTGGAGATCGTTGGCTTCGGCGCCGAGACGGTCCGCGGCGGCGACGCCTGGGTCGCGCAGGTCGAGGGGATGCTCGACGGCTTCGTCGCCACGCAGCATCTGCTCAGCCCGATGCGGATCGACATCGAGGGGGACACGGCAAGAACCTCCAGCAACGTGCAGGCCTGGCACCACCTGAAGTCGCCCGCCGATCACACGCTGACGCTGTGGGCCTGCTACGAGTCGGTGCTGCAAAAGCGCGACGGTCGTTGGCGCCTGACGCGTCACGAGTTGGTGTCGCGCGGACGCGAGCTGCGGCCGCTAAACCCATGAGCGGCCGCACGATCGAAGGCGGCTGCCTGTGCGGCGCCATTCGCTACACCGGCATGGTTGATACGGCCACGACGCTCGCCGTCCACTGCCACTGTAACGATTGTCAGCGCGCCACCGGCTCGGGCGGGGCCACCGTGGTCGCCGTGCCGGAGGCATCGCTGCTGCTCGATGGCTCGCCGCGCCGTTACACCGTGACCGGTCTGAGCGGTGGGCGCGTGCATCGCGACTTTTGCGCGCGCTGCGGTTCGCCGCTGCTGAGCGCCGCGGATCTATCGCCGGGTCTGGTGTTCATCAAGGCGGGCAGCCTCGACGATAGCGGCTGGCTGCAGCCGGCGATGAACTGTTGGACCTCGTCGCGGCCAGAATGGGCGCCGCTGGATGAGCGCCTGCCGAGCAGCCCGGGGAACCCGGAGCAGACCATCACAGCGGACTAGCGGTTTAGCGCCCTGGGCGCATTAAACAAGCAACACACATACTTCATCTCTGCGGGGTACGCCCAACATCATGTTCACCAAAGACCGGCCAGAAAGTGCGCTGCTGAGCAGCGAATCGTCGCAGCGCGCCGCGCCAGCGCGGACGCGGCAGCTCGCGGTCCTCCTGACGCTGGTCGCCACGCTGTCACTGATGGGGGCAGTAGTACGTGCAGAGGCCCCAGAAGTGGTCGACGCGATCACGCCGCAGCGCGTGGCGCTCGACGTGGGGTTGGCAGGTGAAGCACCGGCAAGCGTGGCGCGCTATCTGCTCGCCCGCGGCGCTGCAAGCGCGCAGCTGTCGCCCGATGGTTCGACCATCGCGTTTCGCTATGACGTGACGGGCACCCGCCAGCTATGGCTGGTCGACGCCAGCGGCGGGGTACCGCGGCAACTGACGTTCGGCAACGGCGTCACCTTCTTCACCTGGGCGCCGGACGGTAAGCAGCTGCTGTACGGCGCGGACAACGACGGCGACGAACGGCCCGCGTACTACTTGATCAGTGCCGATGGCAAGCGCGAGCGGCTGCTCTTACCTGCGACTGACCAAGGCTTCCGTAGCTGGGGCGGTTTCTCGTCCGACGGCCGGCACATCTACTACGCATCGACCGAACGCAACGGCCTGGACTTCGACATCTACAGGGCGAACGTCGATAGCGGCGCCGTCGAGCGGCTGTTCGAAGGGCGCTATGGCTTCTTTGTCGACGCGCCGAGCCCGGACGGCCGCTACGCGATCGTCGTCGAATCCGTCGGCGAAGACGCTGACAACCTGTACCTGCTCGATCTCGGCAGCGGTGACCTGCACGCCGTGTCTGTGCCCGGTCAGGCGCAAATCAGCGATCGCGCGGACCACAGTGGGGGCGGGTTCTGGTGGCGGGCCGACAGTAGCGGTTTCTACTTTGCGAGTAGCGCGGGTCAGGAGTTCGCCGCCGTCTACTACCTGCCGCTGGCTGCGGCGCTTGCGGACGCGCCCACGCGCTCGGACTGGACCCCGATCGCCAGCGCCGGGCACGACCTGCACGAGATGCGACTGTGTGCCAACGATCGCTATCTGCTGTGGCTGCACAACGAAGATGGTTTTTCGCGTCTCGGCGGTCGCGATCTGCGACGCAACCGGCCTCTTCAGTTCCCACTGCTGCCGGATGGCGTCTACGGCATCGACTGCGCGCGCGACGCTCCGCGCGCGCTGGTGCGAGTGACGAACTGGGAGACGCCGGGCGATATCTACGCGCTCGATCTGCGGCGCCGAACCGCGCAGCGGGTGTTTGCGTCGCAGCTTGCGGGACTCGAACCGTCGAACTTTGTGCGCCCCGAGTCCATCCGCATCCGCGCCCGTGATGACGTCGAGTTGCAGGGACTCCTGTATCTGCCGCGCGACGCCGCCGCGGGAGCCAACCTGCCCGTTCTGTTCTTTGTACACGGCGGCCCGACTGGACAGGCGAGGCCCACGTACTCCGGCGTCATCCAGTATCACGTCGCGCAGGGTGCTGCCGTGTTTCGACCCAATGTCCGCGGCTCGACGGGTTTCGGTCGTACCTATACCCAGCTCGATGACAGGGAGGCGCGTCTGGACAGCGTGCGCGATCTGATCGACATGTTGGATCACTTCGAGGCGGACGACCGAATCGATGCGCAGCGGGCGGCTGTACTCGGCGGTTCCTATGGCGGCTATGCGGTCAATGCGGTGTTGGCGGCCTATCCGGGACGCTTTCGGGCCGGGGTCTCGCTGTTTGGCGTCGCCGACTGGGTGACGGCGCTTGAGGTCGCGTCACCCGCGCTCAAGGCCTCGGACCGCATCGAGTACGGCGATATCAGCGAGCCTCGCTGGCGCGCGTTCTACACCAAGCAATCGCCGGTTCGGCAGGCAGACCAGATTCGGGTGCCGGTGCTCTACTCCCACGGCGCGCGGGATCCACGCATCGACATCGCAGAGACCGAGACCATGGTGCGCACGCTGCGCGCCAATGGCGTTCCCGCGCCCTACATTCGCTTCGACGACGAGGGCCACGGCTGGCGCAAGCTCGCCAATCGGGTCTTCTACACGACCCGCGAGGTCGCGTTCCTGCGCGAATATCTGTACCGGATTCAGGATGCAGGGATACAGGTTCAGACGGAGAGCGACGGCCCCTGAGGACGGTGGCCAGCGTGAGGCGGCTGCGTTTGTCGGGCAACGCGCGTGTTGACTGCCATGCGGCGGTTGTGGAACCTTAGCGCGCGTTATCTCGGGTCCTGACTGTATTCGCGACGCTCGCCTGCCAGATCGATGGGGGTGAGCGGCGCGACTGTTGCTTTGTTTTTCGGAGCAAGTTGCTGCAAGCCCGTCTACGGGACGAGAAACGATGTTTCGCTGCGCCGTGCACCGGTGCGGTGCAGCGAGATGCCCTATGGGATCGTTGTCCGTCGAGATCGGTCGATCCGGCGGAGATTATTAGAATTTGGGGGATACCATGTTGAAGCTTATCGCGCGCCAGCGACGGGACGCCGTTGCCTGGCAGCTCATCCTGGCGCTGGCCGTTTTCGGCGCGGTGCCGAGCGCCCAGGCGGAAGACGCCGAAGCGTCGATCGAGGAAATCGTCGTCACCGGTTCGCGCCTGAAGCGCGACTCCAATCTGACCGGCGCACTGCCGGTGCAGACGGTCGGCGAACGCGACATCAAGTTGTCGGGCGAGTTTTCGATCACCGACGTGATCAACGACGTGCCGGCACTCCTGAACTCGGTATCTTCCGAGCAGTCGGTCGATGCCGCCGCGGTGTTTTCGGATGGCGCCAACGTGCTCAACCTGCGCGGTCTGGGCGTCGACCGCACACTGACCCTCGTGGACGGTCGACGCCATGTCGGCGGTGTGCAGGGCACCTCTGCCGTCGATGTCGGCTCTATCCCGGTCAAGCTCATCGATCGGGTCGAGGTGCTTACCGGCGGCGCGTCCGCCGTTTACGGGGCCGATGCGGTCACCGGCGTGGTGAACTTCATCCTGAAGGATGACTTCGAAGGCTTTGAGATCGACGCCAACTACGGCATCTCGGACGAGGGCGACGGCCAGCAGCTGACGCTGTCCGGTATCTGGGGCACGAACTTTAACGACGGTCGCGGCAATGTGACCGTGGCGGTGGACTACCGCAAGGACGACGGTCTGCAGGTCAGCGATCGCCGCGACGGCGCACTCATTGGATCGGCGCGCGACTGGGTCAACCCGGACCTGCGATTCCAGATCGGCGACATTGGCGACGACACGCCGAACCTTGCGCAGTTCTACAACTTCGCGAACACCGGCCTGACCAACTACGGCCTGGCGATTCCGGGTATCGATGCGTTCCAAAGCGACTACGAGGCTCAGTTCGGTGTCCTGCCGTCGCTGACGACCGCAGAAGTGCAGTTGCTCGCCCGGGCCGCGAACGCGCCGCAGCGGGCCGTGCTGCCGGGCCGTACGTTTCCGTTCACATCGGGTTACGGCTACATCATCCCCGGCAACCCCTTCACTTTCGCGGGCTTCGATCCCGAGACCCCCATCGATCTGGACGGTAACGGCACGCCGGATTGTCTCGACTCGTTCACCGGCTATAACTCCGTGTTCGGCGCCGCGTCGTTCGGCGTCGTCGGCGGCTGCTGGAACGTGACCGAAGACGGCCAGTATCGGCCGGTACAGGACGGCCTCGTTTCTGGCAACTTCCAGGGCTTCGGCGGCGACTCGTTCAACACGATCCAGAATCGACGCGGTGATGTGCTGCTGCCGGACGAGAAAATCACGGTCAATCTGCTGGGTCGCTATGACCTGACGGAAACGGCCAGCGTCTTCGGTGAACTGAAGTATGTGACCGCCGAGACCGACACCGACGCCCGCCCGGGCTCGTTCTGGGATCTGCTGTTCGGGGCGCCAGACAATCCGTTCCTGCCCGACTTCATTCGCCCGGTCGCGGACGCCACCGGCGGCGTGGCGACCACCATCGACCCGCTGCTGTTCCCCAACGTGCGCGAGACCGAGCGCGAGACCTATCGCGCGGTCCTGGGTATCGAAGGCGAGTTCAGCAACGGTTGGACATACGAACTGAGCGGCAACTACGGACGCTACGAAGAGAGCGTTACGACCACAAACTCGGTCATCGTAGACCGATTCTTCGCTGCTATAGATGCCACGACGGACGGTAGCGGTAATCCCGCATGTCGCGTGGAGGTGGACCCGGCCGCGCCTGCGTTGAACACGCCGTTCGGAATTCCGGCTTGGGACGAGGGCTATTTCTCGTTCACACCGGGTGCGGGGCAGTGTGTGCCGCTCAACATCTGGGCCGGTCAGCCGGGCGTCACCGAGGCTGCGACCAATTTCGTCACGACCCCGACACTTACCAAGCTGGAGATCGATCAGTTGGTGATCACCGGCTTTGTCAGCGGCACCTCCGAGGGCTGGTTCGAACTGCCTGGCGGTCCGGTCGCGTTCGTCTTTGGTGGTGAGTATCGCGACGAGTCGTCAGACGCCAGCTTCGACGACTTTCAGCGCGGTATCATTCCGGCCAATGCCGCCTTCCCGGCGGGTACGGCGCTGAACAGCGTCTCGGGCAACGAATCGCTCCTGTTCCAGCCGTCCCTATCGATCATCAATGAGAAGGGCGACTACGACGTCACCGACCTGTTCGTCGAAGTCAGCCTGCCACTGCTCGCTGATCAACCCGGCGTGCGTGAACTGACGGTCGAGGGCGCGCTGCGCTGGGCAGACTATTCGACCATCGGTAGCGCGACGACCTGGAAGGCTAATCTAATCTATGCGCCGTCCGATGATCTAAGCGTCCGCGGCGGCTTCTCCAGAGCAGTGCGAGCACCGAACATCACAGAGCTGTTTGGTCCGCAGACTGGCACGACTTTCCGTCCGGCCGATCCTTGTGACGTGGCGCAGATCGCGGCGATCGAGGCGGACAATCCGGCGCTCGCGGCCAACTTCCGCAACAACTGCATCGCCGACTTCCAGTCGATCGGCATCGACCCGTTCGACGGCGCCGGTAACTACGCCTTCGCCGATCCGCTGTCGGCGGCGTTCCCGGGCGTGCAGGGCGGCAATCCGAATCTTGAGGAAGAGACGGCTGACACCTACACGATCGGTCTGGTACTGAACCCGCGCTTCCTGCCCGACTTCACGCTGACGGTCGACTACTGGGATATCAGCATCGAGGATGCCATCGCGGCCGTTACCTCGCAGAACATCGTCGACGGCTGCTACCGCGGCGCGAATCTCAACGACGCGTTCTGTTCGCTGTTCACCCGTAATCCGGATCCGACGTCGCTGCAGGCCGGTGGCTTCAACTTCCTGATCTCGACGGACATCAACTTCGCCGAGATCGAGACCAGCGGCATGGATTTCAACGCGCGCTATGGCTTCGATGTCGCCGAGGGTCGCATCAGCGTTTCCGCGCAGGCAACCTGGGTCGACGAGATCAACTTCTTCACGAACCCGTCCGACCTGAGCGACGTGGACGTGGAGCTGGGCGAGGTGAATCGTCCGGAGTGGGCCGGCAGCCTGCGAGCGATCTATGAGCGCGACAACTTCGCGCTGGCCTGGAACGCGCAGTATCTCGGCGAACAGCTCGTCAGCTTCGTGGAAATCGACACGGCCGATACGCTGTATGGACCGGCGGTAGAGATGGACGATCTGTGGATCCACTCCATCAGCGCCGAGTACATGCTGCAGGAAGGCATTCAGATATACGGCGGCGTCCGGAACCTGACCAACAAGAAGCCGTTCGCTACGGATCGCGCCTGGCCGGCGAGTCCGCGTGGGCGCTTCTTCTTCCTGGGTGTAACCTACTCGCGCTAGCACAGTCGAAGACGAGGAGGCGGGGTGACGCGCATGGCGTGCCCCGCAGCGACAAGCCCCGCTCGCGAGCGGGGCTTTTTCGTTTGCAGCCCTGATCATTCTGATAGGCTCGACACAATGAGCAGAGCAGAGGGAGGGGCGTGGCGTGCGTGACGAGAGATTGACCGTGATACGCGAGGGGCTCGCGTTTGGTGAGGGGCCGCGCTGGCGCGACGGCTGGCTCTACTATTCCGACTTCTACCGACATGTCGTGGAGCGGCTCAACGTCAGCGGCGAGGTAGAGGAAGTTGCGCGGGTACCCACGCAGCCCTCGGGCCTCGGCTGGCTGCCGGACGGGCGCCTGCTGATCGTGTCGATGACGGATCGCAAGCTGCTATGCATGGAGGCGGATGGCACCCTGCGCGAACACGCGGATGTGAGTCACATTGCCGGCTTTAACTGCAACGACATGGTGGTCGATAGCAGCGGCCGTGCCTACGTCGGTAACTTCGGCTCCGATCGGGCGCTGGAAGGGCCGCAGACGGCGACGCTGGCGATCGTCGAGGCAGACGGCACCGCCGCGGCCGGACCCGACGAACTGGCGTTTCCCAACGGTACGGTCATTACGCCAGACGGCGGCACGCTGATTATCGGCGAGACCATGGGCAAGCGGCTCACCGCATTCGACGTCCGGGCCGATGGCACGCTTGCCAATCGACGACTATGGGCCGACATCGATCCACACTTTCCGGACGGGATCTGTCTGGATGTACAGGGTGCAATCTGGGTCGCCGACCCCGTGGGCAAGGGCGTAGTGCGGGTCGTCGAGGGCGGCGAGATCGTTGACCGGATCGATACCGGGCGACCGGCCTACGCGTGCATGCTGGGCGGCGAAGACGGGAAGCGCCTGTTCGTTGTCACCGGCGAAACGTCCGGCGACGAGGCAGCGCGAACGCGCAATGGCGCGATCGAATGGCTCGACGTCGAGGTCCCGCGCGACGGGCTACCCTAGGGTAATCGCTAACTAGAATCTCGCGCCCTAGTCCTTCGAGCTGAAACACACCGGCAGTGCGTGTAGTCCGTGCAACAGGGCGTTCGGCAGAAAGCGCGGCGTTTCCGCGCCGTCGAGCAGACGAAAGTCGCGCAGCCGATTCAGGACAACGCGGAAGCCGATGTTCATTTCGCGGCGCGACAACGCCGCGCCAAGGCAGTGGTGCACCCCACGGCCGAACGCTACCTGCTCTTTCAAATTGTCGCGGTCGAGGCGAAAACGCTCAGGCTCGGGGAACCGGCGCGGATCCTGATTCGCTGCCGCAAAGCGAGCGAAGCAGATCGAGTCTTTCGGAATGGTGACGCCGTGCAGTTCGACGTCGGCCGTCGTGCGGCGGAACATGTTCGCCGAGGGGCTTGAAATTCGCAGCGTCTCCTCAACGAACCGGTGCACCATGTCGTCGCCGTGATCGGCGTACAGCGCCTGTGCCTGATCGGGATTGTTGATGAGCTGCCAGATGCCCTCCGTGAGCGAGCTCGCCGTCGTTTCGTTGCCCGCAACCAGAATCTGCGACAACATGGACAGGCACTCCGCATTGTCGAGCGGCTTTTCCCCATCGATGCTCGCGTTCACGACTTGACTCAGGATGTCGTCGGCCGGGCTGCCGCGGCGCTCTTCGAGCCGCTCCACAAAGTAGTGCTGAAATTCGAGCATGTCGCGCGCGGCCTGCAGGGTGCCCTCGCGGTCTAGCTGCTGACTGAGGTTGCCGATGAAGGCGTTGGTCCACTTGCGCAGCAGCGGCAGGTCTTCGAGCGGCACGCCGATCTGGCTCGCGATTACCGTCAGCGGCAGCGGGATGCCGAAGTCTTCCAGAAACTCGCAGCGTCCGGCCTCGATAAATCGGTCGATCAGATCGTTGGCGGTCTGCTCGATGAACGGCTCTAGTGCCTTGAGGTTGCGCGGTGCAAACGCCCCATCCACGAACTTGCGGTAGCGTCGCTGTAGGGGAGGATCCTGCGTGAGCATGGTCGGCACGTTCGGATAGCCGTCGCGCATGATGTCCGCGATCTCCGGATCCTGCAGGTCCTGAGCGCCACGCCCGGCGCCGTTAATGACGCTGGAAAACGACTCGTGATCCATCGCCATCGCGACGACGTCTTCGTAGCGCGAGATGAAGTAGATGCCGCTCAGCGGATCCCTGAAGACCGGCGCCTCGTCCTGCAAACGACGATTGAGCGGCCAGGGACAGACCAGCAGTTCCGGGTGCATCGGGCTGACTTCGGCAAGCGGGCAGCCACCCATGCGCTCAACCTCCGGCGTCGCCGGAGGCAGCGCCGAATTCGCCTTGGTATGGATGTTCGCTGTATGGGGCATGGTGTGGTGATCCTCCTGCTGGCGCTTGTTCGGGTTGTCAGCGCTCACGTGTCAGGGCCGCGGCCACCAGGCCTGCAGAACGAGCGGCAGCATGCCCTGGTGACGACGCTTAGTGGCCGGCGCATCGCTTGACAGTTCGAACGACTGCGTCGTCGCTATCTCGCTCGCACCCGGTACGGCGTCGAGCCACTCCAAGGAAAAATCCTCAATGAGAGGGCCGAAGTCGGCAGATTCGTGGTGCTCGGAAATCTGGTGGTCCAGAAATGCATCGTAGTCGTCGAACGCGGCGAAGGTGTAGTAACACCGTTCCTCCGCCGCGCGCCAGTACTGGTACTGCCGACAGCGCACTTCGAGTTGGGTTGCCGCGTACATGGTTCGCGCGACGGCCTCAAATTCAGCCTCTTTGCCCGCATACACGCGGATCCTGGCGAGATAGGTGGCCATCAGCTGCCCGCCAGCGTTTTGACGACGGGGGCAAACGCGTCCATCGCCGCGTCGGGAACGGTGACGTAAGAGATTCCGAAACGTTCGCGCCGCGCGCGCAGTTCATCGGCTATCGCCGCCGGTGAACCGAATAGCGCGTGCGGGTGCGCGCCCATCTGCTCGGGGGTGAGGCCGAACATGCCGGCGAACTGTTCTATGACCGGATCCGGCGTATCTGTGACGACCGTGAAGTAGGCGCCGACCTCGATCTCGAGTTCGGCAAACCGCGCGCCCGCGCCTTCGCGGATCCAGCCGAGCTTGCGATCAGTTTCCTCCGCTGTGGACAGCGTGACGCCGTCGGGACCGATCATGCCGGAGCGATTGTTGAAATTGAGGCTGACGATGTCGGCCTCGCGACCAGCAAGCCGGAGGATGCGCGGCGCGCCGCCGCCGATCATCAGCGGCGGCAGCTTGCCCCCAGCGCGGCTGTCGTGCGCCTTCGGTAGCCCCTGGAATTCGGCCCAGCGTACGTCGGCGTTGTCGACGTCGACCGGCTCTGCGCCCGCAAACTGTCGGAACGCAGCGATGGCGTTTCCCAGGCGTTCGATCCGGCGACCCGGCGAATCCTGCTGTAACCCGATGGCGTCGTACTCGTCCTTGAGCCAGCCAGCGCCGAGGCCGAACTCGAGCCGCCCTTCGCTAAGCAAGTCGATCGTCAGCGCCTCCTTCACGAGCATGACCGGCAGCCGATAGTCTATGCAAAACACGCGGGCGCCGATCTTGAGCGTAGACGTGGCCGCCGCCGCGAAACACATGGCCGGTACGGCGGCGAGGTTTTGCACCGGGTGGTTGGAACGTTCGAGCGCCGGACCGTCGCCGAGAATGTGATCCGCGACATGGAGCGCGCTGTAGCCCAGCGCTTCGACGCGCCGGGCGCGCTCGGACCATTCGGCGCCCGAGCCAGCGTTGAAGCTCTGGACGGCAAAACGAAAAGGCTGCGGCATGTTTCCCCCCTTGGAATACTCGACTGCGTTGTCAGCGTCCTTCGATCGTCAGCGCTCGTCTCGCGGTTGACGGCCATCGGTGTCCGTGAAACCGTACTCGACCCCGAGGTTGGCACAGGTCAGCACCTGGCCGCTTTTCGCCATGCGATCGTCGGCGTGGTACAGCGCCGTGATCGCGCGGCCGGTGAACTCCGGCGACTGGGCACGCGCGTAGTCGATCTTGTAGTCGCCGCGGGCGACGGCATCTGTAATGAACTCGGTCGTCACCGCGGACGGCCACAGCGACACGACCGCGACATCGTGTTCGGTTAGTTCATAGGCCATGTCAGCGGCCATGCGATCGACCGCGCACTTGCCGACGCCGTAGGCCGTGCTGAACACATAGCCGCCGCCAGCCCGAGATGAGATGTTGGCAATCAGACCCCCGGGTTTGTCGATCATGAGCGGCGCTGCGTGCACGCTCGCGACGTAGTGTGCGCGGCAGCCAATGCCGACCATGTCGTCCCAGATCTGGATCGGATGTTCCCAGAACTTGCCGCCGAACACTGGCGGCTCCGGAATCTTGAAGACGTTGTTGACCAGGATATCGATGTGACCGTGATTGTCGGCCACCTGTGCGAACGCGCGGGCGACGGCCGCGTCGTCGCCGTGATCGCAGGCGATCGCGATGCCGGTACCACCGAGTCGGGTAACCTCGCGCGCGGCAGCTTCGACCGTGAGATCGCCGCTCGCACCAGCGGCCTCAGACGTTCTCCCGGTGACGTAGACGACTGCGCCGGCGCCGCCTAACTCGCGGGCAACGCCGCGACCGATCCCTCGGGTGGCGCCGGTGACAACGGCGACCTTGCCGTTCAGCGATCGGGCCACGCCTTAGCTCGCGATGCCCGCGCAGTAACGAATGCCGCGGCGCAGCAGCTCGTAATACTCCGGTTTGTCCCAAGAGCCGCGCTCGATATTGGGGTAGTAGTCGATCATCGGCTGCATGTCGTAGTGGCCGCGGCAGTGACCCAGGTTCAGGTACAGGACCTCACCCGCGCCTTGCGTTTTGCGGTAATAGACCGGATGCGATACGTCATCGGGCCAATCGCTGTGCACGAAACCAGCCGCTTCACCCACGAAGCGGGTATCCAGCAGCGTGTGCAGTTCGCCGTGGATCCGGCACAGGTACAGCTCGTCGTCCGTTTCGAATTCGCCGATGCCGGCGACCAGCGGATGATCCGGATCTACGTTGTGTACCTTGAAGGGCTGGATGGGCGGATGGGCCAGAAACTGCGTACCCAGCGTCTCCATCAGGACCGGCGCGGTTTCCGGTGAGTCGACGCGACCGTCCTCCAGAAACTTCAGGATCGAATTGGTGCCGTGTAGCGCAAACCATTTGCCGCCGCCACTGACGTAGTCACGCAGCGCGAGCTGCTCGGCGTCCGACGGCACCAAGTTGCAGGTGTAGGTGATCAGCACGTCGCTCGCCGCGATCGCCTCGAGGTCGTGATAGTTACCGGCCACCTCGACGCGAATCGCTTCGTGCTCCGCCAGCAGTTTCAGCAGCTCGAGGCGGGCGTAGTCGATGTCGTGATAGTCGCCGGCGCAAACCAGATAGACGCTGACGGTTTTGTGTTCGCTCATCGTTTTGCTGGCCTCCTAGAACTGGATGCGCTTCGTGAAGCCACCGTCGATCACGAAGTTCGAGGCCGTCGAAAACGCGCCCAAAGGACTCGCTAGCAGCGCCACCTGGGCCGCGACCTCGTCGGCCTGGCCCATGCGACCAACGGGAATGTCTGCCACGGTCGCTTCATAGAGCGCGCTCATGTGCTCTTTGATGCGATCCCAGGCGCCGCCTTCGATCATGATCGGGCCGGGGCAGATCGAGTTCACGCGGATGCCCTTCGGACCGATGTCCTGGGCGAGGGCGCCCGCGTATTGAATGAGCGCCGCCTTCATCGCGTTGTAGGCGCCGGCGCCGAGAAACTTCTCGAGCGCGGCGGTGGAGGAGATCATCGCGATACTCGCGTTGTCGGAGGCCTCCAGCGCCGGCATCGACGCCTCGACCAGCCGTACCGCACCGAGCACGTCGTAGTCGAAATTGGCCCGCCAGCCGTCTTCGCCCGGCGCGTTGCCGCCGGAGACATTCGAGACCAGCGTGTCGAGCCCACCAAGCGCCTCGACCGCGTCCGCGACGAAGCCACGCAGGGCATCGCCATCGCCGACATCGAACCCGCGCCCGAAGGCCTTAACCCCCTTGGCCTCCAACGCCGCCACGCAGGCGTCCACGTCGGACTGCGTGCGCGCACAGATCGCCACGTCGCAGCCCTCGTCCGCCAGCAAGTCTGCGATCGCCCGCCCGATTCCCTTAGTCGCGCCGGTCACCAGCGCCTTATTGCCCCGCAGTTTCAGGTCCATCGAAGTCCTCCCCAGGCTCGTTCGACCTCAGTGTACCTTGGTCACAGGATGGGGACACACGATCGCGCCGTAGCGGGACACACGAATTTGGTGCGCTTAATTGGGGCGGGGGGGTTCGGACACACATCAACCGAAACTTCGTGTGTCCCAGTTTCAACGCCCTCAGCTGACGAGGGTCGAGACATAGCCGAGGCCGATCGCTTACGGCGATTCGGGTCTGTTGCCTATTGGGCTGGTGCTGGGTAAGCGCAACACTGGCGGGGCTTGAGTGAGTGAGAGTGTCACCCCGGGTTGTTGGGAGGACCACTGCTGAGATAGCTGTCGCCCAGTGGGCTAGGGGGCCGGGTAGTAGTGCGCGCTGCTACCGTCAACTTGGCTGACGGTCGTGCCCTGTTTGTGGGATTCGATGAGTTCCTGCGCGTATTCCAGACAGGTGCCACAGTTGGTGCCAACCCCGAGTTCGCGGACGACGTCAGTGACGTCCTGGGCCCCGCGGCCGATGGCTGCGGTGATCTGGCGATCCGTAACGGCATTGCACAGACAAACGTACATGTAAGACATAGTAATGAGACACATTCTCGATTGCAATATCGTTACCCAAACAGTTCTGTTTGATCTTTGCCGGTGAGAATAATTATCGTTTTAAATCAATAAGTTATGTCACTTTTTTCCTTGCGATGAGTTTGTAGGGAGGGCAGAATCGCGCGCTAATTACATCGTATTGGCGAGATTTTTGATGAAGGCGCCCGAACAAGCGGTCATTACTCACCTGAACATCATCCTGAAAAACGAGCTCACGGCGATCAATCAGTACTTCCTGCACGCCAAGATGCTGAAGGACTGGGGGCTGGCACGGCTCGCCAGCAAGGTCCATGAGGAATCGATCGACGAGATGAAGCACGCCGACGCGCTGGTCGAGCGCATTCTGTTCCTGGAAGGCCTTCCCAACCTGCAGGATCTGGGCAAACTGATGATCGGCGAAGACGTACAGGAAATCCTGGAGGCCGATCTGGGCCTGGAGCATGTCGCGATCCCCGCGCTGCGAGAAGCCATCGCGGTCTGCGAAGCGGGATCTGACTATGTCAGTCGCGACCTACTCAGCAGCATCCTCGAATCCGAGGAAGAGCACGTGGATTGGCTAGAGACGCAATGCAGCCTGCTCAAGCGTGTGGGCGCCGAAAACTACGCCCAGTCGCAGATCCATGGGGACGACTGAAGCGCATCGCCCGGAGATGTTCCGGCGCGCAGGCGCACCGGCGCAGCCGCAGCCACGCCGCACAGCCACGCCGCACAGCCTCGCACTCACAAGCCGAGCGGTCTGCAACGATCTGTCTTCGGCGCTAGGCGCTAGCTCTCCTGCCGGGTAGGCTAATTCGCTGCCAACCAAGGGAGAGAATCATGAAACCAGTTTGCCTGGTCATCGGCGCCGGCGCCGGAATCGGCGGCACCGTCGGGGCGCGCTTCGCTGCCGAGGGTTTTCACGCCTGCCTCGCGCGACGCAGCGACAAAGAAGGCCTCGACCGCATCGTTGGCGACATCGAGTCCAATGGCGGCAGCGCGAGCGGCTACCTACTCAACGCCGTCGAGCCGGACAGCATCGAAACTCTGGTGGCGAGCATAGAGGCCGACGTCGGGCCGATCGACGTCGTGGTCTACAACCTAGGCGCGCAGATCGGCGACCGCGCGCTGCAGGACACAAGCTACAAGCAGTTTGAGATGGGCTGGCGGCTCGCGTGCTTTGGCCTTTTCCGCGCCGCACAAAGCGTGTGTCCGCTGATGGAGGAGCGCGGCGGTGGCACGCTGCTCGTTACCTCCGCAACGGCGGCGGTCCGCGGCAACGCCGGTCAGCACTCTCATGCCGCCGCCATGGGCGGGCGCAGGATGCTGTGCCAGAGTCTGAACGCCCAGTACGCCAGCGCGGGCATACACGTCGCGCACATTCTGATTGACGGCGCCGTTGATGCGCCCGATACGCTGGGCAAGATGCTAGGCCCCGAACGCTTTGCCGAGCTGCGTGAGACGCGGGGCGGGGAACACGATGGGCTGATGCTGCCGACGCGTATCGCCGACACCTACTACCACATTGCCCAGCAGCACCGCTCGGCCTGGACTTTCGAAGCCGATTTGCGTGCGTTCTCAGATCGGGCGTGGTGGAATCACTAGCCTGCTAGACACCCCGCCCGGGTGGCGAAACTGGTAGACGCAAGGGACTTAAAATCCCTCGGTGGCAACACCGTGCCGGTTCGATTCCGGCCCCGGGCACCATTACGCATAGCCAGTTCATAAAGAGTCGCCGACGGCATATGAGCCTTTGTCGATCCCGCTGGCAAACAACGGGTAACACCCATACGTCAGAGCCGCCTTTAATGCAGCCCGCACCGTACCACTAGCAGCGCGAGAGCGCGCCTTCGTGTGCTTGCGCTCTTGGCAGCTCGAAGCCAAGTGCCGAAACGGAACATTCGCCGACACAATTCGGACCCACACGCTCGCAGGGAAGCAGACCGATGGCTGATTCAAATCACTTGAGCATCTTGAAGAAGGGCAGGAATGCCTGGAACAAGTGGCGCGAGACAACGGATAGCCGCCCCAACCTGCGCGAGGCAAAGCTCGCCAGATCCAACCTTGCGGGCTTCAATCTGCGCGACGCGGACTTGCGCGGCGCTCGACTCGAGGGCGCCTTGCTGCGCGGTGTTGAACTCGGCGGCGCAGACCTTCAAAAAGCCCGGTTGAAAGACACGGTGTTTCGTAGTGCGAATCTGGAGCGCGCTGATCTCCGCAGTCTGTGGGCCGGTTTCGCGATCTTTAGTCGGGCCAACCTGGCAGGTGCCGACTTGTCGGGATCGGATTTCGTGAGCGCCAGTTTCCGCCGCGCAAACCTCACGGACACGCGTTTCGATGGCGCGAATCTGCGTTTCGTATCGATGGTCGAGGCGAGAGTGCAGGGGGCCAGCTTCGCCGGCGCACAGGTGTACGGCATCAGCGCATGGTCTCTCAAGGGTGAACCCGGAGATCAGCGACGAATGATCATACGAGCAGATAAAGAGTCGGTCGCGACAACCGTCGACGATCTAGACACCGCGCAGTTTCTATTCCTGCTCCGCGACAACCCCAAGTTTGCCGACGTTATCGATACGGCAAGTTCCCGAGTCGTCCTCATCCTCGGCCGCTTCGCGCCCCGCCACAAACGCATCCTGGAAGGCGTGAAGGACCATCTGCTGCGAAAGAACTTCGTGCCCGTGCTGTTCGACTTCAACAAGCCGGCCAGTCGCGATTTGACCGAGACCATCGCGAGCCTTGCACACATGGCCTGTTTCGTCGTCGTTGATCTAACGGGCGCGAAAAGCGTGCCACAGGAGCTGAGTTTCATCGTTCCCAGTCTCCCCTCCGTGCCGGTCTGTCCGATCCTGCACGAGTCCGATGGGCAGCCTTACGCCATGTTCGAGCACTTCAAGCGCTATCCATGGGTCCGCGAGACGATTCTATATCGCGACCTCACGCACCTGCTGTCGGTATTCGACCAAGCCGTCCTTAAGCCTGCCTACCAGCAGGCGATGAAAGTGCGCGGCCAGAGCGCACGACTGCCGCGAGCGCCTAGCCAACCGTGACGTTCAGGTAGTGTGATGGCGAGAAGGCCGCGTCGGTTCGAGCGAATGCGCCGCAACGCAGTGCCCGGCGCGGGGTCCCACAACGAGCGCAAGCACGGCGTTGCGAAGACAGACTAACCGTCCTGCGGCTGCTGATTCCTGCCCGGACGCTGGATTACAGCGCTGGGATCTGGATTGTTGCCGACCCAGTTGCAAAGCTGGGGATCCGCCTGGCGTATGTCCCCGCTTAAGTGCACGCCCCAGCGGGTGAACACGCCCACGCTATTGCCACGTGTCAGCCGGATATTGCCGTCGGCGTCCGCCTGATACAGCGTGTCGGTTTCGAAGGGATGCGTCATGCTGCCCATGGTCTGTCTCCCGTCTGGCCGCGTGCGGCTACTCGCCAACCCACTCGGTTAGTTTGTGGTGCAGCCAGCGCACCTTGGCCTCCTGGTAACCCGACATCAGGACGCCATCGGCGTAGGTCGTCTCAAGACCCCACTGCACCTTGGGCATGTTGAACGCGTCCTGATCGAACACCTTGCCGAGATAACCCAGGGCGCTGGACCAGCCTTCGTCCTCTTCCAGCCAGCGGATCTCTGCCGGCGCGGGGCGTTCGCCCTCGAACGGCGCCAGCAGAATGCACTCCATGATTGCGCTGCGGTGATCGCTGCCGTTGGGCCGGAATCGATAGACGATACCGTTGAACGCACCCCAGGGATGGAAATTGGGAAACAGCGTGTAGTCGAGGCTGTCGATCAGTTCGGCGTCGCAGTACTCGTCGACCCGGGTACCGGCGATCGGCCGCAGATTCTCACGCGAGATGTTCGCCATGAACGCGCGTACGTTCATACCTTCCGGCACGGCGGGCACCTCCGCGTCGTGGTCGAGATCCATCATCGTCCGCAGAACGGTGGCGTCATCGACGTCGTAGTCGAGCAGCGGAGAATGGGTCGCACTCGGCGTGATCACGCGCGCGCAGTTGTCCCAGATGTCGACCTGAGAATTGGTGTCGCCCAGGCTGCGGAGAATCTGCGGATGGGTAGCGTTGACGTGATAGGCCTCGCAGAAGGCCTCCTGCGCGATCTTCCAGTTGCAGGGCATGACCTTCGCCACGTGCGCAGACTTGTACAGTCCGCCGAGATTCCAGCGTTCGAACTGGGGTGCTAGGTCCCTGACGAAGTCATCGAACGGGGCGCAGTTCTGGTCCGGATTGATGAAGATGAATCCGGCCCACAGCGCTACCGGGATTTCCGGCAGCGAGAACTCATCGTCCTTTATCTGGGGAAAGTCCCAGCGACCGGGCACGTCTTTCAGCGAGCCGTCGAGCTTCCAGCAGAAGCCGTGAAACGGACAACGCAGCTCGGTCGCGTTGCCGTCGAATTCCTTGAGCATCCGGCCGCGGTGCAGGCACGCATTGGGATAGCACTTGATCTCGCCCGTCTCGGTGCGTACGACCAGGAATGACATGTGCGCGATGTCATAGCGATAGTGATCGCCCGGCTCGAGAATGTCCTCCTCGCGACACGCGAACTGCCACACGCGCCTCCACAGCCGCTCGACTTCCTTTTGGTGATAATCCGCGCTCGTGTAGCGCTCGACAGAGAAGGCATTTAGCCCCATGTCCTTGGGCGCCTGCAGCCGCAGCACGTCGGGAACGGCATGAGAATCTGTATCCAGCAGCTCCTGATAGGTCAGGCCCGGCGAACGCCGCATGCTGCCTGGGTCCAGGTCTTTGTATGCTTCGGCCATGACACTCCCCCCGAGAATCGACTGTTGGTCAGTCTACACGACCCGCGGCGCGCGTGATTGAGAGGCTAGGGGTCATGTCGAAACGGTGGGTAAGGCCGCGTTGAGCTGGTGCCGGGAGGGGGACTTGAACCCCCACGCCATAAGGCACAGGTACCTAAAACCTGCATGTCTACCAATTCCATCATCCCGGCATGCGCGCGCACCGATCCAGTGCTAGATGACGCGGCGCGCAGTGTAGCCCAACGTCCGCACCGCGTCGCCGGTCTCAGCCCGCGGTGGCGCCTCGAGAGGAATCACCCGCCGCCGCCGGCATGCCGCCCACAAGCTGAGCGAGGGTCTGCAGCAGGTCCTCGATGCGGAACGGCTTTTCCAGATACGCCTGCAGTCCGAGCTGGTCGAGGCGAGCGACCGTTTCTGACTGGGTGTAGCCGGTGATCATGACGATCGGCAGGTCGGCACGCAGCTCGCGCGCCTCGCTCGCGAGCTGCACGCCGTCGATCTGCGGCATCGACTGGTCCGTGACCAGCACGCCGATCCCATCAATGTTCTCGAGCAAATACTGGCGCGCCGCCGCAGAGTCATTGAAGGTCCGTACGTCGAACCCGGCACCGCGGATGACCTCGCCAATGTAGTTGACGACGGACAGATCGTTGTCGACCACGACGATCTCACCGACGCGCTGCGCTGGCACCGGTGGGGGTTCCAGGGTTGGCGCGTCGCGCTGCGCCGACTGCGCGTCGGGCAGGAGAACGCCAAACCGCGCGCCCTTGCCCGGTTCGCTGTCGACCACGATGTGGCCACCGTACTGGTGCACCAGCGTATGGATCAGCCACAGGCCAAACCCCGTGCCTTCGCCCACATCGCGCGTGGTGAAGAAGCTGTCGAAAATCTTGCCCTGCAGTTCGGGCTCGATGCCGTGGCCGTCGTCCTTCACCGACAGCTCGACCCAACGGCCGCGCACGCAGGCCTCGCAGGAAACGCACTGGCGTTCATCGTACTCGACCGCGCGCACCTCGATGTCGATTTGGCCCACGCCATCGATCGCATCGCGCGCGTTGATTAACAGGTTGATGATGATCTGATGCAGTTGCACAGGATCGATAAACACCGGCGGCATGTCGTCGTGGAAGTGCTCGGCGATCGCTATCGACTCGGGAATCGCGGCGCGCAGCATCCGGCGTATACCGCCGATGGTTTCCGCGACGTCGAGCACTTCCGGCTTGCCGCGCATAAAGCGGGTGAAGCTCAGCATCTGGGCGATCAGATCACGCGCCCGTTCACCCGCCTGGACGATCTCACCGATGTACTCCTCCATCTTCTCGGGTGCCAGGCGCGACCAGGAGTGACGCAGCAAGTCCGAATAGCCGAGCATGCTGGCGAGGATGTTGTTGAAGTCGTGCGCGATTCCGCCGGCGAGCTTGCCGATCGCCTCCATCTTGCCGGCCTGCTGCACTTGGGTTTCGTACTGCAGGCGCTCGGCCTGTGCCCGGCGTTCGTTCGTGGTGTCGCGCACCGTGGCGAGAATCCTGCGGCCGCTGTCTGGGGACACGACGCAGCCGGTGATGTGAAAGTAGCGCGGCTCCCCCGACCACTCGTGTTCGACGTCGACGCTGTAGCGATCGGGGCTCGCTTCCAGTCCGGCAAGAAAGGCGGCGCGCTCGTCGGCACCGCGCCACAGATGGGCGTCGGTCTCGGGGTCCACCGCCTCCAGCGCCCGGCTGATACGACGAAAATTGTGATTGCTCTCGAGGATCTTGCCGTCGCGCCATTCGCTGATGTAGACCGCATCCGGGCTGTTCTGGAACAGCCCTTCATACTTGTGCACGCTGGCGATCAGCCGCCGCCGGCTGAGCTCGAGCTCGCGCGCGATGCGTCGCTGCTCGGTCACGTCGCGCAATACGCCGCAGGTTCCCGAATACTCGGTGGGATTCGGCTCGTCGCCCAGGTACAGGCCCGTAGCCGTCAGCTCAAGCACCCGCGCCTGGTCCTCGACGTCGAGATAGTTGAACTCGAATTGGTGCGTCGCACGGGAGCCCGTGCGTCGCTCTGCGAAACGATGCCGCAGCGCGGCGGAATCGGTTGCCGCCGACCCGAGCAGCGCGGTCCATGGGTGTCCGCTCAGATCGCGCGTGTTCGCGCCGAACAGCTCGGAGAGCTGGTTGTTGGTCAACGCAAAGTTGCCGTCCGCGTCGAGCACATAGACGAGGTCGGTGGAACTCTGGACGACATAGCGATGCAGATCGCTGAGCGCGTGGGCGCGGACGCTCATCGCGGCATTCTTGCGTGCCAGAACGCTGCTCTCGACCGCGTGGCGCACGCTGCGAACCAGCCGGTCGGGGTCGCTGCCCTTAGGTACAAATTCGTAGACCGCATGACCGATGACCGGCGCGATGCGCTCGACGGAGTCCTCGCCGCTGTAGACGATCACTGCGACGTCGATCATCCGCTCGCGCAGCGATTCCAGCAGCTCGACGCCCGACAGTCCGGGCATGTTGAGGTCGAGCACGAGCAGTTCGTGTCCGAGCTGTTGCAGGCTCTCGAGGGCCCGCTCAGAGTCGGTCTCGACGGTCGTATCAAAGCCGTGGTGGCGTAACAGGGCGGCCGTGCTCTCAGCCTGGCGCGCGTCGTCGTCGACGACCATGACGGGGCGCTGGCACATCTCTTCCGGCCGCTGCGTGCCGCGCCGCAGCGCGTCGGCCGCCTGGCGGCTCACGGCCGCCGGCTCAGGCACGGCGGGGAGGGCGAGGGGGGCGGTGGCATCGCCCATATCCAGAGCGCGCGGCTGACGATTCGCAGTATCCAATGCGGTGCCCGATTGACCAGGAAGCACCGATTCTAGACTCAGTATGGTTTTAGTGCCAAACAACTGTTTAAGGGGCTTTCCTCCGTCTGTTGGACACCGCATGATCGCGCCCATGGCGCGGTTAAACGCTCGTTAGATCGGCACCGGATTGCACCGCAGAAACGGGCGTCGGCCGTGCAGCAAAACGGAGGTCTGCGCAGACGATCATGATAGGGACACTACTCGAGCAGCTGGCACAGGTGGGTCCGCTCGCCTGGGCCGCGATCGCCGCCGCGGGGCTTGCGATCGTATGGCTGGTCGCAAGGCGGCGCTACGTCGCCGGTTTCCAGGCGGCGCGACTGCTCGCCAGTCGCGAGCTGGCCGTGGGCGAGGAGCGTCAGCGTCTGCTGTCGCAACGCCACGAGCACGAGCGTGAGCAGCTACAGGCCGATGTCGAGCAGCTTCGACTGCGCCATGAGGACGAGGCGCGCGAGCGCCAGCGCCAGGCCCTGCTCGCTACCGAGCTGCGCACGCTGCTGGAGCAGTCGCAGGCCAACGTGACGAGCCGCGAGCAGGCGATTGGCGAGCTCGCTAGCGGCCTGCGCGAGGACTTTGCGAGCCTTGCGGGCCGAGTGCTCGGCAACCAGTCCGATCAGCTGCTGGAGCGCAGCGGCGCGCACATCGACGCGCTGTTGGGGCCGTATCGCGTCGAGCTGGCTGCGCTGCGCAAGCGCATCGATCAGGTACACGAGGCCGAGGCCGCGGCGCGCGGCGATCTGTTAGCCGATGTACGCAGCCTCAGTCGTGTCAGCCAGCAGATGAACGATGAGACGGCGCGGCTGACGCGGGCCCTGCGCGGCGATCGTCGCGTTCAGGGCCGGTGGGGCGAAGTCGTGCTGGAGCGCCTGCTGGAACAGTCGGGCCTGCGGCCGGGCGAGGAGTTCAGCGCGCAGGCGGTGCATCGCGATGCCTCGGGTCGCACCCAGCGTCCCGATGTGATCGTCCATCTGCCGGCCCAGCGCGATCTCATTGTGGACGCCAAAGTGAGTCTCGGCGACTACGACCGGGCGCTGCAGGCCCAGTCGGCCGCAGACCAGGCGCAGGGCATCAAGGGCTTCGCGCGTCAGCTCCGGGCGCACGCTCGCGAGCTTGGGGGGCGCGACTATGATGCGTTGGACGGTGTTCGCACGCTCGACTTTGTGCTGCTGTTCGTACCCCAGGAGGCGGCGCTGGGCGCCGCGGCGGACGCCGACCCCGAGCTGCTCGAGTTCGCGCTGTCGAAACGGGTGCTGATCGTCGGGCCGACAACCCTATTGCTGAGCCTCAAGATCGTGCATCACCTGTGGCGCGAGGCCCGCGTGCAGCGTCACGCGGTCGACATCGCCGACCGCGCTGGCGCGATCTATGAGCGAGTCCGCCTGCTGCTGGAAGACGTCGAGCGCATGCGCGCGCTGGCCGCCGAACTCGGCGGCGCGATCGACCGGGCCGGCGCTCATCTCGGCGAAGGCCGGGGGAATCTCGTGCGCCAGGTCGAGTCGCTGCGTGAGCTAGGCGCGCGGGTCAGGCGGCCAGTCCCGCAAGCAGCCCGCGAACTCGCCGAGCAGGATTGAGATCCGCTTCGAGCGTGCATCACGAGTACCACCCGCGCGCCGCAATTTTGGCGTTGGCAGAGCAGCACCGCAGCCGAGCACCTACCGCGCACCGACCGCGCGCCGCAGGCCCGCATAGCCGCCGCCCACGGCTCTCCGCGCTGGTCCGATCGGATCATTCGCACGGCGGATCGCGCACCCAGCCCGTGATCGATAAGCGCGCCGCCGTCACAGAATAGGCTCGTGAGAACGGGTTAAATGGCCGGAGTTTTAGAGAGGGCATTTGGCATGCTGGTGCTGACCAGACGAGCCGGCGAGTCGATCATGATCGACAACGAAATCGAGCTCAAAGTGCTGAAAATCCGGGGATCACAGGTGCATCTGGGGATCGAGGCACCGAAACAGGCCGCGGTTCACCGCAAAGAGGTCTGGCTCCGTATTCAGGACGACTCCGAAGTGAAATCGATCAATCCTGCGGGACCTGCCAGGCTGTCAGGCCGGGAATAAAACCCGGCGTCTCACAGAATGCGTAGGGTCTGACGTAGGCCTCCGTGACAGGATGGCGCAGCATGCGTACGCCTTCGCGCGCCTCGCGTGCGATCTGCAAACCATCGGGGCGTAGCAGCACGCTGTCCAGCTCGCGAAACAACGGCGTAATCTCCCTGAGCGCGGTCATCGTGACCTCGCTCGCGAAGCGCTTCCCGCTCAACTCCAGCACATCGATCGAATCGATCAAACACCAGTAGCGCCACGCCAGCCCCGGATCTTCCAGCAGCAGCAACGGGACCCGCAGGTTAGCGGCCGCGGCGCGCTCGAACTCGGTTTTCGCCAGCAGCCAGGGCGCGTCGTCCTTGAATCTCGGCGTCCCCCCGGATTCGAGTAGCGCCGCCAGGGCCTTGTCGGCCACCACGGTCGCCAGGCACCAGGGCGCCACGCCGCCGCGGTGTTCGCTGTCACCCTCTGACGGCATAGGGTCTTCTGTGTCGCTCGCTGAATCGCTCATCGAAGCCATGGCGGAGTATCTCGCTGGGTCGGTCCGTTGCAGAGTGTAAGTCAGGCGGGACGGCGACGGTTATGATGACCCGATGCCCGTTCTTGAGCCGCAGCAGGCGCCACCGCCGCAGTACTATGCAGACAATCTGCTCGCGGTCGTACTGCACATCGAGCGCTACCAGCACAGCCTCATGGGCCCACTAGGCAGCCGGCTCATCGATACCCTGAAAGGCCTCTCGAGCGACGGACTGCGCCTGTTCGCGCGCCTGTTGATGCGCAGCACGCCGGTGATTCGCACCGATAGCCTGCACTACGCCGAGATCGAAGATCCGCAGGCAGCACTCGCAGAACTCGAACATCGCGACCTGATCGAGTCGCAAGCGCCGGTGCCGGCCGATGCGCTGCTGGCACGATTGAAAACGGCGGAGATCCGCGAGCTGTTTGCCCAGCGCCTGCCGGAACCGCCGCCGCGCCAGACCACGAAGGCACGGCTCGTGGCGACGCTCTTGAGCCAGTTCGACGACGCGGAGATTTGCCGGCACGCGGCGACCCAGTTCGGCTGGCTAAGGCTGACAGCGGCCGATGCCGTGGCGGAGCTGCGGCTGATCTACTTCGGCGACGAATATCGCGATTTCACCGAGTTCGTCATGCGCGATCTGGGCATCACGGCGTTCGAAACCTATGACTTCGACACCGCATCACACGCCTTCGCCGATCCCGCAGAGCAGGGGCGCTATCGCGAGCTGACGCAGCTCGCCCGCCTGCCGCTGGCGCGTCGGGCGAGCGCGCTTGATTGGCTGCTGAGTGCCTGCCGAGACGGGCGCTATGCGGGCCGCGCGCTGGAACGGCGTCGGGACCGCCTGTTGATCGCCTGGGGGCGCGACTTCGAGCGCCTGGAAGCCGATACGTTTGCGCTCGGCTGCTTCCAACACGCCTATCTGCATCCGGCGCGCGAGCGCGAGGTGCGTACCCGCAAGCGTCGCGGTGAGGATGTGACGGCACTGCTCGAAACGCTGCGCACGCAGCCCCGGTCGGCCGAGGAACGCCTATTCGCCGAGCGCTTCGGCAGGCGCAGTGCCGCCGTTTGGCCGGAAACACAGTGGCGCAGCCTCACGCCCAAGGTCGAACGGGTCGAGGCGCGCGTTGCGAGTCTGCTGACCGCCAACGGCGGTCAGGCGTGGCACGTCGAGAACGCGCTGCTGCCGACGCTGTTGGCCCTGGCGTTCTGGCCGGTGTTGTTCGCCCCCGTCGAAGGCATGTTCACGCATCCTTTTCAGCGCGGCCCGCGCGACCTGTTCTGGCCCGATTTCAGATCCAGACGCGCCGCCGCCATAGACACGCGCTTCGACGAGTTGGCCGCACCCGGCGCGCTGTGGCGAGCGATAGGCGAGACCGCCCGGGACAAGTGGGGCTATGCGTGTGCGTTAGTGCACTGGCGGCGCGACCTGCCCCAGCTGCTCGACATCGCGCAGCGCTGCATGACGCCGGGGCGGCTGCTCGCGGTGTTCGATACGATGCTCGACGATCTCGCGCAGGCTCGCAGTGGACTACCCGATTTGTTTGTCTACTACGGCGCCGGCGAGCGTGAGCGATTCGAGTTCGTCGAGGTAAAAGGGCCGGGAGACAGCCTGCAGCCCAACCAGCGCGTGTGGCTTGAGCGCCTGATCAGTCAGGGCCTGCCCTGTCGCGTGCTGCGGCTGCGACATTACAAACCACCACGTCAGGCTCGCGGCGCTTGAGCGCGATGCGCCTCGCGGTCCGGGAACTCGCCGAGCGGGTCCATCGCACCGGCGATATCCACGTGCGCTTCGAACGCACGACGACTGCTGCGGAAGGTATACAGGCGCAGCGCGAGGCTCAGGCGGAGCGGGGGGCCACCTACGCGCGTGAGGCGGCCGTGGAGCACCGCTTTCACGTGGCCGGGCGCGAGGTGGTGCTGCGCGGCCGCGCCGATGGGTTCGACCCAGCAGAAGGACTGGTCGAAGAGTTCAAGGCGACGCGCAACGACGTCGATCGTGTCCACGCTCACCTGGGCAAGCTGCACTTCGCACAGCTGCTGCTTTACGGCGCGCTGCTGTCGCGAACGCATACCGAGCGGACAGACTGGACGCTCGCGCTGATCTACTGCCATCCCGACAGCGGGGCCCGCAGTCGCTTCGAACGCCGCGCCGACACGCAGGCGCTGGAAGCGTTCTTCGAAGACACGATTGCGCGCTTCAGCGCCCAACTGGAAGCCCTGCTGCGCTATCGCGCGACCCGCAATCTCGGGCTCAACGCACTCGAGTTTCCCTACGGCCAGTTCCGCAAGGGTCAGCGGGCGCTGGCCGCCCGCAGCTTCGAGGCGTTGCGCGACGGTCGCGGCCTGCTGCTGGAGGCGGCGACAGGCAGCGGTAAGACCATGGCCATGCTGTTCCCGGCGCTGAAGGCGATTGCTCGCACCGACCTCGAGCGGGTCCTGTATGTCACCAATCGCACGACGGGGGCGCTCGCTGCGCGCAGCGCGCTCGGCGATTTGCCCGCCAATACGATCAGGGGTCTGTCGATCGTCGCGCGCGAGCGCGTGTGTCCAGTCGAGGGTATGCCCTGTGACCCGCAGGGCTGCAAGTATGCCGCCGGCTACTACGATCGCGTTGACGCCGCCGTCGAGGCAGTCTGGGCGCGCGGCTGCGCGCCCCCGGACGTGGTCGCACAGATCGCGGAAGCACACTGCGTCTGTCCGTTTGAACTGTCGCTGGACGCGAGCGTCGGCGCGGACGTCGTCATCATGGACAGCAACTACGTGTTCGATCCGACGGTGCGACTGCAGCGCTTTGCCGACGTCAGTGATGCGGCGGTGCTGATCGATGAGGCTCACCAGCTCGACGATCGTGTCCGCGCGATGCTGAGCGTCGAGCTCGACGCGGTCGCGTTCAGGCGTGCCGCCGCACACTTTGAAGGCCACACCATACTGGGCAAGGCGCTGCGCTCGCTGCAGCGCAGCTTTTCCCGCGCCCTGAAGGCGACACCGTCAACGGTTGGGATGCCGGTGCGCGAGCGGGACAGCGACGTCGCGGTCAAGTGGCCGGGGGCGTTCAACGAGCGCGTGAGTAAGCTACTCGATGTGCTGGCGCAGGAGCTCGCAATCAATCCCAACGCGCAGCAGAACGACTTCTTCCTGGATCTGTGGCGTTGGGATCGTGCGCAGCAGTGGCTCAATGCAGACGATGCGCTCGCGGTTGGCGACGCCTCGCGCGCCCGCCTGCGGTTGGTGTGCCTCGATCCCGCGCCCTTTATCGGCCAGCGCCTGGCAGACTTCGGCGCCAACCTGCGATTTTCAGGCACGCTGTCACCGCTGCCGCTATATCGAACGCTGCACGGCACAGCCGATGCGGACATCGCTCGCGCGACGCCAACCGGCGCTCAGGACAACCTCGCGCTGCTGCTCGTTTCTGATCTGCCGACCTACTATCGAGCGCGGGAGCGAACGCTGCCGCGGCTGGTCGATCTGGTGCACTCGGTGGTCAGCGCTCGCGCGGGCAACTACTTCGTTGCCTTGCCGTCATTCAGCTATCTGGAGCGCTTTAGCGCGGCGTTTGCCGAGCGCCACCCAAACATTGATCTTGCCGTCCAGCAGCGCGGCGAGGACAGCGCCACGCGGGAGGCCTTCGTCGCGCGTTTCCAACGCGCGGAAGCGCCGCTGCTCGGCTGTGTGGTGCTTGGCGGCATCTACACAGAGTCGATCGACTACGTCGGCGACGCGCTGCTCGGCATGGTGATCGTCAGCGTCGGCCTGCCGCCCCCGAGTCCGCAGCTGGATGCAATCTCGGCATGGCACGACGCGCGTGAACTAGACGGAGAATCGGTCGTCTACCGGCGTGCCGCCATGATCAGAATCGTTCAGGCGGCCGGGCGGGTGCTGCGCCGCGACAGCGACCGCGGGGTCGTGTGCCTAGTGGACGAGCGCTTTTCGCGACCGGAGTTTCGCCAGTTTCAACCGCCACACTGGCAGCCGCGGCAGGTCGCGAGCACCGAGGTTACCCGGGCGCTGACGCGCTTTTGGTCCACAACAGACCACTCGACTGACGAACCCGTAGCTGCAGCGCTACCGCCAGCAATGAGCAAGACCACGTCCGCGCATGAATCATAGCGCGCTGCTCCACAGCATTCGCAGCGCGACCACGATGAGCAGCATCCCGAAGTAACGTTTCAATCGATTTGCATCGAGACGATGGGCCACGCGCACGCCGAGTGGCGCGAAGATCACCGCGGTGAGCGCAAGCGCGACAGCGGCGGGCAGATGGACGTAGCCCAGGCTCACCGGCGTCCAGCCACCGTAAGCCGCGTACCCGAGGGCGCCGGCAAGCGCAACGGGAACACCCAGGGCGCTAGACGTGGCCGTGGCGTTATGAATCGGTACGTTGTGATAGACCAATGTCGGCACGATGACGTTGCCCCCGCCGATGCCGGCCATGCCGGAGACGAGCCCGGCGCCGCTGCTCATGACCGCAGCGCCGAAGACGCCGGGCAGCGTACGGGTTGGGTGTGGCTGCCAGCGCGTCAGCATGACGCAGGCGACGCCCAGCAGAAACAGACCGACGAAAGCGCGCATGCTCCAGCCCGGAACGGCGACCGCGACCGAGCTTGCCGCCAGCGCGCCCAGAACGAGGCCCGGCGCCCAGCGGCGAGCGATGTCCCAGCGCACCTTGCCCGCGCGCACCTGCGCGCGGGCGGCGGACAGCGATGTAAAGACGATGACCGCAAGCGAGGTGCCAAGGGCATACAGCATCGGCTGGCTCGGGAAGACGCCGAGCGCATCGCTCAGCAGCAGCAATGCGGGCACCATCACCACGCCACCGCCGATGCCCAGCAGCCCGCCCAGAAAGCCCGCGAAGGCCCCGACGGCGGCGCAGGCCAAGAAGAAAAGCGCAGACATTTACAGTATCGTTAGCCGCCCGACATGGCGTTGAAGTCTTGATTTTGACACAGCCGCAACAGCACAGGCAGAGCGCCCTCAAGCGCGCCCGACGGAGCCAGTCTGGCGCCAACGCCGCGTGCGAGCGGTGGTCTCGACGGACGCCGCAAACGGCCGGCTTGGCGGCTATCCTGGCGGCCGCGCTCCTGTGGCCCTTCGACGCGAGCGCCGCGGAACGCGTGCGGCGCATCGAGCTACCCAACGGCGACGTCTACGAGGGGGCGCTAGCGAACGACCTGCGTAACGGCGAAGGCGTCTATCAGTGGCAGGACGGCCGCCGCTACGAGGGAACCTTCCTCGACGATCGCATGCACGGCTTCGGCAGCTACACCTGGCCAGACGGTCGCACCTACGAGGGCGACTTTCTGGCCGGTAAGCGCGAAGGCAAAGGCACGCTACGCTGGCCCAACGGTGACGTCTATACGGGCGATTTCGTCGCCGATCAGCGCACCGGCCGCGGCGAGCTGAGCTGGGCCAACAGCGACACCTATCTCGGCGACTTCGTCGCCGGTCGGCGCACCGGCACGGGGACACTGCGCTGGCAGTCGGGCGAAGTCTACGAGGGCCAGATGCTCGACGGTTCGCCCAGCGGCTACGGTGTTTTCAATTACCCCGACGGCCGACGCTACGAGGGTCAGTTCCGTGAGGGCCTCAAGCAGGGTACCGGCGAACTCACGATGGCCAACGGCAATCGCTACGTCGGCAGTTTCGAGGGGGACTTGCGCACGGGCATCGGCGAATTCTACTGGCGCGACGGCACGGTCTATCGCGGCCAGTTCGCCGCGGACAAAATGCATGGCTATGGCGTCAAGCGCCAACCGAACGGCGATGCGCTGTTTCAAACCTGGAAGCTCGGCGACCTCGACGAGACCATCGTGCTGGCGCCGGATCCACGCTGTGAAATGCAGTTACAAGAGCGCCGCTGGATGTTTCGCTCGGACCAGTGCGTCAACGGCCTGGCCCACGGCCGCGGCACGGCGATCAGCCTCGACGGCGAGTTGGTTATTCGCGAGGCGCACCTCATTCTGGGCAACCTGATCGCGGGCGAGTACATCAGTCTGTCGATCGCGCCTGTTGTCTCGAGCGATAACCTGGCGACGAGCGCCGAAGGCGACTGACGGTTCGGCGCGACGGGTGGAACTACCGGGATACCAAATAGAGCGAGAGATCGGCCGCGGCGGCATGGCCCGCGTGTACCTCGCGGTGCAGAAAAAATTTGGCCGCCTGGTCGCGCTCAAGGTCATGTCGGCCGACTACTCCAAAGACCCCAACTTTCGCAAACGCTTCGTGCGCGAAAGTCGCATCAACGCGCAGCTCAGCCATCCGAACATCGTGCAGGTCTACGATGTTGGCCTACATGATGCCTACCTGTTTCTCGTTATGGAGTATCTGCGCGGCGGCGATCTCAACGACAAACTGAAAAGCGGCATCCACGTCCACGACCTTATCCGCGTCGTTCGCGATATCGGCCGCGCGCTAGACTTCGCCCATGACAAGGGCTACATCCATCGCGATATCAAGCCCGAGAACATTCTGTTCCGCGAAGACGGCAGCGCCGTACTAACCGACTTCGGCATTGCCAAGGTCGTCGACAGCGGCGCCGATCTAACCCGTCATGGCACCGTCGTCGGAACGCCGCAGTATATGAGCCCGGAGCAGGCGGCCGGGCGCAAGCTCGACAGCCGCTCGGACATCTACAGCCTCGGCATCGTCTTTTATCGAATGCTGACAGGCGACGTCCCGTACAAGGCTGAATCGGCAGTCGCGATCGGCATCAAACATCTGCAGGAACCGGTGCCTAAACTGCCGCCGCACCTGCAGGCCTTTCAAGGAACCATCGATCGGTTTCTCGCCAAGGAAGTCGAGCAGCGGTTCCAGAACGGCGAGGAGATCGACAAGGCGCTCGATCAGATTGATGCCGACGGCCTGATACCCAATTCGGTGCTCAAAACCGAGGTCGTAACGACCGCAGAAATCGCGGCGGTGGGTTCGACGCGTCTCACGCAGCCCGGCGAACCGATTCGTGCCGAGCGCGAGCGCGAGGGCGGGTCGACAGGTCGACGCGGGGGCGCGCGCTACCTGATCGCCATCGGCCTCATCACGCTGGCGGCGGTGGCCGCTTTTCGCGCCCCGGAGCTGGGTCAGTTGCTCGACAACTCGCGTGACGCACAGGTGCAGCGCGCGTGGACCAATGCGCAGGCGCTCGCCGCGGATCCTAATCAGAGCCTGACCTCGGTCGTTGCGTCCTATCAGCGGGTGCTGGATCTCAATCCTCAGCACACGCGGGCGCTGGCGGCTGTAGAAGGGCTGGCGGATCGCTGGGAGCGCGAGATCGATGTCCACGTGACGCGGGGCGAGCTCGCGCAGGCGCAGGCCAAGCTCGCCGAGGCCATTGCGCTGTTCCCAGAAGGCATCGCCTGGCAGCGGCTGACCGCCGCGATCGATCAGCGGCGCAACGCAGACGGACTGCTCACTGAGGCGCGCGCACTGCTGCAAACGCGGGGCCTGAACGACACCGAGGCCACGGTCGAGATGACGCGCCTGTACTCCGAGGTCCTGCGTCTCGATCCGTCGAACCGGACAGCGCGCACCGGCCTCGACGAACTCGCCGGCCACTACGCCGGACTGGCGCAAAACGCCATCGCGGCCGGGGACGTCACGGCGGCCATCGGCCACATCGATCGCGCCAGCGCGGCAAACAACGAATTGCCCGAACTCGATACCGTTCGCGAGCTCGTTCGACAGGCGAACACGCTGCAGCGCGAGATCGACGATCTACTGCAGCAGGCCCGCACCTATCGCGGTGCGGCCGCGCTGATCAATCCACCCGGTGCGAACGCGGCCGAGGTTTATCATCAGATTCTTGCGATCGCCGAGGACAACGTGTTTGCCCTGCAGGGACTCGCGGAGGTCGAAGCGCGCGTTCTGGAACAGATCGACCTGCTGCTGACCCAGGACGAGATAGACGACGCGCAGGCGGTTCTCGAGCGGGCGACAGGGGTCGGCTTCGACGCGGCGGCGATCGACACCAGGCGCTCTGCCATCGAGACGCGGCGCGCTCAGGCCGGCCAGATCGCGGCGCTTATGCAACGCGCGAGAGAGTTGCTGGCAGACGGCTATCTGACGGAACCGCAGGGCCAGAACGCCGTATCCCAGCTAAGATCCGTACTGCGTCTCGACCCCGAACATCAGGAGGCGACCGCGCTGCTGCAGCAGGCCGCGCAGCGGCTCGCGGGGGTGGCAGTGGAAGCCCACGAGGGTGGCCTGCTGGACGCGGCGAGCCACTATCTGGAACTCGCCCTCACCATCGTCCCGGACGAGGCTGAGTGGCAGCGGTTGCGAGATGACTGGGCAAACCCCTGAAGACCTGTACCTCGTCAACGAGGCCGAGCCGGACAGCGACTTCCCGGTAACCGAGGCGTTCACGCTCGGCCGGCATCTGGACAACGACCTCATCGTGCCTGGCGAAGACGTCGACGACTATCACGCGCGCGGCCAGCTCGATGAGCGCGGCGTACTGGTCGTGCCGCTGGGCGAGGCGGTGCTGGAGGTCAACGATGCGCACATCGATCAGCCCTGGCGCATCGCGCCGGGCGACGTCATCGGCGTCGGCTCGAATCGCATTCGACTCATCGATCGCGGCGGGATCGCGGAAGAACCGATCTGGCACGCGCACTACAAAGGCGAAAAGATACGTATTCGGGGCGCGCTGACGATCGGACGCTCACCGCGCGCCGGCATCAGCTTCAACAACAGCCACATCTCCCGCGAGCACGCGCGCCTGTTCGTTTCCGCCGGACTGCTATGGCTCACCGATCTCAATTCGTCGAACGGCACCTTCGTTAACGGCAAGCGCCTGTGCGGCGGCTGTCGGCTGTTCCACGGCGATGAACTGGCCTTCGATCAGATCGTCATGCAGGTCATCGCCCAGGGGCAGGATCTCACTCCGATGCGCGAGCGGGCCGCCGGCGAGCTCGACAACCCACTACGTATGCCCGTGGCGCCCGGTGAGGAAATCCAGGGCACCATTGAGATGCGCGCGGTCGATGTCGACGCCACGGTGTCGGCGCCTGAACCGCAGCTGCCGGGCAGCTATCTGATCGGTCAAAATGCACCCATCGCCGGTCAGGTGTTTCCGCTGCGCTTCGGCACCACGACCATCGGCCGTGAGGCCGGCACCGAGATCCGCATCGATGAGCCCAGCGTCTCGGCCCGACATGCGGAGGTGGTCTACCGAGCGGACGGTGTGGCCATCGCGAACCTGTTTTCCACGAACGGCACGCGCGTCAACGGCGCAGCCGTCGTGAACACCAAGCTGACGTCGGGCGACTTTGTCAGTATCGGTAACGTGACGCTTAAGTTTCACGTGACGGAGGCGGGGCCCGGCCGTCCGCGACCGCGCTGGGTGTTTATCGCGGCGGTCGCCGCTATGCTCGCGGCTGCGGCCGCGAGCCTGTTGATCTGAACCTGGCAGTCATCAGGCCAGCAATCCGGAACGAAGAGGGTAGGAGAGAGAGCACCATGGGCGTCCAGATTCCTTTTAGCCGCGATCTCGAATTCAACTATCGCAAGATCGAAAGCGTCGCACCCGGGATTCGCCGCATCGTAGCGGAGAACCCCGGCCCCTTCACCTTGCACGGCACCGGCACCTACATCATCGGCACCGGTCAGGTCGCGGTCATCGATCCCGGACCGGCCGACGAGGCACATATCGATGCGCTCGTTCGCGGACTCGGGGATGAAGAGATCAGCCACGTGCTGGTCACGCATACACACATGGACCATTCCCCGGGCTGCGCGCTGCTGAGGCGTTACACAAACGCGCCTACCTACGCTTACGGACCTCACGGCGCCGGTAAGATCGCCGCCGGCGTACCGGTCGAGGAGGGCGGCGATATGGACTTTCTGCCCGACGTCGAGGTACGCGACGGCGACGTGATCGAGGGCGGCGACTGGAGCGTCGAGTGCGTGTACACCCCGGGGCATACCTCGAATCATATCTGCTTCGCCTATCGAGAGGGCGACGCGCTGTTCTCCGGCGATCATGTCATGGGCTGGTCGACCAGCATCATCTCGCCGCCGGACGGCGACATGCAGGCCTATATGGCTAGCCTCGACAAGCTGCTGGAGCGCGACGATCGCGTCTACTGGCCCACCCATGGACCCGCCATAGAAGACCCGAAGCCGTTCGTTCGCAAGTTCATCGAGCATCGGCTGGAGCGAGAGGCGCAGATCAGTGCCTGTATCAGCCGCGGCGTCGATCGAATCGAGGCGATGGTGCCCGAGATGTACGCCGGCCTACCCGAGTTCATGTATCCCGCGGCGGCTCGCAGCGTCTGGGCTGCGATCGAGTTCATGGTGCAGAAAGGCACCATCGCGACCGACGGCGAAGTCACGATAGAGGCGAGCTACCGACTGGTCTGAGCCCGGGTTGCAGGCGGATCCGTTAGCCTGCCGCTACCTGCGCGTAGTCATCGCTGCCGCTCGCCCGTCGCGCCGGGGGCGCGGCCAGCGGTAGCTGCACGACGAACACAACACCGCTGCCATCGGCCAGATTGCTGGCCTGCGCGCTGCCGCCGTGATATTCAGCGATCAGCCGAACGACGTAGAGACCGAGGCCGAAGTGCAGCTGGCTGTGGCTGTCGCGGTGGCTCACCATGGAGTCGAACAGCGTAGTCTGCGCGTCCGCAGGCAGCAGCGGACCGCGATTGGCCACAGAGATCCGCAGCGCATCGCGAGTCACGTCGAGCTGCACCTTGATCGGACTGTTCGAGCGATGGAAGTCCACCGCGTTATCCACGATCTTGTCGAGCAGCTGTTCGATTCGATAGTCGGCGACCCGCGCATACGCAGGCCGGTCGACGCCGCGATACACGAACGATGTCGTCTTGTGGTTTAGCGAACAGTTCGCAACGTAGTTTTCTAGCAGTTCCTGGATGTCGAGGGTCTCGAGTTCCTCCGCCTCGAGCGCCTCTTCGAGGTTGGCCGCGTCCGCGAGATTCTGCACGATCTGGCCGATGCGCAGCACACCGCGCTTGGCGCTATCGAGGTACTTCGACGTTTGTATGCCCGGTATTTCTTCGGCCAGGTTCTGCAGCGACGTGCTCAGCGTATTCAGCGGGTTGTTGATCTCGTGTCTGAGGGTGCGCGGCATATTCTCGAGAAAGCGGTTGTGCGAGTGCAGCTTCGAGAGCATGTTCGAGACGCTGCGGGCCAGATCGCCGATCTCGTCGCCGGCGGTCATTTCGCTCTTCAGGCCGCTCGTTTTCAGCCGGCCATGCTGATCGATCGCGGCGGAAGCCTCCTGGCGCAGCGATCGAATGCGCCAGGCCAGCCGCCCGGCGAACGCGATCAGCGCAACGAACACAATCAAGAGACTCAGCACCGACAGGAGGATCAGTTCCTCGAGCGCCGTGCGCTGAAAACTCAGGATCTGGGCGGTGTTTTGCTCGACCATGACAGCGCCAAGAATCCGGTCGCGCGACACGATCGGATGGGCCGCAATGATGACCTCCTGTTGTTCCTCAACGGTGCGCTGCAGCCAGTTGGGTTCGCCGCGCAGCGCGGACGCGATCACGTCGTCTATCCTGCGGGTCGGCTCGGCAATCGGCCACTCCTGGCCCGTAACCAACCGATGCAGGGTCGGTCGTATGCGAGAGAAGAACTGCCGGAAGGCCAGACCAAAACTGCCTTCCGGTTCGCTATTGACGGTGCCCTGGACGCTACCCGTTTCCGCGCGCACGCGTTCCTCTGAGTCGATGACGATGACCCGTGCGCCGGCGTAGCCCAAGCCCTCGATGATGTCCAGCAACTCCTGGGAGCGAAACACGACGAGTTCGAAGCTCTCCTTGCCCGCGGTCGGCAGGGTCTGCGTCATGCGCTCAATCGCGCGCTCCGCCGGATCGTCCACGTCTGCCCAAATCATCGCGAAGTAGCGCTTCGAGCCGAGCATCTCGAGCGGCAGACGAAACTCCAGCTCGTAGCCATCGTTGGTCACGCGGCTGAAGCCGCGAATCTGCGCCTCGGGGCGGCCTGTGGTGGCGCGGCGCCAGTTCTCGTCGACGCGAAACGCGCTTTGGACGCCGGGACCCGGTAGCGTGAGCGTGATACGGCCGTCTTCGCCGTCGGCGCGAATGAAGCTCAGGCGCAGGTGATCGGCACGGTCGAGGCTCAGCGTGTTGGTATCTCTGAACACCGGCGTCTCATCGAATACGCGCACGAAACCCCAGAGATACTCGTCCTTTTCGCCGATAACCACGTCCATCGTGCCGTCGGTGGCGCCGCCGTCTCGAGCAGCGCCGAAACGCAGCAGTCGATCGTCGAAGCCTTCGCCCCAGTCCTCGAGCAGGCCGTCGAGGCGGGCGTCCGTGTCTACCGGGTACGCGTACAGGGCCTCGTAGTCCGCGGTGGAGATCGGCAGATCAGAAAACAGCTGATCGCGGCCGTTGAAGAGCGTGGAGATACCCTCTGCCATGAGCAGCTGCGTGTTCGACTGTCCCTGGATCAGCAGGTCTTCCATCGCGACGAGCTGGCGATAACTGAACCAGGGCACCACGAGCAGCAGCAGCCCCAGCAGAGCGAGCTTAGTGCCGAGTCTGGGGCCGCCGAAGCGGTTCCAGATGCGCATCGGTCAACCGGTCGACCAGCGATAGCCGAAGCCGTACTCGCTCTTGATGCAGGCAAAGTCCGCGTCCGCCTTCTCGAACTTCTTGCGGATGTTGCGCATATGCGTGTTGATCGTGTTGTTCGTGACGAGGCTCTGCATGGTCGCGTTCATCAGGGTTTCGTAGCTGACCGCGTGACCCGGCGCCCGGACGAGCTTGGCGAGCATTCGAAACTCGGTGCCGGAGAGATCGATACGCGTGCCCTTCCAGGAGACCAACAGCGCCTCTTGATCGAGCGTTAGATCGCCAATGTGGCGCGCGCTGTCGCTCTGCTCTGCGGTTTCTTTCTCGCGCGCCTCGTTGATGCGCAGCAGCGAGGAAATTCGCTCGGCCAGATACTCAAGTGAGATCGGTTTCGGCAGATAGTCCCAAGCGCCGAGGCGCAGACCGGAGATCTTGTCGATCTCGTCGATTCGTTCGGTCAAAAAGATCACCGGCAGCGACGGCGAACGGCTGAGCAGATCGCGACAGATTTGGAAACCGGCGTCTATCTCGTCGCCTAGAATGATGTCCAGGATTGCGAGATCGGGAAGCTTGCGCTCGAAGCCGTCCAGCGCTTCGGCGCGCGAGCCAAACGCGACAACCTCGTAGCCTTTCTTGGTGATCGCGTCCGTGTAGTTCGCTCGCTGATCCGGATCGTCCTCGACGATCGCTATCGTCTTCGCCATCGCGTTGCCCGGCGCTGTGCGCCACCCTCTGCGGCATCTTAAGAAAGCCGATTGTAGCCTGTTCGCGGCGCGGTCGCGGGCCGCGGATCGGCCGGCCGATCGCACAGCGGCCGCCTCGACCAGTACACTGGCAGCAGCGACACAGGAATCTCGACCACGATGGACGCCACCGACACGATCTTGGCTGCACTGACAGACCCGTTCGGTCTGTTCGGCCTGATTACAGGACTGCTGGCGGTCGTGCTGCTCATCCGGCAGAGCATCTGGACCTGGCCGATCGGCACGCTGTACGCGGTGGTCAGCGTCTATGTCTTCGCGGAGGCGCGGCTGTACTCCGATCTGCTGCTGCACGTGTTTTACGTCGGTCTCAATCTCTACGGCTGGTGGTACTGGCTACGTGGCGGCGATCGTGACAGCACCAGCGAGCTACCGGTGACCCGCGCAGGCCCCGCGCTACTCGCGGCAGGTGGCGCACTCGCGGTGCTTGGGACGCTCGCGCTCGGCACGTTCATGCATCGCGCGACCGACGCGGACTTCGCGTATGCGGACGCGGCTACGACCGTCTTCAGTCTGTTCGCCATGTGGCTACAGGCCCGCAAATACCTCGATAGCTGGGTGCTGTGGTTCGGCATCGATATTGCCGCCAGCACCCTGTACTTCCTGAAGGCTGCTGCGGGAGACACCAGCTTGCTGTTTTACGGCGTGCTGTATCTCGTTTATCTGGGGCTGGCGGTGATCGGCTACCGCGCGTGGCACGCCAGCCTGCAGACAGCGCCGCACACGCCGGCCCGACCAGTCGACGCCGCCTGAGCGCGATGCCCGGCGAACGGCATCCGCCGCGTCGAGTCGTGGTCGTCACTGGCCCCGAGTCCTGCGGCAAGTCGACGCTCGCGCATGACCTGGCCGCAGATCGCGGCGGCATCTGGGTGGCCGAGGTCGCGCGGGACTACCTGACCGGCGCGCCGTCGACCGGCTATACGCCGCAGGATCTGCTGCACATCGCCCAGCGCCAATATGCGGCGGAAACCTGCGCGCATCCTGCGGACGGCCTGACGATCCTGGATACGGATGCGCTCGTACTCGAGCTGTGGTGGCGCGAACGCTTCGGCGCGCCGCCGCCGACCTTTCTCGACCTGCTCGATCGCTGGCTCGCGCAGAGGCCACGCTACTATCTGCTGTGCCAACCGGACCTACCCTGGGAACGTGATCCGCTGCGCGAACATTCCGCAGAGCGTGAGCGTCTCTACGATTGGCACGAGCGCCGTCTGCAGGGCTTGGCGGACGCCGCCGCCATGCCAGCGCAGGCGCTGTACGGCGTGGTGAGCGGGCGCGGACCGGCGCGGCTCGACTGCGCCCGCGGCCTGCTCGCCGCCTGGGAGCGGGGCTGAGCGGCACGGCTCAGTGCTACGGCAGCGTGTGACCCCGCGCCCGCAAACGGCGCCCGTACGTCGCGCGCTGCGCCTCGATTTCATCGCGTCGATTGCCTGCTCTTAGTTGGGCGACCGCCCATGCCCACTCACGCCATTCGAAGCGTTCGAGGGCCGCGGCAAAAGCACGCGGCGAGATGGCGTCGCCGCCGTGTTCGGCATAGGCCGCGAGCGCTCGCGCGTCGCCGTCGCTCGGCCAGGGCCAGCCCAGGCCGCGTACGCCCTCGAGCAGCGTCGCCATGTCGAACGCGGGTTCCAGTAGCGCAACCGACTCCCAGTCGAGCACGGTCCAGGCGACACCATCGTACAGCAGGTTCCAGGGATTCAAGTCGCCGTGCGCGGGTACGCGGTCAGCGGCCGCGGGGCCCTGGACCTGCTCGGGCGCGACCCCGGCGCGCTCTAACAGCCGCGCGAGGCCGGCGTCGCTTCGGTCGTGCTCGACCAGCAGATCGCGGAGCGGCGCCAGGCGAGCGTGGAAAGTCGCCAGCATGTGGCCGAGCCGTTCGGGCGCCACGGGCGCGCTCTCCGCGAGCAGCGGGGCAGGGGCCCACTCGCTGACCTGAGCGCCCTGCGTTGCGTTATAGGCAAGGATCGCCGGGCTGGACAGCAGGTTTGGACCCGCATTGCACGCAGCCACCGTGGCCATCAGCAGCGCCTCGGGCAGCACGCTGGCGTCGGCCGCGATCGTTCGCTGCGGCGGCGGCACGCGGAGCACGCATTCGCGGCCCTGGTAGCGCAGGCGAAAATTGAAGTTCGAGTAGCCGCCGTCCAAAAACTCGCCCCAGCGCACGTCGCGCCAATCCGGACAGAGGCTCGCCAGCACCGCGCGGGCGTGCGCGCGGACGGCGGCACTCGGCGCGCTCAGTTGATGCCTACCGCGAACGACAGCGCCTGGCCAATCTCCTCGTGAACCACCAGGTCCGCGATCGGATCGAGCGGTGTTTCGTCGCGATTGAGAATGACCAGACCCGCGCCGAGGCGCTTCGCAAGCTCGGGAAAGCCAGCGGCGGGATAGACCGACAGCGACGAGCCAATCACCATGAACAGATCGCAGGCCTCGGTGGCTGCCTGCGCGCGGCGCATCTCGGCCTCCGGCATCGCCTGACCAAAAGAGATGGTTGCGCTCTTCACGATGCCGCCGCAGGCGGCGCAGGGTTCCACTCGGCCCCCGCTGCGATACTGCGCTTCGAGATCGGCCATCTCATAGCGCGCGCCGCAGCTCAGACAGCTTGCGTAGGTCGCGTTGCCATGCAGTTCGATGATGGTCGCGGGGTCGATGCCAGAGTCTTGGTGCAGATTGTCGACGTTTTGTGTGATGACGTGACCGCAGGTGCCGCGCCGGACCAGCTCAAACACCGCCTCGTGACCCTTGTTCGGTCGGGCGCTCTCCATCTTGCGGTCGCCGTCGAAGCGCCGCGCCCAGGACTCCTGCCGCACGCTCTCGCTGGCGACGAAGTCATCGAACATGATCGGTTTGATCTTGGTCCACAGTCCGGTACCAGGACTGCGAAAATCCGGAATGCCCGACTCCGTACTTATCCCGGCGCCCGTGAAAACGACGAGGCGCTGCGCGTCGTCGAGCAGTTGACGCAGTCGATCGATTGCCTGACTCATGGACATGTCTCCCCGTTCGCGAATGCCCGTGGCGGTTCGCGTAGCCGCTCGCGGACGATCTCTGCGCAGGCCCGCGGCGTGAGCACGGAGGTATCGACCTCGACGTCATACACCGAGCCGTGGGCGTGAACGGCATCAAAATGCGACGCCGCCGTGCCCGGGAAGCGCCCGACGCGCGTCGCCTCTCGCGCCTCGACGACGGGCAGTGGACAGCGCACCCCCACAAACCAGGTGTCGATGCCGCTTAGCGCGCGGCGATAGTCGGTCAGATAGTCGGGCTTGAACAGCAGGTCGTCGACGATGACGTCGACGCTGGCCTGCGCCAACGCGCGCACGCTGCGCCGCATGCCCGCCAGCACCACCTCGCCGAAGGCGCCAAAACGGATCTCGGTCATTGCCCGGCCGTCGCGCACGACCGGCACGATGTTCAAGCCCGCCGCTCCTGGAGTGTCCGGCGGCGAGTTCAGCCCGCGCGCGCGGCCCGGCATGCCGTCTCGAAACTGATCGAGCGCGACGTGCTGCCAGTGTTCGGGCAGTACGCGCTGCAGCGTCGTAGACAGCGTGGTCTTGCCGGAGCTCGAAGAGCCGTTGAGCAGAATGACGCGGCCGGTCATGACGTTGACCAACGGGCGCGTCGACAGGACGCGGCCTCCGGGGATTCGGCGGGCTCGGGAGTCTCGAAAGTAAGGGCGACTGACGGCAACAGAATCATCCACAGTGACGGCCTGCGGCGATGGTATCCAGCGTGCCGACCCCGCACAATCGAGGGTTTTCTGACTAGGGTTCGAACCCACCCTGAGCCGAGCGCGGGTTCCGGGGTTTGTGCCCAGGCGCGCGCGAGCCATGCACACGAACGACGGACAGCTTGAGGGGGCGCAGCAGAGCGTCGACGGCGCAGCGCTCGCGTGGGCCGAGGTCGCGCCGCCGCCCTTGCCGTGGCCGGAGGTACGCCAGGCGTGCCTACCGGTCGACGATCATTGCGCCGTGCTCGCAGCAGATGAGCTGGCGCTGATCGCTCGTGCGGCCCCCAGGCGACGCGCGAGCTTCAGCAGCGGTCGACTGCTCGCACGGCGGCTGCTGAGCGAGCAGAGTATCGACCCGGTCCCGGCTCTGCTGCGCACGGCGGACGGGGCACCTCGGTGGCCGCAGGGTCTGATCGGCTCAATCTCACACAGCGAGCAGCTAGCCTGGGCGGCGCTGGAACCCGCGGGGTCCAGCCTCTGCGACAGCGGCGACAGCGGCCACAGCGGCCTCGGCGTGGATATAGAGCGCTCGGGGCGCGTATCAGAAAAGCTGCTGCGACGGCTGTTGACGCCGGCCGAGCAGGCCGCTGCGGCGGCCGAAGGGCGTGACTGGACCGCGTACTTCAGCGCGAAGGAGGCGATTTACAAGGCGCTGAATCCATTGATCAATCGCTACTTCGATTTTCTGGATGTCGAACTGACCTTCGAACGCGACGCCTTCGTCGCTAAACCGATCGGCCGCGAACTGCCCGCAGGCGCTTTTGCGTCACCGGGTCAGTGCATCGAGCATGCGCAGCACTGGTGGGGCGCTTTTGCCGTGCCAGCGAACTGGGCGCGCTAACGTTCACGCTGCTATGGCGTTCTTGGGAATGCAAGCCGGCGCGGACAGCCGGGACAGCGCGCGGCCTACACCGCGCGCTCGCAGGAACGCGCATGACTGCGCGTTAAGAGGAAGAAGAGACGGTTAAGGTGCGGTCTAGTTCGCCGCCAGATTGACGTTGCGCACGCCGGCCTGGCGCGCCGAGTCCATCACGTGGACCATCGTTTCGGTCTTCGACTTGTCATGCGGCTGAATGACCACTGGCGCTTCGGGATTCTCCGCATGCAGCCGTTCGATCATCGGCCGCACCGCGCGCCAGTCGACGTCGCGCTGGGCGATCTGAATCCGGTCGCGACTGGTGATGCGGACAACGATGCTCTTCTTATCGGGATCGACCGTCTTGGGCTTGTCGTCGTCGGGCTGGTTAACGTCCAGACCCTCTTCCTTGACGAACGTCGCCGTGACGATGAAGAAAATCAACATGATGAACACCACGTCGAGCATCGGCGTCAGGTTGATCTGCGCCTCTTCGTCGTCTTGCCCGCGTGTACTGAACCCTCTACGCATGGTATCCGCCACCATTTTTGATCGATCGGAATCTTACCCAGCACACGGGCGCTGCCGCAACTTGGTTTGGCCGCAGAGACTTCCACCGGCGACCGTCGATCGAGCGACGCCGGGCGACTTTGCAAGCGCTCAGGTGCGGTGCAAACTGGCACGCATAAATCTGACGGCGGGAGAAAGCCATGAGGTTGCGGCTGAAAGTGCTGACTGGGCTAGTGCTGACAATGCTGTGTTTCGGCATCGCCGGCTGCGACCGCTACTACGCGGACAGCGAGAAGCGTACGCCCGGCGAGGTGGCGGACGATACGACCATCGCCACGGCGATCAAGACGCGGCTCATTCGCGGCCAGGCCACACACGGGTGGCGTCTGAACGTCGACGTGAATCGTGGCGTCGTATCACTGACCGGCTTTGTCCAGAGCCAGGCGGAGCGGATGGCCGCGCTGGACATCGCGCGACGGACCAAGGGGGTCGTCGAGGTGCGTGACAATCTCACGATCGTGACCAGCGGCTCGCTGCCACCGGCGACCGAGGCATCGGAGCCGGTCGGGGCGCCCGCGGAGGCACAGCGCCCCGACGCATAAGGCAACCTTGCTGCGCATTCACTCTACGCCAGCGCGCCGCAGAGCGTGGTGGCGACACGCGCCACTTGTGCACAAGGGTGGGGTTGTGGCGCGCACCGTTCGGCCGTGAGTAGATTCTCAGATCTCGCCCATAACTATTTGATAATATTCAACTATTCCTGTTAGGCGTCGCGCGGCAGTAGCAGCCACTGGATGCGCTGGGCTTTAGTCCCCAGTTTTGTCCACAGCCCCCAGCCAGTCGCGTCGAGGTAGAAATTCCTGCATCAGCCGTGCCTCCTGCGAACCCTCGGGCGGGCGATGGTCGTAGTCCCAGCGCACCAACGGCGGTAGCGAGGCGAGGACAGATTCGACCCGGCGCCCTGACTGCAGCCCATAGCGCGTCCCGCGGTCAATCGCCAGATTGAACTCGGCGTAGCGGCCGCGGCGCAGCGCCTGCCAGTGCCGCTGCGGCTCGCCGTACTCCTGAACAGCGCGGCGCCGAAAGATGGCCTCGTACGCCGGACCAAAGGCATCGCCCACGCGGCTCACCAGGCCAAGCGACGCGGTAAAGCCGCCCTCGGTCCAGTCGTCGAAGAAGATACCGCCGATACCGCGCGCCTCGTTCCGGTGGCTCAGATAGAAGTAGTCATCGCAGCGGGCTTTCATGTCGGGGTAGTGCGCGCCTACCGCCTGCGCCGCCGCGCGGTGCCAGTCAACGGCGTCCTCTTCGAACCCGTAGCAGGGTGTGAGATCGAAACCGCCGCCGAAGTACCAGGTGACGGGCGCGGACGCGACGGCGAAGAAACGGACGTTCATGTGGCAGGTGGGCACATAGGGGTTGTGCGGGTGCACGATCACCGAAACGGCCAGCGCCTGAAAGGGCAGTCCCGCGAGGTTCGGATTGCGTTCGGTCGCGGCGGGCGGCAGCGCGGCGCCGACGCTGTGCGTGAACTGGACGGCCGACTTCTCGATACCCCGCTGGGTCAGGCTGTCGTCGAACGGCGCCGCGAGCACGCGGGGTCGCGCGAGACCGCCACCGGGGGTCTCGATGTCCGAACCACGATAGCGAGCGTTGTCAGTCAGCGCCTCGAAGCGAGCGCACAGTTCGGCCTGCAGACCCAGGAAATACGCCCGCACCGAGCTGACCATGTTGTCGACGTCGTCTGCCACTGCGACTCCCGTGTTTGTTCAGGCACCCATCTGTGACCGCCCTGATCACCGCCGGCCCGCTGTGGTCCAAAACTCTGCCCGACTCTTGGCCCGACGCTCTACCCAGCTCTCTGCCCAACTCTCGACCCCTTACCGGCCAGGGCGAAGACGGCGGGCTAGTGTTCGGCGCGCGGCGCGTTAGACTGGGCGATTCGCCCGCATTGTCCAAGACGCGGGCCGGCGATGCCAGATCCCGTCGCGCACCAAGCACGGGACACTGCGATGCCGATGGCCGTCAAGGCTCATAAGAAAATAAGAAATCAACAACAAGAATAGAGAGAGCATCAGAAAACATGTCCAGCGCCGACCTTCAACCCAGCGCATCGCTCGCGCCGGCCGCTGAGCCTGCCCAGCCCGTTGTCGCCGACGTCGACACCCGAGCCGCCGACAGCGCGCGACTGATCGAACGCGCGGACCGTCTGCTCGCCCAAGCCGCCGCAGGTCTGCAAGGCGATCTCGACGGCGAACAGATCGAGCTTTACGACCTGGCCTTCTGCGCCGCCGAGCTGGGCGCGGCGCGCGCGCTCGTAAACTCACTGAATGCCGATTCGGAGGCCGCAGAGCGCGCCCTGAGCGAGCTGTTCGTAGCCGATGCGCTGCACAACATGCGCTGCCGGCTGTCGGCTCGGCTTGGCGATTACGGCCTGACGGCGGATGCGCTTGATTTCGGCCAGCAGGCCTACATTAGCCGGCGGCTCGGCAGTCACAATCTGCGCGCTCTGGGCGATGCGCTGAAGATCCGCGGCAGCGCGCCTTTCGACGGCACACTGAGTGACGAGCAGCGACTCGTGCGCGACAGCTTTCGAGAGTTTGCCGATCGCGCCGTCGCGCCGGTTGCGGCACGCATACACCAGGACGACCAGGTTGTACCGCAGTCGCTGCTCGAGGAGCTGAAGGCGCTCGGCTGCTTCGGTCTGTCGATACCGCAGCGCTTCGGCGGGCTGACGCCGGACGACGCGGAAGATTCGATGAGCATGGTGCTCGTCACCGAGGAACTGTCGCGCGCGTCGCTGGGCGCTGCCGGCAGCCTGATCACCAGACCAGAAATTCTCGCCCGCGCGCTGCTCGTCGGCGGCACGGCCGAACAGCAGGCACAGTGGCTGCCGCGCGTCGCCTCGGGCGACACGCTCTGCGCGATATCAGTAACCGAACCCGGTACCGGCTCCGACGTGGCCAACGTGAGCCTCAAGGCCACCCGGACCGAGGGCGGCTATCTGCTCAGCGGCGGCAAGACCTGGTGCACCTTCGCGGGTAAGGCGAACGTGATACTGGTGCTGGCGCGTACCGATCCCAGTGCCCAGCCGCCGCACAAAGGTCTGTCGCTGTTTCTCGTGGAGAAACCGAGCAGCGATGGCGATGCGTTCGAGCATGACGACGGTCGGGGCGGGCGGGTCAGCGGTCGGGCGATACGCACCCTCGGCTACCGGGGTATGCACTCCTTCGAAATGTTCTACGACGATTTCTTCGTCAGCGATGCTCATCTGATCGGCGGCGCCGCCGGTCTGGGTCGCGGCTTCTATCACACGATGCGTGGCTTCATGGGCGGCCGGCTGCAGACCGCGGCCCGGGCGTGCGGATTGATGCAGGCCGCCTTTGAGGCGGCGTCCGAGCACAGCGCGAACCGCAGCGCCTTCGGTCGTCCGCTGGACGCCTATCCGCTCAGCCAGGCGAAGCTTGCGCGCATGGCCGCAAGCATTCTCGCCTGCCAGCGCTATACCTACGCTGTGGCGAATATGATGGACGACGGCGGCGGCGCGACCGACGCGAGCCTGGTGAAACTGCTGGCCTGTCGGTTAGCCGAGTCGGTAACGCGCGAGGCGCAGCAGCTGCACGGCGGCATGGGCTATGCCGAGGAAACCAGCGTCAGCCGCTACTTCGTCGACGCCAGGGTGCTGTCAATTTTCGAGGGCGCCGAGGAGACCCTAGCCGTGCGAGTCATCGGTAAGACACTCGCCGATCGCGCGGCGGACCGCCGGATGTGAGCGCCGCGCCGGTCGATGTTGTCCAGCGCGGGCTGGCGCAACCCCACCACACACATCTAAAATCAGAGTAGGTTCAAAGACTTAGCGCGCCGGCACGGCCAGGCTAAGCTCAGACTGCAACGCGCCGAGCGGTGGCTACAGGACGCCAGAGAAGCGCGAACCCGAACGAGAATCAGACGACAGAGAGGCCCAGCATGGATTTCAGTTTTTCCGACGCCGACCGCGAGTTTCAGCAGGAGGTACGCAGCTGGCTCGATACCGCCTGGCCGCAGGAGATGCGGGACAAGCAGAGCAAGAGTGCGATGGGTCGGCTGTCCAAGGAAGATCACGTGCGCTGGCAGCAGGCGTTGGCCGAGCGGGGCTGGGCGGCCAGCAACTGGCCCGTGGAACACGGCGGCGCGGGCTTTACGCCCACCCAGGGCTATGTCTTTGACATGGAACTCGCGCGTGTCGGCGCGCCCGGGGTGATGCCGTTCGGCATGACTATGGTCGCCCCGGTGATCATGAAGTTCGGCACCGAAGAGCAGAAAGCCAAGTACCTGCCGGATATTCTGCACACCCGCAAATGGTGGTGTCAGGGCTACTCGGAGCCGGGTTCTGGATCGGATCTCGCGTCGCTGCGCACCAAAGCAGAGGACAAGGGCGATCACTACCTCATCAACGGCGTGAAGACCTGGAACACCCTCGGCCAGTACGCGGACATGATCTTCTGCCTCGTGCGCACCAGCAACGAGAGCATTCCCCAGCTGGGCATCAGTTTTCTCCTCATCGATATGCACTCGCCCGGCATTACCGTGAAGCCCATCATCACGCTGGATCAGCCGACGGAAGGCTATCAGGAGATCAATATGATCTACTTCGAAGACGTGAAGGTGCCGAAGGAAAACCTGGTCGGCGAAGAGGGCAAGGGCTGGACCTGCGCGAAGTACCTGCTGGAGTTCGAGCGCGGCAATGCCTACTCGCCGCGGTTGAAGCCCAGCATGGCGCACATTCAGGCCATGGCCGAGGCGGAGACCCGCGGCGACGGCACCTCCCTGATGCAAGATGAAGACTTCGCTCGCCGCTTTCACGACCTGCAGGTGCAGATTCTGGCGATGGAATTCACCGAGCTGCGTATTCTCGGTTCTTTCGCGGCCGGCCAGAATGTCGGGCCCGAGTCGTCCATGCTTAAGACCCGCGGCACCGAGCTGCAGCAGGCGGTCACCACGCTCGCTTTGGAGGCCGTCGCCTACTATGGCGCGCCACTGGACCAATCGGTGCCGGTCGAGGGTGACAACTTTCAGCACGTGGGCCCGCAGTACGCGAACGGCGTTGCGCAGGAATACTTCAATACGCGCAAAGTCAGCATCTACGCCGGATCGAACGAGATTCAGCGCAACATCATGGCCAAACTGGTTCTGGGACTCTGAGGCACCACGCGGCGATTCAAGAAGACGCCGCACTGCCGACGACGCGAACGCGATTCGCGCCCGGCTTATTCCTGCGAGCCGCGCGCGATCGCGCGCTGCACGCGGCCGAACTCACGCGTTAAAAGCGGCGCCTGTTCCGACTCGGCGGACTCGTCGAGTCCAATGCGCGCCCGCGAACCTCGCTCCGTCAGAATCAAAGCCAGCACGGGACCTGGTCGAAACGGTCGCCACAGCGACGCGAGCTTGAAGCGCGCCGCCGAGCCGGTCCAACGACCGCCGGTCAGGTAGCCAAAGGCAACACGCATCCCGTCGGACGCCACCACAACCGGCGCGGCGTCCCCGCCGGCCTGCGTAACGACATAGTCATCCATCGCCAGCCCCGGCAGGAAGCGATTCGCCGGATTGATCAGCTCTGCGCCCTGCCTTTCCACCAGATAGCCGCGTAACGACAGCCAGAGGTCGTCGCCGAGGCGACAGTCGAGCACCAGCGGGGCGGAGACGAATGTGGCCGGCAGTGGATGCTGCGAATCAACGCAAAGCTCACGCACCGCCGCGACCTGGCTGGCCGCAACATCTCGCGCTGCATCGCCGGCGCTGAGTCGCGACAGCCCCATCGCGACGCCCAGCCCCGCCAGCAGCAGCAGCACAGCGCGCGGCCAAGATAGGGCTCGGGGAGGATGGGTTTCGGAATCTGAAATCGCGCCGTCGGCGACGCCGCTGGCGGGCCCCGCCGGCATCCTCAGCAACAGCGGAAAGAACGCCAAGGCAAACAGCAGCCAACCGATCCAGTTATGGTCGAGAATGAGCGGATGCGCGGTGCCGAGCCGCAGCGCCAGCACCGTGATCAGCGCGACGCGTATCCAGTTCGTCACGATGGCGACCAGCGCGCCGACAAGCACCCAAATGGCCACGGACGACAGGCGCCGGCCGGACAGGTAGCCCTCGATTAGCATCAGGGCAATCGCGGTCTGCACAAACTTGAGACCGGCGCAGCCCGCCGCGATCTCGAGCTGGCCGCTCGGCAGCGCGATCAGGTTACCGTCGATGAACACCGGCAGAGTCAACATCGAGAAAATCTGCGCCACGGCGGCGGCGGTAAGCCCCTGCAGCATTGGCGTCAGCACGAACCAGATTGGCGTTCCCATCAGCAGGATCGCGCCGGCGTGCGCCGCCCGCGGCAGCGCCGACCAGCCGCCGAGCGCGCCGACGAGTAGTGGGAAGGCGCCGACGAGCAGGGCCAACGCCACCGACTTGGTCGCCGCGATGCTGAACAGACTGGCGAGTGCGATGCTGCCGACGAACGCGATTGCGAGCAGATTTGACGGTGAACCCAGCCGCGGTGGCGCGAGCGCGAAGGCAACGAGCGTGACGGCCAGCAGCAAGTAGCCCGCGTCGATATCGTTGGCGGTCGTCCAATGGCCGTGGAGCGCGAGCAGCATCGGCTGGAAGGCGATCCAAGCCATCAGCGCGAACACGACGAGGAGAATGGCCTGCTGCCAGGCTCGGAGCCTTCTCATGTGGTCGCCTCCCGCTCGACGCTGATCCCGATCGTCGCTGAGCCCGTCGACCTGCGAACGGGCAGTCCCAGCCAGCTCTCAAGCTGCTCCCAGAGCACCTCGCGCTGCGCGGCGCCGGGCAGCAGATGATTGAGATCCGGCCGATAGATTTCGGTCAGCCCCGCCGCCGCACCCAGCGACCGGGAGAGCGCGCGACCGCCGTTGTAGTAGTCGTGCGCCAGATCGCCGGAGAACAGCGCCAGCATGCGGACACCGCGGTCGAGCAGCGCGCGGTACAGCGCAGTCATTTCGGTAGCGCTGCGCCAGTCCCGAAGCGTCAGGCCAGGGCCCTCAACGCCCGCGGTGTACTCGGCGCTCGAGCGGCCGAACAGGCGCCGCCCGCGGGTTAGCCACCAGTCCAGCGACGCGAGCCTGGCGGCGATATAGCGCGCCCTGAAGCCAATATCGGCCGGCGCGTAGCCGTCGAGCAGCACCAGGCCGGTCACGGAATCAAAGGCCTCGGCAACAAGCAGAGCGTCGTCGGCGCCGGAGCAGAGTCCGAAAAGCTGTAGTTGACCGGAAAACTGCGGGTCCAACGCAGCGAGTCGGTCCTGCAGGCGGGCGAAGTCGTCCTTGAGCAGCGCCTCGCGCGAGCCGGGGCGGCGCGGGCTTTCGCCCTTGCCCGCCTGGTCGAGGCGCACCGAGGCGACGCCGCGAGCGGCGAGCCGGCGTGCCAGCGTCACATGCAGGCGATAGGGTCCTGCGTGGGGCACTAGACCGGCATTGAGCATCACCAGCGGCGGCGCGACCTGAGGCGTATCCGGGCGGCAATAGACTGCGAAGGGGCCGCCCGCGCCAAGGTAGAGCGCCTCTTCCCGGTAGCTCGCCGCAACGCTCATCGAGCGGGCGCCAGCCCGGCCGCCCATGCCGAGAGCGAGCGGGCGACGGTGGGTAAGAACGCGGCGGGCAGATCGGGCAGGCACCAGGAGACCGCTAGCGGTTCGATGGGGGCGACCTGCCAATCGCTGTTGGCGGCGCCGCGCCATAGCAGGAGGCCATCGTCGCGTGGCGCGCAGGAGGACCAGTCGTGCGCCTGCAGGTCGGCGAGCAGCGCGGAATTCCAGGCCTCGCCGGCGAGGCCGTCAACGCGCGCGCCCGCCGCCACCATGGCGGCATTCGTCGCCCGCAGGTCAGCCGTCCAGCCTGCGCCGTCGAGCGGCGCGATAGCCGCGCAGCCGCCGAGCGATCGAGCGCTGTAGCGCGCCTCCGCGACGAGGAGCGCTGCGGCAAGTCGGGCGCCGACGGCGACGCGGCACAAAGCGCGACCCGCCGCGTGATCGTCGAGCGCAGACCAGCCGGCAGCGAGCGCGCAGAACCAGTGCGCGAGCCGCACCTCTGCCGGATCCGCGGCTGCGTTGCCGCAGCCCGGCAGCTCGAGCCGCAGCACCTGGCAGCCGGCGCCGCTGAGCGCGGCGGCGACGCCACCGAGCGCAACGAACAGGCGGCTGAATTCCGGTCCAGGTGGCAAGCACAGCAGGACGCGGCAATCGTGAACCGCGGCCGCGCTGCTAGCGCTCGCCGGCGGTTCTGGCGTGTGCATGTAGCCCGTCGCACCCGAATGCTCGCAGCGCCAGGCGCTTATCTGTGTCATGAACGGTCCGCGTCCTGTTCGTTCAAACGGCGAGGTGCACGGGGACCCACCGTCGGCAGGCCAGCAGTCTAGCGCGCCCGCGCCGCTGGCAGCGCGGACCGAATCCCAACGCCGAGCCTCGTAGTTCGATGCTTATTGCCGCGATGGCGTCGCGTCGAGTCGATCGTGAACCGGGTCACAGAGAAGCCGGATGACGTTGCGCAACATTATCGAGCGGCGCGCACCGCAGGACCCGCCCTGTCTGCTGTTCGGCCAGACGCGCGGTAGGCTGCTGCCCGCTGGCGCCGCGCACCGTCCGTCAAGACGAGGGACGCATTGGACAAGCAGGAGACCGGCAAGGCCTATGGACCGACTCGCCGCATCGATCAACCATGAGGGCCAGCCTCCACGCCGCGACGCCCCGCTCCCACGCGCAACCATCACGTCCATCGCGGACGCCGCGCCCGGCCCAGACATCGACCTCATCACGCTCGCCCGTGACCTGAGCGCGCGGGCGCGCGCACTGGAGCTGCGGCTCGCGCCCGGCACAACGCGGCAAGACGACGCGGGCGGTGCACAGGTCAGACCCGCGCGCAGCAGACGCGCCATTGAATATCGCGCCGCGCTACTGGAACGCTATCGTCGCCACGCGAGCCTGTCGGCCGCGCTGGCCGACGACGGCCGGGGACTGCTGTTCGACGCCCGGTCAGCCGAGTCTGAGTTTCCAGCGCTGCTACTCGAGGCCGACGGCCCAGTGGCCACACTCGGCAAGGCTCGCGATCTCGACGGCAACGACTACATCGATCTGCGCCGTCAGGCACGCATCGCGACGCCCGCCGACTCGGGTGAGACGCTCGCCGCGGCGCGCCTGCAGCTCGCGCAGGCGGCGCGCGCGACCTTCGATCGGCCGCTATGGACGCTAACCAGCACGCCGGCAGAGGCTCGCGATCTCGCGATTCGCGCGGCGCGCGGCACGACCGGCCGAACGCTTATCGCATTGATCGGTAGCTTTGAACGCACGCCCGGACTGGCCTACCTCGCGCTTGACGACACGGGTCTGTGTGTCGCGTGCGATCCGGGCTCGCCCTCAAGCGCCGCCGCCGACTATCTGTGTCTGCAGGCAAACCCACAGGCCTGCGCCATGATCGACAGGCTGAGCGACACGCTCGCCGGTGTCGTGGTGCAGACCGGGGCGCTGCAGAGCGTCCTTACCGCAACCAACAAGAGCGCGCTGCACGGCGCCTGCGCCCGCGCGGGTGCTGCGCTGATCGTCGACGCCGGCGGTGGTGGCATGCGCGACCTAGCGACGCTGGAGGAAGACCTGCTGGGCGATCTACTGCTGTGTACCGTTGAGCCCGGCGACTCCATAGCGCTGCTGGGCGGGGAGGGCGCCTGGCTGCGCGGTCTGCAGGACACACCGCGAACGCCCCTGGCCGCCTCCGCTGGTACCGTCGCCCAGGCCGCAGCCGCCCTGCACTGGTATCAGGACACCGGACGGGCTGAGCTGCGCGGGCTGCCCGCGCGACACGAACACCTGCGCGACGAACTCGAAACCAGACTGCGCGAGCACGCCCGGGGCATCACGGTAGAGGTCGTCCACGGCGGCATCGAGGTGCGCCTGCAGGATGGGACGAGCGCGCGCGCGCCCGAGCCGGACCTGGTCGCCGCCGCACTGGCGCTGCGCGGGGTGCTGGTCTCGCCGGGGTCGAGCTGGGCGCTGCACCCCGCGCATGACGCCGACACGATTAAGACCGTCGTCGAGGAGATCGCTGCCGTATTTGCCGAACTCGCGGCCAACGACTGTCTCGGTACGGGCGTCACGCTCTCGAAGCCCGCCGAGACGCTGGCACCGCTGGCGGTCAAATCACGACAGGTCGATGCCGGCGAACGACAGGCGCCGGAGGCGACGGCCCGAGCGGAACGCACCCTGCGCTATTGGCGCAGCGAATACGCCGATGGGGTCCCAGCGCAGAGTCTGATCGCGCCGACCGCCACCGCGCCCGCGCGCGACGACATTGTCAGCCTGTTCTGCTGGCGCGCCGATGATCTCGCCGAGCGGCTAGAGCGAGCGCCCCTGCTGCGCGACCGAGATCGCGCGATCGGGCCTGTCGTCGCCTGCGCCATTGGCCTGGGAACACTCGGCGACTGCCGCGACCTGGTCATTGGGCTGATACCACCGGGCGCCAGCCAAGCGCTGCCGCTGCGGGTGCCGCTGGTGGACGACGGCGAGGTCGCGGACTATCTGGATCTGGTCGGCGCCATCGTCGCCGACGGACTCGACAACCGCGACTGTGACTGGGTTCGGCTGGCGAATGAGCTCGCGTCCCGGGCCGACGGCTCGCGCACGCTGATCGATTGCGCCGTGGCGCTCGACCCCGGTGCCTCTCCAGTCGAAGACGCGATCGCGCCCGGCCTGACGCTCGAGCTGTGCGCGACGGGCGCCGCACTCGAATGCGTCGCACACTATGATCGCCGTCGCATCGACGGTGCCGCGGCGGCGTCCTGCGGCACGCTGGCGCAGGCGGTCCTGGAGACGCTCACCGAGCTCGCCACAGACGCTCGATTCGACGCTTTGCCGAGTATGGCCGCTAGGGCAGACTGCCCGACAGACGCAGCGGGTTCGGGGGCGTCCGAAGCCACGGCAGCAGATCAAGACGAACACGGGACCGAGATCATCGCGGCAGAAACTGCCGCCGATCTGCCAACAGACACACCGCCGCCTAGCGCGGACGAGTCTGCGCATCGGGCGTTGGTCGCGGATCTGACCCAAGAGCACAGCGAGGAGCTCGCAGAGGCATTGAACGGCAACAGGCCAGAGCCAGCCAGGCTGACGACGAGCGACGCGGCCGCTTTCGCGGTACCCGGCTATGCGCTGCGCGCCGGCGAGGTGCGCGAAATCGCGCCGCTTTCGGAGCTGCTGTGGAGCAGCCTGACGGTAAATCGCAGCCGCCACGCCGTCTATTTCAACGGCAAGCACGTGAGCTATGCCGACATCACCGCCGAGGCGATGGCGATCGCGGCGCGGCTCGCGGCCGCCGGAGCCGAACCCGATCAGCCGGTCGGTCTGCTGGCAAGGCGCGCCCCGAGCGCGATCGCGGCGATGCTCGGCACGCTGCTCGCCGGCTGCGGCTATCTGCCGCTGGATCCCCGCTATCCGCAGGCACGCCGCCAGCTCATGCTGGACAACTCAGGCATCTCGCATCTCGTGGCCGAGCCAGAGCTCGCAGACGATCTGAACTGCGAGGCGCTGACACTGATCGATCTCACCGAACGCAGCGCGGCGCCCGGCGACTGGCAGCGACGCTCCGGGAAGCTCGGCAGCCTCCTGTATACGTCCGGCAGTTCCGGCGTCCCGAAGGGCGTTGCGGTGACGAGCCGGGCGATGGCCAACTTCATACAGAGCATCGCTCGCACACCCGGCGTCGGCCCGGACGATCGGGTGCTCGCGATCGCGTCCTTCTCGTTCGACATTCACATCCTCGAGATCATCGTACCGCTCTGTGTCGGCGGGACAATCGTGCTCGCGGACGACGAGACCCACACCGAGCCACAGCCAATACTGTCGCTGTTAAAGCGCGGTCGCGTCAGTCTCATGCAGGCGACGCCGACGCTCTGGGGACAGTGTCTGGACGCGGATGCGGGCGACGGACTGCAGGGTGTGCGCGCCTTCAGCGGCGGCGAACCGCTGTCGCCTGCGACGCGCGTGCGGCTCGCCCGAGGCTGCGCGGAGCTGTGGAATCTGTACGGCCCCACCGAGACAACCGTCTACTCGAGCGGCGCGCGCCAGCACCTGGGCGAGGACGACATCCACGTCGGTGGACCGATGGACAACACGCGCATAGCGATCGTCGACGAGACGACCGGCACACTGGCGAAGATCGGCGAGTTGGGCGAGATCTGGATCGCGGGCGCCGGGCTGGCCAGCCACTACTGGAACGATACTGAACGCACGGCGGCGGCGTTTGTCGACTTCGAGACACCGCTGGGCGTTGAGCGGTATTACCGAAGCGGCGATCGCGGCTTCGTCGACGCAGAGGGTCGATTGCACTGCCGCGGGCGCGCGGACCAGCAGGTTAAGCTGCGCGGCCATCGCATCGAGCTGCTCGAAATCGAACACGCGCTGTGCGACTTCGAACCCGTTGAGCGCGCGGCCTGCGCGCTGCACAGCTACTCGAGCTCGGACATACGCCTGGTCGCGTACTATCAGTGTCGGCCCACCGAGGCAGAGACGAACGTGCCGACCAACGCGCAGTTTCGCGAGCATCTGGCCCAGCGCCTACCGGCCTTCATGCTGCCGCAAATCTACCTGCCGCTAGAGGACTGGCCGCTGCTCGCCAACGGCAAGCTGGATCGGAGCGCGCTACCGCGACCACCGCTCGCGGCACCGGCCGAAGGTGATGCCGAGGCGGCATCGACCAAGGCGCTGGCGCGCGCGCTGTGGTGTGAGCTGATCGGCGTGGCGAGCGTGGCGGACGATGACAATTTCTTCGAACTGGGCGGACACTCGGTGCTCGCCATGCAGTTTGTCGACGCGATAAGCGAGCGCTGTGACAAGGAGCTGCCCGTACGCGCGCTCGTCCTGCACGATCTCGCCGAGGTCGCGGCCATGATCGATGCCCAGCCGCAAGTCTCGGCGCGGCCGCTGCGCCGCGCCCTCGGGCGCCTGTTCGACCGCCTGCGTCCCGCCGGCTAGACCTCGGCCACCGTGACGCCCCGGGTCCTGAGCCTGATCGACACCGGCCTGATCGCCGGAGCGGGCAAGGCGGTGCTGCAGCTGCACGCGCAGGACGCCTTTGCGGACTCTGGCATCGCCAACTTCGACTACGGCGGGCGCATATCCAGCGAGTTTAACGACGTCGCGGCGAGCCAAGGTTTCCGCCTGCATCTGCTCAAACAGAGCTTTGCGCTCGATCCGCGCCCCATCGCTGCGGTACACCGCCTGATGCAGGAGCAGCGCTACGAGCTGCTCGAAACCCACGGCTACAAGGGGCATCTGATCGGCCTCGCACTATCGCGGCGTTTTGGCACGCCCTGGGTAGCGCTGGCGCACGGGTGGACGGATGAGAACCTGAAGATCCGCGTCTATAACGCGCTCGAGCGGTTCTGCCTGCGGCGCGCCGACGCCGCGGTCACGGTTTCACCGCCTCTGTACGACACCGTCGCCGGGCTGCGCGGCCGCAAGGGCACCCACCTGATCTACAACGCCATCGACCTGCCCGACGTGCCGGACCTCGGCGACCCGCCAGCAGAGGTATCCGAGCGTCCGTTCACCTGGGGCGTCATCGGTCGCTTCAGTCCCGAGAAGGCTCAGGACATCGCCCTCAGCGCGCTCGCCGCTCTGACGCGGCGCGCGCCCGGAGCGTCGGTGCACCTGCGGCTGATCGGGGACGGGCAGGAGCGCCAGGCCCTCGAGGCACAGAGCGCCGCTCTTGGGCTTGGGGAGCGCGTCAGCTTCGCCGGCTGGTGTCGCGACATGGACGCCGAGTATCGCGGGCTGGACGGGCTGCTGCTGCCGTCACGTAGCGAGGGACTGCCGTTCGTCGTCCTGGAGGCCATGTCCTATGGACTGCCCGTGGTCGCCACCGACGTGGGCGCCATCAGCGACGTGCTCAGTGACGGCGTCACCGGCTGGGTCGTGCCGCCGGGCGACGCCGAGTCGCTGGCAGAGCGGATGGCCGGCCTGATGGTCGACGCCGGCTCAGCCGCGCGCATGGGGGAGGCCGCCCGCGCGAGTCTCACGCCGCGTTTCGCTATCCCGGAGCGGGTGCGCCGGTTTCTCGAGGTATACCGGTCGGTGCTCGACGCGGCCGAGCGCGGCGCGTCGGACCGCAACGTCGTCAGTTGACGGCCGGCAGCAGGCTCAACACCGCGAGCGTCGCGTAGGCGATGGTCGTCAAGATCAGAAACACCAGCAGCGTCTTCATGCCGACGCGCAGCCCGGCCGCCGAAGCCTCGGTCATCGAGACCGTCCCCAGCACCGGCAGATCGGTGATCTTGGCGATATCTTTGAACGACGAGACCGACGGCCGCACCACGTCGAGCATGATTGGGATTGCCACACCGAGGGCCCAGGCGCCCAGGAAAATCAGCGTGATCAGCAGCGGCCGGTTCGGCTCCACCGGACGGGGCAGCGTACGCGGCGGCTCGATCACCTGAAACTGCACCTGGTTGCCGGTGGTGCCGGCCTCGCGCGACAGCCGCGCGGTCTCTCGCCGTTCGACCAGCTCGTCGTAGCGCTCCTTAAAGACGTCATAGTCCCGCGTCAGCTTGCGCTCCTGCGCCTCGATTTCGGGAATCGTGCTGATGGCCGCGGTGAGCGTCTCTTTGCGATCCGAGTACTCGTCCAGGCGCGCCTGCGCGGACGCGACGTCGGCTTCTGCGTTGCTGAGCGCGAGCGCGAACTCAGCGAGCGCGATCTGCGAACCGAAGTTGTCGCCCGACAGCTCGGGCGGGGTGAAGTTGCGCTTCAACTTACGCAGCTGTTCGCGGGCCGCAATCACGTCGGGGTGCGAATCCGTGAACTGCAGCAGCAGGTCGTCGAGCTGATTTTCGAGCTCCTGTATGCGTTCGGCCTTGCGCAGCGCCGAGCCGCTGCTCGAGCCGGACTGACCGACCATGCGTTCGTACTTGCTGTTCAGCTCGTCCCGTCGCTGTACGGCCTCTCGCAGCGCCAGGCGCGACTCGTTGACGCGATCGCTCACGCTGCGCAGATCCTGGAAGAAGTTACGATCTTCGCCGCCGAGCGTGCTCAGGTTTTCGCTCTTGAATAGTTTCAGCTGTTCTTCCGCGTCATCGAGCTTCTGCTGGTACTCCCGTATCCGATCGTTAAGGAAGCTCTCGCTGCGCTCGCTGTCTTCGCGCGAGCCGCGCAGCACGGAATTCACGAACAGGTCCAGAAAGCTGTTGACGACGGCCTTGGAGCGCTCGGCGTTTATGTCGCGATAAGAGATGATGAGATCCTGGGTTCCCTGCCGCGACCCCTGGCGTTGCTGCGACGAAATGCGGACCGACTTGGCGAGCTCTTCAAAGACAATCTGTTTGTCTATCTCGGAGCGCACTTCGAGCAGCAGATCGTTTTCCACGGCCACCTTCTCGAGGTTCGATTGGGTCAGCAGTCCGTAGCGCGCGACCGCAACGAGATCCTGCTCGATATCCGTGTTGTCCACGGCCAGATCTTCCAGCAGGTAATCGAGCATCGTCCGCGGATCGACGTAGACCTGCGTCTCTGACTGGTAGACATTCGGCAGGTTAAAGGCCATAACCCAGCCCGCCACGCACAAAAACAGGACCAGCGGCATGACGAGTTTGCGCGCTGAGCACACCAGACGAAGATACTTCAGTGCGTGGAGCAGATAATCTGACAGCATGCCAGGAGTCCGTAACGAGGCGGCCCGCAGAATAGCAGACGGCATCCGCATTGCGGGCGCGTCCAGGCGTCAAATTGTCATTGCGAGCGCGCGACGAACACCGAAAATGTGCTCGTCGTCTTGTTTTGCCGCGACTGCCGATTTGCGTCGCTTGCGGCTCGGCGGAATGAGATGCCAACGCGGCTGTCGCGGGATTCGCTGCGCTATGATGGCGCCGCGCGCAGCGTTGGCGGAGGAGGCGATTCGGCCGATCCGCAAGGTTGATGCCGCACCGACAGTTGAAGGGTTCGCATGAGTACCGCCTTCCCACGTACCGCACCGTCGCCTCACGGCACAACCAGTGAGGCGGCCGCCGCACTCGCCGAGCGAAACGCCACGCTGACGGGCGACGCGCTGCCGCGAGTCAACTTCGTTGCCTTCGCCGCACTCGCCGCGTACTTCGTACTCGCGCTTATCCGCTTCCAGGAGTACACCTGGATCGACTTCGATCTGCCCGTGATACCGGCGGTGGAACTGCTGATGCTCGCGGCCTGGCTGATGTCGCCCAAGCCGCCCGGTTTGCAGCAGACGCTGCCCGTGGTGCTGCTGGGTATCGTCTACTTCGTCTCAAGCGCGGGGGTGTCGGCCGAATACGCCTTGGAGGTCACGCGCAACTACATTCTGAACATCGCGCTCGTTTACATTGTCGTCGCCCAGGTGGCCACGGACGCGCGGCGCTCGGATGCGTTGATGGGCGTGTTTTGTCTGTGCATGGCCGTCATCAGCGTGCAGTGCATCCTCATGGACCTGAATCCCGAGCACTACGGCTGGACGGGTATGCAGGCCTGGGAGCGCATGGACGCCTACCCGCGCTTCTGGCAGGTGCGCTACGTGGGCACGCTGGGCGATCCCAACGATCTCGGTATGACGCTGATCGCGTCCGTGCCGATGGCCATGTTTCTGATGCTGCACAGCCGCTCGGCGCTCGCGAAGCTGGTTTACCTCGCGTGCCTCTGCCTGTGTCTGTACACCGTTTACATTCTCAATTCTCGCGGCACCGTGCTGGGTCTGCTTGCGATCATCGCCGCCTGGGGCGCGCTGCGTTTCGGTATCTCCAGGGCCATCGTTGCAGGCATTGTGTTGCTACCGCTGTTCCTGCTGCTCGGACCGTCGCGCCTCAACGAATCGGGCCTGGATCGCTCTGCGCTCGATCGCATCGATTCCTGGTACAACGGCATGAAGATGTTTGCTGCGGAGCCCTTCTTCGGCGTCGGCAAGGATCAGTACCTGGCGCATCACTTCAAGGTGTCGCACAACTCCTGGATCGAGATCGTGGCCGAGCTCGGCCTGATCGGCTACCTGCTTTGGAATCGGGTTGTCCTGGGTGCGCTGCTCGATGCCTATCAGATGGTCCGTGGCAACCAGCTGGTCGTCAGCAGGGGACGCGCCGATGACGCTCTGCAGCAGCGGGCGCGCAACAGCGCGCTGCAGGCGAAGCAGCGCGGCCTCGCCAAGGCACCATCAGTACCCAAGGATACGTCGGCACAGCGCCTGATGGCCGCGCTACCGCGAGCCGAGATCAATCGGGCTAAGGCTCTGCTGCTCAGCATATTCGGTACGCTGGTGGCGATCTTCTTCATCGATCGCTCGGATTCGCTGATCACGTTTTTCGTCTGCGGCCTGATTGCGGGCACGCTGACGCGCTATCAGCACACCCGCCGGGACATCGACTGGTGGCCGGTGTCATTCTGGGTCTATCTGGGCGCATTCGTGGCGCTCGTTGTGGTCTACGTGTCTATCCAGGTATTCGTTCTCTAGCGCATGCCGACGGACAACTGAATTCGACGGGCCTAGTGAGTTTTCCAGAGGTCGCGCTGGCGTCCAAATAGAAACTTCAGCGTACCGACGATCGCGGCGGCGTTTAGCAGAGCGAAACCCATGAGCTGGGATACCAGCGGAATCTCGATGCGCAGCGCGTAGGTCAGGAAACCAATGCCGGCAAGCCCGATAAGCGCGAGCTGCAGCCAGAATATGCCCATAAACAGGGGAATGTCGCTGAGCAGCCAGGCGCAGATCATGGTCACGATGAGCGCCCAGGGTGCGAGCAGCCGCAGTACCTTGTGCGACAGAAACTCAAACAGGATCGGATTCTGGCGCCGTGAGAGCAGCCAGGGCGACTGCGCGATGAGCTGCCAGTTGCCGGCGAGCGTGCGCACCTTGCGGTGGTATTCCTCGCTTAACGACTTGCTCTTGTCGTCGTAGGCAATGGCGTTGGCCTCGAACTTGACGCGGTAGCCCTGGCGCACGATGCGCATCGGGATGAGCACGTCATCGAGAATGAGATCCGCGGGTACCGGCTCGATCAGCTCGCGCCGCGCCGCGTAGATGGCGCCGGTGACGCCGACGGTCGACCGATAGCGGCTTTCGTTTTCACGTATCGACTTTTCGAGATCCCAGTAGCCGCCCTGCGGATCGGCGTCCTCGCCGTCGCGAAAAACCAGGTTTCCCGTCACGGCACCCACACCGGGATCGGTAAAGTGCGCCGTCAAGCGCTTCAGTACGTCGGCCTCAAAGGTCTGGCGCACGTCGGTCATGAACACGATCTCGGTCTTGGCGTGCGCGAGTGCGAGGTTGAGCGCCGCCGCCTTCCCGGCGTTGCGCTCGGCGCGCAATAGCTGCACGTTGGGCACTTCCGCATACTGCTGCAAGAGCGCCCAGGTCGCATCGGTGGAGCCGTCATCGACGACGATGATCGACAGACGATCCGGCGCATAGTCCTGTGCCAGCAGGTCGCTCATGCGGCGCTCTATCGATGCGGCGCCGTTGTACACCGCAATGATGACGGTAACCGCAAAGTCTGCGTCGGGGGTGGTTAGGGGGCGCTCCGGACCGGCGTACTGCGCGATAATGAGCGGGTAACCAATAAAGGTGTAGACGACCAGCGCGACAGCGGCCAGAAAGAGCATCACGAGCAGAGGAGCTGTCACTGGGGTGCGCTACAACTTGATCTGAGGTCAGGCGCTAGAGTATTACACGCAGCACGCAGCGTCAGTGATCTCGCGCAGAGAGCCGCGTGCCAACACGCGGCACACTGCTGGCCTGACAGACGTCTGATTGACACAGGGTGATCATAGATGGACGCCACAACGGCGCAGCGGTCGCAACAGCACAAGAGCGCGCGCTTGTGAAATATCGCAGCATGGGCATACGCCGGGCGCTGGGCCGGATCGGCGTTCGCTCGCGAGCGCTGGCCGCGTTCCACGGCGCGCGACGGCTCGCCGCTCACGAGCTGCCGATCCTTGCCTATCATCGGGTCATCGAACCGGCAGACACGTTCGATCCGGAGAACGTCAGCGCCGACCCGGACACCTTTCGGCGCCAGATGCGCTACGTCCGCGACAACTACGACGTGCTGAGCTTCTCGGAGCTGAATGCCCTGAGCAACGAGCTGCACGCCGTGCCCGCCAGGCCGCTGATCATCACCTTCGACGACGGCTTTGCGGACAACTACGACAACGCGTTCCCGATCCTGCGCGAGTTCGGCCTGAGCGCGCTGTTCTCGGTCGTGACTACCATGGTCGGCAGCAGCGAGATGTACTGGTTCGATCGTGCGGCCTGTCTGCTGCGCAAGACGCCCGCGGGCGAACGCGTACACATCGCCGGATTCGAACTTGCCATCGCGGATGGCGAAAGCCGGGACATTGCGGTGAAACGTATGCTGCAGTGGCTGAAGGACCTGCCCGACGACGTGCGCCGGGCGCGACTGAACGAGATCGATGCCGGGCTGGATGCGCTGGGCGTCGATGCCGCAGACCGGCGACCGCACATACCCATGAACTGGGACCAACTCGCCGAGATGCGGCGCGCGGGCATGGAGATCGGTTCGCACACGGCCACGCATCCGATACTGGCGCAGCTGCCGAACCGGGAATGCATAGCGCGCGAGATGTCGCAATCGAGAGCCAGCGTCGAGTCGCGACTCGGAGGTGGCTGCCATACGCTGGCCTATCCCGAGGGTCTGGCCTACGCGATCGACGAGCGTGTGCGGGACGTCGCCATCGAGTCCGGCTACCTGTTCGGCCTGACGTCGCTGCGCGGCATGAACCGATTTCCGCTGTGCGACGTGCACCGAATGCGCAGGATTCAAATCCATCATTCAAACGACGACGAGCTGTTTCGAGCGGTCCTGCAGCTACCCGAGCTCATTGACTGATCACGCGGATTCATAGACGCGCAGATAGGCTTCTGCCATCGCCTCTACGTCGTTTAGCGGCGCCGATCTCGCGGCCGCAACCGCCTCGCCAAAGTCGCTCGGGTCCGCATAGATCGATCGCAGCGCGTCGCTAAGTGCGCGCGCGTCGCCCGCGGGCACCAGCCGCCCGCCGCGCTCTGGCACGACATCGCGGATGCCACCCACGTCGGTGCTGACGACGGGTCGACCCGCGGACAGCGCCTCCAGCACCGATACCGGCGTGCCCTCACTGTCCGAACTGAGACAGAACAGATGTGCGGGCGCGAGCCGCGCGCAGACGTCGCTGACCTCGCCGTGAAACCGCACCTGGTCGGTGACGCCCAGCTCGCCTGCGAGGACGCAGAGCGCGGCGCGCTCCGGTCCGTCGCCGATGATCTCCAGCCTCGCTTCGGGCCAGTCACGCTGCAGAGCCGCGAAGGCGCGCAGCAACAGACGCTGATTCTTGATCTCGACCAGGCGCGCGACGTGTCCGATGACGGGGGCACGGTCGCGGTGTTCGGCGAGCGGCAGGCACCGATAGGGCGTCAGGTCGACGCCGTTGACGATCGTGGAGAGCCGGCCAGCGGGCACACGTTCGACTTCCAGACAGTGCCGCGCGAGATCTTCCGACACGCAGACCACCGCGTCGCAGCCGCCGTGCGCGAGCCGATTGCGCAACCGGCCGCGAAAACTCACATCCTCATAGCCGTGCCGCGTGTGGACGTGGCGAAAGTCTCGTCGCAGGCGTGCGGGTATACCGACGTAGCACAAGGCCGCCTCGCCGTGGCTGTGCACCACGTCCGGACGCAGACGCGCAAGCGCTTCGCCTACCACGCGAAAGTTTGCGGGCCGCAGACCGTCGCCGAGGCCGAGCTGCTCGACAACGACCCCGCGATCGACGAGCGCCTCACCGATCGGGCCGCCACCGCGCAGCGCCACGACGCAGACCTCGTTGCCGCGCCGCTGCAGGCAGAGCGCAAGATCTGCAACGATTCGCTCGAGGCCGCCGACCTCGAGATTCAAGACGACCATGGCGACGCGACGGCCGCTCATCGGGAGAGCACACCGCGCAGATAATCGCGACCCTGTGCTGGCAACACGGGCGACACATAGAAACAGGCGCTGAACACGAGCACGTACAGCAGCGTGCCGAGCACGGCACCGAGGACCCCGCTGGTACCCGCGCTAGCCGTCGCCGCGAGCACGGTTGCCAGCACGCAAAAGGCAATCGTCAGCAGCAGATGCAGCGGTCTCAGCACCGCGCGCAGACGACGATTCGCCGGCACGATGCGCGCGGTGACGTACCAGAACATGGTGAGCCCGAGCGCCCAGATCGCGCCGCTCAGATCGAACAGGTACACGAGCACCAGATCGCACAGTAAGCCGAACACCGCGCCCCAGATGGATACTCTTAGCAGCAGTCGATGCTCGTTGGCGGCTAGCAGGTAACTGTTGAAGGCGGACACAAAGTTAGCACCGCAGTAGATCACGACCAGCCAGAAGAAAGGCACGCTAGCCGCGCGATACTCCTCGCCGAACAGAAAGACGACAACCGTCTCCGCGTAGAGATAGGTCGGCCCAAGAACGAGGAAATTCAGGTAGAGCTGGTAGCGCAACGTCTGTTCGACGATTCCACGCACCACATCGATGCCCTTGGCCATCGAGCGCGACACCATCGGCAGCAGCACCATGTTGATAATGCCGGGGACTAACGTCGCGATCGCGCCGGCCAGCACGAAACCGACGTTGAAGAAAGCAACGACCTCGGTGCTTGAGAACAGATTGAGAAACAGCACCTCGGTTTGCGATGCCATGATGTACGCGAGAATGGCCGAGGGGCCGACATAGCGGTTGTACTCGCCGACCTTGTCGAAGTAACCCATGAAGCGACCGTGCCGGAGCGCCGGCGCGACGTAGCCGGAGCGCCGCAGCAAGAAGAAGCGCGTGCACAGATAGAAGCCCGCGCTGATTACCAGATATTGAACCAGATACGCCCAGATCGGTGCCCCCCAGAGATACAGCACAATGGCGCTCGCCAGATTGAGCGGCGTCATGACGAACGGCGCGATAGCGACACCCCAGAACTTCTCCATGCCGCGGAACGTGGACACGCGCAGCATGTGCCTGGCTCGAAAGAAGAAGCAGGCGCAGAGCGCAGACACGGCGAACGCGGTAAAAGCGGTGCCTCGCTCGACGCTATTCAGCCAGGTGGCTAGGGCGAGCGGCAGCATGAAGATCAGCAGCCGCGTCAGGTGCGCGCGCTCGAAGAACTGAACGATGAGGCTGATGGAGGGTCGATTGTCGTCCTGGCTGTCCTCGGCGACGTGCTTGGTGACCGAAAGATTGAAACCTTCGTTCGTCACCGCGACGGCGATACTGACCATCCAGATCATGAACACGTAGATGCCGTAGTCAGAAGGTCCGAGCGAGCGGGCAATCAGGAGCGAGACGATCAGTCCGATGAAGTACTCGAGGTAGTTGGCCGAGTTGGCGAGCAACAGGTTGCGGGCGACCGAATCCGTGCGCGTGGACGTGGGCGCATAGCCAACCATGCTCTGTTCGCCGGTCTGCTCGCTCACGGCCTGTCACCCGGAGTTGCAGCCGAGGCAGGGCGTGCGGCCGGTACGGCGGGAAGTGCACGCGCCTGTGCCCCCGCGAGCGATTCCACAAGGTAGACTTTCGAGCGGCCGTCTCGGCCGCGAAACTCGAGGCGGCCACGCGCCGCAACGCGCTCGAGAAAGGCGTTCTCGGCGGCAGAGAATGCCCAATCCTCTTCCATGTCGATCGAGGACAGGATCACCCAGATGCGCGGATGCGCATCGAGCAGGCTAGCCAGCAGATTCTCGTTGAGGTGCTCGGCGTGCACATAGATGTCCCGCACCTTGCCGTCGGACGCGACATAGATATAGCGCGACACGTCGGTGAGCGAGCGCAGCCAGTAATCGGCCTGACCCACATACCAGCGTTGTTGCAGCACGTCGCTCGCAACCACTCGATCACCGGGCTGCAGACGCGCCGCAACGTAGCGCCCAGCTGCCGCATGATCTGGAAAGTAGCGGCCGTTTTCGATGTTCTCGAAGCCATGGTCGCGCTGCGCGCTGCGCAGCATGCCCTGCAGCAGATGATGCGGCATGGCCGCCGCGAGCGCGGCGACGAGAACGACGAAGGCGGCGGCCGCGAGGGGCAGGCCGCGCGTGGCCAGACTCTGCCACAGCCACTGCAGCACACCGAACAGCGCGTACCCGGTCAGCACGATCAGGAACGGGTAGACGTGGACAATGTAGCGATCCTCGAACCACTGCCCAATGACGCCGAACGCCAGCATGTTGGCGACCACGAACAGAGCAAAGGACGTGACCACAACCGCGGTCTTGCGCTCCAGCGAGTCCGAGGCGTCTTCCGGATTGGTCAGGAAAGGCGCGAGCAGCGCAAGCGATACCAAGAGCGGATACTTGAAGAACAGCGCCGCCAGATAGGGGAACACGATCTGGCGGGTCGGATCGATCAGACGCTCGAACCCGGACTCGAAGTCGATGAGATAGCTCACGCCGATGGCGCTTAAGCCGGTTATCAGCATGATCATCAGCGGCGCACGCAGGGGATAGCCGGCGCAGTGCAGCAGAACCAGCACGCCGTACAGACACAAAGCCAACGCGTAGACCTGGCCGAGCACAAACATCACGAGGGTCAGCAGTACGAGCGACCAGACGGCCAGATTCCAAGGCAGCGTGCGCCAGGGCATGCGTTTCCCGAGCGCCAGCACCAGAATTGACAGGCCGCCGATCGCCAAGAAGGCCTGCCAAACCGAAAACTCGCGCGCGACTATAGGCAGCCAGAAAATCGCAACATTATCGAGCACCGTCGAGCGCTGCTGACCGTCCATCGCAATGGCGAAGTTGGTGTACGCCTCTTGGACCAGAACGCTGTCGAGATAAACGCTGAGCAGCAGCAGCGCGAGTGCGATGCCCAGGTCGGCGACAAACTGCTTCAGTTCGAACTGGCGCATGGCTAGGTAGGGCAGGATCAGGAGCGTCAGTGCGAACACGCTGAGAATCTGAAACGACGCGGACAGCGCGAAGAACGCAAGCCCCAAGAGTAAGACCGCGACCCGCCGATTGCGGACCCAGTCGACGAAGCAGTAGGCGGCACAAATAAACAGCGCGAGATAGGGCGAGTACATCCGGGCGTAGCCCGAGGTTACGGCGTGCCATTCGGAGGTAGCGAACAGCACCGCCGCCAGTGCGCCGACGCCAAAGCCCAAGAGCCGCCAGCTACCAAACCACATCAGCAGCAGCGCCATGACGCCGAACAGATAGGCCGGCAGCCGGTAGGCAAACTCGCGCTCGACGCCGTAGGTCTGGGCGCTGGCGGCCGCCATATAGCTGTACAGCGGGGCGCGATGGTAGTGCATGCCTGATGGCATGGCCGGGTAGCCGTTATCCAGCACGCTGCGGGCAGCGAACGCGGTCGTCTCTTCGTCGCCGTAGAAGCTCAGGGTGTCGAGCGCCTGAAAACGAATCACCATCGCCAGCAGGATGATGAGGGCCACCGCAACGGTGGCCAGCAGGCTTAGCGGCGCAACGTCCCGGCGCATATGCTCGATCGCGCCTATCTGGCTAGCCGCTGTTCTGAGCTGCGGTCAGGGTCAGAGGTGGCGGTGTTGTCGACGCCGGCGGTCCCGGGCGATTCGTCCTTCGAACCCTGAGCGTCCTGCCCAGTCGTCGCCCGCGATCCGGCGCTGGCGTCGCCAGCACTCGGCGACGCGTCAGTCGCTCCGCCGAACTGGTAGATGCGATCGATGACGTACTCTTTCTTGGTCTTGGCGCTGCTGAAGATGATGATCTCGCCGATTAGCCCAACGAGCGTGATCTGTAGACCGAAGATCAAGAGCACGGTACCGATGAGAAACAGCGGCCGGTCAGAGAGCGGCACGCCCATGAAGAGACGCTCGAAGACCGTCCAGCCTGCAATCGCAAGGCCGACGATGCCGAGCACGGCGCCGATGAACCCGAAGAATCGAAAGGGCTTCTTCGTGAACCGCACCAGGAAGTAGATGTTCAGCAGGTCGAGCACGCGGCGCAGGTAGATTCCGGGCGAGTACACGCGCGGCGTCTGATCGGCTTTGGCTTGTGCGACGCGCACTTCCGTCACGTCGAAGCCGTGACGGTAGGCCAGAAGTGGTATGAAGCGATGGACGTCGCCGTAGAGGTCGATCTCACGGATCACGCGCTTCGAGAAGAGCCGCACCGTGCAGCCCGCGTCCTCGAGCCGCAGCCCCGAGATGCGGTTGACGACCGAGCTGAAGATCCTCGACTGCAAACGATTGAAGAAGCCGTCCTCACGCGGAAAACGGCAGGCGACCACCATGTCGGACTCAGTGAGCGCGTGCAGCAGCTTCGGCAGTTCGCGAACGTCGACCTGGCGAAAACCGGGGAGGGTAAGAATCAGTTCGCCCTTTGCGTGCTCGAGGCCGACGTTGAGACAGGTGGCCTCGCCGTAGGCACGAGACAGCTCAACGACCTTGAGATGCGGATCGTCGTGGCCGAGCACCTCGAGCGCGCTGCGCACATCCGGCCTGTCGCCATCGATCACGAAGATGATCTCGTAGGGGCGAGCGAGCTGCTCGAGTCCCTGCTTGTACTCGTAGTACAGCTCTTCGACCGGGTCGTAGCGCTCGGTGATCGGCACCAGCACGCTCAACGTGTCGGTGTCCGCTTCGCTAGCGGAGTTTTCCTGTGTCGTTGCTGAAGCGTCAGCCATGATAGACCTTCGTCAGGCTAGCGAGCTGACTCTCCCGATAGTCGACGTGTGAGTAGAACAGTTCAGCCAATATTCCGACCGAGAGTGAAAAACCCGCGAACATGAACCAGAGTATCGACGCGCCGAAGAATATCGACGGCTTGCTCGACGCGTACACGTGATACGTACCCATCCCGACAAACAGCATGCTCAGCAGCAAGGGTGGGACACCGAGAAAGGCGAACAGTTTGATCGGTCGCCCCAGGGTCGTGAGCAGCATGCGTACGACGACGAGATCCAGAATCACCTTGAGCGTACGCGACAGCCCGTACTTCGACTCACCGTGAATGCGCGCGTGATGCCGCACGGGTATTTCCTTCAGCCGGCTGCCGGCCAGTGACGCCATGGCGGGAATGAAGCGGTGCAGCTCTGAATACAGCGGGATGTTCTGAATCACGCTGCGGCGATAGGCCTTCAGCGAGCAGCCGTTGTCACGAATGGGCACGTTGGTGACCCAGCCGATGAGGCGATTGGCGATATAGGACGGCAGCTTGCGCGACAAGAACTTGTCCTGCCGATTGACGCGGTAGCCGACGACAATGTCGTAGCCGGCCTCGATCTCACGCAGAAACGCGGGAATGTCCGCGGGGTCATTCTGGAGATCGCCGTCCATTGTGATGATCGTCTCGCCGTGAGCGTGCTCTATGCCCGCCACCATAGCGGGGGTCTGGCCGGCGTTGGTCTGCAGCGCAACCACTCGAACCTGCGGATAGCGCTCGGCAAGCACCACCAGGCGCCCCAGGGTGGCATCACTGCTGCCGTCGTCGACGAACAGGACTTCCCAGCTCGGGTAGGCGGAGAGCGCAGCGTCGATCGCCTGGAACAGCGGCCAGACGTTGTCCTCTTCCTCGAACATAGGCACCACCAGCGAAAGCTCGAGCCTCGCGGCTCGTTCGCTGGTCCGTTCGCGATCTAACTCGATGTGCGGGTGGTTCACAGTGCCAAGCTATCCATCGTCAGGCTTCATCGTCAGGATTCATCGACAGAAGTCATCGTCAGGAGCGATCTTAAACAATGCGTCCCTAGTGAGCACGACGAGCGGTCACGTTTTGATCCGCAGAGACGCTTTCGGCAAGACAGTTAACCGCCCGCCGGTCGCAGGGTCTGCAGATGCTCGCGCAGAGCACCAATGGCGCCGTACTGCAGGATCGTCAGCGGACCAAGCGTGAACGCGTCGAGGTAGTGCGAGGTGGGTAACTCTCGGCGGCGCGAATCGATGAATTCCAGACAGCGCCACAGGCGGTCACGGCTCGCCACGAGATTGGCGTGCTCGTGGGCGAATGTCAGGTAGTCGAGTCCTACGCCGGCCTGCCGTCGCCGTCGGTCTGCGCAGTACGCTTCGTTGCGATAGTAGGCATCGCGAATCTCGCGCCAGCGCTCGAGTCCAAGGCGCCGCTGCAGGCCGCGGTCGATATGAAAGCGGTCGTGCCAGTAGGCGTCCGTCGATCCATTGTCTTCGAACAGCCCAGCCCCCAGCAGCAGCACGCGCTCGATGCCAGGCTGCGCGGGCGCGGCGTAGCCGAGTCGCAGGGCCTCCGTGACCCCCATCGAATGTCCTACCGGCAACAGCCGAGTGCAGCCGAGCTGGCGGGCACGCTCGACGGCGTGAGCGGTGAGGACTGCAGGATCCCAGGCGGCAACCGCATCGCTCGTGGGCGCGGGCGAGGCGCCGTAGCCTGGGTGGTCCAGCGCCAGCGTCCGGTAACCGGCCAGCCGCAGGCTGCGCACCAGGCTGCGCGCCGTGCTCTGCAGGCTGCCGCTTGCGTGCGCGCCGTGAAAGAGCAGGGCGCAGCGGCCGCCCGGCGCCGCGCGTCGATCGATCCAGATTGCGCCGGCGGCGTTGGTCTCGAGGCGCATCCACAAACGCGGATCGCCCTCCACCAAGGCGCCGGGCAGGGTCTGCAACGTACGCTCGGTCGCCGGGGGCTGCGCGATGCCGATCACCCAGCGCGACGCTACAACGCCAGTGCCGACGACCGCTACCAGGGCGCACGCCAGCAGCCAGTTTGGCGCCTCCCACAGTGGCGGCACGCGCTCGACAATCAGGCCGAGAGTCTGATCGGCAACGATCAGGCCGAGTAGCAGCGGCCAGTAGAGCGGCTGGGGCGCGGCGAGGACGCAGACACAGGCCAGCAGCGCAAACAGCACCTGCAGCAGCCAACGACTCACGGTCAGCAGAGCGCAGCCGGTGATCGCGGCAACCAGACAGGCGCCCAGGGCCAGCGATACGCCGTATCCCAGATAGGCTGCGAGCCACCACAGCGCCACCGCGCGCAGCACGACGCCGAGCACCGTAAGACTCAGTCCCTGTGCGAGCGCTGCGGCAACGTAGCAGCCGGCGGCCGCGAGCAGTGGAGCGAGCCAAGCGATCATCGCCGCGAACCCCGCGCTCGAGCTTCGAACCAACCTCTCACAGCAGACCCTCGTCGCGATACCAGTCGCGCGTGCGGGCAAGGCCCTCCTCGAGATCCACGCGCGGTCTATAGTCGAGCAGGGTCGACGCCTTCGCGTGGGTAAAAGCGCGATCCAGCAGAAAAAACTCGACACGCCGCGGATACAGGGGAGAGGCCAAGCCTAGTCGTTTGCAGATCCAGTCGCAGACGTGAGCGGCCAAGAGCACGGGAGCCGCGGGAACTTTCAGTCGCGGCGGCCGGCGATCGAGCGATTGAGCGACGAGTCCAACGAGTTCGTTCAGGGTGGTGTAGCGCGCGCCACAGACTGTGAATACCTCACCCACCGCGGCGGGATGCTCGGAGGCCCGCAGGAAGCCGTCGATCAGATCATCGATGTAGGTGAGATGATAGAGGGTCTCGCCGTCACCGATCATCAGAAACCAGCCCTTCGAGACCCCGCGAAACAGCTTCAGAAAGCGAGTGTCGCCTGGACCGTAAATCCCCACCGGCCGGACGACGGTGACGTCGAGTCCACGCTCGCAGTATGTCAGTGCCAGTCGTTCGCCCTCGAGCTTGGACGCCTGATAGTGATCGTTTGGCGCGGTGCGATAGTCCTCGCTCGCAGGCGGCGCCTCGATGGCACCCTGCACGCCGACCGTCGAGCAGTGCACGAAACGCCGCGCGCCCCGCGCGAGAGCGGCTTCGAGCAGCACCCGCGTCGCGTCGACGTTGACGGCGACGAACTCCGCCTCGTCCGCGTGCTCGGCACGATACGCGGCCGCGATATGAAACACCGTGTCGCCCGGTTCGAGTGCGGCGCGAACCGCACAGGCGTCGTTGAGATCGACCACTCGGGTTTCGATGGCCGCCGCTTGTAGATTGCGGGTATCGGAACTCGCGCGGACCAGTGCGAGCACGTCGTGGCCGAGAGCCACGAGCCGCTGCGCCAGCGCCCCACCCGTGAAGCCGGTCGCGCCGGTGACTACGGCGCGCATCAGGGCGTCTCCACGCGCCAGCGCTCGCACCAGGCCTGAAACACGATCGAGCTCCAGAGCACGTGCGAGTGGTTAGCGCGATTGCTGAAGTGTTCCGCAACGAGACGCTGCACCGTATCGGGATTAAACAGGCCCTGTGTTCGCAGACGCGTTGGATCCAGATAGCGCTCGACCAGAGGGCGAAACTGACCCGACAGCCACTGCTTGATCGGTATGCTGAAGCCTTCCTTACCCCGATAGACGCAGTCTCGCGGCACCTGCTCCGCCGCGATCGACTTCAGCAGGGGTTTGGTCTGCGTACCATCGAGCTTGTAGCGGCCGGGTATCGAGAACGCCAGTTCCACGAGTTCGCGCGCGAGAAAGGGCACGCGGGCCTCCAGCGACACGGCCATCGACATCCGATCGACCTTGGTGAGGCAGTTGTCCACCAGATAGCTGCGCGTATCGATGTACAGCGCCTGATTGATCGGATCGAGCGCTGCTGCCTCGCGGCGCAGCGCGCGCACGTGGCCGTAGACGTCACTTGCGCGCGCGGCGTCACCCACCAGCAGCTGCCCGAGCGACTCCTCAGTCGCGAACAATCGCCAGCGGGTGTGACCGAGGTCTTCCGGCAAACGAGCGCCTTCAGCGAAACGCTTGATCTTGTTGACCAGTCCCTTTTTCTGAGCGGCGGGGGGCAACAGATCGGCGACCGCGGGTACCACCGAGCGCCGCAGCAAGCCGGGCAGCGCGTCGTAGTAGCGGGCGAGATGATTGGCGACGTAGGTATCGTAGCCGCCAAACAACTCATCGCCGCCGTCGCCGGACAGCGACACGGTAACGTGGCGGCGCGTCAGGCGGCTGACCAGGAACGTGGGAAAGATGGAGAAGTCGCCGATCGGATCGTCGAGGTGCGTCATCAGGGTGTCGAACAGGTCCACAACCTGAGGCTCAAGTACCTCGCTCTTATGCTCGACGCCCAGGTGCTGGGCCACCTCGTGGGCATACGCGAGCTCGTTGTACGAGGGGTCGTCGAAGCCGATGCTAAACGTCTGCGCCTCGCCCATGTTGGCCACGATCAGCGACGAATCCACGCCGCCCGACAAAAACGCACCCAGTGGCACGTCGGCGACTAACTGCTCGCGAACGGCAGCGCCGATGGCGCCGTCCACGCGGTCTCGCCAGGCATCCTCGCTCAGCGACTCATCGACCGCTTCGGTAGGCAGGCGCCAAACGTGCGCGCGCCGGTCGCGACCGCTGCTCAGGTCGAGGTGCAGCAGTTCGCCGGGCGCGAGTTGAGTAACGTCCGCAAGCAGCGTTCCCGTGCCGGGCACGTACTCCCAGGCGAGAAACTCACGCAGACGCTCGACGTCTAGCCGTCGCGGCAGGCTCGGCACGGCGAGCAGCGCCTTGATCTCCGAGCCCCAAAACAGGGTCTGGCCGTCCCGGGCGACATACAGCGGCTTGATGCCAAGTGGATCGCGGGCGAGCGTTACTCTGGCACGCTCGTGATCGACGATCGCTATCGCGAACATGCCGTTCAGGCTCGCGAGTATCTTCTCACCCCAGTGCCGGTAGCCGTTGGCAATCACCTCGGTGTCGGACTCGGTCGAGAAGGTCGCGCCCTCGGCCATGAGTCGACGGCGCAGTGACTTATAGTTGTAGATCTCGCCGTTGAAGGTGACCGTAACGCTGCCATCCGCCGAACTGATCGGCTGCCTGCCACCATCCAGATCGATCACGGCGAGCCTGCGCATACCGAGGTGCGCGCGATCAAAGTGGGCGACGCCGCAGTCGTCCGGCCCTCGATGCGTCAGCGTCTCGCACATGCGATTCACAAGCTCGTGCTGGAAGCGGTCGGCGTCGGGTCCGGCATAGCCGGCTATGCCGCACACTAGTGCACCCGTTCGAGCAGGCGCGTGAGCTTCGCGGTATAGGCCGGACGTGCGTAGTGGGCCGCATAGTGCTGCTGCGCTCGCGCGACCAGACGCGCGCCCAGTCCGTCTTCTGCCAGCAGCCGTTCGATGCCATCGGCCAATCCCTGCGCGCTCGGCGGCACCAAAACGGCCATGGTCTCGTCCAGCACCTGCGTGTGCGAGTAGATCTCCGTCGCCACCAGCGGCACACCGCACGCGAGCTGCTCATAGGTTTTGAGCGGCGTATTGGTGCCGCTGGAGCGCGGCGAGAGGATGATGTCCGCAGTCTCGGCCAGGTGCCGGGCGGCGAGTGGTCGCAGTTGTCCCAAAAAGGTAACGACCTCCGCTACGCCTGCATCCGATGCGAGCCGTTTATAGTGCTCGACCTGAGGCTCGCTGCCCCCTGCGATGATGAGTCGAAAGTCATCACGACGCGCCGCCAAGAGGGCGACGCCGGCGATCAGGAGATCGATACCCTGGTAGGGTTCCAGCGTTCCCGCGTAGACCACGGCCCGCGCGCCCTTAGCGAGCGCCCGCGCGTCCGGCAGTGATTCGCGCGGTTCCGTCTCGGGCGCGCGCAGCGCGGAAGTTACGAAGCGAACATCCTCGAAGATCGAATTTTCGATCAGTTCGTGCTTGTCCATGGCCCAGGGTGCGAGATTGCGCACCTGGTCCTGCAGGGCGGGGCATATCGTAATGATCGCATCGGCGGCCACTAGCGAGCGCCGCTCCAAAAACTCGAAGACGCGCTTCAGCAGACGGCTCTTGGAGTAACCGAAATTCTCGAGCTGCTCCGGCAGGCTCGAGTGCATGTCGTATACCAGCTTGAAACCGAACAGCGGCTTCGTGATCGCGGCGAAGAATACCGCCTCCTCGTGCGCGTGGACCACGGGATAGCGATGGCGAATCATGAGAATCAGGTAGCGCACGAACATGAACAGGTCGTGCACGAGCTTCAGCGCGGACGGACCCGTCCGCACCTTGCCCAGAAACTCGAGCGCCGGGCCGCGAATGATGTTGACGCCGGGTAGATCGACGTCCTCGCCCTGACCATAGGTCAACAGGTCTACCTCGAAACCAAGTTCGGCGGTCACCAGACTGCGGTAGTAGACAGAAAAGGGCGTACCTCGCGGCGTAAAGAACGGCTGCGGCGCGAGCGCCAGCATCCTGCGCGGTAGGCGCTCGGGAGCGTCGGCGACGCCTGACAGACTCACGAGCCCACCCGCTTGCGCCACTGCATAACGAGCTGATTGCGGCAGAACCGCAGTGTGCTCTCGCCGGCGCCGAACTCACGCTGCCGGTTACCCGACGCGAGCGCCTGGTGCAGATCCTCGGTCAAGCTCTCAGGCGCAAACTCACCGTCGATCCAGATGCCGCGGCGGGCAACGGTATCCTCTTCGCCGGACCAGGGCAGGGGATCGCTGCCAGGCAAGAGCGCATGGCCGGCGGCGCGGCCTCGAATCAAGAGATCCGCTGGCTTCGTCCAGCGCAGTCGACCACCGTTGTCGCCGAGAGCGAGGCGCGGTCCGAACGCGTCCAAAAGGGTCTCTACAACTCTGCCCCGCGCGCCGATCCACTTGCCGAATCCCCAGGGCAGCACGGGCAGCGCGGCCGCCGCGAGGGCGGCCTCGATCACCTCGCGCGCGGGCTGACCGTCGCTGAGCTTGTCGCCCATCCCCAGGGTCAGCACCTCAACACCTTCGGCGCAAACGATCTGATGCCCCGCCAGCACGTGCAGCGCGCCGAGCCGGGCGTGCGCGAAGCGCGCCGTCAGCGGGCCCAGGTGTTCGAGGCGCCAGGCGCCGGCAGGGGCGGTCGCACTTAGGCTGCCGAACCAATCGTCGTTCGCGCTTTCGGTGAGGGCGAGTACCCGCAGCGCGCTGGGACACTCTATGGCCGCGAAGTTCATCGCAGCGCTGGTGAGCAGACGGTCACAGTCGAAGGCGGGATGTACGTGCACGTGCGCGTCCAGCAGGAGGCCACTCGACGCGACGTCGCCTCGCGTCGCCGCCGTGCCCGCGAACTGTGAATGTTCTGCTTGTGAACCGACTGCGGACACCTGGCTTACTTCAAGTCATGGTCGAACTGGATGCATTGTAAGAGCGCTCCAGCGGCAAACCTAATGCCACACCGCAAGAATGTCGGCCACCGCACAGCAAAGCACGGGCGCGGTTGTGGCGACGCCGGTCCGATGTCGCAGAATCAGGCTTCCCCGTCGTTGCGCTCGGTAGGCGCAGGCATGGAACACGCTTTTGGTGCCCCAGGTGTTGGTATGATGCGCGCCCGCGCGGCGGTCGGCGCGGCGTCGCTGAAGCACGCAGCGCACCACCCCGCGCGCTCGCGCGCCCGGACCATTTGAGCACCTAAGTTGACCGACTTCCCCGACAATCCCCCTCAGGTGACACGCTCAGCGCGCTCGCGCCGCATGAAGGGCCTGCAGCGCATGCTCATTCCCAGCGTGGCGGTCAGCGCCTACTACTGGTGGCGCTACCGCGCCAAGATCAGTCCGCGGGCCGAGGTCGACCTGAGCGACAGCCTGAGTTTTGGCCACAACGCGGTCGTCGGGTCGTTCACCAAGATTAAGGCGCTGGACGGGCCGGTCCACTTTGGCGCGCGCGCCGGCATCGCCACAGGCTGTTTCATCGCCGCGGGACCCGGCGGGATCGAAGTTGGCGATAACTTCATCTGCGGTGCGAACGTCAATATCGTTGCGACCAATTATCAGCACGGCGCGCTCGATACCCATCTAGAGGATCTCGGCAGCGTATCGAAAGGCATACGCATTGGCGCTAACGTTTGGATCGGCTCGGGCTGCACGATCACCGACGGCGCGGAGATCGGCGACAACGTCATCGTTGCCGCAAACAGCCTGGTGAGCAGGCGCTACAAGTCGAATCAGATTCTGCAGGGCAATCCCGCCAAGACCCTGATGAAACGACGCGATTGATCGAGCGCATCGCCTGCCGCCCAGCAGCGGGACATCACAGATCGCGACATCGGTTACACAAGACGCACAAAAAGCACATTACCGGTGGCGGGGCTGCAGTAAGATCGCGACCAAACCTAGCGACATCTGAAGAGGGACCCCATGCCCAGTTCGCCCGCGACGCCCGCGGAGCACCGCAGCGCAGTCGTCGATCTGATCCGCGATGCCATCGCGGAGCTGAACGAGGAGCTGGACTACGATCACCTGCGTGACGTCAGCGAGACGACCGTCATCTTCGACGGTGACGAGGCGCTCGATTCGTTGTCGCTCGTGTCTCTGATCGTCGATATCGAGGCGCGCGTCGAAGAGTCGTTCGACACCGAGGTCGTGCTCGCCAGCGAGAAGGCGATGTCGATGGCGAATAGCCCCTACCGAAACGTCGGCTCACTGGTCGAGTTTGTGCTGGGAGAGATGTCCGCAGCATGACGCGCACCGTCGTCATCACGGGAACGCGCAAGGGCATCGGTCGGTACCTGAGCGAGCGCTACCTCGCGGCCGGCTGGACGGTTTATGGCTGCAGCCGTGACGAGTCGGATCTGGCCCACGAGCGCTATCGTCACTTCGCGATCGATGTGGCCGATGAACGGGGCGTCGCCGGCATGCTGCGCGCCGTGCGGCGCGAGGCGCGCACGCTCGACGCGCTGATCAATAACGCCGGCATCGCATCCATGAACGCGGCGGTGTTGACACCGATGGCGACCGTGGAGCGGATCTTTCGCACCAACGTGTTCGGCACCTTCCTGCTGTGTCGCGAGGCGGCCAAGCTGATGATTCCGAAGCGAGCGGGCCGGATTGTGAACTTCGCGACCGTTGCTACCCCGCTGCGTCTCGAGGGGGAGGCCGTCTACGCAGCCTCCAAGGCGGCAGTCGAGAACTTCACCCAGGTCTTTGCGCGCGAACTGGGCGGCTACAACATCACGGTCAATGCGATCGGGCCGACGCCTGTGGATACCGACCTGATCCGCGGCGTGGCCGACGACAAGATGGAGCGGCTTATCGCGCGCCAGTGCCTGCCCCGCATGGGCAAGATGGAGGACGTCGGCAACGCCGTCGACTTCTTTCTGAAACCGGAGAGCGACTTCGTGACCGGACAGGTCGTCTACCTCGGCGGGGTCTTCTGACTCGGAATCGTGAGTAACCATCTCGCCCTGCTCGCCGACGGACTCGCGCGCTTCGCGTCGCGACCAGCGGTTGTTGCCGGTGCTGCGGTCACCACCTACGCCGACCTGGCGGACAGGCGCAGCCGGTGGATACAGGAATTCACCGCCCGCGGGGTCGCCGCCGGCGAGCCGGTCGGCCTGGCCACCGGCTTTCAAGCCGATGCGATCGCCGCGCTGCTCGCGCTGTTTGAACTGCGCGCGGTGGCCGTCATGCTCGCACCCGACGCGCCGCACCTGGAGGCACGCTGTCGCGACGCCCGCGCACGCAGGCTTTATCGGTTCGAAGCCGGGACCGGCGAGGACGATGGCGTCAACGAACAGCTCATCGAACAGCGGCAGCCACACGATAAGGAGGTCGCGGCCGACGCGTTGCTCGATGAGCTACGCTCGCGTCGCCATGGCGGCTTCGTCGTGTTTTCTTCGGGTTCGAGCGGCGACCCCAAGGCAGTCCTGCACGACGCCGAGGCGTTCTGCACCCATCTCGCAGGGGTCGCCAAAGCGAAGTCGACGATCGCGCTCTTAGCGCTCGATCACATCGCGGGTATCGACACGCTGCTGTACACGCTGTTTGCGGGCGGCTGTCTCGTCGTGCCCAGCGCGCGCTCGCCCGAGGCCGTGTGCCGGGCGATCGCCGCCAGCCGCGCACAGGTCCTGCCAGCATCGCCTTCGTTTCTGCGACTGCTGCTGCTGTCGCGAGCCCACGAGGCACACGACCTGTCGAGCCTTGAGATCATCACGTTCGGCAGCGAGCCGCCCGACCCGGCGACCAGCGCGACGCTCGCCCAATGCTTGCCCGGCGTGACGCTCCTGCAGAAGTACGGTACGTCGGAGTTTGGCGCGCCGCGCTCCCGCACTCGCGCCGACGACCCTAGCTGGATCCGCATCGACAGCCCGAACTGTGAAGTCAAGGTGGTCGACGACGTGCTCTGGGTGCGCGCCTCCGGCACGATGCTCGGCTATCTGAACCGCAGTGGTGCAGGTCACCCGGCAGCGGACGAGGGGTGGTACTGCACCGATGACCGGGTGCAACAGGACGGTCCCTGGCTGCGCGTGCTCGGCCGCGAGTCCGACCTGATTAACGTCGGCGGCGAGAAGGTCTTCCCCGCTGAGGTAGAGCGCTGCATCGAATCGCTGCCTGAGGTCATCGAGTGCGCGGTCAGCGGCGAACCGAACGATCTCATGGGCAACGTCGTCGTGGCACGGGTGCGGCTGAATCCCGACAGCGACTGCGCCAATCCGAAGGCCCTGGTGCGCAAACACGCGCGCGCGCATCTGCCGCGGCACGCGGTGCCCGTCCGCGTCATCGTCACAGACGAATCCCTCACCAGCGTGCGCGGTAAACGGCTGCGCTGACGATCAACGCGAGTCCGCCGCACGCAAGCGCGACGAAGCTCGTGCGCCAGTCGGTGGCCTGGGCGAGCGCGCCGACGAACACGAACGCGACGAGCGACAGCAGTTCCTGACCCAGGCCGGCGAGCGACGTCAGCGTCGCGCGCGAGTCGCCCGTGATCGCCCGTTGCAGCGCCGCGCTCGTGAGCACCTCGGCAACGCCGAATGCGAAAGCGAAGACGGCAAGGCCCGCTAAGGTGGCTGCCGCGCCGCCGATCAGCGTACCCACCAACAGGGCGATGACGCCCCAAAGTGCTGCCATCCAGATGCCCAGTCGCGACCGCACACGGTGCGCGCCCGCTAGCCCGATCGCTCGACACAGATACAGGCCCGCGAGCGCCGTGCCAACGACGCGCAGATCCTGCGCCAGCAGATCGCCGAGCAGCGGCGCGAAGAACTCGTCGAGCGCACCGAAGTAGGCCGTAACGAGAACACACGCGAGCAGCGCGCGTCGCAGCGCCAGACTGCCTGCAACGCCGGCCAGGCCCCTCACCGCGATCAAACGCGAAGAGCGCGAGGCGCTTGCGCGCACCGGTTCGCGCAGGCCCGCGTAGACGATTCCCGTGTGCGCAATGGCGGCGGCCGCGCTAGCGCCGGCCACCCAGCCGATGCCGTGCTGGGCAACGAACCCGCCGGCGCCCAGCGCGAGCAGCACCGCGATACCGCCGCTAGCCTCGCCGCGACCCAGAATCCGCTCGAGCTGCTCCGCAGCGTCCAGCTCAACCAGCGTTTCGTAGAGCAGCGCCTCGTTTGCGCCGGACTCTGCGGCGGAGCCGAGTCCCCACAGGACGAAGCCGAGAGCGAAACCGGTGACGTCGGGTAACAGCCACCAGAGCAGAAAACCCGCTCCGCGCAGCCCGCCGCCGACCATCAACAGCGCGCGGCGAGAGAAGCGATCCGCGAGCACGCCGCTCGGGACTTCGGCGAGCAGGACGGTGAGCGCCCACGCCGCAAGCAGAGCGCCGTAAGCGGCTGGCGTCACACCGCGATCGGCCATGTACAGCGCGTAAACCGGATAGAACAGCACAAACTCGCGCAGGAACGCCTTCGCCAACCAGAGACGTTCGAACCGCTCGAGCGCTGTTGTTTGCCGCACCGTGCGTTACACCCGCCGAAGCGCCGCACCCGCATGAGGCAACCGGGAGCGATAACCAGCGAGCACTTGCGCCGCGACGGATCGCAACGCCGCGTTCACGGCGCTGTGGGATACTGCGAAAATGTTGCTTTCTGCCACGACAGCCATGTGCACTGCGCCCCAATCGAATCGCGCGCGGCGCCCGGCGATGTTTGCCGCCGCCCTCATTGCGTTGCTCGCGGCGCTGCTGTCAGCGCCGTTTTCCAACGCCCACGCGCCGGAGCAGAGTTACGTCTTTCTAACCATCGACGCCGACGCAATGGCCGGCAAGGTGGATTTTACGCTAGGCGACCTGAACGACGCGCTCGGCACGCAGATCGCGGCTGACGGAACGGCGACCAGAGGCGCCATCCGCGCCATACAGGCGCCGGCGTGGGCCTATATCGCGGCCCGACTCGAGCTGCGCATCGACGGCGAGCGGCTGCGCCTGCAGCCCACAGACATCGACTCATACCTGACCGATTTCGGTCACTTCGTATCCATCGGTTTCGTGGCCGAACAGACGCTCAGCGTCCAGCCTGAAAGCCTGGACATAACCAACAGACTGTTTCAAAGCGAACTGCCCGGACGCGCGAGCCTGGTCGTCATCGAGAATCACTGGGAAAGCGCGACGCTCGCCAACGAGGCGATGGTATCGCTGCAGTTTTCGGCGGCGAACCCGCGTCAGACTCTCAGCGTCCAGCCAGGCTCTTTCCTGACCGGGCTGCGCGGCATGATCGCCCTCGGGATGGATCACATCGCAACGGGTATCGATCACATCCTGTTTTTACTGACGCTGCTGCTGCCTGCCGTGATGGTGCGGCGCGACGGTCGCTGGCAAGGCGCGGAGAGCGTGCGCGAGCCGCTGTGGCGCATACTTGGCATCGTCACCGCATTCACCGTCGCGCACTCGATTACCCTGAGCCTCGCGATGCTCGGCGTCATCGAGCTTCCAGGACGCCTCGTCGAGTCCATCATCGCGGCGTCGATCGCGGTCACGGCACTGCACATTCTGTGGCCACGCTTCGGCATCCAGAGCTACTGGATCGTGATCCTGTTTGGCCTGTTTCACGGCTTCGGCTTCGCGGGTTTTCTCGGCGATATGCGCATACCCGATCGCTATCTGGGCTGGTCGCTGTTCGGCTTCAACGTTGGCGTCGAGGCCGGTCAGCTGGTGATCGTGGCTGTGCTCGTACCCGCGCTGCTGCTGCTGCGCAGGTCCACGCTGTACGCGCGCTACGTCATGCCGCTCGCTGCGCTGCTGCTGATCTTCGTCGCGACTTACTGGTTCATCGAGCGTGCGTTCGACGTCGACATCCCGCTGGGTCGCATCGTAAAATCGCTGCTCGGCATCCAATAGCGATCGAATAGCGATCGAATAGCGAAGGGACCAACTCGCCTAACCGCGCTCTCCCAAGCGCCGCCGAATCAGCTCTGCGACGAACTCGGCGCTGTCGCCGTACAGCAGATCGTTGTGCTCCCGGGCCGGTGACAGGTGCAGCGCGACCTCACCGTTGAAAGCGTCTCGCCAGAACTCCGGCACCGCCGCCCGCGCATTTTCCGTGCGTCGCCACGCGCGCGAGAACACCAGATCGATGTCGCCGGCATAGGGCTCGGGTACGTAGTGCCCCAGCGCCTGCGCCAACTGCAGATCGCAGAGATCGCGGGCGTCCTCATCGCTCATACGCCGACCTGCGTTCGCACTGGCGAGCAACCGCGCGCGACGTCGCTCGAGCTGCAGCCCTGCCGCGCCGGTGCGGTTCGCGAACCAGCGCGCCGTCTTGCGCAGAGTGTCCGCCGGGTTAACCAGCAGCTCGGTCGCCAGCGCCCGCGCTCGCGATGTCTCGGTCGCCGGATCGCGCAGTTCACCCAGCGGCAGATCCATCAGCACGAGATGCACCGAACGCTCGTCGGCAGCCAGCAGGCGCGCCATCTCGATGGCGATGACGGCCGCGCCGCAGGCGGCGACCAGCAGGTCCGGGCGGTCCGAACCCATGAGCGCGACGTAGCGTTCCGCCGTCTCGGCGATCGTCTCCGCCGGCGGCGCGCCGGCGCCACGGACCAGGGCCATTCGATCGCCCCATTGGGTCAGCCAGTCGAGCCGGGTCGTCGGCAACAGCGGCAGCAGGTTGAAGGCATCGCCGTGGACACACAGCACCGAAACGGCGCCGTCGTCGGGACGCCTGAGCGACAGCAGCGCCGAGGGCTGCTCGACCTCCGGCTCCCGACACAGCGCGCGCACGAACGCGCCGAGTCGCGGCGTTTTCGTCAGCGCGACGAGGGGCACGCGAATACCCAGCATGCGCTCGACTCGAGCGATCATGCGCATGGCCTGCAGCGAGTCGCCGCCGGCGGCGAAGAAGTCGGTGGTCGCCTGCACGGGCTGATCCAGCAGTTCTGACCAGAGCGGGCAGAGGAGGCCGAACAGGTCGGTCTCCTGCACGCCGCGCGGCTCGTCGTGCGTCTCGCGTTGGGCGGCCGCACCGCTGAGCTTGCGAACCTGAGCCGCGAGCGCATCTCGGTCCAGCTTACCGCTCGGCAGTCGCGGTAGCGTCGGCGCGACGTGCCAGCGCGTGGGCAGCAGATAGCCCGGTAGCCGTTCCGCAAGCCAGGCGCGCAGCTCGGTCACGTCCAGCGTGGACTCGACGCCGGCATAAAGCCCCTGAGCGTCAGCGCCAACCGCCGCGGTCGTCACGGCCGCGTGTTCCAGCAGGCGCGTCTCGATAGCACCGGGCTCTACGCGCTGGCCGTTGATCTGCAGCTGGCGGTCGCGCCGGCCGTGAAAATTGAGCAGGCCGTCTATGGCAAGCGACGCCATGTCCCCCGTGTGAAAAGCGGCGGGCAAACCGAGCGCCGGATCGGCCGGTCTAAAGCCAGAAGCGGGACCGGACGGCCCGGCCACACCATAGCCGCGGGCCAGACCCGCGCCGGACAGCACCAGCTCACCCCGGGCAAGCCGCGGCAGCGGCAGGCCGACAGGGTTTGCGATCCACGCGTCGAGGTTGTCGATCGGGGCGCCGATCGACACACCCACGGCCTCGCAGTCCGCCGCCTCGACGATGTGATAGCAGGCGTCGGCCGCGACCTCGGTCGAACCGTACAGGTTCACCAGCCGGCACTGCGGCAGCCGTTCGAGGGCGCGTTTTGCTAACGCGCCGGACAGGCTCTCACCGCTCACGACGCACAGCTCGAGATCGGGCAGCGCGGCCTGTGGTAGCTGCTCGAGTAGCGCGCCAAGGTAGGAGGGAACGAGCGTCAGCCGGGTGATCCGTTGGTCTCGCAGGGCCGCGGCGAACGCTCGAAGGTCGCGCGCCGTCGACTCTTCGATCACGACGAGCCGCGCGCCTGTGACAAGCGGCGTGAGCCACTCGGCGATCGCGTCGACGAAGGTGACCGGCGTGCGCTGCGCAAACACGTCCCGCGCGGTCGTCGGAAATGCGTTCAAGTACCAGTCGCAGCGATTGCCGAGCGCGGCCGCGCGCTGCGCAACCGGTTTGGGTTCGCCGGTGCTCCCTGAGGTGAAGCTGATGCACAGCACGTCGCCCGCGGCGCCCGACGACAGCAGCGGGGCATCGCTGCCCAGGTCAGCATCGGCAGGCGGGGGGACGACGGGGCAGGGGAGGAGATCGGCGACGGCCGGGCGGCCAACCAGCGCGGCCGGCGCTAGCGGCGCAAGCTGGCGGCGCAGGTGCGGCAGCGGCGCCTCGGGATCGAGCGGCACGTAGGCGGCGCCGAGCGCGAGGATGCCGAGCTGCGCGGCGATCGCTTCGCGTCCCCTGGGTAGCAGCACGACCACATGGCTCTCGGGCGTCACGCCAGCGCCTGCGAGACGCAGTCGATAGCGCTCGGCGAGGCGCGCTAGATCCGCGTAGCTCAGCTCGCCCGCAGCGTCGATCAGCGCCGCCGCGTCGGGTGCGCAAGCGCAGCGGTCGAGGAAGCGCTCGATCGGTCGAAACGGGGGCCGCTCGACGGCGCGTCCGCGAACCTGCCGGCCGAGGCGATTCGCGAGTCCGAGCTGCAGCGAGCCGATAGTGGCGCCGGAATCGCTGGCCAGCAGCAGGTCCAGCGCGGCGAGCAGCAGTTCGGCGAGCAGCGCAGCGCGCTCGGCGTCGAGTCTCGGTGCGGCCCAGCGTAAGAGCAGCACCGGACTCGGCGTCAGCGCGCCGGAGATTTGCAGCGGCACGTCGGCCTGCTCGTGCCCCACGAGATCGGCGACCCCGGCCGGCAGCTCGATCGCGGGCGCGTTCTGCGCCACGACGACGACCGAGAAGGGCTGTGCGCCGACCCCGTCGGACGCTGTGCGTCCCAGCCGGACCGCCATGTCGCCCGGGGCCGGCGGCGCGGTGCTTTGCCATTCCCACAGGCTCTCGTGGATCCTGTGCAGATAGTCTGCGAGAGCCAGCTCGGGGTCCGCGACCGCGCGTATCGGCAGCAGCCGCAGATGCATGCCGAGGGCATCGTCCGCGAGTCCGGCGCGGCCGCCGTCGACGCTGCCAAACACGGCCTCCGGCTCGCCCGCAAGATAGCTCGCGACCAGGCCCCAAAGCGCGTGCAGCAGGCTGGGAAAAGTCAGCCGTTGTTCGCGCAGCCACGCGGCCAGGGCGGTCGCCCGTGGTATGTCCCGGGCGATCTCGCCGAAGCCATCTGCGATCACAGCGCCGGGCAGCGGCAGCGTCTCCACGATACTCAGCGTATCGGTGGTCGTTGCGCCGTCTAGACTTGTCGGCCAGCGCACGGCGCTGGCGACTGACGCGCCGAGCCTCGTCGCTGGTCCCGATTCAACGTGCTTGCCAGCGGCGATGGTCGCCATGTTTTCCAGCAACTCGTTAGTGAGCCGGGCGATGGACCAACCGTCCAGGAGCGCGTGATGGAACGTCAGCACGCAGTGGAGAGCGCCTTCGGCCGGATTCGCAGCCGTACGAGGCGCGATGTCCACCAGCGTCACGCGCATCGGCGCGGGTTTGTCGAGCTCGAAGCCGCGCGCGCGATCGGCCGCGAGGAATGCGTCGAGCGGGCCGTCGGCGCGCTCCAGAGCGACGCTAGCTGTGCTCACTGCGACAACCATCGGCGCTTCCTGCTCGCGCCAGACGAAAAAGCTGCGCAGCGCCGCGTGCCGGCCCGCGAGCAGCCGCAGCGCCGGCTCAAGCGCTGCTCCGTCCGTCAGGGACAGCGAAAACTGATCGACGTAGTGACCGGCAGCAGGCTCGGCCAGGCAGGCATAGAGCATGCTGCGCTGCAGCGGCGAGGCCGGCTGGACGTCCTCGATGTCGGCCTCAGTCAGCTCGGCCATCCAGCTTCAGAACTCGTAGCATTTCCGCTCGACTGGCGGCGTCGCCATCGGTTTTTGCTGCGGGCTCGGCGGCGGCGCTCTGCTCGGCCGCAGCGACGCCACCCGTCGCCGCGAGCCAGGCGGTCAGACTGTCAATGGTGGGATGCCGCAAGAGATCGGCGGGGCTGAAGTGAATGTTCTGTTTGGCACAGCGGGCGATGATCGTCAGGCTCGCCAGCGAATCGCCGCCCAGCTCGAAATAGTCGTCGTCCGGATAGATGCGTTCCATATCAAGGACCGCGCACCAGATCTCCGTCAGCGTCGCTGCGATGGTCTGCGCGTCGCCCTGAAAGCCCGCGATGTCCTGCGACGCAGCGCTTGGCGTGTCCGCGCCGCGGGATCGGGCCGGCGCAGACAGCAGCGCTTCCAGCGCCCGTGCGTCCAGCTTGCCGTGCGCGGTTCTCGGCAGCGCGGTGGTCGTGACGAACCGGCCCGGCAGCATGTAGTCCGCCACGCGCGTAGCGAGATGCTCGCGCAGCGCCGCCGCATCCGCCGTCGCATCGGCGCGGGGTACCACGAAAGCCACCAGCCGCGGTCGACCGAGCTGCAGCTCCCGCGCGAGCGCCGCGCGCTGAGTCTGGTCGAGTCGCTGCACCCGCTCCAAATAGTCGTTCATTGGTCCGCGCTCCGGGCGCAGACCACGATCATCTCGTCGATCCACCAGGTGTCGCGCACGTCTTCGGGCAGCGGCAGGTCACGCACGGGTCGAACGCTGAACTCAGCGAAGTGGCGCAGCAGTTCCCGCTGATGCTGCCGCGACAGCGAGTCGATTTCGTTGCTGAAATAGGTGAAAGCGCCGCCGGGTTTCAGGTGCGCGGCCGCGACCTCGAAGAACGGCTCGGCGACCGCTGCGGCGCGCCGTGCGACCTCGCCGTATTCCTCCGCGTCGAGCGGATAGGTATGGAAAAAGATGCCGTCATAACGGCCGAAGTGCGAGGTCAGCGCTTCCCAGCGATCCGCCAGCACGCTAACCCTGTGATCGGGCAGGGTAGACGCCCACTGCTCGCACTCTGCCGCGATGCGCGGGACGCATTCGACGATCGTATGGCTGGCTACGCCGCGCTCGGCGATCATGCGCGCCGACTCGCCGCGGCCGTAACCGATCTCCAGCACATCGCCGCCGTGCGCGGTCACGACATCCGCCATCGCGGCCATCACCGGTAGCTGCCACAGTTCCATGATGTCGTCGGGCGCGGGATCCTGGGCGTCGCGCGCAAGCAGCGCCAGATCGACGCGACCGGGCACAAAGCGCTCGGCCTGGGCATGGAGCGCCTCCAGATCCCAAACGAACTCGTTTATGGCCCGGTTCAGCAGCCACTGTCGCTGCGCGTCGTGGGGCGGCGCGATGAAACCGTCGTCGCGCACGTCGAGTACGAGTTCGAAGCCCGGCTTTCTCTTCAGCTTACGCACGCTGCACCTGCTCGTTTGAATGGTGGACGTCGCCCTGACCGTCAGCGCCCAAGTCGGCCGCCTCGACGGCGGCCAGCATGTCGAGCGCCTGAGACGGGGGCAGCGCCGCCAGGGCTTCGGCGATCCGCGCCGCATCGGTAACGCCCTCGGTGACGAGCCGGACCGCACACTCGGCGACAACCGGATGGGTCGCGAGCGTCGCTTCGATCTCACCCGGCTCCACCCGGTGCCCGCGAATCTTTAGCTGTTCGTCTTTGCGGCCGCAAAATTCGATGAGACCGCCGTCTAGCACGCGCACCAGATCGCCGGTCGCATAGCGACCGTCGGCGCGATTGGCCGCGGCGACCGTTGGCCCGGAGACCAGCAGTTCGCCGATGACGCCCATCGGTCGGCCCCGTCCGCGCGCGTCCTCGACCGCGAGGTTAACCCCCGGGATCGCCTCACCGATGGGGAGGGTAGCCGTCCCGTCGAGGACGCTCATGCCGGGTGCCAGCTCGAACGCCGCACACCAGACGGTGGCCTCCGTCGGGCCATATTCGTTGCACAGCCGCGTGTGCGGCAGCGCGTCGCGGTGGGCACGCGCGAGCGCGGAACTGCAGGCTTCGCCCGCCACGATCACGCGCTCGAGCGAACGCAGTTCGTCGTTCGCCGCCGCCTCGATGAGCGCAGCGTGCACCCTGGGCAGGGTCAGCAGCGTGTCTATGCCCGTCTCAAAAATGCGCCGCGCGAAGCGGGGTGGTTCGAGCAGCGTCGGTTCGTCAACGACGATCAACTCGCCGCCGGTTGCCGCCGTCCAGAAGATCCCGGCGACCGAGCTGTCGAACGACAGCGGCGAGCAGAGCCCGTAGCGAGGCGGCGCGGCGCCGTAAAACTCCAGCCGCGCTGCGACCGAATGGGCGAGCGCCGCGTGGGAAACCGCTACCGGCTTCGGTTCGCCGGTGCTGCCGGATGTGTGAATCACGTAAGCGGTGTCGCTGGCCTGCGGCGCTCGGTCGAGCGTCGCGTCACCCGCTGCCGCAGCCGTGGGCAGGCCGAGCCTCGGCAGCGCGAGGTCCAATTCGCGATCGCAAACCACCGCGACCGCGTCGCTGCTCGCCGCGATCTGGCGCAACCGTGCGGACGTCGCAGCGGGCGACGTGGGCACGTAGGCGGCACCCGCCCACAGGATGCCCCACAGCGCTGCTATGGCCGCCGCGCCGCGTTCGGCAACCAGCAGCACCGCGCTGCCGGGTTCTACCCCCTGCCTGCGCAGCTCCGCGGCGTAGGCGCTCGCCGTGGCGCCGAGCTGCCGATAGCTCAGGCGCTCGGAGCCATCGCTGACCGCGACGGCATCCGGCCGGCTGGCAATGCTGTCCAGGAGCAGATCGAGCGGCGCGCGCGCGGTCGTCTGCAGCGGTCGCAGCTTTAGCACCGCGGGCGTCGCGAGCGGGGCGTCGAACCAGCTAGCGAGAGGCGCGTCGACGGCTTGGCCGACGAGGGCGGTGAGCCGGTCGCCGAGGGCATCGAGCAACAGGTCCGCCGCGGCGTCGGCGATGTTGCCCTGATCGTGGATGAGGATGAGTTCGCAGTCGTCACCAGCAGCCGCGAGCACCGCCAGCGGGTAGTGGCTGTGCTCGTCGTAGTGATCGCGTGCAATCAGACCGCCCGCCTCGCGGCGCGGATAGTTCATGAACACGACGATGCTGTCGAACAGCGAGGCACCCGCCGCCAGACCCGCCGCGGCGCGCATCTCGCGCTGGTCGATGTGCCCATGGGTGGCACCGCGCGCGAGCTGGCGCTGCAGGGATCCGAACCATTCGGCGCAGGACGCCTCGCCAGGTGCTGCACACACAATCGGCAGCGTATGGATGAAGCTGCCGACGATCGCTTCGGCGCCGGGCAGGTCTGTGGGCCGACCCGCCTGCGTGCTGCCAAACACGAGGTCGTGGCCCTCATGGAGTCCATGGAGCACGGCGCCCCAGGCACCGTGGACGAGGCTCGCGAGCGTGACGCCGGCACCGCGCGCAAACGCTCGCAGGTCGTTGGTCACGCTCTCGCTCAGACGCCTCTCGATGCGCCGCGTCGCGCCGCTTGTCGGTCGCGTCGAGGCGATCGCGCCGAGCGCCGGTGACAGCGGCGCGTCGGCGAGCGCTCCGCGCCAGTACTCGAGGTCCTGCGCGCTCTCGCGGCGCTGCAGCCACGCAATGTAACTCCCGAAGCCCGGCACCGCGTCCGCGGTCGGAGCGCCGTTGACGGCCGCCTCCAGCTCGCCGAGAACCAGCTGCGCTGACCAGCCGTCGACCAAGAGATGATGACGCGTCCAAACCAGCACCTGCCGAACGCCGCCGTCCGGCTGGACACAGTCGATGAGCGTCGTACGCGTTGGCGGCGCGCTTGTGAGATCGAAGTCACGCCGCGCGTCGGCGCTCAGCCAGTCGGGCAGCGCGGCGGCCTCCAGAGTCAGCCGTTCGAGCAGCGTCGGCGGCGGCGGATCCGCGTGCACGATCTGCACCGACCGCGACAGGCCGCGCCACGCGAAGCTAGAGCGCAGGGCCGCGTGGCGCCGCAGGATCTGCTGCCAGGCGAGACCGATGCGCGCATTGCGCGCGTCGCGGTCGGGGCTGTCGACGAGATCAATCACGTGCTGACCGAGGTACATGCCTCCGCCCGGCATTTGCAGCGTGTGGTACAGCATGCCCTGTTGCGTTGGCGACAGCGGATAGACCGCCTCGACGCCGGGGGGAAGTCGATTCTCAGCCATGCGGAGCCGCTCCGCCCGTGCCGCCGAACGAACCGGAGAACAGCTCATCGAGTTCGTCGTCCGGGAGGCCGATGTCGGGTGCGCTCGACGCATCGACGTCCGCGGCCCCGGCGGCCGCGCCGCCCAGCGCGAGCACTGCTGCGGCGAGCGCTGCGATGGATGGCTGCTCGAACAGGTCGATGGGATCGACACTGATCTCGCGGTCCCGGCAGGCGACGCTAAACTGCACCGCCGCGATCGAGTCGCCGCCGAGTTCGAAGAAATCATCGTGGCGGCCGACGCGCTCGATCCCCAGCACGGCGGCCAGTTCCGCGGCAAGTCTGACTTCAAGCTCACCCTGTGGGGCGACAAACTCGCCGTGGCCGCGCTCGAAGGCCGGCAGCGCCCGCTCGTCCACCTTGCCCGCACTAGTGAGCGGCAGCTCGCTGAGGACGAACGTTCGGGTCGGGAGCGCATAGTGCGGCAGCACCGAGCGCAGCTGCTCGCGGGCGACGCCGACGGAAAAACCGCCGCCGGCGGCTGGCACGACGTAGGCGATCAGCTGTTGTTCTTCCTGCTGCTGCGGCTCCAGCACGCGATAGTCGATGTCATCGAGTATCTCGCGCACGCGAATGAGATCGATGTCGTCGTTCAGCTCGTCGATGCACTCAGCGCGCGTCTTGTGACCGATGCGAACGTCCCACGCGTAGGGTACGGCGTAGTTGTGAAAGCCGCGCTCGGTCTTGTGCACATGGATGCCGACGTCGTTGATGAGGCAGTTGGTAGAGCGCCCGGTATCCGGCGGGCGTCGCCAGTCGCCGTAGTCGTGAAGAAAACGCAGCATATCGGCAAGGGGAACATCGGTATAGCGATAGAAATCGAAGAAGGCGACACGCTCGAAAGTCTCCGTCGCACGCACGCAGCTGACATCGAGATGCTTCGAAACCGCGTCGTCGACGCGATGATAGGCCAGCCGCGCGCTGCGCACCCGACGATCGATATCGGCAGGATCGAACACTTGCGCGTCGACCATATCGAGCAATCGCGTCTCGAACAGCTGCCCGCGTGACAGGCCGGTCACGATGCTTGGGATGTTGTGTTCGACTGCATAGTTCACGGCGAGGGTATAGATCGTCTTGAAGCAGCCATTGCAGACGTTACTGTGGCGTCTCAGCGAGTCCGCAAAAATCTCGTCCATGCCATCGGCCCGGGCCCGCACCCACCGCAGCGACAACCTGCGCGTCATGCGCTCCACGTTGTCGAGCGCGTGCTGCGAGAGATAGCCGTTGTCGAGCGTGAATACGACGGGGTTAAAGCCGAGCTCGCGCAGTCGACACAGCGCATAGCTGGAATCTTTGCCACCGCTCACCAATATCAGGCAGTCGGCGGCGTCGCGGGTATCGACGCCGCGGGCGTCGGCGCGCTCACGCAGCTCAACTGAGAGCTGATCGAGCGTACGGAAGTAGGGCGCCATACGCTCCCGCTTTGCCGCGAAGTCGCGACAGACGCCGCAAACGCCGGTAGCGTCGAGCCGAATCCGCGGCGTGCGGGTCGATATGCCGCACTCCGCGCAGTGCTGTTCGCGCTCGACTTCCGGCTGTTGATGCAGCCGCACGTGGGCCGCGTCGACCCCCTCCAACCGCAGCAGGACACGCTCGATCTCGGCAAGCTCGATACGCGCGCCGCGAAACTTTACCTGGCGCCCGCGCCGACCGAGATAGAGCAGGGTGCCGTCGTCCTGCAGTCGCGCGCGATCCCCTGCGTCGTAGCGGGTGCCTTGTATGCCATCGGCGCCCAGATAGCCAAGCGCAAGCGGCACGCCGGACAGCACCATGTCGCCGTCGAAGCCGGGCGGCACGGTCTGGCCTGCGGCGTCGACGAGTTCCACCCTGGCGTTTGCGATCGGCCGCCCGATCGGCACTGAGCTCGCAAGATCGTGGCCCGCGTCGAAGTCGTGGATCATGCAGCCGATGGTGGCTTCTGTCGGTCCGTACTCGTTGCAGATGCGCACGCCGGCGCCGAGCACGCGCTGCGCTTCGAGCGCGAGCGAGCGAGGCAGGTCCTCGCCGCCGAGTATCAACGTGTGCACGCGTCGCGACGTCTCGCCAATGGTTGCCGGCAAAGCTGCAAGTCCGAGGCGCAGATGCGAGGGGGTCAGCTTGACGACGTCCACCGCGTCGTCGCGCAGGACATCGATCACTGCCAGACCGCTGGTGTTTCGCGCCTGCTCGAGCGCGTCTGCCGCAGCGTCTGCGGCGCTGTAAACCCGCACGCTGCCACCCGTCGCGACCGGCAGCAGCATCGAGGTCAGCGTCAGGTCGAAAGCCAGAGACGAAAACAGCGGCATGTCGATCGCGGCTGTCGCTTCGTCCGTCGAGGCAGCCGGTCGGTAGTGCGTCGTGGCCCAGCCCACGTAGTTTGAGAGCGACTGGCGACCGACCGCGACGCCCTTGGGCTCCCCGGTACTGCCGGAAGTAAAAATCAGATAGGCCGCATCGATTACGGGCGGGCGCGACTCAGGCACATCCGCATCGGTCTCGAGATCGCGGAGTGTGAGCACGGCGCGACTAGCAAGGCCGCTGTGATGCTCCGGTGCGGCGACAAACACCGGCGGCTCGCCGAGCTGGCCCAGAATGCCGTTGATGCGTTCCTGGGGATGTTCGATGTCGAGGGGTACGAACGGCACCCGCGCCGCCAGCGCGCCATACACCAAAACAAGCGCGTCGATGCTGCGGTCGAGCAAGATGGGTATGCACTCGAGCCGCTGCAGCTTGGGCACCAGCGCGGCAACGCGCGCACTGAGCTGCGCATAGGTGACGTGCAAAACGCCTGAGACGACGGCCGCTGCGTCCGGATAGGCAGCCGCCTGATTCGCTAGCAGCGTGGACACGCAGGGATAGTTGGTGACCCGCGCACCGCCGTCCTGCCAAGGCGCGGCTGCAGACAGAGCACTACCGAGCCGATGGGCGCGCCAGTCTGTGCCCGGTTGCGCCACGCAGGCGCGCAGCAGTTCGACGAAGAGACTCGGCAGGCGCGCCGCCTGCTGTGCCGTAAACGCGGCGGTCGAGCAGTCGAAATGCAGGGCCAGCGCATCGCGGCCGTCGAAGTCCTCAACCTGCAGCCGCAGCGCGTGCGTCGGATCGCCGGCGCCGCAGTGCAGCCAGGTCGTCTCGCGCTCGACGCCCTCGAATGTCGGCAGGCGATCCGGCAGGTAGTTCAGCAGCCACGAGAAGCGATTGTTGATCTCCGCGGAACCCACGCCCGGGACAATGTTCTTCATCGCGAGCAGGGTGTCGCGCTGCACGAGCCGCACGAGCTCAACAAAGCTTGTGCTCGTGGCCGCATCGATCTCCAGGCAACCGATCTCAAGCTGCGGTGTCAGCGCGCCCGGCGCGGTGCGATTGTGGAACGGCACGCCCAGCGCGCCGTTGTCCTGGACGGCGAACAGCCGTGCCCGCAGCAGCAACAGCGTCGCGGCCAGCAGCGAAAAATTCGTGAGGTCTCTGCTCAGCGCGCGCAGTTCCGGGTCCTGTGCGCAGGCGCGCAGGGCCGCCATGAGTTCAGCGTCGAGCACGATCGAATAACGCTCGGTCGGGTTATCTCCAAGCGTCGACACCGGCTCGAGGTTCTGCACTCGCTGCGCCCAGAAGGCCTGGGCACGCTCCAGACGGGCAGCATCCACAACCCGATGATCGGGCGACGGCGCCGCGGCAGGGACGCCGCCCGCATATGCGTCTGCGAGCTGCGCGACTAGTGCAGCGAATGCGGCACCGTCGGTAATGAGATGGTGTTGATTTAGGTAGAGCACGTGATGCTCGGGGGCACACGCGTATAGGGTCGCCTCGAACAAGCGCTCCTCGATCGGCAGCGGCCGACTGGCGCGTGCGGTCAGCAGCGCGTCGAGTTCGCCGCCATCGACGTGCTCGAGGGCAAGCGCCGCGGCGTTGCCCGCCAAAAGCTGCTCGCCGTCGATTCGAGCGTGCAGCGCCACGTTGGCGGTCGTCACCTGAGCAAACGCGGCCCGCAGGCGCTCGACGTCGAGCGGACCCCGAAAATCGAAACGAAACGCCATGTTGTAGCGCGGATTCGCCGCCGCCAGCCGAGCGCCGGTCAGCAGCTGCCGCTGGACAGCGCTCAACTCCATGGTGATCAGTTGGCCGCCAGGCGACGCACGAAAGCCTCGATCGCCGGCAGCGTTTCGAAGTTCTCGATCGTGAGGTCGATCGGCGCGATCTCGGTCCCCAGACCGGTCTCGATCTCGGCCGCGACGTTAACCACATCGAGCGAATCCAATAGGCCGCTCAAGAGCAGTTCGCTATCCTCGGTGACCGTTTCTTTCTTTTCGGCGCACAGGCCAGCGACCAGCGTGCGCACTCGCGCTATGGTGGCGTCTACACCGGCCAGCTGTTGCGGCTGAGCTCCCGTCGGGTTGTTCATTCTGCGTCTCGTTTTTCACCCGTTGGCGACACCGTGTGCGCTCGGTGCACGCAAAGGGCGATTTTACCCGATGCATAGGGCACAGCGGCGTGAAAGACAGCCAAACGAGCGCTATCGAACGCCCGCTTAGCGAACTCGCGCAGACTTCATTAGGAGTCGTGTCGCAGCGTCGCAAAGGCCGCGTGATCGACCTTACCGGAGGCCGTCAGCGGCAGCGATGTCACCGCCTCCAGCGCCTGTGGCACAGCGGCGGCCGGCAGCAGATCCCGCAGAGCGATAAGCAGATTGTCCAAGTCGTCGTCGCCTGTGGAGCTCGCGGTATCGTCGAACAGCACCGCGGCGCGCAGGCCGGCCGGCTGGGCTGCCTCGCCGCGCAGGACATAAGCGCTCGCGAGCGCGACGCCCGGCAGGCTACAGACGGCGGCCTCGACCTCCGCCAGCTCGATTCGCACGCCGCGCAGTTTCACCTGCCGGTCCAGCCGGCCGAGATAGCGGTAGGCGCCGCGATCGTTGCGGCGCACGCGATCGCCCGATCGATACCAGCGCGCGCCCTCACGTTCGATCGTCGCCGCCGTCGTGCGCTCTGGATCGTCGAGATAGCCGCGCATGAGGGTGGCGCCGGCAATCAGCAGCTCACCGGCGCCGGTGTCGTCGGGCGACTCAATCCGCGCAGCGACGCCAGGGCAGGGCGGTCCGATCGGCACGTCAGACTGCGGCCAGGGCTCGCCGGGCGGAAGGTCATACATATGCGAGACGTTGGTCTCAGTCGGGCCATAGGCGTTGGTGACGACGGCGTCGTCGCGCAGCAGTTCGATCAGACGATTGAGCGCGACGACGGGCATGGGCTCGCCGGCATAGATCAGGCGTCGCAGCGCCGTCAGGTCGCGCTGCGCCAGACCGCCGTGGTCCAACGCCTGCTGCAGACTGGTCGGCGTGGCGTAACAGACGCTGATGGCTTCCGTTTCCAACAGCGCGGTCATCGACGCGGGCGCGCGCAGGTGCGCCTCCGAGAACAGCACGGTGAGCGCGCCGACCGTGTCGCTGGCAAACAAATCGAAGGTCGACATGTCGAAAAACAGCGGCGGTATGCCGCTAAGGCGATCCGTCGCGTTCAGGCCGGCGTGCGCGGCCATCATGCGCGCGCAGGCGAGGGCGCTTGCGTGCGTGTGAACGATCCCCTTCGGTTCGCCGCTGGATCCCGACGTAAACAGCACGTAGGCGTCGAGGTCGGGCGCCGCCCTGTCGACGGGCGTTGCCCGTTCCTGCCAGTCGTCCGCGGCGATCGACCAGAATTCGGATTCTCCGGTGCGCGCCGTCGCCGTCGCCGTCGCCGAATTGTGGACGTGCACCCGAGCCGCGGCGCTCGCCAGCACGCGCGCACGTCGCCCTGCGGGGGCGTGTGGATCGAGCGGCACGTAGGCGGCGCCGGCAAACAGCACGGCGTATACGGCAATGACCATATCGAGCGACTTGGGCAGTTCGATCACGACGCGATCGCCGGGGTCCACGCCGCGCGCACGGAGCCCCGCAGCGACACCGCCGGCGCGCTGCAGCAGCTCCGCGTAGGTCAGCTCAGCGCGACCGAACCGATAGGCCGGACGGGCGCCACAGCGCGTCGCGCTGGCGACGAGCTGAGCGCCGAGCGTCTCGGGAACCGGCGCGCTGTCGGTCGTCGTCGACATGAGTGCGGGCGCGGGGCAGGGGCCCTACTTCAGGCCCATGAGGCTGGCGACGATGTTTTTCTGGACGTCGTTGGTGCCCGCGATCAAAAGGCCCGCGAGGCTGTCGCGCAGATCAGCGACCGCGAGCGCCTCATCCACATAGGCCGCGCCGCCGAACACCCGCACCGCGTCTAGGCTGTTGGCGGTGAACGCTTCGGACACCTGCAGCTTGACCAGCGCGCTGAGCTCTCGCAGCGATTCGCCGGCATCCTTGCGGCGGGCTGCCTCGTATTGCAGCAGGCGCGCATTCTCCAGCCGCAGACGCATGTCCACGATGCGGTGGCTGACCGCCTGAAAACTGCCGATGCGGGCACCGAACTGCTCGCGATTACGCGCGTGTTCGATCACGGCATCCAGCTGCCGCTGCATCGTGCCGATCTGGGCCGCGAGCACGAAGCTGCGTTCCCAGAGCTGCGACGCATCGAATATGCCGCGACCGGCGCCCGGCTTACCGACCAGCACGTCTGCTGGCAGCCGTACTTCGTCGAAACGCAGGCGAGCCATCGGCACAGAGTCGAGCCCCGCCTTGGTCATCGCCGTAACGGACACGCCAGGCAGATCGAGATCGACTAGAAAGGCGGACAGGCCCCAGGCGCCGCGCTCGGGCGCGGTGCTCGCAAAGACCAGCGCGAAATCGGCGCGGCCACCCAGCGTCACGTAGATCTTCTCGCCACTCAGCCGATAGTTCGCGCCTTCGGCCTGCGCCCGGCTAGTCAGCGCAAGCGCGTCCGAGCCGGCGTCGGGTTCTGTGATCGCATAACCCATGACGCGCTCGCCGCGGCTGAGCGGGCCCAGATAGCGATCTCGCTGATCCGCCGACGCACACTCAGCCAGCGTGCTCGCGTGGCTGAACGCGGCGACGTTGACCGCAAAGACGAAACCGGCATCGACGCAGCGCAGGCCGAGCAGTTCCTGCGCGCGCACGGCCTCGCTGACCGTCCAGCCGTGGCCGCCGCGGTCTTCCGGCAGATGGCCGGTCAGCAGCCCGGCGGCGGCCGCCAGACGCCAGGCCGCGTGAAACGCTTCGTCGATCTGAGTCTCGGCAGCCGTCGTCGGGGCGCGCTCGAGTGCTGCGTTGATACTCGCAACGGCGCGCTCGAGGCGCTCGGCGTCGAAGCGCTGGGTCGGGACCTGATCGGTTGCAGTGACACGCTCGTTCATCTCATTCATCGGAGCGAGTGTACCCAGCGGACGCGCAGGCGGGCGTGAACGTCGCCGCGATCTGCCGTGCCACTGGGTGGCGGCATTAATTGCGCATAATATATATTATGTTAAATACGATCAGATAAAGTCCGGTAGAAATGGAAGCCCATAGAGACAAGCAGCGCCGGGCGAACGCCGCGAAACGCTCACCAGGCTGTTGCGCCGAGTCGGGCGTTGCCCGGCGGCGAAGGGCGCTGCGTTAGCCGCGGCTTCAGGGTGATGTCGCGCGGCGGGCTCAGGGCAACTCAGGCGAAGCGCGGCAATAGCTGTCGCGCGGCGTCCTCCAGAAAGTCGATGCGGCTGCCCGGCGGCAGGCAGGGATGCGGCAACACATAGTCCACGGGCAGCCCGAGCTCGAGAATGCCCTGCAGCTGCTCGGCGATCCGATCCCAGTCCCCCGCTAGCGCAAACCCCCCACCGACCTCCGCCGACAGAAAATCCACGACCTCCCCGGCCGCGACCAGATCCCGGTGGTGATGAAAGTCGGGCCAGACCTGGGCCTGCAGTTCGTGCACGTCAGGACCGTTCCACTCAAATCCGGGCGCGTCGAAGAGAAACCTCGAGTACTCGTAGTAGCCGGCCGCCAGTGCCTTGCTCATCAGCGCCGCCTCGCGTCGATCGCTGGTCACCGCCGTGTGGAAGATCAGGCCCAGCCGCACGTCGCCGGGATCGCGACCGGCGTCGCGAGCGCCGGCGACAACGGCCTCCCAGGCCGCCCGCAGATTCGCGGGATGGGTGCCGACCCTGATCCAGACGCCGTCGGCGACCGCACCGGCCATGCGCAGGGTCCGCGGGCCCTGGGCCGCGATCCAGACCGGCACCGACGTGGCGTGGGACAGGCGCACCGGGCGCTGGCCGCCGACGTCCAGCGCCTCGCCGGCGAGCAGCGCGATCACCGTTTCGGTCGCGGCGCGCAGTCCAGCTACGCTGGCCGGGGCCAGCCCATTAAGGCGCACAGCGGTGTCCCCTACCCCGAGTCCCATATGCGTGCGTCCAGGGGCGAGCCGGGCGACCGTTGCGATCGAGGACGCTAGCACCGAGGGATGCCGCACCACCGGTGAATCGAGCAGCGTGCCGATTTCCAGCGTCGATGTCCGTTCGGCGGCAAAGGCCAGTCCGACATAGGGATCCTGGCTAAGCAGCGGCGAGCAGGGCCGCAGCCCCTGAGTCCACCCGGCCGCCTCCGCTCGAACCGCACTTTCCGCGAACGCCTGGGCGCTCGTCATGTTCAAGCGATTTATAGAAAATTTCAATTAAAACAAATTCTTATAACGTCTATTTAAAGTGTTATGTGAAGAATAATTCAGGATCGCATAACCAGCGCCAACTGCCGGGATTGGGCGATCAGGCGGCCGCTGCTGTCCCACAGCGCCCCATCCTCGATCATCTGCGAGCCGGCGAGATCGCGGGTCTCGAATGCACCCCGCAGCCAGGTGCCGGTCGGTGCCGCGCGCAATTGCACGGTGAGCTCCAGGGTCGGCACCCAACCCACCTCGCCCAAGAGACCAAACACGCTCGGTGGAAAGGCATCCGCAAATACCAGAGCCGCCAGGCTGTCAGTCGGTGCGCCATCCCGCAGGCTGATCCAGCCGGATACGACCGCTGCACCGGCCGCGCCCGCAGCGGCCTGATCAGGATGCAGCCGAATATCCAGCCGCTCGAGCAGCGGCAGTGCGACGCCCTGCGCGGCGGCCGAACGCATCGGACAGTCTTCGGGCGGCGGCAGTTCGGGTGGCGTCAGCGTCAGCGTCGGCGGAGGTTGCGCCCCGGCATCGTCAGGCGACGGGAGCTGGCCCATCGCGGCCAGTACCTCGAGACGCGGCTTGCTGTCCTGGATCAGCGTGGCGCGGCCAACGCTCGCCAGGCGGCCGGGCTTGATGATGTTGGCCTGCACCTCACAGGGCGCGCCGGCGATGCCCGGTCGCAGAAAGTGCACCGTGCAACTGAGCGGGTCCGGCTGCTCGGGGCACAGCGACTGCAGTGCCCGCAACGCAAGTGCCGCGAGGTAGCCGCCGTGTGGATTGTCGCCGATGCGCCACTGGGGAAACACGGTGCCGTGCCAGCGACCCTGCTGACTCCCCCGGCCGGTTTCTGGCGTCTGCGCTGAAAGCAGAGCTGTCTCAGTTTCGAACCACATTGTCACGCGTCGGCCGGCTGCTCAGGCGCCACTGTACCCATGGGACCTGCCGCGGACCACAGCAGCGACGGCCGCAGCGCACGGCAACCATCTGGCGCGTCCTACAGACCGTTTATCGGATCTGTACTCAGTCGGCGCTTTGGCTATGATTTCCTCAATCGACGCGTTGCGACGCGTCTATCAGCGCACCTTGCGGTATCGCATGCTGGTATCGCGTGCGCCATGGCCAAAGGCTCACCCAGCCACCGATATCTGGCAGATATCGGCCGCGGCAGGTCCGCGACAGGTCCGAAGGAACCGTTGCAGGGTGGCGTTAAGCGGGCCCTTTGACCGGAACCGCGAATGACCGGAACCGCGAATCGGAGCCGCCGAATGGAGTCGCGGGGCGAAGGCGCCCCAGGCGCAATCGCAGGCACACAGGCCCTGCGACCCGAAACCTTGTGGCGAATGCACGACCCAACGTGAGGGATCGGCATTGCCAGCAACGGCCCATCCGGCCATATCGACGCGCGAGCCAGGATCTCGCCGCTTGCCGCGGGGAGGTCGATTTGCGAATCCCGGTCCTGACCGGCCGGAGGGATGCTCAAAACGCACCGCATTTTTGGTTAAACTAGTTGCCTACTCAAGTCCGTAGTCATCAGGACCGAGGAATTTTTCGTGTTACAACTTCACCCGTCCGGACACCGGCGCAATTCAGCGCGCTGGTCGCTGCCGGAACAGAGGGAAAATCGCGCTGGCGGCGCTGACCCTCTCAGGCCCGACACCAGCGGCGATGGATTCAACAACCTCGCTCGCGCTTACCGACAAGTCGTTGCCGCTCTTGGGCTGTCGGGGGCACTGCTGCTGGCCAGCGGCTGCGGCGGCAGCGGCGCGAGTCCCGCGGCCACGCCACCGGATGCCGCGGCGGACTCGGAGACGGTCGGCGATACCGGCATCGCGTCGTCTGTCGGCGCCGATCTGCTGCGCCCCGGTGCGAGCCTGACGACACCATCCGTCGCCAGCGGCGCGGCGCCCGCATTCAAGTTTATCGCTGGCATCACCCGCGATGCCGCCAACACCGCGACGCTGTCTTGGGACCGACCCACGACCAACGCCGACGGTTCTCCACTGACCGATCTCGCCAGTTTCCGGGTCTATCAGGGCAGCGAACAACAGCTCAGTAAGGTGTTGGAACTCACCGATACCGGCGCGGGACGGCGCGAGGTGCAGTTGCCCAATGCGGGCGCCGGGAACCACTGCTTTGCGGTCACCGCCGCGGACGCCAGCGGCAACGAGAGTGTGCTCAGCAGCGTCATGTGCCGCAGCCTGGACGCGCCGCCGCCGAGCGACGCCAGCCAGCGGCCCGTGATCCTGGATCTGACGGAACTCGGCCGCGACGCCAGCGGCGCGACAATCCGCGTGCGCTGGACACCCGCGGATCGCGATCGCAACGTGGCTATCGTCGGCCACAGCGCCTATCAGGGCAGCGCAGAGCAGCTCTTCAAGGTCGCGCAGATCGGCGAAGCCGCCACGGTCAACGAACCCCGCAGCACGGACCTCACAGGGCTGGCCAGCGGTCAGGCGTGCTTCGCTGTCAGCACCATATATGCTGATGGATTCGAAACCGCCCTGAGCGCTATCGTCTGCCTGACGATATCGGCACCCCCTGCACCGCCTCCCGGCGACGACTCGGGCGACGCGCCGCTGCGCCCATACGACGTTGCGGCCACGCGCGATGGGGCCGATGTGATTGTCAGCTGGCGCGCGCCAGCGCGAATCCAAGCCGGTGGCGACGCCCTGCCCGTTGCAGGCTTCGATTTGTTTCAAGGCTCTCCGCAGCAGCTCGTCAAGGTCGATCAGCTCGACCTCACGGTGCTCACCGGCGACCGTGGCAGCGTCACCGTGGCGACGGTTGCCAACCAGCAGGGCTGCTTCGCGCTCACGGCGTTCGATGCCAATTTCCGTTTCAGCGCACTGTCGGAAATCTCTTGTGCGCCCGCCGCTGACAGCGGCAGCCCGAGCGGTCCGGCGCCGAGCGACGCGCTGGCGATCGACGAGTTTGCGGTCAGCGCCGACGGCGACGCCGCCGCAATGCTGAACTGGAGCGAACCTGCAGGCCGCTCCGGCGTGCCGCTCGCGGGGTACAACATCTATCAGGGCAGCGAGGCGCAGCTGTTCAAGGTGCAGGAGGTCGCGCACGCGGCCGGCGCCGCGCAAAACGCGACCATCGATAACGTGCCGGTCGACGAGGCCTGCTTCGCCCTCACCGCCTACGACGAGACGTACACGGAAGGCCCGCTATCGACCATTCGCTGTATCGATGCCACTCTGGCTGCCCCGGAACGACTGCCTCAACCGCTCGGTCTGCGCACCGTCGCTATCGGCGGCGGCAGCCAGGTTGAGTTCGCCTGGCAGGCAGTCGATGATCCCCGCGTCGACAGCTACAACGTTTACCAGGGTACGGTGAATCGCCTGAACAAGGTCCGCCAGTTGGCGGAACCGACGGAGGCTGCTTCCACCCGCCGTGCCGTCGTGTTCGATGCTGTCACGGCCGAGACCAACTGCTTTGCCGTCACCGCACAGACGTTGACTAACATCGATCTGGAGAGCCCCCTGAGCGAGGTGATCTGTCACCAATGAACACGCACACACGCAACCAGCGCGCGCAGCGGCTGATCTTCGTCCTCGCCCTCTGCACAAGCCCCCTGGCGACGGCCTTCATCGACGGCAGCGACCGCACGCTGCAGCAGTGGGGCAGCTACGGCGAGTGGACGCTGGCGAATCCCAGCTTCGGCGGCAACCCATTCGATCTCGTCGCCTCCGCCACATTCACGCATGCCGCCAGCGGCGAGACGCGCACCACGCCGATGTTTTACGCCGGCGGCAACCAGTGGAAGTTTCGCTTCACCGCCACCCGCCTCGGTAGCTGGACGCTGGCGACCAGCTCGGCGGACTCTGATCTCAACGGTTGGACCGGCAGCGTCAGCGTCACCCAGACCGCCCAGCGCAACGGCTTCGTTAGCTTCAGCGGCCGCAACTGGATCCACGGCGCGACTGGTGAGGTATTCGTGCCTCAGTACTTGATGTACGCGGGACCGCAGTACTTTGGCACCAACGATGTGCTCATCGACGCCGAGATCGACCGCTTCACGACCGGCCACGGCTTTACCGGTTTCCACATACCCGTCTACTGCCGCTGGTTCGAGATCACGAAGCCTCGCTGCGATGAGATCGTGACCGGTTCGGACCCGGACCCGCGCACCTTTGACGCGCTGGAGGCGATGCTGCGGCGCGGCTACGCGAAGGGTGCGGTCATGCACATCTGGGCGTGGGGCGACAGCGGCAGACAACAGAACCAGACCGCGTTGCGGGTCGAGAGCGGCATCAACGGACCGGCGGATTTGCGCCTGCAGCGCTATATCGCTGCCCGCCTCGGTCCCCTGCCCGGCTGGACCATGGGCTACGGCTACGATCTGTTCGAGTGGGTGAACGGCGGCGAGCTCACCTTCTGGCGCAACAACCTGCAATCGCTCATGGGTTGGCGCCACCTGCTCGGCGCTCGGGGCACGACCAACACCTTCTTTCAGCCGTCGGAGGCGATGGACTACGCAAGCTACGAAACCCATCGGCCGACGATCGAGGTCTACCGGCAGAGCATCGCCCAGCGACCCGCCAAGCCCGCGTTTTCCGAGGATCGGTTTCGCTTCCGGGGGGTGGGCAACAAGGCGAAGGACTACTCGCTGGAGGAAGTGCGGCGCGGTCTCTGGCACAGCGCAATCGCGGGCGGCATTGCCAACATCTGGGGCAATCTGACGACCGACAACGTCACCGAAGACGACGGCATCAACGAGGCCTTCCGGCCCTCGCTGTCGTTTCCCAACGTCGCCGGGCTGTTGACCTACGCACTTTACTTCGAGCGCCGCTTTGACCGCGACATGATCGCCTGCGACGCCGGCGCCACCTACTGTGTGCGGCGCGCCAACAACGCCGCGCGAACGCTGTACCAGGAGGACACCCGGTCGCTGGCGTTGAACCTCGCCGGGCACGCCGGTTCGCTCGAGGCGATCGCGGTCGACACCAAACGCGCGTACGCCGAGGTGAATCTGGGCACGCTGAGCGCCGACACGACGAGCCTGACGCTGCCGTACGAGTCTGACTGGGTCGTAGCCATCGGCTGGGCCGGGAACGCCGAGCCACCGGCCGACCCGCCCCCTGACGATCCGCCGCCCGGCGCCGCTGACACGCTGGCGCCGGCGCAGGTTCGCGGACTCAGCGTGGACTAAGTCAATGAACGGTCGGCCAGGGAGGCACAATCACGACCAGCCCGACGCCAAGGACGCATCGTCGCATCAGAATCTGCCCGCACTGGACGCCGCGCCGCCCGCTCGATCGGGCGCTCGCGGTCCGGCATCCGCCGCTCCCCAGGGGGGCGGCAGTGCGCCCTGCCCACCTCAATTGCGACAACCGTCTCGCCAGGACACTTCAGAGTTGAGAACGGGCAAGGCATTGCCTAACGTGCAAGTGCAAGCCTCACGACCGTTTACCGTGCCTCACATTCGCATCTTCAGACACTATCTGCACACGCCCTATCTCATGATGGCGGCGTCCGAGCTGGTCGTGCTATTCGGCTGCGCGTTTCTGGGATTCTTCTTTCGCAACGGCTATCTGCCGCCGTTCGTCGACTATTTCTGGGCGGCCGCCCTGTTCGCGAGCGTGCAGGTCGTCACCATGGTGGCCATGGGCGTCTACGAGTCGCGTATCCGCGAAGGCTACACGGGGATGATGCTGCGCACGGCCGTCGCGATGTTCCTGCTCGGCAGCATGCTGAGCGCCGTGCTGTCGTATTTCGTGCCGTCGCTCGCCATGGGCCGCGGCGTGCTGATGATCTCCATTGGCCTCGGCTTCGCGCTGATTGCGGTGCTGCGCTGGGGCAGCGGCAAGTTCTTGAGCGAAGACGCGCTAAAGCGCACCGTTCTTGTGCTCGGCTGCGGCCACCGCGCGATGAAGATCGCGACCCGCATGCGGCGCCGTTCCGACCGGCGCGCGTTCCGACTGTTCGGCTTCGCGCGTTTGGGTGAGGGCGAAGACCTCATCAGCCAGACCGGCGCCAACGTCATTCAGGTCGACGGCTCCGTCGCCGACTTCTGTCGCGCCAACCAGATTCACGAAATCGTCGTCGCCATGGACGAACGCCGGCGCAACCGCGAGGCCTCAGGCGGCCTGCCGCTGGACGACCTGCTCGACTGTCGACTCTCCGGCATCGATGTCTGCGACATTCAGTCGTTTGTGGAACGCGAGGCCGGCAAGCTGGACGTCGATCTGGTGCACCCGTCCTGGATGGTGTTCTCTGACGGATTCATCACCAACAGCTGGCGCAGCGGCACGAAGCGCGCGTTCGACGTGCTCGCGAGCCTTGCCCTGCTGGCACTGGTGTGGCCGATCATGCTGCTGACCGCGATCGCCAACCTGATCGATACCGGCCGACCGATCCTGTATCGCCAGACGCGCGTCGGCCTGAACGGCAAACCGTTCAACGTGCTGAAGTTCCGCAGCATGGTGACCGACGCCGAGGCGGCACAGGGCGCCGTATGGGCAGAAAAGGATGACCCCCGGATCACGCGCGTGGGCGCGATCATCCGCAAGACGCGCATCGATGAGCTGCCGCAGCTGTTCAACGTGCTGCGCGGCGACATGAGCTTTGTTGGTCCGCGGCCAGAGCGCCCCGAGTTCGTGACGGACCTCAGCGAGAGCATCACCTACTACGATCACCGCCATCGCGTGAAGCCCGGCATCACCGGCTGGGCTCAGCTGTGCTATCCCTACGGCGCGTCGGTAGACGACTCCAAGGAAAAGCTGCAGTACGACCTGTACTACCTGAAGAACCACAGCATCCTGCTGGACATGATCATTCTGCTGCAGACCGTCGAGGTGGTGCTGATCGGCGATGGCGCCCGCTAAATCGCCGACGCGGCGCCCGCGCGCGCCGCTCATACCGGTTCGCTCTCATTCCCGGCTCTCGAAGTCTCGCACTTGACGCATCGCACTGGGGCGAAGGATTCTTCGCTCATGCACGAAGAAGATCCCAGTCCCGCATCCGGCGAATCGGTGCCGGTGAACACACCGACCGAGGCGCGTACGGAGGGCCGCGTGCGCCTCGTCCTGCGGCTGCTGCTGTTTCAGGTCAAGCTTATCGCCGACGGGCTGCGCGATCTCACCCTGGTACCCGTGTCGCTCGCCTGCGGACTGTATGGGCTGTTCTTCGGTGGCGACCGTCCATCCGCGGCATTCGATCAGTTGCTGTCTCTTGGTCGCGACAGCGAGCGCTTCATCAACCTGTTTGGTCAGCACGACGCCGAGACCGCGGGAACCTCCGATCAATTCGTCGCCCCGGTCGCCGATCGGCTCGTCGCTAGCGCGGTAGCGAACCCGATCGTGGGCAAACTCAACGAACTGGTGGACGAGGTCGCGGACGAAGTAGAGGGGATGTCGAAAGACGCGCCGCTGCGTATCGGCGAATCGCCGGATGCCGGGAACGCCGCCAAGCCGACGTCGCGCTAGGCAGGCACCGTCGCCAGACCGAGCGCCGCCGCCTCTGCCTCGAACTCTGCGCGCGACACCCAGCCCGAACGCTTAAGGGTCTCGTTACAGCGCGCGTACAGGCCGCCGAGACGATCGAGCACGAAGCGTCCGAACAGGTTCAGGACAAGGTCCAGCGACGGCTGATCCATCTTCAGGGCGCGACAGGATTGCACGAAGCCGATGCAGATCGCTCGAGGGCTGATCGGCAGGAGTTCGCCGGGGCTGTCCAGGCTCAGCGCGCCATCGCGGCGCTCGCGAATCAGGCGTAGAACGGGACCGAAATGATTGTTGGCTTTATCGCAGAGCACGGCGATAGACGCGCTGACCGAGGGCTCCAGCTCGCTTTCGTCGAGCTGCCAGCCGTTTTCGCTCCACCAATACTTGTCACAGCTCGCGAGAGCGCCGGTGAAATTGTTGATCAGCACCGTGCGACGAAATCGCAGTTCGCGCATCAAGTTGAAGGCGCGCTCCTGCTGGGCGCTTTCGCCCGACCTATGCGCCAGCTCGAACAGGCCATCTTCTATGTTGCTGTAGAACCCGCTCACAAGTTCTAGCAGGTCTTCTATGGCTTGGCCGTGCACCGCGGCCAGCAGATCGCGCGAGTTCTGGACACCCATCGCGTAAGGCTCCCACTGTCGTTCATACCCCGTTTGATGCGTCGCAGACCGGGTCTCTCCACCCGCGCTCTCCGGCTCGCTATTCACCTGAGCTGTGCGGCAACGCAAGAGCAGCTTATGCGCACGTTGGCAGCTAAACGTTGATCGACTTGGTGTAGACAGTGGGAACCAGGTCACAGGTCGGCGGGCAAAGTGACGCGATCGGCACAATAGGGTCGAACTGCGTCAGCAGGATTGCCCGTTTTTGGATAACCCAGTTTTTCGGGTAGTCGGGACCTGGCGCTTAGCGCCTGAGGCTGAATCTCGCGTTGACCCGGCCGGACAGAGCGTCGGCATCCACCGACGCCTGCACCACGAGAATGCCCTCGCGTTCTTCGAGGGTATCCAACCAGCGCAGCACGTCGTTGAAGGCCTGTTTCTGCAGCACAACGCTGACGCCGTCGCGTTCTGGCTGAATGCGCGACAGCTTCAGGCCCGCCTGTTCAACCGTTCGCGAGACCACCGTGAGTAGGCCGCCCTCGCCCGCCTGCGCGGCGCCGTCGGGCATGCCGATACGGCGTGCGTCCGCTTCGTTCTGCTTCATCCAGTCCAGCAGCGCGAGCTGGCGTTCGTGCTTGCTCTGGGCGCTCTGCGACCAGCCGCTGATCGGCTGCCAGACGGCTGACCAGACCGCGACCCCCAGCACCAGCAGCGCCACGGCAAGGATGATGCGCTTCTCGCCGGCATCGCGGACCGCGTAGTTGCGATAGATCGAACTCGCGAACCATTCGTTCTTCAGTCGTTCAAGCACCGGGAGACCTTATTCGCAGTCGCGCATGGACGCCGTCGGCTTGCTGATCGGCGGAGGAGATATCGACGCCTAGCCCTTCGCCGTCGAGCTTATCTTTCAGGCCTTCGAGCGCGTCGAAGCCGGACAGGATCAGCTCGCAGGACAGCTCCTTGCGCGTGCCCTGATAGTTGACGCTGCGCAGCTTCACGCCGGCGTCCATATGCGACGACAGGCGCGCCAAGAGCGGAATGAAGTCGGCGGTTTCTTCGGCCGTACCGCCCATGTAAAGCGTCATCTGGCGCTGGGGGTTCGGCGGGACGCGGCGCGCGGCAGGATAGATGTCCTTGTAGAGGCTCGCCGTCTGGTCGTTTAGCTTCTCTGCCTGCATGTTCGCGTAGATGCCCTTGGCACCCAGAGCGAGCAGCGCGATACCGAACCATGCCGCGGCGAGGGTAGCGACGCTGCGCCAGCCGCCGCCGCTGCTGCCGCGATCCAGGCTGACGGCATAGTCGCCCTGCAGCAGGTTGACCATGTCAGTCGACGGCCCCTTGCGCAGCCAGCGCTGCGCGAGAAAACCAAGCACCGTCTCGCCCGCTTCCAGCTCGGTCACGTCGACCGTCGTCTCGGGCGGTAGCTGGGCGACGAGCAGCGGATCGAGCGTACCGTTGATGATCTCTAACTGTGGCTCATCGCCGCACTGCTCGACGATGCTGCCGATGACGAATTCGAGGTTTTCGGGGTCGAGGCTGGCCGTGGTCTCGCTCGTTCGGACGAGCAGCTGGTTGCCGTCGAACAGGAAACTGCCTTCACCGGCCCGCGCGCCCAGCAGATCCGCATCGACCATGGCGTAGCCTGGGCGAATGCCGGCCTGCTCGAGCAGGCGGAGCCAATCCTCAAGCATCTTGCGTTCGATGACGGAGGCGCGAATCGGCTCGCCGCGACGAAACTCACCCGCCGCGACGTGCATCGACTCGATGTCGGTCGCGACGAACTCCTCGACCACGAACGGAAGCGCCCGGCGCACCTGCGCCGCATTGCGCCCGGGCACATCGCAGTTGACGTTCAACACCAGGTCGGTCGGCACCAGGAGCACCACGTTGGCGCGGTTCTTGATCCACTCGGAATCTGGATCGACCAGTTCCGACAGACCACGCAGGTCCGTGCGGCCCTCGGCACGTACGCCGCCATCGGGCTCGCCGATCAGCCATTCGGCCTCGAGCTGCCCCGCCTCATCGAGCGTGATCGCGGGTCCGGCAACGCGGATGAACAGTGTGGTCAATTAGGCGTCCTCTTCCTCGATCTCGACCTGCAGGCGCGAGACGAACCTTCGTGAGTAGTCTCGGCCAAGTACGCTGATGCTGCCATCTGCTGGTTCACGAAACAGGATCGACACCATCTCCGCGGTCTCGCCATCGAGCTCGGCACGTATGCTGACCTCGAAGAACTGGCTGGTCACTGTGAACAACGGCTGGCTCGGCCGCAACTGCGAGTTATCGCTCAGAAACGCCGCGGTATCGTCGTAATCGCGCTCGCCCTCGACCACCGCCGCCGCCTCGGTGGGGCCGAAATTCTCCTGCAGAATCTCGAGCGTCCCTACACCCACCGTGTTCACATTGATCTGTGCGCCGCCGTCGGGCGGCACGCAGGCCGCCTCGCGCAGCGCGGCATACTGCTCGATTGTCATCTCGTCGGCAATAAGGCGGAATTCGGAGACGTGCGCCGCCGCCTGGTTGGGCGTGCGAAAGGCAATCTCGCGGGCGAGATACTCGCTGTCTTCCGCGCCGAATTTGTAGACTTCCTCGTCGGTGTCCACCCAGTCTCGCCAGCGATCGGCGAGCTGCGGATCGAGCTCGGCGCGGGTGAGCAGCCGCTGGATACGCTTGATCGATTCGTCGTCCGGGCGCGAGTCCGCGCTGATTGAGTTCAGGTTAAAGCAGCTGTGCAGATCGCGGGCCTGGATCTCGATGTAGCCGCCCGGAATCTCGAACGGGGGCGCGACCCGGGCCCAGGTCTCCAGCAGGGTGTCCTTCATCACCCCTTCTTCCTTGTCCTCTTCCCAATCCTGATAGAGCACCTGGCGCGCCAGCACCTCGCCGCCGAGCAGCAGATTGCGCAGCTCGCCGCCGACCAGGGTTTGGCGCGACTGGGCGACGACCATCGTCTGCTGGGTCGCGAGCGAAAACGCCAGCGCGCTGCCAATGGCGACGATCAGCAGCACCGTGAGCACCGCGACGCCGCGCTGGCGCCGCGCGAAGGCCTGTCGGTGGATCCTGGCGCCGCCCATCAGAGACCACCCTCGTCTTCGTCGTCGCCGAAGTCGTCGTCGAAGCCATCGTCTTGGTCGTCATCATCATCGTCGTCGTCGTCATGGTCGTCGCCGCCGGAACCGCCGGCGGTGCCACGAAAGCGCAGGGCGTCGATCTGCGGCACTTCAAAGAGGCGATTGATCTCGCCGTAGGGTTCGACCTCGAAACGCACGTTGATGGCGACCAGCCGCAGGTTGGGATCTGTCGGATCGCCGTCCGGCTGCGGCCAGGGGTCCGCGTTGCCGTCTAGGGGCGCGAATTCGACGGACAGCACGTCCTCCAACAACAACTGCTCCAGCGGCTCTGTATCCGGACTGCGATCGAGCACCGACCAGTAGTAGCGGTACAGCTTCTGATCGACGACGGCGTAGGCGACCCGCTGCAGTTCGGAGCGCTGGTGGCCGAGCGGGTTGCGCCAGCCGACGCGCGTGAATTCCAGCGGCATCTCCTGGCCGGCGAAGATCGAGGGCAGCGGTTCGCCGTAGGCGTCGCGGATGCCGCGTTCGGTGATCTGGGCAATGTCGCGCTCCAGAATACCCATGGCGCGCTGCAGGTCCTGCAGGCGTTGGCCGCGTTCCTCAATGATGTCGTGCTGGCGAATGATGTTGCCGAGCAGCTGACTGGACATGAGGCCGAGCACGGCGAAGACCGCAATGGCGACTAAGAGTTCTAAGAGAGTGAAGCCGTTTACTCGCCTGCGCGCAGCGCAGGCTGCGACCGCGTTCGCGGTCGCTTCCGCTGTCGCGGAATGGTCGAGGGTATTGGGGCTGATCGACACGCCTACGTAGGCTTTTGGACCGTCACGAGTGGATTGCTGCTGGCGCATGACTGGTTCAGTAGCGCCCGATGAAGGCGGTCGAGGTGTGCACGGGGTCGGCGACGCCCGCCTCGGTCACCGGGGCGACGTAGACTTCGACGCGATGCATCCAGGGGTGATCGGTCTCGGTCGTCTCGACGCGCAGGTCCCACAGGCGGCTCGCGGCATAGACCTCTTCGCGCTCGGTGCCCGCGGCGATCGGTTCGGTCGTATTGCGCCGGCCGATCCGCAGCTTGGTGATGTGATCCTGGGCGATCCAGTTGGCGATGGTGCGCTGCTCCAGCGAATAGAGTTGGGAGACCGACTGTCCGGCGCGCCCGTAGATCGCCACCGAAGCCACCGCCAGGATCACCAGTGCGACCAGCATTTCTATGAGAGTGAATCCAGATTTCCGTTCTAAGAACCTGATTTCATTGAACTTATAACGGATTGAGGCGGTGGTGCGCGGCATCATCAGCGTCGCCTCAGCTGCAGTCGTTCCGCCTCGACGCGCTGGAAGCCGTCGCTCTCCAGCAACCAGGGGTCGCTCTCCCACTCCGGTTCAAAGCGGATCGCGAAGGACTGGGATTCGCCGCTGGAGAAAAACACAACGTCTGGCAGCTGAGACTCCTCGAACACGCCGGGCAGTTGCACCTGCTGATCCACCGTCACCTCGAGGCGAATGTTCTCGAGCGTCACCGGCTTCAGCGGTCGCTGCTCCCAGTCGATCCACTCGCCCGACTGTTCTTCGTAGCGCGCAAAGGTATAGCCGTCGCCGCGAATCGACACGCCCCATTCCTCGTTGCGCTGCACGGCCTGAAAGCGCGTGATTTCCAGCAGATTGGCAAGCTTGTCGGCCTCGGTGCGCAGGCGCCGCTCGCGATCCGCGCCCGTGAAGCTGAGCGCCACCGTGCCGGCCATGACCCCGACGATCACGACCACGACGAGCACTTCGATTAGCGTAAAGCCCTGAGCGCGTCGCATGTCTGGCTGTCCGGTCGGACCGAGCTTGCACGCAGGAGCGACCCGCGCGCGGCCCGGTCAGGGCAGGTCGGCGTAGCTGATATCGGCCCCCGTGCCATCGCCGCCCTGGGCGCCATCCGCCCCGTAGCTCAGCAGCTCGAAGTTGGTGCCGGTGTTGACGTAAACGTACTCGTTACCCCAGGGGTCCATGTAGTTGTCGATGTAGCCGTCGGGATTCCAGTTCTTGGCCTCGGGAAAGCCGCTAGGGCGCGTGACCAGAGCCTCGAGTCCTTGATCGCTCGACGGGTAGGTGAAATTGTCCAAGCGGTACATATCGAGTGCGTTACCAATGTTCTGCAGCGTCGTCTTGGCGGCGGTAACGCGCGCCTGATCGGGACGACTGAGCAGGTTCGGGGCGACCACCGCGCCCAGGATGCCCAGGATCACAACGACCACCAGGATTTCGATAAGCGTAAAGCCGGCGTCGCGACGCCGGGTCATTCGCCGTGTTTTGTGCGTATTGCTTCGCATGGATTCAGCCCTCGTGCCATCAATCAATGGCTTAAAAATCAATCTCTTATACTAAGGAATTCATGTTGAGTATGGGTAGCAGAATTGCCATCACGATGATCATGACCAGTCCACCCATGAACAGGAGCATCATCGGCTCAAACAGTTTGACGACCGTGTTCACGACTCGTTCCAGTTCCGTCTGCTGATAGTCCGCGACCCGCGACAGCATGCTGTCGAGTTCGCCGCTCGCCTCGCCGCTCGCGACCATGTGCAGGAACATCGGCGGGAAGTAGCCGACGGTCTCCAGCGCCGCGCGCAGGCTCGACCCCTCGCTGACGCGCTGGGTCGCCTGGCGCAGACGGCGCCGCAGCACCGTGTTGGTCACGACGTCAGCGGCAATGGTCATGGCCTCGACCAGCGGCACGCCGCTCTGCGTCAGAATGCTGAGCGTCGAGGCATAGCGCGAGGCGTTACCGGACCGGGCGACGCGCCCGATGAGGGGCAATCGCAGCACGCGCGCGTCGAACTTCTGCCTGATCGCGGGCTGACTGAGCGCCCAGCGCACGACGATCACCGCCAGCCAGATAAACAGGAACAGCGCCCACCACCAGCCGCGCAGAAAGTCGCTCGTGGCGATCAGCACCTGGGTCATGACCGGCAGGTCTTGGCCCATGTTTTCGAAGACGCGCACCATCTCCGGGACGATGTAGGTCACCAGTCCGCCAACGATGAGCAGCGCGAGACAGAGGATGATCACCGGGTAAAACAGCGCCATCTCGACGTCGCGACGCGACTCGAAGCGCTTCTCGGTGTAGTCCGCGAGATTGTTCAGCACCCGATCGAGAAATCCGGACTGCTCGCCGGCGGCAACCGTTGAGCGGTACAGCATGTTGAAGCTGGTAGGAAACTCGCCGAACGCCGCCGCCAGCGAAAACCCTTCCAGAACCTTGCTGCGCACGGCCATGACGAGCGCGGTGACGTGGCGCTTTTCCGACTGTTGGGCACAGGCGGCCAGCGCCTCCTCCAGTGGCAGCGACGCGGTCAACAGCGTCGACAGCTGGCGGGTAAACATCGCGAGGTCCAGCCCGTTCAGGCGCCGCTGACCGAAGCTGAAGCTGCCGCCACCGTCTTTCGCGGTCTTGCCCTCGGCGGCCGCATCTACCGACAGCGGCGTCAGCCCCTGATCGCGCAGCAGCTGGCGAATCTGGCGGACGCTGTCGGCCTCCAGGATGCCCTTTTTTTGCTTGCCGCCCGAATCGAGCGCGATGTATTCGTAAGCCGCCATGGCCTGATGTCCTCAGAGACGAGTCAGCAAAGCGCGGGCCAAAGCAGGGGTCAGAGTCAGGGGCCAGAGCAACGACTCTGACCCCTGACTCTGATCCCAACCTTGTCTGGCTGACTCCATGGTCGCGTGCGCCGAGGCGTCTAGTCCTCTGTCGTCACGCGCAGGATTTCCGACACCGTAGTATCGCCCTGCAGAACCCGGGTACGTCCATCTTCGCGGATGCCCGGCGAGAACTGGCGCACGTATTTTGTCAGCTCGCCCTCAGAGACCTGATCGTGAATCTGCTGCCGCAGGGCATCGTCCACCACGATGAGCTCATAGATGCCCGTCCGCCCTCGATAGCCGCTGTGGCCGCAGGCATCGCAGCCGCCGGGGTGATAGACCTTCGGCGGCCACGTGGGTTCGACGCCCAGGAACAGACACTCGCTGGCGTCGGCGTCCTGCATGACTTTGCAGTCCGGGCACAGGGTTCGCACCAGCCGCTGGGCCAGCACGCCGACCAGCGAGGTGGACAGCAGGAACGGCTCGACGCCCATGTCGATGAGGCGCGTGATGGCGCCGACGGCCGAGTTGGTGTGCAGCGTGCTGAGCACCAGGTGGCCGGTGAGCGACGCCTGCACCGCGATCTCGGCCGTTTCGAGGTCGCGTATCTCGCCGACCATGACGACGTCGGGGTCCTGGCGCAGGATCGCGCGCAGACCGCGGGCGAAGGTCATGTCGGCCTTGGTGTTCACCTGAGTCTGACCGATGCCGCTGAGGTTGTATTCGATGGGATCTTCGACGGTCAACACATTGATCGTCGTGGCGTTGAGCTCTGCAAGCGACGAGTACAGCGTGGTGGTCTTACCCGAACCGGTCGGTCCGGTGACGAGGAAGATGCCGTGGGGCCGATTCACCAGCTCGCGCAGCTTGTCGAGGTTCTCTTCGTCCATGCCGAGCCGGTTCAGGTTCAGCCGGCCCGCCTGCTTGTCGAGCAGACGCATCACCACGCGCTCGCCGTTGGCGGCCGGCAGCGTTGAGACGCGCACGTCGACCTCGCGACCGCCAATGCGCAGGCTGATGCGGCCGTCCTGGGGGATGCGTTTCTCTGCGATGTCGAGTTTCGCCATGACCTTGATGCGCGACACCAGCAGCGGCGCGAGCGCGCGCTTGGGCCGCACGACTTCGCGCATGACGCCGTCGACGCGAAAACGCACCGTCAGCTCGCGCTCGAACGTCTCGATGTGAATGTCAGATGCGTTCTCGCGGATCGCCTCGGCGAGCAGCGCGTTGATCAGGCGGATGATCGGCGCGTCGTCTTCCTGATCGAGCAGATCCTCCGTCTCGGGCACGGAATCGGCGAGGCTCGCCAGATCGAGCTCGTCGCCCATGTCCTCGACCATCTGCTTGGCGGCCGATGAATCCCGCGAATACACGTTGGTCAACAGCTCGTCGAATTCGGTTTCGCCGATGGCCTTCATCACCAGGCCGTCGCGCACGTAGCGCTTGATCTCGGCGAGAGTCGTCAGCGCCGGCTGGCCGGTGCAGGCGACCACGGCGCGACCGTCGGGCATGCGCTCGCCGGTCACGACCACGCCGAACTTGCGCGCGAAGGCGAACGGCAGAGGCGAACTGGAGGGCTCCGCCGCGTGCCCGTTCTCAAGCGATTCGTCCGCAGCATCGGCGGTCGCGGTCGCGTCCAGCCCGCCCGGAACCGGCGCGACATTCGGTGTGGGAGCGATATCAGACATGTAGGCTTCCTGATCTTGATCTTTGCGGGCATCCGCTGCCGGCGTCTGGGGTCCGCGACTGCGCTATCCACGGTCCACGGGGATCCGCCGAGTTCGAATTCGGCACCGCTCAACCCGTACCCGGCACAGCCGCAGTTTCCCGATCGGATGATGATACCACCGGGTCCTTTCGACACAGTGCGCCAGACCAAAGTTCACGGATCGCGCGCATTCGCTCCTGGCCGGCCCAGTCGCATAACCGCCGCCTGCGCAGCCCTGAGTGGCAAAGTCGGGAAACGGCGCATCCGGCATGCAGGCGACGTTGCCCTCTGCCGTCCCGGTGGGCGAACATCACACCCGCCGTGCGCACCGGTCGACAAAACAGCACCCGCGGCGGCGCGCCGATCCACAACAGAGCCACGACAATTGCCGCTTCATCCGGCTTAGGACAAGCAAATTGGCCATGAATTTCCCAGGCATGCACATTCTCTCGGTGTCCCAGTTCGAGCGAGCGGGTATCGAGCGCGTCTTCGAGGTCGCCGATCGCATGGAGCCCTACGCCCAGCGGCAGCGCATCACGCGGGTGTTGGAGGGTGCCATCCTCTCCAACATGTTTTTCGAGCCCAGCACCCGCACGCGCATGTCGTTCGGCAGCGCCTTCAATCTGCTGGGCGGCGAGGTTCGGGAGACCAGCGAGATCCGCACCAGTTCGCTGGCAAAGGGCGAGTCGCTGTTCGACACCGCGCGGGTCCTGTCCGGTTACAGCGACGTGATCTGCATGCGCCACCCGGAGGCCGGATCGGTTGCGGAGTTCGCAACCGCTAGCCGGGTACCCGTCATCAACGGCGGCGACGGGCCCAACGAACATCCCAGTCAGGCGCTGCTGGATCTGTACACCATTCGCCGCGAGTTGCAGGCCACCGGGCGCGGGATCGACGGGCTGCGCATCGCGCTGATTGGCGATCTCAAGTACGGCCGCGCCGCCCACAGCCTGATGCGCATTCTGGGCTTCTTCGACGACATACACATCAAGCTGGTGTCGCCCCCGCAGCTCGCCGCGCCCGAAGGACTCATCGAGGAACTGCGCGGCACGGGACATCAAATCGAAACCCACGCGGAACTGGCCAGCGGCATCCACAACGTGGACATCCTCTATGTGACGCGGACCCAGGAAGAGCGCTTCCCCGATCAGGCCGAGGCCGATCGCTATCGCGGGTTGTTTCGACTCAATCAGTCGGTCTATACCCAGCACTGCGAGCCCAATACGGTGATCATGCATCCCCTGCCCCGGGACTCGCGTTCGGCCGCTCGCGAGCTGGACGACGACCTGAACAGCAACCCGAACCTCGCAATCTTCCGCCAGACCGACAACGGCGTGCTGGTCCGCATGGCGCTGTTCGCGCTGATTCTGGACGTGGCGGATACGGTGCAGGCCTACGAACGCCCGGTGAGCTGGCGCAACCGCAGGGATCAGCCGCACGGGGCTTAGTGAGTGCTCAAATGATTAGGGCGGTGCGCACGATCGCTCAGGAGTTACCCAACCCCCGCAATCCCTACCCAACCAGCCCAGACAACCTAGACCGTTCCGCGATAGCGGAAGCGACCGCGGACGCAGTCGCAGCCAGCGCGGAGCGCTGGCATGAAGAGTGAATCGGTGTTGGGCGCTTACGCGCAACCTTCCACCCCGCCCTCTCTCGCAGCTTGCGCTATGCGCAAGCTGCTGGCGAGGCAGGCGTTATCGGCTCTACGAGCCGATAACGCCTAAAGTGCCGCTTCTAGCTCTGGGAGGGCTTTGAAGAGATCCGCGACCAGACCGTAGTCGGCGACCTGGAAGATCGGCGCGTCCTCGTCCTTGTTGATCGCGACGATGACCTTGGAGTCCTTCATCCCGGCCAGGTGCTGGATCGCACCGGAGATGCCGACGGCAATGTAGAGGTCCGGGGCCACGATCTTGCCGGTCTGACCGACCTGCATGTCGTTGGGTACGAAGCCTGCGTCCACAGCCGCGCGCGAGGCACCGATGGCAGCGCCAAGTTTGTCGGCGATACCGTCCAGCAGCGCAAAGTTCTCACCGCTGCCCATGCCGCGACCGCCAGAAATGACGATGCCTGCGGCGGTTAGCTCGGGTCGTTCGGACTTGGCGATTTCTTCGCCGACGAACTCGGACAGGCCGGCGTCATGCGCCGCATCTACGGCCTCGACGCTAGCCGAACCACCGGTCGACGGCGCCGGATCGAAGCCCGTGCCGCGTACCGACACGACCTTGATCGCATCGTTCGCCTTCACGGTGGCGATCACATTGCCGGCGTAGATCGGCCGCTTGAACGTATCAGGCGCATCCACGCCGATGATGTCGGAGACCTGCGCGACGCCCAGCTGTGCTGCGACCCGAGGCAGAAAGTTCTTGCCCGTCGTCGTGTGTGCGGTGACGACGTGGCCATAGCCAGACGCGAGTTCCGCGACCAACGGCGCCACGTTTTCCGGCAGCGCGGCCGCATAGGCCGCGTTGTCCGCCAGCAACACCTTGCCGACGCCCGGTGCCTGCGCTGCCGCATCCGCGACTGCCGCACAGCCAGAGCCGGCGACCAGGATGTCGACCGCGCTGTCCATCTCGAGTGCCGCGGCCAGCGCGTTGAAAGTAACCGCCTTCAGTTCGGCGTTGTCGTGATCGGCTACCAGCAGGACGCTCATGAAATCACCTTCGCTTCGTTCTTCAGTTTCTCGACCAGTTCATCGACCGATTCGACAATGATACCGGCCTCGCGCTCTGCGGGAGGTGCGACGTTCAACACCTCGACAGTCGGCGCGACGTCGACACCCAGCTCGCCCGGGTTGGTCACGTCCAGCGGCTTCTTCTTCGCCTTCATGATGTTGGGCAGCGAGGCATAGCGCGGTTCGTTGAGACGCAAATCCGTCGTCACGACTGCCGGCAACTTCAGCTTCACCGTTTGCAAGCCGCCGTCGACCTCGCGGATGACGGTGACGCTGTCGCCGTCGATGCTGACCTCGGAGGCAAAGGTGCCCTGCGCCATGCCTGCTAGCGCCGCGAACATCTGACCGGTCTGGCTGTTGTCGCCATCGATGCTCTGCTTACCGAAAATAACCAGCCCGGCTTGCTCCTTTTCCTGCAACGCGGCGAGCGCGCGGGCAATTCCGAGCGGCTGCAGGTCTTCGTCCGTCTCGATCAGCACGGCGCGATCGGCGCCTAGCGCTAGACAGGTCCGCAGCTGCTCCTGGCAGTTGCTCGCCCCCACTGCGACCGCGACGACTTCGCTGGCGGTGCCAGCTTCCTTAAGACGCACCGCCTCTTCGATCGCGATCTCGCAAAACGGATTGACCGACATTTTGACGTTGTTGAGATCTACGGCCGAGCCGTCGGGCTTGACCCGGACCTTGACGTTGTAGTCCACAACCCGCTTCACGGGCACCAATACTTTCATTGATCTTTCACCTTCGAAGGACGTGCAAATCAGCGCGCCATTCTCGCGTTCGTCCTCCGGAGGGTCAAGAAACGCGGGGATGCTGTTGTAAGCAGCTTGCCGGTCGCGGGGCGCCCCGTGCCACCCACCGAGGGCGGCAATCGAGGCGTCGATGGATCAGCTAAGTGTTTGATTTGTCGACTACCTGGCGAACGTCCGCCGGCAATCGCAGACGCCGGGGACAAAAGCGAATCCATGAATCGTTTTCCAAAAAACCAGCGTACAGCCCGGTATAATGGCCGGTGCGTTGAGTAACACCCGTCTTGGGTGAGAGGAGCAGAAGTGGCAGAAGCGGCAGAAGCAGCAAGAGAATCAATGGAGTTCGACGTGGTGATCGTCGGCGGCGGGCCGAGCGGCCTGGCGGCCGCGTGTCGCATTATGCAGCTTGCCGAGGCAGCGGGCACGGAGACCACGGTGTGTGTGGTAGAGAAAGGCTCCGAGATTGGCGCGCACATTCTGTCCGGTGCCGTCTTTGAACCGCGCGCCCTCTTTGAGCTGTTCCCCAACTGGCGAGAACTCGGTGCGCCGCTGAACAACCCGGTCATCAAGGACGAGGTCTACTTCCTCGTCAACGACACGAATCGCATCAAGGCGCCCAATTGGGCAGTGCCCGCCGATACCCACAATCACGGCAACTACGCGCTGTCGCTGGGCAACCTGTGCCGCTGGCTCGGCGAACAGGCGGAAGCGATGGGCGTCATGGTCTTCCCCGGCTTCGCAGCCAGCGAAGTCCTCTACGACGAAGCCGGCCGCGTCGTCGGCGTCGCGACGGGCGATATGGGCATCGGCGCGAACGGCGAACAGAAGGGCACTTATACCCCGGGCTACGAGCTTCGCGCCCGACAGACGATTTTCGCCGAGGGCTGCCGCGGTCATCTCGGCAAGCAGTTGATCAAACGGTTCGAACTCGACAAGAACGCGTCGCAGCAGCACTACGCCATTGGCCTGAAGGAGCTGTGGGATCTCGATCCCGCGCAGCACGAGCCGGGCAAGGTCGTGCACGCCATGGGCTGGCCTCTCGGCTTCGGTCCCGGCAGTTTTTCCGGCGCCTTCCTGTATCACCTCGAGAACAATCAGGCCGCGGTCGGCCTGATCGTCGACCTGGGCTACAAGAACCCGCACATCTCGCCCTTCGATGAGTTCCAGCGACTGAAGCACCACCCGCTGTTCGAACCGACACTAAAAGGCGGCACCAGGGTCGCCTATGGCGCGCGCGCCATCGTCAAGGGCGGTCTGCCCGCGCTACCGGAACTCGCCTTCCCCGGCGGCGTGCTGGTCGGCGACGACGCTGGCTTTCTTAACATGCTGAAGATCAAGGGCTCACACACCGGCATGAAGTCGGGCATGCTGGCTGCAGAAGCGATCTTCGCCCACCTGCAGGACGGCGAAAACGAAAGCGCGACGGTGACGGGCTTTCGCGAACGGTTCGAAAACTCCTGGCTGTACGAGGAACTGCACAACGCGCGCAACGCCGGTCCCGCGTTTCACCGCCTGGGCATTCTCGGCGCCTCACCGTTTTTGTTTTTCGATCAGAAGATCGCCCGCGGCAATCTGCCGTTCACGATCCCGGATCCGACGCCGGACTACGCGACGCTCAAGCCTGCAAAGGAATGCAAGAAGCCGGACTACCCGAAGCCCGACGGTGAGATCAGCTTCGACAAGCTGTCCAGCGTGTTTCTGTCCAGCACCAACCATGAAGAGGACCAGCCCTGTCACCTGCAGTTGGCGGACGCGAGCGTCCCGATCAATCAGAATCTGCCGCAGTTTGACGAGCCCGCACAGCGCTACTGTCCGGCCGGCGTCTACGAGATTGTCGAGGACGACGGCGGTCAGCGGTTTCAGATCAACGCGCAGAACTGCGTCCACTGCAAAACCTGCGACATCAAGGATCCGGCCCAGAACATCACCTGGGTAGTACCCGAGGGCGCGGGCGGCCCGAACTACCCGAACATGTAACGCCGCGGGCAGCGCTGGTCTGGGTCGTGCCGCATCACAGTTGCCCGAGCAGGTAGTCCTCGCCCGCGCTGCGCACGAGGAAGCGTCCGTCCTGCGCTTCACGGCCGACATCGATAAGCCGATAGAAAGCGCTGCGAGCGATCAAGCCCGGTAGCCCCGGGCGCACCTGCAGGTACGGGCGCGGCGCGTCCGCGCTGCTGGCCATCTCTAGCGGATGGTCGGCGTCGAGCAGCACGTGCTCCCCAAGACTGGTCGTGAACAACAGCCGCTGTTCGCTGCCGCCCGCATCCTGGACCTCGAAGTCGGTGACTAAGAAGGGCGCATCCTCAACGGTAATCAGCATCCGCTCGACGGGCGTCACCAGGCAATAGCCGTCGTCGTCGCGCCGCAATATGCTCGCAAACAGCCGCACGAGTCCGAGGCGTTTGATCTCGTCGCCCTCGTGAAACCAGCGCCCATCGGGTGTGATTCGAATGTCGATGCGGCCATCGCGCTCCGGGTGCCAAAGATGCACCGGCGGATGACGCTGCCCGTCAAGCTCGCGCTTCAGCCGCTCGAACAGCAGATTCGTGGCGCTGGCCACCCGCGCGCGGGCCCGCCTAGCCGCCGATGAACTTCATGACGGTGGTCTCACCGCGAAAACTAACGCTCTGCTTATGGCCCAGCGCCTGCTGCAGCAGCCCCTGCAGCTTCGGCAGCGCGGCGTATTCGGGCATTTCCAGCAGGTGCCGCATGCTCTGGTGCCGCGAGCTCGACAGGCAGCCATACAGATCGCCGTTCGATGCCAGCCGCAGCCGGGTACAGCCGCTACAGAACGGCGCGGACTCGTTCGCGATGATGCCGAAGCTGCCGTGGCCCGGCACTTCAAAGCGCGTGGCGGTGGAGTCGAACGGCGCGTTCGCGCGGCGGTAGGTGTAGCGCGTCGCGATGAGTTCGAGGATCTCCTCCATGCCGAAGAAGTCGAGCTGGAAGTCGTTGCTGCTGCGTAGGTGGCCCATGTTCATCAGTTCGATGAAGCGCAGCTCGATATCGCGTTCGAAGCAGTAATCCAATAGCGGCAGGATCTGATCGACGTTGGCGCGGCGCATGGGCACCATGTTGATCTTCAGCCGCCAGCCGGCGTCGCGCAGCAGATCGATGCCGTCCAGCACGGTCGCGAGATCACCGCCGCGGGCGATCGACTTGAAGCGCGACGCGTCCAGCGTGTCGAGCGACACATTGGCGCGCTGAATACCGGATTCCAGCAGCGCGTCCGCCTTGCGCCTGATCAACTGGCCGTTCGTCGTGATCGCGATATCGCGCAGCTTCAGCTCGCTCAGGCCAGCCGCAAAGAGGTCGAATTTCGGCGACAGCAGCGGTTCGCCCCCGGTGATGCGCAGCGCCTCGATGCCGCCTGCGTGGGTCAGCAGGCGCACGGCATGCAGCAGCTGCTCGGCATCCAGCTCATGGGCCGCCGGCTGCAGGCGCTGGCCGTTCGGCACGCAGTAGGTACAGGCGTAGTTACACGCGGCCGTCAGGCTGACGCGCAGATTGCGAAATTGTCGTCCTTGGCGATCGACGATCATGGTGTGCTCCCGGCGAAGCCAACATTATGCCCGCTCGCCCGGTGCGCGCGCCACGCGGCGCCGAAATTATGGTCAACCCTCCGATGGCGAGGGATGGCGAGGGATGGCGAGGGATGGCGAAGGATCGCGGCACCGCGCAGTCAATCTGTGGAGTGCATCACTAGCGCCTTTGGCGCCCTGTGCTTTACTTCTTTTGCACCGCACGCCCCCTCCCCCAGTGTGCGGCGCCGAACGCTCCCGAGCGTTTGATTGTGTGACTCCTATGTGGACGTTAGCCCGGCTCCCTCAGGGTAGCCGGGCTTTTTTTCGCCCGCCCCTCGCGAGCTAAACGGCGCCGATGGCACGCACCAGCCGGTCGCAGAAGCCGTGCTGCCAAAACACCCGATTAGAGCCCTTGACCAGCACGCTCGCGCCGACGGGCAGTGACCGTGCAAGCGCGTTGAGGTCGAGTTCGTCCACCGTGGCCACCCAGCGCGCATCGCGCTGACGCAGACTAGCGGGCAGCGCGTCGAACAGGGCGCGAGCGCCGTCGCCGACGCACCAGAGGGCGTCCAGTCCGTCGCAGTCCTTTGCCAGAGCGCGATGATAGCGCTCGGCGTCGTCGCCAAGTTCGAGCATCTCGCCAAGGATCGCCACTCGCGGACCGGGACGGACCGCGAAGCCACGCAGGGCGGCGGCCATGCTCGCCGGATTGGCGTTGTAGCTGTCGTCGATCACCACGTAGCGGCGACCCGTCGTATCGGTAACCGACATCGCGTTGCCGCGTCCGGTCGGGACCAGTTCGGCGTCGAGATCCGTCGCAAGCCGCGGATCCAGACCGGCGCCGATCAAGGCGGCCATCACCGCGCCCAGCGTCTCCGCGCGATGCGCGCCGCCGCCCGGCACGCGCGCGCTGATGGCAACTCCGTTGCAGTCATAGCGACCCCGATCGCCGTCGACGTCTAGGGTCCGTACCGTCGCATCACGCTGCGGACCAAACGTGATCGGCGCGAGCCCGGGCGCCGCCTGCGCAAGCGCAACGGGGCACACGAATCGACCCCCGGCGCCGAGGCCAGCGGCGATGGCGAGTTTCTCGCTAGTCAGCGCGTCCAGGTCGGCGAAATTACCGATGTGCGCCGGATGCACGTTCAGCAGCACGGCCACCTGCGGCGACACCAACGTGGACAGGGGCCCGATCTCGCCCGGGCCGTTGGTTCCGACCTCGAACACCGCGTGGGACGCCTCGCGCCGAGTGCGGGCGAGACACAGCGGCACGCCCCAGAAATTATTCAGGCTGCCGGGTTCCAGCACCGCGGCGAGGGCACGGCTGAGGAACGCCTTGGCCGTGGTCTTGCCGCTGGAGCCGGTAATCGCGAAGCGCTGTCCCTGATGCCGCGCGACGCTCGCGCGGGCCAGATCCCAAAGCGCATCCAGAGTGTCCGTCACGCGCAGGTGGGGGCCGCCGGCATCCACCTGTGTGTGAACGACCGCCGCAGCAGCGCCCGCCTCGAAGGCCGCCGCGACAAAGTCATGGCCGTCGCGAGTGCCGGGGGCGCTGGTGTTGAAACGCGGGCCGGGATCGCCGCGCAGCGCGAAGAACAGATCGCCCGCGGCCAGCGTGCGGGTATCGATGCTGACGCCATCAATCGGGGTATCCGCGTCGGCGCCCGGCGTGCTCGCCGCCATCGCCAAGCGCGCCTCGTTCAAGTGCCATAAGGGCCCGTCAGCCAATGCCTTATCCCGTGCTGTGTCTCGATGCTCCGTCGACGCCAGCATCCTCGCAAACGATCGCGGCAGCACGCCGACAGCAGCGCGCAGCCTATCTGCTTCGGCGCGGACTTTCACATCGCAGACCGCCCGAGCACGCGCCCGACCGAGAGGGCGCGCAGGCCATTTGCGCTGCGTGCGGCTTCGCCAGACACTAACCAGCAGTTTCCCATCAGGCACACCCGATGAACGAACCGCTGACGCTGTGGAAAGGCCTTACGGCCATGCGCACGATCTTCGCCAATCTCCTGTTTCTGCTGTTTCTGCTGCTGCTGCTAATCCTCTTCGGTCTCTGGCTGGGCCGCGACAGCGCGCCGGCGCTACCGGAGCGCTTTGCCCTCGACCTGACCTTCGACGGGGCCGTCGTTGAGGGCGAGCGCGGGCAGGCCCGGTTAGCCGATCTGCTGAGTGGCCCGACATCGTCGGCGACGCTGCTGAGCGATGTGCTGCGGGGCCTGGAACTTGCTCAGAGCGACGAGCGCGTCGCGAGCGTCGTGCTCGATACGGGCGGTCTCGCCGGCACCAGCCTTGTCACGCTGAATTCGATCGGCGACGCGATCGATGCCCTGCGCAAGAGCGGCAAGTCGGTGCTCGCCTATGGTGGCGGTTTCGATCAGTCACAGTACGTGCTCGCCAGCCACGCGGACGAACTCTACCTGCACCCGATGGGCTCGGTGCTGCTGACGGGACTCGCGTCCTATCAGCCGTACCTCGCGAGTCTGGCCGAGAAACTCAAGATCGACGTCCACGTGTTTCGCGTCGGCGACTACAAGTCAGCGGTCGAGCCCTACACGCGCAGCGATATGTCCGCGCCTGCGCGCGCCAATTCAGAGCGGCTGCTGGGCGGCATCTGGGAGCGCCTGCGAGACGAACTGGCCGGCAATCGCGGCCTGGCACCCGAGTCGCTCGACGCGCTGGTCGCCGCGCTGCCGGCCAGGGTCGCCGCAGCGCACAACGATATGGCCCTGCTGGCCGTCGAGGAACGCCTGGTCGACGAGCTGCTATCACCCGACGCCTTCGAGGCTCGCATCGCCGACAGCGTGGGCGTCGAGCGGGACGCTCTAGAGCGCGTCGATCTGCGGCGCTATCTCGCCGAATCACCGGCCCCGCAGCGCGAGGCGAACGCCCCACAGATCGCGGTGCTGACCGCTCGCGGTCCAATCGGCGCGCCGCTAGACAGCGGCGCCTGGATCGACAGCGACCGCGTCGTCGAGCAGATCCGCGAAGTGCGCGACAGCGACCGGGTCGCGGCCTTAGTGTTGCGCGTCGACAGCCCCGGCGGCAGCGCCTTCGATTCTGAACTGATCCGCCAGGAGCTCGAGCTGCTGCAGCTCGCCGGCACGCCTGTCGTGGCGTCTTTCGCCGGCGTCGCCGCGTCAGGCGGCTATTGGATCGCAGCGACCGCAGATCGCATCGTCGCGAGTCCAGACAGCATCACTGGCTCGATCGGCGTGTTCTCGATCTTGCCCACCGTCGATCGCAGTCTGGCGGAGGTCGGCGTGCGCACCGACGGCGTCAGCACCCATCCGATCGCGGGCCTGCTCGACCCGACCCGCCCGCTGCCGGACGGTACCCGCCAGATCGTGCAGAGCGTGGTCGACAGCATCTACGATCGCTTCACCGATCTCGTCAGGCGCGGCCGCGACATCGGCCAGGAAGACTTCGACGCGCTCGCAGGCGGGCGCGTCTGGAGCGGCCGCGAAGCGTTGGCGCTCGGTCTGGTCGATGCGCTGGGCGATCGCCAGACGGCCATCGACAGCGCGGCCGAACTGGCGGGACTTGCGAGCTATGAGATCAAGGAACTGCGCAAAGCACCGACCCGGCAGGAGATGCTGCTCGAGGCGCTGAGTGATTCGCTGCGCGACGATAGCGCACGCGGACAACTCGATCTCGGCGCTCTTGCCGGAGCGGCCGCTGCTGCCGCTGCGGGCGAGGCGGCGCGGTTTGCGCCGCTAGCGCCGGCGATTGTGGCCGGGTTGGAGCCGCTGGAGCGCGCGCTGCTGACGCTGCTGTTCCATGCCAACCTGCCGGAACGCAGGGTGTTCGCGCTCTGTGAAAGCTGCGGGATCGGCTTCTAGCCGCGCCCGCGCAATCGCATCAGCGCTGTCGCGCGTCGTATGCCGCCAGCGAATCCTTCATGTCCTTGCGCAGCATAAAGATGCCGAACAGGTTGGGAATCGTCATCAGCGCGACGGTGATATAGGCGATCAGCCAGATCAGCGACGTGTCCGTGACCGTCGCCATGAAAAACGCGGCCACGTAGACGCACCGATAGGGCAAGACCCAGGCGCTGCCCAGCAGGTAGGTCACGGCACGGTCGCCGTAATAGGACCAGGCGATCGCGGTGGTGAACGCAAACAGCACCAGGCCGAGCGACACGAAGTAGCCGCCGAACTCGCCGAGGAAGCTGCGCTTGAAGGCTTCCAACGTGAGCGGCACCGAGTGCAGCAGCGATCGACCCGACAGCACCACGCCCGGCGTCGCCACGCGGCCACCGTCGATCGCCAGCCTGCCGTTGAACGCACCGCCGTCCAGCTCGACGCGGACGGCCTCCGCGATCGAGCGGTTGTGCAGCACGGTGACACCGCCGGCGGGGAGCACGATGGCGCCGTCGCGCACGCTGAGGTCCCCGCTGTACGCCTCGACGGCGTCGTCGCCGCCCAGGCTGTTCAGATGTTTGAACAGTTTCTGCACGTCCGCAGGGTTCGCTTCGGTGTACGCGCCGACGATGATCTCGGTGTCTGTCGCCTGGAAGGTCGTGTCGAACTTCTCCTGCCACACGCCCGAAGACAGAATCACGAGGCCGGTCAGCGTGCAGATCAGCAGCGTGTCGATAAACGGTTCGAGTATCGCCACCGTCCCCTCCGCCACCGGCTCTTTCGTGCGCGCCGCGGCGTGCGCGATCGGCGCGCTGCCCTGCCCGGCCTCGTTGGAATACAGACCGCGATTCACGCCCCGGTTGAAGGCGTAGGCGAAGCTGGCGCCGAGAAAGCCGCCAGCGGCCGCGGAGCCCGTGAACGCGTCACGAAACACCGCGAGCAGCGACGGCAGGATGTCGCCGGCGTTGCTGAGCAGCACGGCGATCGCTCCGAGGGCATACAGGACCGCCATCAGCGGCACGATGGCGCCCGCGACCGCCGCAATGCGGCGAATGCCGCCGACGATCACCAGAAACATCAGCGTCGCGAGCACGACGCCCGTTACCCAGTTGGGAATGCCGAACGAGGTCGCCATGCCCTCGGCCATGTTGTTGCTCTGCGGCATGTTGCCGGAGCCAAACGAACTGATGACGGTGGCGATCGCGAAGAACACGGCGAGCCACTTCAGCCCGAGCGCGTGCTCCATGTAGTACATCGGTCCGCCCGCGACCTTGCCCTGATCGTCATGCTTGCGGTACTTGTGCGACAGCGTGACCTCGACGAACTTGGTCGTCATACCGACCAGCGCGGTCGCCCACATCCAGAACAGCGCGGCCGGCCCGCCGAGATAGAGCGCGAGCGCGACGCCACCGATGTTGCCGGTGCCGACGGTGCCGGAAAGCGCGGTCGACAGCGCCTGGAAGTGACTGGTGTCGCCCGGGTCGTCCTTGTTTGCGTCGCGACCAAACAGCACTCGCCAGCCTTCACCGAAATAGCGAAATTGCGGAAAGCCGAGATAAATCGTGAAGAAGAGGCCGACGCCTAGCAGCAGAAACGGAAAATAAGCCGCACTGCCGAGCAGCGCGTCGATCGAATTCAGCACATCAGTCAACATCAGCGCGCGGCCTCCGCCAGTACGTCAAAAAGGGCATTCTGCTCCAATACGCCGCGCACACGCACGGCCGCCGGGCCGATCGCATACGCCGCGACGTCCTCACCCGCGTGGGTCTCTGCATAGAGCGCGACGGTACTCGCCTGCTGGTAGTCGGGCGCCGTGACCAGCGCCTGCGTCAGCGGCCGCGGTTCGTTACGGGCGGACGGACCGTTGGCATAGCCTAGCGTCGTGTAGGGCTGTCCGGTTGCGTCGAGCTGCAGTTCGCCATTCGGTCCACGGACCAGACCAAGCATCGGGTTACCGCGCCGGGGATAGCCGCTGATGGTGAACGTGTGCGAGTGATCGGCCGTGACCATGATCAGCGTGTCGTCTCCAGTCAGGCTCTGCGCCCGCTGCACCGCCGCGTCGAGCGCGAGCGTATCTTCGAGCGCGCGATAGGCGTTGTTGAAGTGGTGGGCATGGTCGATACGACCGGCCTCCACCATGAGAAAGAAGCGTCCGTCGCCCGCCCGTTGCCGCAGTCGTCGAATGGCGAATTCCGTCAGCGCGGCGAGATCGGGCTCGCCGTCGGGTCCCTTGTCGCGGTCCGCCTCGAACTGCATGTGCGAACGCTCGAACAGACCGAGCACCTGACCCGCGCCGGCGTCTCGAGCCCCAAGCGCGTCCAACTGACGCGTGTTCCAGGCATAGGATCGCTCGCCGCCGCCCGCGAGCCACTCTGCGACCAGGTCGCGGCCGTCGGTGCGGTCGCCGGACTTCTCCGGCGCCTCCGCGTCGGCCGCGCCCTGCGGATAGAACATCGCGCGTCCCCCGCCAAGCACCACATCGACGCCATCGCCGCCGTTGTGATCGCCGAACTCGACCAACTGCCGCGCGATATCGCGACAGCCTGCGACGCGCGCGGCATCCGGCAGATCGCTGTCGGCTTCCCAATCGCGATCGGGACTATGGGAGTAGAGCGCGGCGGGCGTCGCGTGCGTGATGCGAGCCGTGCTGATCAGGCCGGTCTGCCAACCCTGCGCCTCGAGCCGTTCCAACAAGGTTGGTAGTTCGTTGCGTAGCGCGCTGGCGCAGTCTCCGCGAGGCGTCTGCGGGCCGACGCTGAGCATTCCGGCGCGCGTTTTTTTGCCCGTCGCTATCGCGGTCATCGTGCCGGCCGAGTCCGGTACCTGCATGTCGGTGTTGTAGGTCTTCACCAGCGCGACGTGGGGGAAGTTCTCGAAGCTGAGTGCGTGCGCTTCCCCGGGCAGACCGAGACTCTGGCCCGCATAGATGCGCGCAGCCGTGACAGTGGAGATGCCCATGCCGTCACCCATGAAGAGGATGATGCCGCGCGCCGTGCTGCCCGCATTGGCATCATGCGTGACTCTCGATGCGCTTTCGCAGCCGGCCAACACGCCGCCGAGTAGCAGGAGGGGCACGAGCAGCCGGGCCCCGCGCAGCCGGCGCCGCGGTAGGCTAAGTCGCGCGCCGATGGTCTCATGGGTCACAACGACATTCTGACCTGGGTGAGGACGCGCGCCGGAGGCATCGCGCGTCGCGCCTACCGAAGCAGCGCTCAAGCGCGCTTTTCCCGCATGGTGACGAACTCTTCCGCGGCGGTGGGATGGATCGCCATGGTGGCATCGAACTGCGCCTTGGTCGCGCGCGCTTTCACCGCCACGCCCAGCCCTTGAATGATCTCACCGGCCTCCGCGCCCACCATGTGAATGCCGACGACGCGATCGCTGCCGAGATCGACGATGAGTTTCATCAGCGACCGTTCTTCGCGGCCGGACAGGGTGTGCTTCATCGGCCGAAAGCGGCTTTCGTAGACGTCGACCTCACCGAACTGGGCGCGCGCCTGCGCCTCCGTCAAACCCACGGTGCCGATGTTGGGCTGACAGAACACGGCCGTGGCGATGTCGGCGTAGTCCATGGGTCCGGCCGGCGCCTCGCCGAAGAGTTCGTCGGTCAGCCACATCGCCTCGGCGATGGCGACCGGCGTGAGCTGGAAGCGATCGATGACGTCGCCCAGCGCGTAGATGCTGGGGACGCTCGAGCGAAAGCCGTCATCGACGCTGATCGCGCCGCTGCCAGTCAGCTCAACGCCGACGTCCTCGAGCCCCAGACCCTGCGTGCGCGGCACGCGCCCGGTGGCGTACAGCACGAGATCGAACGTCTCAGCATCACCGTCCGCGAAGCGCACGCGGCGCGCCTCGCCCTCCGGCTCGACGGCCGCCACAGAGCAGTTGAAGCGCAGATCGATCCCCGCCCCGCGCAGCTCGTCGGCGACGAACTCGCGCACGCCGTCGTCGAAGCCGCGCAGAAACAGGTCGCCGCGATAGGCGAGGCTGACATCGGCGCCGAGGCCGTTGAAGATGCCCGCAAACTCGACGGCGATGTAGCCACCGCCGACGACCAGCACGCGGCGCGGGAAGGTCGGCAGATAGAACGCATCATCCGAGACGCTGACGTGCTCGCTGCCCGGAAACGCCGGCACGAACGGCCGGCTGCCGGTGGCCACCAGGATGCGCTCGGCGCTATAGGCCGTATCGCCTACCGTCACCTCCTGAGCGCCGCTGAGCCGCGCGGTACCGTTGATCAGATCGACGCCAGCGCCGTCCAGCAGCGAGCCATAGATGCCGTTCAGCCGTTCGATTTCGCGCGTCTTGTTGTCACGCAGGGTGGGCCAGTCGAACGTGCCCTCGCCGAGTTGCCAGCCGTAGGCCGCCGCGTCATCGAAATCCTGCGCGAAGTGGCTGCCGTAGACGAACAGCTTCTTCGGGACGCAGCCGACGTTGACACAGGTGCCGCCGAGGAAGGTGTCCTCCGCGCAGGCCACGCGGGCCCCCTTGTTGGCCGCCATGCGCGCGGCGCGAACGCCGCCGGAGCCGGCGCCGATGACGAACAGATCGTAGTCGAACGCCATACGCTCTCCTTCGTGTCGTTGCGTGAGAAACGACGCGAGAGCCTAGCCGACCACTGCGGGCTTGCCAATGGAACCCGGCGCCGACGACGGCGCTCGGCGGGGTCCTCAATCCGCTACACTGCCCGCGCGCAGCTTGTGCTTTTTGATGTCCAGCTACCAGCCTAGGAGTTCGTCCATGAACGGCGCCGACGCCCTATTGCATACCCTCACGAACAACGGCGTGGACGTGTGTTTCACCAATCCCGGCACCTCCGAGATGCACTTCGTTGCGGCGCTCGATCAGCAGGACAACATGCGCAGCATCCTCGGGCTGTTCGAGGGCGCGGTTACCGGCGCCGCCGACGGCTATGGCCGCATGGCTGGCAAGCCCGCCTGCACGCTGCTGCACCTCGGTCCCGGGCTGGCAAACGGGCTGGCCAATTTGCACAACGCGCGCCGCGCCTACACGCCGATCATCAACATTGTTGGCGAGCACGCGACCTACCACCGCGAGCTCGACGCGCCGCTCACCTCTGACATTCACGGTTTCGCCTCGCCTGTCTCCAGCTGGATCGGCACGATCGCGCGCGCCGAGGACACCGGCGCGCAGGCGGTCGCCGCCATCGAGGCGAGTCGCGCCTTTCCGGGCAGTATCGCGACCCTGATCGCGCCGGCGGATACCGCCTGGAGCGAGACCACGGCGCTCGGCGGCAGTGCCGACGTGCGGGGACCGGCGCCGTTCGACGCGGCGGCGGTTGACGCCGCCGCCCGCGCCCTGCGCGACGGCAAGCGGGCCGCGCTCCTGCTCAACGGCACGGCCACCGGCGAGGCTGGGCTGGCGGACGCCGCGCGTATTCGCTCTGCAACGGGCGCGCTCGTGCTCGGAGACACGTTTCTCGCCCGCGCGGCGCGCGGTGCGGGCAGGCCCGACGTGCCCAAACTGCCCTATTTCGCGGAGCAGGCGCTCGAGGCGCTCGACGGCATCGACGTGCTGCTCGTGGCGGGCACCAAGGCGCCCGTGTCGTTCTTTGCCTACCCCGGCGTGCCGAGCGAGCTCACGCCCAGCGGCGCCGAGCCGATCGTGCTGGCGGACCCGACGCAGGACGCCGCGGGCGCGCTGGCGGCGCTGGCCGAGGCGCTGGGGGTTGGCGGGAGCGCGCCGGAGGTCAGCGCCTTCGATCCGCCTGCTCGACCGCGCGGTCAGCACCTCGACCCCGACCTAATCGCGGCCAGCGTCGGCAATCTGCTGCCCGAGCAGGCCATCATTGTCAACGAGGCAGCCACGAGCGGGTTCGCCATCCCCGACCTCACCGCGCGCGCGGCCCCCCACGACGGGCTGGACCTGACCGGTGGCGCCATCGGCATGGGCATCCCCGCCGCCACGGGTGCGGCGGTTGCCTGCCCGGATCGCAAGGTCGTCAACCTGCAGGCCGACGGCAGCGCGCTGTACACGATCCAGGCGCTGTGGACTCAGGCGCGCGAGGGACTCGACGTGACGACGGTGCTGTTCAACAACCGCAAATACGCGATCCTGCAGGTCGAATTCATGCGGGTCGGCGCCAACCCGGGACCCAAGGCGATGGACATGCTCGATCTGTCGCGACCGGACATCGATTTCGTCGCGCTAGCGGGATCTCTGGGCGTGCCAGGCAGCCGCGCGACAACGGCGGACGAGTTCCACCGCGCGCTCGGTGAGGGACTCGCCACGCCTGGGCCCTATCTGGTCGAAGCCATAATCTGATTAGTCGCGCGCGCGTCACAATTTCGTCTGGCGTAGCGAATATAATCACGGCTGATCCCCGGCTCTGCCGACCCCGCGCGCACTTCGGGACGCTGACGGTGCATCCTCCGCGCCCCATGACGTCTTGAACACCATCAAGACGGCGATCATTCGGACTGTCGCGGGAACAGCCTAGCCCGACCCTTTACAGGAACACGTCCACATGAACATCACCATGTTCGGTACCGGCTATGTCGGCCTGGTGACGGGCGCCTGCTTTGCCGAGATGGGCAACCGCGTCGTCTGCATCGACATCGACGCGCCCAAGGTCGACGGCCTGCAGCGCGCGGAGTTGCCGATCTACGAGCCCGGATTGGAAAACATGGTGCGCGCCAATCTCGATTCTGGCCGGCTCGAGTTTTCAACCGACGCGAAGTACGGCGTCGACCACGGCGAGCTGCTGTTCATCGCCGTCGGCACCCCCAGCGACGAGGATGGTTCCGCAGATCTGCGGCACGTACTGGCCGTCGCACGCACGATCGGCGACCTGATGGAGGGCGCGAAGATTATCGTCGACAAGTCGACCGTGCCCGTCGGCACCGGCGATCGCGTGCGCGCCACGGTGCAGGAGCGGCTCGACGCGAGGGGCGCCGACATCGCCTTTGACGTCGTCAGCAATCCCGAGTTTCTGAAGGAAGGTGCGGCGGTCAACGATTTCATGAAGCCCGATCGCATCATCATCGGCTGCAGCAACCCGCTGAGCGTCAGAGCGCTGGAGCGCCTGTACGCGCCCTTCAATCGCAATCACGACAAAGTACTGCGCATGGATCTGCGCTCCGCGGAGCTAACCAAGTACGCGGCCAACGTGATGCTGGCCACCAAGATCAGCCTGATGAACGAGATGGCCAATCTCGCGGAACAGCTGGACGCCGATATCGAGTCGGTGCGCCTGGGGATCGGCTCTGACCCACGCATCGGCTATCACTTCATCTATCCCGGTGCGGGCTACGGCGGCTCCTGTTTTCCGAAGGATGTCCGCGCGCTGGTGCACATCGCCGGCGAGGTGGGCTTTGAGGCCGAACTGATCGACAGCGTGCAGCAGGTCAATCAAAAGCAGAAAATGCGCCTGTTCGAGAAGATCAGCGCGCGTTTTCCAGATCTCGACGGCAAGACCTTCGCCCTGTGGGGCCTGGCGTTCAAACCCAATACGGACGACATGCGCGAGGCGCCGAGCGTGGCGCTGATCGAGGCGCTGACGGCGGCCGGCGCCCACGTGCGTGGCTACGATCCTGCAGCAGGCCACGTGGCCGAAAAACTGTTTGCCGATAACGACGCGATGTTGGTCTGCCGCGATCGCGACGCCACTTTGGCGGGCGCGGACGCGCTGGTGATCGTCACGGAGTGGAACGAGTTCCGCAGTCCCGATTTCGCGCACCTGCGAAGCCAGCTCAGCCAACCGCTCATTTTCGATGGCCGCAACCTGTTCGAACCGGAAGATCTGCGCGAGCTCGGTTTCGAATACCTCGCGATCGGACGCGGGAGCACGTAACAGCACCCAGCAGCGATGAGCGTGATCCGCAGATAGCGCTTGATACTGGTTATTCATACAGTTAACCTGATCTTCCCCTGTATGAAATTCCAGTGTCATGCTCAACACGACTGCAGCGCATTCGCAGGCCGGCCAGCCCCCGGCGACCCAGCCAACCTCGGTCGCGAAACAGGTCGCGAAACAGGTCGCGAAACAGGTCGCGAAACAGGTAGAGAAACAGGTAGCGAAACAGCCCTCGGTTGCGGGAGCCTCGGTTACAGGGGCCGCAGTTAAGAGCTCCGCAGTTAAGAGCTCCTCAGTTAAGAGCCCCTCAGTTAAGGGCTCCTCAGCAAAGAGGCCATGGCCGGCGCCCAGGCCGGGCGGCGGTGCCCGGCTGGACAGCGCTCTAAAGGCCGCCCTGAATCCCCGGCCGACGGTAGATGCGGACGCTCTGCTGCGGCACCCCAAGCTGTGGCGCGCGGGACAGCTCAATCGCCACGGGCTGCGCTCCGCGGGTACGCCCACCCAGCACGAGGCGCTCGATAGCCTGCTGGCCGATGGCGGCTGGCCCCGGGCGGGCCTGGTGGAAGTGCTGCACGACACCAATGGCCTGGGCGAGCTGCGGCTGCTGGCCCCGGCGCTCGCGCGCCTGAGCCAGACGGATAACCGCTGGATCGCCTGGATCGCACCGCCGGCCATTCCCTACGCGCCGGCGCTGGAGCGGCTCGGCGTTCGCACCGATCGACTGCTGTTGATTCACCCCCGCAACCACGCGGACGCCCTGTGGGCGCTAGAGCAGGCGCTGCGCTCGGGCACCTGCAGCGCGGCGCTGGGCTGGCTCGACAGCGAGCGGCTGCAGACGGCGGAGACCCGGCGTCTGCAGCTCGCCGCGCGTCAGGGCGATACGCTCGGCTGCCTGTTTCGACCCCAGGCGGCGGCACGCCAGCCCTCCGCGGCGGAGCTGCGACTGCTGCTGCACACACCGGACGGCACCACCCAGAACCAGGACCTGCGGGTGGATGTGCTGAAGCGGCGCGGCGGCTGGGCCGTAGCCGATCTGATGATTCGCCTGGCGGACAATGACCCCGTGGTCCAGCGTGAAGAGATCCGCGAACAGCTCAGCCTGTGGCAGGAAGAGCAGCGCCGCAAACCAGCAGAACAGCCAGATGCGGACGCCTCACTCGGCGGCACGCCGGCCGAGCCGTTCGCCACGCAGGCGACGCTCACGCACGAACCGCAGCCCGCACGACAGCAACAACTGCAAAGTCGGATAGCGAAACAGGGAGATGGGGATATAGAAAAACAAAAAGAGACAGCAAGAGAGACAGAAGATGCCCTCATGGACGAGGCACTGCTGACGCGCCATCCCGAGGACTGGGCAGAGCGCTTCAATCCCGACGCCCGCATCGCGCGCTCTGGGGCACATTCGAGAGCCGGCGCGAGCCTACCGCGCCAGCCGCTGCACTAGTGCGCCGGCTGCTGCCCGACGCGGTCGAGTCTGCGAGACCCACGCCGCGCAGCGCATAGCGGGCAGGCGCACGCATGTCGGTTTTATGGTTGTGCGCCTATTTCCCGCAGCTGGGCCTGGAGGTATGCCAGCGACAGCACGCCGCGGCGCCTGTCGTCCTGTCGCAAACCGCCAACGCGCGCGGGGACATCCCCACGGGCGGGACGACTGGGCCACGACCCACCGTGCTGCTGGCCGACAATCGGGTCATCGCCCGGGACGCTCTGGCGGTCCAGCGCGGCATCGCGATCGGCGCCAGTCTCGCCGCCGCCCACAGTATCGCCACCGATCTCCTGCATCTGCACCAGGATCTGACGGCAGAGGCCGCGCGGCTCGAGTATCTCGGCCAGGTGCTGTACGGCTTCAGCAGTCAGGTGAGCCTCGACAGCACGCCCGCCGGCTATCTGGAAACGCCGGGCGCCTGGCATCAGGCCGTGTTGCTGGAGATCAGCGCGAGTCTCAAGCTCTTCGGCGGGCTGGAGACGCTGCTGGCGCGCATAGCGACGCAGCTCGACGCGCTGGGTCACGATGGCCTGCTGACGGTAGCCCCCACCCCACTCGCGGCGCTCTGTCTCGGCCGCTGGCGACAGCGCGACGGCGCTGCCCCGGCGCGACTACTGCCGGGCACCCGGCCCTGGCAGCATGCCCTGGAGACCATGCCGGTCAGCGCCCTCGGGCTCGAACCACGCCAGGGCGAACAACTCGACAACATGGGTCTGCGCGCCTGCGGCGCGCTGCTGCAGCTGCCGTCCAAAGCCATCGCGCAGCGTTTCGGAACGACGCTGAGCGCTCGCCTGGCGCGACTCACTGGCGCCCACCCCGACCCGCGCCCCACCATCGACCCGCCTGCCCGCTTCGGCCACAGCCTGCATCTGCTGGAGGCCTGCACCAGCAAGGCGGCGCTGCTGTTCCCCATCAAGCGCCTGTGCGGCGAGTTCGGCCACTGGCTGGTGGGCCAGCAGCTCGGCGTCAGCCGCTGGCGCTGGACCGTCGCAGATCATGCGGGCGACCGGGCCCAGGTCGACGTCCACGCCAGTCAGCCGCTGCAGTCGCCAACAGAACTGCTGCGCCTGACCCAGTGGCGGCTGGAGCGAGCGACTCTGCCGGCCGAGGTTCTGGATCTGCGCCTGGAAAGCCTTGGTCTGGCCCCCTGGAGTCGTCCCAGCGAATCGCTATTCCCCGAGCTGGGTAACGGCCCGAACGACACGCCGCCGTTGGAACTGCTCGATCTGCTGCGCGCCCGTCTCGGCGAACGCATCTGCAGCGGCATTGCCCCGCACCCCGATCACCGCCCCGAGGCGGCCTGGTGCGAGGCGCCGCCGGGCAAACGCCTGGCCGCGCCCGGGGCGCCCAGCCACAGTCGTCCCCTGTGGCTGCTCGAGGCCCCGCGACCGATCCCGCGCGGGCGTCTCGCGCTGCTGCACGGACCCGAGCGCCTGCAGGGCGGCTGGTGGGAGACAACCGCGCGACGCGATTACTACATCGCTCGGCTCAAGGACCGCGCGGGTCTGCCCGCGGGCGGGCGCTGCTGGGTGTTTGTCGATCCGCGCGAACGCTGGTTCATCCATGGCCACTTCGCCTGATGACCGCCGGCCAGCGGCCGCGCAAACGCCGCGCGGCGTGCTCGCCGGCCGGCGCAGCAGCCAGCTACCGGAATTCACGCCCGGCCGGGTCGCGGGCTTCGCCGAGCTGCATTGCCTCACCAACTACAGCTTTCTGCGCGGCGCCTCGCATCCGGAAGAACTGGTGCAGGCGGCCTTCGCTCTCGGCTACCGCGCGCTCGCCATTACCGATGAGTGCTCGGTCACGGGCGTGGTCAAGGCGCATCTTGCGCTGCGCGACCTGCCGACGGACGCGGACGGCCGGCCGCCGCTGAAGCTGATTATCGGCGCGGAGTTTCGCTTCGCCGCCGGTTTCACCCTGGTGCTGCTGGCGCCGGATCGTGGCGCCTATGGCCAGCTGTGCGCGCTGATCACCCGACTGCGGCGACGCAACAGCAAGGGCGTCTACGACATCGAACTCGCCGACCTCGACTACGGCATCGGCGACTGCATTGCGATCTGGTTGCCCGAGCCGGCGAGCACTGTGCCGCCCGTCGCGGGCGACGCGGACGCAGACGGCCGCCCGCGGGACATCGGCGTCCTGCTGGCGGAGGGCGGCGAACTCGCCCGCCGACTACCGCGGCTCAACATCGGTCTGGAGCTGCTGCTCGATGATCGCGACCTCGACCGCACCGCCCACGCACTCACCCTGTCGATGCGCCTCGACCTGCCCGTCGTCGCATGCAACGACGTGCATCTGCATCACCCGGCGCGCAAGCCGCTGCAGGACGTGCTCACCGCCATCCGTCACAACACCTCGGTGGCCGAACTCGGGTTCGAGCTGCAGGCCAACGCCGAACGCGCGCTGCACCCGATCGACGAACTCGTTACCCGCTACCCGCCCGAGATGCTGCGGCGCAGCCTCGAGATCGCGGCCGCCTGCCATTTCAGCCTGGACGAGCTGCGCTATGAGTACCCGGCGGAACTGGTGCCGCCACAGTTCTCGGGGCCAGGCGGGGCGCGTCGCTACCTGCGGGAGCTGACCTATCACGGTGCCGCGGAGCGCTGGCCTGCAGGGATACCGCCCAACGTCGTCGCGCTGATCGAAAAAGAACTCGCGCTGATCGCGGAACTGGCCTACGAACACTACTTTCTGACCGTGCAGGACATCGTGGCGTACGCGCGCTCCCAGGGCATTCTCTGTCAGGGGCGCGGCTCGGCAGCAAACTCGGCGGTGTGTTACTGCCTCTTCATCACCGAGGTCGACCCCGATCGCATGCATCTGCTGTTCGAGCGCTTCGTGTCCAAGGAACGCAACGAGCCGCCGGACATCGACGTCGACTTCGAGCACGAGCGCCGCGAGGAGGTGATTCAGTACATCTACACCCGCTATAGCCGCGAGCGCGCGGCACTCGCGGCCACCCTCATCACCTACCGCCCGAAGAGCGCGATCCGGGACGTCGGCAAGGCGCTGGGCCTGGACGCCGACCTGATCGACCTGCTCGCCCGATCGCTCGCGTGGTGGGACAAGAAAGAAGAACTCGCCGATCGTTTCCGCGCAGGCGGCATCGACCCGAACAGCCGAGTGGCGAAACAGTTTCTGTTTTTGGTGCATCAGATTCTCGGCTTCCCGCGCCATCTGTCACAGCACGTCGGCGGCTTTGTGATCTCCAAGGGTCCGCTGGCCCAGCTCGTGCCGGTCGAGAACGCGGCCATGCCGGACCGCACGGTCATTCAGTGGGACAAGGACGATCTCGAAGCGCTCGGCCTGCTGAAGATCGACGTGCTCGCGCTGGGCATGCTGACGGCGATTCGCAAATCGCTGCAGCTGCACAACGACTTCCATCGGCTCACCGAGGAGCGCCGCCTCGACATCGCGAACATCCCCGCCGAAGACGCCGCCACCTACGCCATGCTGCAGCGTGGCGACAGCATCGGCGTGTTTCAGGTGGAATCGCGCGCGCAGATGTCGATGCTGCCGCGGCTCAAGCCGCAGAATTTTTACGATCTCGTCGTCGAGGTCGCCATCGTTCGTCCGGGGCCGATACAGGGCAACATGGTGCATCCCTACCTGCGTCGACGGCAGGGCCTCGAGACGCCAACCTATTCGAACGACGGCGTGCGTCGGGTGCTGGAGCGCACGCTGGGCGTGCCGATCTTTCAGGAACAGGTCATCGAACTCGCCATGGTCGCGGCAGGCTTTACGGCCGGCGAGGCCGACCAGCTGCGTCGCGCCATGGCGGCCTGGAAACGTCGCGGCGGGCTGGAGCCGTTTCGTGACAAGCTGGTGCGCGGCATGCTGGCGCGCGGCCACGACATGGACTTCGCCGAGCGGGTGTTCGAACAGATCAAGGGCTTCGGCGAGTACGGCTTTCCAGAGTCTCACGCGGCGAGTTTCGCGCTGCTGGTCTATGTCTCTGCATGGCTGAAGCGCCACAGCCCGGCGGCGTTCTACTGCGGCCTGCTGAACAGCCTGCCGATGGGTTTTTACAGCCCGTCCCAGCTGATCCAAGACGCCGATCGCCACGGCATCGAGATCCGCGGCATCGACGTGCAGACGAGCGCCTGGGATCACAGCCTCGAAGCCGGCACGGGGCGCTGGCAGGCGGCCGGGGCCAACACGCCGGCGACGGCGCGGGCGACGGACATCGACGCCGCCGCGAACGAACCCGTCGCCGCGCTGCGCCTGGGGCTGCGCCTGGTCAAGGGCCTGAACGCCGATGTCGGTCTCGCCATCGCGACCGCGCGCGCCGCGGGCGGTCCTTTTCGCGATACCGCCGACCTGCGGCGGCGCGCCGGGCTCGACCGTCAGAGCCTGGAGTTTCTCGCCCGCGCCGGCGCCCTGGCCGACCTCGCCGGACACCGCCACCAGGCTCACTGGGAGGTCGCCCGTTTTCAGACGACGCCGGGCGGTCGTCGCGCCGAGCCGCACGCGAATGGCAACAGCGCCGCCATCGAACCCGCCGGCGCCGCGGAAACCTGGGACCAGACGCTGTCCGAGCAAGGATCAGGGCACGCCACGGGGGACGACGCCGAGTCCGCGATCGAGCTGCCCGCGCCGGCCGCCGTCGAGGACATGCTGGCGGACTATCGCTACACCAGCCTGACCCTCGGCCCGCATCCGCTGGCGCTTTTGCGCGACAACTTTCGAAACTGCCACACGGCGCTCGCGCTGGAGCGCGCGCGCTCGGGCCAGTTCGTTCGTATCGCGGGTCTGGTGACCGGGCGCCAGCGACCGGGATCCGCAGCCGGCGTGATGTTCGTAACGCTGGAGGACGAGACCGGCAACATCAACGTGGTCGTCTGGCAGAACGTGCAGCAGCAGTTCCGGGCGGCGCTACTGCAGAGCCAGCTCCTCATGATCAAGGGCGTCGTGGAGCGCGAGCAGGAAGTCATCCACGTGGTCGCAGGCTATCTGAGCGACGAAAGCCATCGGCTTGCCGACATCAGCGCCTTCAAGTCACGGGATTTTCACTAGGGCCGGCGCCCCGCGGCTGGGTCAGCGCAGTCGGTCGCGGCGCAGTCGGTTGCGCCGCCGCGAGCTGTTCGACGGCGCCTTCGGCGGCAGCGCGCTCTGGGCGCTGCTGCGGACCTCGTCGCGCTCCGCCTGCGCCGCCGGGTCTACCGGGTGCTCGCTCTCGAGCGGCGGTTCGCCGGCGCTTAGACGCGCCTGATTTTTCACGAGACGCAGCAGGATCGATCGAATCTGACCAAGATCCTCGTGAATCGTCTCGGTCAGAAGCTGCACAACCTGCTCGAGACCCACCATTCGCTTCTGCAGATCAATGCGCTCGAAGTTGGTCTGCACCGCAGACGGCTCGTGCGGCAGGCCACCCGGCGAATTGAACACATCCTGCTCCGGGGTGGCGTCCAGGGATGCCGACTCGGGGGCGACATTCGCCGCGACGCCGCGCGGTTTGGCGGGCGTTCGGCCCCAGAATTCGGAGCCGATCTCTTCGCCAACCGACTTCACGACTTCGGCATCGACGCTGTCGCCCTCTTCGAGGAAGGTAAACAGCAGCAGCCGATCGCACAGATTGTTGATGCGCCGCGGCACGCCTTCGGAAAAATCGAAAATCGCGTCGAACGCGTCATCGGTGAACTGCGGCCGGCCGTCCCAGCCGACGGTCGACAGCCGATGCTCGATGTAGGTCTGGGTTTCTTCCCGCGTCAGAGGATTCAGGTGATAGGTGGCGATAACGCGCTGCCGCAGCTGCTCGAAACCCTCAGACAGCAGCGTGCCGCGAAACTCTTCTTGGCCGAGCAAGAACACCTGCACCAACGGCTGCCCGTCGTGGGTAAAGTTCGACAACATGCGCAGCTCTTCCACCGATCGCGCGGGCAGATTCTGCGCCTCGTCCACGATGATCAGCACGCGCCGTCCTTCCGCGACGCGGCGCGAGAAGAACCGCTGCAGCTCGTTGAGCAGCAGCGCCTTGCTCTTGGTGGGATCGACGTGAATACCGAGATTGATGCACACAAGCGACAGCAGGTCGTTTTCCTCGAGCTGCGTCGTGACCAGGTTCGCGCACATCACAGAGTTCGGATCGAGATCGTCGAGCAGGGTCTGCACGAGCGTCGTCTTGCCGGTGCCGACATCGCCGGTGATGACGATAAAGCCATCGGCCTGGCCGAGGCCGTAGCGCAGAAACGACAGGGCCCGCTTGTGTTCCTTGCTCGGATAGAAGAATCGGGCGTCCGGCGATAGCTGGAACGGTTTCCCCGAAAATCCGAAAAACGCTTCGTACATCAAGTCATCCTTTCGATCGCGGCCGGCACCGCAATCCGGCGTTACGCCTCGACCACTTCCTCGGCCCCATAGCCGTAGCCATATCCGTAGCCATACCCGTAGCCATAGCCGTAACCGTAGGCGCCACCCAGGCCACCCAGCACGACCTTGTTAAGCAGCAGGCTGACGCTGGGACTCTCGGCGACCGTGCCGAGCGCCTCCGTGAGGGCGACCTGCGGTGTGCGATCGGCCTCGACCACGACGACGATCTGCCCCATCAGGCGCGACAGCACGCCGGCCTCGGTGGTTGCCAGCAGCGGCGGCGCGTCAAACAGCACCACGCGATCGGGGTCGGCGTGGGCGAGACGCCGCGCAAGATCCTGCATCCGCTCGCTCGCGAACAGTTCGTCCATGTGCATGTCCTGGGCGCCGGCGCCCATCAGCGACAGGCCCTCGACGTTCGTGTCCGCGATGGCACCCAGCTCGCTCAGGTCGGGATCCTTCAATAGATCCGACAGGCCGTAATCCGGCGAAAACCCGAGCGCCTTGCCGACGTGGCCCTTCGCAACGTCGGCATCGATCAAGAGCACGCGGCGATTCATCTCTGCCGCCATGCTCATCGCCATGTTGATCGAAATGAAGGTCTTGCCTTCGTTCGGCAGCGCGCTGGTGATCATCAGAAGATTCGCCGGCGCAGCCTGCGATCCTGCCACCGCCTCCTTACGCATATTCAACAGCAGCGGGCGCTTGATGCGACGAAACTCTTGCGCTAGCTGGTTACGCCCCTCGCCGGGCGTGAGATAGCCTTCCGAGGACAGCATTTGGAAGTTGAGATCGAAGGTCGCCGGGCGAACGGGCGGCGGTTCGATCTCTCGCGGGGCCGGTGCATTCTTGCGGACCGCAGCGGCGCTGGCGCGGACGCTCGCCTCACGGGCGCGATCGGACATAGCGCCTTTGCGTTCGGCGACGGTCGGCTTGGCCCGCGCGCTCGGTGGCGGGCCTACGGGACGAGAGCGCTCCAGCGGCTCAGGCAGCGGATCGGCAGCACTCGGCGCCGGCGGCGCCTGGCGCGGCTGCGGCGCCTGGGCTTCGAGCTTGTCCAATCGCTCGGCCGCCTTTTCGATGAGACTCATCGAGGGCTTGTCGTCTTTGCTGTTACTGCTCACTGGTATTCACCGCGCCTGCTGGAGTCTCGCCGTAGTGCCGCGTACCGCACCGGGGACCGTTCAAAGTCACCGGGTGCCGGGCGCGCGGATTGTACGCCGGACTCGGAAGTCCTTGTATAAATCCTTGTAACCGTCGAGCGCCACGGACCCCGCACAGGACACCCTACGGCCCGACAGCATCGGTTCATCGGTCGCGATGGTACAACACGCGTGCTGGCGAGCCTGTGACGGCCAACGCGCTTGCGTCAGGTTTTGCGCTGCGACCGGGCGCAACGGCGGCGATGCAGGCACACTGCCGCTTGAGATGCAGCCGGGACGCGGCGAGGGCACGCACGATCGCCCGCGCTTCGATGTTCCAGGCCGCGGTCGCCCCAAAGAGTCAAATAGAATGCCTAATACCGTTCTTCTCACCGGCAGCGCCGGTTTCATCGGCGCCCATACGGCCAGCGCCCTGCTATCGCGCGGCGAATCGGTGCTCGGCGTCGACAACTTCAATCCCTACTACGACGTCGGCTTGAAGCGCGCGCGTCTGCAGGCGCTGACCGGAGAGCACGCCAACGCCCACCTGTACCGGCATATCGATCTCGACCTCGCCGATACCGCGGCCGTGGCCGACCTGTTCGCGCGCGAGCGGCCCGGCAGCGTGATTCACCTGGCGGCCCAGGCCGGCGTCCGGCATTCCCTCACTGCGCCGCACGACTACATCAGCGCCAATCTGAGCGCCTTCCTGAACATCCTGGAAGGCGCGCGGGCGCATCCGGTGTCGCACCTGGTGTTCGCCTCGACCAGCTCGGTATACGGCGGCAACCGGCAGATGCCCTACTCTGTCACCCACGGCGCGGACCATCCGGTGAGTCTGTACGCGGCGACGAAGCGATCCAACGAGCTGATGGCCCACACGTATAGCCACCTGTTTCAGATCCCGACCACCGGGCTGCGCTTCTTCACGGTGTACGGTCCCTGGGGTCGACCGGACATGTCGCCGTTCCTGTTTACCCGCCGCATCCTCAACGGCGAGACCATCGACGTCTTCAACGAAGGCCACCACAAGCGCGATTTCACCTACGTCGATGACATCGTCGAGGGCGTGCTGCGAGTGCACGATCGGCCGGCGACCGCGGATGCGTCGTTTTCGGCGCTCGCGCCGAAGCCCAATACCGCGGACGCGCCCTATCGGCTCTACAACATCGGCTCGAACCGCCCGGTGGGTCTGCTCGACTACATCGAGACCATAGAGCGTGTGATTGGCAAACCGGCGCACAAGAACCTGCTGCCCATGCAGCCGGGCGACGTCGAGGACACCTACGCCGACGTCAGCGAGCTGGTGAACGAGTTTGGCTACCAGCCGAGCACTCGGCTTGAGGACGGGATCCGCGCGTTCGTGCGCTGGTATCGCAGCTATTACGATCAGTGACACGCGAGCGGCGCGCGCCGAGGTCGGGTTCCCTGCGAATCAGCTCAGGGCGACGCCCATCTCCTCCACCAGATAGGGCTTGTTCAGCACGCGCAATTGGCGATCGTCGCGGGCAAACTCCGGTATCAGCGGCCGCGGATCGAAACCGCTGCACACGACGATGCGGGTGTTCTTGCTAATACTGCGCAGCTCTTGCAAACACGACCAACCGTCCCGTAGCGGCATCTTCAGATCGAGAATCACCGCGTGCAAACGGCCGTGCTCGCGCCGGAAGACGCGCACGGCCTCGTCGGCGTCGGCAGCCTCGACCGCGCGATATTCGAGCCGTTCAAGCTGCCGCCGCGCGACCTCGCGCACGTCGGAGTCATCGTCAACGACGAGAATCAGATCCTCGCCGGGCGCAGGTGTCGCGCGCGGGTCCGGCACGCGCGCATCGGCCTTTTCGATCGCGGACCGCGGCGCCAGGCGCCATTCCAGGACCACTTCGGTCCCGCCCACGCCGCTGACGATATCGATCTGGCCGCGGCAGGCCTGCATGATTTTCTTGGTGGCCGCGAGACCGATTCCGTGACCGCGGTCCTTGGTGGTGAACTGCGGATCGAACACCTGCTCCAGGGTGCCGCGAGCGATGCCCGGTCCGTGGTCGCGAACGATCAGCTGCACGTGGCCTCGTTGCTGATCGGCGGCCAGCAGCCGGGCCTTGATGACCCCCTGTCGCCCGATCATGGCCTCCCCTGCGTTCAGCAGCACGTTCATCAACACCTGCTGGAGCTGCGATACCTCGGCGTCGATCCAGATCGGCGGGTGCGGATCGTGCACGTCGACGCCAACCCCGGCAGGCATGACCGGCCGCAGCAGCTCCGCCATCGCCCGGAGTTCTGCACCCAGTTCTGCTGGATGCACGTTGCGGGTGCGCCCGCCGGAAAAGCTCAATAGCTGCCTGCACAGCTTGGCGCCGCGCTCGGCGCCGCCCAGCACCTGTTCCAGATCCTCGCGGCTCGCGTGCTGCGCGGGCAGCGAATCCAGGGCCAGTTCCGTATAGCCGCTGATGCTGGTCAGCATGTTGTTGAAGTCGTGCGCGATAGAGCCCGCAAGATCGGACATGCCCTGCAGCCGCTGAGCCCGATCGCGAAGTTCATTGAGTACCTGGGTCTGCTGGCGCGCGTAGTAGAGCATCGAGGGGTAGACCACGATGACGATCGCCATCGGCATCTCCCAGCCCTGGATGTCATGCACGGCGATCAACACGACCATGCCCAGCACGACGATGCTGCCCAGGCTTGCATACAGCAGGTGACTGGTCGGGTGGAGGCCGACGCTCGGCGCCATGGCGATCATCAGGCTGAGACAGAGCACGGCCATCCACGCATCGGGGACCAGATGCGCGAAGATCAGCACCAGCACCAGATCCAGCAGCGGCTCTGCACAGTGTCTGTTCAGGAGGCTAAGGCGCAGATGGATCAACAGGGCCAGTGGCGCCGCCACGGCGACGATCGCAAATGCGAGCCAAAACCGGTTGTCGCCGACCATGGGCAGCGCCAGGGCGAGGAGCGGCACCAGCAGGTAGCCGAGCATGCGGAACAATAGGGTCTTTGACGGCGTTGAGCCGGGCATCTCGCCTGCGCCTCCCCGGTCGCACGACGCAAAATTACTGATCTAGTCAAACAATAAGCATAACCGTTCTGGCCGCGCATACAACAGGCAGACACGTAGGTGGGCTATCCCGGGACGACGACCGGCTCAATCAGCGTAGCCGGGTTCGCGCCCGCAGGAACGCCGGCGCGATCCAGGCCGCGACCACTCTGGGACCCGCCGCACCCCTAGAGCACGCGTGAGACGCTAGTATTTATGCGCGCCTTAACTGCGGCCGCCCATCTTTATCAGGCCGCATCCGCATCAGGCAGCCAAGGAGTCTCGCTTTGGGCCATATCCTAGTCACCGGCGGTGCCGGCTATATCGGCAGCCACACCAGCGTGGAGCTGCTGTCCGAGGAGCACCAGGTCACGGTGCTGGACAACCTCTCGAACAGCTCCCGAGCGTCGATCGACGCCGTGAAGCGGCTGACCAATAAAGAGCTCGAGTTTGTCGAGGGCGACCTGCGCGACGAGGACCTGCTCCGAGACCTGTTCGCGCAGCGCGACTTCAGCGCGGTGATGCATTTCGGCGGGCTCAAGGCCGTCGGCGAATCGGTTGCGCAGCCGCTGCGCTACTACGACAACAACGTGCACGGCACCCTGTGCCTGCTGCGCGCCATGGACGCGGCGGGCTGCAAACAGTTCGTGTTCAGCTCATCTGCGACCGTCTACGGCGATCCGGTCACCGTACCGATCACAGAGGACTTCGCCACGGGTGCCACCAACCCGTACGGGCAATCGAAGCTGATGGTCGAAGAGATCCTGCGCGACTTCCATGTCGCCCACGACGACTGGCGGATCTCGATCCTGCGCTACTTCAATCCGGTCGGCGCTCATGTGAGCGGCGAAATCGGCGAAGACCCGAACGGCATACCCAACAATCTGATGCCCTACATCAGCCAGGTCGCGGTGGGTAAGCTGCCGCGCTTGCGCGTGTTTGGCGACGACTATCCGACCCGCGACGGCACCGGCGTACGCGACTACATCCACGTCGTAGATCTCGCCCAGGGCCACCTGCGCGCGCTGGACTACCTGAGCGCTAGCGACCCCCAACTCGCCGTGCACAATCTCGGCACGGGCACCGGCTATTCGGTGCTGGAGGCGCTGAAGGCGTTCGAGACCGCCTGCGGCAAGAGCCTGCCCTTCGAGATCGTTGAGCGCCGACCGGGGGACATCGCCGAGTGCTACGCCAATCCAGAGCGCGCCGCCAACGACCTCAGCTGGCGCGCCCGCTATGGCATCGAGCAGATGTGCGAGGACGCGTGGCGCTGGCAGTCGAACTACCCGGACGGGTTCGGCAGCGCCACCGGCTAGGCCACGTCAGGGGCTAGGCCAAGTCACCGGCCAAAGGGCAGGCGCGCCGCTTGCCCCGGCGTCATCCGAGCGCCACAATTCCGTCCCTCACGGAGAGGTGGCTGAGCGGTCGAAAGCACTGGTCTTGAAAACCAGCGATCTTCACGGGTCCCAGGGTTCGAATCCCTGCCTCTCCGCCAAATTGCGGTTCGAAGTTTCTCCCGCTTGGTCCGCCAGTTGACGAATGCGTTCGCCTGAACGGCTTACGCCTGTTCCTGCTCTGTCCTTCTATCTTACTTACGTCCAGCAGGCTTACGTCCAGCAGCGTTAGATCTGGGCTGGTTGCGGCGAGTCGACCAGGGCGCGCAATCAGTCCGCAGCTAAACGCAACCAAAGATGGTGATAGCCGCGCAGCATGCTCGAGTGGGTCGGCTCGTTGACCGCACCGGCCGCGTGATCGATGTGCCGGTAGCGCTTCAGCATGCCCAGTAGCGCATGTCGGGCCTCCATGCGTGCGAGCGGCGCCCCGATGCAGAAGTGGATGCCGTGGCCAAAGGTGTGATGATCGCTGCGCGGCCGATCGAGGCGGAACGTGTTGGGATCGTCGTAGTGGTCCCCGTCGCGATTGGCAGAGCCTAGCAGGGTGTAAACACTCTCACCCTTTGCGACCTTCTGGCCGTGAAACTCGGTATCGGCAAGCGCGGTTCGATTTATCCAGTGCACGGGTGGGTCGTAGCGCAGACACTCCTCGATCGCCGCGTCGACCTTAACGGGCTGCTCGCGCAGCTCGGTCCAGATATCGGGGTGGTCGGCGACGTGGTGGAGCAGGTTGCTGAGGAGGTTCGTCGTGGTTTCGTTACCCGCGATGAGTAGGAGCTGGCAGTAGCCGACGATGACCTCCTCCGTCAAAGCGGCGCCATCGATCTCCGCTGCGACGACCTTACTGATCAGATCGTCGCCCGGCGTCTGGCGCCGCTTCGGAATCTCCTCGCGAAAGAACGCCATCATCTCGAGGATATCGGGCAGACGTTCTTCCATAGTCTTGGCCGTACCGGTCGCCGTCAGGCTATCCGACCAACGCTTGAAGTCGTCTTTACGCTCGAACGGAATACCCATGAATTGCGCAATGAGCGCGACGGGCAGCGGTATGGTCAGCGCCTCGGCGATATCGACCGATTGGGCTGGGTCGATCGCGTCGAGCAGTTGCGTGACCACGCCTTCCAGGTCCGCCTCGATCTGCTTCATCACCCGCGACGTGAATGACCGATTGACGATCGCCCGCAGCGCGGTGTGACGCGGTGGGTCGTCGTGCAGTAGTGGCAGCTTGAGCGTGCTCTCAGCCCTGCTGCCAGGCAAATCCGAAGAGAAGTTTGTTGGGTCCTTCAGCACCGCCCTGACATCGTTGTAACGCGACAGTACCCACCCCTGGATGCCGTCGTCCCACCAGATGGGTCGCTCCGCACGCCACTGCGCGTAGACGGGATAAGGGTCTGACGTCGATTCGAGATCCGCGAAGTGCATCGGTAGTCCTCTCGCGCTGCCTGTGGCGAGTTATTAGGATTGGATCCAGTTTGTCAACGCTGCGAACTACGGCGACCGCTGTGGTCGGGACCAACGAAACGGCGGGCGCGCGATTGGTGGATTCTGCGCTGACAGCGACAAGGACAGCTTTTGGTGTGCGCTACAGCAACGATCAGCCGAGCCTTCGCAATTGAGGGCCTGCAGCGCCGCGAAGACCGGCGCGAGGACCGACGTAAGGCAGACCGACGTTAGGTCCGACCCGATCGGGGCTCGGCGCCGGTTACACTGGCGCCGAGGCCGCACCGGGACGGAAGCGATTAACGCGCAGCAAGGGACCGACAGACACCAAGCATCGATGGCGTGGGCACACGCAGTCTCTCGGGCAACGGCGTTGCTTGTTCTGCTCTTGCTGAGCGCCTGTGAACTGCGCAACTATCCGCGCAGCCAGGATGACTCGCTGACGGCGGCCGATGTCCTCGTCGTCCACGCCGCGCCGTCTATCCTAATGGGCAAGCACGCGCCCCGAGACTGTGGCGGCGGCGCGTTCTATAGCAGAGGTCGGTTTCGCGCCGGTAACGTGGCGTTCTTCGCCTCGATCGTTACGCATCGCGACGACGATGGCGACTGCAGCGAGTACCGTAACGTCCGCCGCGTGGCCTTCGTTGGCGCTGGCGGCGGCGAATACCGCATCGAGGTCTTGTTGCCGACCGGCAGCGATCCACTGACTGCCGTCATGAAACAGCAGGAATCCGGCTATCGGGTGCGGGACGTTCGTAGCGGAAACATCGTGGCGATCGTGCGCTAGGGCCTACAGCTGCTCGCGCTGCGCCCCGCCGGAGCGGCGGGACAGCGATGTCCATCCGCCTGCACCTCGGACCCCTCGCACCCCTCGACGACTTACTGTTCGCCGACGATTTCGACCCGTCGGTTCTGCCGCCTACCTTCGACCGTCGAATTGGATTCGATGGGCCGCGACTCACCGTAGCCAGCGATGTTTATCCGCCGCGGATCGATACCGGCGCGCTCGAGCAGTTCCCGCACGCGCGCCGCACGCTGCACAGAGAGCTGCAGATTGTAGTCGGCCTCTCCGTCGGCGTCCGTGTGGCCGCCGATTTCCACCGTCGAGTTCTGATGGCGGTCCAGAAAACGCCGCGTTGCGACAACAGCCGGATCGTCCGCTGCGACGATGGGGGAACCAACATCAAAGCGTACGATCGCGAGCAGCGTGCGCGCCGACGTCGTCGTCACGCTGCCATCCGAATGGCAGCCCTCGGCGTTCACGGCAACGCCTGCAGGCGTTTCAGGGCAGGCATCAAAGCGATCGGCAACACCGTCGCCGTCACGATCTGCGACCCGCACCGCCGGAGACGGCATGCGCGCATTCTCGACGTCCGATCGGACGTGGGGTCCGTCAACGGCGGGCACAGATGCCGCGCTGTGACGAATCGGCACGCGTCGCGCACCCAAGTGACGGCCGATGGCCGCAGAGGCGTACCAGGCATCCTCGTCATAGGAGTCGGCATCGACGCGCAAGAACCACGCGCCCCGGTTGGGCGTCCACTTCACGCCCGCCCCGAGCGCGAGCTGCACGGACGTCTGCTCGGCGAACGGCACCGGTCCGCCCTTGGCCTTGTTCGCTATGGCTGACGCACCGATCTTCAGATACGGCCGCAGCGCCGAACGGCGAAACGGCTCATAGCCGATCATCAGTGAGGGCACCTTGTACGTGATCGCAGCATCGGGAAACGCAGCGGCGACGTCCGGATTGCGATTCGTGATGCCCGCCTCGCCCAGATCCGCGTACTTCAGCTCCGCAAAGACGTTTGGATGGAAGTACCGACCGATGAATACGTTGAAGCCGTCGTCGTGATTCTCCGAGCGGTCATGGCGAAAGTTGTTCGCCTCTTCGTCGGGCGAGACGTAGCTATAGCCGTAGCCCGCGCCGCCATACCAGCAGCCGTCGAACGCGGCGCCGTCCGCACGTGGCGTTCGCCCGTCGTAGGCATAGCCGTCCTTGGCTACGTAGCGATTGCAGCTCGAGGCGCCGTGATCGGCGAGCGCTCCCAGCGGTAGCGCGACGAGGACAGCGGTGGCAAGCGACAACTCCATTGGCGCCACGCGGCCACGCAGGCGACCCACCAGCAATAGGAGCACGAGTGCAAGCAGTCCCACCGGCGCGATCGCACCGCCGCCGCCCGAGCCGCTCACCGCCGTTTCCAGCTCGCCCTCGTTCTGCAATCGATCCGGAATACCGTCGAAGTTGAAATCGCCGGTGCCCTCGAGCGCATCGTCGATACCATCGTTGTCCGAATCGGTATCACGATAGTCCGGCACGCCATCGCCGTCGGTGTCAACCGGGTTCAACGGATCCGGGCCAACCTCGTCGGAATCGAGTATGCCGTCGCCGTCGGAATCGACGTCCTCGAAGTCCGGAATGCCGTCGCCGTCAGTGTCGTTCGTGCCTTCGGTCTCGTCCGGAATCCCATCGCCGTCGGTGTCCGCGAACGTCCCAAAGCCGGCGAACCGATCGATCACGTCGGCGATGCCGTCGGCGTCGCTGTCGAGGGCGGCGTCGATGCGGCCGTCGCCGTTCATATCGAAATCTGCAAACTCGGTGCTTGCTGCATCGGGTGCCCCATCGCCGTCGGAGTCGAGGTCACGATAGTCCGGGACCGCATCGCCATCGGTATCGACGGGTGCAGGGTCGCTGCCCTCGAGCGCCGGGCTATCGATCAGCGCATCACCGTTGACATCAACGCCACCGGCCTCGACCACGTCGAACGCTCCGTCGTTGTCGGCATCGAGATCCAGGTAGTCGGGCGTGCCGTCGCCGTCTGTGTCGGTCACCGCACTCGTGTCTACAACGCCGTCGCCGTTGGCGTCGCCGCCGCCGACCAGGTCCACGTCGAAAGCGTCGTTAACACCGTCGCCGTCGGCATCGAGCGCAACGTCGAGATCGGCCTCGACGGTGTCGGGGATGCCGTCATTGTCGGCATCGATGTCCAGCAAGTCTGGCACCCCGTCGCCGTCGGTATCACGGCCGATCAGCGCGTCGTCGACGCCGTCGCCGTTCGCATCGCTGCCGCCCGTGGCGTCAACATCGAACGCATCGACTATGCCGTCGCCGTCGGTGTCAGGCGCGCCGAGCAGACCGGCATCGAGCACATCGGGCAGTCCGTCGTCATCCGCGTCAGGATCGAGATGATTCGGTATGCCGTCGCCGTCGCCGTCGGCATCGGTTTCCACGGCGTCCGGCACGCCATCGTTGTCGGCGTCGGGATCGAAGAAATCGGCGAGGCCATCGCCATCCGTATCGGGCGGCATGCTGCCGTTCCCACCGATCTCCGTCACGTCGGGAATACCGTCGTTGTCTGAGTCCTCGTCAGCACCGTCGTTGATGCCGTCCATGTCGGCATCCATGTTTTCGTCGCCGTCGGCGACGCCATCGCCATCGGTATCCGGATCGTTGGGGTCAGTACCATTCGCGATTTCCTCACCGTCGCTGATGCCGTCGTTGTCGCTATCGCACGCGGCGACGGTGTTGCTCGGGTTACAGGGATCCGCGTCGTCCGGGTCTTCGGTGGCCGCGACCATGTCGCCGTCCACGTCGACAATGTCGTCCGCCGCCATACCCGGATCGGTACCAGCGATGGTTTCGGCGAAATCGTTCACGCCGCCGTTATCCGTGTCGGTGTCCAACGGGTCGGTTGGCCCGAAGCCCGCGAGCGGTCCGGTGCCGTTCACCTCGACGCCATCTGAAAGCCCGTCGCCATCGGTATCGGCGTTGTTCGGATCGGTCTCGCCCGAGCCAGAACTCGTCGAGTCGCCGAGCACGTTGGCGGTGGCGCCATCGCGATCGTCATCCTCGACGCCATCAGCCAGGCCGTCCATGTCGGTATCGCCAAGCGTCGGGTCAGTCGTGCTGGTCGGGTCGGAGTCGGCAGCGAAATCCAGCGTTTCAGTCCCAGTGAACGGCTCACCGCCCGCGCTCGTGCCGCCCGGAATCGGCGCTGTGACGCCCAACTCGAGACCGTCCGCAAGCCCGTCGCCGTCCGTATCAGGGTTAAGGGGATTCGTCTCGTCGCCCGTCCCAGGCATGCCGTCCGACCCGAAACGCTCCGCGCCGTCGCTGAGCCCATCGTCGTCCGTGTCCGCATCGAGCGGGTCGCTGTCGCCGGGATCGAGACTGCCGTCGAAGCCAACTTCTTCGCCGTCGCCGATCCCGTCGCCATCGCTGTCGGGGTCGTTTGGATCCGTACCCAATGCCAGTTCCTGCCCAGTCGATAGACCATCGCCATCCGGATCGTTGGAGAGGTCGTCGCCGCCGTTACCAAGCGTCGGATCGGTACCATCGGCGAGCACCTCAGTGCCGTCCATCGAGCCACCGTCGTCGGTGTCGGTGTCGAGCGGATCAGTAGCGCCAATGCCGACCAGCGGTCCCGAAGCATTCGTCTCGTCGCCGTCATTCAAGCCGTCACCGTCGGTGTCTGCGATATTCGGGTCCGTTTCCCCCGAGCCAACGCTCGCGCCGTCGCCGATCACGAACGCCGTCGCGCCATCACCGTTCGCATCTTCTGTGCCGTCGAGCAGGCCGTCCGCGTCACTGTCCGCAACCGTAGGATCGGTAGTGGTCAACGAATCGGCATCGATCGCGAAGTTCGGGCTGCCAGTGTTGGTGCCAACAAACATCGCAGCACCCGTATCAGAGATACCGCCGGGCAAACCGGCCGTGACGCCGAGTTCGAGACCATCGCTCAGGCCATCTGCATCCGTGTCGGCCAGAACCGGATCGGTCTCATCGCCCGTGGCGGGCGTCGCATCCAGGCCGAGGGCTTCCGCGCCGTCGCCAAGGCCGTCGTCGTCGGTGTCGACGTCCAGGGGGTCGGAATCGCCCGCATCCAAGCTGCCGTCGTTGCCAATTTCATTGCCGTCTGTGAGGCCGTCATTATCACTGTCGGCGTCATCCGGGTCGGTGCCCAGCACACCTTCCAGAACGTCAGAAATGCCGTCCATGTCGGTGTCCTGCAGGTCGTCCAGGCTATTGCCCGCTGTCGGGTTCGTGCCGTCGGTCAGCACCTCAGTACCGTCCTGGGAACCGCCATCGTCGGTATCGGTATCGAGAGGGTCCGTCGCGCCAAGCAAAGCCAGCGGCCCACTCCCGTTCGCCTCATCACCGTCGTTCAGGCCATCCGAATCGGTGTCGGCCATCGCCGGATTGGTCTCGCCGGATCCGGCTGAGCCGGTCGCGCCAATCGTATTGACGGTCGCGCCGTCTCCATTTAGATCTTCTACGCCATCGCTCAAACCATCGCCGTCGGTGTCGGCGAGGTTTGGATCTGTCGTAGTCATGGGATCGGCATCGCCCGTAAACCCGGGTGCCGTGCCCGCATAGGGGGTGCCGTTGCCATCCGACGCACCAGCGGCCACGCCACCGCCGGCGGCACCGGCTTCCAAGCCATCGCCTAGACCGTCGGTGTCGCTATCCAGCACCAGCGGGTCAGTCGCGGCAAAGCCAGCCAACAAGCCGGTGCCATTTACCTCGTCGCCATCGCGCAGGCCATCGTCGTCACTGTCGGCATCGAGCGGATTCGTTTCGCCTGCATCAAGCACGCCGTTAGCGCCGACTTCCGCGCCGTCGGTTAGACCATCGTTGTCAGAGTCAGCGTCGTTCGGGTCTGTGCCCAGCACGGTTTCCTGTGGATCGGTAAGGCCGTCCATATCGCTGTCATCTTCATCGTCCGCGCCGTTGCCCGCCGTCGGATCGGTGCTATCCGCGGTGACCTCGGTCCCGTCATCGACACCGCCGTCATCCGTGTCAGTGTCGAGCGGATCAGTGGAACCGATGCCGGAAAGCGGGCCGCCTGCGTTGACCTCATCGCCGTCGAGCAAGGTGTCGCCGTCGGTATCGTCGTTGTTCGGGTCGGTCTCACCCGTGCCCACCGTACCAGTGCCGCCAATCGTGTTGACCGTGGCGCCGTCGCCGTTGGCATCTTCCACGCCGTCGTTCAGGCCGTCACTGTCAGAGTCGGCAGAATTCGGATTGGTCGTCGAGACCGCATCAGCGTCGCCCGTGAAGCCACCGGCGGTGCCCGCGAAAGCGGTGCTGTTACCATCAGACGTACCACCGCTAACGCCCGTTGTCACGCCGACCTCCAGGCCGTCACCGAGACCGTCGATATCGCTATCGAAAACAACCGGATCGGTCGCGGCAAAGCTGGCCAATGGTCCAGTGCCGTTAACCTCATCGCCGTCGTTGATGCCGTCTTCGTCGCTATCGGCGTCGAGCGGATCGGTTTCGCCAGCGTCCAACGTGCCATTGGCCCCCACTTCCGCGCCGTCATTCAGGCCGTCGTTATCCGAATCGGCATCGTTCGGGTCGGTGCCTAAAACCGCTTCCTGCGGATCGGTCAGGCCATCGACGTCCGGGTCGTCCTGATCGTCTGCACCGTTACCCGCAGTTGGATCAGTACTGTCGGCGTTGACCTCGGTACCGTCATCGACCCCACCGTCATCGGTGTCTGTGTCGAGCGGGCTGGTTGAGCCTATGCCAGATAGCGGTCCGGCAGCATTCACTTCATTGCCATCGCTAAGTCCATCGCCATCGGTATCCGCAACTGCCGGGTCGGTTTCTCCCGAACCTGACGTGCCTGTGCCGCCAATGGTGTTGACCGTGGCGCCGTCGCCATTAGCGTCTTCAACATTGTCGTTCAGGCCATCGCTATCGGTATCTGCCGCGTTCGGGTTGGTCGTAGTCAGCGCGTTGGCGTCGCCCGTAAAGCCGCCCGCTGTACCAGCAAACGCAATGCTGTTGCCGTCAGAGTTGCCGCCGCTGATGCCAGTCGTTACACCGACCTCCAAACCATCACTCAGAGTGTCTGTGTCGCTGTCGAAGGCAACTGGATTGGTTGCCGCAAAACTGGCAAGCGGTCCTGTGCCGTTGACCTCATCGCCATCGCTGATGCCATCGTCGTCGCTATCGGCATCCAGCGGATTGGTTTCGCCCGGATCGACCATATTGTTGGCCCCAACCTCGACGTCATCGTTCAACCCATCGTTGTCGGTGTCCTGATCGTTCGGGTCGGTGCCGATAAGACCTTCTGTGAAGTCGTTGATGTTGTCCGAGTCGGCGTCCGCGAGACAGGCTGCGGCGGATGCGTTCGGTACACAGGGGTCTATGTCCGCACCGGTATTGGGTTCTACGGGTTGTCCAGTGCTGGTGCCAAAATCCTTGAAGCCGTCACCGTCGGTATCAATGCAACTCGGACTCGGGTCGAGGGGCGCGCAGGCATCGGTGTTGGCCGCGTCGGCCTGATCATTAACACCGTCGCCGTCGGTGTCAGTACCGGTGGACTCGCGGTAATCGACCTCGTCTGCGATGCCATCGCTGTTGGTAAGCGTGGCGAAGATCGAGCTGCTGTCGGTGATAGAGCCGTCCGGATTGGCGTACGACGGTGTTAGCGCGCCGCCGGATTCGGCGGCATCGCTGTTGGTGTCACCATCGGCGTCTAGCGCATAGGCGTCTGGCTGTCCAGAACTGGTCGTGTTGGTCGGGTCAGAGAAGGTGCTTAGTGTCACACCGTCGCTGCCGAAGGTGGCGGTGCCATCAAAGACATCGAGAATGCCGTCGTCGTCAGCATCGGCGGTGCCATCTACCGTACTGGGATAGGCGATGTAGCTGGCGGAGCTCTGCCCTTCCAACGAGTCGGGCAGGCCGTCGTCGTCACTATCGAGGTCGCGAAAGTCGGCCAGACTGTCGCCTGCCGAGTCAAAGCTGTCCCTGGGTGTCGTGCCGGAATCTGCGCCGTTGGTCGTTTCGATCGCATCCGCCAGGCCGTCGCCGTCGTCGACGAACTGTGCGCCGTCTATGACGCCGTTACCATCGGGGTCGAGGGCAGCAAAATCTGCGCCGCTCTCCACAAGGTCGCTGATGCCGTCGTTGTCAGAGTCGAGGTCCAGGTGATCGCAGATGTCGTCACCGTCGGTATCCACACAGGAGTCGGCGAAAGAGCTGTCGACACCATAGCTGTCCACAAATGCCCAGGTTTCGAACTGTGAGCCGTTTGCAGTGATGGCAATGTGTATCGTGCCGGCGCTAAGTCCAAAATCGGATGGCGTAAACACAGCAGTCCGGGTTTCCCAGGTGCCCTCGGTGCCTCCTGACTCCGCGAGATTGGGCACATCATCGACGATCGTGCCGTCCGTGCTCGATGAAAAAGCACTGCTGCTAACGCGAAACTCGACGTTGACAGGGGTGGCGTCTGGCGAACTGCCGGGGCGCGTGTACTCCGTGTACTCGTAACGAATACCCAGGGGCTGATCCGCGTCGGCGATGGTGATGGCCTGCGAGATACCCTCCGACCCCCGAAAGCCCATGAACGACCCACCAGTGGGGGACGAGTCGAAATCACCGAGACCGACTCGGCTTTCGGATTGGGTATGAAAAGCGATGGTGCTATCCGAGGACAGATCTGGAGTAACGAGCTTCGTCCATTCGGGTGGTACGAAGTTGTTGTCCTCCGATGCGTACGGCGTGCCTGGGTTGCCGCTATCAACGTAGTTTTCGTTGAACAGCGCATTGGTGACCAGACCTTCGCTGAATACGGTAACACCCGCGACAAAACCTTCATCGGTGTCAAGGATGCCGTCGTTGTCGTCATCTAGATCCGTCGCATCGGGCACCAGATCGCCATCGGTTCCCGCCACTAGCGGCGTCGCAATGAAAAACGCGAGAAGCAGCAGAGCAGACCGAAGCGTCGAACTCGACCCGGTCAAAGTGTTAGTCCTGAACACGCTGAAAACACCATTCCTGAATATGTGAGACCGTGGGCAGACAAAAAGTCTGAAGGGCCAAGCAGAAGTCTAGTGAACGAGGAATCCCGGAGTGTGCGTTGTTCGACAAACGGAAGTGTGTAAAGCGGGATTTGACGAGTTCGCGAAGGGAAGTGGCAGTTTTAGCTAGTCCCAACCGGCATCTGCAGGAAGTGGCGAGGCATTCGCGCCTTACGCTTTCGCTGCGCCTGCGAAAACGAGCCTATGAACTCACGGTATTCAAGCTATGCTCGACAGTACCCTATGGGCCAAAGGCATTCGATTCGCTAGGGCAAAGAACGGTCAGTAATCCTTGGAATCGCTGGAATCCCGCCAGCTCATCGCAAACCGCTCCCCCTGGAACCTCGAAGGGCTGAATACTTCATCCATTTTTCAAAGCGTCTCTTTCGCGAGCATAGTGCCGGCCGAAGTCACGTCTGTTGCGAGATTGCTCGTCTGTTTAGTGCCTGGTATCGGCACGTCGCCTGGTCCTTGATCGCTCCAGTAGAATTCACCTCGCCCATCGACGAGTACGGCACAAAACCCACGCCCAACTCTCGACAAGGCGTGTCTTGGCACCGACTGTTTCCTCAATCGGTTCATTGGCGTCTGGGCGATGCGCAGAGTACTAATTGATGTAGCCCAGACCGAGCCACTGCAGCGACTCGTCACTCGACGCCGAGGTGTGGGATCAGCGATTGAATCCGATCACTATCGAGATACCACCTGTGGGAGCTCTTCGGGGCCACAAAGACTCGAGAGAACTCTGCCTACTCTCGCCCCAAGACAGACGCCGTGTGAGTCTGCTGTAAGACGCCTAACCTCTCTACGCGCCGTCCAGCATCCACTTTCATACCAATAACTCCTGCGGCTTCCGGGGCAACGACCCTGAACGGATGCGGGTCTTGTGCGTACGGACGAGCAGGGTTTAATCGTCCTAAAACGCAGGAGTACTCAAGCCAGATCAAGCCGGCGGACTAGAGGCCGTTTGAGTCCTGACTGCGATGCGCTCATGTGCGCTACGATAGGCGCGTATGAGTGCTGGTAGGGGCATATCTCGGTGAGCAACGATAGACACGCAATCGACTGGCGGAAAAATGGCGTCAAGGTCGTCAGCGGCGAGCATTTGGATATCAACACCCCGCAGACACCGGGCATGAACCGCGCGGCCGCGATCAACGCGGCGACTGCGGGTGCGCAGAAGCTCTGGGCCGGCACCGTACAGATCCACGCGGATGCCAAGACGGGTGTCCATCACCACGGGGCGCTGGAGAGCATCATCTACATCGTCAGCGGCCGGGCCCGGATGCGGTGGGGCGAGCGGCTCGAGTTCGTCTGTGAGGCCGGACCCGGCGACTTTATCTACGTGCCCCCCTACGTCCCGCATCAGGAGATCAACGCGTTGGCCGATGAACCCCTGGACTGCGTCCTGGTGCGCAGCGACCAGGAGCCCGTGGTGGTCAACCTGGACATCCCGGTGGTCGAGGACCCCAAAGGCCTGCACTGGATAGACCCCATTCACGCCGACCCCGACGCCGCCAACTGAGCGGTCGCGCCGTCGCCTGAGCGGCTCGGCGCGATGCGTTGGCCGCACTCAGCCAGGATCCCATGTCCACAACCCGCTTCAGCCTCAGCGTCCAGAGCACCGGCCAGGCCAACCGGCTGGCCCAGCGCTTCGCGCTCGCGACGCTCGCGCGCGGCGACACGATCGAGCAGGTGTTTTTTTATCACGACGGCGTACACGCGGCGTCAGGGTTACTCGCGCCGGCGGAGGACGACGCCGAGCGTGCGGATCAATGGCCCACCATCGCCGATCGCGGCGGTTTTCCGCTGTACGTCTGCATTGCTGCCGGCGCGCGACGCGGCCTGGTGGACACGGCCGAGGCGGAACGCCACGGCCTGCCTGGCCCGAGCCTCGATCCGGCCTTCGAACTCGTCGGTCTCGGCAGCTTCGTCGAGGGGCTCTTGGGCGCGGATCGTCTGATTACCTTTGGCAACGGCTGACGGGCGATGGCGGGCAAGACCATTCTGTACGTGCTGGAGGCCGCGCCCTACGTCGATCAGCGCACGGCAGAGGCGCTGGACCGTTTGCTGGTCTGCGCGGCCTTCGATCAGCCCACGAGCGTGCTGGTTCGCGGCGCCGCTGTGGGCGCGCTGCTGTCCCAGCAGATTCCGTCAGAAGGACGCAGCGTCGGCAAGATGTTGAACGCCCTACCGACCTATGACGTGAATGCGCTGTACGCCGACGCCGACGACCTGGCCAGCTCTGGCATCGACGCGGCCACCCTGACGCCGCCCGTGACACCGATTGCCAAGCCGGAGATTGCCGCACTGATTGCGCGCCACGATCTGGTGTTGAGCGACGCATGAGCGACGCGCCCACCAACACCCCGCTACACCTGGTGCAGCGCCGCGTCGCCTGGGCGAGCTGTGCCGCCGTCCGCGCCGCGGGTGAACCCGTCGTGCTGGTCGGCGACGGCGTCGCCGCGATCCTCGACGGTGCCGCGGACTGCTATGCGCTGGCCGCCGATCTCACGGCCCTGGGACTAGAGCAACGCATGCCGGCAACCGTGCAGCCCATCGACGACGAGCGCTGGGTGGCGCTGTGCGCCGCGCACGGTCCGATCGTTAGCTGGAGTCGCGAGTGAGTGCCGCAGGGCTGCGCGTGGATGAGGCCGGGTTCCTGCTGAATCGCGGCGACTGGACGCCGGAGGTCGCGGCCCAGCTCGCCGCGGAGCGCGGTATCGAGCTAACCGCCATCGCCCGCGCGGTGCTGCTGACCGTGCGCGACTTTCACGCGCGCACCGACGTCAGCCCGGCCATGCGACCGCTGGTGAAACTCCTGCGTGAAACCCACGGACAAGACGTCGGCAACAGCATTTTCCTGCATCAGACGTTCGGCGAATCTCCAGCCAAAGAGATCGCGCGCCTGGCCGGTCTGCCAAAACCGACAAACTGCCTCTAGAACCCCGCTGAACAAGTACGCCCGCGTCTCGCTTGAGTCGCTAGCCCGTGCTCACGTTCAGGCTGGTCTCACCGCCGAGATAGGGCTGCAGTACCGCAGGCACTGCCACGGTGCCGTCGCCGTCCTGATAGTTTTCCAGCACCGCGACGAGCGTCCGGCCGATCGCCAGGCCAGAGCCGTTCAGCGTGTGCAATAGCTGCGGTTTACCACCGTCCGGACGGTACCGCGCCAGTAACCGCCGGGCCTGAAAATCGAGAAAGTTGCTGCACGACGAAATCTCTCGATAGGCGTTTTGTCCGGGCAGCCAGACCTCCAGATCGATCGTCTTCGCCGACGCGAAGCCGAGATCACCGCCACAGAGCGTCATCGCACGGTACGGCAGCTCGAGGCGTTTCAGTATCGTCTCCGCATGACCGACCAGCGCGTCGAGCGCATTCCAAGAATCGTTAGGACGCACGAACTGCACCAGCTCAACCTTTTCGAACTGGTGTTGGCGAATCATGCCGCGCGTATCGCGGCCATAGCTGCCCGCCTCGCTGCGAAAACAGGGGCTATAGCAGACAAACCGCAGCGGCAACTCGTCCTCGTCGACTATCACATCTCGCAGCATGTTGGTGACCGTGACTTCGGCCGTCGGTATCAGATAGAACTCTGGCGCATCGTCGTTGTCCGGATCCGCTTCGCCGCCCTTCTCCGCCTTGAACAGATCGGCGGCAAACTTCGGTAGCTGGCCTGTGCCGTAGAGCGAGTCGCTGTTAGCGATCAGCGGCACGTTGACCTCGGTGTAGCCGTGCTCGCGCGTGTGCGTGTCGAGCATGAACTGGCCGAGGGCACGATGCAGACGCGCGACCGAACCGCGCATCACGGTGAATCGACTGCCCGCGATCTTCGCCCCCGTCTCGAAGTCCAGCCCGCCGCCGGCGGTCAGATCAACGTGGTCGCGCGGCTCGAAATTGAATGTGGGCACATCGCCAATCGTGCGCAGCAGTTCGTTGTCATCTTCCGTGGCGCCATCGGGCACGGCGGCGTCAGGCAGGTTGGGCACGCCGGACAGCAGGTCGTCCAGCTCGGCCTGCACCTCGGCGAAGCGCGTCTTCGCCGCATCAAGCGCACTACCCAAGCCGGCGACCTCGTCGAGCAGCGGCTGGATGTCCTCGCCCGCGGCCTTCGCCCGGCCGATGCGCTTGCTCGACGCATTGCGCTGGTTCTGCAACGTCTCGGTTTCCGCCTGTATGGACTTGCGCGCAGACTCAAGCGCTCGAAAGCGCTCCAGGTCGAAGGCAAAGCCCTTCTTGGCCAATGCCGCGGCAACCGCCTCGGCGTCGTTGCGCAACAGTTTCGGATCGAGCATGAGGCTGGTTCCTCGGGAATCAGATATTCGGTGCGCCGCGTTCGGCTGCGGTCTATTGGCCGCCACCCGCCAGGACGAAGCCAACGCCTGCCAGCGCCGTACAGGCAACGACGCTAAGCGTCGCATAGCCGAGCGCCAGCGCGACCCGGCCGCTCTGCATGAGCGTCAGCATCTCGAACGAAAACGCCGAGAAAGTCGTGAAGCCGCCGAGTAGCCCGACCACGAGCAGAGGTCGACCCCAGCTCGCGAACCAGTCCGCCTCGGCCCACAGCCCGAACGCCGCGCCGATCAGCAGGCCACCGCAGGCGTTCACGAGCAGCGTCGCGCCGATCGGTAGGCCGCCCGCCGATAGCGCGCCAGCGATCAGCGTCACGCCGTAGCGCGCTCCCGCTCCGAGCGCGCCGCCCAGCGCGACCAGCAACCACGGGCTCACGCCTGATCGTCCGGCGCGCCACGGACGCTTGCGTCGCGGGCGCGCAGTGTAGCCAATCTTTGCGCGATTTTGGCCTCCAATCCGCGATCCAGCGGCGCGTAGTAGCGACGTTCGCCAAGCGCCTCCGGGAAATAGGTCTCGCCCGCCGCGTAGCCGTCTGCCTCGTCGTGCGCGTAGCGATAGTGCTCGCCGTGGCCGAGCGACTTCGCGAGCGCCGTCGGCGCGTTGCGCAGGTGCTCCGGGACGGGCAGCGATTCACCCGCGCGAACCTCCGCCATCGCCGCGTTGAACGCGACGTAAGCCGCGTTGCTCTTCGGTACGCAGGCGAGATACAGCACCGCCTGCGCCAGCGCGAGTTCGCCTTCCGGGCTGCCAAGTCGCGTGTAGGTATCCCAGGCCGCGAGCGCGAGCTGCAGACCACGTGGGTCCGCGTTGCCGATATCTTCGCTCGCCATGCGTACCACGCGTCGCGCGACGTACGCCGGGTCGGCGCCACCGTCGAGCATCCGGCACAACCAGTACAGCGCCGCGTCCGGCGCGCTGCCGCGCACGGCCTTGTGCAGAGCCGAGATCTGATCGAAGAACGCATCCCCGCCCTTGTCGAACTGGCGCTGACCGTCGCCCGCCGCAGCGCCCGCGGCGGCGGCATCGATCGCGCCCTCCCCGGCGAGCTGATCCGCGATCTCGATCAGATTCAGCAAGCGGCGGCCGTCGCCGTCCGCGGCCCGTAGCAAAAGGTCGCGGCCGTCGTTCGTACACGCCCGACCAGCGAGCGCCAGCGCCCGTTCCGCGAGCAGCGCGAGGTCGTCGCCGGTGAGCCGTTTCAGCACGTAGACGCGCGCCCGCGACAGCAGCGCGGAGTTCACCTCGAACGACGGATTCTCTGTCGTCGCACCGATAAAGCGCACCGTGCCGTTCTCGACGTGCGGCAGAAAGCCATCCTGCTGTGCCTTGTTGAAACGATGGACTTCGTCGATGAACAGCACGGTCTGCCGCCCTTGCATCTGCATCGCCCGCGCTTCGTCGATCGCCCCGCGCACATCCTTGATGCCGGCGAGCACGGCAGACAGCGCGATCCAGTGGCAGCCGGAGTGCGCCGCGAGCAGCCGCGCGAGGGTCGTCTTGCCCACGCCTGGCGGTCCCCAGAGAATCATGGAGTGCAGCGGAGCGCCCTGGCTGGCAAAGAAGCGCCCCAGCGGCTGATCGTCGGCCAGCAGGTGCTGCTGGCCGACGAAGTCATCGATGCTGCGAGGACGCAGCCGCGCGGCTAGCGGCGCGTGAGCGAGCGGCTCATCGGTAGAGCGCTCCTCGCCAGGTATCGCCGGCGGCGACTCGCGCGCAAAGAGGTCGTCGGATTCCATCGCCCCATGATAACTGCAGCGGCCGGTGCTGGCCGCCGGCACTCAGGGTTGGGTGCGCAGAACGTCGGTCCCGGGCGGGATCTCGAACTCGAATTCGGCCGCGTCGATCGCCTGATTCAGCGCGACGCCGCCGAACGTGATGCGCGTCTGGCGCCCGAGATGATCGAAGATCTGGAGCTGCTCGAGGCGCGCGGGCGCGCCGTCGCGGTCGCTCGGCTCGGGCGCATCAGGTGCGTCGGGCGCTTCGGTCGGGGTCACGAAGCGCAGGCGTATCTCGGCGAACATCGCATCCGCGCTCTTCGGAAACAGCGCGTACGTGCGGCCATCGGGATCGCTCGCGCTCGACACGTCGAACAGGCTGTCGAGATCGTCAACCTGCCCGGTCAACAGCAGCGCCGGCGTGCCGGCGATCGCCGCGGCAAGCGGCTCGATGGTGAGCTGTTCGAGATCCGGATCGTAGACGTACAGCGACTCGCCCACCGTCACCAGCGTCTGCGGATACGGGTCGTTGACGACCCACTTGAACCGATCGGGCGGCGCGATGCGCACGCGCCCCGTGCTGTTCTGCAGCACCATCGAGCGCGCGTCCAGCAGCGTCTGGGTGAAGTCGGCGCTGTACTGACGCAGCCCGGCGATGTCATCGGCAAGCCCGGCAGCGGCGGCAGGGACCTGGGCGCACAGAAGCGCCAGCAGCGCGGCGCAGCGGCCGATTAGCGCGCCCATTCGGCTATTCCGGCTCGGGCTAGGGTTCGCGATTCGGGACCAGGATGTCACGGCTACCATTCGAGTTCATGGCGCTGACGACGCCCGCCAGCTCCATCGCATCAATCAGGCGGGCGGCGCGGTTGTAGCCGACGCGCAGCTTGCGCTGGACGGCGGACGTCGACGCGCGCCGGGATTCGAGCACGAACGCTACCGCCTCGTCGTAAAGAGGATCGTCCTGCTCGGCGTCACCGCCGCTCCCTGAATTAGACTCGATGGCGAGGAAAGGTTCCTCCTCGCCGCCGGTCAGCACGTCGTCGTTGTAGTTTGGCTCGCCGCGCTGCTTCCAGTCCGCGACCAGGCGATGTACCTCGTCGTCGGAGACGAATGCGCCGTGCACGCGATTGGGCATGGCCGTACCCGGCGGCAAGTACAGCATGTCGCCGTGCCCCAAGAGCTGTTCCGCGCCGCCCTGATCGAGCACGGTGCGCGAATCGACCTTCGAGGACACCTGGAAACTGATGCGGCTCGGGATGTTTGCCTTGATGAGTCCGGTGATCACATCAACCGACGGCCGCTGGGTGGCGAGCACGAGATGGATGCCGGCGGCGCGTGCCTTCTGGGCGATGCGGGCAATGAGCTGCTCCACCTTCTTGCCGACGATCATCATCATGTCGGCGAACTCGTCGATGACGACCACGATGTAGGGCAGCGCCTCCAACATCGGCGCCGGGTCTTCGCGCTCGGGACTCCACAGCGGATCTTCGATGTCTTCCGCCTTGACGCGATCGTTGAAGCCCGCGAGGTTGCGCACGCCGAGCGCGGCCATGAGCTTGTAGCGGCGCTCCATCTCCGCAACACACCAGTTAAGCGCCTGCGCCGCCTCCTTCATGTCGGTCACGACGGGCGTCAGCAGGTGCGGAATGCCTTCGTAGATCGACAGCTCGAGCATCTTCGGATCGACGAGGATGAGACGCACCTCGTCCGGCTGTGCCTTATAGAGAATGCTGAGCAGCATGGCGTTGACGCCGACCGACTTACCCGAGCCGGTGGTACCCGCGACCAGCAGGTGGGGCATCTTCGCGATGTCAGCAACGACGGGATTGCCCGCGATGTCCTTGCCGAGCGCGAGGGTGAGCCGGGATTCGGCGTTCTGGAAGTTGTCCGCGGTCAGCAGCTCCTTCAGCCGCACCATCTCGCGATCTTCGTTGGGAATCTCGATACCAACAACGGATTTGCCGGGAATCACCTCGACCACGCGTACGGAGGTGACCGCCAACGAGCGCGCGAGGTCCTTCACGAGCGACGTGATCTTTTGCACCTTGACGCCGGGCGCGGGTTCGAGCTCGAAACGGGTGACGACCGGACCCGGCAACACGCCCACGACCTCGCCGACGATGTTGAATTCTTTCAGCCGCATCTCGAGCAGCCGCGCCATGTTCTGCAGGGCCTCGTCGTTGCGCCCCCGGCTCGGGTCATGCACGGCCACATCGAGCAGATCGAACGACGGCAGCTCGCCCTTGGGTGCGGCGAACAGCGCCTTTTGACGCGGGTCCGGCACCTTCTTCAGGAGCTTAGGCTTCGGCTTGGCGGGCACGGTGACGCGCGGCAGCGTTTCGGTCAGCACCGGCGGCGGCGGGGTCTGTTCTTCCAGCTCGAAGTCCGGCAGCGAGCGCTCGTCGATGTCGAGCCCCATGAACAGCGGGTCGAGCTCGTCGCGCTGCGGGTGACCAAACGGCCACAGGTTTGCGATTGCCGCACCCAGTCCGGCGACGGCGGCGCCAGCGCGCGCGACCAAGGATGGTTGGGCTGCAGACGCCCGATCGATGGGAACGGCCGCATCGCGCTGACCGCGCCGATCGCGACGCGCGTCCCGCCACGCCTGGGCTCGTTCGATCCCCATGCCGATGCTGACGACCACGAAGGCGCAGGCCCGCAGCACCACACGGCCGATGTCTTCCATCACGTCGAGCCAGGAGAATCCGAGCACCGCCTGCAGCGCGACGAGCACCCCCGTGGTGGCGACCAGCGTCAGCCCTACCCAGTTGAAGAGCGGCAGGCCAAGCGACACCAGCGCGGCGCCGACGACGCCGCCGACGCCGGCTGGCAGCTCACCGGCCGGCCAGTGCAGCGTGAGCAGGGTGGCGACGCTGCCGAGCAGCAGCAGCGCACCGGCGAGCCGGACGACGAGTCGCAGCCAGTGCCAGTCGGTCGCGGTGCCGCGCAGCAGCCGGACGCTGAACCACATCAGCAGCGCGGGTACGAGGTAGGCGACCCGCCCGAGTGTGTAGAGCAGGACATCGGCGGCGTAGGCACCGCTCGCGCCGACCAGATTGGTGACCACCTCCGAACCGCTGCGGTAACTCCAGGCGTTGTCGAAGGGCGAGTAAGACATCATCGCGAGCAGCACGAACAGCGCGAGCGCGGTCAGCGCGACGACGCCCACCTCGCGGACAGGCAACGATTCCGAAATCGACGGGACGGACATAGATGGTAATCCCCTTGCGTACTACGCGACGCGCGATCCCAGCCGCCGCGCCACGAGTCTAACGGAAACAGTTGTAAAACCATAACCAATTCATGGTCTTACTCTAGGATCCTGCAGGGTTATTTATGAAACCAGGCTCGGCTCGTCGGCAGGTCGCGGTAACTGCCTCGCAGCCTTGGCTGTGCAGGTGGGCTATTCTTGGTCACTGGGCCTCGGGGAACAGCGATACGGCAGTGCGAGCAGGCGAGGGAACACAGTGGAGCGACGGCATGGGCGGGCGTCGAGGGTTCGCCGGGTTTCCCGATCCGGCGCAGGCGGACGCCGATGGCCTGGTGGCGATCGGCGGCGATCTGGCCCCAGAGCGCCTGATCGGCGCCTACGCCAACGGCATCTTTCCCTGGTTTAACGACGATCGCCGCGACATCCTGTGGTGGTCGCCCGATCCCCGTGCGGTGATCCGGCCGGTCGACTTTAGCCCCACGCGCAGCCTGCGCAAGCGGCTGCGCAGCGACACGCTGAGCTGCACCTTCGACGCCGCGTTCGAGCGCGTCATCGAGCACTGCGCCCTCGTGCCTCGGCAGGATCAGGACGGCACCTGGATCACGCCAGCCATGCGCGCGGCCTACACCGAGCTGCATCGCGTCGGTCTCGCCCACTCGGTCGAAATCTGGTCCACGGCGAGCGCGGACAGCGCACAGCCGCGACTGGTTGGCGGTCTGTATGGCGTGTCACTCGGCCGCATGTTCTTCGGCGAATCCATGTTTTCGCTGCAGCGCGACGCATCCAAGTGCGCCTTCGCGGCGCTCAACGCGCAGCTCGCCGACTGGCAGTTCGAGCTGATCGATGCCCAGATGCCCACTGCGCACCTCGCGAGCCTGGGCGTTCGTGAGATGCCGCGGGCGCGTTTCCTGGCGGCGGTGCGGGCCAACGATCTTGGGGCGACACGCAACCACTCATGGCACTTCGAGCTGGGCGACCTGGCCGCCGCCGGATCGATCGCCGCGATGCGGTCCTGAACCCGAGAGCGAGGCCATGGAAAACGAGTCGGGACACCATCTGCGCAAGCACCAATTCTTTATCACGCCGGCGCACCCGTGCAGCTATCTCCCAGAACGCGAGGCCGTAACGCTGTTTCTCGACCCGCGGGAAACCGTTTCGGAAGCGCTCTACGGCGAGCTGACAGACCTGGGCTTCCGCCGCAGCGGCGCGCATCTGTACCGTCCGCACTGTCAGAGCTGCTCGGCCTGCGTGCCGGTGCGCATACGCGTAGCCGACTTCAAACCGCGCCGCCGCCAGCGACGCAATCTGGCCCGCAACGCCGACTTGCGGCTCGAGATCAAACCCGCCACCTTCGAACCCGATATCTACGCGCTGTACGAGCGCTACATCGCCGCTCGACACCGCGACGGCGACATGTATCCGGCTAACGTCGACCAGTTCAGGAGCTTTCTGCTCAGCTCCTGGGCGAACACGGCCTTCTACTGCGCCTATGCTCGCGACGCCAGCGGCGCCGAACGGCTCGTCTCCTGCGCGGCCATGGACCGTCAGGCCAACGGCTATTCGGCGATCTACACGTTTTTCGATCCGAACGAGAGCGAGCGAGGCCTGGGCGTGTTCAGCATCCTGTCCCAGATCGAGCTGTGCCGCGAACAGGGACTGCCCTATCTGTACCTGGGCTACTGGATCAAAGACAGCGCCAAGATGAGCTACAAGGCCGACTACCGGCCGCTCGAAATGCTGGTCAACGAACACTGGATCGTCCTGCGCTGAGCGTGCGACCGCCCCTGGTCACGTCGCACGCCGACGCCCGATGATCGCCCGCTATGGCGTCGGCCCTGCCACAGCCTTCGTGTACGGCGCCTGAACGACGCGATTGCCCACGTCCAACTCATCCGTCAGAATACGCGGCTGTCCCAACAGCTAGGATTTGAGTGGCTAAAGAAGAGCAAATCGAGATGGAAGGCGTCGTCGTCGACACCCTTCCGAATACCATGTTCCGCGTCGAGCTCGACAACGGACACGTGGTCACCGCGCACATCTCCGGCAAGATGCGCAAGAACTACATCCGCATCCTCACCGGCGACAAGGTGAAGGTCGAGCTGACCCCCTACGACCTGTCGAAAGGCCGAATCACCTTCCGCAAATCCTAGTGTCGGAGTCTTCTCCTGGGTAAGAGCCTGGGTAAGAGCCTGGGTAAGAGCCTGGGCAAGTACCGGAGTATGGACCGGCGTCAATGCCGGCCTCACTCCTCGGCGACACTAGCCCTAGGAAAGCCCTAGGAGAGCCCCAGGAGCGCCATCAGGCGTTGACCGGCTCCGGCTTCAAGCGTTCGACGGTGATGGCGATATCGTCGTCGACCACATCCACCTTGACCGTACCACCGCCCTCCGCAAGATCACCGAACAGCAGATCCTCCGCCAAGGCGCGTTTGATCTTCTCCTGAATGAGCCGCTGCATCGGACGCGCGCCCATCTTCTCGTCGTAGCCGTTTACGGCCAGCCACTCGCGGGCTGCCTTGGAGACGTCGAGCTGCACCTTCTTGTCGTCTAGCTGCGCCTGCAGCTCGGTCAGGAACTTGTCCACGACGATATGGATGACATCCATCGGCAGCGGATTGAACTGCACGACGCTGTCCAATCGGTTACGGAATTCCGGCGTGAAGAGCTTCTTGATGGCCTCCATACCGTCGGTCGTGTGGTCCTGTTCGGTAAAGCCGATCGACGCGCGACTCATGTCGAGCGCACCCGCGTTTGTCGTCATGATCAGCACGACGTTGCGGAAGTCCGCCTTGCGACCGTTGTTGTCGGTCAGGGTGCCGTGATCCATCACCTGCAGCAGCAGGTTAAACACCTCGGGATGGGCCTTCTCGATCTCGTCCAGCAGGACCACACAATGCGGATGCTTGGTGACCGCCTCGGTCAGCAGGCCGCCCTGGTCGAATCCGACATACCCCGGCGGCGCGCCGATAAGACGCGATACGGTGTGCCGCTCCATGTATTCAGACATGTCGTAGCGCAGCAGCTCGACACCCATGATCTGGGCGAGCTGACGGCACACCTCGGTTTTGCCCACGCCCGTGGGGCCGGCAAACAGGAAGGAGCCGATCGGCCGCTCCGCCGGCTTCAGCCCGGCACGCGATAGCTTGATGGCCGAGGAGAGCGTGTCGATGGCCTCGTCCTGGCCGAAGACCACCATCTTCAGCTTGCTGTCGAGATCGCGCAGCGCCTCCTTGTCCGAGGTCGTGACCCGCGCTGATGGGATGCGCGCGATCTTGGCCACCACCTGCTCGATATCGACGGCGCCGATGCTCTTCTTTCGCTTGCTCTCCGGCTGTAGCCGCTGGGCGGCGCCGGCTTCATCGATCACGTCGATCGCCTTGTCGGGCATGAACCGGTCCGTGATGTAGCGATCCGCAAGCGCCGCCGCCGAGCGCAGCGCCTTGTCGGTGTAGCGCAGGCCGTAGTGCTCTTCGAAGCGCGTCTTCAGCCCCTTGAGGATCTGATAGGTGTCCTCAACGTTGGGCTCGGTCACGTCGATCTTGAGGAAGCGGCGGGACAGCGCGCGATCCTTCTCGAAGATCCCGCGGTATTCCTGGTAGGTCGTCGATCCCATGCAGCGCAGTTCGCCGGTGGTCAGCAGCGGTTTCAGCAGGTTCGAGGCGTCCATCACGCCGCCCGATGCTGCGCCAGCACCGATGATCGTGTGGATCTCGTCGATAAACAGGATGGCGTTTTCTTCTTTTTTCAGCTCGCCCAACAGCAGCTTGAAGCGCTTTTCGAAGTCGCCGCGATACTTGGTGCCCGCCAGCAGCGCGCCGAGATCCAGGGAGTAGACGGTGGCGTCCGCGACGACGTCGGGAACATCCTGATCGACAATGCGCTTCGCCAGCCCCTCGGCGATGGCGGTCTTGCCGACGCCGGATTCGCCGACCAGCAGCGGGTTGTTCTTGCGTCGTCGCGACAGCACCTGCACAACACGCTCGAGCTCGGGGCCGCGGCCCACCAGGGGATCGATGCGGCCATTACGCGCGAGCTCATTGAGGTTGGTGGCGAAGGATTCAAGCGCGTTTTGCGCGCCACCCTCCGCGCCCGCCTCCTCTTCGTTTTCGACGGCCGCGTCCTCGCGGTTCTCCGACTCGCCGAACACCTTGGAGATGCCGTGGGCGATGTAGTTGACGACGTCGATGCGGGCGATGCTCTGCGCTTTGAGCAGGTGCACCGACTGGCTCTCCTGCTCGCTGAAGATCGCGACCAGCACGTTGGCGCCAGTAACCTCTTTGCGGCCCGAGGACTGCACGTGAAACACCGCGCGCTGCAGGACCCGCTGAAAACCCAGCGTCGGCTGCGTGTCCCGGTCGCCGTCGCCGGCGGGCAACAGCGGGGTGGTGCTGTCGATGTAGCTGGTCAACTCCTGCCGCAGGCGATCGAGATCGGCGCCGACTTTGCGCAGCACATCGACGGCCTCGTCGTTGTCGAGCAGCGCTAGCAGCAGGTGTTCGACGGTCATGAATTCATGCCGCTTGGACCGAGCTTCCTTGAATGCCTGGTTCAGAGTCTGCTCGAGTTCTTTGCTCAACATAGGGCTAGTCCGTCATCTCCACGGTCGACATCAGCGGGTGATTGTTTTCCTGAGCATATTGATTCACCTGTTCCGATTTAGTTTCCGCGATGTCTCGAGGAAAAATGCCAGCGACGCCGCTGCCGGTCGTGTGAATCGACAGCATGATCTGAGTGGCCTTCTCCCGCGACATCGTGAAAAAGCTCTCTAGAACATGGACTACGAACTCCATGGGAGTGTAGTCATCGTTCAGGATGATCACCTTGTACATCGGCGGACGTTTGGTTTTCGGCTCCGCCGGGGCGACCGCAAGATCGCCCTCACCCTCTTCGAAACCGGGATCGTCATGGTCCTGGCAACGGGGGTCTTGATTCGAGATTAGTGTAAGCCGCATCGGGTAACTGTAAACCGCGTCATACTCAGAGTGAGACTTCGTCCAATGATAGCGCGGGCGGGGCCAGGACGCGCCATCGCTGCCGCATTCCCGCGCCCGGCGGGTGTGCAACTTGACTGGGCGGCTTGACGCGGAGCAGAGTTCGTTGGAAAGTCAAGAAGTTTGATCCTTGTGCGCCGCCCTGCACCATTTGTTGGGGTCAGTTTTTTCGCCCAGATATTCGACAGTTCGCTCATCCGGTACCACAATAGGAGAGTCGCGAAAAATCTGGCGCATGCCGCGCGGATGCCTGATCCGACCGGTACTGGTCCGACGGGGTACTGGTCCGACGGGGTACTGGTCCGACGCGGTAATGGTCAGACGCGCCCCGGGGGGCACGACGCAGGGTTCCGTCGAGCATGTGGATCATGCAGCAGAAGCCGGCATTGTGGGCGGGCGCAGACGCGAGCCAATTCAGCCATAGTGGGGGTCTCGATGGCGACTGGAACGGTAAAGTGGTTCAACAACGCGAAGGGCTACGGCTTCGTCCTGCCTGAAGGTGGCGGGGATGACCTCTTCGTGCACTACTCATCGATCCAGATGGACGGCTACAAGTCGCTGAAGGCCGGCCAGCTGGTTGACTACGACGTGCAAGAAGGTCCCAAAGGCCTGCACGCGGTCAACATCCGCGCGGCCTCGAAAGCCGACGCCGCACTGACGCAGGAAGAATCCTCCGAGGAGACGGCAGAGACGTCCGAAGACGTGCGGAGCGCACAGAGCACCCCGACGCCCGCACGCGATGCGCGCCCGGAACCGGCGACCGCGGTAGCGGACCGAGAGCTCGAACTAGAAACCTAGTTCTCCAGCTGCGCGCGATCGCCGCCGCTCAGTCGTCGACCCAACCGGCTCGACGCCGGCGATCGAGTTCCGCCGAGCGCAGCCAGCGGCCGCCAGCGTCCCCCTCGGCCATGGTGCCTGCCCCGCCCGAATCCGCCGCAGCCTTAGCGCCGACGTACTCTTCGCGCTTCCAGAACACCGCGTCGGTCTTCAGGTAGTCCATGATGAACTCGCATGCGGCAAAGCTCTCCGCCCGATGTCCGGACGCGACCAGAACCATGACAATCTGAGCGCCGGGCAGCAGCCGCCCCACTCGGTGCACGATATGCACGCCGAGCAGCGTCCAGCGCGCGAGCGCCTCATCGACGATGGTTCGGATGCTGGCTTCCGTCATGCCGGGATAATGCTCGAGAACCAGCGCCCGCACCGGCTCGCCGACGCGGCTGCCTCCGGCAGCGCTGTCGTTGGCGCTGCGAACGCAGCCCGCGAAACCGGCGACGGCACCGGCGGCCGGGCCTACCCGCGCCTGCAGCGCGGCCCAACAGGCGCCCAGGTCGAAGTCGGCCTCGCCGACCTCGATCACAACCTGTGGTTCCTGCGCGGTCACAAGCGCTAGCCGCCGGTCACGGGCGGCAGAAACGCGACCTCGTCGCCGTGCGCGAAGCTCGGCGCGCCCGGCACGATGGACTGATTGACCGCGACGCGCACGTTCTCGGCCCACAGGGGTTCGCACGCCTCGACGCCGAGCCGCTCGATCAGCGCCTCGCGCAGCGCGGACAGGTGCCCTCCGGCCAGCGACAGCTCAAGGGCTTCCGTGCCTGTCGCTTCGCGCAGGCTCGCGAAAAAGCGCACGGTGACGCTGATCGACTGCGCGCCCAAGACGCTCAGGACTCCACCTGCGGGCGCACATAGTCGCCGCGCTGGCCGCCGCGCTTCTCAATGAGCTGCACCGCTTCAATTGTCATCGCCCGGTCGAGCGCCTTGCACATGTCGTATACGGTCAGCGCCGCGACGCTCGCCGCGGTCAGCGCCTCCATCTCGACCCCGGTACGACCATCGACCCGGCACAGGGTCTCTATCCGCAGCGCGTCATCCGCGATCGTGTCGAAGGTGATTTCGACCTTAGTCAGGGGCAGCGGATGACACAGCGGGATGAGGTCGGCGGTCCGCTTCGCCGCCTGGATCCCGGCAATTCGGGCGACCGCGAGGGCATCGCCCTTTTTCAGCTGCGACGCCTGCAGCGCGGCCATGGTCGCGGGCGCCATCCGCAGGACCGCCTCGGCGCGGGCGATGCGGGTCGTCGTCGGTTTGTCCGCGACATCGACCATGTTGGCCTCGCCGCGCTCGTTCAGGTGGGTAAATTGGGGCATCGGTTGTCTGCTGTCGCCGTATCCGGTCTCGCTGTCGTGCACGACCGGCGGCCTCGCCAGCGCGCGGAGCGCCGTTCGGCGGGGCAAGCCTGATCTGCTGATAAATCTCTCGCGTCGCATAGAATATCACCATGACAACGCCAACCTCCGATTCCACAACGGATTCCACAACCGATTCCGCATCCGATTTCCGCTCCGATCGTGCCTCCGATCCCGAATGGAACCCGGCGCCTGCTGCGGGGGCCCCCGCAGCGGGCGCTCGGGTGCTCGTCGGCATGTCCGGCGGCGTGGATTCATCGGTCGCCGCGGCGCTCCTCCTTGAGCAGGGCTACGCCGTCGAGGGGCTATTTATGAAGAATTGGGATGAGGACGACGGCACGGAATACTGCACGGCCGAGGCGGATCTGGCGGACGCCCGCCGTGTCGCGGAGCAGCTCGGCATCGTCCTGCATACCGCCAATTTCGCGCACGAATACTGGGAGCAGGTGTTCGAGGCCTTCCTCGCAGAATACGCGGCCGGGCGCACCCCGAATCCTGATGTGCTGTGCAACCGAGAGATCAAGTTCGCGCAGTTCATCGACTACGCCGAGACTCTGGGGGCCACCTGGATCGCCACCGGCCACTACGCACGCTGGCAGGACGGTCGGCTCGCGAAGGCTCGGGACGGCAACAAAGACCAGACCTATTTTCTGCAGGACGTCCCGCTTGCGCGGCTGCGACGCTGCCTGTTCCCACTCGGCGAGCTGACCAAGCCCGAGGTGCGTGCGCTCGCGAGCCGCCATGGCTTTGCCAATCACGCGAAAAAGGACTCCACCGGGATCTGTTTCATCGGCGAGCGGCGCTTCGCCGACTTCCTCGCGCGCTATCTCCCGGAACGACCGGGCGCGATCGTGACGACTTCCGGCCGCACGCTGGGCACCCACCGCGGCCTGCCCTACTACACGCTCGGTCAACGGCAGGGACTCGGCATCGGCGGTCAGGCAGGCACCGGTGACGCGCCCTGGTACGTCTGCGCCAAGGACGAACCGCGCAACGCGCTGGTCGTGAGTCAGGACCCGCGCGCACTGGAACGCGACTGGCTGCGGGTCGAGGGCATCAATTGGCTGGGCGACCCGGCGCTGGATCCCCTCGCCTCCCCGGCTGCACCCGGGACGTTGCGGGCGAAGGTCCGCTATCGCCAGCCCGATCAGGACGTGGAGATCAGCCCTGCCGCCGACGGCGGCGCGCTGCTGCGCTTCGCCGCTCCCCAGCGCGCCGTAACGCCTGGCCAGTACGCGTGCCTGTACAGCGAGGACCTGTGTCTCGGCGGCGGCCGGATCGTCGCGGCGGGGTGCAACGCATGAGCGCCCCGACCCTGGACGCCGTCGACCTGCGCCGGGCCTGGGCCTTTTGCGGCATCGCCGAGGTCGGCCGTGCGGTCCACGCCGAGGCGCAGGGCATCGAAGTGCCACATGCTCTCGCACGGGAACTGGAGAGCGCGCTATTGGCCCAGAATCCCGACAGCTTTACCGCGCTGACCACGCACTGTGACCTCCGCGGCGGCATGCGCCAGACTCGCCGCATGCTCGCGCGGCCGGATGCGGACGAACTGCAGGCCCTGCGCTACGTGCTGGCGATACTCGACGCCACGGGTCAGCTGCGTGCCCAGCCGCCGGTGGTCGCCCGCCTGGGCGACGCGCTGGAAGAGATCAGCGCCAGCGGTCGGCAGGACAGCGTACCCTTTGAGACCCTCGCCGCCGTCTACGTGCGCACGCTCGGCACCCTCGATCAGCGGATTCAGGTTCGCGGCGCACCGGGCACGTTGCAGCGCCCGGAAGTCGCGGCCAGAATCCGCACGCTGCTGCTGATGGGCGTGCGCTTCGCCTGGCTGTGGCACCAATACGGCGGTCGTCGCTGGCACCTGCTGCTGTTTCGCAAGCGTATTCGCCAGGCGGTCGAACGGCTGGAGAGCGCGCTCGGCGCGCACGCCGCAGAGCGTCCCCTGCACTGATATGACCGCCGGCCCGACGCTACCGCCGCCACAATTTAATGCTCGTTACCTGTCCGCTGAGAGTCCCGTCGCATGCCAGATTCAGAATCATTGCCCCCAAGCCCGCTGAGCGCCATCAGCGCGATCGACGGTCGCTACCAGCGCCAGGTAGCCCCGCTGGCCCCCTATCTGAGCGAGTTCGGGTTGATCCGCTATCGGGTCCGCACCGAGGTCGAGTGGTTTCTGGCCCTCGCCGACGATCCGGCCATCGCGGAGCTGCCGACGCCCGCGGACCCGGCCGTCTTTCGGGCGATCTTTGAGGATTTCAGCGTCGCCGACGCGGAACAGGTCAAGTCCTTCGAGCGCACCACCAATCACGACGTCAAGGCCGTCGAGTATTTCGTCAAGAATCGCATCGCGGCGATCGAGGGCTATGAGGCACACCTCGAATTTGTGCACTTCGCGGCGACGTCGGAGGACATCAACAACGTGGCCTACGCGGGCATGCTGCAGGCCGCGCGCGACCGCGTGATTCTGCCGGCCATGGACGAGCTGATCGACGCGCTATCTGCGCTCGCCGGGATCTTCGCAGACCAGCCCATGCTGTCGCGCACCCACGGTCAGGCGGCCTCGCCTACCACCATGGGCAAGGAATTCGCCAACGTGTGCGCCCGGCTCGCGCGTGCGCGCAGCCAGGTCGCGGCGGTGGCGCTGCTGGCCAAGTTCAACGGTGCGGTAGGCAATTACAACGCACACCAGGTGGCCTATCCGGAGGTCGACTGGCAGGCGCTTGCCGGGCGTTTTCTCGGCGCGCTGGGACTTGAGCAGAACGCGTACACCACACAGATCGAGCCGCACGACTACCTGGCGGAGCTGTTTCACGCCCTCATGCGCTTCAACCAGATCGTGTTGGATCTCGATCGTGATCTCTGGAGCTACATCTCTATCGGCTACTTTCGACAGCGCAAGGTCGAGGGCGAGACCGGCTCGAGCACCATGCCGCACAAGGTCAATCCGATCGATTTCGAAAACAGCGAAGGCAACCTCGGCGTCGCCAACGCGCTGCTCGATCATCTGGCGAACAAGCTACCCGTGTCGCGCTGGCAGCGCGATCTGTCGGATTCGACGGCGCTGCGCAACATCGGTTCAGCGCTGGCCCATAGCCTGCTTAGCTGGCGAGCCTGCGGGCGCGGCCTGGGCAAGCTGGAGCTTGCGCCGACGCGGCTGGCGGAAGACCTCGACCAAAGCTGGGAGGTGCTGGGCGAAGCCGTCCAGACCGTCATGCGCCGGCTGGGCATGCGTGAGCCCTACGAAGCGCTGAAGGCCGCCACCCGCGGCCGTCAGCTCGATGCGGAGACCTATCAGCAGCTGCTGATCGATCTCGCGCTGCCACCCGCGGAGACAGCACGGCTCGCGGCGCTGCGACCGGACACCTATATCGGTGCCGCGGCCGACCTGGCCGCGGCCTGGCCGCGGCAACGATCCTGAGCGGCAGATCGGACGGGACTCGGTGAGCGGGATGGACATTCACATCGTCAGCGCGAGCTGGGCAGAGCGCGGTGACGCTCTACGCGCGCTGCGACAGCTCGTACTGCTGGAAGAGCTGCAGCTGCCGGCGCTGCTGCTCGAGGACCCGGATGACCTCGATGCCGAACACCTCATCGCGCTGAACAGTGCCGGCCAGCTCGTCGGCGCCGCGCGGCTGATCAGAGGCAGCGGTGACTGGGCAGAGCTCGGGCGGGTCGCGGTCACGCGCGAGCAGCGCGGAAAGCGCATCGGCGCTCGACTGGTCAGGCAGGCCCTCGACGCCGCGGCCCGGGACGAATTGCCCGAGCTGCGGGTCGACGCGCTGGCGGCCGCGCAACCCTTCTACGAACGTCAGGGATTTCGCGTGCGAGACCACGCGTTCTCGGTGGCCGGCGTGCGCCACGTTCCCATGAGCCATCCGCTCATGATTGCCTTCGCGAGCCCGTTTGACGCGGACCAGCCGCGCCCCGCCCCCGCCGTGATTGAGACCGCGGAGCAAGACGACGAGCGTCAGTCCTCGCTGCGGGAGTTCGACGCGGAAGACGCGGCCAAAGAAGAGCTGCTGCGGGTGCTGTCCGGCGCGCGCCGTCGCCTGCTGATCTTCAGCCCGCAGCTCGAGCCCGCGCTGTTCGACGACCCGGCGTTCGTCGAGCGCATCTCTGCCCTCGCCCGCGGCACCGCCACGGCCGAGGTACAGATACTCATACGCGACTCGAGCCTCATCGTCGCCAACGGCCACGCCCTGATCGAACTCGCCCAGCGGCTGGACAACAAGATTCGGGTACGGCGCACGCCCGAGCAAATGAAGGTCGACGAGCAAAGCTGGGCGGTAGCCGACGATACCGGCCTGTGGGTGCAGTCCGAGCCGGAGGCACTGCGGGGCTGGGCCGACGCCTACGCGCCGGTGCACGCCCAGCGACTCGTTACGCGCTTCTCGCGCTACTGGGAGCGCTCAAGTCCGGACCCGGATCTGCGCCTGCTGAAGCTGTAGCGTGCGCCGCTGCTAAGCCAGCGCGAGCGCGCCTAGTCCAGGTCGAGCGCGACGCCAGCTACGCCAATGCCGTTGGCATCGGCGTAGAGCCAGGCATCCGGCAGAAACATCACCCCGGCAAAACGCAGCGGCAAATCGGCTTCGCCGATGCCCCGCTTGATGCTCTTCTGCGGGTGCGGCGCGAGGGCGCGCACGCCCAGCGGCAGCGTCCGCAGGATCTCGACGTCGCGCGCACAGCCGTTGATGACAATCCCCGCCCAGCCGCTATCAACTGCCGCCTGCGCGAGGTTGTCGCCCAAGAGCGCGCAGCGCAGCGAACCGCCGCCGTCCACCACCAACACTCGACCCTCGCCGGGTTGGCGCACGCGTTCAGCGACGAGCGAGTTGTCCTCGTGGCACTTGATCGTCGCGATGGGACCACAGAAGCGCTCCCGGCCGCCGAAGTCACTGAACAGCGGCTCGGCCGCGATCAGGACATCCGGATTCGCATCGAACAGGTCCGGTAGCGCCCAGGGCGCGGTCTGCGACTCGCTCACGCGGCGCGAACTAGCGATCGTCGATCGCGACGAAGCTGCGGGCGTCGGGGCCGACGTAGTCTGCGCTCGGGCGAATGATGCGGTTGTTGCTGCGCTGCTCCATGACGTGCGCCGCCCAGCCGGTAAGCCGGGAACAGACGAATATGGGCGTGAACAGCTTGGTCGGTATACCCATGAAGTGATAAGCGGACGCGTGGAAGAAGTCCGCGTTGGCAAACAGCTTCTTTTCGTCCCACATCACCTTCTCGACCGCGCAGGACACCGGGTACAGCACCGTGTCGCCCACATCGCTTGCGAGTTTTTCCGACCACACCTTGATGATTCCATTGCGCGGGTCCGATTCGCTGTAAATTGCGTGGCCGAAGCCCATGATCTTTTCTTTGCGCTCGAACATGCCATGCACGGCGGCGATCGCTTCCTCAGGACTGGCGAACTGTTCGATCAGCTCCATCGCCGCCTCGTTAGCCCCGCCGTGCAGCGGACCACGCAGCGAACCGATGGCGCCCGTCACGCAGGAATGCATGTCCGAGAGCGTAGATGCGCACACGCGGGCCGTGAATGTCGACGCGTTAAACTCGTGCTCTGCATAAAGAATGAGAGATACATCCATCACGCGCTGATGCAATTCGTTCGGGACTTCGCCGGTCAGCATCTCCAGGAAATGCCCGGCGATACAATCCGATTTCGTATCCGTCGACTGACGCACGCCGTCGTGTGAGTAGCGATACCAGTAGGTAATGATCGACGGCAGCGCACCGAGCAGACGATCGGCGGCATCCTGCTGATTCGAGAAATCGCCTTCGGGTTCGAGATTACCCAGCATCGAGCAGCCGGTACGCATCACGTCCATGGGATGTGCCGCCGCGGGAATTCGCTCGAGCACTTCTTTCAGTGTATCCGGCAGCGCGCGCATTGGACGCAGCCGTTCTTTGTACGCTTCCAACTGCGCCTGGGTCGGCAGCTCGCCATAGAAAATGAGATAAGCCACCTCTTCGAAGGTCGCGCCTGCGGCCAACTCAGAAATGTCGTAGCCGCGGTACGTCAGACCCGTGCCGGTTTTGCCGACCGTGCACAGCGCCGTTTCGCCGGCGCTTTGTCCGCGCAGACCTGCGCCAGAGAGTTCTTTAGCCATGGGATTCCCCTTCCAGGTGTTGGCGATTGATGAATGAGTGTTTGTGTCCGCTAGCTGCCGCGCTCGTTGTGTTCGCGCTGAAACAGCGCGTCGAGTTTTTCTTCGTAGCTGTGGTAGTCGAGCACGTCGTACAGCTCCATGCGAGTCTGCATCAGGTCGACAACGTTCTTCTGCGTGCCTTCCTGGCGCAGCGTCTCGTAGACCGTCAGCGCCGCCTTGCTCATGGCGCGGAATGCGGACAGCGGATACAGCGCCATCTCGACGCCGACCGCGCGCAGTTCATCGACCGTGTAGAGCGGGGTCTGACCGAACTCCGTGAGGTTCGCGAGCACCGGAACCTGCGCGATCTCGACGATTTTGCGATACATCTCGATGTCGGTCATTGCTTCTGCAAAGATCGCGTCCGCGCCGGCCTCGACGAACGCCGCGACCCGTTCCAAGACCGCGTCATAGCCGTCGACGGCAAGCGCATCAGTACGCGCCATTACGATGAAGTCGGCATCGGTCTTGGCATCCATCGCCGCCTTGATCCGGTCGGACATTTCACCGATCGACACGATTTCTTTGTTAGGCCGATGACCGCAGCGTTTCTGCGCGACCTGGTCTTCGATGTGCACGCCGCCCGCGCCCGCGCCGATCATCTCGCGAATCGTGCGGGCGATGTTGAATGCGCCACCCCAGCCGGTGTCGATGTCTACCAGGAGCGGCAGCGGCGAGCGGCCGGCAATGCGTCGCACGTCCTCGGCCACGTCGTTCATGGAGGTCATACCCAGATCCGGCAGACCGTACGACGAGTTAGCCACGCCGGCACCCGAAAGATAAATCGCGCGATAGCCGGCGCGTTCGGCCAGCAGCGCGCTGTAGGCCGTGACCGCGCCCACGATTTGCAGCGGCGACTCAGCGGACAGCGCCGCGCGCATGCGCGCGCCTGCGGATTGACTCATGGGAAACCTCTTTTCGTGTCCTGTGATTGGAATCTCGGGCGTTGATCGCGAAAGCGGCTTGCGCTATCTCTTCATTGTAACCCGACTGCGTTCATCCGGCTTGGCCAGTCCGTTCGCGGCCGCGCCGACAAACGTCATCGTTCTGCAAAGTCAGAGGCCTCAAGCCATTCGCGCAGCTCGGCGTAGTTTGCGCAGCGCGGGTACTGTGGGTGTGCAAGCGCGACGTTGTCCGGCGAATGCAGGAACGCGCCCGCGTCTGACTGCTCGAGCATGCTGATGTCATTGAACGAGTCGCCGGCCGCGAGCACTTCATAGCCAAGTCCCTGAAAGGCCTTGACCGACTGGCGTTTCGGATCCTGCTGGCGAAGCTGGTAACCGGTGATGAAACCGTCCGCGATGTGAAGCCGATGGCAAAGCAGCATGGGATAACCCAGCGCGCGCATCATCGGCATACCGAATTCGTAGAAGGTATCGGACAGTATCGCGACCTGGAACCGTTCGCGCGCCCAGCCGAGAAAGTCGAGCGCGCCCGGCAGCGGTTCGACCGTTGCAATGACATCGGCAATTGTCTGGTACGGAATCTGCGCCTCTCGCAGTGCAGTCAAGCGCATCGACATCAGATCGTCGTAGACCGGAATATCGCGGGTCGTTTTACCCAGTACGACAACGCCGGTTTTCGTGGCGACCGCCTGCCAGATCTCGGGAATCAGCACACCCTCGAGGTCGAGGCATAAAACACGCATCGCAGTTAGCTCTCCTACAGTCCGCGCATCAGTCCGCGCATCGCTGTCGCGCCACGCGTCACCAAAAGTTACAGCCGAAATTCTATTTCATGCCGCGCGGTCACTTCACCTGAGCGGCAGCGCAAGATCGCTAAACAGCGCCTCGCGGTCGTTCTTGTTCGGACTGGTAGCAGCACGGGCCACCGTATCCCGATCGAGGTGCGGCGCGAAGCGCTCGATAAAATCGAACATGAAGTGGCGCAGGAACGTGCCTTTGCGAAAACAGATGTGCGTCACGCTGCTCGTGAACAGGTGCGACACGTCGAGCGCGACCAGATCGTGATCGGTCTGTTCGTCGAACGCCATGCTGGCGATGATGCCAATGCCCAGGCCCAGCCTGACATAGGTCTTGATGACGTCAGTGTCAGTCGCCGTGAACACCACCTGCGGCTCCAGGCCCTCGTCGAGAAAGGCCTCGTCGAGCTTTGATCGTCCCGTAAACCCGAACACGTAGGTGACGATGGGCTCCGCCGCGATGTCGGCCAGCGTGAGCTTGGATACCGAGGCCAGCGGATGTCCCTTGGGCACGACCACCGAGCGGTTCCAGCGGTAGCACGGCAGCATGACGAGATCCTGAAACAGATCCATGCCTTCGGTGGCGATCGCAAAGTCCACGTCGCCGCTGGCCGCAAGCTCCGCGATCTGTAGCGGCGTGCCCTGGTTCATGTGCAGCGTCACTTCGGGAAAGGACGCCTTGAAGCCCGTGATGATCTCCGGCAGCACATAGCGGGCCTGGGTGTGGGTCGTGGCGATCGACAAGCTGCCGACCCGCTCGTGGCTGAACTCTTCCGCGACCCGCTTGATGTTGGCGCTGGTGCGCAGCATCTCGCCCGCCATCTCGATGATCTTCTCTCCCGCGGGCGTGATGCGGGTCAGATGCTTGCCGCTGCGCGCAAAGATCTCGACGCCCAGTTCGTCTTCCAGCAGGCGGATCTGCTTGCTGATGCCTGGCTGGCTGGTATAGAGGCTCTGGGCCGTTGCAGAGACATTGAGATCGTGGTGGGCGACCTCCCAGATATAGCGCAGTTGCTGGAGTTTCACTGTGGTCTACCGGAGGCTGTCATCGAAAGCGGCACAAAGCAGCCCAAAGCAGCAATGGTGTGGCTAGGTGTCCCGCTCGCTGGCCACAGCGCTATCGTGGGCGGATGAAGTCATTGAAGCAAAAGCTTCTAAAGAAATGACTCTAGCATGAATATTGGCTATATCGGATTGCGGACGCCGTTCGGCACGTGCGCGGCGGCAACGTTCGCATCCGACGCCTTGCGGATGTGGTGCTGCTGGTCATCGAAAAAGATGTCGGCACCGAAGGCGCGCAGGAACTCGGTCTTTTCGCGACCGCCCAGGAACAGACTCTCGTCGAGGCGGATGTTCCAGGCCCGCAGGGTACGGATCACCCGCTCATGGGCCGGGGCCCCCCGCGCGGTGACGAGCGCCGTGCGCAGTAACGCGGCCTCTGCCGGCAGCTCGGCTTGCAGCCGCTGCAGGGCGGCCAGAAACTGCTTGAAAGGTCCCCCGGCCAGCGGTCGCCTGGCGGCGGCCGCTTCGCTCGCGCTGAATTGATCGAGGCCATGCGCCTGATAGACACGCTCGGCCTCGTCCGAAAACACGACCGCGTCGCCGTCGAAGGCGACGCGCAGGGTGTCGGATCCGTCTCGATCCTCAACCGCGCCGCCGATCAGCGTCGCCGCCGCCACGCCGTGCTCGAGGGCATGGCGCACGTCCTCGCCGTGCAGTGACAAGAACAGATCGCAGCCGAAGGCCTGGACGTAGCGATAGGGACTTGCGCCGCCGCAGAACGCCGCCCGCGTGATCTGCAGCTCATGGGCGCGGATTGAATTGAAAATCCGCAGGCCCGTGTCGGCGGAGTTGCGTGACAGCAGGATTACCTCTACATAAGGTTTCCCAAGTACCTTATTGATATTCAACAATTTTCTTACGAGATCAAAGCCCTCGCCAGGCGCTAAAACCTCATCTTCGTGAGCGATCTGATAGTCCCGATAGGCCTTTAGTCCCTCAGACTCGTAAACCCGGTTGCTGGCGGCCAGATCGAACAGCGCTCGCGATGAGATGGCCACCGTTAGCGATGGCTGCGCATCGCCCGCGCGGCCACTCGCGGCACCGGGCGGCGACGCCTCGGCGGGCGCGCTGCGGCTGATGTTGCGACGCTGTGAGTCGGTCATGCATGGCATCATACGCGGCCACTTTCGCGGTTCAACGCACCATGCTGCTGCTGTTTATCGGTCTGCTGGGCGGCTTCGCCTTCGTCTTTCTGACTCGGCTGTTGTGGACCGAGGCGGACCGGCGAAACAGCCGCACGCCCGTGATCGCGTTTGCGGTCGCGGTGCTCGTCGTGGCCCTGCTGCTGCTGGTCGCCACCGGTCGAGTGCACTGGATCTCGGCCGCGATCGCCGGTGTGATCCCTTTTGTGCGGCGCATCGCCGTGCTCGCCCTGCGCTTCTGGCCGTTTGTAATGCGGATGCTGTCCGCGCGCGGCGGGCCGCAGGGCGCCGCAGGACGCAAGCCGCCGCCGGCTGGTCGCGGGCGGCTGGGGGTCGCGGAAGCGCGCGAGGTTCTCGGCCTGGATGCGGGCGCCGGACGCGCAGAGATCATCGCCGCGCATCGCCGGCTGATGCAGAAGAACCACCCGGATCAGGGGGGATCCAACTACATTGCGGCCCAGCTCAACGAAGCCAAAGCGGTGTTACTCGAGACGCTGGGCGAGTAACTGATCGGCCGGTGTGAGCGCTGCCGAGCGTTACTCCAGCCCCTACTCCATTAACGCGCGGGCTTCTGCTTCCAGGCCAACGAGACGCTTGACCCAGTTATCGAGCAGCAGGAACTCTTCGTCGCCGAGGCCAAACGCCTGACTGATCTCCTTGAGCAGGCACTCTTCCTCGATCTCGAACGCGCCATCGGAGTAGCTCAGCCGCAGCAGGTTCAACAGCGCCACGACGCGCGAACGCCGCGTGTCGAACACCTCCTCGATGCCCTCGAGTTCGAGATAGTCGACCTCGATGCTGGGATTGAGACTCATCTCGCGCTTGAACTCGTCGAGCATGCTCTCCTCGTTCGGATCGAGGATGCCATCAGAGACGACGACGTTATGGGCGAGTCCGAGCAGTGCCTTGCGCTGCCGCTCGGAGAGCGACGACAGCCACACGGCGGGTCAGCCGATAAGCCCGAGAGAGAACAGGAGGCTGGTGGCCATGATCAGCACGGCCAGCCAGCCGAGACCGATGAAGCCCTTCATCACGAGGCTCTGCTCGAAGAAATCTTCGATGAGATACCAGAACCAACCAAACAGGCGCATCGCTTACTCCTCGCGCATGGTGCGAATAAACGTCAGATGCCCTTAGTTTAAGGCATTTGACCCCGCGCGCCCATGCGCGGCACGTCGCAGAATCTGGATCGGGCGGCGCTGTCCAGCCAGGCTCTGGCGCAATCTGGCCTCAAGCGTCCCGCTTAGCCGGCCGGCGAATGCGCCGCGCGCGGTGCTCATGGCCGGGCGCGGTGCAAAGGCCCCATTGCCCTCGGTGACCGCTCGTCCCTACACTGCGGCGGTGATCGATATCGAGACGCCAACACCGCCAACGCGCGGGCCGATCACCCCATTTGTCGAGTTACCTGCAGGCTGGCCCGACGGGGAGACGCTACTGGTCACCGCCAGCGAGCGTCTGCGCAAGGAATACCGCTATGCCGCCCATTACCGCGCTCGGTTTGCCGATGCGGAGGCCGGCCGCCCGCCATCGAGCTGGCCGCAGCCGCGGGTCGTCTCCTGGTCCGGCTTGCTCGACCATTTTTACCAGCAGGCCGCCCGCGCGGGCCGGCTGAACCGAGCGCTCGCGAGCCCGGCCGAATGGCGCACCCTCCTGCGCCGCGCCGCGCCCGAAAACACCGAGCGCTTCGCCAGCCTGTTCGAAGAGGCCTGGCGCGACGTGCACGAATGGCAGCTTGACGTCGATGCGCCCGAGTGGTCGCTGACGGATAACACCAGCACCTGCCGGGCCTGGCTGCGCAATACGCAGGCAGCGCTTGCGCAGGCAGGGCTGCTGAGTCCCGCAGAGCTCGCGAGCTGCGAGGAGATCCTGCCCGAGCCCCGGTCGCCGGCCCTCGAACCGAAGCTGCTGCTGGTTGGCTTCGAGCGCGTATCTGCCGCCCAGCAACGCTGCATCGACAGACTGCGGGCCCGGGGCGCGCAGATCGAGGTGCTGCCGACGCCGACGCCGGAACGGCCACGACCGGGACAGGTCGCGCCCTTCGCGAGCGCAGCAGACGAACTGGCCGCAGCGTGCACCTGGGCCGCGCAGCGGCTGCGAACCCATCCTGGCCCGGAGCTGCCGCGCATCGGCATCGTCGTTGGCGATCTGATGCAGCGCTACGGCGAGATGCGCAGGCTGCTGCGCTCGCACCTGGATCCCGGCGGCCAGCGCGCGGAGGGCCTGTACAACCTCGGCGGCGGCATGCCGCTGGCGAGCCATCCGCTGGTCGCGAGCGCGCTGAGCTTTCTCGGTGCGCTGACGCAGCCCCAGCACTACCGCACCATCGAGGCCCTGCTCAGCGATGCCCACCTGCCGCTGATCAACCGCCGCGGCAGGCGCTTCGAGCTGCATCCCGAGGTGCTCACGCTCGGCGAGCTGCGGCCAGACTGGCAGACACCGGCGCTCAGCGACATCAATCGGCGCGTGCGGGGGTTCGGATCCGACGAGCGTCCCGCCACGCTGTGGTGGCGCATCGCGGCAGAGCTGCTGCGTCTCGCCGGCTGGGACCAGGCCCGCGACGACAGCGCCGGCTTTCAGGCTGCGCGCCAGTTTCTGGAGCTGCTGCAGACCGGCGCCGGCAGCCAGCTCGCCCGCGTCGGCTGGTCGGCGGCGCTGGCAGAGCTGCGCTATAACGCCGGTGCCGCGCTGTTCGCGGAGGCGGGCCGGCCCGCGCCGGTACAGGTGCTGGGCAGCCTGGAGGCCAACGGTCTCGAGTTCGACAACCTGTGGCTCACCGGCATGGGCGCGGTCGACTGGCCGGCGGCCGTGAGCACCAACCCGCTGCTGCCGCGGGAGCTGTTGCAGCGTCACCGCGTGCCGCGTACCAGCCCGGAGAGCGAGTTTCGCTTCGCGGAGATCTGGCTCGCCCGGCGCAGCGCGTCGGCCGCAAACGTGATCGCGAGTTTCGCGACCGATGAGGACGTCGAACCAACGGACGCCGGCGGCCTGGTTGGCGGCGCCTCGGCACTGCTCGCGGGTTGGCCGCTCGCGCCCGCCGAGATCGCGGGCGACGACAGTCTCGCCCATCCGCTTAGCTTGAATCTGCGGGCCAGCGCGATCGCGACCGAAGCGTTCGAGGATGTAACTACCGCCCCACCCCCCGCGGGCGATCTCAAAGGCGGCGCCGGTCTGTTGGACGCCCTGATGCGCTGCCCGCTGCGCGCCTGGCTCAACTATCAGCTCGCGCTCGCGCCCTTAGAGCCACCGCACACGTTTCCCGACGCGCGCGAGCGCGGCAACGCGCTGCACAAGGCACTGGACGCGCTGCTGCAGACGTTTCCGAGCAGCACGGCGCTGCACAGCGCAGCACCCGAGGCGCGCGAGCAGGCCTGCGCGGACAGCGCGGCGGCGGCCGTCACCATCGACGACTACCAGCGTTTTCCACAAGCCATCAGGCGCTCGGAGGTGCTGCGCCTGACTCGGCTGCTGCGACGCTTCGTTGCCGAGGAGCTTAAGCGCGACCGGTTCGATGTCGTCGCCCGCGAAGCGCACACCGAGCTGTCGTTAGGCGATCGGTACCGCATCCGGCTGCGCCTGGATCGCGTCGACCGGGTGGAGGACGACCATGAACTCGTCATCGACTACAAGAGCGGCCGCAAGGTCAGCTACGCCTGGGATGATGACACGCGGTTGGACGTGCCCCAGGTGGCGGGCTATCTGCAGGCGCGGCCGGCGGCGCGCAGCGGGGCCTACGTGCACGTGCATGCGGAGGGCATCAGCTACAGCGCGGTGGCGGACGACGCGCTCGCGAGCGCGCTGCGAGGCGCCAACACCCAGCAGCCCTGGCAGGACCGCAAGGATCGCTGGGCGCGACAGATCGAAAAGCTAGGCGCGCAGCTTGCGAGCGGCGACGCGACGGCCAGGCCAAGCCACACGCGCGCCTGCGTGTACTGCGACTACAAACCGGTGTGCCGCATCGACCTGGGCACCGAGGTCGACGAGGACGGAGCGCTTGACGATGTCTGAGGCGCGTGACGCCGCGACGCTGGTTGATCACGAGGCGCGCGAGCGCGCCGTAGATCGGCGCCGCTCCTGCATCGTGCAGGCGCCGGCAGGCTCGGGCAAGACGACGCTGCTGGCCAGACGCTATGTGAACCTGCTAACGACCGTCGACTATCCGGAGCAGATTCTCGCGATCACCTTTACGATCAAAGCCGCCGCCGAGATGCGCCAGCGTGTCCTGCGCCTGCTGACCGAGGATCATCCTCAATCGGTCGCCGCCATGGCTCACGCCAGAGAACGCGGCTGGGATCTGTTGCGCTACCCGATGCGCATGCGCATTCAAACGATCGACGCCTTCGCGATGCACCTGACCCGGGCGCTGCCCGTGACCAGCGAGCTGCACGCCGCCAGCATCGACACCGAGCCCCAGGCGCTGTACGAGCTTGCCGTCCAGCGCGTGTTCGCGCGCCTGCAGGGTGGCGACAGCGCGCAGGAACAGGCCCTGACGGCGTGCCTTGCGCACTTCGGTAACAACTTCAGTCAGCTCTCTGGGCTGCTCGTGAGCATGCTCGAGCGCCGTCCGAGCTGGTTCTATCCGCTGATCAGGGAGCTGTCGCCCAGCCTCGGCACCAAGCAGCTGACCTCGCAGCTCGCCGCGGCCGCCAAGCAGATTCGCGACGCCGCGACCCAGCAGCTACGCGACGCGCTGGGTGCGTCGCGCGCGCAGGCGCTGGAGCCGCTGGCGCAGTACTCGATCGCGCAGCTGACCATCAAAGACCCGGACAAGGCGCCGGATCCGGACGATCTGTGGGGCCACATCGCGGCGTTACTGATCAAGAGCGACACGACGCTAACCAAACTGGTCGGCCGAAAGACCGTCACCGCAAGCAACGGCTTCCCGACGGGCGCAGCGGGTGCGGCGAACAAGCGCGATATGCTCGAAATGCTCGCCGCCACCGCTGAGGAGACTGCCACCCTGAGGGCTGCGTACCTGCGCCACCGCGCGCCAGATCCGCGGCGCATCGCAGCGGAAGAGACGTTGCTAGAAGCGTTCTTCTACGTGCTGCTCGACTGCGTCGGGGAACTCAACGCGCTGTTTCAGATCAGTGGCCGCATCGATTTCGCCCAGCTCACCATCGCGGCGCGCAACGCACTCGGCACGGAAGAGGCGCCCACCGATCTGCGCCTCGCACTCGACTACCGCCTGCGACACCTGCTCGTCGACGAGTTTCAGGACACCTCGCGCAGCCAGTTCGAGCTGTTCGCCGACCTGCTGCGCGGCTGGAGCGCCGCCGACGACAACACCTTCTTCGCGGTCGGCGATCCCATGCAGTCGATCTATCGCTTCCGCGACGCGGAGGTCGGCATGTTCATCGACACCTGCGAAAACGGCATCAGCGGCCTGCCGCTCGAACACCTGCGTCTCGAGACTAACTTTCGCTCGACGCCGACGCTGATCCGCTGGTTCAACGGTGTGTTTCCGCACGTGCTCGGCAGCGCGGACGCGGCGAGCGTCGGCGCGGTCTCCTACTCGCCAGCGGTGGCGCGCCCGACGACTCCGGACCCTGCCGACGGCGACGACGACGGCGTGATCAGTCTCGGCGCGGAGCGCACGCGCCGAGCGCCGCTCGCCAGGCATCTGCAGCGCTTCGACACCGACGCAGCGCACCTCGAGGCCATCGTTGCGACCATCTCGCGCTGGCGCGCCGAGGTGCCGCTGGAGCGAATCGCGGTCCTGCTGACCTCGCGCCGGCTGGCGGGACCGATCATCGCGGCCTTCGAAGCGGGCGGCATTCCCTGGCAGGGCATCGACCTGCACGCGCTCGGTACGACGCCGGTCGTCACGGATCTGCTGGCGCTGACGCGCGCGCTGTTCGATCCACGCGACGCGATCAGCCTAACGGCGCTGCTGCGCTCGCCGCTCGTGGGCCTGCAGCTCGAGGATCTAAAGGCGCTCGCCAGCCAACGACAGAGCCTCGCCGAGTGCCTGGCGCTGACAGAGCCCGAAGCGGCGGCGCCGGCAGGCATGAGCGCCACGGGGGCCGCGCGATGGTCGCATCTGCGCGCCGTGCTGCTGCCCTGGTGGCCGCGCCGCGCCGCCCTAACGCCGCGGGAGCTGGTGGAAGCGCTGTGGCTGCGGCTTGGGGGCAGCGCGTGCTATCGCGCGCCGGATGGCAGCGGTGACCCCAACGACGAGCGCGCGGCCGCGCGCTTCTTCAGCGTCCTGGAGACGGGGCATCCGTGGCAGGTCGAGCTGGTGCGGCTCGAACGCGAGATCGACAAGCTGTACGCCCAGAGCACCCAGCCCGGCGTTGCGATCCTGACGATCCACAAGTCGAAGGGCCTCGAGTACGACCGGGTAATCGTCGCCAACCTCGAAAAGACGGGCAAGCGTGACGAGGCGCCGCTGCTGCGCATGCAGCCGGGCGGCAGTCAGGACGCCAACGCGATGATTGCCCTGAAGCCGGCGCTGGGTACGCACAAGAAACAGGAGCTCGGCTCGTTATACGACTGGCTCAAGCAGAGCGACACGGTCCGCGGTGACAACGAGCGCCGTCGGCTGCTGTACGTGGCCGCAACCCGCGCGCGCGACGACCTGATGCTGACGACGGTGCTGCCCGCAGGGCAGCGCGCTGTGAGCGGCAGCCTGCTCGCCTGTCTCGACGCGGTGCCGGGCGTCGACTGGCTGGACGGCAAGGGCGGCCACGGCCAGGGCGGCACCGCCGAGCTCCCGCCGCCGCCCCGCCTGCGTCGCGTCGCGCTGCCGCTGCCGGCCGCGGTGACCCATCCAAATGCCCTGCCCGGTCAGACCCGCGGCAACGAGGCGAGCAGCGCGAACGATACGCCCGGGTTCATTCCCCAGGATCGTCGCCGCGCGATCCTGCGCGGGGAACTGATCCACGCCGCCCTGTGTGACCTGAGTCAGGGGCGCGAACCGCCCGCGCCACGCTACTACGAGCGCGAGGGCATCTTGATCGGCCTGCCGCAGGCGGCCGCGACCGAGCTCGCGGCGGAGGTGGCCGCGCAGACCGCCAAGACGCTCGCCGATCCGCTCGGCCACTGGTGCGTCCAAGAGTCCCACGACGAGGCTCAGGCGGAGCTGGCGCTGGGCGCCTGGGGCGCCTTCGGTCCGGTTGAGCTGGCGATTGATCGCACCTTCGTCTATCGCGGCGACCGCTGGATCATCGACTACAAGAGCGCGGCGCCCGCTGTCGACGATGATGAAGCCGAGTGGATACAGGGCCAGATCAATGAGTACGCGCCGCAGCTCGAGCGCTACGGCCGCGCGCTGCGGGAGCGAACGCCGGTCGACGGTACCCTGCGCGCCGCGCTGTTTTTTACCGCCCTGGGCCAGCTGTGGGAGGTGGACGTCGAAACGGTGTCGGGCATAAAGCTGGCGGCTGAACAGCTGCTCGAGGCTTGACCCGCGCATCGGCGCTGTTAGGATGCTCCCCATGAACGCAAGCGCCCAGACCAAGAACTATCTCGCTGAGACCGCCACTGGCGCGGCCTTTAGCTATTGGTTTTTTTACGTCTGACGCGCCTGCACCATCGGTGGAGGCCTGAGTTGCCTCCGCACGCGAACCCCGGGAGGCAACCAGCCACCGGGGTTTTTTCGTTTTTGGGGCCGCGTTTTTAGCGACAGCGCAGATACCGATATGAACACCGCGACACCGATGATTGAACCCGCCGAGGCCTGCGAGTCCGGTCTTGCCGAGGCGCCGCGCGCGCCGGACTCACGACCGCTGCCGGGGCCGGGCTATCTGCGCGAGCGCTTCGCTCCCTCAACTGTCGCGCTCGCGACCATCGCGTCGACCCGAACGGCCATCGGCTCGATATTGCGTGGCGCGGATGATCGTCTGCTCGTGATTGCGGGCCCCTGCTCGATCCACAACCCGGACTCCGCCATCGCGTACGCGGAGCGCCTGCAGCACGCGGCGGAGACCGTCGCCGATCGCTGCCTCGTGGTCATGCGCGCCTACGTCGAAAAACCCCGCACGACGATCGGCTGGAAGGGGCTCGTCAACGATCCAGGTCTGGACGGCGGCTGCGACCTGGCTCGGGGTCTGACGACAGCGCGCGAGCTGTACGCGCGGATTAGCGACATCGGCCTGCCGATCGCGAGCGAGGCGCTGGACCCGCTGGTGGCGCCGTACCTCGCTGATCTCGTGAGCTGGTACGCCATCGGCGCCCGTACCACGGAGTCGCAGACCCACCGCGAACTCGCGAGTGCCCTGCCGGCGCCGGTCGGCATGAAGAACGCGACCAGCGGCGCCACGGACATCGCCATCGACGGCATCCAGGCCGCGGGCGCTGCGCATACGCTGATCGCGCTGGACGCACAGGGCCGCGTGAGCCAGCGACAGGCACCCGGCAACCCGGCCCCCCATCTGGTGCTCAGGGGCGGCGCGCGACCGAACTACGGCGCGGCCGACGTGCGCGCGGCGGGCGACGCGCTGGCCGCGCGCGGCCTGATCGAGCGGGTGATCGTCGACTGCAGCCACGCGAATTCGGCCAACGCCGAGGGTCAGCGCGACCCCGAGAATCAACCGAAGATCGCCAAGGGCCTGGCGGCGCGGCGCGCCGCGGGGGAACGTCGTATCGCCGGCCTGATGCTCGAGAGTCACCTGGTCGCCGGGAAACAGCCGTGCACACCAGCGGCGCGACCGGACCAGTCGGTGACCGATGGGTGTCTTGGGATGGATCGCACGCTCGACCTGCTGCGCGACCTGGCCGCCGCCTGAAACCGCGCACAGGCCGCATCCGCCGGATGCGCCGCATGCCCCCGAGACAAGCCTCGCCGTAAGCGCTAGCAGTGTTCGCTAGTAGTAGGCGTTGTCCGTGACGGTGTGATCGGTTGCATCCTTGATCGCAACCAGTTCGGGGACCTGCTCGAGCAGCGTTTTTTCAACGCCCTGCTTCAAGGTCATATCGACCGCGGCACAGCCCTGACAGCCGCCGCCGAACTGCAGCACAGCGGTATCACCGTCGACGATCTCGACCAGGCTCACCACACCGCCGTGCGCGGCGAGCCCCGGATTCACCTCGTTGTAGAGCACGTAGTTGACGCGATCTTCCAGCGGCGCGTCGGGGCCGACGCTCGGCACCCGCGAGTTCGGCGCCTTGATCGTGAGCTGGCCGCCCATCTGGTCCTCGGCGTAGTCCACCTTGGCGTCCAGCAGGTAGGGCTGGCTGCGCTCTTCGAACCAGGCGGTAAAGCCGTCGTACTCGACCGCCACGTCGCCCTCGACCTCCTCGCCGGGGCGGCAATAAGCGATACAGGTCTCCGCATTCGGCGTCCCGGGTTGGGCGACGAAGACGCGAATCGCTACGCCCTCCTCATCCTGTTTGCCGAGGAGCTCGCGCAGGTAGGCTTGGGCTGAGTCTGAGATTTCGATCATGTCATGCGAACCAGATCACAAAGTGGTACCCGCGTGCGAGCTACGGACGGACCGCAGCCGAGCGGGGTGACCATTATACCAGCACGCTGTATGAATCCCGTTCATCCTTCGCACAAGAAACGGGACATGCTGCGGACGAACCGCCCGTTTAGACTGCGCTCCGCGCATCCACACGCCTACGGATCGAACGGAACCTGCGATCGTCATGAAAGACTCCCCACTGGCCGCAGCGGCGGCCGAGCGCATTCTGGTGCTCGATGGCGCCATGGGCACGATGATCCAGGCCTTGGGGTTGACCGAAGACGACTACTGCTGCGGGGACCTGCGGGATCACGGGTCGCCGCTGAAGGGCAACAGCGATCTGCTGAATCTATCCCAGCCCGATGCGATCCGGGACATTCATTCGGCTTTCCTGGAAGCCGGCGCGGACCTCATCTCGACGAACACCTTCACCGCGACCGAAATCGCCCAGGCAGACTACGCGCTCGAGGATCGGGTATACGAGATCAACCTCGCCGGTGCGCGCCTCGCGCGAGCCGCCATCGATGAGGGCAACTGGCAGGGCTCGCGTTTCGTAGTCGGCAGCATCGGACCCACCAACCGCACGGCGAGCCTGTCGCCCGACGTCAACGATCCGGGCTTCAGAAACGTCTCGTTTGACGAACTGGTGGCCAACTACAGCCTCGCCACCCGGGCGCTGCTCGACGGCGGGGTCGATGCGCTGATGATCGAGACCGTATTCGACACGCTGAACGCCAAGGCCGCGATCGTCGGCACCCGCCGCGCCCAGGCGGAGCTGGGCCGCAGCGTGCCACTGATGATCTCCGGCACGATTACGGACGCCAGCGGCCGCACGCTCTCGGGCCAGACGGCCGAAGCGTTCGTCCACTCGGTCGAGTACGCACAGCCCTTGTTTGTCGGCCTGAACTGCGCGCTGGGTGCCGCGCAGCTGCGGCCGTACCTCGAGACCGTATCAAAACTCAGTTCGACCTTAACCAGCGTGCACCCAAATGCGGGCCTGCCGAACGAGTTTGGCGGCTATGACCAGACGCCGGAGGACATGGCCGCGGTGCTCGATGACTATGCCGCCGCAGGCTGGGTGAATATGGTCGGCGGCTGCTGCGGCACGCAGCCGGAGCACATCACGGCGATCGCGGAAATGGCCGCGCGCCACAAGCCCAGGACGGCGCCGCAGCGCCGCTCGCGGCTGTCGCTGTCAGGACTCGAACCGCTGTATGTCGAATCGGATTCGCTGTTTGTGAACGTCGGCGAGCGCACCAACGTCACCGGTTCGGCCAAGTTCCGCAGGCTGATCACCGAAGAGAACTACACGGAGGCGATCGACGTCGCCCTGCAGCAGGTGCAAAACGGCGCGCAGATCATCGACGTGAACATGGACGAGGGCATGCTCGACTCCGAGGGCGCGATGGTCAGGTTCCTGAACCTGATCGCCGCGGAACCGGAGATCGCGCGCGTGCCGATCATGATCGATTCCAGCAAGTGGGAAATCATCGAGGCCGGTCTGAAGTGCGTGCAGGGCAAGGCCATCGTCAACAGCATCAGCCTGAAGGAAGGCGAAGACGACTTCATCGACAAGGCACGCCGCGCGCTGGACTACGGCGCCGCCGTGATCGTCATGGCCTTCGACGAGACCGGCCAGGCCGATACGCTGCAGCGCAAGACTGAGATCTGCGAGCGCTCGTACCGAATTCTGGTGGACGTCGTCGGCATGGCGCCGGAAGACATCATCTTCGACCCGAACGTATTCGCCATCGCTACCGGCATCGAGGAACACGCCAACTACGCGGTCGACTTCATCGACGCGTGCCGCTGGATCAGAGCCAATCTGCCGGGTGCCGGCATATCCGGCGGCATCAGCAACGTGTCGTTTTCGTTCCGCGGCAACAACGCGGTGCGCGAGGCCATCCACGCCGTGTTCCTGTACCACGCCATACGCGCGGGTCTCACGATGGGTATCGTCAACGCCGGCCAGCTCGCGATCTACGAAGACATTCCAACCGAGCTACGCGACGCGGTCGAAGACGTTGTGCTGAATAGGCGCGACGACGCGACGGAACGCCTGCTCGATCTCGCGCAGGAGTACGCGGGCAAAGGCGGCGCAAAGGCACGCGCCCAGGACGACTCCTGGCGCCAGGAGCCGGTCACAACGCGCCTCGAGCACGCGCTGGTCAACGGCATCTCGAAGTTCATCGTCGACGACACCGAAGAGGCGCGTCAGGCTGCCGCGCGCCCCATCGACGTGATCGAAGGCCCGCTGATGTCGGGCATGAACGTCGTCGGCGATCTGTTTGGCAGCGGCAAGATGTTTCTGCCGCAGGTGGTGAAGTCGGCGCGCGTCATGAAGCAGGCCGTCGCGCATCTCGTGCCGTTCATCGAGGCGGAGAAAGGCGCCGACGCGAAATCCAAAGGCCGCATCATCATGGCCACGGTGAAGGGCGACGTGCACGACATCGGCAAGAACATCGTCGGTGTCGTCCTGCAATGCAACAACTACGAGATCATCGATCTCGGAGTGATGGTGCCCGCGGAGCAGATCCTCGAGGCCGCACGCGAGCACGACGCCGACATGATCGGTCTGTCCGGCCTGATCACCCCGTCGCTGGACGAGATGGTGCACGTCGCCTCCGAAATGCAACGCAACGGCTTCGACATTCCGCTGCTGATCGGCGGTGCGACGACTTCGAAGGCCCATACCGCGCTGAAGATCGAACCGGAGTATCCGGCCGGCTCGGTCACCTACGTTACCGACGCTTCCCGGGGCGTGGGCACCGCGGCCAGCCTGCTCTCTGACGCGACGTCCGCCGATTTCATCCAGTCGACGCGCGAGGACTACGCGAAGGTGCGCGAGCGCATCGCGAACAGCCGCAGGCGCATCGACATCACGCCGCTCGCCGAGGCCCGCGACCGGGCGCCCGAGCTGAGCCCGTCGCCATCGCCCGTGCCCGCCGCGCTCGGGGTCACCGCATTCGACGACATCCCGCTCGCCGAGCTCGTGCCGTTCATCGACTGGTCGCCGTTCTTCATGACCTGGGAGCTGGCGGGCAAGTTCCCGCGCATCTTGAACGACGAGGTCGTGGGCGAAAGCGCGCGCGATCTCTACTGCGACGCGCGCAAGATGCTCGACCAGATCGTCAACGAAGGCTGGCTGCGAGCCGCCGGGCGCGTCGGTCTATGGGCGGCCGAACGTCGCGACGTCGACGACGTGATGCTGTTCACAGATGCCTCACGAACCACCGAACTCACGCGCCTGCACTTTCTGCGGCAGCAGGCGAAGAAGGGCGCGGGCGGGCCACACCTCTGTCTGGCGGACTTCGTCGGCCTTAGCGACGACTACATGGGGGCATTCGCCGTCACCGCCGGCCTCGGCATGGACGAGGCACTGCGACGCTTCAACGGCGACGATTACCAGGAAATCATGCTGAAGGCGCTTGCGGATCGGCTCGCCGAGGCCTGCGCCGAGTACATGCATCGGCGTGTGCGCACCGAGCTGTGGGGCTACGCGGCAGGCGAGAATCTGGACAACGACGCGCTGATTGGCGAAGGCTATCGCGGCATACGGCCCGCGCCGGGCTACCCGGCGTGTCCGGACCACACGGAGAAGGCCACCCTGTTCGAACTGCTCGATGCACCGGCGGCGGGCATCACGCTGACCGACAGTTTCGCCATGCTGCCGGCGGCTGCGGTATCCGGCTGGTACTTCGCCCACCCCGAGGCCAAATACTTCGGGGTTGGAAAGATCGGCAAGGATCAGGTCGCGGACTACGCGCGCCGCAAAGGTTGGGATGAGGCGACCGCGACGCGCTGGCTGCGACCGAACATGGTCGACTAGCGCGGCGGGGCCTTAGGGGCTGGTACCCCTTAGAACTGCGGGGTGTAGCCGGAGATGAATACGACCGCGATCGCGACGAGCGCGCAGAAGACGAGGATGGCGACGCGCTGATCGGCCTGCTGATCCGCCAGCTGTTCCGCTGTCGGCTCCTCCACAATCTCGGTGGCTTGTTGTTGATCTGACATGGGATACGCTTCCATCGGGCGCCCAGACGAGCGCGGGGGTGAAACCGGGTTCGGAACGGCGCGCAGTCTAGCGACTTTGATTCCCCGAATCGAGCGACTCGGTCATATGTCGGCGAGCGCCGCCCGCAAAGCCGTACCGCCCTCGCGGCAGCAACGCGGCATAATTCTCTCCGGCGGCGCCGCGCGAGCGCGACCGGCTCCGGATTGCCGCCGACAGGAAGCACTGTTTGTCACCACGGCCTGGAACCCGCGCCTGCGACCATGGACGCCCACACCGGCATCGTTGAATCTTTCTTCGTGATCTTCGCGGGGGCCGCGCTCGCGAGCGTCGCCAGCCTGTACACCCGTCAACCGCTGCTGCTCGCCTACATCGTCGTCGGCGCCCTCACTGGCCCGTTCGCGCTCGGCCTGATCACAGATCCGGGACTCATCCGCGAGATCGCGGAGATCGGCATCATCTTCCTGCTGTTTCTGATCGGCCTGGACCTGCAGCCGCGCAAGCTCTTCGATCTGCTGGGCGAATCGCTGTTGACCGCGCTGGGATCGACTCTCGTCTTCTTCGCGCTCGGCGCCGGTGTGCTGCTGGCCTTCGGCTTCGGCCTGCGCGACGCCGGGTTTGCGGGAATGGCGATGGTGTTTTCAAGCACCATCATCGGCATCAAGCTGCTGCCTACCACGGTGCTGCACCATCGGCACGTCGGTGAGATCGTGATCAGTCTGCTGCTGATTCAGGATCTGCTGGCCATCCTGGCCCTGCTGCTGCTGGCCGTCGCAGCGGACCCGACGGCGGAGATCGCGCCCCGCGTCGGGCTCATCGCGGCCGGTCTACCTCTGCTGATGGGCGGCGCCTTTCTCGGCGTGCGCTACGTGCTGCTGCCCCTATTCGCGCGCTTCGACACCTTCCACGAGTTTCTGTTTACCGTCGCCATCGGCTGGTGCCTTGCGCTCGCCGCGCTCGCGAACGCGGTCGGCCTGTCTTTGGAACTAGGGGCCTTCGTTGCCGGCGTTAGCCTCGCGACCAGTCCTATCGCCCAGCACATCGCCGAACAGCTACGCCCGCTGCGCGACTTTTTTCTGGTGATGTTCTTCTTTGCCGTCGGCGCTGGCCTGAGCCTGCCGCAGCTCGGCGAGGTGTGGCTGCCCATGTTCGTGCTCGCGATCGTGATGCTGGCGACCAAGCCGCTCACCTTCATGGGATTGCTTAGCGCCCAGGGCGAGACGCGTGCGACGGGGATCGAGGTCGGCATGCGCCTCGGTCAGGCAAGCGAGTTTTCGCTGCTGCTGACCTTCGCCGCCAGTGCCGCTCTGTTGAGCGAACGGGCAGCCCTGACGATACAAGGTGCTACCGTCCTGACGTTCGTGATTTCGAGCTATCTGGTTGTGCTGCGCTATCCCAGCCCGATCGCGATCGATCCCAAGCTACGCCGCGACTAGACGACCTCAGCTCTGTAGCGTCACGATCCCGCGACCGATCATGTCGCCCGCGAGAATCTTGTCGATCGCTGGCGACAGGTCCTCGAGAGTGAGATCGACTGCCACCCTGTCGAGCGACTCGAGGCGCCAGTCTGCCGCCAGCTTGCGCCAGATCGCGGCCTTCTGCTCGACCGGCAGTTGCACAGAGTCGACGCCGAGCCAGTTGACGTGCCGCAGGATGAAGGGCAGCACGCTGGCGTCGACCTGGGGCGACGCCACCAGCCCGCAGGCGGCGAGCGAGCCGCCGTAGCGCAGCGACTTGATCGCGTTGAACAGGATCTCGCCGCCGACCGTGTCCACGACACCCGCCCAACGCTCGCCGAGCAGCGGCTTGGCCGCGCCCTCGGCGGCCTCTTCGCGCGTCAGGAAACTGCTGGCACCAAGCGTGCGCAGCAGGTCCTGCGCCGCCGTCTTTCCGGTGACTGCCGCGACCTCATAGCCGAGCTGCGCGAGCAGCATGACGCTGATGGAACCGACGCCGCCGCTCGCGCCCGTCACCAGAACGGGCCCCTGCCCGGGCGCTAGACCGGCCGCCTCAAGCTTGTGCACACACAGCGCCGCCGTGAAACCGGCCGTGCCGATGATCATCGCGTCGCGCTCGGTCAGCTCTGAGGGGCGTTTAACGGCCCAGCCGGCAGGCACGCGAATGCGCTCGCCGTAGCCGCCCGGCGTGCCCATACCCAGATCGAAGCCGATGACGATGACGTCGTCGCCGGCGGCGAACTCGTCGCTGGCAGATTCCAGCACCGTACCCGCCGCGTCGATGCCCGGCGTGTGGGGGAAGTTGCGGGTGACGCCAGGATTGCCGGTCGCCGACAGCGCATCCTTGTAGTTCAGCGAGGAATGGCGCACATCGACGAGCAGCTCGCCGTCCGGCAGATCCGCGCTATCGAGCGTCGCGATGTGGCGGCTGTAGTTCTTGTCTGCGTCGCGCTCGACGCGAAAGGCCCGGTAGCTGGTCATGCGGATTCTCCCCTATCCTTCTGTTTCGGTCTCTCAAACGGAGCAACGCGGCAACGGATCTGCACCAAGCCGGCGGAGCCCCGCTACCAGCGCAGGCCGCGCGCCAACGCGAGCGCGCGACCCAGCGGCGCGGCGGTCCTGGCAAAACGTTCCAGGAGCCGCTCGAGCGGTTTCTTGCTGCTGTCCCAGCTTACGCGATAGATCTCCGCCTTCTCAGCACGCTCGACCAGATAGCTGTCGCTCGTGACGATGCGGTCCACCAGGCCCAGCTCAAGCGCGCGCGTGCCGTACCAGCTCTCGCCGGTGGCCACGGCCGCGACATCGAGCTGCGGCCGGCGCTCCTGCACGTAGCTCTGAAACAGCTCGTGCGTCTCGGTCAGCTCGGCCTCGAATTTCTCCCGCGCCTCGGGCGTGTTCTCACCAAACATCGTCAGCGTGCGCTTGTGCTCGCCGGCCGTGATCACCTCGAAGTCGACGTCGTTTTTCTTCAGCAGCCGATGCAGGTTGGGAATCTGCGCGACCACGCCGATAGAACCGACCACGGCAAAGGGCGCAGCGAGGATCCGATCGGCGACCGCCGCCATAAGGTAGCCGCCACTGGCCGCGACCTTGTCGACCGCGACGGTCAGCGGAATCTCATGCTGGCGAATGCGATCGAGCTGAGAGGCTGCGAGCCCGTAGCCATGCACCAGACCGCCGGGTGACTCGATGCGCAGCAGCACCTCGTCCGCCTTGGTCGCAATCGTCAGCACGCCGGTGATCTCGCGCCGCAGCCGCGTCACGCTGCTCGCCTGCAGGTCGCCTTCGAAGTCGAGGACAAACACCCTGCCCGCGTCGGCGCCGGAATCGGCTTTGTCGCCGTCGTTGCCCTGCCCGCCAGCGCTGTCCGCTTCGCCCCCGGAGGCTGCCGTCGTTTTCTGCTTGGCCTCACGCTTGGCTTTGCGGGCATCTGCCTTGGCCTGCGCCTTCTCAGCCTTGCGTCGCGACTTCTCGAGGCCCTTGCGTTCGGCGGCCGGCGTCAGCGCATCTTCGAAGGTGGCTTTCAGATCTTCCAGTTCGCGATTGACATGTTTGATCGACAGCGAGGCAAACGGTGACGGTTCGCCCCCGCGAGCGGCATTTGCGAACGCGAAGCCGAGCACGACCAGAATCGCGACGACGATGGTCACCGCGCGGGCCAGAAAACCGAGATAGTCGAACAGAAATTCCATGGTTTAACCTGCGGCGTCCGCCGCCGCGTCGCTGGGCTGGCAGCGCACTCTAGCCGCTGGCCAGCGCCGTTGCCAGCGGCGCCCCACCCGAGCATCGCCGCTTGCCAGCCGCCAATCGGTCCCAGCCGATTCGTACAAATGGTCCTCACGCGCTACAGTCGACCGATGAGCGTAGACGCCGCTAACCTACCCGCAGAGCTCGCCGGCCTCGGCGACGAGCTGCGCCGCCGATTTTCAGCGGCCGCCGCTGCTGGACTGGATCATCGCATCGATCTCGACTTCGGTCCGGCGGCCGCGGCGTCGATCCGACTCGAGGTCAGCGACGGGCAGCTCGCGCTCAGCTTTGCGGTTCCGGAGTCCGCCCCAACGCGTGCAGGCGATGTACGGTTCTTCTTCCCGGACGTGGCCACAGGACGGGCGTTGCTGCTTGGCGAGGCCAACGCGATCGATGCCTTTATGCGCGGCGACTTTCGTTCGGATGGCTATCTGATGCTGAGCTTCGCGCTCATGCAAATGTTCAATTCCACGAGCCTGCCGCCGGCCCCGCTCGACGACTGAGCGCCGCCGCCGACTCGGCGTCAGCCGCCTAATTCGGCCAAAAAATCGTCGATCAGCCAGCGCGAGATCGCGGTCTTCGGTGGCATGTTCGGCAGCGCATCCTTGGCGAAGAAATTCGCTTCCGCGATCTCGCCCTCCTGACAGACGATCTCGCCGCCCGCGTACTCGCAGCGAAAACCGAGCATCAGCGAGTTGGGGAACGGCCAACTCTGCGAACCCTGATAGCGCAGATTCGTGACGTCCAGGCCGACCTCTTCCTTGATCTCTCGATGCACCGTCTGCTCGATGGACTCACCCGGTTCGACGAAACCCGCCAGCGTCGAGAACATGCCGTTGGGCCAGGCCGCATTGCGCGCGAGCAGCATCTCCTCGCCGCGCGTGATCAGCACGATGATGCTGGGGGACAGGCGTGGATAGCTGATCAGGCCACACTTGGGGCACTGCTTCGCGCGGTCGACCTCGTGGTCGTTCATCTCGGCGCCGCAGCGACCACAGAAGCGGTGTTCGCGGTGCCAGGCGACCGTCTGCTGGGCACGACCGGCAAGGTAGAAGAGTTCCGGCGATACTCGTCCCAGCCAGCCGCGCAGATCCACCGCCGCCTGACCCTCGGCCACGGCGCCGTCTACTTCGACGGCGTACGCGGGGCCACCGTGATACTCCCCCATGTATAGGCGCGCGCCGATGTCCATATCGAGCCAGCGAAACTCGCCATCGTTCAGCGGGCGCGGTGCGCCGCCCTCGTTGACGCCGATGATCTCGACGCGCTCACGGCCGCGAAACAGGAAGTAGCTGGCGCGATCGGGATCCGACCCTTCCGGCGGTTTTACGAGCGAGACGAAGCCGTCTGGATCCTGGGGCCACATACTGGGTCTCCTGCTGCCGCGATAGCGGGGAATATTGCCTATGCTTAGCGCGATGGACGAGTGCAGTGCGAATACCTCGTCACAACGCACCAGTCTAGCGCATCGCCGCCGCATCGATCAGTTCGGGAGCGCGACGACGCTCCGGTCTTCGGCGGGGCGACGGTCGAGGCTCGGCTCGCCGCAGGCAGGCTGTGCACTTCGTTGCGCTGCCCGGCTAGGTGCCCTACATTGCCTGCGCCGCGCCAAAACCGCCGGTGAGCGTGACTCGTCGCCAGCGGCATCCAGACACAGCGCCGTCGTCCGAGTAACGTCGCAGCACCAACAAAGAGCGAAGAAGAAGAACGCCTGTCATGAACGCACCTGCCCAACATCGCAGCGCCGTAAGCGCCTACTGGGAAAACTTCTTGGGTCAGTCGCCGACCTGGTACAAGGCGACGATCCTGCTGTTCCTGTTCATCAATCCGCTGCTGCTCGTGACGATCGGGCCATTCTGGACCGGCTGGGTGATCGTGCTCGAATTCATCTTTACCTTGGCAATGGCGCTGCGCTGCTATCCACTGCAGCCCGGCGGGCTGATCGCGATCGAAGCGCTGGTCATGGGTATGACCAATACCGAAACGCTGCGCCACGAGGTGTTCAGCAACTTTCCCGTGATCCTGCTGCTGATGTTCATGGTGGCGGGTATCTACTTCATGCGCGAGCTGCTGCTGTTTACCTTCACGAAGATCCTGCTCGGCGTGCGCTCGAAGCTCTTGATCTCGTTCTTGTTCAGCGCCGTCGCGGCGTTCCTGTCCGCTTTTCTGGACGCGCTGACGGTCACCGCGGTCATCATCAGCGTGTCGGTGGGTTTTTACTCCGTCTATCACCGGGTGGCTTCTGGCAAGCACTACGAAGATGAACACGACCATGACACCGACGCAGAAATCGATGAGATGCGCCGCGAGGACCTAGAGAACTTTCGCGGCTTCCTGCGCAACCTGATGATGCACGGCGCGGTAGGAACCGCTCTGGGCGGCGTCTGCACGACTGTCGGCGAGCCGCAAAACCTGCTGATCGCCGGCAAGATGGGCTGGGAGTTCATCGAGTTCTTCCAGCGCATGGCGCCGGTCACCATGCCCGTACTGGTCGTGGGCCTGTTCACCTGCCTGCTGCTAGAGGCCATCAAGCAGTTCGGCTACGGCTACGCGCTGCCGGAAAACGTCCGCGAAATACTCGAGGACTTCGACCGTACGGAGAGCGAGCGACGCACCCAGCGCGATACCGCAAGGCTGGTGATTCAGGGAATCGCCGCGTTTCTGCTGGTGTGGGGCCTCGCGGCCCACTGGGCCGAGGTCGGGCTGATTGGCCTCATGGTGATCGTGCTGCAGACGGCCTTCAACGGCGTCGTCGACGAGCACCAGATCGGTCCTGCCTTCGAGGAAGCCCTGCCGTTCACCGCGCTGCTCGTCGTGTTCTTTGGCATCGTCGCCGTGATTCACGACCAGCACCTGTTCTCGCCCGTCATAGACTATGTGCTCGCGCTGCCGGAAAACGACCAGCCGGGCATGTTCTACATCGCCAACGGTGTCCTCTCGGCCATCTCCGACAACGTGTTTGTCGCGACGGTGTACATCAACGAGGTCGCGAATGCGTTCACGGCCGGCGACATTACGCGCAACCAGTTCGATCGGCTCGCCATTGCCATCAATACGGGTACGAATATCCCCAGCGTCGCGACGCCGAACGGCCAGGCGGCCTTCCTGTTCCTGCTGACCTCGTCGCTCGCACCGCTGATTCGGCTGTCCTACGGCCGCATGGTGATCATGGCGTTGCCCTACACCATCACCATGGGCATCGCCGGTTATCTGTGCGTACGCTATTTGGTCTGAGTCACGGTAGACGCTCGCGGCCGCGGCGCGCCCTGGCCGCTAGCCCGCCGAGGCGTCTTCGGTCGATTCCAGCGCCCGCCATAACGCGCCTTGAGCCGCCTCGGCGTCGAGGCCGTCCAGCAGCGTTTCGTGCGCGGCCAGCTCCGCCGGCGTGGCCAGTACAACCGGCAATTCCGGGCGCTGCTTGTCGCTGCGGGCACTGACGCCACCCGTCGCCAGGGCACTCGGGTCCTCGCCGCCGGCCTCGAACAGCGCCGTCTGGCCGCCGGTCATCAGCAGGAACACGTCGGCCAGGATCTCCGCGTCCAGCAGCGCGCCGTGCAGCGTCCGAGCCGAGTTGTCTACGCCGTAGCGTCGACAGAGCGCGTCCAACGAATTCATCTGACCCGGGTGTTTGTGGCGCGCCATGGCCAGAGAGTCGGTGACCGTACAAACGCGTTCGATAGCCCTCACGCGGGCCGCGGCCAGGCGCAGCTCGTGGTCGAGGAAGCCGACGTCAAACGCGGCGTTATGAATGATCAGCTCGGCGCCGTCGATATAGTCCAGAAACTCCTCGACGACGTCCGCGAACAGCGGTTTGTCGCTCAGAAACTCCGCGCTGATGCCGTGCACTTCCTGCGCACCGGCGTCGATATCGCGCTCGGGATTGATGTAACGATGAAAGTGATTGCCCGTGAGTCGCCGCGCCTGAATCTCTACCGCGCCGATCTCGATGATGCGGTGCCCTGCGCCGGGTTCGAGGCCGGTGGTTTCAGTGTCCAGCACGATCTGTCGCACCGGACTAGCGCCCCAGCATCGCGTCGATGGCGGCGTTGGCACCCGCGTCGACCGCTTCGTTCTCCGGGTGGCCGCTGTGGCCCTTGACCCAGAACCACTCCACCTCGTGCGGGGCGGCAGCCGCATCGAGCCGCTGCCAGAGGTCTTTGTTCTTCACGGGCTTGCCCGCGGCCGTACGCCAGCCGTTGCGCTTCCAGCCCTTGATCCAGGAGCTGATGCCCTGACGCACGTACTGGGAGTCCGTGGTCAGATGGACGCGCGCGCCCGGCGCCAGCGCCTCCAGCCCGGCGATCGCCGCCATGAGCTCCATGCGGTTATTGGTCGTTTGCGGCTCCGCCTCTGCCAGCATGCGCGACTCGGCGCCGGCCTCCACGATGAGCGCCGCCCAGCCGCCGGGTCCAGGATTGCCCCGACAGGCCCCGTCCGTGTAAACGGCAATCACGGCTTCGCTCATTCGGGCAGCCGCTCTCGCCGGCGCCCCTCGGCAAGCTTCTGCGCGAGCGCAAAGCGAGCGTATCCGGCGGTGACTAACTTGCCGCGCATGGGGCGCCACTGCGGCGTGACGGCGAGCGTCTTCTTACGGTACTGCAGGATGAAGGCGTTACCCAGCGGCACGCGCCGCGCGCGCAGCCAGGCCCTGGCGCCGTCCCACATCGGCCGATCGAAAGTCTCGGCCGCGAACGGCGGTCGATAGAGCGTAAAGCGGCGTTCGATCGTCTGTTCGAAGCCCAACACCTCCAGCCAGTCCGCCACCCGCGCGGGATTCAGGAACCGCTCGGGCGCCGGCGTCAGCCAGCGGACCAGCGACAGCGGCGCGAAGCGGTTCATGCCACAGACGATCAGCTCGCCGCCCGGCTGCAGCACGCGGGCAACCTCGCGCAGGGCGGTGCGGGGATCCGCGCAGGTCTCGAGCGCGTGATGCAGCACGACGCCATCCAGCGAGGCGTTGCGCAGAGGGATGTTCTCCAGCGTCGCGCGCAGCCCATCGATCGGCTGATCGGTAGCGATAGGCGCTGGGGTCATGAAGAGCCGCCGCCGCACCATGCAGCGCACCGATAGCTGCGCGCTGCCGGCGCTGACGCCGGCCCACATCAGCGTGTCGCCGTGCAGCCTGCGCACGGCGGACGCCAGCAGCTGGTTCTCTTCCGTCAGCAGCATCCGGCCGAAACTCGAACGCCACCAGGTCACGGGCGTGTGTGCGCCTGGCGGCAGCGCACCGCTGGGGTCGATGGACGCAGCACCGCCACCGGTGTCCGGCTCGTGTTGCGACTCGTCGCACCCGCGGCGGTCGTTGCTGACGGTCGAGACGCGGGTCTCTTCTTGGGTCTCTTCCTGGCTCTCTTCCTGGTCGGTCGGTTTGCTAATCGCTAGCCTCATCGGAGCGGTTCATGCCGCGCAATGATTTCACTATTCCCAGGCGCTGTCACCGCCGCTCAACGCCGGTTCGGCGCGCGTTCGACGCGGCAGCGCTGGGCGCCGGATTTCCGACGCCGGGTGCCCTCTTGATGATCGCTGCGGGCGCCTCGCGCGACGCGGCCTCAGTCGTACGCCGCGACAGTTAGCCTGCGACGCAGGCCACGAAACGCTGTCCAGCCTGCTCTGATCGTGCAATGTGGATTGCGCGCAGAGGCCGTTTTCGCGAAGCTTGAACCGGCAAGGACACGGGCTCACGTATGGATCCGTCTAGACGCCCACAGGGCGCCGCCACAGGCAAAAAACCTGAATCACCGCGGCAATCGACGCCAAATCTGATTGTGTTACCGCTGCGACGCCGATCACGGCGAGCGAGCGCTCGGGCCCTCACCCGGGCGGTAGCGCTCACGCTGCTGCTGGTTGGCGGCCACGCGGCGTCTGACTCCGGCAGTCCTGGCGCACTGACGGATCCGGCGGGCCCCGACACGCTGGTTGCGCCACAAATCCATCCCCAGGTGACGATCCGCCGCGAGCCCTGGCGCGCCCCGACGCAGCCGCTGTGGCCACAGATTCGCCGCGCCCTAACGCTTGACCACCAGCTCGACAACAAGCGTGTCGCCCAGGAAATCCGCTGGCTGCGCACGCACCCCGACTATGTCACCCGGATGGGACCGCGCTTCAAACGCTACCTGCCGCACATCTTCGCCCAGGTGCAGGCGCGCGGCCTGCCCGCCGAACTGATCTTCGTACCGGTGATCGAGAGCGCGCTCGATCCATTCGCATTCAGCCCGGGCGGCGCCGTAGGCCTGTGGCAGTTCATGCCGGCAACGGGCAAGCGCTTTGGTCTAAAGACCGACTGGTGGGTCGACGAGCGCCGCGATCCGGTTCTCGCCACACGCGCCGCGCTCGATTATCTGGAGGCCCTGTATCGACAGTTCGATGACTGGTACCTCGCCATCGGGGCCTACAACGCCGGCGAAGGTCGCATGCGCTCGGCCATCCGGCGGGCGAAGAGCAGGGACTTCTTCAAGCTGCGGCTGCCGAAAGAGACGCGGGGCTATCTGCCGCGTTTGCTGGCCTACGCCGAGGTCTTCGGTGACCCGGAGCGCTACGGCGTTGAGGTCGATGCACTCCCCGCGCGCGACGCGCTGCGTGTGATCGACACTGGGGGGCAGTTCGACGTCGCGCTAGCGGCGCGCGCCCTGCAGATTTCGGTCGAGACGCTGTACGAGTGGAACCCGGCCTTGAACCAGTGGGCTACGCATCCCGCTGGCCCGCATCAGCTTCTGATCGGCTCAGCCCCGGCAGACGCGCAGCAGCTCATCAGCGCCATACCGGCCGACAAGCGCTTGGCGTGGCAGCGCTACCGAATCAAAGGGGGCGACACTTTGAGCGGCCTGGTTGCCCGCTTCGGGGTGGACCTCGAGACGCTGCGCAAGGCCAACAAGCTGAGCTCGAACTCGATCGTGGCGGGCAAGACGCTGTTGATCCCGCGCCAACAGCTCGAAGGCGACTATCCCCTGCCCGCGGCACGCCGCGGTGCCGGCAGGCGCCTGTACAAGGTCGCCGCAGGCGATTCTCTGTGGGCACTGAGCCGCAAATTCAAGGTCGGTCTGACGACGCTCATGCGCCTGAACCATATCGGTCCGAAGGACACGCTGCGTGTGGGTCAGGAGATCATCGTCCCGAACCGCAATCAGGGGATCGTGCGCAAGATCAACTACAAGGTTCGAAGGGGCGACAATCTAAGCCTGATCGCCAAGCGCTTCAAAGTCTCCACGGGCCAGATCGTGAGCTGGAATCAGATCGAGCGATCCGCCTACCTGCAGCCGGGGCAACGCCTCGCGCTGTACGTCGATGTGACCGCCGCCAACTGAGCCGCTTTAGATACCGTCGACTAGAGACTGCGCCTGATGCTGGCCGTGTCCTTCAGCGTGCGGAAAAATCCATCGAATTCTAGCTGTCCGGTGCGCGCACCGAGCTGACGTTCGAGTCCCCCGCGCTCCACTTCTGTCAGCACGCCCTTGCTGCCATCGTAGGCGGCGCTGACGACGACGAGCGCACGATCGTTGTTCAGGTACTCGGCGACGCCGACGGAACGCCCGCCGAGGGCGGGCCGTTCGAGCTCGAACGCGCGACTGATGACCTCGCGCGGCGCATCGGCGTTCACACGCTCGCTTTTCTCGACCAGCGTCCACGATCTGCCGGTGGCATCCGCCACCGCAGTCGTCGCCGCGCCGTCGTTGAGCGCGGCAAGCTGCTCGTCCGCCAGCTCCGCCATGAGCAGAGCGGCCGCATCATCGCGGAGCCTCGACTCGATATCCGCGCTGACCTCTTGCAGCGTTTTTTGCCGCGGCTCCGTCCGGTCGGCAACCCGCAGGACAATCGTTTGTTCCGGCGAAACCTCGAGCGCCTCGCTGTTAAAGCCTTCCAGCATCACGTCGTCATCGAAGGCCGCGTCGCGCAGCGCCGCATCGACGAAGACGCCGGTTCCCGCGCCGCGGGTCACGTCTGCGACCTGATAGCGCGGTAGCGCCAGGGTGGCCACGATCTCGTCCAGAGAGTCCGGCGAGTCGTACGCCAACTCGCCCAGCTCTTTCTTGAGCTCGGCAAACCGCTCGCTCGCGTTGTCGCGGCGCAGTTGGCCGGTCAGCGCCTCGCGCTGAGCTTCGAAGTCGGGATAGCTCGTCGTTTCGATGTCCTCGAGGCGAATCAGGTGAACGCCGAACTGAGTCACCACGGGTGCCGAGAGCTGGCCGGGCGCAAGCTCGTACAAAGCCGCCTCGAACTCGGGCACATAGACGCCTTTGCCGGCAAATCCGAGGTCACCACCGTTCGCCTTAGAACCCGGATCGTCGGAAAGCTCCTCCGCAAGCGCCGCAAAGGTCTCACCGGAATCCAGACGAGCGATGGCGGCGTCGACAATATCCCGGGCTTCGGCCTCGGTTCGATCGTCGTCTACGCTCACGAGTATGTGCGCCGCGCGCCGTCGTTCTTCGGGCTCAAAGGCTTCGCGATTGGCGTCGTACTCTGCGCGCACCTCCGCGTCGCTCGGGGCAAATTCCTCGGCGTCGACCAGCGCGTCGAGACTCAGCGACACATAGTCGATGTCGATCTTCTCTTCGGCCATGAAGTCGGGCAGATTCGCGTCGTAGTAGGCGCTGATATCGTCTTCGGTGACGTTGATCTCGTCTTCGACGCTGGCTCGATCGAACAGCAGGTAGGCGACGTCACGCGTCTCCTTGAACAGCTTAGCGCCCAGCTCAAGCTCCCAGTCGAACAACATCGATGTGTCGTTGTAGGCGCCGGTCAGCTGCGCTTGGCTCATCGAAGCGCGCAGCAGCTCGCGATAGCGGACCGGCGTGAGATTGGCGCCCGTCAGCAGCATGCGGTAGGTGTCGGCATCGAACTGACCGTCGATCTGGAAGTCCGGGGTTTCGGTGATCGATGTATCGACCTGATAGTCAGAACTGCGCAGACCAATATCTGCAACCGAGAGTTCCAAGAGTTTCTGGTCGACGAGGCCGTCGAGCACGCTCTGCGCGATGGCCGCAGGGTCGAGCAGATCGGGATCCGCATTCTCCCCGAGCTGCGCGGCGAGCTGGCGTCTGCGCTGCTCGGTGCGCTGTTCGAGGTCCCGTCGACTGATGTCCTCGCCGTTGACCACGGCCGCCGCGGGATCAGGGTCCACAAACAGGTTGAACGCGCCGAAGCCGAACACGCAGAGCACGAAGATGATGGCGCCAACGATAAACTTGAACAGGAACGTTTGTGTCCTGTCGCGCATCTTCTGAAGCATGAAATTCTCGACCTCTCGTATCGTCTGGCGACTGTCGCTCGGCATGTTGCCGACTGCTCATCGGCGGCCTGTTGCTGACTGTCTGCCTGGTAATCTAGACCTTTTCGTTGGCGGCGCATCGGCTGACGACACGCGCACCAGCGGATTGTCTTCGGGCTGAAAACGAAGAAACGGGTAAGAATACCCGTTTCCTCCAGCTCGTCTGCGAGCCGACCCGCGGTTCGCAGACGAAGGTAATCGTGCGTGTATACCGCCTAATTGTTTAGCGCGTCTTTGAGCGCCTTGCCCGGCTTGAATGCGGGCACCTTGGCGGCAGCGATTGGGATTTCTTCGCCGGTGCGGGGGTTGCGCCCCGTCCGCGCGGCTCGCTCGCGGACGATGAAGCTGCCGAAGCCCACCAGGACGACCGGATCGGCGTTCTGGAGTGACTTGGTAATGCTATCGAGAGCAGCGTCCAGCGCGCGGGCTGCGGCCGCTTTGGAAATATCCGCAGCGTCCGAGATCTCATCAACCAGTTCGTTCTTGTTCACAGTATTCCTCTGGGGTAAACGCGTCCGGTTTATACCAATCGCCCTCACCCGCGGCAACTCCAGGTCCAACCCCGGATTCGGCACGCCAGGTCGGCCAAACCGACGACTGGCAGGTACCGACCGCGCCGGGGAGATGCGTAGCGCTCTCCTAGTGCGGACCGCTGGACGGTACCTCACGCGCGTCACCGCCATCCCGAGGCGGCTGCACCGGGGCGCTGACGCCGTCCTCAAGCGCCGCTTCGGGCAAGCGCTCGAGCGCGATTTCCAGCACCTCGTCCATCCACTTCACCGGCTTGATGACCAGGTTCTCTTTGACGTTGTCGGGTATTTCCTTCAGGTCGCGCTCGTTCTCGTGCGGTATCACCACCGTGCGAATGCCGCCCCGATGCGCCGCTAGCAGCTTCTCCTTCAGGCCACCAATCGGCAGCACCTGACCGCGCAGCGTAATCTCGCCCGTCATCGCGACGTCGGCGCGCACGCTGATGCCGGTGAGCACCGAGACGACCGCCGTGCACATGCCGATGCCGGCGCTGGGGCCGTCCTTCGGCGTCGCGCCTTCTGGCACGTGTATGTGTAAGTCCTGCGTCTCGTGAAAATCCTTGGCAATACCGAGAATCTCGGCGCGACTGCGGACGAAGGTGAGCGCGGCCTGGATGGACTCCTGCATCACATCGCCGAGCGATCCGGTTTTGGTTTGGCGCCCCTTACCAGGCACGCTGACGGCCTCAATGTTAAGCAACTCGCCGCCCACCTGCGTCCAGGCCAAGCCCGTCACAATGCCAACCTGGTTACTCTCTTCCGCGAGCCCATAGCTGAATCGCCGCACGCCGTTGTAGCGCTCGACATCGTCTTCGCCCACGCTCACCGGCTCGCTGGTGTTCGCCAGCGCGTGGCCGGTAACCACCTTGCGACACAGCTTGGCGATCTCGCGCTCGAGCCCGCGCACGCCCGCCTCCTTCGTGTAGTAACGAATGAGATGCAGCAGCGCCTCGTCATCGAGCGCGAGCTCCGCGTCCTTCAGACCGTTCTGCTTTTTCTGCTTGGGGACGAGATAGCGCGAGGCGATGTTGAGCTTTTCGTCCTCGGTATAGCCCGGCAGGCGGATGACCTCCATGCGGTCGAGCAGCGCCGGTGGAATGTTCATCGAGTTGGACGTACAGACGAAGAACACGTCCGAGAGATCGTAGTCGACCTCCAGATAGTGATCGTTGAACGCATGGTTTTGCTCCGGATCGAGGACCTCAAGCAGCGCGGACGCCGGATCGCCGCGCATATCCATGCCCATCTTGTCGATTTCATCGAGCAGGAACAGTGGATTTCGCACGCCGACTTTAGACAGCTTCTGGATCACCTTGCCCGGCAGTGAACCGATATAGGTACGTCGGTGACCGCGAATCTCGGCCTCGTCGCGCACCCCACCGAGCGCCATGCGCACGAACTTTCGATTGGTCGCCCGCGCGATCGATTCGCCTAGCGACGTCTTGCCCACGCCGGGCGGGCCGACCAGGCACAGCACCGAGCCCTTGACCCGCTTCACGCGCTGCTGCACCGCGAGATACTCGATGATCCGTTCCTTAACCTCTTCCAGACCGTAGTGATCCGCATCCAGAATCGACTGCGCCTGCTTGAGATCGCGCCGGACCTTGCTCTTCTTTTTCCAGGGTACGTTGACGATCCAGTCGAGGTAGCTGCGCACGACCGTCGCTTCCGCCGACATGGGCGACATGCTGCGCAGTTTGTTGAGCTCCGCGTTGGCCTTGTCGCGCGCCTCCTTCGGCAGACCGTTTTCTTCGATCAGGCGGGCGATCTCGTCGACCTCGTTCGGCGCATCGTCCATGTCGCCAAGTTCCTTCTGGATCGCCTTCATCTGCTCGTTAAGGTAGTACTCGCGCTGGCTCTTCTCCATCTGTTTCTTGACCCGCCCACGGATGCGTTTCTCCATCCGCACGACATCCATCTCACCCTCGATCTTTTCGAGCAGAAACTCCATGCGAGCGTCGAGTTCGTTGGCCTCCAGAACTCGCTGGCGATCTTCCAGCGAGAGCGACAGCTGTGCCGCGATGGTGTCGATCAAACGACCCGGATCGTCGATGCTCGACAGCGATGAGAGCACTTCCTGCGGGATCTTCTTGCTCACCTTCACGAACTGCTCGAGCTGGGTGAGCACGGAGCGCACTAGCGCCTCGCGGTCGCGGTCGGCCACAACGGGTTCGTCAATCAATTCGACGCTCGCGGCGAGGTAGTCGCCGCCGGTGTCGAGCTCGGCAAGGCGGGCGCGACTGCCGCCCTCCACCAACACCTTGACGGTGCCATCAGGCAGTTTCAGAAGCTGCAGCAGCGTCGCGACGGTGCCCACATCAAAGAGGTCGGCGCGCGATGGCTGATCCTGCTCGGCGTCGCGCTTGGCCACCAACAGGACCTGCTTGTCGCTCGCCATCGCGGCGTCGAGCGCCGCGATCGAGGTCTCTGTGCCGACAAACAGCGGATGTACGCCATGCGGGTACACAACCATGTCGCGCAGGGGAAGAACGGGCACATCGCGTTGCAGCGCTTCAGTCATCATCGATCCTTGTGAGAGACGCGGTCGAAACTAACGGCCGGATACCAATAACGGGATTCAAATTGCGTGCCACCCTGCGCAGTTAGACCAGGGTTTGCAAGGAACGTGCGGCCGCCCTTTGGACGGAGCACGAAAGGCTCGACGCAGACGCAGCGGGCACAGCCCAGATTGGAGGGGATGCGAACACCCCAACCGGCCGTTCATCGCAGTCGGCAAGCGGTCGGTCATAGCGGTCGGTGACCGGGTGGGCGCCATGTGGATCGACGCCGGTCTGCAGCCGCAAGCGGCGCGGGTTTGGAATCAATCTTCCGGCGCGACCTTCGGCTGGTCGACGTTCTCGTAGATCAGCATCGGCTCGCTCTCGCCGGTGATCACGCTTTCGTCGATCACGACCTTGCTGACGCCGTCCGTCGATGGCAGGTCGTACATGGTCTTCAGCAACACAGCCTCGAGAATAGAGCGCAGGCCGCGGGCGCCGGTCTTGCGTTCCATGGCCTTTTTCGCCACAGCGCGCAGCGCGTCGTCGCGAAAATCGACATCGACGCCCTCCATCTCGAACAGCTTCGAATACTGCTTGGTCAAGGAGTTCTTTGGCTCGGTAAGGATCCGAATAAGCGCGTCGGCGTCGAGCTCTTCAAGCGTCGCAACCACAGGCAGGCGCCCGACGAACTCGGGAATCAGACCGTATTTGATCAGGTCTTCTGGCTCGACCTGACGCAGGATCTCGCCGATGTTCTGGCGCTCGTCCTCGCCTTTGACCTCGGCACCGAAGCCGATGCCGCTCTTGTCCGAGCGATCGACGATGACCTTGTCGAGTCCCGCGAAGGCGCCGCCGCAAATAAACAGGATGTTGGCGGTGTCGACCTGCAGGAACTCCTGCTGGGGGTGCTTACGCCCGCCTTGGGGCGGCACCGAGGCGATGGTGCCTTCGATCAGCTTGAGCAATGCCTGCTGCACGCCCTCGCCTGACACGTCCCGGGTGATCGAAGGATTGTCCGACTTACGGGAAATCTTGTCGATCTCGTCGATGTAGACGATGCCCACCTGCGCTCGATCGACGTCGTAGTCGCACTTCTGCAGCAGCTTTTGGATGATGTTCTCAACGTCTTCGCCGACGTAGCCTGCTTCGGTGAGCGTGGTGGCGTCCGCAATGGTAAAGGGCACGTCGAGGAGCCGGGCGAGGGTTTCGGCAAGCAGGGTTTTGCCGCTGCCCGTCGGGCCAATCAGGAGGATATTCGACTTGCTGAGTTCGACGTCGTCTTTGGAACCGTTGTAATTCAGTCGCTTATAGTGGTTGTACACAGCCACCGACAGCACGCGCTTGGCATGCTCCTGACCGATCACGTACTCGTTCAGGATCCGGTTGATTTCCTGTGGCACCGGCAGCTTGCTTTCGCTGCTGCTTTCGCTGCTCTCCGCGACCTCTTCGCGGATGATGTCATTGCACAGCTCGACGCATTCATCGCAGATGAACACGGAAGGCCCCGCGATTAGCTTGCGGACCTCGTGCTGAGACTTGCCACAGAACGAGCAGTAAAGAAGCTTTCCTGAATCCTCTCCCTTACCGCCTTGATCGTCCGCCATACTACCCTCAGAAACCGCCTAAACTTGAAACCGCTGCGCGTTTGCCACGCTACCTACTCAGTGTAGGGTTTTTTGCCCGCCGTTTGCTCAGCATTCGCTCACTATTCGCAAACTCTTAGCCGATCATTCGCTCACTCTTGACCCGCTTTGCGCCCACTCTTCACCCGCTTCGCACCCACTCTGCACCAGCTACGCACCGAGCCTAAGCTGCAGAGTCCCTGGCGAGTCACCGAATCGCGATCCACTGGCAGCTTAGCGGACTCACTGCTTCGCTCAATGAGGCTCAGTGATTACAAGCGCTGTGCCGGCAAAAGGTGACGACAAACACACGGTCCACCTTACATTGGCGGCATTACTGCCAATTTTCAAGCCCCGCTAGTCCAGCGGCTAACAAGCTGTGCTGGACCCATGAAGCGCGCCTATACAGCAAAGTGCCAGCACGGCGCGCCTATAACAACGGCGAACGGCGCGCCACGGCGGCGCTGTCAGTCGACGACTAGCCGGCAGCCTTTGCCAGCGGCGTCCGCGGATGCTGGACTTTGTCGATCAGCCCGTAGGCCGCGCTCTCGTCGGGCGTCATCCAATAGTCGCGATCGGTGTCTTTCGCGACCCGCTCCTCACTCTGGCCCGTGTGCTGCGCGAGGATGCGGTTGAGCTGCTGGCGCATTGCCAAAATCTCTTTCGCATGAATCTCGATGTCCGCCGCAACGCCCCGCGCGCCCCCAATAGAGGGCTGGTGGATCATCATGCGCGAGTTGGGCAAGGCAAAGCGCTTGCCGGTGGCGCCGGCTGCGAGCAGGAAGGCGCCCATGCTGGCCGCCTGGCCGATGCACATGGTGCTGATGTCGCAGCGCAGAAACTGCATCGTGTCGTAGATCGACAGTCCCGCCGTGACCGAACCACCCGGTGAGTTGATGTACAGATGGATGTCCTTGTCGGGGTTCTCCGATTCCAGGTACAGCAACTGTGCAACGACGAGGTTCGCCACTCGGTCTTCGACCGGTCCCACCAGAAAGACGATGCGCTCGCTGAGCAGGCGCGAAAAGATGTCGAAGGCCCGCTCGCCGCGTGACGTCTGTTCGACGACCGTTGGCACGAGTCCGAGCGCCTGGCTGTCGCTGATCGGGGAATAGCTCATGAGAGTCCTCTCAGTGTGCGCGGCGAGCCGTCTGCATCGCCACCGGGTGAAGGCGCTGCGCCGGCGGCGCGACGCCCTGCCAAATTATCCTGCTTGTCCGTTAACTTACCTGCCTAATCGGCGGTCACTGCTGCGGTGTCATCTGCGGAATCGGCCGCCTGGGCTTCTTCCTCAGCCGCCGGAGCGAGCGCCGTGCCGGACACGACGGCCTCATAGTCGGCAGCAACAGGCTCGATTGTCGCGGATTCGAGTATGTGGTCAATGACCTGATCCTCAATCACCGCCATCTCGATCTGCCGTAGCTGGTCTTCGTTGGAGTAATAGTAGTTGACGACCTGCTCGGGCTGCGCATATGGCTGAGCAAGCTCTTCGATCCGCGCCCGCACGGTCTCCGCATCTGCCTCGATCCCGGCCTCTTCGACCAGCGCGTTCATGACCAGTCCAACGGTGACGCGCTTCTCCGCTTCGCCGCGAAACAGCTCACCGTCGAGCCCGGGTATGGTCTGCCCCTGCGGCCCGACCATGTTGAGCTGCTGCATCATGCGTTGCTGCAGGGCGTCGATTTCCTGCGCGATCAGGGCTTCGGGCACCTGCATATCACTGTGCAGGCGCTGCAGTTCGTCGAGCACCTGGCTCTTGACCGCGTTGCGCTGCGCAGAATCCATTTCGCGCGCCATGTTGGCCTGGACCTCGGCCTCGAACGCCTCCTCTGTGGCCTCCTCGACCCCGTACTCCGCATAGAAGTCTTCATCCAGCACCGGAGTCTCGCGCGCCTTGACGCCTTTGAGCGTGAGATCGAAAGACACGGTGGCCCCGGCGAGATCAGCGGCGTGATAGTCCTCCGGGAAGGTGGCGTCGAAGGTCTTCTGTTCGCCGGCGCTCATGCCGCGCACCGCCGCGTCAAAATCGGCAATCATCTGGCCGCCGCCCACCTCAAAGCTGACGTCCTCGCCCTGGCCGCCGGCAAAGGCCTCGCCGTCGCGGCTGCCCGCAAAATCGACCTCGACCTGATCGCCTTCCGCGGCCGGTCGCTCGACGGGTTCGAAGCTGGCCCGCTGTTCCCGCAGCCGGTTAATCATGGCATCGATATCGGCACGCTCGATGTTGGCCTCCGGCCGGCGCACCGACACACCAGACAGATCCGCTACGGAGACGTTGGGAAACACCTCAAAGGTCGCGGTGAACTCGAAATCGATGCCTGGGTCCATCTTGACGACCTCTAGGCTCGGCGCCCCCGCGGGCGACAGCGATTCCTGACCGACGGCGTCGACGAAACTCGACTGCATCATCTCGCTCGCGACTTCCGCTCGCACCGAAGGACCGAACCGGCGACGCACCTCCTTCATCGGCACTTTGCCGGGCCGAAACCCGGGCAGCCGAACCTGGCGGGCGGCTTCCCCAAGGCGTTCGGTGATCCGCTCCTCAAACGACTCGGAGGGAACGGAGATGGTCAGACGGCGCCCGAGGGTGCCGGTGGTTTCGATTGAAATATTCATCAGTGATCGCGTGTCTGTGGCCGCAGCGGACGCTGCGAGAAAATGGGGTGGACGACGGGGTTCGAACCCGAGACCACCGGGATCACAAAGCCAATCTGACCCCT
>JBCCGT010000002.1:0-353442 GCA_039029135.1 Pseudomonadota bacterium | reverse complement strand
GGGGCACTCCGCTTTTTGTGGATGCCCACCTCCTTTTCTTTTTTATTTTTTGGCCTCTTTTTTCGGCCGCGCTGCGCGCGGCCGGCGACTGCGTCCGCAGTCGCTGCTTGTTTATGTCAGCGCTCCGCGCTGTTTGCGACTGCGTTCGCAGTCGCTGCTTGTTTATGTCAGCGCTTCGCGCTGATTGCGACTGCGTCCGCAGTCGCTTCCGCTTTCGCGGAATGGTCTAGGTTTGTCGGGCACCTTGGTTTGTGGGTATCAGGTTTTGCGGGAGTTCAGGAACTTCAGCAGCGTCAGCGTCTCTGCCGGGTCCATGCGGCCGACCGGCGAGTTGCTGTAGGTGCTCCACATCACCTTGCCGCCTTTGCTCAGCATGAACTCCGACGGCTGGATGAAATCCCGGCGCTCTTCCCACCAGGCACCCAGCGCATCGCCCTGGGCGCGGGTTACGCCGTAGGCGACGGGGAAGCCGAGCGGCTCTGCAACCGGCAGGGTGTCCGCTTCTGAATCGACGGTGGCGGCGACGATGCGCACGCCCTCGTTCTCGAACTCGGCGCGGCGCGCCTCATAGCCGTCTAACAGACGGCGGCAGAACGGTCACCAGTGGCCGCGATAGAACAGGGCAACGGTGTAGGGGGTCTCGCAGTAGTCCGGCAGCTTGAGCTCGCCGCCGCCTGCGACTTGCAGGGTCAGGTCGGGGAATTGATCCCCCGGGTTCAGGAAAGCGGGCATTTGGGTCTCCCAGCGCGATCTCTCGCCCCTAGAAATACATCGCGCTAAGCAGTCCCGTCAATGTCAGCCACATAACAATCGTCAGGGGCAGACCCACCCGCACGAAGTCCGAGAAGCGGTAATTGCCCGCGCTCATGACCAGCAGATTGGTCTGATACGCCATCGGCGTCGCGTAGCTCATGTTGGCGCCGAACAACACGGCGAGCACGAACGGCTCTGCCGGCAGGCCGAGCTCGGCCGCGATGCCGATGGCGATCGGCGTGCCGATCACCGCCGCCGCGTTGTTCGAGACGACGTTGGTCAGGATCGCCAGAAGCAGCATCAGCAGCGACATGACGACGGTCGGACTCGCGCCGCTGGTACCGAGGACGAAGGCGTGGGTGACGAAATCCGTCGCGCCGGTCGCCACCAGCGCCTGGCCGAGCGCGAGCGACGCCACGACCACGAAATAGACCGACGGGCTGACCGCGCGCAGCGCGTTGGTCAGCGACAGACAGCCGGTCACCACCATGATCGCGGCGCCCGCCACGGCGCTGATGGCGATCGGCATGATGCCGAAGGCCGCGGTCGCGATCACGGCGAGCAGTACGCCGAGTGCCAGCGGCGCGCGCCGGGTCTGCGGCACCTCGATGGTCGCGTCCAGCACCAGAAACTGCTGGTCCTGCTTCAGCTCCGCCACGCGGCGGCTGGAGCCCTGCACCAGCAGCACGTCGCCCGGCTGCAGCACGACGTCGTGCAGCTCTTCTCTGGGACGCCAGATCTCTTCGCCTGCGCGGTGCAGCGCCAGCACCGTGAGCTGATAGCGCAGCAGCACCTGGGCGTAGCGCAGGCTGGTGCGATCCAGGGCAGACCCCTGCACGACGGCGATCTCTGCGACGCTCTGATCCTCGGCCGCGCGGAGCGGGTTGGTGTCCGAGATGACCTCCTGATCTTCGCTGACCATGGTCGCCTTCAGCGCGTCCGCGTACGCCATGAGGTTCGACGGCGAGTCCTGCACGCGCAGCCGGTCGCCGTCGCGCAGTTCGACATCGGGCAGCGGCATCAGGATCGTGTTCTTGCGCCGGATGCGCACGACCTTCATGTCGCCGCCGGCAATCGCGATCGCCTCCGACAGTTTCTTGCCCGTGGCCGGCGAGTTCTCGTCCAGCCGCAGGCGCGCATCGAACAGCCGCGACGAGCTGTCCGCAAGCTGAAACTCGCGGTCCGGCAGCAGGCGCGGGGCGATCAGCCACAGGTAGAGCGCGGCCACCACGCCGGCGAGCAGCGCCGGCCGGGCGAAATCGAACATGCCGAACTCGGCCACGCCCAGATCGTTGGCGAGACTGACGACCAGCAGGTTGGTCGATGTGCCGATGGTGGTCACCATGCCGCCCACGAGGGTGGCGAAGCCCATCGGCATCAGCACGCCCGCCGGATTCTGTTTATTGCGCAGGCATACCGAGATCATGACCGGCAGCAGCAGCACCACGATGGGCGTGTTGTTGACGAACGCGGACAGCACCCCGCCGATCAGCAGCGTCGCCAGGAACGACATGAACGGCGAGGCAGCCCAGAAGCGCGACAGCCACTGACCCACGGGCTGCAGCGCGCCGGTGCTGACCAGGCCCTGGCCGACGACCATCAACGCGCAGACCGCGATGAGCGCCTGGTGGCCAAAGCCCTGATAGAAGACGACGGGATCGAAGTCCTGAAACGGAAACAGGGCGAAGCCGACGGCGAGCGCGACCAGCAGCCCGAGGCTGGTCATCTCGAGCGGCAGGCGATCGCGCGTGAACAGATACAGCGCGAGCACCGTGAGCGCCATGACCGCGATCGCGTGCGCGTTGGGTAGATCCGGCATAGAGCGGCGTTTGGGTCTCTAGATCGCCCGCATGGCGACGGGTGCGAACGGCGAAATTGTCAAAAGAATGGCCGGCGATTGCTCTTGAACAGGCTGCCGAGTGTACGGCAAATCGGCGCCAGTTGAAGCGGCGTTGCGCAGGGGACCGACGCGCGTTTCTGCCGCCTGGCGGTGCATCCGCCACGCTGCGGACTGTCATCGGTTGCTGTCTGAGGCCAAGCTTGGCGGCGTGCTTAGCGGCTGTTCGGTTCGGTCCATTCGCACGTCTCAAGCCTGCCCGGGGAAGGACAACGCGCGTGCGAAATCATGCTTGAATAGACGGTTCTGCCAACAAACAAAAACGGTGAGGAGTAGGTTCGTGAACTTCGACTTTTCCGAAGACGCGCGCATGGTGGCCGAGCAGACGGCGCGGCTGCTGGCGGATCACTGCGACGCGCGCACGGTGCGGTCCGTGCTGGACGGCGAGGCCAGCCACGCGGCCGAGGCCTGGGCGCAGCTCGGCGGGCTTGGGCTGGCGGGCACAGCGCTGCCGGCCGAGCACGGCGGCGTCGGCGCGGGCTATCTGCCCCTGTGCCTGGTCGCGCGCGAACTGGGCGCGGCGGTTGCGCCGGTGCCGTTCTCGTCCTCGGTGTATCTCGCCGCCGAGGCCATCCTCAGATTTGGCAGCGCCGAGCAGCGCAGCCGCTGGCTACCGGAGCTCGCGAGCGGCGCGCTGATCGGCACGCTCGCGCTGGTGGAAAGCGCCCAACGCTGCGACGCGGCCTCCATCGAAGCGCAGGTGACGAACGGCACGCTCAGCGGCCGCAAGCTGCTGGTGCCGGACGGCGGGCTTGCCGACATCGCCGTGGTGATCGCGCGCTCCCCGGCTGGACTGGACATGTATCTGTGTGACCTGCACGACAACGGCGTCGCGCGTGCAGCCGTGTCGACCGTCGATCCGACGCGCGACAGCGCGACGCTCGACTTCGCCGGCAGCGCGGTCGAGCCGCTGGGCGGCGTGGCCGACGGCGACGGCTGGCAGCGGCTCGACGCGCTCTACGACCGCGCCGCGGTGCTGTTTGCGTTCGAGCAGCTCGGCGGCGCCCAGAGCGCCCTCGACATGGCGGTTGCCTACGCGCAGCAGCGCTACGCCTTCGGGCGTCCCATCGGCTCTTTTCAGGGTCTGAAGCACATCATGGCGGACATGTACGTCGCGCTGAAGCTGGCCGAGTCCAACTGCTATTACGCCGCGTGGGCGCTGGAGACGGACGCCGACGATCTGGCGCTGGCCGCCGCCACGGCGCGGGTATCCGCGACCCAGGCCTATCAGCTGTGCTCGCGCGACAACATTCAGGTGCACGGCGGCATGGGCTTCACCTGGGAGTTCGACTGCCACCTGTACTACCGGCGCTCGAACTACCTCGCGTTGCAGCTCGGCGGCCTGAGCGATTGGGAGCGCAAGCTCGTGGCGGCCACCCGCCGCGCGGCCTGAACAATACCGACTTCAAACCAATGGGGGCGCCTGTGATCGCGGCGCGGCCCGGAGACGACGATGGACTTTAACGACACCCCCGCAGAGGCCGCCTTTCGCACCGAGGCGCGCGGCTGGATCGCGGCCAACGCGCCGACGCATCTGGCGGACGCGCTGGCCTCCAGTACCTTCGGCAACACGAACACGGGCGACGAGGATCCGCTGGAGGCCGCCAAGGCCTGGCAGAAGGCCAAGGCCGACGGCGGCTGGGCCTGCATCAACTGGCCGGCGGAGTACGGCGGCCGTGACGCGACGCCGATGGAAAACGTCATCTGGCGCGAGGAGGAGGGCCTGTACGGCAAGCTGTCCGGCACCTTCATCATCGGTCAGGGCATGTGCGCGCCGACGCTGATGGCGTACGCCGACGAGCAACAGAAGCGTCGCTACCTGCCGAAGCTCGCCAGCGGCGAGGAGGTCTGGTGCCAGCTCTTCTCCGAGCCGCACGGCGGCTCGGATCTCGCGGGCCTGCGTACGCGCGCCGTCCGCGACGGCGACGACTGGGTCATTAACGGTCAGAAGATCTGGACCTCGGGCGCGCAGTACTCCGACTACGGCATCCTCATCACCCGCACTGATCCGACGGTCGCCAAGCACAAGGGCCTCACCATGTTCTTTCTGGACATGCGCTCACCCGGCGTCGACATCCGACCCATCAAGCAGGTCAACGGCGCCAGCGGCTTCAACGAGGTCTACTTCGACGACGTGCGCATTCCCGACGCGCAGCGTCTGGGCGAGGTCGGCGACGGCTGGCGGGTATCGCTGACGACGCTAATGAACGAACGCCTGGCGATCGGCGGCTCCATCGCGACGGGCGTGCCGGAGATTCAGGAGCTGGTGGACAGCCTGCAGCTCGGCGAGGGGCACGCGGTCGACGACTCGGCGGTGATATCGAAGCTCGCCGACTGGCACGCCAAGGCGGCCGGGCTGCGCAATACCGCCTCGCGCGCGCTGACCGCGCTGTCGAAGGGCGAGATCCCCGGACCGGAGAACTCGATCGGCAAGCTGGTCGTCGGCGGCATGATGCAGGACATCGCCAAGTACGGCATGGATCTGCAGGGTCCCGGCGCGCTCATCGACGATCCGGAGATTGCCGAGGGCAACGCGCGGTTTCAGGCGATGCTGCTGCGCAGTCCCGCGGTGCGCATCGAGGGCGGCACGGACCAGATCCTGCGCAACATCATCGCGGAGCGGGTGCTCGGCTTGCCGGAAGACATGCGCGCGGACAAGGGGCTACCGTTCAACGAGATTCCCTCCGGGGAGTAGTGGATTAGGGGGAGTAAGAGAAATAGCGGCATCAGGGAATAGCCGGAACACGCTCGTGCGCTTGGTTGCAGCAGTCGGCAACAATGGCCAGGAAGCGCGGGCCAGCAGCGCCGCAATGCGCAACCGCACACCGTCTTTCGTCGAGATGGTTACCGCATGCTAGCCGCCTATTGTTGGCCACAGTCGGTCAGTCCGGGCGAGCAGCTCGAACTTTTTTTCAACAGCGACCGCCATGATGTCCTGCTGCGCGTGACGCGGCAGGGGGCTGAAGACGTGGTGGTGCGGGAGCGTAGGTTGTCTGGCGCGACGCAATCGCTGACGGGTGCTGAATCTCGCGATGGCTGCGATTGGCAGCCCTGCCTTGCCATTACGCCGGACAAAGGCTGGCGCTCGGGTTTCTATCTCGTCAGCCTGGAAGACCAATCCGGTGCAATCGCGCATGCGTTCTTCGTGTTGAAATCCTCGGCACCGGCGGATGCCATTCTCGTGCTCTCGACCTCAACCTGGCGGGCCTACAACGACTGGGGCGGTCCGAGCTTTTATACCGGCGCGCATGTGGTCGCGGGTCGGCGCCCGCTGCCGGCTGGGTTCCTGTCCAAGTCCGATCCGCAGAACCAGCGCGTCGCGCGCTACATCGACTGGGGCATCGAAGAACGGCGGGCGCTGGTCAGGCTCGGCTATTCGGACTGGTGCATGGCGGCGGGCTGGTCAAACTGGGAGCTGCTGTTCGTGCGCTGGGCAGAGCGGGAAGGATTCGAGCTGAGCTACGCCGCCAGCGAAGACCTTGATCGCGATCCCGGCATTCTGAACGGCCATTCCCTCTATCTCTCGGTTGGGCATGACGAGTATTGGTCCGCCGGGATGCGGGACGCCGTGGAGGACTACTTGGATGCCGGCGGCAACGCCGCGTTCTTTTCAGGTAACACGTCGTTTTGGCAGGTTCGCTTTAGCGACGAGTACGAGCGGATGATCGGCTTCAAGTTCGACATCGAACAAGATCCGCACTACGACGAATCCGGCGCACCGACGCTTTCCACCATGTGGTCTGATCCCCTCGTCGGCCGCCCGGAAAACCAGATGACGGGCGTCTCCTTTACCCGCGGCGGATACGCGCACATGCCAAACGCGCCGCGAGGCACGGGCGGCTATAAGGTCGAGGAACCAGACCACTGGGCGTTTGCAGGCTTAAATCTCTCGCGGGGTGACACGCTGGGTGCCGCTGGCTTGGTCGTGGGTTACGAGTGTGATGGCTGCGAGTTCGTGGAGCGCGAAGGTCGCCTCGTGCCGACGGGTCGCGACGGTACGCCGACGAGTTTCACGATTCTGGGCACCGCGCCGGCGCGGCTTTGGGAGACTCATCAGGTTGCCGAGGGCCTCGATGACAGCTACGTCGGCGAGCTCAACTGGGTGGCCGAACGCATCGGCGGAGAAGACAATGACGCGAACCGTCGACGCTTCGCCGACGCCCACGCCGTGATGGGAACCTACAGCAGGCGTGAGCGCGAGAATGGCAGCAGCGGCGCGGGCGAGGTCTTTACGACGGGCTGTACCGACTGGGCGTATGGCCTGCGCCACGCCGAGATCGCGACGGTGACCCGTAACGTCATCCGCCGCTTTACGGGCGGATGAGCGCACGACCTTGACTGGAAGCGCGTGCTCAGGACCGCGCAAGAACACTGACGGGAAACACCGCTCAGGTGAACAGTCGCTCGTCCCACCACACCGGCGTCTCCAGCCCTGCCTCGATGCGGGAGAAATCGTCGTGGCTCGCGTTAAAGATCAGATTGCGCTCCATGCGCGCGACGACCGAGGGCACGATGAGGATGGCGCTGCGTCGTTCGCGGACCCATTGGGTTCCGAAGGCGCGCGAGACCCGGCCGTCCTTGGCGTGCCAGCCGGGCAACGCATCGCCGTTGACCACCTCATAGCTCACGCCTGTGGGGATGGTTAGCTCGACGTAGTGCTGATTGGGCGGCAGCCGGCCCGGCAGATACACCAGCTTTTCCAGCATCGCCGTCGAGTAGCGTTCGCTCGCGTAGATCACCGGATCGCCTGCGGCGTGCCAGCGGCCGGACAGCGCGCGAGCGCCGCCGTCGTCCCAGATCGGATGTTCGCCCAGGGGGTCGCCGATGCGATAGGCCGTCAGCGGCGCCTGCAGGGCGCGGCTATACGGCAAATCCCGACTCGGCGCGCTTGAGCAGGTTCAGCACGGCGTCGCTGCCGGCGGAACTGGAGCGGGCGATCTCCAACGGCGACTGGTTGTCCAGCAGTTGGTGGGGCTCGGTCAGAAAACGCATCACGGCGTCGCGATCGCCGTGGTAAATCCGACCGAGTGCGTCGATCACCCGACTGATCTCGTACAGCCGTTCGCTCATCTCGCGCGACAGCGGGCGCTGCTCCTTGCGCGCGCGTCGCAGGGTCGCCTCGGGAATGAGTTTGCCGGCGACCCAGGAGTCGCCGACGATGTTCGCGATGGCATCGGCCGACGAGACCAGCAGGCCGTCCGCGATCTGTTCCGCGAGCCGCAGGTCGTCTAGCGGCTGGCCATCGGTCAGGCCGAGCAGCAGACCGAGTCGCTCCGGCCGGCTAGGCGGCAGGCTGCCGGGATTGTGATAGGCCTCGAGCGCGAGCATGGCGATGCCCCGATTCAAGTCATATGACGAATTCTAATCGTCATATGACGGCGCCGCAAGGCGAGCGGCCTCAGAACAGCAGCTCCGCGACCTCCGCATAGTCGCTGACGAAGTCGATCGTGATGCCCTGCCGAATGTGCTCGGGCACTTCCTCGTACTCGCCGCGATTCGCCTCCGGCAGCAGCACGCGCTTGACCCCCACCCGGCGCGCGGCGAGCAGCTTCTCCTGCACCCCGCCGATGGGGTAGACCCGGCCGGTGAGGGTCAGCTCGCCCGTCATCGCCACGTTCTTGCGCGGCGGTTTGCCGAGCGCGAGCGAGATCAGCGCGCTCGCCATCGTGATGCCGGCGCTCGGGCCGTCCTTGGGCGTCGCGCCCGCCGGCACGTGCAGATGAATGAAGGCGTCGTCGAAGAACGCTGGCTCGATACCGAATGCTTGCGCATTACCTATCACGTAGCTGTAGGCGATGCTCGCGGATTCCTGCATGACATCGCCGAGCTGACCGGTGAGCTTCAGTCCCGCGCCGCGCCGGTGGCTGATGGTCGCCTCCACCGGCAGCGTCGCGCCGCCCATGGCGGTCCAGGCCAGGCCCGTGACGACGCCCACGCCGCTCTCTACGGCCTCGGTCTTGAACGGCGGCGGGCCGAGATAGTCGGCAACGTCGTCCTTGGTAACCTTGATCGGCGCGTCGGCGCCGCGCAGTTTCTTCAGCACCGCCTTGCGCACAATGGTCGCGAGGTGCCGATCCAGACGCCGCACGCCCGCCTCGCGCGCGTAGTCCTCGACGATCAGGCGCAGCGCGGCAGCCTCGATCGAGACGTCGCCGCGTTTACGCAGCCCCGCGCGCTCGAGCTGGCGCGGCAGAAGGTGCTTGCGCGCGATCGCCAGTTTCTCTTTCGCGAGATAGCCGGCGAGATGCACGACCTCCATGCGGTCGAGCAGCGGACCCGGAATGGTGTCGAGCTGATTTGCCGTGCAAATAAACAGCACCCGCGACAGATCGAACGGCAGCTCCAGGTAGTGATCGGTGAAACTGTCGTTCTGTTCGGGGTCCAGTACCTCCAGCAGCGCTGCCGCCGGGTCGCCCTGATAGGTGACGCCGATCTTGTCGATCTCGTCCAGCATGATCACGGGGTTCGACACGCCCGTGGACTTCAGCGCGCTGATCAGCTTGCCCGGCAGCGCGCCGACGTAGGTGCGGCGGTGGCCCTTGATTTCCGCCTCGTCGCGCATGCCGCCGACCGAGAAGCGAAAGAACTCGCGCCCTAGCGCCGCGGCGATGGCTCGACCCAGCGACGTCTTGCCGACGCCCGGCGGACCCACGAAACAGACGATGGAGCCGCCCGCCTCGCCGCGCTGGATGCCGACGCCGAGAAACTCGAGGATCCGCTCTTTGACGTCGTCGAGGCCCTCGTGATGCGCGTCCAGCGCCTTGGCCGCGGCAACGAGATCCTGGTTGTCCTCGTTGACGACGCCCCAGGGCAGGCGGCTCAGCCAGTCGAGGTAGTTGCGCACCACGCCGTATTCGGGCGAGCCGGGTTCCAAGAGCGCGAGTTTCGCCAGATCCTCCTCGGCCCGCTGCTGCACGGCATCGGGCAGGTCGAGCGCGTCGAGACGCTCGCGAAAAGTGTCGATGTCGTTGGTCTTGTCGTCTTTTTCCAGCCCGAGTTCTTTCTGAATGAACTTGAGCTGCTGGCGCAGAAACGCCTTGCGCTGATGGCCCCGAATCTCGTTTTCGACCTGCTCGCGGATGTCCATCTGCGCGCGCGCGATCTCCAGCTCCTTGTGCAGCAGCGTCACAACTTTTTCGAGCCGCGCGAGCAGGGCAGGCGTCTCCAGCACGGCCTGCAGGTCGGCCTTGTCGGCGGACGTCAGGGCGGTGGCGAAGTCGGCGAGCGCCGCCGGCTCATTGGGATTGAAGCGCGACAGAAACGCCTTCAGCTCTTCGCCGTACAGCGGATTGAGCGGGATCAGTTCCTTGATGATGTTGATGATAGCGACCGCGTACGCCTTGACCTCGGAGTCGCGGGCGTCGGTCGCGTCATGCAGGTAGCGCACGCCGGCGCGCAGCGGCAGGCGGCGGTTTAGCCACTGGCTGATGCGAAACCGCTGCAGTCCCTCCAGCAGCACGTGGATCTGATCGTCGCTGTGCTGCACGCGATGAATGCGGCAGGCGCAGCCGACCTCGAAAAGGTCTTCCGGCGTCATCCGGGACTCGGGTCCCTTGGCGTGCTCGCGCGCCAGCACCAGCCCCACCACGTCCTGCTCGGCCTCTTGCAGGGCGCGAATCATCGGCGCCCAGGTCTCGGCGTCCAGCACCAGCGGCATCGCCTGTCCGGGGAAGAACGGGCGGTGGCTCTGCGGCAGGATGAACAGCCGAGCGGGCAGGGCGTCGGCCGGCAGGACCAGCGCCTGGCCGGGCTCCGTGATGATCTCGGCCTCGACGATGAATTCGCCGTCCGCGGTGGTCTCGTCGCGTGGGTTGTCGGTCATGACGGTGTCGGAATGCCTGTACGTAGGCTAGTTATGGGGGCGGAGCGGGAGCATTCAAGCCGGGTGCGGAAGCGCACACTGGCGACGCCCCGTTCACCCCCGCAGCCGCGCCACCTCGCGCTGCATGCGATCCCACTGCTGAAACAGAAACGCCTGCCGACCCGCTGGCGCGTCTGGAATGTCGCGCGCGGCCACGCGCCAGAAGAACAGATGCACGTCGCTGTGTGCCCAGCTGCCGTTCAGCAGCTCGACGAAGTTCGACGAACCGCCGAAGCCGGTGTGCGCGAGAAAGATCAGGTCGCGTGGGTTTGCCGCGTTCGCCTCGAGCACCGCGAGCGAGCCGCCCAGCCGCGGCGGCATGAGGTCCGGCCAGCGCTCGAGCTGTTCGCGCAGCGCGTCGTCGCTGGCTGCCTTGTCTTCGAGCCGGGCTCGCTTCGCGGGACTGAAGCGCGTGCCCTCCGGATACAGCAGCAGTCCCTCGTGCGGCGCCGCGCTCGCGAGCAGCGCGCCGACGGCGGCGGCCTCGGCCTGCGAGTTCGCGCCGCCACGATCGATGAAGTAGTTCGGCAGCCGATTGCCGACGATGTCGAGGCAGGGATCCCACAGCAGCTCGCGCTTCATCACGTAGCGCAGGTGATAGCCCTGCGGCAGGGCGTAGTAGACGACCGGCAGCACCGTGTCGGCGATGCTCGAGTGGCGCGGCAGCATGATGGCCGCGGGCCCATTCAGCGCCTCGGTGCCGTCGATGTGAAAGCGCAGCTCGTAGAGGATCTCGGCGCCGCGCATCAGCGCGTTGGCCCACCAGCACTGCAGCCGGAAGTTGGCCGCGAAGAAGCGCTCGTCGTTGCGGCCGTGGCGCAGCCAGATCCACAGGCTGACGGCGACGCCGGCGGTTTCACACAGCAGATACCAGTAGATGAAGGCCAGCGCCCGGGGCGCGCCGCGGGCATTGCGGGTCAGCGCGCCCAGAAACGACAGCGGTATGAGGACGGGCAGCAGCGCGCTGAACGCGGTCAGCGCGACGGCCAGCAGCGGGACCGTAACCGGCCAGCGCCGGGCGCTCGGTGCGGCGCGCGGGGGCGGCGCTGTCGAGCCGTGCGGCTCCTGATAGCGGGACTCTGCCTTGGTGTCCATGGGCGCCGATGGTAGCAAGGGCGCCCGTCAGGGTTGCGTGAACGGACCGGTCCGTCGGCTCGCGCGGACGCTCAGGGCAGCGCGTCATCGTAGTGTTTTTCGAGCGCCAGGTGCACGTCCCAGAAGTCTCTGACCGGTTCGCCGCGCAGCAGATCGCCGAGCAGGTCGAAGTGCGCGTGCCAGCCGGCGGCGACGCTGACGCGATCGGTGCGCTTCTCTAGCCGCTCGTGCAGCAGATGCAGCTCCACGCCGCCGTTCTTCTCGGTCAGCGTGATGGTCACGCGCGAATGCTCCACGCCGTCGTGTTCGAACCAGTTGAAGGCGAATACGTTGGGCGGCTCAAAACGCAGCACCTCGCCCTCGTTGGTGACGCGGCCGCCGCCCTCGTGTTCGGGGGGCGTGGCGCGCGTCGACAGTCGACTGTGGTCGAATTCGAGCACGATCTTGCCGCCGACGTGGTCGGCGGTCGCGCCGCCGCAGAACCACAGCTTGCGCAACTCGCCGTCGACGAGGTGATCCCAGACCCGCTCGATGGGTCCGGGCAATTGATGCGCAATCTCGAGACTGGTCGGGCTGCGCTGCTGGGCGTAGTTACTCGGTGTGTCGGTCATCGGGCGCTCCTTGATCGTCATCCGCCGCCGTCAGCAGCGTCTCCAGTGCGTGCAGCCGTTCAGTCCAGAAGGCGGCGTATTGCTCCAGCCAGCGCTGGGCGTCGGCCAGGGGTTCGGGGTTCAGTCGGCACATCTGTTGGCGACCGCGCCGTTCGCGGGTCACTAGCGACGCCTGTTCGAGACGTTTGACGTGCTTAGCCGCGCCCGCGAAAGACATGTCGTGCGGTGCCCCCAGCTCGCCCACGCTGCGCGGGCCCTGCTTTAGCTGCCGCAGCATGGCCCGACGAGTCGGATCGGCCAGGGCGCCGAAGACGGCGTCGAGCTGGGTGGGGTCTGGGGCGCTATATTCAACCATAGGGTTTAATATAGGCTTGGTTCCGAGAAAATTCAACCGATGAGTTGAATTTCTTCGGGGACCGCCGCTTACAATGATGGTGCGGCGGGTACTGCAAGGGGGAAAGCGGGATGCTTGCGGACTATCGGGTGCTGGATCTGGCTGACGAACGCGGCGTGTTTTGCGGCTATCTGCTCGCGCATCTGGGCGCTCAGGTGCTGGCGATCGAACCACCAGGTGGTTCGAGTGTGCGATCCCAGGCGCCGGCGGGCGCCTGGTGGCAGGCCTACGCCCGCGGCAAGCGCAGCCGGGGGCTCGACCTGGAAACGCCGGCGGGCAGAGAGGCGCTGCATAAGCTCGCGCGCGAGGCCGATTTTCTCATCGAGTCCTATGCGCCACAGCGGCGTGCCGCGCTCGGCGTCGATGAGGCGACGCTGCGCGCGATCAACCCGCGACTCATCGTCGTATCGATCTCGCCGTTCGGGGGCGACGGCCCCAAGGCCGACTGGCCGGCCACGGATCTCACCGTCTGGGCCGCAAGCGGCGCGCACGCGCTCGCCGGGGATCGCGACCTGGCGCCGGTGCGCACCAGCGTGCCCCAGACCTTTCTGCACGCTGGCGCAGACGCGGCCGGGGCCGCGCTGATCGCACTGCAGGAGCGGCATCGTTCTGGGCTGGGCCAGCACGTCGATATCTCCGCCCAGGTTTCGTGCACGCAGGCGGTGCTGTCGGGGTTTCTCGGGCCGATGAATCAATCGGAGCTGATCATTACGCGCGAAGCCGGCGGGCTCGCGAGCACCTTTCCCGTGCGTCTGACCTGGCCGTGCAAGAACGGCTACGTCGCGGTGACCATGCTGTTCGGGCCCGCGTTCAGCGAACCCAATCGACGCCTCTTGCGCTGGGTGGCGGAGGCGGGTTACTGCAGCGCGGACGACGCCGAAATGGACTGGGGCATCGAGATCGCCGCCATGATCGGCGCGGGCAAGTCGCCCGAACCCTACTTTGCGCTGTGCAAGCAGATCGAGGCGTTCACCCTGACCCGGACGCGCGAGGAGCTGTTCGAGGAGGGTCTGGCGCGGGGCATCTACATCGCGCCGACGCTCGACGTCGCCGGAATGCTCGACGAACGCCACTTCAGGTCGCGAGGCTATTGGCAGTCGAACGGCGCCGGCGCGCGCGTCCCGGGTCCCTGCGCGAAGTTCTCGGCCGCACCGCTCGCGCCGCCGACGGACGCGCCAGCGAACGTGGGCGGCGATGGGTTTTCGCCGCTCGCGCCGTCGCAGCCGGCGACGTCTTCCGGGGCCCCTCGGGAGTTACCGCTCAAGGGCCTCAAGGTCCTCGACTTCATGTGGATCATCGCGGGTCCGATCTTTACCCGGGTTCTGCAGGACCACGGCGCGACGGTGATACGCGTCGAGTCGACCTCGCGCCTCTGCGCGGTGCGCGCCTCGCCGCCGTTCAAGAACGACGTGCAGGACGTCGCCAATTCCGCCGCGTTCGGCAACTTCAACGCCGGCAAGATGGGCATCACGGTCGACCCCTCCAACCCGGCCGGCCGCGAGCTGCTGCTCGAACTGGTGCGCTGGGCCGATGTGGTGACCGAGTCGTTCTCGCCCAAAGCAATGCGCGAATGGGGGCTGGACTACGAGACCCTGAAAGCCGAAAACCCAGATCTCATCATGCTGTCGAGCTGCCTGATGGGGCAGAGCGGCGATCGCGCCCAGATGCCGGGCTACGGCAACATGGCGGCGGCGATCGCGGGGTTTTACGAGCTCACGGGCTGGCCGGAGCGCTCGCCGGCCGGTCCCTATCTCGCCTATACGGACGCGGTGTCGCCGCGCTTCATGCTCGCGAGCCTGATGGCGGCGCTGGAGCACAAACGCAGAACCGGCGAGGGGCAGCGCATCGATCTGTCGCAGGCGGAGGCGGCCATCCACTTCCTGGCGCCAGCGATCATCGACTACGAGACGAGCGGGCGCGTCTGGCAGCGCATGGGCAACCGCGACCTGGCGCTGTGCCCGCATGGCGTGTTCGCCACCAGCGGCGATGACGAGTGGATCGCCATCGCCTGTCAGGACGACGCGGCCTGGACCGCGCTGTGTCGGTTGTGTGTGTTCGATGATTGGGCCAACGATGCGTCGCTTGCGTCGGCGAGCGATCGCAAGGCGCGCGAAGACGAGATCGAAGCGCGGCTCGCCGCCTGGGCCGCGGGTCGGAGCGCCGCCGCGGCGCAGGCCGCCTTGATCGAAGCGGGCGTGGCCGCTCACCAGGTGCAGAACGCGCACGAGTGCTGGGCCGATGCGCAGCTGCAAACGCGCGATCACTTCATCAGCGTGCCGCACACGAGCCTCGGCGAGATGGTGGTCGAAAACTCGCGCTATCGACTGAGCGCGACGCCAGCTCAGGTGACGCATGCGTGCCCGGACATGGGCGAACACAACGTGGCGGTTCTCACCGACGTCCTGGACTATGACGCGGATCGCATGGCCGATCTGTTTGCGAGCCTGGCGCTGGAGTAAGGCTGCGGCTTAGGTTGTGTAGTCGTCGTCGAGCAGGTCTTTCAGCGCGGCGAAGTGCACCTGTGCATAGTCGGCCCCGGCATCGAACTCCGCGCGGGTTCGACGCGCCAGGTTGGCGCCGATCTCCGCCAGCGGCTGGCCTGCCGACAGGGCCCGGACCTGCAGTTCGCAGGCGCGCTCGAGGTAATACAGTCGATTCCAGGCGTCCGCGACCGTGGCGCCGGTGACGACCACGCCGTGATTAACCAGGAACAGCACGCGCTTGCCCGCCATTGTTGCCGCGATACGCGCGCCCTCTGCAGCAGTTTCCGCCAACCCGTTGTAGGTATCGTCGTAGGCCACGTCATCGAAGAATCGCAGGCTGTTCTGACTGATGTACTTCAGGCGCTGGTCGCGCAGGCAGGTCAGGGTGGTCGCGAAGGGCATGTGGGTGTGCAGCACGCAGGCCGCGTCCGGGTGCTGGGCGTGGATGGCGCCGTGGATGTTCAGCGCGGATAGCTCCGCGGCACCGCTGGGTGCTGCGGCGTCGATCAGCAGAATGTCGCTGGCGCACACGCGCGACCAGTGGATGCCGTGGGGACTCAGCAGATAGCGCGTCGCGTCGATCTGCAGGCTGAAGTGGTTGCAGATTCCCTCGTGGAAACCGCAGCGTTCCGCGAGTCTCAGCGCGGCCGCGAGATCGCGCCGGGCTGCGTCGTCGACATGCTGTTGGTTTGAAGTCTGGCTGTTCACACCCGCTGTACGGCCTTCTGCCGATAAGCTGCCGCGATCAGTCCAGCGCGGCCCACGCCGCCATCCGCTTCCGGTGCGCCCGCACTCACCCGTCTAGCAGTTGCTTCAAGTCGCGAGTCGCCTCGTCTTCGCGATGCTGCACGGGCGGGCTCTTCATATAGAGCGCACACGCCGGTTCGATGGGGCCGATCCAACCTCTATCGAGCCCGACTTTGGCGCACCGAATCGCGTCGATCGCCACGCCCGCGCTGTTGGGAGAGTCTTCCACCGACAGCCGGATCTCCATCTCCACCGCTTGCTCGCCGAAGCCGCTGCCTTCGAGCCGAATGAAGGCCAACTTGCGATCATCCAACCAGGGCACGAAATCCGACGGGCCGATGTGAACGTCGCGATCCGCAAGCGGAGTCGCGAGCTGCGCCTGCACCGCGCCCGTCTTGGAGCGGCGCTTGTGCTCCAATCGCGAGCGATCGAGCATGTTCAAGAAGTCTGTGTTGCCGCCGGTGTTGAGCTGATAAGTGCGCTCGAGCTTCACGCCGCGATCTTCCATCAGCGCCGCCAACACTCGATGCACGATCGTTGCGCCGACCTGACTCTTGATGTCATCGCCGACAATAGGCAGTCGAGCGTCGCGAAAGCGCGCCGCCCAGTCGTGACACGATGCGATGGGCACGGGCATGCAGTTAACCATCGCCACACCCGCATTGATGCAGGCCTCCGCATAGCGCTCCGCCGCGCGGGTGGATCCAACCGGCATATAGCAGACCAGTACGTCCGCGCCCGAGGCGGCGAGGGCCTCTTCGAGCGCAACGGGCGGCTCGTCGGAGACACAAAACGCATCGCCGTCGACGGCGCCGCGCATGTGTTCCGCAATGCCGTCCAGTTCCGGTCCCATCTGGACGATGACGCCGTCGTCGGGGATGTTTGTGGCGAAACGCGCCGCGCAGTTTGGGCTTGCGAATATCGCCTCCGTCAGCGGCTTGCCCACCTTGCGCGCATCCACATCGAACGCGGCGGCGAATTCGATGTCCGCGCAGCGATAGCCGCCGAGCGTCGGGTTAGCCAGACCCACACCGCTGTTGTGAGGGTTGTCGTCCCGGTAGAAATGCGTGCCCTGTACCAAGGCGCTCGCACAGTTGCCGACCCCTGCAATCGCGACTCTTATGGTCATTGGCGGGCACTCATCGCGGAGTGCTCATCGCAGGGCGCCCATTGCAGGGCGCAAAATCGCGGGCGCGCCGCGATCGACGGTTCGCAGATCATTTTTGTTCGCACAGATTTCTCCCCCGGGACGCATTATGCATCCCGATCGGGCTGCGCGCATTGCGCGGGTGTCTACGCGTAGCCGGAGTCGGGCCGGCGCCAATCCAGCGGCATTCCGGGGTCGGCGGTCTCGGGCGTCGGTGCCACCTTGGACTCCAGTTCCTGTACGGATATGCCGAGCATTGACGCGGCAGACTTGATCGCGATCGCACAGCAGGTGAACGTGGGGTTGATCGCCATACTCTCGCGCAGCACGCCTTGGCCACCGACGTACAGATTGTCGAAGCCCCAGACACGGCTGTTGCTGTCCACCACCGAGTCGGTGTCGTCCGTGCCCATGCGCGTCACACCGGTGATGTGCAGAGACGTGCCGGGCACCTGCAGCGTCGCTCCGGATTCGAACGGCGGCCGCGACATCTTGCCCCACACGCCAATCGTCTTACCGAGTTCGTTGACGTCCTGCAGCATGGCCTGACAGCGCGCGTTGTCGGCGTCCGTCAGGCTGTAGTGGAACGTCATCTGCGGCATGCCGAAACGATCCTGCATCGTGTCGCTGAACTCGACGAAATTCTCTTTGCGTGCTTCCACGGTGGTGTACCCCGTGATGTCCATGCTCAGGCGAACATCAGAGGCCGTGTGGTAGGTCATGACGCGTCCGGTGCGCGACACGTGAACGAGCCACGGGCAATCGGCGGTGGGCGCCAACCCGGTTTTCGGTGGGGGATCGGTCCACGGGATGGGCACCGCCTCGCCCGTCGACGGGTTGTCCGGATGGCCGCGGAGTCGCTCGACGAATGCATCGCCGACATGGATGTTGCCGGTCGCGACGGGGTTGTCGCACAGATAGCGTCCCAACGCTGGCGGCCGCACGCCCGACGCCCACAGCAGGCTCGCGCCCGGCAGCGCGTTGGTCGCGACGACGAACTGCGCTGCGCGGAACTCGATGGTGCTGAGATTGCGCAGATTCCGCACCCGCACGCCGGTCACATGTGCGCCGTCGTGCAGTATCTCTTCCGCCCGGTGGCTCTCGAGAATCTGCAGGTTGCTCACCGTGCGATTGTCGTCGCCAAGTAGTGGGCCGAGAATCGTGTCCGAGCCCGTCCAGTCGACGTAGTACGTGCCGCTGCCGGGCACCTGGGCATCGACCGAACGCTTCTGGGCACCCATAGGCATGTTGCGCACCGTGCGCTCTGGCGTCGACAGCACTTCGCGCACGCAGCTATTGACGATGGACGGTTCGAACGCGTCGGTATGCACGTTCAGCAGCTTGATCGACATGTCGATCATCGGTCCCCAGTCGTCTTCCGGAATCAGATCGGTACGGTCTGCCTTCGTGGGAATCGGCGCGAATCCCGACCAAAACGAGAACATGCCACCGACCGCGTACATCGAGGCGGCGAAAGGCATGTTGAGCTTGGGGTCCTGGTTTGGATTTTCGAAATTCAGACGCTTCAAGTCTGGCCGATAGGCACCGGGGGGCAGCATCTGCGGCAGGTAGTTTTGCGCCGTCGAGTAGGTGTTGTGGTTTGCCAGCCCCTCATCCAGCGACAAGTTTGGTTCGTGCTGATAGCGAAACGTGTTGAGCAGATGTTCGCCCGGGCGACTGCGAATCTGCGGCCCGGTATCGATCATCACGACCTGCCGACCCATCCCCGCCAAGCAGCGAGCGTAGGTCGCACCAATAGCGCCCGAGCCGATCACCAGGACATCGCAATCGCGAATCGTTTCCATCATGAGATCCCCCCAATCGCTGTCGCAACCGGCGCAGACAGTGGCGCCGAGACGCGCAGCAGGAGATAGATAGCATATAAAAGCGCAAAGGCGCTGCAAGCAGCCTGTAAGTGCTGGGATCTAGCGCCTACCCCCCGGACGCGCGCGACGAACGCCGGCAGGAAAGCAACCGCCAGCGGCGCAAGCACCCGCGGGATGACGCCAACGACGAGACCCAGTACGACGACAACACCCAACAGCACCGTGATGGCGACCAGAGTCTGCTTGCCGCGCCGCTCGCCGAGCGCGGTGACGAAAGTGGAGCCGGTGCGCGCGTCGACCTCGATGTCTCTGATCTGCTGCGCGACTTGGCCAGACATCGAGGCCAACAGGCAGGTGCCGGCAATGTAGGTGTCTGCGAATTGCCAGCTGGCATCCATGAGCACTACGCCGAGCGCAAACGGGTAGGTCTGCACGAACAGCGCGTGGGTCGCCACGTCCCAGCCGGGACGATGTTTCAATCGAGCCGGCGGCGCGGAGTAAGCAAAAACCACTAGTAACGCCAGAGAGAACGCGGCGAGACCGGCCGCGCCGAAGCGTGCGAAACCGGCGCAGATCAGCGCCACGATCAGGATCGCGCAGACGCGCACGATGTGGGCGGGAATCGGCGGACCCACGAACGGATTGCGGTGTCCGTCGCGTTCGTCCAGCGCATCGTCCGGGGCATCGAAATAGTCGTTCACGGCGTATCCGAACCAATACGCGATGCCGATGGTCGTCACGAGGATCAGGCCGTCCAAGGACGCGTTGCCGTGCAGCCACAGGGCGATGCCGCAGGAAATCATCGCCACACCCCAGGCGTCGGAGCGATGCAGGGCGGAGGCGGCCAGCCGTCGGCAGAGGCCGTCGGGCAGACCTGCGAAAGGGCTAGTCCAGCGCCAGGTCGACAAACATCGCCTCGACTTTGACCGGATCTACGCCGGCCTCCAGCAGCAGTCTCGAGCCCGCTTCCTTGTGGCCGTCGTGCCGCTGTCCGCTGTCGACCCCATGCACGTACAGCTCCCGCCGGATCAGGCCCAGGTCGTACGTGACGCCAAGTCGTTCTGCCTGCGCGGCCGCCTCCTGCCAGGCGCGTTTGGCCTTGCCGGTACGGCCAGCCAACCAGTAAGCCCGGCCGCGAAACAGCAACGATCTGGCGGTCGCAATGGGGTAAACGCCCGCGAAGCTCCGGTGGCGCTTCAGCGCGGCGGGCACGAGCTTGCGCGCGGCCTCCCGGCGTTCCGTCGGCAATTCCGGGTGGTATGCACAGCTCAGCAGGACAGAACAGACGTAGCTGTAGGCCGAGGCGATGCCATAGGTGGTGTTGGAACCGGCGACGAGGGTGTTGAGCGCGCGCTCGGCGCTTTCGAGGCCCGCAATCGGTCCGAGAACTCGAAGGCTCGCTGCCGCGATCAGCGCCTCGCACTGCGCGAGGTTGCCGGGCAGATGGGTTCCTGCTTGCAAGCGCTCGAGGTTGCGTTCACCCAGACGCAGCGCCTCGGTCGCATCGAGGTGGACACTGAGCAGCCGCTCGACGTCGTTGTTGTTTCCCCAGGCGATCTCCTGCTGTGCCTCGCGCCGCTCGGCCTCCAGCATGATGCGTTCGTTGACGCGCTCGAGTTGGTCGAGGTCGCCGCGATTGAACGCGTTCCTGGCCTGCATCTGCAGCACGTTCCCCACCTCGGTCTCTTCGCCGTAGGTCTCGAACTGCACCAGCGCCCGATCCATGAGCTGGTCGGCCGCGTCCCAGTCTCCGACGCCGCAGAAGTACACGGCGATGAGCTGAATACCCCGCGCCTCGGTCAGCGTGCCGCCGGCATCGATCGATGCGATCGTGTCCTGGCATTTGTCCGCGAAGGAGCGGGCCGGACGGTGCAGCGATAGCAAACCCATCACGCCGCTCATCACCGAGTACGCGGTGGCAAGTTCCGGCGAGGGTCCCAGGCGTTCGGCCGTCAACAGGCAGCGCAGCGTGCCGTACGCCATGGTGGGCGTATCCATGTCGAGATAGGCGGAGCGAACGAGGCGTTCGTACATCCGATAGGCCAGCTCGAGCTGCTCGCGCGTGGCGTCCGAGGGCTCTTCGCCGTCCCCGCGCCGCCAGGAATAGTGTCTGAGCGCCGCGAACGCCTGCGTGGCTAAGCCGATCCATGGGTTCGGCACCCGCTGTCCCAGATGGGCGAGGCCAGCGCGAATCGCTCTTTCTGCCTGCACCATGTAGCCCAACCGGTAGAGCGCTTCCGCGATACCGTCGTTGCGCAGCGCCGCCGGGGGTCCGTCGTGCTCGAAGTTGTTGTGACGAGCCATGTCGGCCGCGGAGCGCAGGAAGGTCAGCGCTTCTTTGTTGGCCGAGCTGACCAGCGCCTGCTGACCGGCCAGATCGCTGTTGACGATCGCTTTGCCGGGGACCTCGCCCTCGGTGTAGTGATAGGCCAACAGCGCATTGACGGTCGCCGGATCTTCCGCGTGCTCCGCCTCGAACCAGGCGCCGGCCGCGCGGTGCAGGTCCCTGCGCTGCTCGAACAACAGCATGCCGTACGCCGCGTCGCGCACGATCGTGCTAGCCAGCTCATAGACGTCGCGCTGCCGCACTTCGCGCTTTTTGAGTAAGCCCTGGTCGAGCAGGCTGACCAAACAGCGATCGATCTCGCCGCGCGCGGTTTCGACCGGATAAATCCCGGCCAACAGCTCGGGTGTAATGGCGTGCTGAACGACGCTCGCGACCTTCAGCGCGAGCTGTAAGTCCGGCGCGAGTCGGTCGATCCGGCCGACGGTCAGGCGTTCCACCCTGTGCGGTAGCTTGTGCAGACGCGAGGCGCTGTCGTCGTCCAGATGGGCCACGCCCGCGCCAATTCTAAGGTAGCCGCCCTGCAGCAGAGCGATGGCGAACTGTTCGGCGTACAGCGGATTGCCGCCCGCGCGCTCCCATACGAAGCGAAAGACGCGGTCCTCGATTTCTTCGCAGTCCAGCGCGCACGCCGTGACCTGTCGCGTTGCCGGCGCATCCAGCGCCGACAGCTCGATGGTCAGCGATTCCTCGATAGTCTCGTCGGCCGCCTCTTCCCCGGTCCTGGAGCTGATTAAGAGCAGGTGATTGGGCGCGACGCGCGCGAGTTCATGGATCAGCGTCCAGCTTGCCGAGTCGAAGTGGCTGGCGTTCTCAAGCAGAATGACGCGCCCTTGTTCCCCTGCGCTGCGTTTCAACAGCTCCAGGTACAGACCGTGCGCCAGGGCCGTGCGCGCATCGCCGCGCAGCTGCTCTGTCATCGTCGTTTCGGCGAGCTGCATTCCGAACACCGGATTGAGCAGCGGGATCAGATCCAGCCGATCCTCGAGGCCCAGCTTGAGAAGGGTCGCCTTGGCGCCGGAATGGGTGTTGGCCGCTTCGCCGTCGCCGAACAGCGACGAGAACACGCCGCGCCAGACGCCGTACGCGACCGTCTGATCGATCGACGTCGCCGCGCTGATCGCGACGTCCATGCCCATCTCTTGGGCCGCTACCGCCGCGTTGCGAAGCAGCGTCGACTTGCCGATTCCCGCGTCGCCCTCGACGACGATGGCCCGCGCGCCCTGACCCCCCTGGGCGAACCGTGCCAGCTCCTGTTGCAGGCGCGCGGTCTCCGTTTTGCGGCCGACCACGAACGTCGCGCGATCAACCGTGCCCGCCTGACGCGCCGGGCGCGCCGCGTACGCGCTAATGGGCTCGGCAAAACCTTTCAGCGTCAGGGGACCAACGGATTCGAGCACCAATTGGCTCGCCTCGCCCTCGCTGATCAGGTCTTGGGTCGCCTGATCACAAAACACTCGGTCGTCCGCGTTCTGCATCAGCCGGGCCGCGCGGTTCATCGCGCTGCCAACCAGCGCGTACTCGCGGCGTTCGGCGCCGCCGCGGTCACCGCAGAACAAGCGCCCGCTGGCAACGCCCGCTTTCGCTCGAATGCCGCGCTCGGTGAGCGATGCGCTCAGTTCATTGAGCGCGAGCAGCGCCCGATTGGCGTCGTCTTCCTGCGACATGCCCTGCATGCCCCAGGCGCACACGGCGATGATGCCCTTGTCGTCCGCGACGAGCTGTACGATCTCGCCCGCCGAGCGGCCAACGACGTCGGCGATGTCTTGAACGGCTGACTTGATCGTCGCCTTGGCCTCTTGCGACGTCCCATCTAGATCGCCGATGTTCACGAAGCCAACCGTGAGATAGCGCAGCTCCGCGAGCCAGCGACCGCGTCCGGCGCTGACGGTCTGGCGCACGGGGGGCGCCATGAACCGCGCCGCCTCGCGGTCACCCGCGGCATCCAGCCGGACGACCGGGCGCGGCGTCACGGAACCGGGCGGGCTGCAACGCTCCAGCCGCGAGACGCCGCGTCGCAGCCTCGTCGTCTCGGCGCGTTCGGCGAGCAGTTGGGTGGCGGAAGCCGTCAGCAGTACCTCGCTCGAGCGAGCGACGGACAGCGCGTCACCGACGTCGATCAGTTCCGGGCCGGCCAGCAGGTAAAACGACCGATCCTCGCCCCCCTCGACGACGGATGACCACAGGGTTCCCGCGCCCAGGGAAACCTTCAGAGAGATTCGGTGCCCGTCGCCCGCGTCGAAATTGCTGAGCTCGTCGCGAATCGATAGGCCGCAAAACGCAGCATGAGCGAGCGCCTCGCCCAGCGTGCCGCCGGAATCGACCTCCCACGCGGCGATGACCGCATCGCCAGAGAAGTCGATGACGTCGCCGCCCTGGCGGTGGACGCCGTCGATCACCGCGCCCAGATAGGCATTCAACACCGATGAGAGCTGTTCGGCGCCGGCCGGCTTCGCAGACAACTCGTCGGCGAGCGAAGAGAACCCCGCCACATCGATGATCATCACGGCTGACTCGCGGGTCGTATCGAGCGAACCCAACGCGCCGTCGACGATCGCCCTGACAACCGGCGGTGGAACGTAGCTGGCTAGCTGTACGGATTCGGTCGCGGCGGCCACTGGTGGATTACTCGGGCTTCCGGGCGAGCGCGAAGCCGTAGCCCATAATTCCCCGATCGATGCACAGGCGATACAGATAGGCGGACTCGGCGCTCAAATAGCGCGCTTTGGAGGTCATCCGTGCGGCGTGCAGCAGCCGGTAGATATGCCGCGACATGCGCGCGTTTCGATGCATGTAGCGAACGCTTCGCATGACGTCCGCGGTTCGGTCCTCGAACCGGGCGTCGACGAAGCCGATTTGTTTCAGCCCGTCGACGAACGCTTCTGGATTGGCAAGGTAGGGCAGTGCCCAGCCTTCCAGAAATCTTTGGTAGATGTCGTCGTCTGCTGCGCTCAGTTCCGACCGAAGCAGAAAGCCGTCCGAAACCACCAATCTGCCGCCGGGTTCGAGCAGCCGGAAGGCCTCTTTCGCGAACGCATGCTTGTCGCGGCCGTGAGAAACGCTTTCCAGCGCGAATACCTTGGTGAACGACGCGTCGGCGAAACTGGTGTCCGCAAAATCCATGAAATGACACTGCACGCGGTCGGGGTGCGGGTAGCGCTCGAGCGCCGCCTGGGCTTCGGCCAGGAGCACGTGCGAATAAGTGATGCCATGAACCGAGCAGCCGGTTCGTTCGGCAAGATACCGCGCCGCTCCGCCGACGCCGCAGCCTGCGTCTAAAACCCGGTCGGTCGTTTGAATATCCAGCGCGTCGCTGATGCGGTCGATGGTGTTGATCAGCGATTGCTGGTGTGAGTGGGTCGCCTCGTCCCACATGCCGGTATGCAGGTGATCAGCCGACCAGCCGAGCTTGTATGAGTCGTAGACCGCGTCGTAGTAGTTGCTGGTTGCGTCCAAAGCCGTTCCTGCTGCCGTCCCTTTTACCTGGGTGTCCGGATTCTCGGATTCCCGAATACCGAGATACCCAGATATCCCGACCCTTCCAGGCGTGCCCGGACCGATTCGGGTCTACCCGTACCAGCTTGGCAACCGGTCTGCGATCTTCGTAAGGTTGATCCAAGTGCGCTGCTCGGAGCCTATCTTGCGGTCCCAAATCAAGCAACGTGTCGAACGGAGCATCGCCCCTCTGGTTCACGCGCTGGCGTCGATGGGCGTCAGCGCGGACGCCGTCTCCTTCGCGGGCCTGTTCGGGGCGCTGTTCGCGGCAGGGCTGGTCGCCAGCGGCGCGACCGTGGCGGGCGGCGCCCTGTTCTTGGTCGCTAGCTGCACCGACTTTGTTGACGGCGCGCTCGCGCGCGCATCGCGCCGCGAGTCGAAGTACGGTGCGTTTCTCGACAGCACGCTGGATCGCGTTGCGGAAGGCGCGATGTTGGCTGCGATCGCTTTGGCCTACGGCATGGCCGACGCGCATGTGCTTTCGTTGGTGGCCATGCTCGCCCTTATCGGTGGGCAGCTCATCAGCTACATGCGCGCGCGCGCCGAAGGGCTGGGCGTCACCGCATCCGCCGCGGTCGGCTTCATCACGCGGGTGGAGCGGGTGGCGCTGATCGCTGCCGGTTTGCTGCTCGGCGTGCTCGACTACGCCGTGTGGGTGCTAATGACCCTATCCTGGCTGGGTGTCGGCCAGCGCTTTATGGCGATCCGCGCCGCGCTCCGCTAGAGCGAGGGGGTCAGAGTCGTTAGCTAGCCTGGTGGCGCCTCGACGTCGTCGAGCGTGCCGATGCCGCGCGGATCCGGAAAGGTGTCCTTGTTGCCGCGCAGCTCCGGAAGTTCGCCCAGCGGTGGCGCCAGATAGGCGTCGAGGACCCCGGCTGGGATCGCCGCGTCGACCTTGGCGCGATCGCCGGGCGCGAGCCGCAGCAGCTCGTCGCGGATGTCCAGACGGCTCAGTTCCTGGTACGCCCGCGGCGGCGTCGCGACCATGCCAACACCGAAGTCCACCTCGACGGCGTCTGTGCCGGCATAGATCGCCTCACGGTTCGCGAGCAGATAGCGCAGGTAGTGCGTCTGCATCGCGGCGAACAAGGGCTGCCAGGTATCCGGCAGCGCATCGTCCGCGAGCCATTCGCCGTGCTCCCAGGTGGCGTCCCAGCAGCGCTCTGCGTAGCGCAGTACCACCGGAGCGCGCGCCTCGATGAGCGCGCGCGGGTAGAGGTCGTTGCCGAAGTGCGCCGCGCAGCCCCCGCTGATGACGAAGTCGGCGACCGTGGGGCGTGTGCCCAGCAGGAACGGATGCACCGCCAGGTGATCGGCAAGGTCGTCGAGAAACTCGCCGTACCAGCGCATGACGTCCTGTCCCTGCTCTGGCGTGGTGCCGTAGGCGCGCGCCACCTCGGTCGTCATGCGCTCGCGAAAGGTGCGGATGCGCTGCAGGCTGAAATCCACCTGCGGGCGCAGCGTCGCGCGCTCGGCATCGGTGGTGGCGTGCCAGGGCTTGCCGAGCTCGCGCATCGAGATCCCGCTGCCGACCAGCGCGTCCACCGATTCTGGAAAGTTCCAGCGCGTGTACATCGCGACGCGCATGAACCACTCGTCCAGCCAGTCCTCGAGCAGGCGTACGCCGATCTGCTGCACGGGCGTGGCAGGTATGAACGCACGCTCGGGATAGCGATCGTTCAGTAGCCTGGCGATGGGGGTGGAGTCGGACAGCGGCCAGTCCTCCGGCGTGACCAGCGCCGGAATCGCGCCGCTGCCGGTCCGGCGCTCGATCTCAGAGCCGTCGTGGATCATCTTGTCGACGAGCACATAGGGTAGCGCCTGAAAGCGCAGCGCGTTCTCCAGCTTGGCCGTGAAGTAGGAGCGCTTGGTGCCGTACAGCGTGTAGGTCCCCGGAAACATCCGTTCGTCCTCCCCTCGATATCCAGCAGCCACAATCCCTCAACGTGAAACCGTGCCACGGCGGTACTTGCAAAGCCACTTCGCGTGACTAAGCTAGCGCGCATGAGCACTGATCCATTTCATCAACAGGCCCGGGCCGAGCGTCCCGACCTTGCCACTACGGGGCGGTAACCGACGCGCCTGCCCGTAGCTCTTCTCCTATGAACCTTTAAGAAGACCCCGCAGGCGGCAGCCGAGCGGGGTTTTTTTGTGCCTGTCCCCCGCCGCATCGCTAGATCTGAGTCGCCGCAATGCCGCGATCCGCAGAACAGGCCCAGTTAGCAGGAGATCGACATGGCCCAACTCGAACACAGCGGCGACATCGAAGCAGACGATGACCTGTACCGCATCCGGCACAGCCTGGCCCACGTGATGGCGCAGGCCGTGCTGGAGATGCGCCCCGGCTCGACGCTGGGCTTCGGTCCGCCGATCCGCGACGGCTTCTACTATGACTTCATCCTGTCCGAGCCGCTCACCGAGGACGATTTCCCCGAGCTCGAGCGGCGCATGAAGAAGATCCTGAAGAAGGGACAGCGGTTCTATCGCGAGGAACTGACGGCGACGGAAGCGCTGCAACGCATCGACGAGATGAACGAGCCCTACAAGCGCGAGTACGCGCAGGAGCTGCTGTCGAAGCACGGCCTCGACGGCCTGTCCTTCTATCGCAACGGTCCGTTCCTCGACATGTGCGAGGGGCCGCACGTCGACACCACCAAAGAGATACCGCGCGACGCCTTCAAGATTCGCAGCGTCGCGGGCGCCTACTGGCGCGGGAATTCCGACAACGTGATGATGACGCGCATCTACGCGTGGGCGTTCGCCGACAAGGCCACCCTCGATGAGTTTGTGGTGGCCTGGGAAGAGGCGCAGGCGCGCGATCACAAGAAGCTCGGCCGCGAGCTGGATCTGTATGTGATCGACAACGACATCGGCAAGGGGCTGCCGCTGTGGCTGCCCAACGGCACGGTCATCCGCGATGAGCTGGAAAAACTCGCGGTCGAGCTCGAGTTCAAGCACGGCTACCAGCGCGTGGCGACGCCGCACCTCGCGAAGCAGTCGCTGTACTACACCACCGGCCACCTGCCGTACTACGCGGATGGCATGTATCCGCCGATGGAGCTGAAGGAGACGGGCGAAGACGGCGAGGAGAGCGTCAAAGAGTCGTACATGCTGCGGCCGATGAACTGCCCGCATCATCACAAGATCTTCGCGAGCTCGCCGCGCAGCTATCGCGATCTGCCTATTCGGTTGGCCGAATACGGTCAGGTCTATCGCTTCGAGGAGTCCGGCGCCGTCGGCGGTCTGGTGCGCGTCCGCGGCATGTGCATGAACGATGCGCACATCTACTGCACGCCGGAACAGATCAAGGACGAATTCAAACGCGTGATTGCGCTGTATCAGGAGGCCTACGGCATCCTGGGCCTCGAGGGCTTCTTCCCCCGGCTGTCGCGCTCGGATCCGGAAGATCCCAAAGGCGCCGAGAAATACGTCGACAACCCGCAGGCCTGGGAGGAGTCAGAACAGATCCTGCGCGAGGTGCTGGAGGAGATGGACATCGACTATGTCGACGGCCCCGGCGAAGCCGCGTTCTACGGACCGAAGCTCGACATCCAGTTCCCGACGGTCACGGGCCGCGACGAGACGGTGTCCACGGTGCAGCTCGACTTTGCGGTGCCGCCGCGGATGGAACTGCAGTACGTGGGCTCCGATGGCGAGCTGCACACGCCCTACTGCATCCACCGCGCGCCGTTTTCGACGCACGAGCGCTTCGTCGCCTTTCTGATCGAGCACTTCGCCGGCGCGTTCCCGACCTGGCTCGCACCCATCCAGGTGCAGGTCATCACGGTCTCGGATCAGTACGACGACTACGCGGATAAGGTCGTCGCGCGACTGCGCGGCCACATGGTGCGTGCGGAAATGGCGCCGTCGAACGACACCGTGCCGAAGAAGATTCGTGCGGGCACGACGCGCAAGATCCCGAATCTTCTGATCGTGGGTGAGCGCGAGGCCGAGGAACAGACGGTCACCCTGCGACGCTACGGCGAGCAGCAGCAGCACACCTTCGCGCTCGCCGAGTTCGAGGCGGCGCTATTGGAGACGATACGCGAGCGCTCGCTGGCCTTCCGGTTGCCGCAGACGGCGGACTGAGGCGCCGCTGCCGACGAGCCGCCTGATCGCGAGCGCGTCGCGGCGAAGGTAAGCTGTTCCCGACGCATGCAGCGCGGGAGCACGCACAGTCAACAACGACCAGACCCTGTCGCGAGGGCTGTCGTGGGGAACGCTGGTTGCCTACGGCAGTCTCGGGTTTCCGATCGCCGTCCTCGGCTTTCCGATGACGCTGTTCGTGCATCCGTACTACGCCGAGGGCCTCGGGCTGGGGCTCGGCGCCATCGGCACCGTGCTGCTCGTTTCGCGTATCACAGACTTCGTCACCGATCCGATCATGGGCTGGATCAGCGACCGCACGCGCACCCGTTTCGGGCGCCGGCGGCCCTTTCTGTTGCTGGGTCTGCCGATCATGGCGCTCGGCATCTACAAGCTGTTCCTGCCGGAACCCGGCGTCGACATCTGGTACCTGCTGCTGTGGAACAGCGTCGTCTACTTCGGTTGGACGGTGATGGTGCTGCCCTGGGGTGCGTGGGGTGCGGAGCTGTCCAGCGACTATCTGCAGCGCTCACGCATCACGGCCGTGCGTCAGGTGATGACGATCGCTGGACTGATTGGCTGTGCGCTGCTGATCTTCGTGGTGCAGGAAGTCCAAGGCCGCGAAGATCCGGCCGACATGCTCGACGCGGTGGCGGTCGCGCTGCTCTTTCTGCTGCCGCTCACCGTGGCGCTGGTGCTGTTTGTGGTGCCAGAACCGCCGATCGAGCCCGCTCGGTCGCAGGACGCTTTGGTGTGGCGCGAGATCACCAGCATGTGGCGCGTCGGGCCCTTTCGGCGCCTCGTATTCGTCGCGCTCGCCGTCGTCATTGGCGAAGCGTCGCGGCACGCGGTGCTCGCGTTCTACATGGACGACGTGCTGCAGGCCCGCGATCGCATCGGCCGCGTGTATCTGCTGTATTACCTGATGGGCGTGGCCGCCATACCGCTGTGGCAGTGGCTAGGCCGGCGCTACGGCAAGCATCGCTCGCTCGCCATCGCCATGACTCACTCCGCGATCATGGTGCTGTTTACGGCGTTCCTCGGTCCCGGCGACTTCAACCTGTTCTTGGTGTTCTTCGTGCTCAAGGGCGCGAGCTTCGGCGCCTTCGCCTACCTGCCGCTGGCGATGATGGCGGACGTTGTCGATGTCGACACGGCGATGCACAGGCGCCGTCGGGCGGGCCTGTTCTTTGCGTTCCACGGGGCGGTGGACAAGATTGGTATCGCGCTCGGCGTGTTCATCGCGTTGCAGGCGCTGGATCTCACGGGCTACGACCCGCAGCAGGCGGCGAACGAGGCGGGGCTTATGATGATCCGCGTCGAATATGCCGTGATACCGACCTTCTTCTTTCTGCTGGCGTCGGCACTGGTGTGGAACTATCCGGTGACCGCGCAGCGGCATCGACGATTGCGCGAGGCGCTGCAGCGCCGCGAGGCCCGCGCCGCGCTGGCGTGACGTGTGTTCGCGTCACCTGAGACTCGGGGGTTGCGCGGGCGCGTCTAGCCGGTGCGGTGTTCGACCTGCGCGATCTGCCGCTGCAGCCGCATGTAGTCGAGCAGGATCTCGCCGCTTTCGCGCAGCATCGCATCGTCTGCCGGATCGGGTTCTTCGTCCTCGTCGGCCGCGTCCTCAAGGTCGTCGAGCGACTTGATCTGCGGCTCGCCCTTGGCGCTCAGCAGCCGGTTCTCGAGCGCCAGACGCCAGGCGTCCTCCGCCTCTTTTTCGGCGATGCGGCGCTTCTCGGAGAGCGAGATGTGGGTCTTCTCGCGATTCTCGCGGCTGCGCTCGGACAGATCGCGCAGATAGGAGAAGTCCGGATCGACCGCCGTGCGCGCCTCGTGGCGTTCGCGCAGGTCTGGCACCAGCGGATCGATGTCGGCGTAGTCCTGGTGGATCGCCGGCGTGATGACGTCCCACGGCAGCGCATCGTCGTAGGAGCTCTCGCCGATGCGGTCGACGTCGTACAGCTCCGGGAATTCGATGTTCGGAATGATGCCCTGATGCTGGGTGGACTGGCCGCTGATGCGATAGAACTTGGCCTGGGTGATCTTTAGCTGACCGCGATTCAGCGGTATCAACGTCTGCACGGTGCCCTTGCCGAAGGTCTGGCTGCCGATGACGAGGCCGCGACCATAGTCCTGGATCGCGCCTGCGAAGATCTCGGACGCCGACGCCGACAGGCGATTCACCAGCACGGCCATCGGACCGTCCCAGGCGATGGCGTTGTCGCGATCAGCGTACACGCTGGCGCGGCGGCGCGCGGTCTTAACCTGCACCGTCGGTCCCGACTTGATGAACAGTCCGGTGAGGGTGTCGGCCTCCTGCAGAGAGCCGCCGCCGTTGTTGCGCAGGTCGATCACCAGCGCCTCTGCGCCGTCGGCTCGCAGTTCCTGAATCAGGCGCCTGACGTCGCGCGTCGTGCTCTTGCCGTTGGGATCGTTGCGCTGCATCGCGCGGATGTCGACGTAGAAGGTCGGGATTTCGATGATGCCGATCTTGCGCGTTACGCCCGCGCGTTCGATCTCCAGTAGCTGGCTCTTGGCCGACTGGTCTTCGAGCTGCACGGCCTCGCGGACCAGGCGAACTTCCTTGTGCTCCTGGCTGTCGGCGGGTTTGACCTCCAGGCGTACGACAGAACCTTTGGGGCCGCGAATCAGCTCGACCACGTCGTCGAGCCGCCAGCCCACCACGTCGATGAGTTCGCCGCGATCGCCCTGGGCCACAGATACGATCAGGTCGTTGGGCTCGATCTGGCCGCTCTTGTCGGCGGGACCCGCGGTGACGAGGCGCATCACCTTGGTGTAGTCGTCTTCGTTGCCGAGCACGGCGCCGATGCCTTCCAGCGACAGCGACATATTGATGTTGAAGGTCTCGGAGGTGCGCGGCGACAGATACTGCGTGTGCGGATCGAAGGTCGCGGCGAACGCGTTCATGTAGACCTGGAACGCATCCTCAGAGCGGATCTGCTTCGCCTGCTTCAGGCGGTTTTTGTAGCGCTTGGTCAGCGTCTCGCGAATCTCCGACAGTTCCTTGCCGTTGAGCTTCATGCTCAGCACGTTGGCCTTTAACCGCCGCCGCCAGAGGTCGTCGGCCGCGGCCATGTCGCGCGGCCACGCCGCGTGCGTGCGATCGATTTCGAGCGCTTCGTCGACGTCGAAGTCGATGTCTGCGATACCGTCTTCCAGGTCGGCGAGGGTCGATTCGATGCGTTCGACAACGCGATTCTGGTAGCGGTTGAAGACTTCGAACGCCGGCCCGAGCGTGCCACGTTTCAGGGCGTCGTCGAGCGCGTAGCGATAGGGTTCGAATTCGGCGATGTCGCTCGCCAGCAGATACGAGCGTCCGCCGTCCAGGGACTCCAAATACTTGTCGAAGGTGGCGCTTGATGTGTTGTCGTCGAGGGTCTTCGGCAGGTAGTGCGCCGTGCGCAGTTGTTCGACAACCGTCAGGCTGGTGCGTTTGTGCACGTCCAGCGGATCGATGTGGAAGCTGCTCGTACTCGGCACGAGTTCCGCCAGCTCGTTCTGCGGCTGGGTGATGGCGAGCTCGGCGTTGGCGTCGGCCAGCAGATAGGGCTCGACCGGCGCATCGGCAGTGGGCACGTCGTCGGCCAGGGTCGCGCTCAGTTCGGCGTAGAGCGGGTCTGCGAGGCTGGTAAAGGCCGCGCAGGCGGCGAGCGCACCGGCGGTCAGTGATGCCATCAAAGCCTGCTGGCGGTTGATTCTCATGAACTCTCGCACTTCGCGTGGCGGGGATTCCGCTCTTGTCGTCTTGTTGTGTCGACCGGCGCCGGCTGTTCGGCCTTCGCGGCGCGACGGGCTCTCATCCGGCCCGCATCTGGTCGACATCTGGCCCACGTCCGGAGCCTGCTAATGATCCGGATACTGGACAGTACCGCACCCGTCGCTCGCCTGCCATGAACCCGATGGCGTTTCTGGACGACGCCCAGACCGCTTGGTCTGACTGTGTCCGGAACCGTGCTCGCCGACGCCCAGACCTGCGCGCCGTGAACCCGGCGGCGTTCGCCAGGATATCGGTCGTCTCCCAGTCTCTGACCCGCGTGACTGAGACGTGGTTCCCGACAGGGTGAGCGGCTATCCTTTAAATCTGTGTTAACTCAGGCAGCCACGTTTTTGCACGGCTGCGGTCAGACGGAGAACAACATGCTCTCGAGGCGCCTTCGCCCTTGCCCTAATTCATCGCCTTGGACATCAGGTCACGTCGGTCGCCTGCAGCGCGCCTCGTGCGTTGCGCTGCTCGGCGCGCTCCTGAGTGCCTGTCAGCCGCCCGCCAGCGAAGCGCCGACCGACGCGGCCGAGGCCGATGCGGGCATCGATTTGGCGAGCGCGAGCGAGAGCGTCAAGGCCAGCTATGTGCTCGGCTTCAACTCGGCGCAGGCGACCTACGCGCAGCTCGGTGACTTCATCGACGCCGACGCCTATGCGCTTGGCGTCGGTCGGGCGTTCGCGGGCGAAGGCAGCGAGGTCTCACAGGCCGACAGTCAGGCGGCCATGCAGGCATTGCGGCGGCGGTTGGAAGAGCAGCGCTCGGCGGGCGCGGCGGAGACCGCGTCCGCGGGCGCGGCCTTCCTGGCTGAAAACGGCAAACGTGAGGGTGTCGTGACCACCGCCTCCGGCCTGCAGTACGAGGTCATGACGGCGGGTGACGGTCCGAAGCCAGGCATCAATGACTCTGTAAAGACCCACTACCACGGCACGCTGATCGACGGGACCGTCTTCGATAGTTCTGTCCAGCGCGATAAGCCCGCGACGTTTCCGCTGCAAGGCGTGATACGGGGCTGGACGGAGGCCCTGCAGCTCATGCCGGTCGGCAGCAAGTACAAGCTGTTTATTCCGCCGAACCTGGCGTATGGCGAACGCGCGACGGGCAGCATCCCGCCGCAGAGCACCCTCATCTTCGAGGTCGAGCTGCTCGAAATCCTCAACTCGGCGACCCAGTAAGGCTCGCGCCGCGCTGCCGCCGGTGTGCTCTGGATGCGTCCGCTGACTCGCAGGATCCTGATTGGCGCGGTGGCGCTGGTCGCGGCGCTGTACTACCTGCTCGAGCGCCTGCCGGTCGACCGCGGCGAGTTTTTCGGCTACATCGGGTCGATTGTCATCGGCGTTGGCGCTCTGGTGGCCTGCGCCTTTATTGCAGCGGTCGGCCTGCACTGGCTGCGCAAGTATCGCCGCGGCGGCTCCTGAAGTCGCCAGCAAGCCCGCGACTCGATGGTCGCCTTGGGGCAATGGCCTGCGATTCGGTCTCCGTCTTCAGGCCAAGGTCTTCAGGTCAAGGTCTTCAGGTCACGGCCTGTAAATAGCGCCGGCCCACCAGGGTCGCGCCGGATGCGTTCAGCTCCTCGACGTACAGCAGCGCGCTGCGGCAGAACGCGCGCGCCAGGCCCCCGCGCAGCAGCGGTCGCAGCACGCTGGGAGCGGTCGTGATCTCACCACGCTCCAGCCCCTGCAGCGCCTCCAGCAGCAGCTGTTCGTCAACGTTGACGCAGCTGCAGGTATGGCGGCAGATGCGCACGTTGCGCACCGCGCCCGCCGACAGGGTGCTCATCCACTCGTCCAGCAGATCGATCGCGAGCCGGGGATGGCGTAGCTGCTGAAAGTTGACGCGCAGCCCGGCCGCCACGTCGCGTCGGTTATGCGCGCAGTCCACCCACTCCCGAATACCCCATAGCGTCACCTGCGCGCCCGCAGACAGCGCGCTGACGTCCAGGCCGGTCGTTGGGTTGCGTCGCTGGTGCGGCGACGGGTCGGTTGGGTTGGGCATAAGCGGCTCCGGCGATTGGAAAATTAATCCAAATAATAATCATTCTCATTGTATACTCCGAAATCGTCGGGTACGAGCTATCCGCGCTGCCGTCTATGTGACGTGATGCGGCTGCTGGCTGTTGCTTTTTTGGAGCGAATGGCTTGGACAGCACGTTGACGCCGACCCCGGGCGTGGCGTCTGCCGAACGCCTGTGTGGCACATTCGGCGCGTCGCGATCCGGACTGGCGTTGCACGTAGCTCTGCGAATCTACGGTGTAAAGGGGGCCAGCACGGGAGGCAACGATGGACTCGGATCTGCGACGTACCGCTACGGTCATGGCGATTCTCAGGCAACAGATCGCCGATCTGCTGCCCGATCCGTCGGCCGATCTGGAAGTTCGATTCAACAACGCGTTGTTGAACGTTGCTGTGAACCGGCTGGTGGACGCGGAAGGACGCGCAGAGACGGCGACCATGCTTTGGCGGCTGGCCGATGCGCTTGCGCAGCCCGGCGGCCTGGAACCGGACAGCGTTGTTGAGCTGACCGCACTGGACGGTTAAACGTCGGCGGCTGACCCAACTCAAGCTTCCCAGACCCAATATGAAGATAACCATAGGGACATAACGATGAAGACACACACTCGCAACTCTGCCCGCGGTGCCGCCCTCGGGCGGCCGCTGCTGCTGCTCGCGTTCACCGCGATGCTCGGCGCCTGCGACGGCGACGACGGCGATACGGGCCCCGCTGGACCGGCTGGTCCCGCTGGCGCTGCCGGTGCCCAGGGTCCAGCAGGCGTGCCCGCGGCCGTGACTCGCGACGACGTCGTGCGCACCAACGCGAATATTGCATACGCCAGCTACGGCGACTCGCTTCTGACCGCACTGGAGCTGCGCGACGCGCTGGCGGCGCTTGTCGCTTCGCCGACGGAAGATACCCTGGCGGCCGCCAAGAGCGCTTGGCTCGCGTCCCGCGAACCCTATGGTCAGACCGAGGTGTATCGGTTCCGCGTCGGCCCGATCGATGCGCTGCTGGGTGACGGCACGATCGGCGAGGAAGGCGATGGCCCCGAAGGCATGATCAACGCTTGGCCGCTGGGCGAGGCGCTTATCGACTATGTGGCCAACGACGTCGATGGCGATGCTGGCCCCGAGATTCCCGGCAGCGTGGCCACGGTGAACGACAACATCATCGCGGACACGGTCGGCATCCCGACCATCACCGCGCAGGTCATCCGCGACAACTTTGAGCTCGGCGGCGACGAGCGCAACGTCACCAGCGGCTATCACGCGATCGAGTTTCTGCTGTGGGGCCAGGACCTCAACACCGACGGCAGCGGCTCGGGCACGCGCGACGCCTCGGGCGGCCAGCGTCCAGCCACCGACTACAGCGCGGACGGTAGCTGCACCAGCGGCATCAACCCGGCCGTAGCGGACATCTGCAGCCGGCGGGGCGACTACCTGCTCGCGGCCGCCGATCTCCTTATCGAAGATTTGGAGAGTATCGTGGATGCGTGGAACCCCAACGGCACGGGCAATCACTACGCGGACTTCGTTGCCGGCGGTGATGCGTCGCTCGCCATCATTCTCGAAGGCATGGGTCGTCTCAGCTTCGGCGAACTGGCCGGGGAGCGCATGAACATCGCCCTGCGGACGAACTCGCAGGAAGACGAGCACTCCTGTTTCTCGGACAACACCCACCGCGACATCTTCCTGAACGCCAAGGGCGTCCAGAACAGCTTCCGCGGCGACTACACCCGCGTGGGTGGCGAGGTTGTCAGCGGTGCCGGTTTTGACGATCTACTGTTGGCCGAAGGCATGGCGGAGCTGAGCAACACGCTGCGCGCGGCGCTCGAAGACACCATGATCAAGGTCGGCGTGATCGATCAGGAAGCGAAGGCGGGCGTCCCGTTCGACAACCAGATCCAGATCGGCATCAATGAGCCGAACATCTCTGGCGCGATCGTTGCGCTCGCGACCCAGACCGGCGCGATCGAAGACGCGATTGTTGGTCTAAACCTGACCACGGGTGACTTGCGGCAGGATACGGAAGAAGATATCTGACCGTCGCAGGTCGGGGGCTCGATGAGGCTACTCTGAGGGCCCCTGACAGACGCCGCTACCAAGGTGGAGCGTATAGATGTCGCTCCCAGTTCCGCACAGTGTCAGCTCGCGCAGCGTCTTTCCGTACGCTGCGCTTCGCAATGAAAATGGCGAAATGCACGCGATCTGTATTGCGCCGGGCCGCTCCCGTCGGGTGCTTTGTGCTGCGTTCTTGCTGGCGCTGCTTGCGGCCTGTGGCGGTGGCGGCGGTGGTTCGCCAGCCCCGCCTCCCGTGACGCCGCCTCCGCCCATGCCACCTGCGCCCATGCCACCGCCCTCGCCGGTACCGGAGCTGACCGCCGACGAGCGTTTCTCGGGCGGCGACGCCACCGTGCTCAGCAGCAACGACGAGGCCTTCGGCCTCGCGCCGGGCGCCATCACCTCCGACTTCACGGCCGACGCCAACTTCAAGCAGGGCAACGCGATCTTTCGCAACGACCACGAGGGCCAGGGACCGCTGCTGAACGCGGCCACCTGTCAGGGCTGTCACATCAAGGACGGTCGCGGATCGGTTCCCGACAACGAGTCGGTGCCCATGGACGCGATGTCGATCGCACTCAGCATCGGTGGTGACGACGGGGCGCCGCAGCCGGACCCCAACTATGGTGGCCTTCTGCACGTCTTTGGTCTGGACTCTTTTACCGGCAATGACGTCAGCGCCGGACTCGCGCGCTTCGAGGGCGGTGCGAGTGCCGCAATCGGCGAAGGCTTCGGCGCCGTGCGCTACGAGGAAGTGCCTGGGCAATATGACGACGGCAGCGCGTTTTCGCTGCGACGGCCCAGCTATCGCGTCCGCGATCTGGCCTACGGCGCGTTCGATCCGGACATTCGCTTCTCGCCGCGGGTCGCGCCGGCCGTGTTCGGCATGGGTCTGCTGGAGGCGATCGCGGACGCGGACATCGCCGCCGGCGCGGACCCGGACGACCTCGACGGAGACGGCATCAGCGGCCGCACCCATCGCGCGCTGGATCCGACCACCAACACCGAGCGCGTGGCGCGCTTCGGGCTGAAGGCCACGCGCACCTCCGTGCTGGCGCAGACCGCCGGCGCCTATCGCGCCGACATGGGTGTGACCAACCGCTATTTCACTGAGGAGGACTGCACGGCCACCCAGACCACCTGTCTGGACGCGGCCGCGATCGAGCCCGACAGGTTCCCGGGCGGCGTCGACATCGAAGACGTCGAGCTCGCGCTGGTCGAGTTTTATGTCCGCCATCTGGCGGTGCCCGCACGTCGGGGCTTCGACGCGGATACACAGACCTGGGACGACGCCGTCGTGCGCGGGCGTGAGCAGTTCTTTGAGCTGGGCTGCGGCCGGTGCCATCAGCAGCAGTGGCAGACCGCGAGCGCTCCCGGCAGCGTCCTCGGCAGCGTCGAGCTGTCGCTGCTGTTTCCCGATGCGCCCGAAAACGCCGTGCTGTCGCGCCAGACCATCTATCCCTACACCGACCTGCTGCTGCACGACATGGGTGGTAGCTGCGCGCCCATAGAGCCTGAGACCGAGGCCGGTGACCCCTGCGGCGCGGGCGAAAACTGCGTCTGGGTGCAGCGCTGTGAGGGCCTGGCGGACGACCGACCGCAGGGCAGCGCAAGCGGCACCGAATGGCGCACGCCGCCGCTGTGGGGGCTGGGCCTGGTCAAGGTCGTGAATCCCGGCGCGACCTTCCTGCACGATGGGCGCGCCAGAACGATCGAGGAGGCCGTGCTGTGGCACGGCGGTGAGGCGGCCGCCGCGCGCGCCGATTTCGTTGCCCTCGCGGACGCCGAACGCGCCGATCTGTTGACCTTTCTGGAGTCGCTGTGAGCCTGGGCGGCGCCATACGGAATCGGCGCTTGTGGGTCGGCGCGCTGGTACTGGGCCTCGCGGCGCTGGCCGCCTGGCTCGTGGCCGCGCCCAGCGCCGCGTTGGTGCCGGCCAAGGTCGCGCAGACGGAGCGGCTGCCGGCGCCGGGCGGGAGCTGGACGCCCAAGCGCACCAGCCGCGACCTGCTACGCCCGGCGTCTCACCTGAGCGTCAGCGAGCAGCTCGAGTTCTATACCGGCATGACGCTATTCCGGGCGCCCTGGGTGGCGGCGCCCAGCTCGACGCGCGCGCGCGACGGCCTGGGTCCGCTGTTCAACTCGCGCTCTTGCCTCGGGTGTCATCCCGGCGGCGGCCGGGGCGAGTCGCTGCTGACTGCACCCGAATCGCTGGCGACCGTGGCGCGCATCAGTCGCCACGGTGCGCCGCACCCCGAGTGGGGCAATCAGGTCCAGCCCTTCGCGACCTTCCGCGGTGCGGATGGTGGTGCGGACGACGCCGCTCGTCCCGGTCGCGGCGCGGCCGGCTTCGGCGAGGGGCGCCTCGCGCTCGACGGCAGCCCGCAGGCGGCCTATGTGCGTGGGCCGCGCGCCGATCGCCGACAGCAGCGCCTGCTGCAGCGGCCAAAAGCACAGATCCTGGACGCCGCCGGGCAGCCCGTGGCGCTGCATCCCGACGATCGCGTCAGCGTGCGTGCAGCACCCGCGCTGTTTGGCATGGGGCTGCTCGAAGAGCTGGATGAGGCCGCGATCCTGGCGGGCGCCGACCCCGGTGATGAGAACGGCGACGGCGTGTCCGGACGCCCGCACTGGCTGGGCGCGGGGCGGCTCGGGCGGTTTGGCTGGAAGGCGACCCGCGTCAGCGTGACCGAGCAGACCGCGGCCGCGCTGAGCGAGGACATCGGCATCACCACGTCCTGGTTTCCTGAGGCGTCCTGCGCGCCTGGTCAGATCGCCTGCCAGCAGCAGCCCAACGGCGGCAACAGCCTCGGCGCGCCGGAGATTCCTGATGACCTGCTGGCAACGATGGTGTCATTCGTCCGCCACATTCCGCCGCCGCTCGCCGGGCGCGACACCGCCGCGGTGCGCCGCGGCGAGCAGCGCTTTGCCGAAGCGGGCTGCGCCGCCTGCCACACACCGAGTTTCGAATCGACCGCCGGCACCATTTGGCCGTACTCGGATCTGCTGCTGCACGACATGGGACCGGACCTGGCGGACGGCCGCCGCGACGGCGACGCCAGCGGCCGGGAGTGGCGCACGCCGCCGCTGTGGGGCCTGGGCACGCAGAGCGGCAAGGGCCTGCTCCACGACGCGCGGGCCCGCAACCTGACCGAGGCCGTGCTCTGGCACGGCGGTGAGGCCAGCGCCAGCCGCGAGCGCTTCAGCGCGCTCGCCCCGGCAGCGCGACAGGATTTACTGCGCTTCGTGCGCGCGCTCTAAGCGCTGCAAGTGCTACAGGAGCGGTTAGAACCGATGAGGAACTGACATGAGAAGTGGACTCTTTTCCAAACACGGCGCCGCCACCGGCGGCGACCCCTGGTTCGGACGCGCGGTCGGTGTGGCCCTCGCCGTGTTTCTGCTGGCGAGCTGCGGCGGTGGTGGCGGTGGCTCCAGCACGCCCGCACCGCCGCCGCCGGCGAATCCGCCGCCCAGCGATCCGCTTGGTGCGGTGCAGGACAACGCGACCGAGCAGCGCCGGCTGTATGAGGTGGTCGCGGATCTGCTGCTGACCCCCGATCACGCCGGCTTCGCGATGGCGGCCGCCGCGCTGGCCGATTCGATGGCGGCCCTGTGTGCCGACCCGGCCACGGCCACGACCGCGGACACCCAGACGGCCTGGGCGGATGCCATGAGCGCCTGGCAGCGCATTCAGTGGCTGCGCACCGGGCCGGTGGAGCAGGACAACCGCCGCCTGCGCATCCAGTTCTTCCCAGACGAGAACGACGCCGTGACCAACGGCATCGACAACCTGCTGGCAGACACGACGCCCGTCGATGAGGCGCGCATCAGCAACATCAACGTCGGCGCGCAGGGGCTACCTGCGCTCGAGTACCTGCTGTTCGAGCTGGGCGGTTTCGACGACGGCATCACCGCGCCGCGGCGCTGCGAGGTCGGAGAAGCCGTCACGGCGAACCTCGTCACCATGGCCAACGAGCTGGACGAGGAATGGCGTACCGGGGGCACGAATCGCGAGGATTTCATCAACGGCGGCGGTCGTTTCATCGACGGCGATGGCGTCCTGATCGAGATCCTGGAGTCCTTTGCGGTGCAGGCGGAGTTCATGGCCGATCGCAAGATGGGTGACGCCATTCGCACCGGCCTCGCCGATCGCCTGGAGAGTTTTCGCTCCGCCACTTCCGGTGATGCGCTGGTCACGAACCTGCAGGTGTTCTCGACGTTGCTCGATGACACGGTCGACGACACCTATCGGCTCAACGACTATCTCGAGCGGGTGCACTCTGCGGGGTCGGTGACGGCGGAACTCAGCACCCAGGTCGACACGGCCCTGAGCGCCGCCGAGGCGCTGGGCGTGACGTTCGAGGACATCCTGAACGGGGTCGAGAACGGCGATCTGGAGCCGATCCGGCAGGCGCTGCAGCGACTCGCCGACGCGGTCGAGGACGCGGCAATCTCGGCGGGCGTGACGATCGGGTTCAACAATCTGGATGGCGACTGAGACGCCCCGCGTCGTGAACAGCGAAGGCATGCGCCTGGTTGAGAGCGCCCCTGTGGGTGCGGACATCGCGGCCGCTCGCGAGCCCGCCGCGCGCCTGTCGCGGCGCGGCCTGCTGAGGGGGGCGCTGGCCTCGGCGCTAGTCTCGGCAACCGGCGGCTGTCTGCCGGCGCGACAAGGTGTGGGCGGGCCGCGCCTCGTTGGCTGCGCCGTCGATCGGGCAGCCACGGACTATGCGGTGGTTGCGCTCGATGCGCGAAACGAACTGTGCTGGCGGACACCATTGCCCGCGCGCGGTCATGCGGTCATCGGTCTGCCCTCGCGCGAGCAGCTGCTCGTCCTCGCCCGGCGACCCGGCGCGTTTGCGCTGCTGCTCGACGCGCGCAGCGGCGCGGTGCTGCGGCGCCTCGACCAGCCGGCCGGACGCTTCTTTTATGGACACGGCGCGGAGCTTCCCGAAAGCGGTGAACTGCTCACCGCGGAATTCGACGGCGCGCGGGACAGCGACTGGATCGTGATACGCGACGCGTCCACGCTGCGCGAGATCGACCGTCTGCCGGCGCACGGCACGGGTCCCCACGACCTGGCGCTGCTGCCCGAGGGGCGCCTGCTGATCGCCAACGGCGGTTACCGCAGCACGCGCGAGCGGCGCGAGCTGTCGGCCTCTGGACGTCCCGACTCTCAGTTGGTCGTTGTTTCTCTAAGCAGCGGGCGCGCTCTCGAGCGACTCCGGGTCGACGATCCGCTCGCGAGCCTGCGACACGTGGCGGTCGATGTCGACGAGCGCGGCCAGGCGCGGCTTTTTGTGGCCGCGCAGCGCTCTGGCCGTCGGGCCCATCCGGATCGGGCACTGCTCTACGCGGCGGACGACGGCGGTGGACTGCAGCCCGTTGCGGCGCCTGATGCGACCTGGCTCGGCTTTGCCGGCTATCTGGGCAGCATCATGATGTCCCAGGGTCTGGTGGTCGCCACCAGCCCACCCGGGCGCACGCTCGGTGTCTGGCGGGTGGCCGATTTGACGTTCTTGGGCTCGTTCAGCGCCGGCGACCTCGCCGGTCTGGCGGCCGCCCCCGACGGGTTTGTGGCGGCTGACGGCCGGGGCGCTCTCTACCGATTCACGCCGGCGCAGTCGCTCGACTCGGCGTCGGTGACTCGCGTGGCCGGTATTCGCTGGGACAACCATCTGACGGCGGTCTAGCCCTGCCGAGTGGCTCATCGCCACACCCTGCCGGACCGATTGTCGCGCCCTGTGCAGCGCCCGATGCGCCCGCTCGCCAGTAATTGTAAAGGAACCAGTGATAAATCTGTTGTTAATGATAAGGGTTCTTATTTAGAATCCGGGTCCCTATTTTTCGACACGCTTCCTTAGGGGGACTAAACGTGATGACACTGATGACGAGCAAGCGCTTGCTCGCAATATTTCTGGCGGCAACGCTCGGGCTCGCCGGCTGCGGCGGCGGCGGCAGCGACGACCCGCCAGACACCGACGGTGACGGCGTGGCCGATGCACAGGACGCTTTCCCGAACGATCCGAGCGAAACGAGCGACTCTGACGGCGACGGCGTCGGCGACAACGCTGACGTCTTCCCAACCGACGCCAACGAAACGGCCGACGCGGACAGCGACGGCGTCGGCGACAACGGCGACAACTGCCCGGCCGACGCGAACGCCGATCAGGCCGACAGCGACGTCAACGGCGACGGCGACGCGTGCGACGCCATTCAGCTCACCTACGTCTACCCGAGCAACTTCGGCGGCGACAGCTCGGTGAGCTACACCGGCCAGACGGCCCGCCAGCTGCTGATCATCGGCCTGGTTGATGCCATGGTCGGCCTGACCGAGCGTCCGGGCGAACTGATGACCGTCACCGACGAACTGCAGTTCTTCATCAACGGCGACGGCGCCGACGACACGCCCCACGGCTTCACGGTCGCGGGCGGCGAGACCGTCATTCCCGGTCCGAACTACGGCGACATCAGCACCGGCAAGAACCTCGACGGCAAGATCGCGGGCGGCGACGGCGCCGGCGGTGGCGAGACGTCGCGTCTGATCGACGACGACTTCTTTGGCTGGGAAGACGGCCTCGACGCCAGCCCGCTACCGATCGAACTCGTCAACCTGTGGATCGATCAGCTCGCGGCTGAGGCCACCGACGGCACGACGCCGATGATCACCACGACCGCTGGCCCGGTTTCCACCGGCTCGGTGACGGTCGACGCGGTGGGTCGTGACTACCGCCAACTGCTGCAGAAGTTCCTGCTCGGCGCGGTTAACTTCTCGCAAGGCACGAACGACTACTTCCAGACCGACTTTGCCAACGCGCTCGGTCAGGAAGGCGATCGTACCTACGGTGCCGGCGAGCACGACTTCGACGAGTCGTTCGGCTACTTCGGCCCGGCGCGTAACTACAACGACTACACCGATGACGAGGGCGCCGCGAAAGGCGGTCGTGCCGAGTTTGCGAACGGCTACAACGACGCCGACGCTGACGGCAACATCGACATCCGCAGCGAGTTCGTGTTTGGCCACGCGCAGAACTGCTCCAAGCGTGACCGCGGCTCGGCGTCCGCGGCCAACCCGACGGACTTCAGCAAGGAGGCGATGGACGCCTACCTGCTCGGTCGTCGCATCGTGAGCAACGCGACGTTCGCCGGCGAGTTGACCGCTGACGAGCAGACTGCGCTCGACGCTCAGATCGACATTGCCGCCAAGACCTGGGAAAAGTGTATTGCGGCCACGGCGGTTCATTACATCAACGATGTCACCAGCGACATGGGTAACTTCGACGTGCCCAACTTCGCGGATCTGGACAACTATCTGGACGTGACCAAGCACTGGGCAGAGCTGAAGGGCTTCGCGCTGAGCCTGCAGTTCAGCCCGTTCTCGCCGTTCCGCGACGGCAGCGTGACCGACATCGACCTGGACGACCTGCGTGAGGTGCTGACCCTTATTGGCGACGCGCCCGTACTGGCAGACGGATCGCAGAACGGCGTCGGTCCCACCGGCACCGCGCAGGAAGCGATCGATGCCTACCTCGCCGATCTCATGACCGCCCGCGACATCCTGCAGGCGGCGTACGAGTTCGATGCCGAGGTGGTTGCCGGCTGGTAACGCTCGTCCAAACGCCGTCCGCGCTTCGAACGATCCGCGGGCGGCGTTTGCTGCACAGGGCGCGCGCATTTGCCATGCTGCGCGCCGCGAATGGGTTATTGAGGGCGCCGAACGGCGCCCTTCGACGCTTTGGGGGATCGGTATGTTGATTAACGAACGAACGTCTGCCGGGACACGCTGTCGTGGCCGCGCTGCTGCCGCGAGCCTGCTGGTTGCCGCGCTTGGCCTGTCGGCCTGCGTAGACTCGTCGCGTGACGAGGCCATCCCGTCGCCGACGCCGGGTGGCAACGACTCGCCGTCGCAGCCCAGCACGCCGAGCGACGATGAGGGCTTTGACGTTGGCGCCCTGCTGACCAACGTCACCGATGCGATCATCATTCCGAACTATACGAATCTCGCCAGCGCGGCCACCGGCTTTGCGGCGGACGGCGGCAGCCTCGACGTCTACTGTGCCGCCATCGACGGCGCCGATGAGGCCGCGCGATTGGCGGACGCGCAGACCGATTGGCGGTCGCTGATGACGCAGGTGCAGCTCAGCGAACTGCACGCGCTTGGACCGGCGGCCGACAACGGCGGCGCGCTGCGCAATCGCGTCACCAGCTACGCCGAAGACGTCGTCTCGACCTGCGGCGTCGATCAGAGCGTCGTGCTGGCCGAGGGTCCGGACTTCGATCTGCAGTCGCGCTCGATCAATCAGCGCGGCATGGGCGCGCTCGACTATCTGCTCTTCAACACCAATCTCGATCACACCTGCGCGCCCCAGGTCCCGACGACGCAGGACTGGGACGCGCGGCCGGACGCAGAGCGCAAGACGGCCCGCTGTGAGCTGGCCAAGCAGATCGCGAGCGACGTGGCCGACGCCGCGAACGCGATCAGCACCGCCTGGTCACCCAGCGGCGGCGACTACCGGGCGACGTTCCTCGACGCGGACGACGCCGGTAACTCGCTGCAGACCCTGACCGACGCGATCTTCTATATCGAAGACGGCGGCAAGGATCGCAAGCTCGGTGTGCCCACGGGTATCAACGATGCGTGTTCCATGACGTCGTGCCCCGAGCTGGCCGAGTCGCGCTTCAGCGGCACCTCGCTCGCGAACGTGCGCGTGAACCTCGAGTCTTTCATCGATCTGTTCAACGGCGCGACCGGACTCGGTTTCGACGATGTCATCAACGACGCGGGCTTCCCCGAAGTCACAACTCGCTTTCAGGACAACGTGGCCGCAACGATCGCCGCGATCGATGCCACCACCGTGAGCCTGTTCGATGAGGTGTCCGGCATTACGACTGCCCAGGATGAGGCCAACTGCATGAACTCGTTTGGTAGCCCCGACACGGCCACCGATCTGCCGAGCTGTGCGCTGGTGGGTCTGATGAAGCGCATTACCGACGACCTGCGCATCGAGTTCGTCATGATCGTCAACGTGGAGCTGCCCGAGCGGGTGCAGTCCGATAATGACTAGTCGCGACCTGACGGTTCTGTTCGCCGCCGGAATTCTCTCGGCTGCTTTCCTCGCGGCGCCCGCGGCAGGCGCTGAGGAAGGCGAAGACGCGGTCGAGATCTACGAGGAAGTGTTGGTCCTCGGCAGTCGCGAAGAGGCCCGGTTGATTCCCGGGTCGGGCGCGCTGATCGACACCGATCAGCTCGAGCGTTTCGATGCGGTCGACCTGCATCAGATCCTGGCGGCCGTGCCCGGCATCTACGTGCGCGAAGAGGACGGCTTCGGGCTGCGCCCGAACATCGGTATCCGCGGCGCCACGTCGGATCGCAGCCAAAAGATCACGATGATGGAAGACGGCGTCCTGATCGGCCCGGCGCCTTATTCGGCGCCGGCCGCGTACTACGTACCGAACGCGGCGCGGATCCACGCGCTGGAGGTCCTGAAGGGGCCGGCGGCGATCCGGCACGGCCCGCACACCGTCGGTGGCGCACTGAACTTCGTCACACGACCGCTGCCGAGCGAGCGCGTCGCGGAGATCGAGGCCAGCGCGGGCAACCAAGGCTTTCTCAAGTTCGGCGGCGCCTATGGCGACAGCGTGGGTCAGTTCGGCTATCTGCTGGACGGGCTGCATTACTCCAGCGACGGCTTCAAGGATCAGGACGGCGGCGGCCCGACCGGCTTCGAGCGCAACGACGTCAATCTCAAGCTCGGCTGGCGCTCGGATGATGCGCGCGCGCAGCAGCTCACACTGAAGCTGGGCTTCGCCGATGAAGACGCCGATGAGACCTATCTCGGACTGACGGACTTCGATTTTTCCGAAGACCCGAACCGGCGCTATCGAGCGGCGGCGCTCGACCGGTTTCAGTCGGAGCACTATCAGGCGCACCTGAACTACGCGCTCTCGCTTAACGAATCCCTGTCGCTGAACGCCAAGGCCTATTACAACGAGTACGATCGCGAGTGGAACAAGTTCGACGGCCTGCTGAGCGGCACCGACGTTCGCAACGTGCTGCGCTTCCCCGACCGCTTCGTCGACGAGTATCTGGTGCTGACGGGACAGATCGATTCCGACGGATCGGACGCGCTGGGCATCGACATCACCAACAACGATCGCAACTACAAGGTCTATGGCCTGCAGGTCACCGGGCTGTACGACTTCAGCACCGGCGATATCGATCATGCGCTGACCGTGGGCGTTCGCGTGCACCACGACGAGGTGAATCGTGATCATCGCCGCGCCGGCTACCTGATGATCGACGGCGAGCTTGTTTTCGACGGCGTCCAGCGCGGTTCCAAGGTTCGCAATCATGGCGAGACCGACGCGATCGCCGTGTTCGTCGAGGATCAGGTCCAGATCGGTCCGGTGCGCCTGACGCTAGGGGGCCGCTTCGAGGACATCGACGGCCGGCTGGATAACTTCCTGAGCGGCACCCGCTCCGATAGCAGCCAGACGAACTTCTCGCCGGGCGCCGGCGTGTTCTGGCAGGTCACCGATCGCATCGGCCTGCTCGCCGGCATCAATCGCGGCTTCTCGCCGGCCGGTCCGGGCAGCGGCGACGTCGATCCGGAGGAAAGCCTCAACTACGAATACGGCGCGCGCTACACGAGCGACTGGCTCACCGCCGACGTCGTCGGTTTCTTCAGCGACTACGACAACCTGCTGGGTCGCTGCCGGGCCAGCGACAGCGGCTGTAACGTCGGCGAGGAGTTCAACGGCGGCAACGTCGAGATCGCCGGCGTCGAGGCCTCCTTCGCCGCCACGCGCGCGCTGAACGACGCCCTCACCGCGACGCTGTCCGGCAACTACACCTATACGGAGTCGGCCTTTCAGCAGTCCTTCCTCTCGCAGTTCTCCCAGTGGGGACTGGTGCGCCGCGGCGACGAACTGCCCTATCTGCCGGAACACATCGGCCGGTTGGAGTTCGCGCTTGCGCACGCTCGCTTCGAGGCCAGCGCCGCGCTGAAGTATCAGTCGGCGATGCGCGAGGAGCCCGGCGCGGATTCGGTTTCGGACGGGCTACAAACCGAGGCCTTTCTGACGCTGGATCTCGCCGGCACCTGGTACGTCAACGAGCGTCTGGATCTGCAGGTCGTCGTGCAGAACGTGACCGACGAGGCGGCGATCGTCTCCCATCGGCCGTTCGCCGCGCGTCCCAACCGGCCGCGGGCGGCGTTCGGCCGGGTCCGCCTCCGGCTGTAGCGTTGTAGCGGCACGCCGACGTGGAGGCACTGTGGTCTGCGCTTGAGCTGCTCGCCACGCCTTGGCACTACGTTAACGATCCGGGGCGGCGCATCTTCTGGGGTGCGCTGCTCTCGTCGCTCCTGCTCGCCGCCTGGATCACCGCGCGGCGGCAGGGCGGCTTCGACTGGCGCGCCCAGCTTGCCGCGCTGTTCGATCGCCGATATTGGCTGCACCGCTCGTCCGCCGTCGATCTCGCGCTGCTGATCTCTAACGGTTTCCTGCGGGCGCTGCTGCTGGTGCCGCTTTTCGGCAGCCACCTGGTCGTCACCCTGGCGGTCGGCTCGACGCTGCAGGACACGCTGGGCAACGCGCCGGACGTCGAGCTGCCCTGGCTTGCCATCGCAACGCTGTTTACGCTGACACTTTTCGTAGTGGAAGACGGCAGCCGCTTCGGGCTGCATGCGCTCATGCATCGGGTGCCGTTCCTGTGGCGCCTGCACCGGCTGCACCACAGCGCCGAGGTGCTGACCCCGCTGACGCTGTTTCGCGTACATCCTATAGAGCAGGTGCTGTATTACCTGCGCGGCCTGCTGGTTGTCGGCGGCGTCGGCGGCGTGTTCCTGTGGCTGTTTCAGGGGCGGCTAAGCGGCTGGGACATACTGGGCGTCGACGCGCTCGGCTTTCTCTTCAACATGGCCGGCGCGAATCTGCGCCACTCGCACATCTGGCTCGGTTTCGGCCGCGGCGAGCGTCTGTTCATCAGCCCGGCCCAGCATCAGCTGCATCACAGCGTCGCGCACGGCCACGCGAATCTGGGCACCTGCCTCGCGGTCTGGGATCGACTGGCGGGGACCTGGCTGCCGGCGGCGCAGCGGCCCGCGGATCTGCGCTTCGGCGTCGAGGCCGAGGCGCGTCCTAACGCCGCGCTGCCGAGGCTGCTGCGCGCCTGACGCGCAGCCGGGCTGACTCAGAAGGTCACGGCTTCAGCGTGGTTTTTCCGACACCTCCCAGGGCGTGGGTTCGACTAAGCAGGCTTTGCCGCTGCCGTCTTTTCCCATTGAGCCTGGCGTGGAGCAGCCTGAGCAGTCTATAGCGTTCAGGTCGCACGCCAGGGTTATGCCTTCTGGCCCTTCCGGCGGTTCCGGATAAGGGCCCTTGGTGCAGTCGCACTTGCAGTCGGCAACATCAAAAACCGCGAAGCGCCAGCGGTTTTGCCGGCCCGTCTGATGACACTGAAGATCCTTCCAATTCTTCTGGTTGACCGGGCGGACGTTGCAGCAGGATCCCTTTGGGCAGTCGTCGTTGTTCACGCAGTTCGGCTGGTCGACCTTGACGCACCAGCGGTGCATCAAGCGGGGCATGGCATTAAGGCAGGCGTTGTATGCTGCCACGCACTGCGCCTGATTGGCGTACCCATTGAGGGGCGCATCGCAGCTTTGGCCCCTCAGCGTGCTGGTCGCCGCGCACTGCTGGCCATTCCCTGCGGGAGCCAGTGCACAGCCAGCCAGGGCGGTGAACAGGGTGATTGCGAGCAACAAGGCGGGCAGAGGCTTCATCGCATCTTTCCTTTTTTGCGAATCCGCAGAATAGAAAACTTTGAGACCTTAGTCTTCCCTGTCAGCCGGATAGCTTCTAGGTTGAGTTTCCGGCGGTTTCCGGTTGCGCCGGAAAAGGGAAGGCGGCATCCATCCCGACGCCGCGCTGCAAAGTTTGCTGCGCGCCCGACGAGTCGCGGTTCTTGCGCTCGCGCCCGGTGGCCCTGGGCGACGTCAGATCGACCAGCGCAGCGTCACGTCGACGAAGTCGCGTTTGGCGAACGCGCCGAGCGGCGTGCCGGAATCGCCGCCGAACTGCAGCGCCCTAATGCTCAGCAGGAGCCCGTCGCGTGGCTGCCATTCTATGAAGCTCTCTACGGCGAACTGATCGCGGTTCGCGATCTGCCCGCGGACGCCGATCGTGGCGGCGTCCTCCAGCAGCCCCTGGGTGACGGCGAAGGTGGCGCCGTGCGTGTTGCGCTGTGCGGGCGCGCTGTCCCAGAACGCCTGAACGTTCAGGTAGAGGCTCTCGAAGAACGTCCGGTCCCAGCCGAGGATCGCCTGCCACTGCTCCGTCTGCTCGGTATAGGCCAGCTCGCCGCGCAAGGTGCTCGCGCCGAAGCCGATGGCGGTGTTCGCGTTCCAGGTGCGGCGCCGTGCGGGGAACGCGCGAACCGCGTCCGCGTTCATGCGTACGTCGGTCGGGAAGTCGGCGTCGCCGTCGAATACGGCGAGTCCCCAGTCGAACCCCTGCCCGTAGTGCGTGAAGCGCAGCCCGTACTCATGATCGTGTGGATCCTCGATGACAACGGGCAGCGCGAGGGCCGCGCCCGTCGCGCGCAGCCCGCGCAGCTCGATTGCCTCCCACGGGCTGTTGGTCTCTGCGCGTTTGCGATCCCGCCCCCGTGGCAGCCAGACGGCTTCGAAATCGCCCAGCGACGTCGCGCGATTGATGCGCACGAGCCAGGACGGTCGACGAGAGGCGGTGCGGCCGTTGCCCACGGGATCCCTGAAGTCGATAGCGTTGACCCGATCGATGGTGCTGGCGCCGTCGGCCGTGCCCCACGCGAGTCGCTCGCGGCCCGCCGTAAGCTGCGTGTCACCCGTGATGAAGGTCACCGCGGCCTCACGAATCTCGCCGCGATACGCGGCGCGAAAGTCGCGCTTGGCCGCGTCGTGCTCGACCGTGCCGGACAGCCGCGAGCGCCAGTGCTCGCCGCGATAGCTCAGCTCTGCAAAGGCCTGCAGACGACGCGACAGCCAGTCCCCGGCTTCTATATCGAGCGTCGCGTCGGCAGCGGTAAATACCCTACCGCGCGCCTCCAGATAGCCGCTGAGTTGCCAGCGCGGCGAGTCGTCCAGCGCGGGCGTCAGATCGAAATCGAACGGATCTTCTGCAGCCGCGGACACGCCGGCGACCAGCAACAGGCCTGCTGCCAGCACTGATCGATGCATGGCGTTGCGACCGGCTCTGCTCTAGCGGCCGAGGGTCGCCTGCTCGAATACGGCGTCTTCCAGACCGACGTTGTAGGCGACCTCGGAATACTGCATGAGCGTGCGCGACTTGCGTCGCGGCGTTTCCATGATCAGCTTGGTCGCGGTCCAGATGCCGTCGATCTCCTCGATGCCGCCCTGACTCAGGCGCTTCATCAGTCGGTCGCGGCGGTCGTAGTACTCCACCTGCAGCGCGATCCAGCGCTCCGTGTCGATCCAGCTGCGGCGCATCGCGTACGCCGAGTCCTGCGCCTTGGCGGGGACGGGTCGCGACTCCACGACGTAGGCGGGTCGGTCGCCGAGCTGCACGGTCTCGATGTAGTCGTGGGTGTCGTCATCGACGCTGCGCCGTTCGATGTCTTCGTTGGCAAAGTCGCTGCGCATGAAGGAGCCGCGCTTGCCGCCGCCGCTGATGCGGCGAATCAGGTTTTCCGTAGGAAAGAACACCCACAGGTCGTCGTTGCGCGCGACCTCGTCGTAGGTCCAGGACAGAAACTGGGTGTTGCGCACGTCCGCCGGCTCCAGGAAGCGAATGAGCGAGCGCTCGTCGTCCCCGTAGCGCTTGTTCTGCATCGCGAGTCGCCGGACCAGTTTCTGTTTGCCGCGCTCGATCAGCATCGTTGCCTGACGGCGCCCGTCCGCCGAGTCGTTGGCATCGTCGACCCGGGCGATGATCGTGCGGCCGTCCAGCGCCGTCTGGGCGTCAGTCGTTTCGGTTGTATCCGACGCGGCGCCGGAAGCTGCGAGCACACAAGCCATCGCGGCGGCGATCCTGGTCGATCTATGAAACTTGATCATTTTCGCTCCTCTCTTGCTGCAATCCTGGCGTAGCGGACGCTCATGCGTGCAGGGCGGGCGCCGCGTCGGTTTGCGCCTTTGCGTGCTTGTCGGGTCCGAGCGGCTTGAACCATCTCAACAGCGCGGGCGCCACCAGAAACTCGGCGAGCAGGGCGCTGGAAAACGCAATCAGCGACGCGACGGCGAAGTTGCGCGGCCCGTCGAACACGGAAAAGTAAAAGCCGATAAAGCCAGCCATCAGAACCAGCGTGGTGAACAGCAGCGGCCGACCGACCGTGCGCATCGTTTCCCGATAGGCCTCGGTATAGTCCTGCCGCTCGTCGAAGTAGCGCCGGAAGCGAGTGAAAAAGTGCACCGTGTCGTCCACCGCCACGCCGAGCACCATCGGGGCGAGCACGGCCATCACCAGATTAAACTCGGCGCCCAGCCAGCCCATCGCACCGAGACCAATCAACACAGGTAGCACGTTCGGCACCATGGCGAGCAGGCCGAGCGTCAACGAGCGCAGCGCGAGTACGAGAATCAGGGCGATGGCGATCAGCGCCAGCACCACGCTGCGCGCCTGCCCCTCGGCGACCAGATCGCCGAGATGCTGGAACAGCGGCAGCGTGCCCGTCGCGTGCACGTCCAGTTCGCCGTCGAGCTCGTCGCGCACAAAGGTCTCGATGTCGTTGGTTAGATCTCGAACCGCCGCGAAGTCGAGCGATCGCGTGCGCGCCTGGATTCGCAGCGCATCGTAAGTGAACGAGACGAACTGCTCGAGCTGCGAGCCGCCGCCCGATTCATACAGCAGCAGATACTCCGCGATCTGGCTGTTCCGGTCTGGCAGGCGGTACGCCGCGGCGGCGTTTTCATTCACCGCGCGGTTCATCTGCTTGAGCTGATCCAGCACGCTCGACGTCTGGGTGACCCGTGGGTGCTCGTCCAGGTAAGCCTGCAGGCGCGCTACCTTAGAGAGAAACGCGGTGTCTTTGATACCGTCGTCGCGACCCGCGCTGGCCACGAGCTCGATGGACATCGAACCGCCCATGGTCTCGTCGACGTATTCGAAGGCAACTCGCAGCGGCTCGTCCGGATTCATCGAGTTGATCGTGTTGGTGTCGATCTCTAGCCGTGTAATGCCGAAGCCCACCACGCCGGCGAACACCAGCGCGCCGATGCCGACGGCGGTGCCGCTGCGAGCGACCAGATCGGCGGTACGCGCGAGCAACAGATCGAATACGTCGCTGCGCGTCCGTGCCGCCTGTTCGCTTTTCCGCTGCCGTGCGTACGACAGCACCGGGACGGCGAACAGATAGGTGAGCAGCAGTGCGACGGTCACGCCGATGGCGGCCTGTATGCCCAGCTCGCGTAGCGGCTGCAAATCTGTCGCGAGAAAAGCGAGGAACCCGGCGGCCGTCGTGATCGTGGTCAGCAGGATCGGTTTCGAGACGAGATCGATTGTACCGCCGAGGGCGGCCTTGGTGTCCTGACCCTCGCGACGCAGCTGATTCATCTCTGCCACCACGTGCATGCTGTCGCCGATGCCGACGCACAGCAGCAGCGTGGGCACCAGGATCACGAACAGGTTTAGCGTGAAGCCGATCGCAGCGATGAAGCCCAGGGTCCAGATCACGCTGAGCACGACGGTCGCCGCCGGCACCAATACGCCGAGGACGCTGCGGGTGGTGAAGGCGAGAGCAGCGAACATGCCGAGCAGCGCCATCGCAAACCAGCGCGGCGCCTCGTCGGCCGTGCGCATGTCCATTTCGTAGTCCGACACCGGACCGCCGACCACATAGGCGCGCAGATCCGGGAACTCGGCGATGATCGCGGCGATGACCGGGGGAGAGTCCTTGCGCGGATCGATGCCGCCTTCGGGATAGTTGTCGAACTCGAGCAGCAGGCCGACGGTGGTGCCGTCCGCCGACACCAGCCGGTCGCGGTACAGCGGGTCGCTCAGCGCGCGCTCGCGGGCGCTCGCCAGTGCCGCGGGTGCTGCGTTCGTGTCGCCGATGAGCGGCTCGATCACGATCCCGCCGGGCACGCCCTGGATCCACTCGACGTTGCCGATCCAGGTCATCTCGAGCACGTGGGGCACTTCGAGTTCGAGTCGCTCGGCGAGTTCGCCGACGCGGGCGATCGCCTGTGGCGCGAATGCGTCCTCCAGTTCGAGCAGTACGAACGCAAAGTCGTCGTTGCCGAAGGTATCGCGGAAGGCGTCGAGCTGCTCCTGGGTCGGATCGCCGTCAACAAAGAAGGCTTCGTTGGAGTTGTCGATCACGAGCTTTGGAAATTGGCTGAGGGCGAGCAGCGTGATGGCGGCGACGGCCGTCAGGCAGGCGACGCGGGTCCGAATAAGCCGGTCGGTCAGGCGGGCGAGCCAAGGATTGGGTTGTCTGTCGGACATGCGGAGTCTGCCTTTGGAGACGCTGCGACCGAAGCAAAGTTATACCCTGTAATCAGCAAATGCAAATCATTCTCATTAATAATTTAGGCGGCTATGTCATACTGGGCCATGGCTCACAGACGACTGCGGCGCCTGAAAAAGCCGCCACCGCCCATCACCGGCCGGCCGGCACTCGTCGACCGCGAGCGCATCCTGCGCGCGGCCCTCGAGATCGGCATCGACGAGCTATCGATGAGTTCGGTCGCGCGCAAACTTGAGGTGTCGACGACGGCGCTGTACCGGTACTACGCGTCGAAGGAAGACCTGCTCGATGCGTGTATGAATGACTTCTGCCGCCGCATCTCGCTGCCGGACGCCGACCAGCCCTGGCAGGATTACATGGCCGGGCTCGCGCGCTCGTTTCGCGCGGCCCTGCTCGCGCTGCCGGGCGCTTCCGCCTACGGCATGAAGGTCGGCCCGACGACGCCGGCCGCGTTCGCGATTCTGGACGAGGCCCTCGGCGTGCTCATGCGGGCGGGCTTCGGCGCCGCTGATGCCTGGCGGGTCTACGCCATGGTCGTCGACTATTGCTTTAGCTTTGCGGCCAAGTGGGAGCGCTTTGAGGAGCTCGAAGCCGAGCATGGCCCCGGCGGATACGCCGTACTGCAGCTCTCAGAGGAGGCGCTGGAACCGTTTCCCAACCTGGCCGCGACCCTGGCCGCCACGGGGGTCACCGACTTCTCCACCGCGGAGTCCGAAGCGCTCTTCGATCGCAATATCGGCGTGCTATTGGCGGGGCTTACTGCGGACTATGGGCCCGGCGGTAGCGGCGACTCGCCGTGAACGCAGGCCGTGAGATTACCCCGGCCGCGTCCACCGGCCGGGAGCGCAGCGCTCGTCGCAAACTGTTCGATCTGCACTCCTGGCTCGGCTTCAATCTCGCGCTGTTCATGCTGCTGGTCGTCTTTACCGGCACCTTCGCGGTCATCGCCAACGAGATCGATTGGCTGGTCGAACCGAAACTGCGCGCCTCCTCAGGTGTGGCGGTCGCGGACTGGGATCGCCTGGAGGCGGCGGTGCGCGAGGCCGCGCCCGGCCATACGCTGGGCGCGCTGGGGCTCGGCGAAGAGCCTTATCTCGCGCACCGGGCGACGATGCTGGACGAAAACGGCCGGCGCTATTTTCTGCTGATCGATCCGGTCTCGCTGACCGCGAACGGCGCGATCGGTACGCTGACCGTGCAGCGCTTCTTTCGCGATCTGCACCGCTATCTGTTTATGCCCAGCATCATCGGGCTGCCGCTCGTCACGACCATGGCGGTGGTTCTGCTCATCTCGCTCTACACCGGCCTGAAGACGGTTCGCAACTGGCGTACCGTCGCGACGCGGGTGCGTTTTTCGAAGGGCGCGCGCGTCGCCCTCGGCGACTTTCACAAGGCCGCGGGGCTGTGGAGCATCTGGTTCTTCGTGCTCATCATCGCGACCAGCTTCTGGTACTTCGCCGAGCTGGTGGCCTACATCGTCGACGACGGCTTCGAGCCGCAGCGCCCTGGCCCGACGCTCGAACAGCGCGCGAGCTACGCGCCCGTGAGCCCGACCGCCGGCGCGGGCGAGCTCGTGCGGGCGGCGCAGGCGGCCCTGCCGGGGCTTGAGGCGCGCCAGATCTACTTCTCGCTGCGGCTCGACCAGGCGTCCACCGTGCTGGGCCGCAAGGACGATCCGCTCGTGCGGCACCGGGCCAACCGGGTGTTTCTGGATCCGGTCAGCGCGGAAGTGATACGCGTGCAGCGCTCGCCGGAGCTGTCCTGGCCGGCCTACCTGAACGAGATCGCCGATCCGCTGCACTTCGGCTCGTTCGGCGGCTTGTTGACCAAGCTGATCTGGTTCGTATTCGGGCTCACGATGCTGTCTTTGACCCTGACGGGCGTGTGGCTGACCTGGCGGCGGCTGAAGAGTCGCGCGCCGACCACCGCGCAGTATGCGTTTCTGCCGCTGCTGCTCGTCGTCACCGCTGCTGGCGTTCCCTACGTGCAGCGGCACCTTGACGATCGGGTGAGCCCACACCGGCTGCCGCTTGCGACTGCCGAAGCCGCGGGCATGACGCTCACCCCGGCGCTGGTGACGAACGCCGCCGGCGCGATCAGCGGCGCGGTGGAGATCGACGTCGCGTCTCGCGCCGGTCGTCCGAACATCGCCGATGTCGAAGTCGTGCTGCAGGACGGCGCTGGCGCAACGCTCGCGACGACGCAGACCCGGCCGGCGTTTCTGGGGCAGCGGCTGCCGCTGCGGGCGGCGCTGCCCGTTGCGGAACTCCGAGGTGCAATGGCGCTGGAGCTACGCCTCAACTTCGGGACGGACGCGACACCGCCGATCGTCGCCCGTTTCCCGTTGCGCCTGCCCGTGGCAGACGCCGGCAGATAAGTCTGACGCAGGATTGGCCTACCGCGAAGCTCGCTGGAACGTGTGCGTCCAAGGCATCGCACCCGCGCCATATCGATAGGGCTGCCAGTGCAGCGTCGCGGGCGCGTGATCGCCGCTGTCCTTGTCGTAAACCGAGACCGCGATGCGCGCCACCGTCCAGTCGTCGCGTCCAGCCTTGTTATTGATGTATGTGAGGGGGATCGCGAACTCGGCGTCGTAGCCGCGATCGGTCCTGACGACCGCGGCGCCGCTGACGGCAAGGGTCTCGTCCATGAAACCGAGCAGCCGATCGGGGCTCGCAGCACCCACGGATTTGATCAGCATCGCAAGCTGCGCCATGTCGCCGCCCAGCACCGCCTCGCCCACGCCCATGCTGCGGTTGCGCGCCGCGTCGTCGCGCACGTCGACGCTTAGCGTGATCGCATCCTGATCTCGCGCAAGCGCGCCGGGTTCGATCAACACCTCGTCGTCGATCACGGTGACGGCCACGTAGAGTGCCTCCGCGTCTTCGGCGACGGCGAACCGATACGACAGATCCGCCGCCGCGAACTCCGGTGTCGCGATGTCGCCCTGCCTGTCGACGCGATAGGGCAGGTCACGCCAATCGCCGAGGTCGCCGTCGATGCTGGGCGCGTCGTCCCGTCTCGGCAGCGGATGGCGTGTCAGCGGCAGCACCGGTGTCCGGGTCGACAGCTCGCCGATCCCGGCGTCGACCCGCCACGTCAGCTCTGCGGCGACGAGATCGCGGTACGGGGTCGGCTCGTCGGCGGACAGCGACAGCGCGAGCGTCGTGCTCTCGCCGGGTTCGAGCGCGACTGCGCGCAGTCCGTCGACCGCGAAGTTGCCGGCCTTTGATACCAGCGGCGCGTATCGCACGACGCCGTCGGTCGGATTGCTGACGCTGATCCGCTGAGTGGCGCTGCGGAAGGTTGCGCCCTGGCCGAGCGCGGGCTGCGTGCGGATCGCGGCGGTGATCTCCTGTGCCCGGCCGGCGAGTTCCGGCGTCGATACGTCTTCATCCTGAATGCCTTCGAGCAGGAGGTTGGCGATGAGCGGTCCGTCCTCGCGCATGGTGATCCAGGCGACGTGATCGAACTCGCCGAACGGCGTGCCGCGCAGGCCGCTGCCGCCGCCGGTCGTCGCCAGCGTGATGTAATTGCGATCGTGCCGCTGGCGCTTCGCGTATTGGTGAAAGTGCCCCGCGAACACGGTGTAGCGGCGCTCGCCCAGCCACTCTTCGATCTGCAGCCAGTCGGCGTCGATCTCGCGCGAGTCCCACAGCGGCTGGTGCAGCAGCACGATGGTCCAGCGCGCGTCCGTGTGGGCGGTCAGGGTGTCTTCGACGAACGCCATCTGCTGCGCCTGTGTCCAGGGACCCGGGAGCGGCGTGTCCGGTGCGCCGACCATGCCGAACAGCTCTGAATTCAGTACGACAAACAGCACCTCCTTGTATTCGAACTTGTAGAACGACGGGCCGAAGCGGCGCTGCCAGGTGTTGGCCATCACGGCGTTGTTCATGTCGTGGTTGCCGGCGGCGTAGAAAAACGGCGCCTCGAGCTGTTCGACGAAACCCTCCATCTCGTCCCACTCGGCGTCGATACGGGCCTGGTTGTCGGTGTAGCCCTCGATCAGATCGCCGACGCTGACCACGAACGCCGGCGCCAGCAGATTGATCTTGCCCATAGCGCCCTTGAACACGCCCGGGCGGTGGCCGCCGGTTCGGTCGCTGACGACGACGAAGTGAAAGTCCTGCGGATCGTCTTGCGGCGCGAGGCTGGTCCACGGCGCGGGTTCGCCGGTGGGTACGTCGACCTCAAACGTCGTTGTCGGTGTTGATGCGGTGCATGCCAGTCCGGCCATACACAGCAGCGTCAGGGCTACGCGGCGTACCATCGCTCCATCTCCGTCGTGTATTCGCGGTCAGCATAGGCGGGCCGCTCGGCGGCTTGCAACGATCTTCGCGATCGGCGCGCTTGCGCACGCGTGCATCTGGGTTGAGACTCGCTGCGAGCATGTCTGGGAGGTGTCCGATGAGACCGTTCGTATACTCCAACTCGCCGTTTCCGATTCGCGCCGAGCTGGCAGACGCCTATCGTTTCGCCTGGCAGCAGATTGGCAGCGCCGGAACCTGGTGGACGGCGGAAGAACGCGTGGCGATTGCTGCGGAGGTGCGCGCGGCCGCGACCTGTCCGCTCTGTGCGCGTCGCAAAGCCGCACTGTCGCCCTACGGTGACGAGGAGGAGCACGCCGCGACCGACGTGCTTTCCGCCCGCGCGGTCGATCTGGTGCATCGCTTGACCACCGACGCCTCGCGCCTCACCAGGACTTTTCTCGTCGCTCAGTTCGACGATCAGTTGACGGACGCGCACTACGTCGAGCTGCTGTCCGTTGTGGTCGCGACCCTGTGTATCGACAGCTTTAACGCTACGCTGGGGTTTGAGCCGGAACCCCTGCCAGAGCCCCAGCCCGGATTGCCGAGCCGCTATCGGCCCGAGGCGGCGCGCCTCGAGGGCGCCTGGATCCCAACCATTCCCGCAGGCCGGCTCGCCGAACAGGATGCCGACCTGTACGAAGGCATACCCGTGGTCGCCAATGTGCTGCGCTGTCTCAGCCTGGTTCCCGACGGCCTGCGCCTGTTCAAGCGCCTGTCGTCCGCGCAGTATCTGCCCATGGCGGTCATCCGCGACCCGGCAGCCGAGACCGACCGCGCGCTGACACGCCCGCAGATCGAACTGGTCGCCGGTCGCGTGTCGGCTATCAACGACTGTTTCTACTGAACCAGCTCGCACGCCATGATGCTCCGTGTGAGCACACAGTCGGACGATGCGGTCGATCTGAAGGCCATCACGCAGGGCAACGCGGTCACTGCGGGCGTTCCGGGGGACAAACAGCTCATCGATCTGGTCGAGGCGGCGCTCAACAACCCGGACGCGCTGCCGGCGGCCCGCCAGGCCGTAGTGGACGAGCTGGGCGCGGAGGAGTTGGTCGACGCCGCCGCTGTGATCGGCAATTTTCAGCGCATGGTGCGCATGGCCGATGGCACGGGAATACCGCTCGATGAGCCGGTTGCGGTGATGACCGCAGACCTGCGCGAAGAAATCGGCGTCAACGACTTTGGTAGCGCTGCCGAAACCCCTCGTGTTGGGTTTGTTAAGCGCATGCTCGGTCGCTACCTCGGACCGACGCTCATTCGCCGTATGGTGCGTCGCTAGTCGCTGCAGTCGGGTTTGTCGCCCGGCCGGTGCGGGTTACGGCTCTAAGCTCCGGTAGGTCTGGGTCGCGCGCCGCCCCGCCTGCTCGGGCTGGCGCAGGATCGACGGCGCTGGCTTCGCAGCGCCGCCGCGCGCGACCACGTCATCGATCAATATCTGCAGGAACGCCTGCATTTTCGGATTGAAGATGTCGTTGTGTCCGTTCATAACGGACGCGTCGGTCTTGATGAAGAAGAGCGGAAAGTTCGCGGGCTTGGGATCGATCGTCGGCTGGCCACCGAGCGTGGTCCAGCCGTGCGGTTCGCACGCCTGGGGTACCGTCTCGCACGCCGCAAGCTCGATGGTCGGCTCTGAATCGGTGTCGTTGAACGTCATGCGATGCGTCAGGAAAGGGGCGAAGTTGCCGACCGTCGTCGCATCCAGATGCTCCTCCTTCAGAACCTGCGGCACGCCCGGCTGGGTGCGATCCACGAGATAGCTGCGGGTCAGATCGCTCTGCCGCCACGTCAGCAGCAGGCCAACGGTCTGTCCGGCGGGGAAGACCCAGTGCGTCGCCCGGTCCGCATCGCTGCTGATCGAGACGAACAGCGGATGCTGCTCGGGCCGGTAGTCCTCCTCTAGCGCCGCTTCGACCAGGTGCAGGGCCTGATTGGCCTCGATCGCGGGATTCAGCACGATGATGCCGTCGGCGATGGAAGCCGCGTAGCGACGTCGCGCGGTACGCTGCACGACGCGCCCGGTGAGTACGTCGCTCAGAGCTGACAGGGTGATCGCGCCGCCGAAGCTGTGACCGATGACGACGAGTATGTTGTCGTCGCGCGCGGCGTCGATGCGGTCGAGTTCCAGCAGCAGCCTGGTGACGCCGCCACGCCCGACTTCTTCCGCTACCTGCTTGCGATCCCAGAACGTGAGGTTGTTGGCCCATCGCAGATCGAGGCTCTCGCCGCGCCAGCCGACATAAAGGCCGATCAGGCGTCGCTCGCCGGTCACGCCGGCAGCAGCCAGCCCGGCCAGAATCTTCTTGAAGTCGACGAGGTTCGAGTCTTCCTCGTGCGCGTTGTGCTTCCAACCGTGGATGAAGGTGATGACGACCGCGCCGTTCGCGTCGGGTGCGGCGCGGGCGCCGATCTGCGCCAGTACGGCTTCAATGCGTCGCGCATCCTGTGCGTTGCCGCGATCCGTGTATTCGGCGAACGCGACGTCGAAGTCGCCGTGATCTTGGTATACCGCCATTCGACAGGATGGAGAGCTGGACGCCGCGCCGACACAGTCGCCGATGCGGGTGGCGTTCGTGTGATAGGGCTCGGTCTGCGTGCTGAAGACGAACAGCACCAGTGCCGTCGCCAGCGCGATCGCCACCAACGTGAGACGTCGTGTTCGTGCGGTCATGGCTAGCCTCCTTGCGTGCCCGGCGGACTTGTATTGTATCGTCTGTTGTACGCCATTCGCCTACCCGGTGGCGCATCCCCTCGACGACGGAGAGCAACGATGACACTGGCAGGGATGCGAGCGTTCTGCGACCGCTTCCGGAACTTTTCGTGTGTGTGCCTCGCGACCTTGCTGTCGCCCGTGCACGCGCAGGACGCGCCCGAGTTAGCGGACGCTCGTCTGGCCGAGGCCGATCGATTTATCGATGCGTTTTATTCGTTTGACCCTGACCGGCTGGGCGCGATGCTGGTCGGGGCGGCCGAGTCTCAAGATTCGGTACTGTACTATCAGGGTTGGGCGCAGGGCGGAAACTACCGCGTGCTTGAGCGCACGCCCTGCCGCCAGGAGAGCGGCGCACAGATTCGCTGTGATGTGCGCGTACAGGACGACCCGGTCCTAGCGCTGCAAACCGGTTTCAACGTCACCGACAGCTTCACGCTGACTTTTGCGGGCGACGCGATCGCGCGGGTTGAAACCAGTTCCAACGATCAGCCCATCTATCATCAGGCGCGCGAATGGGTGATGCGCAACAGGCCAGAGGTGATGACGGGGCCGTGCCAAAACTTCTCGCAGGCCAGCGGCACGCCGGCCGACTGTGCTCGCGCGATGACGGCCGGCTTTCGTGCGTTCGCTGCCAGTGCGGCGTTTCCGGGTGGCAGCGCCCTGCGCGGGGTGGCGCTGACGCTGCTTGCTCGACATCAGGTAGCCGGTGCCGCCGTCGTGCGCATCGAAGCTGGCGCGATTGCGGAGGAGCACTATCTGGGCGTTCGGTCCGTGGCGACTGGTGAGGCGTTGACGCGCGATGATTTGTTTCAGGTGGCCTCCGTTTCCAAACCGGTCGCCGCGTGGGCGGTCATGCGCCTGGTCAGCGAAGCCCGGCTCGCGCTCGATCACCCGGTCGGCGAGCGGCTGACGCGTTGGCAGATTCCCGCGTCTTCGTTCGACGCCGAGGGCGTCACGGTGCGTCGGCTGCTGTCGCACACGGCCGGGCTGTCGCTGGGGGGCTATCCGGGTTTTCGCGAAGACGAGGCGCTGCCGGAATTGGTGGCGTCTCTTAACGGCGCCACCGGCGGCGCCGGCGCGGTCCACCTGATGCAGCCGCCGGGGCAGGGGTTCAGCTACTCCGGCGGGGGGTACACCCTGCTGCAGCTGCTGGTGGAAGAGGTGACCGGCGAGAGTTTTGCCGACTACGCCGCGCGCGCCCTGTTCCGGCCGCTCGGTATGTCTGAGACGAGCTTCGAGCCGACGGCCGCGCTGCGCGATCGACTCGCCACGCCGCACGGCCAACGATTGAACGAGATTCCCCATCATCGCTTTCGCGCCCAGGCGGCCGCGAATCTGCATACGAGCGCTAGCGACCTCGCGCGGTTCGCGCTGGCCAACATGGCCCGGAACCCAGTGCTCGATCGAACTATCGTGGAGAGCATGCACGTCGGCGTTGCCGCGGCCAGGCCAGGCATGGACATTGGCCTGGGCTTCTTCGTCAGCGGCGCAGATGGCGAGCTGATCGGTCACGGCGGCAGCAACTTCGGCTGGAAGGCGCAGCTCAGCTTCGTACCTGCGAGCGGCGACGGGCTGGTCGTGCTGACCAATTCGGAAAGCGGTGGCAGGCTGACGGCCGACTTGCTGTGTTTCTGGGATCGCGAGTATGGCGGCGCGTTCGTGCAGGCCGGCTGCGCGGAGCGCGGCGAGGCCGAGGCGCGGACGACCCGGCGGCTGTCGACGGCGACCACCGGCGCAGCGATCGGCGCCGGCTTTTGTCTACTTCTGTTCCTGTTGGCGCTGCTGCGCGGTGGCGGCTTCGTCCTGTTCCGTCAATCGTGGCGCTGGGTCGTTGCGCTGAGCGTTGCGGTGGCGGGGACGCTCGGTTGGCTATTTTTCTTTACTCCCGTGGGAATCTGGCTGATCGCGGGTTTCGCGGGTCCGTTCACCGTGATCGACTATCTCGCGCCGGGCTATCGGGCGCTGGCGCTGGCGGTCCTGTTGCTGTCTGGGTCGCTGCTGCTGGTGTTGGCGTTCGGGAGGCGAGCGAACGAGCAAGGCGCGACGGGCTAGCGAACCTCTGAACAAGCGTCGCGCGCTGAGTCTATGAGACTCGTTCGGAGGTTTCCTCGCGCGATAGCGCTCGGCTGGCGATCCGCTCAGCCTCCGGGCGCGGCGTGCTGCACGAGTACCCGATTGGCAAGGGTGGCGATCTTTGCGCCCGGCGTTGTTAACGCGTAGCCATCGCCGTCCGTCACCAGCCGCGTATCCGCCAGGCGCTGCAGCGACTGTTGCAGCGCGCGCGGTGTGATGGCGAGCGTCTGCTTCAAGGCGTTGAAACGCGCGATGCCGCCGTCGATCGTCACGATCACTGGAACACTCCACTTGTGATAGACCGCGCGGCCGGCGCCGAGATCGCTAATCAAGGCGGCAAAGCGCGCGCACTGCGCCGCCAGCGCCGTCGCGCGTTCGGTGAGCACGTACTCCGGGCGCAGCGGATGCCCGTAGCCCGGATTGCGCATCACCCAGCCCGCGTCCTGCAATTCCTGCAGCGCTCGCGTTAGCGAATCCGCGCTGATGCCGAGCGCCGGACCGAACTCCACGAACCGGGCGCCGTGGTGCTGGTGCAGGAACGCAAGGACGCGCAGGTGCCAGCGTTTGTGGAAGACCTCCAACTAACCTCCAACGAATGAATCGTTGCATCTGCGATCGGGTGAGTATACTTTTCTGAGTGACGTCGAACAACGCACGACCGCAACGCACGACCGCGACGCACGAAAGCAACACATAGAGCCAACGCAAGAGGACGCACACATGCCGGACTTCAAGGGAGATATCACGCTCGCCAGTTCTGTCACCAACCTGGACGAATCCATCGCCTGGTTTCAGGAGGTATTGGGGCTCGAACTGTTGTTTCGCGCGGACGAGGCGGGCTGGGCGGAGATGACGACCCCGACGGCCGACGTGACCCTCGGCTTAGGCGTCAACGAAACGGTCAGCGGCGCCGGTGGCACGACGCCGGTGTTTGGCGTCGTCGACATCGTCGCCGCGCGCACCGAACTGGAAGGCAAGGGCGTGTCGTTCGACGGGGATACCCAGACGATACCGGGACTCGTGAAACTGGCGACCTTCTTCGATCCGGACGGCAACAGCTACATGCTCGCGGAATCGCTCAGCGAGTGACGCCCGTGATCGGCGCGGTTCGGACTATTCCCGGTTCGCGCCGCCTCGCGCGTCTACCGCCGCAGTAATGGCCTCGACTGCCTGGGCGCGCCTGGCGCCCAGCTCACGGCCCACGGCGGCGCGCCACGCGCCGTGGAAGGCGATCACGAGCTCGCGCTTGGGATCGATGTGGATCATCTGACCGAAGATGCCGCGGGCGCCGAACCTCGAATCAGCGCCCAGCCACCACAGATAGCCGTAACCGGCATAGCCCGGCGAGGGCGCCACCGATTCGCGCATCCAGCCATCCGCAAGTACCCCCTTGCCGTCCGCAAGCACGCCGCCGCCTAATGCAAACAGCCCGATGCGCGCGTAGTCGCGCAGCGTCGCGTTCAGGCAGCAGCCCCCCAGCTCGCCGCCGCCGGCTTCCGCCAACAGCCAGGTGGCATCGTGTTCCATGCCGAACGGCTGCCAGATCCGGTGGGTCAGATACTCTGCCGCGTTGTTACCGATCGCCGCGCGCAGGACGGCGCCCGCGAGATTGGTCTCGCCGGTGCTGTAGTTGAATTTCACGCCGGGCTCAGTTTCGCGCTGCAAGCCGCTCATATAGCGAATCAGCGGCAGACCGTTCAGGCCGCCGGCCCGACTCACGTCCGAGTTCGGGTCGAAGTAGTTTTCGTCCCACGCGACACCCGACGCCATGCGCAGCACGTCCTCGATCGTCGCATCCCGGTAGCCGGAGCTGCGCAGTAGCGGCAGATAGTCGGCGACGGGGTCGTCGACGCTGGCGATATAGCCGTCCCTGATGGCGGCGCCGATGAGCATCGAGGTCAGCGACTTGGCGACGGAAAAGGAGATCCACGGCGACTCGGCCGTATTGCCGAAGCGGTAGGACTCGTGCAGCACTTCGCCCCGATGAACGACGATGGCGCCGACGACGCGGTCGCGCGTGAGCCAGTCGTGCAGGCTGATCTCGGCGTCGAAGGCGGGGAAGCGGATGGAGCGTGGATCAAGCGGATCGTTCGCCGCCGGGAGCGGCAGCGGCTCGGCGCTCGCGGCCACGCGGCGGGTTGGGAATTGCTGCGCAATCGTCCGGTAGCCCTCGATTTGAACGGCTTCCGGCCAGAACAGAATCGAAGTGGCCTCGCGGGCGAGCTGATCGTCGACGGGAACATCGACTGGCGCGGTGGTGCAGGCGGCCGCGGCGCTGAGCAACAATGCCCAGAGGGACACTCGTGATCTGAGCAAAGTGGGATTTCCTGAACGGGTGGGGAGAGATCCACGCGTTCGAGCCGCTCGCGGCAGCTCGAACGCGCCTCGACCCTTAGCTAGCCGTTGTAGCCGAGGATCGCCTTCACTTCGAGAAACTCCTCGAAGCCTTCCTGGCCCCATTCGCGGCCGTTGCCGGACTGCTTGTAACCGCCGAAGGGTGCAGCGTTGTCCGGGCCCGCGCCGTTCAGATGCACGTTACCCGTGCGCATGCGACGGGCCACGGCCTGCGCCCGCTCGGGGTTGCTCGACGAGATGTAGCCCGACAGACCGTAGAGCGTGTCGTTCGCGATGCGCACCGCCTCGTCGTCGTCCTCATAGCCGATCAGCGACAGCACGGGTCCGAAGATTTCCTGCTGGGCGATGGACATGTCGTTGGTGACATTCGAGAACACGGTCGGCTTCACGTAGTAGCCGGCGTTCAGGCCGTCGGGCAGGCCGGTGCCGCCCGTCTCGAGCGTGGCGCCCTCGTCGATGCCCTGCTGGATCAGACCCTGGATCTTGTCCCACTGCACGCGCGAGACGACGGGGCCGATGGTCGTGCCGTCGGCGGCGGGGTCGCCCACCTTGACCTGCTCTGCGGCGGCCTTGGCGATCCCGGCCGCCTCTGCCATGCGCGCGTGCGGTACCAGCATGCGGGTGCCGGCGTTGCAGGACTGGCCGGAATTCATGCACATGCCGAACACGTCGCGAGAGATGGCGGCGGGCAGGTCAGCGTCATCCAGGATGATGTTGGCCGACTTGCCGCCCAGCTCCTGGGCCACGCGCTTAACGGTGGATGCAGCGTTGCGGGCGACCTCGACGCCGGCACGGGTGGAGCCGGTGAACGACATCATGTCGATGTCTGGATGGGCCGACAGGGTGGCGCCGACCACGGGGCCGTCGCCGTTCACGAGGTTAAAGACGCCGGCAGGCACGCCAGCCTCCTCCATGACCTCCGCGAACAGCAGCGCGTTATAGGGCGCGACCTCCGAGGGCTTCAGCACCATCGTGCAGCCTGCCGCCAGGGCGGGCGCGACCTTGCAGGCAATCTGATTGATGGGCCAGTTCCAGGGCGTGATCAGCCCGCAGACGCCGGCCGGCTCCTTGACGATGCGCGCCTTGCCACGATCCTCTTCGAACTCGTAGTTCTTCAGCACGGCGAGCGTGGTCATGAAGTGCCCGAGACCTGCCGGTGCCTGGGCGGCGTTGGCGAGCGGCAGCGGCGCGCCCATTTCCTGGCTTATGGTCTGCGCGATCTCGGGCAGCCGACCCTTGTAGACCTCGATGATGCGAGACAGCAGATCCACGCGTTCTTCGCGCGTCGTCTGCGAAAAGGACTCGAACGCCGTCTTCGCGGCCGCGACCGCGCGATTGATGTCCTCGGCGCCGCCCATGGCGATCTGGCCGATCACTTCTTCGTTTGCCGGATTGATGACATCCAGGCTGTCGCTGGTGGTTGGCGCGACCCATTCGCCGTTGATGTAAAACTGTTGGCTATGCTGCACGTTGGTCTCCCTAGTTACGTTGGCAGATTGAACTTTGTTGGCCCGCGTAGGCGGGCTCCGTCAAAAGCTTGCGCTACAAGGTTGCGTCGCCCCCAGACGGCGGTTTTGTGTCGCGAGTGGACGACCAGTCTACACCGACGCCGACCTTCGGCACGCATCCGAATCGCCTCCGGATCGATAGGTCGGGTCCGCTATGATGGCGACGGTTTGCGGGAAAGCGAATAGTCAGGGAGCGAGGGATGGTCAACGGCGGCGGTGGCTCACGGGGAATCCTCAGCGGCCTTTTGCGCCGGCTCGGTGCGGCGCTCTTTATGCCTGCGGCGCTCTTTATGCCTGCGGCGCTCTTTATGCCTGCGGCGCATGGCGACCTAGACCCCAACCGTGCGGACGTGCCCGAGGAACTGGCGCCCTGGGTACCTTGGGTGCTGGCCAAGCACGACAATCTGGCATGCCCGCGGGCCGTCGATACGGGCAAGCCGGCCGCCTGCGCGTGGTACTCGAAGCTCGCGATCGATGTCACCGATCAGGGGCTGGGGTTTCGCACGTTGGTCGACGTGTACGCGCCGGGTCGGGTCTATCTGCCGGGCTCCATCTCGCGACCGCCGGTCGCGGTGCGCCGCGGCGAAGAGACCCTGGTGGTGCTGGGCGGGCGACCGAGCGTCTGGCTGACGTCTGGTCGGCACGAAGTCTCGGGCCTGATTCCCTGGACCGCGCGGCCGAGCTCGGTTGCGGTGCCACCGCAGACCGCCGCAATCGAACTGCGCCTTGACGGCGAACGCGTCGCGCGACCGCGCATCGATCGGGGTCGGCTGTACTTTGGTCGCGCCGCGGATGGGCCAGCGGCCGCGGCTGCACGCAACAGTCTCGATGTGGACGTGTATCGCGAGCTGCGCGACGGCTATCCGCTCTTGCTGCGCATCGTCTTGGAGCTATCCGTCGCCGGCTCGGCACGTTTGGTGACGCTGGGCCGGACGCTGCCGGAGGGCTTCCGCGTCACCGAATTCGACAGCGATCTGCCGGCGCGGCTGAACTCGGACGGCAACCTGCAGGTGCAGCTTGAACCCGGCGAGCACGAAGTCTCGATCGTGGCGCGGGCGACCTCGCTCGTCACCGAGATCGGCCCCAATCCGGCCACGCCAGACTGGCCGCCTGAGGAGATCTGGGCGTTCGTGCCGAATCGCCGCCTGCAGCTCACTCGCGTGAGCGGCGGCACGCCGATCGATCTCAATTCGGTGGGTACCCCGTTCGACGCCGACAGCGCGCGCGGCTATGTGCTGCGCGGCCAGGAACGCCTGCAGCTTGCGATCGAACAGCGCGGCAATCCGAATCCGCTGCCCAATCAGTTTTCGATCACGCGCGAGATGTGGTTGCACTTCGCCGGCGACGGTGTGATCACGCGGGATATGCTGAATGCCGATGTCGTCACGCCCGCTCGGCTCGGCGCGAGCTATCCGCTCGGCCGCATCAGCATCGACGGCGACAACGCACTGATTAACCGGCTGCAGGACGGCAGCGAGCCCGGCGTGGAACTGGGCATCGGCGAGTATCGGATCGAGGCCGTCAGCGCGCTGCCCGATCGCCGCGAGCTGACGGCCAGCGGCTGGCGGGTCGACGCTCAGGAGCTGCGGGCGAGTCTTTATCTGCCGCCGGGCTGGCGGCTGCTGTGGGCGCGCGGCGTAGACCGGGCGCCGGACGCGTGGCTCGAGCGGTTCGGCCTGTGGGATCTGTTCGTGTTGGTGCTGGCGACCGTGCTGGCCTGGCGCTTTCTCGGGCGCGGTTTCGCGTTCGTCACGCTGGCCGCACTAGTGGCGGGGACTCAGCCCGGGACGCCGCTGCCGCTGCTGTGGTTGATCGGCATCGCGCTGCTCGCGCTCTTGCGCCAGTTCGGCGCGACGGATACAGAGGCGGCGGGCGGCGGCGGGCGCCTGCGACGCTGGGGATTCGTCGGCGCCTGGCTGTGGTTGGCGATGACGGCGATCGTCGCCGTCGGCTTTGCGGTGTCGAACGCGCGCACGGCGCTGTATCCGCAGCTCGATCGCGGCTCGGTCAGCCGCATGCAACAAGAGGCCTTCCAGTTCGACGCCGTGACGGACAAGGCGAGAACGTCCATGCCCGCGGACATCGTCTCCTCGACGGTGCGCTCGTCTGCTGCGATCGAGGAGATCGTGGTTACTGGCGCGCGCGTCAAGCGCTACCAGTACGCAGACGATCTGGAGATTCAGACCGGGCCGGGTCTGCCGAACTGGCGCTGGCGGACAGCGCGACTCATCTGGGACGGGCCGGTGCCCGCCAGCCAGCCGCTCGATCTGACGCTCGCCGGTCCGGCCGCCGTGCGCTTCGGGCATGCCGCGACGGCGCTGCTCGCGCTGCTGCTGAGCGGCCTGCTGCTGGCCGGACTCGTGCCGGACGCGACGCGCGCTCGCTTGCCCGGGGTATTGCGGCGCGTTGCGCCGGTCATTCTCGCCGTGCTGCTCGTGGGCTACGCGGAGCCTGGCGCCGCCGAGCTGCCGGATGCCGAGTTGCTCAAAGAGCTCGAGCAGCGCCTGCTGGAACCGCCGGCCTGTTTCCCCGGCTGTGCGAGCATCGAACGCGCGACGCTGACGCCCGGCGCCGACGAACTCGGCGTCGAACTCATCGTCCACAGCGGCGCGTTCGTCGCGCTGGATCTGCCCAATAGCGAAGTCTGGCAGATCGCCTCGGCGGCGGTCGGAGGGCGCGATGCGGCGCTGACGCGCGCGCCTAGCGGTGGTCTGCAGATTGCGCTGTCGGCGGGCACGCGCGTGGTGGCCTTGCGCGGTTCGCTGATTGGCGTCGACCGCGCCACGCTGAACTGGCCGGTCGCGCCCGCGCGCATTGCCTGGCGTGGCAATAGCGCCTGGACGATCGCGGGTCTGGTGGACGGCCGCGCGGCCCGCGGCAGCTTGACCCTGCTCCGGCGCGATCAGAGCAAGGCCGCGAGCGCCAGCACGACGCTGACGCCCGATCCGGCGCCGCCGTTCGTCGAGGTCGAACGGGAACTGATTTTCGACCGGGAGTGGCTCTTGCGCACGACAGTATCGCGGCTCGCTCCCGAGCGTGGCGCCATGCAGCTCGAGGTGGCGCTGCTACCCGGCGAAGAAGTGCTGGACGAATCGATCAAGGCGACGGCCGGCGCGGCTCAGGTTTTCTTCGGCGTCGCCGATCGAGCCGTGAGTTGGTCCAGTCGCATGGAACCCCGGTCGTCGCTGGAGCTCACGGCCCCCGCGCTGCGCGATCGCTTCGAGATCTGGTCGGTTCAGGCCAGCAACTTCTGGCATGTCGCCACCAGTGGACTGGATACTCTTGCTGACGACGACAGCCTGCTGTTTCGACCGCAGGCCGGGGAGACGCTCGAGCTGTCGATCACCGCGACCGTACCCGTCGACGGCCCGACCTTGACGGTGCAGCAGCTCGACCACAGCGTCGACGTTGGCAGCCGGCTGGAGACGCACAGACTGATCGTTCGGCTGCGGGCGAGCCAGGGCGGCACCGTCGACCTGCGGCTGCCAGACGGTGACAACACCCTCAATCGGCTCAGCGTCAACGGTCGCGACGAACCCATCCCGCTGACTGACAATGTCATCACTCTGCCGGTGAATCCCGGCGAGCCGAGCTATGAAATCGAATGGCAGCGGCGCAGCGAGCTGGCGATGCTTCATCGCGTGGCCGCACCCGGCATGGCCCTGCCGCTCAGCAATGTGACCACCGAGGTCAGCCTGCCGCGCGATCGCTGGGTGCTGCTGCTCGGCGGGCCGACGCTGGGACCCGCGCTGCAGTTCTGGCCGGTGCTGGTCGTGGTGCTGGTGCTCGCGCTGCTGCTCAGCCGCCTGCCCGGCATTCCGCTGACGCGCACCGATGCGCTGTTTCTGTCCCTCGGGCTGGCGATCGCGAGCCTCGAGCTGACGCTCTTGATGGCGCTGTGGTTCCTGGCCTTCAGGGCCCGCGGGGTCATCCTTGCCGCGATCGACGCGCGCTGGTTGAAGAACCTGGTGCAGATCGCACTGGCAGGCTTCGGCTTGATCACCGGCCTCGCGCTGGTGCTGAGCGTGCCGAACGCGCTGCTCGGGACCCCCGAGATGCAGATCGAGGGCAACGGTTCCTCCGGCTGGTTCCTGCGCTGGTTCGTCGATCGGGCCGACGGCGTGCTGCCTTCTCCGTGGGTGTTCTCGGTGCCGCTATGGATCTACCGGGTGATGATGCTGGTCTGGTCGCTGTGGCTCGCATTCGCGCTCATTCGCTGGGCGACCTGGGGCTTTCGAACCTGGTCGCAGCCGGACTACTGGTACGGCAAGCCGGCGCGCGATGAGACGCATATGTGAACGGCACGCGCCCGGTGCGAGTGGCGTGTTTCATCGCGCTTAGCCTCGCGAGTTCCTACACCTATTTCGTGACCCGACCGCTGGGCGGCTGGGTCGTGGAACTGCCGCATCTCGTCGCGGTGTGGGTGGGTCTGGTCCCGGCACTCGCTCTGGCCATCATCGCCGTCGCCCTGCGCGCGAAGCTCGCCGCGGCTGAGCTGGTCACGCTGACCGGTGGCCGCGGCGCCTACAGCGTCCTGATGCTGATGACCCTGCCCGTATCGTTGGCCGTGCTCGGCTTGCCGAACGCACACGGCGTGCCGGAGCCGCTCTATGGGCTTGTGCTCGGTATCCTGGTCACGATCTATGCGCTGCTGGAAGAGCTGGGCTGGCGCGGCTATTTGCAGCAGGAGTTTCGCTACGACGACGGGCGCCGGTGGCTGGTCTATGCGTCCATTGGCTCCGTTTGGTATCTGTGGCACTGGTTCTTTTTGCGCTCAGGCGGGGTCGTTGATGCACAGAGCAACCTGGTGCTTTGGCTGCTGCTGATTGCCGCCAGCGCCGGTCTCGGAGAGCTGGTCGCGCACACGCGGTCGATACTGGCATCCGCGTGTGCGCACGCGCTGGGCAACGTCCTGTTCATGTACGCGCTGATCGCCGATCGACTCGATGTGAGTGCCAAGGGGTTGGTACTCTGTGTCGCGCTCGTCGCATGGTGGCCGCTCCTACGGCGCTGGCGGCGCGCCTGATGCAATATTTTTTGCAAGATTTGCAAGACGAGGCCCCACCAGCGGCCGGAACCTATCGGGGATCGCATGTCTGAATTTGCTACCACGGCGGAAGCGCGGCTGTTTGGCGGCCGACAGCTCACCTGCCGCCACGCCGCGCGCGCGCTCGGCTGCGACATGAATTTTGCAGTCTTCGTGCCCGAACGGCCGTCGGGTGCGGGGCTGTTCTGGCTGTCCGGCCTGACCTGCACGGAAGAGAACTTCACCACCAAGGCGGGGGCGCAGCGCGTCGCAGCGGAGCTGGGAATCACGCTCATCGCGCCCGATACCTCGCCGCGGGGCGAGGCCGTGCCCGATGATCCGGAGGCCGCCTACGACTTCGGTCTCGGCGCGGGCTTCTACGTCAATGCGACCGAGGCGCCGTGGCGCAGCCACTATCGGATGCGCGACTACGTCGAACGCGAACTGCACGAGCTGGTCTGCGCGCGCTTCGACGTCGACGCCGGCCGCCTGGGCGTCTTTGGACACAGCATGGGCGGCCACGGCGCATTGACGATGGCGCTGCGTGACCCGCAGCGGTTTCGCTCGGTGTCCGCATTCGCGCCGATCTGTGCGCCGAGCCAGTGTCCCTGGGGTCACAAGGCGCTCGGCGGCTATCTCGGTGCCGAGCGCCAGGCGTGGCGCGAGTACGACGCGTGCGCGCTAATCGAAGACGGCGCCCGCGTGCCCGCGATGCTGGTCGATCAGGGTACGGCTGACAGCTTCCTCGAAGAGCAGCTTCAGCCTGGGCTGCTGGAAGCCGCGTGCGCCGCCGCCGGCATCGATCTGCAACTGCGTCTGCAGCCGGGGTATGATCACAGCTACTACTTCATCGCCTCATTCATCGACGATCATCTGCGCTGGCACGCCGCCCAGTTACAGGCGTGACGCGCCGGTTTAACGCCGATCGGCTCTGCGATCTCATGCGGGAACGCGGGCCGAACGGACATGTCGGCGAGGCTATTTCCTCACGCAATCACTGGATATCGAGATGACACGAACGCTTCGCACCGGAGCAACGCTTGCCCTCACCACCCTGCTGCTGGCCTGCAGCGGCAGCGAGCAGGCAGACACCACCACGATGAGCTCGGAGGATGCCGCGCCGGCAGAGATCGCCGTCAGCGCCGCCGAACTCGAAGGCAATCCGTTTCTCGAAGAGTGGGACACCCCGTTCGGCGTGCCGCCGTTCGCGCAGATCGAGGACGATCACTTCATGCCCGCGTTCAAGCAGGGCGTGCTGGACATGCGGGCCGAGATCGACGCGATCGTGGCCAACCCGGAGCCACCCACATTCGACAACACCGTGGTCGCGCTCGAATCGGCGGGCGAGTTGGTCTCGAAGGTGCTGTCGACTTTTTATCCGCTGACGGGCACCGAGCTCAACGACAACCTGCGAGACCTGCAGCTCGAGATCTCGCCGCTGTGGTCACGCGAAACCGACGCGATCACCTTCAACCAGGCGCTGTTCGATCGCGTGCAGACGGTGTACCGACAGCGCGACGCGCTGGGCCTCGACGAGCAACAGGCGCGCCTGCTGGAGCTCACCCATCGCAACTTCGTGCGCGAGGGTGCGGCACTCTCCGACGACAAGAAGCAGCAGATCGCGGACATCAACTCCCGTCTGTCAGAGCTGACAACTGAGTTTGGCCAGAACCTGCTGGCGGCCACCAAGGCATTCACCATCGAGCTGACCGACGAGGCCGACACGGCGGGCCTCGCGGATGACTTCAAGGCGAATATCTGGGATGCCGATAAGAAGGCCTGGGTCCTCGGGCTGAATCGGTCCGTGTACGAGACCTTCATGACCCAGTCGGACGTGCGCTCGCTGCGCAAGCGTATGTTTGACGGCTATACCAACCGCGCCAACTCCGGGGAGTTCGACAACGGGCCGCTGGCGATCGAGATCGCCCAGCTACGCGCGAAGCGCGCGGAGCTAATGGGCTACGACTCGCACGCGCACTATCAGCTTGCCGTACGCATGGCGAAAACCCCGCAGGGTGCCGAGGACTTCCTGCTGCGAGTCTGGCTGCCCGGCCTGCAGCAGGCGAAGCAGGAGCGCGCCGACATGCAGGCGCTGATTGGCGACGCGTTCGAGTTTGCCGGCCACGACTGGTGGCACTACTCGGAGAAACTGCGGGCCCAGCGTTTCGATCTGGACGAGAACCAGCTCAAGCCCTACTTCGAGCTCGGCGCGGTGCGCCGCGGCGCGTTCGACATGGCGAATCGGCTCTTCAACGTCAATCTGGAGGCAACCGAGACCCCGCTGTGGAACGAGGTCGTGACCGCCTATGAAGTCACCGGGGAAGAGGACGAGCACCTCGGCGTGTTCATGATGGACATGTTCGCGCGTGACTCGAAGCGCGGTGGGGCGTGGATGAGCGGCTATCGACCGGCCTCGAATATCAACGGCGAATCCATTCGCCCCATCGTTACCAACAACATGAATCTCGCCCGGCCGCCCGAGGGCGCGCCCGCGTTGATGCGTTTCTCTGAGGTCGAGACGCTGTTTCACGAGTTCGGACACGGGCTGCATGGTCTCTTGACACAGATCGACTATCCGCTGTTTTCCGGCGTCGACGGCCCGCGCGACTACACAGAGTTCCCGGCGCAGATCCTGGAGCACTGGGCCGCGCAGCCGGAGATGCTGGACAAGTACGCGCGTCACTACGAGACGGGCGAGGTGATTCCGACGGCGCTGGTGGAACGCCTGCTCGCGGCGGCAAACCACAACCAGGGCTTCGCCACCACAGAGTACGTCGCGGCCTCGCTGCTCGATCTGCGCTGGCACATGCTGAGTTCGGAAGAGGCGGCGAAGATCACCGACGCCAAGGCGTTCGAGGATACCGTGCTCGGCGAGTACGGCCTGATCGACGAGATCGAGCCCCGCTATCGGTCGCAGTACTTTTCGCACATCTTCGCCGGCGGCTACTCGGCCGGCTACTACGCCTATCTCTGGTCCGAGATTCTCGACGCCGATGGCTTCAACGCCTTCAAGGAAGCCGAAGACATTTTCGATCCGGCGACGGCGGCGCGGCTGAAGAAGTGGGTCTACGAGTCTGGCGGGCTGCGCGAGGCCGACGAGCTGTACCGCAACTTCCGCGGCAAGGACCCGAGCATCGAGCCGCTGCTCGAAGGTCGCGGCTTCAGCGCCGGCAGCGAATAGACGCGCGGGTCAACGCCCCGCTTGCTGCTAGCGAACTAAAGGGCGAGCAGGCGCTCGATGGTCCAGAGGACTGCGACCGCCGCGATTGCGGCCGAGCCGGGTATGACGACCCTGCGTCGATAGCCCGACTCGCCGCCGGCCAATCGCCGCAGGGGCAGCGCGAGCGCCAGGGCCAGCAGCAAAACGGCGAGCTGGCCGATCTCGACGCCGACATTGAAGCCGACGAGACCCGCCAAAAACTGGTGCTCCGGCAGCTCGAGCTGGCCGAAGAATCCCGCGAAGCCGAGTCCGTGCAGCAGGCCGAAGCCGAATACGAGCGGCGCGCGCCAGCGAGGCAGACCCCGCACAAAGAGGTTTTCGATGGCGACCACCGCGATCGATGCCGCGATCAGGGCCTCTACCCAACCCGCGTTGACGCCGATCAGTCCCAGCGCCGCGAGCCCGAGCGTGAGGCTGTGCGCCAGCGTGAACATCGTGATCTGCAGCACCAGCGCGCGCGTCGCCAGCGAAGTCAGAAACAGCGCGAGCACGAACAGGATGTGATCGAGGCCGCCCGGCAGGATGTGATTGGCGCCCACGCCGATGTACAGCCACAGGGTCGACAGCGCGCCGCGTTCTTCGCCCGCGGCGTCCACGAGTGGCCCCGTGGATGCGCCGCTCTGCATGGCGTTCAGCGCCTCACACAGCGCCGGATCCAGGCCGTCTTCGCCGGGGATGCAGAACTCATCTTCGGGGTGGGCGCTCGCGACGGGTGCGAGCAACAGCAGTAGCAGGGCGATCAGGGCACGCATCGACGAACTCTAATCGAAGCGAAACGCGACGGCGATGTGACAGTCGTGCGGGACGCGCACACGAAGGCATTGGAGCGGTCATAATGAACGATTACATCCACGTCTATGGAGAACAGCGGCATGCAGCCATTGGTGAGTTATGAAGGCAAACAGGTGGTCGTCACGGGTGCCTTTTCCGGCATCGGCGCCGCGCTGGTCGATCTGCTGAAGCAGGCAGGCGCCGAGCGCATCGTCGCTCTGGACATCAAGGAACCGCAGGCCAACATCGACGCCTTCATCGAAACCGACATGGGCAATCCAATGTCGATCGACGCGGCGATCGCTCAGTTGAGCGCCGACGACCAACCGGGCATCGACGTGCTGTTCAACAACGCGGGTGTAGCCGCGACGCAGCCTGCCGATACGGTCATGCGCGTCAACATGCTGGGCCTGAAGCGTTTGACCGGCCGACTGCTGTCGAAGCTCAACGCGGGTGGGGCGATCGTCAACACCGCCTCCATCGCCGGCAACGGCTGGCCCGGTCACCTCGCCGAGATCAACGCGCTGCTCGCCATCGATAGCTGGGACGAGGGTGCTGCGTGGGTTGCCGATCACGGCGACGTGGTCGCGGACGGCTACGGCTTCTCCAAGGAGTGCGTGCAGGTCTACACGATGCAGATGGCGAAGACCGCGACCGAGCACGGGCTGCGGATCAACAGCGTCTGTCCGTCGCCGGTCGACACGCCATTGCTCGCCGACTTTCGCGAGACGATGACGGACGAGATCATCGACTGGGCGATCGACTCCGGCGCGGGACGTGTGGCGACGGCTGAGGATCAGGCTCGGGCGCTGGTGTTCCTAGGTTCGTCCCTTGCCAGCTACGTCAATGGTATCAATCTGATCGTCGATGGCGGTTTCGGTGCCGCGCTGCAGTCGGGTCAGGTGGCGCCGCCCGGCGCCTGAACCGGTGCCTGCTCTCGCGAGTAACGGGCGGCTGCCCGCATTCGGCTGCTAAGTCGACGTGTCGATTCTGCGCCTGCGCTCGGCTGGTCTCGCGTTCGGTCATGTGGCGCTGCTCGACGACGCCGATTTCGACGTCGAGCCGGGCGAGCGCCTGTGCCTCGTCGGCCGCAACGGGGCCGGTAAGTCGACCCTGCTGCGCGTGCTGCTGGGCGAGCAGCTCCTCGACGGGGGTGAGCGCTGGCTGCGCGCTGGTGCCAGCGTCGCGATGCTGCAACAGGAGGTGCCCGGCGGTCAGGACGCAACGCTCTTCGACGTGGTTGCGGCAGGCCTCGGCGATCACAGCGAGCTGCTTGCGCGCTATCACGCGGCGGGCGACACGCTGGACGCGTCGGACCCCGCGGCGCTCGCGCGTTTCAGCGCGCTGCAGGAAGAGATAGAGCGGGCCGGCGTGTGGCAAGGCACGCAGAACGTCGACGCGACGCTCGACCGACTGGGACTGCCGCCCAATGCACGCATGAGCGAGAGCAGCGGCGGGATGCGGCGCCGGGCCATGCTGGGACAGGCGCTGGTGCGCGAGCCCGATCTGCTGCTGCTCGACGAGCCCACCAACCATCTCGACATCGAGTCGATTACCGGGTTGGAGGCCGCGCTGCTCGGCTATACCGGGACTGTTGTCTTTGTCACCCACGACCGCCGCTTCATCGATCGGCTAGCGACGCGCATCGTCGAGCTGGATCGCGGCGTGCTGCGCTCCTACGCCGGGGGCTACGCCGACTACCTGCGGCGTCGGGAGGCGGAGCTCGCCTCCGAGGCCGACGCCAATCGCAAGTTTGATCAGAATCTCGCCCAGGAGGAGGCCTGGATTCGACAGGGGATCAAGGCGCGGCGCACGCGCAACGAGGGCCGCGTGCGCAGGCTGGAGGCGCTGCGCCGCGAACGCGGCCAGCGGCGCGAACGCGCGGGCGGCGCGCAGCTTGCGCTCGAGACCGGCAGCCAGTCCGGCAAGATCGTCGTTGAAGCGCGCGACGTCGGCGTTCGCTTCGGCGACGCCTGGGTGTTTGAGGGGTTCTCGACGAAGATTCTGCGCGGCGATCGGGTCGGCATCATCGGACCAAACGGCAGCGGCAAGACGACACTCCTAAAGACGCTGCTGGGCGATCTGCCACCGACGAGGGGCAGCGTCGAGCGCGGCACGCGTCAGCAGATCGCCTTCTTTGATCAGGAACGCGAGCAGCTCGATCTCGAACGCTCCGTGCGCGACAACGTTGCGGACGGTCAGGACCGCATCGAGATCGGCGGCAAGTCGCGCCACGTCATCGGCTATCTCGGCGACTTTCTGTTTCCCCCGGCTCGCGCCAACTCGCCGGTGAAGTCGCTCTCCGGCGGCGAGCGCAATCGACTGCTGCTCGCGCGCCTGTTTACGCGGCCGGCGAACGTGCTGGTGCTGGACGAGCCGACGAACGATCTGGACGTCGAGACGCTAGAGCTGCTCGAGGAAACGCTGGAGGCGTACGACGGCACGCTGCTGCTCGTGAGCCATGATCGGGAGTTCATCGACAAGACCGTCACCAGCACCCTGGTGATCGAGGACCGCCGTGTCGAGGAACACGTGGGCGGCTACAGCGATTGGCGGCGCTATGCCGATGCGCGCCTCGAGGCACGGGCGCGGCAGGCGACGAAATCGCAGGCCGCGGCTGCGCCGCGTGGCGACGACGGACTGGCACCGCGGACGAAGTCCGCCGGTCGCCGCCTGGGATATAAGGAGCAGCGCGAACTGGCGGCCCTGCCGCAGGCGATCGAGGCGCTCGAGGCGCGTCAGGCGGAGCTGACGGCGCAGACGTCGCAGCCCGATTTCTATCAGGGCGACGCTGAGACGATCGCGAAGACGATGCGATCCTTGGCCGACCTCGCCGCTGAGCTCGAGGCGGCCTACGAGCGCTGGGAAGAGCTGGAGTCCTTGCAGGCCTGACCGGCCGACGCTGCGCCTGACCCGAGGTAGCGCGGCGGATCCGCCCGGCGGCTATCGCTGCAGGTAGGCGAGGTGGTTGCGCAGGTTGTCGTGCTCGAAGTAGGCGTCCTGCAGAAAACGCTTACCGGCTGCCTCGAACGCGCGGCGGCCGTGCAGCACGCGTTGCCCGGCAACGATCAGCACGTCGCCCGCCGCGAGGCGAAACTCTGCCGCGTTCGCGGGATCGAACACCGCTTCGCTCAGAGCGCGATACGCGCGGTAGTAGTCATCCGTAGCCGGATGGAACGGATCGAGCGCCTGCGTCAATTGATTCGAGTAGCGCAGTCCCCTGAACTGGCCCTCGATATCCAGCGCGATCAAGGGCTCGGTCGCGAAGGTTTCGTTGGCGCTATCCCACTGGCGAAAGGGCACGCGAAACTGGCTGAGAACGTCCAGTGTCTCGGAGTCTAGCGAACGGACGATCTGCAGACCGTCTACTACGATCGATTCGCCGCCCTTGGCGTCGTTCTCGAGCATGTGCAGCGCCTGCATCGACGGCGGCCAGGAATAGCTCGGGAAGTCGTTGTGCGGCGGTACGCCTTCGCTGGTGTGCGCCACGTTGTAGCCCGTCGGGTCGACGTGCACGTCGTGTACGCGGCCGAAGACGATGTCCCGGATCGGTCCGCAGCGTTTTGCGAGTAGTTCGACCGTGCCAGCTTCGTTGGGCGCGGCTTGCAGCACGATGACGCCGAATGCCAGAAAGTCCGTGAGTGCGGCCTTGGCGACGTCGTCGTCGTCCAGGAAGGCACCGAAGTCGATGCGCGGTGGCACGAACTCTGCGCCCCAGGGACAGGCGGCAATCTGGTCGGCGTGGCGTGTGTACTCGCGCTGAAACAGCTCGCGTTCGTAGCTCGAGCGGTGACCGTCCGGCCAGGTGATGCTGAGTCGGTCCGCCTCGACGCTCATGTCGCGCGGGGCGATGTCGGCGTCGACGCTGCGAACATGAAATCGCTTCTCGGCGCTCTGCTCGATGCGGCATTCCGGGCAAAAACAGTGATCGCGTAGCCACAGGTTGGATACGCTCTGCTGCTGACCGTCGGGCCACTTGATGATCGTCTGCATGGCGCTCCTCTTTTGTCCCTTGCGATTGGCGTCCTGTGCTGCGGCGCGCATTTGCAGGGCGTTCGGGCTCGCGCGGTGTCCTGGTTGGCTTGCGTTTCGTTTAGCGTAGTCGTATCAGGTAACGGCGAGGTGCCCGCAGCACCTCGATTCGCCGAATAATAGGCCACTTGAGCATCCGCGGGGGACAGTCATGCACGCACCCTGGCCGAAGCAGCCCGACCTCTCGAGGCGCGTTGCGCTGGTCGCGGGAGCGACCCGCGGAGCGGGGCGAGGCATCGCTCGAATGTTGGGCGCCGCCGGCGCGACGGTGTACTGCACGGGCCGCAGCGTGGCCGGTGACCCGTCCGCCGAGGGACGCCCGGAAACGATCGACGAGACCGCAGCGTTAATCAATGAGGCCGGCGGCCGGGCGATCGCCGTGCAGGTCGATCATCGCGACGGCGAGCAGGTGGCGGCCCTGTTCGAACGAGTGAAATCCGAAGCGGGAAGGCTCGACGTGCTGGTTAACGACATCGGCGGCGAGAGTCAGGCGATTTGGGATCCGGTGTGGAAGGCTGATACCGACAAAGGATTCGCGTTCCTGGAGACGGCCGTCCACACCCACATCGTCACCAGCCGCTACGCCGCGCCGCTGCTGAGGGCGCAGCGCTCTGGCCTCATCGTGGAGATTACCGATGGCGATCACCAGGGTTTTCGCGGCGCACTGTTTTACGACCTCGCGAAAACCCAGATCATCCGCCTGGCTTATGTGCTCGATCAGGAACTACAGTCGCGCGGTGTGCGCGCCGTCGCGGTGACGCCCGGCTTTCTGCGTTCCGAGGCGATGCTCGAACAGTTCGGCGTCGCCGAGGCCAACTGGCGCGACGCCTGCTCGCAGGCCTATGGCTTCCGCGAGTCCGAAACGCCCTGTTTCGTCGGTCGCGCCGTGACTGCTCTGGCCGGCGATGCTGCGATCGCGCGTAAGGGCGGGGGCGTGTTCGCCAGCTGGAACCTGGCACGGGAGTATGACTTCGATGACATCGACGGCCGACGCCCGGACTGGTGGGGGTTTTCGATGCGCGCGCTGCAAGAGATTGTCGATCGAGGCGGTGCACAGGGCGACGAGGAAACCTGGTTTGTGCGCGCGTGGCTGATGCAGCTGCAAAACCAGCCCGAGCATGCCGGGCTGCTAGAGGCGCTGCGCGGCCTGTCGATCTAGATCGATACAGGTCGCCATAGGAGGCGAGCTATTGCGGGCCGGCAGGCGTGCCCGTCGTGCCCCATAGCGCGCTGTAGATCTCGCCGTCGCGCAGAAAGAACACCGCGTCGTCGTGCAGGATGGCGCGCTGGCCGGAACCGCCGCGCGGGTACGACTGCTCCTCGCTCGCCGACTCCACGATCAGCTCGCCGACCTGCGACAGGGTGGCGGTTGCGGCGCTCGACTTGCCGCCGATCTCGAACAGGAACAGCCCGGAGCGATCCCACGCGTAGCTGTCGTCCAGGGTCGACAGCGAGGCCGGAATCGTGAACCGGTCCGTGTCCGCGCTCCCCGCCAAATAGGTGAACGCGTGGCGGTTGTACTGCGCCTCGCTGTACGAACCGCTGCCGCCGAGCACGATCGCCTCGCGGCTCACGGGCGCGCTGATGTCGGCTATATCGAACAGCTCCAGCTTGACGGCGAAGTTGGCACTGGTGCCAAGCCCGAGCAACAGGTCCTCGTTCACCGGATGCAGAAAATCCGAAAACCCCGTGACCTCAAGCTCACCCGAAAGCGAAGGTGCCTCGGGGTCGCTGAGGTCCAGAACATACAGCGGGTCGATCTGCTCGAAAGTTACCGCGTAGGCCCGTGGGCCGAAAAACCGCACGCCGTACAGCGCCTCGTTGGGTTTGCCGATCTCAGGGTCATCGGGGGTGTTGGGGTAGCGGCCAACGACCTCGAGCGCGTTACCCGCGCTCGCTTCGCCCAGCACGCTCAGCTGATGATCCCAAACGTCGGTCTCGTCGTCGGTCCGCGTGCTGGTCATGACCCGCAGCCGGTCTTCGAATTCGTTGATACGAAAATCGAACTGGCCGCCGCTCCACAGGACACCTTCGATTTCGGCCGAGCCGCGATAGCTCTGGCTGGTCAGATCGAACTTGTGAATGCGAGTTGCGCCGGACGGCGCTCCGTCATCGACACGCACGTCGCTGAGATAGATGGCGCGGGACGATACGTAAACGCCGCTCGCGAACTCGTTGTAACAGACGCTGGCGTGCGCGTTCGGGTTGTTCAGCGGTATCGAGGTCAGCACGGTTAGCGTCGGGAAGCCCTGGTCTTCGTCCGTTGCCATCAAGCATTCGTCGCCGTTTAGCAGCGGCGACGGCGCGCCGCCGTCGATGGCGACCTGGGGCAGCAGATCGGCCAGTGACACATCGTCCAGCAGCGCGGCGTTGGCGGCGAAGTCGGCTTCGGTCTGCGGATTGAGTACGAGGTCTTGCAATCTGGGTGTGTACCTCGAGATCAGGTGCAGCGTGCCGCCGACGCGCCGCGCCTGGACGAAGCCGCCGTCGAACGTCGCGGACCAGGTCAGCTCCGGCGGCGCGCCGTCCGCAACGCCCGCGGTGGCGTAGAGCGCAACGCGGTGGCTCTCCGAGCCCCAGGGCAGCACGGTCAGCCAATCCATCCCGAAGGGCGAGGAACGCAGCGTTGTGCTGATCGTGACGAGCCTGCCCTCGTGTAGGAACAGGCCTTCGACCGAGTCGTCTGCCGGCAGCGGTACGCGCGCCACCTCGGTCGCCGTCGCCGTCGCCGGGTCGGTCGCGAGCACGCGCAGGCCGGCCTCGGGCTCGCCACCCGGAACGGTAACGCTCGCGTCCGTGGCGACGACGCCGAGCGGTACGGAATAACAGCAGAAGCGACGCGGTGCGATGTACAGGTGGGTGCCGTCGTATTGGACAATATCGAACTCGGCAACGTTGGCGTCGACGCCGTAGGTCGTGCTGAACGTGGCCGCAGGAGCGTCCGCGTTCAGAAACGGATCGCTCGCGTTGTCGCTTGGTGGATCGACGGCCAACAGACCCTCGGCCGCGGTCGCCGTGCCGGCGCTGCTGAATGCGGACTTCAGGCGCTGTTCGAGCTGCTGCGCGCTGGCCGGCGCCAGCAGGCCAACGGGCGGTTCTGGTGGATCTGTTGGCGGTGGGGGATCGACAGTCGCGCCGCCGCCCCCGCAGGCGCCGAGCCCGCTGACGAGCAGTGCGGCGACGAATACGCCATAGATTCTGACGAACTGCGTACCGAACATTCGAACCCTCGCGACCTCGACGGCTTGATCGCAGCATAGCGGAAGCGCTGCGCTGTGACCGGGCGCTACGCCGCGTTGTGATGCGGCGCACACTCTGTAAGCTGTCCAACGCGTCTCGGCGTATCCAGCGGGAGTAAGCGACGTGCACAGGGGGGGCTGTGGAGTTACCTGATCTGATTGCGCTAGGCGCGTACTTCGCGCTACTGCTGTGGATTGGGCTGCGCGCGGCGCGCGTACGACCCGGCAGCAGCGCCCACGAGTCTTTTCTCGCCGCCGATCGCGACACCGGACTAGTCGCCACGACGGCCTCGACCGCGGCGACCGATCTCGGCGGCGGCTTCAGCATCGCGATGGGTGGCCTGGGGTTCAGCCTGGGAATATCCGGCTCCTGGTTGATCGCCATATCGGGCCTGTCCGCGATCTTCGTTGCGTTCTTGCTCGTGCCGAAGGTGAAGCCCTGGACGGATCGCACCCGTGGATTGACCACTGGCGATCTGTTCGAGGCGCGATTCGATCGCCGCACTGGGACGCTCGCGGCGTTCGTGGTTGGCCTGGCCTGGCTGACGTTCGTCGGCGCCCAGATCGTGGCCGGCGGCAAGCTGCTGCAGGCGACGGTCGGGGTGGATCTCGGCCTCGCCGTGGCGGTAGCGGGGATCTTCATCGTTGGCTACACCGCCGTGGGCGGGCTGAAGGCGGTCATTCACACGGACGTGCTGCAGGCTGCGGTGCTGTTCGTCGGCGTCGTCTGCATCGCGGCCCCGCTCGGACTCTATCGGGTGGGCGGCTGGTCGGGCCTCGCGGCGTCTCTCGGATCGAGCCCGGAGACGGCGTCGCTGCTCGACTGGGGTGCCGCCGGCTGGGCACAGATTGGCGGCTGGCTTCTCGCGGTGTTTCCCGTGTGGTTCGTCTCGATCACGTCGATGCAGCGAATCATCGCCGCCCGGGACGAGCCGACGGCACGCCGTGCTTTCCTGCTCACTGGGGTGCCGATCGAATGGCCGCTGTTCGCCGTCGGTACTTGCCTGATCGGCATGGTGGCCCGCGTGCTGTTGCCTGAACTGGACGACCCGGAGCTTGCGACGCCGCTGCTGCTGCTTGAGATCCTGCCGGCCGGTGTCGCCGGGTTCGTGCTCGCGGGCTACGTGGCCGCGGTGATGTCGACCGCCGATTCCTGTCTGATCGGTCCCGCCGCGGTCGTCGCGAACGATCTGTATCGCAAACGGCTGCGGCCGCGTGCGAGCGAGGCCGACGTGCTGCGTGTCGCGCGCCTGGCCACTGTCGTCTTGGGTATCGGTGCGATCGCCTCCGCCTACCTGATACCCAATGTCCTCGATCTCTTGATCTATGCCTATACCTTTGCAGCGGCCGGTCTGTTTTTTCCCATGCTCGCGCTGCTGTTCTGGCCGCGAGCCACCGCGACCGGCGCCTTCGCCAGCATGCTGCTGGGTGGCGGCAGCGCTATTTGCTGGGTGTTAGCGGGCGAACCCTGGGGCATCCCGAGCGCCGCGATGGCCTGGTTCGTCGGGCTGCCGGTGATTGCCGCGGTCTCGCTGGCCAGCGGTCACCGACCCTCAGAGCAGCCGCGGCTGTTTGAGGCTGGCGACTAACTCGTCAGGCGGCGGAGCGCGTGCGCGCGACGCTTAGCGGCACGGCGCGGGCAACGATCCTGTGGAGGCTCAGCGGTACGTTGCAGTAGGCGGACTCGACGTGCGGGTTGTCGCTGCTCAGGACGATGCTGTCGCCGTCCACTTGCCGCAGGCGTTTGATAATCAGCGCGTCCGCGTCGACGCGGGCGATCACTAGCTGGCCGACGCGCAGCCAGCGCCGCGGCCAGGGCAGGGCGAGCACCAGCGAGCCGGCGCCCGCCGTGGGCGCCATGCTGTCGCCCGCGACGCGCAGCAGCCTCAGCACGTGCGTTGCCCGTACCGACCTGCTCGCGCCTGGGCGGGCGTTGTCGGATCGCGGAACCTGTGCGGAACGCCCTCTTGGCCGCTTGTCTCGGTCTTAGCAATCAGCAGAGTGCGCACTTAGATTTCGTGGGGCTGGTCATGACTAGCCACCATCATACAAAGCCGCGTGATCGGAGGATGCCCGGGCAGCAAGCTTCCTGGCTGCGGCGTGCCGCTTCGTTATGCGCCACGAGTTTCGGTAAGGTGGCGGCGTTATTGGGGGAGGGGTGAGCGTGAAACCCAAGGCACAAATCGACGCCTTCGGCGCCGTCGTTCTGGTGTCCTTCAGCGTGTTGCTGGGACTGAATCAGGTGGGTGTAAAGCTCGTGAATGAGGCGCTGTCGCCGACCGCCCAGGCGGGCTGGCGCTCCATCGCAGCCTTCCTGCCCGTGCTCGCGTTTGCGCTGTTCATGCGTCGACGGCTCGACTGGCGCGATGGCACGCTGCCCTGGGGCCTGCTCGCGGGCGTGCTGTTCGCGGGCGAGTTTTTGCTGCTGTTTCTTGCGCTCGAAGTCTCCAACGTCGCGCGCGTGTCGCTGCTGTTCTACACCATGCCTGTATTCGTCGCGCTCGGCGCGCACTGGCTGGTCCCGGGCGAGCGCCTGACCGGGCGGCGAGCGATCGGCCTGGCGCTGGCTGTGGTTGGCGTTGCGCTGTGCATGTCCGGCGGCCACAGCGGGCGCAGCGCGTCGCTCTTGGGCGATGTCTTCAGCCTCGCGGCGGCGGCCTGCTGGGCGGCGATGGCGCTGATGCTGCGCATTACGCCGCTGTCTAAAGCGAGCGCGGAGATGAATCTGCTGTATCAGCTCGCCGTGTCTGGCGTGCTGCTGGCAGCGGTGGCGGCGCTGACGGGAGATGTGCTGCGCGAGCCGACGCCTTTCCTGTGGGGAATCTTTGCGCTGCAGGTGATCTTCGTCGTCTGCGTGGGCTTTCTGACCTGGATCTGGCTGATCTCGATCTACCCCGTTGCCCAGGTGACGTCGTTCAGCTTGCTGACACCGCTGTTTGGCGTCCTGTTCGGTGTGCTGATCTTTGACGATCCCATTGGGCCTGCCTTTTTGCTGGCGCTTGCGCTGGTGCTCGGCGGATTGGCGCTCATCAATACGCCGCCGAAGGCGGCATCTGGTGGGTCCTCCGAAGCGCTGCCTGAGTGAGCCGACCGCGCGTGCCGGAGCGCTATGCGTCCGGCGTTGCCCGTTCCTGTATCACGGAAAAGCCTGTGTCACAGAAATGCCCCTGTCACAGGCGTACGCGCTAGCTGTCGAGTGGCAGCGCTCCGATCTCGACGCGCGCCGCAGCGCCGAACAGGGCGGCGGCGCGGCCGTCGACGGTGCCCTGCGGATTCAGCGACGGCCACAGGTTGTTCAGTCCCGCGACGATGTCCTGCAGTTGACCTGCTACCGCGGTGGCGCGCGGTGAACTGGCAAAGGCGCCGTCGCGTGCCCACTCGGCTGCGATCTGGGTGAAGCCCCAGGCGTCCTGATATTCGTGCAGGTTGTTGATGGCGCCTTCGACGATACCGATCGCGTACTCATCGCCCGCGGTGCGCAACAGGTTTTCGATGACCGTCGCCGCGACTTTCGGGGTGACGTCCGTGTCGCTTTGCTCGCACGCGGCGATGCCGCTCAGCAGCGTTGCGTAGGCGCTCTCGACCGCCGCTTTGGACTGCTTGCCCGTGACCGCCGCGGCGAGCGCCGACAGCTCGTTTGCGAAGCCGCCACACCCGCGGCTCTCGAACGCTTCCTCCAGATCGGCGTAGATTTCGGCGCGCGGATGTTTCATGTGGGTGGCCGCGAGATCGGGCAGATCGGCGGCATAGAGCGCGCGCCCGACCGCGAGATGGCCGCGGATCAGGCCGAGTTGAGTGAGGTAGGCCGCGTCGTCTTCGGCGTAGACCGCGATGTCGACGCCGCCGCCTTCGCCTTCGCCGCCTTCACCTTCACCGCCTTCGCCGCCTTCACCTTCACCGCCCTCGCCGCCTTCACCTTCACCTTCGACACCTTCACCTTCACCGCCTTCACCGAGGGCCAAGCCGCTACGCTCGCCTTCGCCCTCGCCCTCTCCAGCTTCGCCGCGTTCGCCGTAGCCGGCCTCGCCCTCTCCCTCGCCTTCACCATGGACATCGCGCGCGGTTTCGCTCGGTGCCTCGGCCTGCTGGCTGTCGGTATCGCAGCCGACGAGGGGGGCGCTCAGCCACATGGCCGCGCCGAGGCTCGACCACAGTTTCAGTCGCAGGCGATTCGGCGTCTCGTTCGAGGTGGGCGAGGTTACACTGTCGCTCATGTTGTTATGCCTTGATCAAGTGCTGAGTACGGATCACGCCGACGCCCTGTGCGAGCTGTTGGATGATCCTGCGTTGTTTGTCGATGGCAGCGCTACAGCCGGCGCCGCGGCGCGCAGCGTCAAGTCTAACCTGCAAGGCGCGCGCGACCGACCTGAAATCGAAGGCGCGCTCGATAAGGTCAAGGCGGCGCTCGAGGCGCACCCGGTCTTTCGACTCGCGGCGCTGCCTGCGACCTACGGCCGCATGATGGTCAGCCGCTACGAGCCCGGCATGGGCTATGGTCTGCACTACGACGAGCCCTTCATCGGTGGGGTTCGTACTGACATCTCGTTCACGCTTTTCCTGTCGGCCCCCGACAGCTACGCCGGGGGCGCTCTGGTAATACACAGTCCGACCGGCGAACAGAGCATCAAGCTGTCCGCCGGTGCGCTGGTGCTGTATCCCGCCGATCAGGTGCATGCCGTAGAGCCGGTCACGTCGGGTTCTCGTCTCGTCGTCGTCGGCTGGTTGCGCAGCCGGGTCCGCGACCCCGCCCGACGCGCTCTGTTGTTCGAACTGGCGGACGTCACGCGCCGTATCCGATCCGACGCGGGTGCCGCGGAGGTGCGTGAGCTGACGAATATTCGCAACAAGCTGCTGCGGATGTGGGACAACACCTGAGCAATCTGCCACCTCTGATCCTTGAAGATCTCCTGTCGGTGACCTGATCCCGCCCACTGTCGGTGTCTGTTGGTTGTGGACGCGATGCTGGAAAAAGGGGCGAGACCACAGGGGCTTGTCTGTGGGGACCCATAATCCACCTGCCGCCATCCTGGCAGCAACCTGTGGTCTCGCCGGTGAGTATTAAAACTCATCGAGAATATGATTGCAAACGCGAATCATTCTCAGTTAGATTATTCAGCTCAGGGCATCTACGATTAGGTTGTCAGGCAGGTAGATGCGATCAGGGGTTCGGGGCATGTGCAGATCACGGTGGTACACCGGCGATGAACGGTAGCGTCCATGACGCGTCTGGTCGCTCTGCCGAGCCCGGTGCCAACGCCGCGTCTCCGCTGCCCGGATTGCGATAGATCGTGCGCCTGATGAGAGATTGTTCAGTAGACCCGGGGAGGCTTCCTGTCATGCGACGTACCACGTGCAGGAAAGCATTCTCGCCGGGCTCGATTCGCCGCTGGGTCATCGCGTTCGTCGCGGTAATGCCTCTGCTCCCCTCTGCTGCGGGCGCGGTGACCCAGTCGTGCGATCCTGTCGAAGACAGCGGCAGGATCGCGGCGGCCGGCGGCTCCATCACCGAGATTATCTACTTGCTTGGTGAGCAGGAGCGGCTGGTCGCGGTCGACACGACCTCCGTTTTTCCACCCGAAGCCATGCAGCGGTTTCCCTCGTTGGGCTATGTCCGCAATCTCTCTGCGGAAGGGCTCGTCGCCATGTCGCCGACGCTGATTCTCGGCGAGGAAGACATGGGACCCGATGAGGTTCTGACCCAGCTCGGCCGGCTGGGGGTGACCTCGGTGCGGCTCGCTGAAGACCCCAGCGCCGCGGGCATCATCGAGAAGGTGCGCTGTGTCGCCGGCATCATCGGTAAGGCGCCACTCGCTCAGGCGAAGATCGATGCGGACCTGCAGTCCAAGCTGACCGCGCTCGACGCGCTGCCGACGCCAGATCGGCCGGCGCGCGTCGCCCTGCTGCTTGGCATTCGCGACGGCGTGCCGCTCGCGGCGGGTAGCGGGACCTCCGGCGATGGCCTGCTGCGCATGGTCCGCGCGCAGAACGTGTTCGCGGACGTGTCGGGTTGGAAGCCGGTGTCGATGGAGTCTATGGCCGCGATGCAGCCGGACATCATCGTGGTGCCGAATCGCGGCGCGAACGCCGAGGGCGGCGTGGAGGGCTTCGCGGCTCATCCCGCAATTCGACTAACGCCGGCCGCGCAGCGCGGGCGCATTATCGCCATGGACGGCATGGCGATACTGGGCTTCGGGCCGCGAACGCTGGACGCGGCTCTAACCCTGTCTCGTCGCATCGATGGTGCGCTGAACGCCGCTTCGGACGGCGACTGATATGGCCTCGTCGATTGGTGACGCCCTGTCGCCGGCGGTTAGGGCCGTCTGGTGGACACCCGCGCGACGCCTGCAGGGGCTGTGGGTTGCGCTGTTGGCGATCGCTGCGGCGGCGCTGGCCATCGGCGCGGTGGCCATTCCGCTCTTCAGTCTGATCGACGGCTCGGCGAGTCTGCTGCAGCGAACGCTGTTCACCGAGATCCGGCTGCCGCGCGTGCTGCTCGCCGGCGTCGCGGGTGCCGGGCTCGGTTTAGCGGGAGCCGCGCTGCAGGGTTTGTTTCGCAATCCGCTGGCGGATCCTGGGCTCATCGGCGTATCCGGGGGTGCCGCCGTCGGGGCGATCGCGATGATCGTGTTTGGGTCTGCCGTCGCGCTGCCAGAGAGCTTCTCTTTCTATGCAATGCCGATTGCCGCGGTTACCGGCGCGTCGCTCGCCACCGGCTTTCTCCTGGTTTTTTCGCGCGTCTTCGGCCATTTCAGCGTGGTGACCATGCTGCTGGTGGGCGTCGCGCTCAACGCGCTCGCTACGGTCGTGATCGGTGCGTTTCAGTATCTCAGCGACGACGCGCAGCTGCGGACGCTGACGTTTTGGATGATGGGCAGCTTTGGGCGCGCCACCTGGCCGGCTCTGTGGCCCGCGCTCATGTTGATGGTTTTGTCGGCGGCCGTGCTGCTGCGCAAGAGCCGCGCGCTGGATCTTCTGCAGTTGGGTGAGTCGGAGGCACGGGCGCTCGGCATCGACACCGTGCGACTCAAGTGGCAGGTCGTGCTTTGCGCCGCGACGGTCGTTGGCGCGGGCGTCGCGCTCAGCGGAATCGTCGCGTTCGTCGGCCTCGTGGTGCCCCATCTGGTGCGGCTGTTCATCGGGGCGAATCACTCTCTCGTCTTGCCCGGGTCGACGTTGCTGGGCGCGGCGCTCGCCATCTGCGCGGATCTGGTCGCGCGCACGGTCGTCGTCCCCGCCGAACTGCCGGTGGGCCTGGTCACTAGCGCCATCGGCGCGCCGTTCTTTCTCTATCTGATCGCGCGGGTGCGTCCCGTATGAGTCTCGCGGCCCAGGGCGTTGGTGTCGTACGCGGTGGCCAGCATCTACTGCGGGACGTCGACGTCGCCGTGCGCGCGGGCGAGGTGCTCGCGATCATTGGCCCAAACGGGGCGGGCAAGTCGACGCTGCTGAGCTCGCTCGCGGGCGATCAGGCGCCGTCCACCGGCAGCGTGACGCTCGACGGTCAGCCCCTCGGCGGCTACTCGCTCGAGGCGCTGGCCCGCAGGCGCGCCGTCATGCGTCAGGTGACCAGCATCGTCTTCGACTTTCTGGTCCACGAAGTGCTGGAGATGGGTTGGCTGCCCGATCACGCCGGTGATCGCGGCGTGCGACGCGAGGCGCTCGATACCCTCGTCGCCGCGTGCGAACTGGGGCGTCTCCTGACCCGGCGCTTCAACACGCTCTCGGGCGGCGAGCAGCAGCGCGTGCACATGGCGCGCGCGCTCCTCCAGATCTGGCCGGATGACACGCTCGATGGCGCTCGCTATCTGTTGCTGGACGAGCCGACATCGAGCCTGGATCTCGCGCACGAGCTGCTGCTGCTGCGCCTGATCGCCCGTCGTGCCCATGAAGACGCCGGGGCGGTCGTCGTGATGCACGACCTGAACCTCGCCGCGCGCTTCGCGGATCGCATTCTGCTGCTGCATCAGGGCGAGGTGCGTGCCGCTGGCACCACGGACGAAGTGATGAACGCCGAGCTGCTGACCGACGTTTACCGCACGCCGGTCCGCATTGCTCACGATGACAACCGAGTGCTGGTGCTGACGTGAGCGCACATCGACACGCTGATTCTGCTCAACGGGAGGGCAGCTCATGTTTATAGCCATGAATCGATTTCGCATCGCGCCGGGTTTTGAGGATGGATTCGAGACAGTCTGGCGCGAGCGTGACTCGCATCTGAAGGAGGTGCCCGGCTTCGTGTCGTTTGCGCTGCTTAAAGGGCCGGAGCGCGACGATCACGTGCTCTATGCGTCGCACACCGTGTGGCGTTCGCGTGCAGATTTCGATGCCTGGACAGAGTCGGATGCGTTTCGCAAGGCGCACGCGCAGGCGAGCGCGCCCAAGGGTACCTATCTCGGGCACCCGGATCTGGAAACCTTCGAATCCGTATTGCAGAACTAAAATCGAACGGAGCGCGTCATGCAAGATTGTTCAGATGCCCACTACCTGCTCGATTTCCAGCGGCTCGCGCCGGACGATGCCCTGGTGACCATCACGGATCAGCGCGACGGTTCGGTCGTGACCGCGCTGGAAGGCTGCGCGGCGGCCTGGCTGCTCGATCAGGTGCGTCCGGTGCCCTGCTGCGGTACGGTGGGTCGCATCTGCTGTGACCGCTGGCGAATGACGCACCTGCTCTGCATCGGCCGAGCCGTGAGGCAGCTGCAGATGTCGCTGGTTGAAGCGGACCTGGAGCAACCGGACGCGAGGCTATCTGCATGAGCTATCAGATCGAGACCGAAGAACAACTGCGGGAGGTGGTCGGGGCGCCGCATCCCGAGCTCGAAGCGAAAGTCAGCGATCGGCTGGACGAGTTTGCGCAAGCCTTCATCGCGGCGTCGCCCTTTGTGGTGATCTCGACCGCGTCGAGCGACGGCCGTCAGGACGCGTCGCCGAAAGGCGACGCGCCGGGATTCGTAACCATTGCCGACGACCGCACGCTGCTGATCCCCGATCGACCTGGCAATAAGCTCGCCTATGGCCACCGCAACATCATCGCGAACCCGCGCATCGGTTTGCTGTTCGTCATACCTCAGACGTCGGAGACGCTGCGTGTCAACGGCACCGCCGAATTGACGAGCGATCCCGAGGTGCTCGAGGCGCTCGCCGCGCGTGGCAAGCCGGCGATACTCGCCACCCGCGTGACGGTGGAGGAGAGCTTCTTTCACTGCGGCAAAGCGTTCATACGCTCGGACCTGTGGAAGCCGGAACGCTGGGGCGAGCGCCACCGCGTGTCCTTCGGTGAGATGTATCGCAAACGCAAGGGCCTGGATGAGTCCGTCGCCACGGCGATCGATGCCGGCATCGAGACCGACTATAAGCAGAACCTGTAGCTGCTCGTCGCGCGTTCCCCATTGCTGCTCGGGCTCAGGTAAAGTCGAGAGTCCAATCCTGACTCTGCAGTGCATTCATGGCCATTGAACTCACCCAAAACGCAATCGATCTGGGCATCGTCGTCAAAGACGCGGATGCGATGGTGGTCTTCTATCGCGATGTGGTCGGTCTGGTTGAGGAGCCGGCGTCGCCGTTTCCAGGTGGCGGTACTACGTATAGTGCGGCGAGGTCGTCGCCGGCGATGTGATCGCGAGGCTTGATCAGCGTGACGCGCGCAATCGAATCGCCCGGGCGCAGGCCTAGTTCAACAACGCCGAGGCCGACTATCGGCGCGCGATAACGCTGGCGAGTCAGGGAGCGCTGTCCAAGAGCTCTCGAGAGGCGAGCAGAACCTAACTCGGTGCGCGTCAGACCGCGCTGGACCTTGCTGCTAAGGAGCTGGAAGACCCGCTGATCCAGGCGCCGTTCGGGACCGCGATCACGCTACTGGTGACGCCGGTGCTCTATGCGCTGCAGTTCAACATCAAGGCAGAGGAAACGGCCGGCTCAAGCGTGGATTCGGCGTAACGCGACAGTGCTCTTACTATGACCCCTGACCCCCCTAATCTGCCCGCTACCAGCTAACGTCCATCTCGCAATCAGGGCAGTCCGCCTTATCCAATGCTTGTGACTCCAGCAGTTCAACTTGCCGGTCCAGGTAATCCAACACATCGTCAAGTCCCGCCGCGGTCGACGTGTCTGCGACCAGCGGATCTTCGTCTTCGAACGCTATTTCGACCGTGGCGACGGTCCCGTCCCGACACAACACCTGGTAGGTCGCGTGCCAAGTAATTCTGGTGTAAACATACGCTTGGCGGTCTTCGTCATAGTATCCGTCTACAGAAGGATCGCCTGACCCCACGCTCCAAATCAACGGCTCATCGAAGATGCACACTCCTTCCATTTCTGCCGGCGTCATCGTGACGATAGCGCAGCGGCAATGCGGGTGTGGCCGGGCCGGCACCTGCTGATGCGGATTGCCGGACTCCAGCTGGTCACAGGCGGTACAGCCGCCGTTGCTGTGCCACAGGGTGTAGGTGTCACTCATGGCTGTGCTCCTGATTCTGGCTGCGGAATTCGGCATAGAGTTCCGCGTAGCGTTGCAGCTGGGCCTCGGGAGTGAGCTGAGTGAAGTTGGCTTCTTCCACCAATACAGCTCGGGTCTGGCGCTGTGCCCGGTATCGAGCCGTTGCGTTCAGGCCGCCGGCCAGCGGCTGATAGCGCCCGTCGCGTCGACGAAACAGCCGACCATTGTCCGGCGTGTCATCGAACAGCGTGATGCCGAGCCGCGCCTGCCGAACGACCATCTCGCCGGCTTGCCAGGCGCGGAACAGGCTGACCACCTGGACTGTTTCCGCGTCGCTGTATTGCTTGTGCACTCGAACGACATCGCCCTCCGGCACGTCGGCCTCCGCCACGTTTTCCCAGCGCGTCTGATAGCTCGCTAGCGACGGTATACGGTCGCCCTGAAACTCCTCCAAGACGGGCTCTTCGGTCGCGTCCCCGTGGTCGATGGCTAGGCGTCGGTGGGCGGTTGCGAAGCTGCGGTTGTCTGCGTTGGGTTGGAAATCGTACTCGAGCACGGTGGCATAGCCGTCGCGCGCGATAGAGAGAAACTGCGCCGACGCTCCCGGCAAGTGCGACAGCCGGCAGCGCCCATTGGCATCTGTCTGTGCCTGGACGGCGCCAACGCGTACCTGCGCGTCTTCGATGGGTTCCCCAGATTCCGAGGTGACCAGGACTAAGGCGGTCGAGCCGTAGTGGATGCCGGCGGCCTCCTTGCCCGCTGCGAACAGCGCCTCGTCGTCTGGCTGGTCGGGAATCAGCCCGCTATCAAAGGCCGACGCGAACAGCGTCTGCAGGTCGGCGAGCTCTTGGCCAACCAGTTCCTCCACGGTCTCGATGCCCGCCACGACCAGCGCTTCCGCCCACTGCGGCGTGAGCGCGTCGATCTGCAGCAGCCAGGCCATGCTCTGCCAGGCCTCGCACTGTTCCAGCGACGAGGTGCTGGCGACCACTTCGTGCAAACGCTCTACCGGCTGGCGGATCAGATCGCCGATCGATGCATAGCGCGCGGCGTTGAGGCGCTCGCCCAAAGCGGGTCCGATGCCCTGTATATCCGTGACGGGTCGTCCCAGATTCATACGCCACTCCATCCCCCTGAAGAATCACTTTATCGCCGTTTACAGCAGGGCGACAGGAGACCTCGACGCATCAAACTGGACACCCGCGCGGCTTTCGTTCCCAATTGCGGTGAGAATCGCCGGTGAATCGCGCGACGCACAGACTGACGACATCCTTTTCATGGGAACAGGCCCATGTCGTTCAAGTCGTTCGCAGGCACGGTTTTCGCGCCGCTCTCACCTGTGTCGACCGAGTCCTTGGCAGGCGTTCGGAATCCCTAGAACCGCCGCATTTTTTCCGGATTTGTTTACTAGCCGTGGGCGGGTGCGCTAAAAGAGGCGGTCCGCGCTGCCTGTACGACTGTGAAGATAACCCACAAGCTCCTGATCGCCTTCAGCCTCGTGGCTGTGCTGATCGCAGTCGCTAGTCTGGTGATGTCCCGCTGGAGTTTTGTCGCGGGTTATCGTGACCATGTGAACATCTGGGCGATGCAGCGCATGCTGGATCTTGAGCCGCCCTTAACCCGGTTCTACGAGGAGAACGGTCGGACGTGGGCCGGCCTGGATATGGCGCGATATCGAGAGCTGATCGACCGGAATCGCCGCGAATTGGGTATGCGGCGGCCCCCACCGCCGCCCTCATACCGGGGTTTTGAGCGTAACCGCAGCGCCGGTCCCAATCGACCGAGCAGGCCGCCGCCGCCTCTGCTGTTTGATCAGGACGATCGCTATCTCGGCTTGGGACCGGAACTTCCCGCGGACTGGTCGGGATATCATGAGATCGTCCATCCCCTGTATTCCGAGGGCGAACGTATCGGTGCTCTGAAGGCCTACACGCAGCCGCGAGACGGTGACACGCCGCTGCCGACGAGCCTGGCCAAACAGCAGCGAACCGTGAGCTACTGGGTCAGCGGCCTGTCACTACTGGTAGCGATGATCGTCGGCGGCGTACTGGCGATCGTCGTCATTCGACCGCTAAGGAATATGCAGGCCGGCGTGCGGGAGCTGGTCATCGGTCGCTATGATCACCGCCTGACGCCTTCCGGCTCGGACGAACTCAGCGAACTGGCGACGGACATCAACCAACTGGCGAAGAAGCTCGGCTCGGACAAGTCGGCGCGCCAGCGGTGGTTGGCTGACATCTCCCATGAACTCCGGTCCCCCGTGGGCATACTCGCAGCGGAAATTGAAGCCGTGCGCGACGGGGTGATGGCGCTGGACGAGTCTCGTCTCGATTCGTTCGAGCAGGAGGTTGCCCGCATGCGTGGCATGGTGGACGATCTGTCCGAACTGAGCCGCACTGACGTGGGAGCGCTGAGTTTGGCGCCAGAGCCGCACGACATGGCAGAACTGGTTCGCGCCATCGCTGCGGCCAAGACGGCCCGGGCGGGGGAGCGGGGATTTCGCCTGACGCTAGACCTGCCTACCGCACTGGACATGACGATCGATGTTCGGCGTGTCGATCAACTGATCAACAACCTCATAGAGAATTCGATCGCCCACACGGATTCGCCCGGCGAGATCAGTGTCGCGCTTCACGCCGAACCGAAAGCCGCTGTGCTGTTGATTGACGACAGCGCGCCCGGAGTGGCCGAGGCGGATCTTGGACAACTCTTCGAGCCTTTTTTTCGCGGCAGCGGTACGAAAGGACGCTTCGTGAACGGCGTCATAACCGGCACTGGCCTCGGGCTTGCGATTTGTAGCCGCATCGTCGAGGCGCACCGCGGTCAGATCGCCGCAGAACACTCCCCATTGGGCGGATTGAGGATAAGGGTGGAGTTGCCGCGAGCGTGAAAGATGACGTTGCCCGCCCGGTGAACTCTCCGGTCAACGAACTGTTGGTGCTTGTTGTGGAGGACGAGCCCAAATACGCAGACGTGCTGTGCGCCTACCTGACGCGTTTCAATCACGTGCCGAGGGTAATCCGGGACGGTTCGGCCGTGGTCTCCGCCGTCGCGGAGGCTGACCCCGACTTTGTGATCCTGGATCTGAACTTGCCGGGGCAGGACGGATTAGCCGTGTGCAGAGACATCAGGGCAATATCGGATGTGCCCATCCTGATGCTTACGGGCCGGGTGACCGAGTTCGACCGCCTCGCTGGGCTCGAAGCGGGGGCCGACGACTACGTTTGCAAACCGTTCAGTCCGCTCGAGATCATGTCCCGAATCTCCGTCATCATGCGGCGTGCGCGCGGCGTCGCCAATGTCGAGCCGGAACTGCGTTTCGCAGATGTCGCACTCAATGAAGCTCAGCATCGAACGTCTGTCGGCGGACAGGAACTGACGCTCACCCCCGTCGAGTTTCAGCTGCTGCGGCTACTGTTGAGCGAGCCGCGTCGTGTGTTCTCGCGCGACGATATGGCCAGTGCCGCCTATCGCGACGCTCGCGTGGTCTCCGTCAAGACGATTGATACCCACGCGCGTAATCTGCGCCTTAAGCTCGAATCCATGGACTCGGTCGCTGGCGTCCAGTCGGTCTACGGCGTTGGGTACAAGATCGACAATCACTTAGATCCTGCTTAGAACCGTTTGGTCTCCGGCGTAATCCGACCAGGCGAAGGGCGTAGCGCGAACCAATTCGCATCCAGCAATTTCGCGCTGCCTTACTTTCCCGGCGGTTCGAATTGCGCAGGAAAAGTAGATGAACGTCCGTTGTGTTTCTTTAGTGGCGCTAATCGCAAGCGTCATGGTCCTGACCGGCTGCGGTGGCTCTGGCTCGTCCGCAACCGAGGCGCCGCCGGTCGCCGATCCGCCCGCGGCGCCTAGCGTCACCATCACGGGCTTGGTTACGGATATGCCCATCCAGGGCGCGCTGGTGACCGCCACCGTTGATGGCGAACGTTTTGATGCCGACGCCCCGACGGATGCGACGGGCGCTTTCAGCATCACGCTGACCAGCGCGAATGGCGATGCTTTGGTGCTGTTTGAAGCGAGCGAAAGCGGTGCCGGCATTGAGTTTGTCGCCCTGCAGGGCACGCTTGGCGAGTACCTCGACGGCGGCGCCCAGAACATCACCAACGTAACGACCGCGCAGTACCTACTGGCGCGCGACGAAACCGCTGATGGCAGCATCGATACGATCGAAGAACTGAACGGTGCCGCGGCGGACGTCGACCCCGTTGAGGTTTTGGAGTTGGCCGCCGCCATCAAGGTGATTGTCGATGGCATCGACGGCGTCACTCTGCCGGATGACTACGAGAACGTGCTGGAGCTAGCCGAAGCCATCGTGGACGGCGCCTCCGACTTCGTCGAGGACCTCAATAGTAGTTCGCCCGACGCACTCGCCGAGGCGACGGCGGCCATACTGGAGGACAGCGAGCTTATCCTGGCCTTCGAGCCGGAGGACGTACCGGGGCTGATGGAGTCCGATGAAGGCGAGCTATTGGCGCTGTTTGCCGACGGCTCGGGCTATCGCCAGGACGCGAATGACTTGAGTGCCGTTGGCTGGCAGGTCAACGAAGCGGGCAAGCTGGAAGTGGCGGTCGGGGATTCGACGCACGTGATTTCGCTGCTTGCGGCAGCCGGAAACGTCCGGCATCTGCACATCTCGCTCGCTGACGACGCGTCGACGAGCGGCTACACACATACCGCCTTCCTGCCACTGGACGATGAGAGTGCGGTGGGTAGCTATCTGGAAAGCGGCGAAAGTGCTGTGTATCGGGTTGTGATCGAGGCAGGCGACGGTTTCAGCCTGAATACACAGTCCGGTGCGGAGGACGACTTCTTTGTCTGGTCGATCGACGCGCGCGACGGGCTCGCGATGACTGACGACGGGGTCCCCAACCAGGACGAGTCTGCGGATACCAGCACCACCGACTATTTGCTCGCCGATCTTCCTGAGTCGCGCGAATTTCTCAGGGTCGTTCGCGATCTCGAAACGGACGAGATTCAGAGCCTGTCTCGTGCCACGACCGGCTATCTCGCGACAATCGTCGAGGGCCCGGACTTCGCCGAGATCAATGCCGCATTGCTGGCGGATAAGACCTACGTGGTCGCCGCACCCCTGGATTACCGTGTGATGGGGCTGCAGGCAGACGGCGTGCTGTCTCTTATCTACCAGATGCTCGCCGACGATCAGTTCGTCTCCAACGAGGTAAGCGGTCAGTGGTCTGTCGATGCAGTTGGCGCGCTGACGCTGGTTGCCGATGAGCAGAGCTCCGAGACCCTGACTCTGACGTCCGGTCTCGGCGAGGCGAGCATGACTGCCCTCGACGGCGCCGAGCAGACCCTGGAACTCCAGCAGCCGCAGGCGTTCGATGCCCAGTCCATCGTCGGCTTCTGGTTTATCTGGGACAACCTGGACCAGACCGAATCGCAGAACGTGCAGATTCGCGACGACGGCACGGGTACGCGCAGCTGGCTCGGCGCGACCGCGGAGTTCTCCTGGTCGGTCGACGAGGGGGGCGCGCTCGTCATGATCTGGAGCGTGGGTGACGTGACCTACGAGGAACGGTTCCTGCGCATCCAGGCGCTCGTCGAAGGACAGATGGAGGCCGTGCGCTATACCCGAGTTGACGGCGATCTGATCGACAGCGCCACCGATGCGCATTTCTACCCGCGCGTGTTGACGCCGGTTGTGATTCAAGCGATGCCATAGGTGCGCATTGCGCGCCCAGCGCGGCGGCCATCGCGCCGCCGCGCATTAGTCCTAGGAGCAAATCTGGCCCCACGCTTACGCCCAGCCCGCGTCCCCGCCCAGCGCACCCCATGCCCCCTTGGTATAGTTTCCTCGCTATGCCTAGACCCGCCCTCACCGCCGAGCAAAAACAGGAAATCCGCAAGAAGATTCGCGCGGCCGCCTCGCGGGTGTACGAAGACGGTGGGCCGGGGAGTGTGTCGGCGCGGCGCGTGGCGACGGAGGCCGGGGTGTCAGTGGGGACGCTCTACTCGCATTTCGGCAGCCTGAGCGAGTTGTATCAGTCACTCTGGCGCAAGCCGGTGAGGCAGCTGCTCGCACAGATGGAACAGCAAGCCTCAGAAACAGAATGTCCCAGGACCAGGCTACAGACGCTCTTGCGCGCTTACGTCGACTTTTCTGCTGCGAACGCCAGCGTGTTCCGCAGCGCGTTTCTCTTTGTTCGGCCGGAAAAGATCGCCGCGCCCACGCAGGTCGCGCTTGCGGACGATCGCTTCTTCCAGCTCTATCGATCCGCCATTAGCGCCGGGCAGGATGCCGGCCTGTTCCGCGCGGGCGATCTGGATCAATTGACTCAAACGGTGCTCTCCGCCGTTCACGGCAGCCTGGCGCTGCCCATCAATCTTCACCGCCTTGCGCTGGATGCGACTCAGAACGTGCCGGAGCTGATGATCGCCGCGATGCTGGAATGGCTCGAGAAATCCTGACCACCCTTTCGTTCGGCGCCCGCCTCGCTACAGCGCGTAGAGCTTCGCAACGTTGGTGCGCGTGATTTTGTCCCGACTCTCCGGCGAGTAGTTTTCGAACATCTCATCCAGAACCTGGGTGGAGCACGGCCACGTCGAATCGGTGTGCGGATAGTCCGATCCCCACAGCAGGTTCTCTTCGCCGATGATATCGCGCGTGCCTAATGCAGCGGTGTCGTCCTCTATAGTCGCGTAGAACTGACGGTGCCAAATCTCCATCACGTCCACCGGCGGTGTACTGGATGGGTCCCTGGCGTATTCCCGCGCCCAACCCTGTTGAACTTTGTCGATCCAGTGCGCGATCCAACCGGCGTTGAACTCGGCCAGCACAAACTTAAGCTTCGGAAACTTGGCGCACACGCCTCGCACCATCAGTTCTACCATGGTGTCGTGGATGAGCGCGGGGCTGCCCGCGTACATCACCACAGGATCGCGGCTGGCTGAGGCCTTCAGCCAATCGGGGGCGTGCGACATGCAGGCCACATGAAACGCGACCGGCAGGCCTGCCTCCTCCGCCATTGCCCACATGGGGTCGTACGCCTCGTCGCTATAACGCCGCCCTCGCGGTGCGTTCGACGGAATGACGATGCCCTTGAAGCCGAGCTTGATGACGCGCTCAAGCTCTGCGACGGCCACCTCCGGTAGCTGCACGGGCAGTGCCGCCAATCCCACCAGACGCCCCTTTGAAGCCACGTATTGGCGGTGCATCCAATCGTTGTAGTTCTTCTGCAGCGCGACCAGCAGGTCGAGGTCGGGCAGGCCGAACATCGGAAACCAGCCCGGATACAGCACCTCGGCCGCCACGCCGTCGATGTCCTGGTCATCGGGCCGGCGCGCGCCGTCGGTCAGTCCCGGCCGCATCGCCGCGTACCCGCCCTTGAAGTACGCCTGTATCTCCGGGTCCTGCAGCGATCCCGCGCTGGGTTTGGAGGCGTGTTCCCGGGGCAGGGGCTCTGCGTAGTCCAGACGAGTGCCGGCCAGCGCCATGACGGCGACGTTGCGGGAGCGCTTGGGATTGTTGGGAATAGCGATGTAGTCGCCGTCCCCCTCTTTGCTGATGACCCGCGGCGCGTCGTCGCCGAAGCGTTCGGGCAGACCCTCGAACACCTCAGGGCCTTCCAGCGCGTGCGAGTCTGCGGAAATAGGACGCGGATCGTTCAGTAGTGTCATGAGAGCTCCCCAGCTGTTGTCACCGTGGCCACTATAATATGAACACGTTCAATTAATAGTCAAGCCGGCGCCGCTGTCGTTTTGACCGGCAATACTGGAGTTAGGGTTAGGGGTCAGAGTCGGGGGTGGAGTCAGGGGTCGGCTTCAGGGGGCCAGTCAGGGGTCAGAGTCCCCACTCTGACCCCGTTTCTTTCCGGCCTGGGCCGCTGCCGTCCGCGGTGGCTGGGGGTGCTAAAAGCTGCCCTCGATCTCCAGTTCGTAGAGGGTGCCGAAGCCGCGGAAGCGTTCTTCGCGAAAGTCGATCTGGCCGGCGGCGCGGTCGACAAAGGAGGTGCGGAAGAAGTCGTTCGTGCGATCGTTGAGGTTGCCGACCATCGCGCGAACGGTCACGCCGTACAGGTCTTTCTTTTCGATAAACACGCGGGTGAAGGCGGCGCTGGGTTTGAACTGGCTGACCTCGTCGAGCCGCACCAGCGGCGATTCCTCGTCGTAGAACATCTCGAAGCCGACGGCCCAATCCGTGCCGGGAAAGTCCTGCCGCAGCGTGACGCCGTACTCGAGGTAGTCCTGATCCGAGATTCTGCGCCGGTTGCCGAGCAGCGGGTCGCGAACCTCGGAGTCGGTGTAGTTCGTCTCGACGTCCAGGCGCGCGCCGCGCCAGCCGAGGCCATCGAACTGCAGCGTGACGTTTGCGCTGCCGCCGTAGCGTCGCGCCGAGTCGATGTTGCCCGGCGCCTGGCCGCCGCCGGCGATCGGTATCAGATCGACGATATCGCTCAGTTCCTCATAGAAGCCCGTGAGCGTCATCGATCCCAGCTCACCAAACGACAGCTGTACCTGCAGCTCCGCCAGCCAGCTCTGCGGTGGTACCAGGTTGCTGTTCGTGACGTTCTCGCGTTCCTGGTCGATGTTCACCGAGGAGATGAAGTCGAAGAAGTTGAGCTGGCCGACGCTGCGCTCGAGTCGCAGCGCCAGGTTCAAGGCGTCGTTGGCTCGCCAATTCAGCGAGGCGAAACCCTTGGGCCTGACGAAGTCGCGAGTCTGGCCGAACTCACCCGCCTGGCTGATTTCCGAGTATTCAACCCCCACGGAAGTCTGCAGCTGCAGCTGCGAACTGAGCGCGCGACCGTAGCTCACCGTGAACTCTGCGCGGTCTTCCTCGACCCGCGATGAGGCGCCGGGCAGGTCCACGGCCATGAGCTGTCCCAGCGCGTCGCGCACGGCCAGCTCCGCTTCGATGTCGAGAATGTTGCGCGCCCCCTCCAGCGACACCTGCCAGTCACCGCCAAGGCGCTCGAAGCCGTACTCCGCACGCAGCACAGACTCGAACTCGTCCGCCTCGCGCTCGAACAGCGAGCCGGCCGTGGGGCGGCCGTCGGCAAACTCAAACTCCACCCGCGACTTCGTCGGGCTGTTTTCGAACAGGTGCAGCCCGATGAGCTTCAGTCGTCCAGCCCCGAGCGGAAACTCGTAGTCGACGCCGACCTCGTAGTTCAGCTCGTCCTCGGACTCTCGCAGATTCCGAGTGTTGGCGATGCCATTGACGGGGTTGCGCTCGGAATACTCCTTGTCTCTGCGGATGAAACCGTTGATCTCGCCGCTGACGTTGAGCACGGACCCACCGCCGAACTCGCGCGTCAGCGATCCCGCCACGCCGGGCACGTCGAAGCGCGTGGAGTTGCGCTCGTCGCGCGTATCGAGCGCGTTACCCGCACCGTCGGTGACGAACTCCGGTCCCTTGGAACCGAACTGCTGTTGGTCGTTGCGCAGGGTCAGCGTCCACTCGGTCGATTCTGAGCCGCCCGACAGCGATAGCTCGGCGTTGCCCCAGCGGAACGGCAGATTGTCGGTGCGATGCTGTGGCGAGTAGAAAAAGCGGCCGCTGATTCGGCCGCCGGTAGCGGTGACCACATTCAACACTTGGCCGGACAGTCCGCCGATGTCGAGGCTGGCGCCGTCCAGAATCTCCAGGCGCTGCACGTCACCGACGGGAATGCGCGCGAGCGCCGCGACCGGTCCGTTGGACTTTCCTGATACGCGGCGACCGTTCACCAGGATGTTGGTATCCGCCTGTCCGAAGCCGCGATCGTTGCCGCCTTCGTTGATGGGAAAGCCGGGTATCTGACGGGCCATGTCGAGCGCCGTGCGTGGTACGAAGCGCGCGAAATCGGCGGGCACATAGACCTGCCTGGCGGCGAGCTCGGGTGTGGGTTGGGTGGTGGCTTGCAGAGCCGGCTCTTCGGCGGCGGCCGCCAGGGGGGGCGCGCAAAGCGAGGCGAGCGCTATCCCTAGCGCGGGAACAATCTGTTTTGGGTTCAACGGGGAAACGTCCGGATGTTGTGTCTGTGCGCTATCGGTAAACGGCGATCCCCGTGTTGCGACACGGCGAAGCCGGCCGCTCAGGCACTCGCGCCGCTCCTACCCGGCAGTGCCCAATTGCGGCTTGTTGCGCCTAAATAGTGTTTCCCGTCCCCGTTCCTTACACTCAAGGCGAACCCAGTCTAACGAAAAGGCCTGCCTTGATGTGCCGTTTTTTCTCCCTGATCGCATTTGTTCTGCTCGCCGCAATCGCTGCTGATGAGGCTCGCGCTGAGAGCGTCGCGCCGGAGCGCTTCGACGGACTCGAGTACCGACTGATTGGCCCCTGGCGCGGCGGTCGGGTCACGGCCGTACACGGTGTAGTGGGCGACTCGCAGGTCTACTACATGGGCGCGACCGGCGGCGGCGTTTGGAAGACGCACAACGCGGGCGTTAGCTGGCGCAACATTTCCGATGACCAGATTCCCGTCGGCACGATCGGCGCGATCGCAGTAGCGCCGTCCGACTCGAACATCGTCTATGTCGGCACCGGCGAGGCGCCGATACGCGGCGTCACCACATCCCAGGGCGAGGGCCTGTGGAAATCCACCGATGCGGGCGAGACGTTTGCGTACGTAGGGCTGCCGCGCGCGGGGCAGATCGCCAAGATTCAGATCCACCCGACGAATCCCGACATCGCCTATGTAGCGGCGCAGGGGCAGATCTGGGCGCCGAATCCGGAGCGCGGCGTGTACCGAACGCAGGACGGCGGCAAGAGCTGGCAGCTGGTGCTCGAGGTGAATGCGGACACCGGCGCGACCGACATCACCATGGACCCGACCAACCCGCGCGTTCTCTACGCCGGCATGTGGCACCACGGCCGCAAGCCCTGGTTCATCAAGTCCGGCGGCGAGGGGGGCGGCCTCTACAAGTCCGTCGACGGCGGCGATAGCTGGGAGCAGCTGCAAGGCGGCTTGCCCGAGCTGATCGGCAAGGTCGGCATCGCCGTGTCACCGGACAAACCGGAGCGGGTGTACGCGATCATCGAGGCGGGCCCGGGCGAAGGCGGCGTCTGGCGCAGCGAGGACCGCGGCGCGTCCTGGCGGTTGATCAACGGCCACCGCGCGCTGTGGGCGCGCGCCTGGTACTACATCCACATCGCAGTCGATCCGACCGACGCCAATACCGTATGGGCCATGAACACCGGGTTGTACAAGTCGGTGAACGGCGGCGAGGACTGGACGCTGGTAAGAGCACCCCACGGCGATCACCACGATCTCTGGTTCAACCCCGCGAACGGGGATAACTTCATCAACGCCAACGACGGCGGCGCGACCGTCACCTTCGACGGCGGCAAGAGCTGGAGCTCGATCAACAATCAGCCGACCGCTCAGTTTTATCGCATCAACACCGATAATCAGCAGCCGTTCCGGCTGTATGCGGGCCAGCAGGACAACTCGACGGTATCCATCGCCAGCGCCGCCTGGGATGGCAGCATCGGGGTGGACGACTATCACGCGGTCGGCGGCGGCGAGAGCGCGCACATCGCCTTCGACCCGGACGACCCGCGCCTCGTCTATGCGACCACCATCAATGGCACCCTGACCGAATACGACCGCGACAATGAAAAGACGCGCTCGATCATTCCGTATCCGGAGATGGTATTCGGCAAGGACTCTAAGGATCTGAAGTACCGCGCGAACTGGAATCCGCCGGTGATCGTCAGCCCGCACGATGCCGCGACGATCTACTACGGCACGCAGTTCCTGCTGAAGAGCACCGACCGCGGCCTGAACTGGGCGGAGGTCAGCCCCGATCTGACCCGCAACAATCCGGCGCACATGGGGCGCAACGGCGGGCCGCTGACCGCCGAAAACGTCGGCGCCGAGTTCTACCACACGATCTTTGCGATTGCGGAGAGCCAAAACGACGAGGGCACCATCTGGGTCGGCGCCGACGACGGCCTGCTGCACCTGAGCCGGGACGGCGGCGAGAACTGGCGCGACGTTTCTCCTCGACACGGTGGCGAGGCGATGATCAATGCGATCGAGCTGTCGCCCCACGCCGAAGGCACGGCCTACGTCGCCGTGACGGGCTACAAGCTCAACGACTTCGAACCCTACATCTATAAGACCACCAACCATGGCGCGCGCTGGCGACGCATCGACCGCGGGCTGCCGGACGGCGCCTTTGTGCGCGTCGTGCGCGAGGACCCCGTCGTCCGCGGGCTGCTGTATGCGGGGACCGAGAAGGGCCTGTTCGTGTCCTTCGACGACGGCGCCGCCTGGCAGCCGTTCGATCTGAACCTGCCCGCCGTGCCCATCACGGATCTCGCGGCGCGCACCGACGGGTTAGCGGTCGCTACCCAGGGGCGGGCGTTCTGGGTCCTTGATGATCTGTGGGTCGTGCGACAGGCATCGGGCGCCGCGGCAGGCACAGCGCTGCACCTGTACGCGCCGCCCGACTGGACGATGGGCAAACCGCGCAGCCGGCCGCGCGATTTCGAGGGCGCCAACCCGTCGCCGAACGTGCCGCTGTACTACGTGATTCGCGACGATGTGCCGGAGGGCGCGGAGCTGACGATTGAGATACTGGATGCCAGCGGCGCGGTGATTCGCACGCTGTCGAGTGTCGAGGGCGCGCAGCAACGCTGTGAGAAAGGCAACGAAGATCCGCGCCGGCCCATTGAGCACAAGTACGCGCCGGTCGAGAAGGGCTTCAATCGCTGGAGCTGGAACCTGCGCGCCGACGACGTCGCCTGCATCGACGACGTCATCATCCAGTCGGGCTACGGCGGCCCGAGCGTGGCGCCGGGCACCTACACGGCACGCGTGTCTTTATCAGGCGTTGCCGGTGCCAGCAGCGAGGCGACGTTCGCGGTCGCGAAGGATCCGCGCTGGTTCGCAAGCGATGCGCAGATCACAAACTGGGCGCAGACGCTGGTCGACGTCAAAGGGTTGCTGCAGCAGGCGCTGCTGACGCTAGACACCGCCCGCCGAGCCCGCGGACAGATCGCGACACTCGCGGCGCAGCACGACAGCGCCGAGCTGCGCGCGCTCGCCGAGCCCGCGATCGCAGCGATCGGCGAGTGGGAGGCACAGATCACCCAGCTCAAGTTCGAAACGTACGAAGACGAGGACTCGTACCCGACCATGTTCGACGGCCAGGTCCGCTATCTGCTGGATACCATCGATCGATCGGGCGCGCCCGTCACGGCGGGCATGCGAGCGCGTCAGGCCGATCTCGAACAGGAGTGGCAGGTGCTGCGGGCCAGCCTCGATGCGCTGGTGGCGCGCTACATACAGCCCATCAACCGCTGGGCCAGGGAGCAGGCGGCGCCCCACGTGCTCGTCCCGCAGACCTAGGCATGCGGCGTGAGGACGAACCCTCAATTCGTCCGCGCGACGGCTCGATACTCCCCGTTGTCGTCGATCGACACGTTCACGTCGACGATCAAGCGGGGCGAGCTGTTGCCCGCAGCGCCCTGCGCCGGTCCGACGTCAACCGGCGGATTGGTCGTGAACAGTACGCCATCCGCGAGCGATGCCACCTGTAGGGTCGCTCTTCGGTCGTTTGCTGCCGCGAAGTGGTTGATGCCAAATCGATAGGTGCCTGTACTCAGCGCCTGCGAGTCGCAGCTTGCGAAGTAGTGCTCCGGGCCTCTGGCGACGACGTTGTCCACGTCCAGTCGACCGGCGTTTCCCTGACGTGAGGCGTAGTAAACGTGTCTGCCGTCCGGTTCGAACGCGTGCAGGTCAACATCACCGCTACCGTCCCACGTCAGGGTAACCGTGAAGAATCCCTCGCTCGCGTCCGTCGTCGGCGTGACCAGACTGTTGAACGCGCGCTCGAACATCGAGCTCACCTGAGGGCCGGTCTCCAGCAGCAGATTCAGATAGGTCTCCACCAGAAAATGGCCTGTAACATCTTCCTGCAGATGAGAGAGCGGAATATCCACGTTGTTGTCCTGCACGGTGTACTGACCCGTCAGGCGCAGCGCGTTGATGATGATGTCTCGACTCGCCAGCGAGTACTCGCCGCGCACCGTCGGCGAGGCGGGGGCGATGTGAACGACGGCAGCGTTTTGTGCGCTAAACCCGTCCACCTCCAATACGGCGTCGTATGCCGGATTGACGAACAGGTTGCCCTGCGAATGCGCGATCAACAGGAGCTTCTTGCCCTCGACCGCCAGAGACTTCAACCGGGTCTGTTGCGTGGCGGCGTCGCGGTCGGTTGGGGGAGACTCGACGAGATGCCCGAGCGACGCCACTATCCGATTGGTTAGTTCATCAGCCAGCGCTGACTCCCATTCGTTGAATGCAGCAGTGTCAGAAGCTGCCAAGATGTCCCACAGGGTTGCCGAACTGCGACCGCTCAGCGTCGCCCAGAACAGATCCCAGCGACTGCTGGTTGTCTCTCCCAGTTCAAGTCTGCGCTGTTCAAAGACTTCGACGAGATCCTCGAACACCGAACGGCCATTCTCCGAGCCGGTGGTGTTGAAAAAGGCTTCGAAGGCGACCGGTTCACTGCGGTTGTTCTCATCTAGGAACGTGCGCGTCGATCCGTCCTCCGCCGTCGTAAAGATCGAGCGATTGAGCATGCTCTTTTTGATGCCGGCCATGCCTGCCAACGCCATTGCGGCCGTATTTCCGACCCCGTTGAAGTAGCCAACAACATACCCACCCTCAGCGGTGCAGATTTCCTCTGCGCTGGCGCCAGCGCCCGGCGAGCACAGCAGGGCGACGATGATCAATTTCGACAGTCTGTTCATACTCGTTCCCCTAGCTGTTGCACGCCGACGTGTCTGGCAGGCGCAGCACATCCCCACCGAGTGCCTTGTTGAAGGCAATGTACTGATCGGTTCGCTGGCGCGTGTTGGCGGTCGCCGCCTCAAGAGCGCGTACAAGCGTTGAAATCGATAGAGGATCTGGACTGCGTTCGGCGACGCAGGCGACCGCGCGACGCAAACTGACGGCCGCTTCCTGTACTGCCTGCGGGTTCTGTACATCGATCGTCATGCCCGTTTGCAGTGATCTTGCGAGTTGGGTGGCCGCGCTTGCCCTCGCGGACGACAACTCGAAGCTGTCGATGTAGGCCGCAATGTCATCGCGAATTCCGTCGTCATCCGCGTCGACGCCGCCGAGGCTGTCCGTTCTATCGAAGGTTTCGATGACGCCGCTGGATTCGGCGTCGAGAACGATGTCGTCGATGCTCGCGGGCGGGGGACTGCTGTTTGGCGGAGGAGCAGGCGGAGGCGGAGGCGGCGTTGGGGGCGTTAGATCCGAACCTCCACCCCCGCCACCGCAACCTGTAACGCTGATCAGTATTGCACTTGCTATCAGTACCTTGACCGTGCGCATCATTGACTCTCCCCTGAATGTCGTTGCGGACAGCCAGTGTCTGGCGCGGACTTTATTCCGTCGTCCCCCCAAATGGGGGGTGCAGCCCAAGCCGCGCAGACCTACACTGTCGGATCGCGGAAAAGCGCCCTAGGAGATGCATGGTCCCGGCTAGCGGTCTCATAGTTGATGATCATCGGGAGGCACGTGCATGGGTCAGGACAGCGCTGGTCAGCGCATTTCCCAGCATCGAGATTGCAACAGCCGCCGATCTGGCCAGTGGTTTAGGCGCAATCGACAGAACCTTGCCTGACGTCGCGGTGATCGATATCGGCTTGCCAGACGGCTCAGGGATCGACCTGATACGGACGCTGCACGAGCGCGACGGTCGGGTGTTCAAGATTGTCAGCACTGTGTTCGAAGACGATCGGCATCTCTTCGAAGCTCTGCGTGCCGGAGCCCAGGGTTACGTGCTCAAGGACGAGTCTCGCGAACAACTCAGCGCGCTCTTCCGGGGCATCGTCGCTGGGGAGTCGCCGCTGTCTCCTTCGATTGCACGGCGTATCCTGGCGCACTTTCATGACACCGCACAGCAGCGGGACGAAGTACAGCTCACATCGCGCGAGCAGGAAGTCCTCACACTGCTGGCCAAAGGCTGCACCACCGTGCAGGCCGCTGAACTACTGGAACTGTCTGCCAATACCGTAGCGGGCTATGTTAAGTCGACCTACCGAAAGCTGAACGTTTCGAGCCGCGCTGAAGCCACCATGGAGGCTGCGCGCCGCGGCCTGGTATCTCCCGCCAGCGAATGACGACGCCGGCCGGCAGGTGCGCGTTCGGCGCAGCGTTCATCTACTTCTTTTTGTTGCTTGCGACCTGTCCTTTGGCGAGCCTTGCTCTGGGATACGAGCAGATTCGCGCGGCAGAGTTTACGAGTCAGTCGAGCGCGATACCCCCGTTGACGGCCCGCTGGCGAGAGGTCGCGCTACCCGACCAGTGGTCTAAGGACAGGCGCTGGGAAGCTGGGCTGGAGGGGTGGTATCGAATTCGTCTCGCCGACGAACAGCCGAACAAGCTGCAGGCCGCCTACATTCAGCGCGTTTCAACGAACGTGCGGGCTTACTTCAACGAACAGTATCTCGGTTCCGGTGGCAGGTTTGATGAACCAGTCGCTCGCAACATGCATCGTCCATTGCTGTTTTCGCTGCCGACCACGGGATGGCGTGCGGAAGGCAACTACCTGTATCTGCATCTGCGCGTGTATCCGGGTTATGCGCATCTGGCGGCGCTGCGCATTGGTGACAGGGATGCCGTACTGCCGGCCTACGAGCGCCAGCACTTTATTCAGGTTGTCCTGAGTCAGGTCTTCTACACCGTTGTTCTCATCACCGCGCTGTTCAGCGCGCTGTTCTTTGCCTTCATCGAACGACGTGCCAGCAATCTGTTTTTCACGCTGGCTGCGCATGGGTGGTCGATCTACTGTCTCAATCTGTTCATTAGGGACATACCCATGCCGGCGAAGGACTGGTGGACGCTGATTCATGCGAATCTAGAGTGGACCGGTGTGTTCTTCGTTCTGTTCGTCCACAGACTCGTCAACGTGCGCCGACCCTGGTTGGAAGGCCTATTGATTGTCGCGGCGACAGCCGCGACGGTTACCTACGCGCTGACGCCGCTAGTTGAACTCAACGCAACCGTTCGCGGTTTTCACCTTGGACTGCTCTGCGTCGTAGGCTACCTGAGCCTATGGTTGTTATGGTTGTATGCACGGACCCGAAATCCGGATGCGCTGGTTGTCGGCGCCTGTCTCGTGGTTGTCGGCTTGCTGGGTGTGAACGATTTTGTGCGCCAAGCTGCACCGATCGATTCGCCTAACTGGCAGACACCCTTCTACCTGCTGCAGTTCGGCGCGCCACTCATGTTCGTCATACTGGCCAGCCACATCACGAGCCGTTACGTACTGGCTAGGCGTCGCGCGGTCGAAGCTGAAGCCCGACAGGCGCTCGCGCGGCAGGAGGAGCGCGAACGCATACTGCAGGATCTGCACGATGATGTTGGCGCGAAACTGTTGACGCTGGTCTACCGGACGGAAGGCACGGAGAGCCAGTCACTTGCGCGCACCGCACTGCGCGACATCCGTGAAATCGTCGCAGGGCAAACCGCTCAGGCGGCGAGCCTGAATGAGGTATTGCCGCCTTTATTCGCCGATGCCGCGAAGCGCTGCGCCGAGGCTGGGGTTCAGTGGCGCGAGTCACTCGGCGCGGTCGATGATCTACGCGTGTCGGGCGAGTTCGCGTATCAGTTCGGCAAGATACTGCGCGAACTGGTCTCGAACACACTGCGTCACGCATCCGCCGGTCAGGTCTCCGTGGCGCTCGATCTGCAGCAGGACGCCCTGGTTCTCAGCTACGCCGACGACGGGGTGGGGCTCGCGCCGGATTGGGAGCCCGGAATGGGCATCAGCGGCATCAGGCGGCGCGCGCAGAGCCTGGCGGGAGATGTGCGAATGACCACTGCCGCGGGTCTCTCATACCACGTCACATTCGGGCGCTGGGGTGTGCCATCGCCCTGATCCCGTGCGAGTTGGCTATTCGCTGGCAGCCCATGTCAGTCAGCCATCCAGCAGCGACGCCGGCGCATCGATGGTTTTCGCGCGCAGGTACTCGCCGAGGGACTTGGCCTGGCCGTCGATGCGATTGTTGGAGGACACGCCGTCTTTTAGCAAACCGCGCACGTAAAAGTTGAGCGCCCGCAAGTTCGGCATTTCGTAGCGCTCGATGTCGTACGCCGCCATGTCGGGCAGCAGAGCCTTGAAGCGCTCGACCGTGAGATAGCTGTGCAGGAAGCCGTAGGCCGCGTCGGTCTTCGCCCACACGCCGCAGTTTGCGCAGCCACCCTTGTCGCCCGAACGGGTGCCGAACAGGCGCCCGAACGGTATTGCTCGGGTCGCGCCCTCAGGCGCGGGCGCCACGTTGCTGGGCGGCGCCTGGTAGTAGATCTCGTCGAGATCGAGCTGCTGAGTCGAGGGCACGTCGATGCTGCGCCCGCCGACGTGCACGCGTTCCGTAATCAGCTTGCTGTCGATCAGCGTCGGCCAATAGACGATTACCGGAGAGCCCGGACTGACGTTGCTGCCGCGTCCGGTGTAGCCCGGTATGTTGCACAGCGCGAGTTCGACGACCTTCGCGGAGAACAGCCGCCCGACCAGATTTTTGTCCTGCGAGCGCACGCGTATGCGCAGCGCCGCGTAGGCCTCTTCGTTGCTGTCCGGATTTTCCTTATCGGTGCGCAGCAGATCGATCTCCACCTCGTCGAACTGGTCCTGGCCGCCGACGGAATCGAACAGGCTGTCCGTGAAGATCTCCGCCTTGCGCTCGATGTCGAGTCCGGTGAGGAGGATCTCGCAGCCGTTCTGATAGCCGCCGATCGTGTTCACGCACACCTTGTGCGTGGGCGGCGGACTGGAGCCACGGGTGCCCGACACGCGCACGCGATTGGGTCCGACGTCCTCGATCTTCAGCGTGTCGAAGTGCGCGATGACGTCGGGGTTCAGATAGGCCGGCGACGAGATCTCGTATAGCAGCTGGGCGGTGACCGTGCCGCTGCTCACCAGTCCGCCGGTGCCCGGGTGTTTCGTCACGGTGAAGCTGCCGTCGGCCTCGATCTCGGCGATGGGAAAACCCACGTTGCGAAACGAGGGCACTTCCTCGATGAACGAATAGTTGCCGCCGCAGGCCTGACCGCCGCATTCGATGATGTGACCCGCCGCCAGCGCCCCGGCCAGAGCGTCATAGTCGCTGCGCCGCCAGCCGAACTTCCAGGCCGCGGGGCCGATGACCACGGCCGCGTCCGTGACTCGTGGGCCGATGACGATGTCGGCCCCTTGATCCAGCGCCTCCTTGATGCCCCAGGCGCCGAAATAGACGTTCGCGGTCACGGGCGGCAGGCCTGAGTCGGCCAGCGTCTCGTCCCGGTCGATGTTCTTGAAGGCCTGGCCGGCGGCGGTCAGATCGCCGAGCCGCGGCATCAGGTCGTCGCCGTCGATGTAGGCGACCGTGGCGCTGAGTCCCAGGCGTTCGACAATGCCCTCGACGGCCTGCGCCATCGCGCGCGGATTGAGTCCGCCGGCGTTGCTGACGATCTTTATGCCGCGCTCCAGGCAATCGCCGATGACATCCTCGACCTGCTTCAGAAAGGTGCCGACGTAGCCGTGATCCTCGCCGCGCGCCTGTTTCTGGTTGTACAGGATGGTCATCGTCAGCTCGGCGAGATAGTCGCCGGTCAGCACGTCGATCGGGCCGCCGTCGACCATCTCCCGCGCGGCGCTCAGCCGATCACCGTAGAAACCGCTGCAGTTGGCGATGCGAATTGTGTCGCTCATCGATGTTCTCCCTTCAACCCTTAGCCTGATGATAAGCACTCTGTCGCGCGCAAGCACGCGGCGAGCGGCGCCTGGAAAATGCATCGGAAAGCCGTACACTCCAAGTGGCCTGCAAGCGGGGAAACCGATATGAAAGTCGTTTACCAAAAGCCATTCGGCGCGCTGATCTCATCGACTCTGCTGCTGGGGCTGCTGCTCTTCGCACCTGGCTGCGCGGATCGAACGGCCGAGTCCGCCGCGGCGGACGTCGAGGCGCAGGCCGCGATCGCCGCGCTCGATGCGGTGCGCGTGCTCGATGTGCGCACGCCGGCGGAGTTCGCGGCGGGCCACATACCCGGCGCGATCAACATCGACATCAACGGCGCGGACTTTGCCCATGCCGTCGCGGCGCTGTCGCGCGACGAGGTGTACCTCGTCCACTGTGCCGCGAACGTGCCCAGCGGCCGCAGCGCGAAGGCGCTCGACGTCATGCAGCAGCTGGGCTTCGAGCGGCTGCAAAACCTCAGCGGCGGGATCGATGCCTGGCAGCGCGCCGGCGGTGCGATCGCCGGCGAGTAATGCGGCCTCGTTCGCCGAACGACATTCATCACCCGACATCCGACAGCGTAGGGACCGAACCATGCGAAGAAGAGAGTTTCTGGACCGGACTCGTGTGCTGGCCGTGGCGGCGACCGCCGGCTTGGTGGCGCGACCGAGCTACGCCCACCACGCCGATTTCACCAGCCCGCTGATCTATCTCTCCCCGGTCTCGCAAACCGGGCGCCTGAGCAGCTGTCAGGCGGAGGTCTGGTTTCAGGCCATGCAAGACGGGCTGTACGTCGTGACCCAGGGCGATGCGTGGCGCGCGACGGCGATCGACAGGGGTTGGCAGAGCGCGCGCATCTGGGTAGGTGACGTCGGGCCGTGGCGACGTTCCAGCGGCCGCTATAAAGAACTGCCCGCGCTTACCCTGCGTGCGCGGCGGGTTCGGGATCCCGCCGCCTTCGCTCCGGTGTTGGCGCGCATGGGGCGCAAGTACAGCGCAGAGTGGAGCACCTGGGGACCGCGCTTTCGCGACGGGCTCGCCAGCGGCGAGCGCGTGATGCTGCACTACCCGACGCCCGCGTAGGCGGTCCGCCGGTTACCGGCGACTGGACTCAGGGATTTTGTAGCGAGGCGCCGGCGCTTGGCGCCGTGGTCGGCGATCCGACCTGCGGCTGTGCCCAGACGCTGTTGGTCTCACCACTGCGGGCGCGCCGCTCGACCGCAACGGCCATCCGCCAGAACGCGACGGCGGCAGCGATGGCCAGGGCGTCGACGACGAACAGCTCCCAGCGAGCCTGTAGCAGGCTGCGCCAGATCGGCATGTCGACAAAGATCGCATCGAACGCGGGGATCAGCGCGGTCAGGCCGGCGCACAGATACAGCAGGTCGCGCGCGCCGTTGGGAACCGAGCGCAGGAAACTCCAGCCGAGGGCGCCGAGGAACACGCCGAAGTAGGCGAGCTCCGTATAGTCCGCGCGGTCCGCGAAGTCGGCGAGCGCGCGGCTGGCCAGGAACGCCGCGGATATGCCCGCCATGCAGCCGACGCAGACGCCCGTGTTCAGTCTTGCCAGAAACAGGGTATTGCCGGGCTGCTCGGGCTGCCGGCGTCGACGCCGGGTCTCGACCCACAGCAGATTGCCGGAATAGAACAGGTACGCCCCAGCCAGACCCAGCACGAAATACAGCCACTTGGCGGCAAAGCCGCCGAAGCTGACGAAATGCAGTGCGATCAGGCCGTTGTAGAAGGTCGCGCCGGCGCTGGCCCGCTCCGGATGGCTGACGTTGAGCACCGCGCCGGTGGTTGCGCTGAGCGTCACCGCGGCGGAGGTGTCCAGCGTCTCGACCGGCACGTCCCCGTAGATCGTGACCGTCGCGTTGGCGTCGCCCGCGTGGCTGTAGCGCAGCTGGGTGGCCTCAATCCCGGGAGCTTCCGCATCGGCGATCCGCAGCAGTTCCGCCACCGGAACCAAGGGCGCTGACTGGCCGGCCGGTTCCATCGGCGCGGCGAGGCCGAGCTCAGCGCCGAACAGGGCCTGCAGGTCGTCTTCGAACACCAGGAACTGAAAGGGCGCCAGGAAAAACACGCCTATGGCTAGCACGGCGCTGCTCCAGGCGAACATGATGTGCCATGGCAGAGACAGCACGCCGACGATGTTGTGGGTGTCGAGCCAAAAGCGCTTGTTGTTCTTGCCCGGCCGCAGGGCGAACAGATCCTTGAACAGGCCGGGCAGGAACACGAGCAGCCCGGACACCAGCGCGATGCCGTAGATGAGGCAGACGATGCCCAGCACATACAGCCCGAAGCTCGACGGCAACCCGGCGGTGTAGTGCAGGCGATAGATAAAGCCCGCGAGGTGCGCGTTGTCCTGCTCGCGGTTCAGGCCGTCGCCCTCGAGCCGATAATCGTGGCGCTCGAAGGTGCCGCCTTCGGTTCGCTCGAACCAGCGGGCGACGTTCTCCGGGTGTCCGGGCTGCGCCGGATACAGTCGCAGGCTGGCCGCGGCCGCGGGATCTTCCTGCAGCACCCGGTCGATCAGTCGCTGGGCGTCGGCGTGACTGCCTGATTCGGCAACCGTTGCGGCGTGGCTGTCCCAGACCTCTAGCTCGTGGAAGAACACGGTCATCGCGCCGGCGTAGAACGCGATGAACAGCGCCATGCCGGCCCCCAGGCCGGTCCAGGTGTGCACGTTGAGGAAGGTCTTTACCACGTTCGCTTTCATGCACTCACCCCCAGATAGCGCAGCAGCGCGATCGCGGCGAAGCCGGCCAGCGAGACGCCGGTGAGCAGCGCGGCGGCTTTCCCCGTATGTGGAATCAGGTAGCTCGCCGACGCCAGTCCGACCCAGATCGGAAAGATCATCAGCAGCGAAGGCAGGCGCAGGGCGGGGGCCCCGGAAGTCGCCAGCAGGAACAGGCCGACCAGCGCGATGGTGGCCGGGAAAGACAGCAGGCAGGCAACGAGTGACCTAGCCAGCATCTTGGCGGCGCCGCCAGCCCAGTTCGATCCAGGGCATGAGTATGCAGAACAGGAAGTAGGCGGTAAGCAGCGTGTAGAGGCTGGGCCAGAAACCGCCGAAGCCCGTGTCAGCGAAGGCAGGCAGGATGACAAGGGCAGTGGCCGCCCCCAGCAGCGGCGCGCGACGACGGTCTTGGCCGTAGCGCATGGCGTAGAGGGTCAGGGCGGCCGCGACGGCGACCAGGGCGATGCTAAGGGCTGACATCATTGGGGGGTACTGCTGTATTCGGCGGTACGGCGTTGTTCGGCGTCAGGTCCTCGCCTTGGCAAGGTGGCGACGCTGTGGTGCCGGGTGTCCAGAATCGTCTCATCGACAGTCTACCCCACCCTCAAATGGACCTCTACGGCGGCCCGGTTTCAGCGCTCCACGAACGCTCGCTCGATCACGAAATCGCCTGGCTCGCCCTGCGATGCCGAGCCCAGGAAGCCGCATGACTCGAGCGCGATGCGAGTGTCCCGCAGCATCGCTGTACTGCCGCAGATCATCGCCCGATCCGACGCCGGGTCCAGAGGCTCGATCCCCAGATGCTCGGTCAACTGGCCGCTGGTGATCTGTTCGGGTATGCGCGCCTGAACCTCGAAGGCCTCGCGCGTCACAACCGGCTGATACCGGAGCTGTGCGGCGATCTGCGCGCCGAGGTACTCGTGCTGCGGCAGCTCGGTCTCGATGTAGCTGCGGTACGCCAGGTCCGCGACCCGGCGCACGCTGTGCACCAGGATGACCTGCTCGAAGTGTTCGTAAACCTCGAGATCGCGAATGATGGACAGAAAGGGCGCAAGCCCGGTGCCAGAGCAGAACAGGAACAGGCGCCTGCCCGGCCGCAGATCCTGCAGCACCAGGGTGCCCACCGGTTTGGTCCCGATCAGCACGGAGTCGCCCGGCGCGAGATGCCGCAGGCGCGAGGTCAGGGTGCCGTCCGGCACCTTGATACTGAAGAACTCCAGCTCGTCGTCCCAGTTCGGGCTGGCGATGCTGTAGGCGCGCAGGCAGGGCTTACCCTCGACCTCCAGTCCGATCATGACGAAGTGGCCGTTCTCAAAGCGAAACGCCTGCTCACGCGTCGTGCGGAAGCTGAACAGCTCGTTGTTCCAGTGGTGGACCTGAAGGATGCGTTGCGTCTGTACTGCGCCCATCGATTGATGTAAAGTCTTCAAATGCAAATGAGAATCATTACTATATACGAATCGACGCGGGAAGCCCATGCGGATGCGATGGGCTGACGAGCCGGGCCGCTGCTACAGCCGCGCGAGTGTCCTTTTGGCGCTGGTGGGCATCGTCGCCGCCGCCGGTGCGGCGGCCCATCACAACAGCTCAGGTACCTACGACTTCAAAAGCACGCTGACCGTCGACGCGACGGTCACCCAGGTCAACTGGACCAATCCTCACGTCTATCTGTTTGTGAACGTGGCCGATGCCGAGGGTCGTCCCGTGCGCTGGGAAGTTCAGGCGGGTGGGGTCGGCACACTCAGCCGCAGCGGCTGGACGAAAGACCGCTTCGCGATCGGCTCGCGGCTCGCACTGACCGGCCATCCGAGCGTGCGCGGCGAGCCGGCCATGCTGCTGGTCAGGGCGGCCGCCGGCGCCGAGGCCACGTCGACCCGCATCATCAGCGCCGCTGCCCAGCGGGATCCCGAACAGACGGCCAGCAGCCTCGACGGTGTCTGGTGGACGCTGCTGGATTCGGAGCAGTCCGTGGCGAGCTTCTTTCCGGCGCCGCTGCAGCTCACGGCGAAAGGCAGGGACGTACGCGAAGGGTTCGACGACAAGACGGAATTTCCGGGGCTGGACTGCGTGCCGTTCATTGCCCCGTTTTCGATGATTTTGGCGGATCTGAAGCGGGTGCACATCGAGGCCGACCGCGTCCGCATCGTCAGCGAATATGACGGCGAAGAGCGCATCATCTGGCTCCGCGACGACGCGCCTGCGGCACCGGCAGGGTTGCACGGCGCCGCGACCGGCCGGCTGACGGACAACGTTCTTGAGGCGGTCACCACAAACTTCGCCGAACACCGGGTGGGCAACGGCTGGGGTCTGACGTCGGGCCCGAACCGCCGCCTGTGGGAGCGCTTCGCACTCGCGGCCGACGGCAAGAGCCTGCACTATAGCTTCGAGCTGAGCGACCCGGACTATCTGGCGCAGCCGCTGCGCGGCGACTGGACGCTCGTACCTCGACAGGACCTGACCCTGACCACGACCGGCTGCGATCTCGCGAGCGCCCAGCGCTATCTTGGTCATCGTCCCTGACCGATCATCCGCCGATAGCCGCGCAAGGAGTCACGATGGCCGCGCTCGAATGCGATTACCTGATCATTGGTGCCGGGGCCGTGGGCATGGCCTTCGTCGACACGCTGCTCGACGAAAGCGACGCCACGGTGCTGATGGTCGACGACCACCATCAGCCGGGCGGCCACTGGAACGATGCCTATCCGTTCGTGCGACTGCATCAGCCGTCGCACTTTTATGGGGTGGCGTCGACGCCGCTGGGCTCGATGCATGTCGACAAGAGCGGCAGCAACGCGGGCTACTTCGAGCTCGCAAGCGGCGCCGAAGTGCTCAGCTATTTCGAGCAGGTCATGCGGCAGCGATTTCTGCCCTCCGGCCGCGTGCAGTACTTTCCACTGTGCCGCTATCTAGGCGACCGGCGCTTTGAAAGCCTGGTGTCCGGCGAGGTTCGGGACGTGCGCGTGCGCCGACGCGTGGTCGACAGCACCTACTTCAAGACCTCGGTACCGTCGCGCCACGAACGCGCCTTCGAGGTCGCAGCCGACGTCCGCTGCGTGGCGCCGAACGCGCTGCCGCTCGCGGCGGGCGAGCACCGGCACTACTGCATCGTTGGCGCTGGCAAGACCGCGATGGATACGGGGGTCTGGCTGCTGGATAGCGGTGCGCGGCCCGAACAGATCAGCTGGATCTGTCCGCGCGGCTCCTGGCTCATGAATCGTGCGGTGACCCAGGCCAGCGTCGAGTTTTTCGAGCAGTCGATCGGCGGCTTCGCCGCACAGCTCGAAGCCGCCGCGGCGGCAACGTCAGTCGATGATCTGTTCGAGCGCCTGGAGGCTTGTGATTTTCTGCTGCGCATCGACCGCAGCGTGCCGCCGGAGATGTTTCACTTCGCCGTGATCTCCACCGGTGAGGTCGAGCAGCTGCGGCGCATCGAGCACGTCGTGCGCGGCCAGCGCGTCACGACGATCGACGCTGCCGGCGTGGCGCTCGCTGATCGCTCGCGTGTCGACCTGCCGCCCGAGACGCTGTACATCGACTGCACGGCGTCCGCCGTGGACTTCAAGGCGATGCCGACCGGGCCGGCGTTCGCGCCGGAGCGCATCACTATCATGCCGGTGCGCATGCCGAATCCCTGTCTTAGCGCCGCCGTGATCGCCTTCCTGGAAGCCAACTACGACGACGACGACAAGCGCAACAGCCTCAGCCAGCCGGTCCCGCCGCCGGATGATCGACTCGGCTGGCTGCGTACCACGCTGGGCAATATGATGAATCAGGCGATCTGGTCACAGGAGCCTGCGCTTAGCGAATTCGTGACCAACTGTCGGCTGGACGGCTTCGGCGCGGTCATACGCGATGCCGACCTGTCGATTGCCGAGAACGCGGCACTGGTGCAGCGCATGCGCGACGCGGCGATACCGGCCGCTGCCAACCTGCAGCGGTTGCTGGAGGCGTCGGCGAGCTAAACGGCGCGGCATTTCGCGCTTTGTCGTCGCAGGACTTTAATCGACCGCAGCGGATGGCCAGCTTGCCGCCCCCCTCGCGCGGGCGCCAGAAGTCGCATTGCCAGTGGTTCGGCTTATGGTGGGACCTCTACGCGAATGCGATCACAACTGATACGTCGGTGTCATACTCTCGACGTGGTATGCGGTAAACAAGTCGGCCTGCTTAGCTCCTACTCTGCCGAATCGACGACTCGATCGGCGTGTCAATGTAGGAGATCGCATGAGGAAGAGAACCACAACAATCAACTGGTTGGCTCGTCGCCAGGGGCAGTCTATGGCGCCCATTCAACCGCGGAAGCAGGCGTGCGTCGTTTTGTCATTTGTCGGCATGTTGTGTTGTTCAACGGCCCAGGCGCAGATCCCGGTGACCAGTTGCCAGACACTGGGGACCGCCGGCAACTATGTGCTAACGGGCAATCTCAGCGCCTTGGGCGGGAGCAACTGCATCAAAGTCTGGGACGACGATGTCACCTTCGACTTGAATGGCTATAAGATTGTTGGCAGCGGCGCTGGAGCCGGTATCTATGTGCGGCCTACCGTGACAGGCGTGAAGCTAATGAATGGCGCCATTGAACGCTTTAACCACGCCGTCAATGCCCAAAGCGCAAGCGTCTCCATAGTCGGCTTGACCGCGCGACACCACACTTCCATAGCACTCTGGCTGGGCACATCAAGCCGCGTGGTTGATAGTCTGATAGAAAACAACGGCACGGGAATCACAGCAGGCGCGAACGCTAAGATTCTGCGCAACACCATTCGCGTTCACTCGGCCCTCGGCATCTACTGCGGCGATCACTCGGGGCCCGGCAGTTGCACGATAGAGAACAACAGTATCGATGATAGTGGCATAGGCGGCATCCGTACGATCGGCGGCAGCCACGATATCGTGGGTAACTATGTGTCCGGCAGTCCTACCGGCATCCTCGTGATTCACAGCGGCAATCTCGTCCGCAACAATAGGCTGGTTGCAAACGGGGGCGGGTTGTCCACTTCGAGAGGGTCACAGACCGTTATCGGCAATCTATTTTTCGACAATTCCGGGCGTGGCGCTCTTGTCAAATGCCCGTCGTTGGTTACGGATAATCATGCGACAGCAAACGGCGGCACCAATCTGCAGTACGACGGAGTGGGATGCCTCACATCTGATAACCTGGTGCAGTGACCGCCGGTTGTATCAGCCCAGCTGGAAATGCCTAATCGGCTGGGCTGCTGGGTTATTCCGACGTCAGGGAGCGAGGTTGTTTGGTCTAAGGCAACCAGCGCCGTTAAGCCGCAGATTCGGGGTGCCCGGCGCGGTAACCCCGCTATCATTCACTGCATTGCTTTCTACCAGAGACGGACACTCGATGATCATGCCTTCGTCACCGGAGGCAATTACCACATTATCTCTGACATTCGATCCGATGTTCGCAAACAGGCCGATGGAACCACTCTGTTGCACTGAATTTCCTTGTACTAGGTTGCCGAATCCAAGAATGGCGATACCCTCATCCCCGCTCCCAACCACCGTATTTCCGCGAATTACGCCGCCGGCGCCGAATACGAGTATCCCATCGGTATCGGCGCCTTCCGTTTGATTGTCCCTTACAAAGCAACCTCCAACGGGTGCGGTGCTTGATCCGCCGCAAACGATGCCATTTCCAGAACGGCGAACCACGTTGGAAGCGATCAATGCGTTACCGGCAACGAGGATTCCGCTGCCGCCTCCTGTGACGCGACTGTTGATAACCTGACTCCCAAATCCAAGTTCGATGCCATTGTCGATTGTGTTTGTACCGGTGCTATTTACACTGACGTTTGTGACTCGAACACTCGCTTGCTGGCCGAATATTCCTCTGTCGAAATTCGTTATCGTGCCGTTTTTGATCACTACGCCGGTGCGGCCAGGCTGAACCCTGATACCGGTTCCCGCGCCCGTTCCGCGGATCCCAAATCCGTTTAGGTCGATCGTTACGTTGTTGGCATCTATTACCAGGCAGTTGCCGTTCACCGGCCCAATCCGCTGATTGAGCAAGAATGATCGACCGCTTTGGGTGGGCCCAGCCGTCGCGCACGCACCGAAAGGGATTTGAGCGGTGACCTGGACCGAGAAGCAGGCGAACAACATGGCGGATAGTGAGAGCCTAATTTTCTTTGTCATGTCTATGTTCCTTCGATGTCCGACGATGCCCGAAACGGCTTTCCAGAGAAAACGCGCATCAGTATGTAGAGTCAGTTGGGCATGCGCATACTCTTGGCGTGGTATGCGTTCGTGACTGATCGGCCCATCGCGACTGGCGTACGATGTTCACCGACGATTAAGCTGGTTGCTGGGTCGTTTGGCGTGGGCTAGCGTTCAGCTTGGTGTCTGTTTAAGACCTTGACCCTTTTCCTAGCGAGCGCGCTGAGGACAAAAGGGCGGGCGCGCGTCACGTCGGGCGGTGATGCGATCTGGATCGTCTTCGGTCGGCGCAGGTTGTGGTGTGGCTGCAGGAGGTGCGCGCGCCGTTTCTAGTGCGAGGCTCACCTTTTCAAGCGTTCAAGAACCGTTTAAGTGAGATCGGTTTCGGTGATCTCGGCTTTCACCGCATCTCAGCGCTCCCGGTGAGAGGTTGTACGACCTAACGACAGTTGTCAGACACGCGACCGCGTAGGCCCTAGGCTGTTCCTCGGAGGTATGAGCATGCGAAAGACAATGACATTGGCGGCGGTGCTGATCGGGCTGGCCGCGACCAGCGCCCTCGCGGCCCCCGCGCCCCTGAGTGATGATAGCTATGTGCGCGGCAATCGTGCCAATAGCAACTTCGGCTCCGCTTCGGTGTTGTGGGTGCGCGGTTCGGATGACCGCCGGGCCCTGATCCGCTTCGATCTCGATGCGTTCTCCGGCACAGTGTTTAACGCTGAGCTGGTTCTGGACGTCAGTGCGACCCGGACTGCCGGCGAGTTTTCGCTCCACGCTATCACGTCCGTATGGACCGAAGACGCGGTCACGTTTGCTAATCAGCCGGTGTTCGACCCCGTGCCGATCGCGACTATCGCGACCAACGGCACCCAGGACCTCGCCGTCGACATCACGGATACCGCGCAGGAATGGCTCGACGATCCGGCCAGCAACTTTGGTCTGATTGCGTTACCGATCGGCAACGTGTCGCTGCGACTCAGCTCTGGCGAGAGCGGTGGCGGGCCGAGCCTGGACGTAACGACGGACGCTCCGCCACCCCCACCGACGCCCGGCACTGATCTGCTGGTACAAGCGGTGACAGCGGACTTGGTCGGAGAACGCCTCATGGTGCGAGGGGTGAACTTCGACAACGGCGCAGTGCCGGCCGTATTCCTCGGCGACATCGGTGGCCTGGCCCTGGCTGAGCTGCCTTCCGCCACCCAGATCGATGCGGTGCTGCCGGCCACTACGCCGGAGGGTCAATATCTGCTGCAGGTCACCACGGGTGCCGCCGCCGAACAGAACGCCACCCTCGCGATCACGATCGGCGGCGGCGGCGTCGGGCCGCCCGGGCCAGCAGGTCCCGAAGGACCCGCCGGACCGCCGGGTGCGGCCGGGGCTCCTGGTGCGATGGGTCCGATGGGTGCGATGGGGGCTCAGGGTCCGATCGGTCCGGCCGGTCCCGAGGGGGCTGCCGGACCCACAGGCCCGCAGGGCGACATGGGTCCTGCTGGGTTGCAAGGCCCCGTGGGACCCGCTGGACCGGCGGGAGATTCCGCGGTGTCCCCGTTCGAATTCGTGGTCGACGGTTCGCTCACGGCCGATGCGCCGCCGCGCTATGCGACGGTGCAATCGGCCATCGATGCAGCCGCCGCCAGCATCTCGGGCGGGGATCTGGCGGTGGTGCTGCTGAAACCGGGAACCTACACCGAAGACATCGTCTTGCAGGGCCGCGTGCAGCTGCGGGGGTTGGTTGCGAATGACTATGAGGAAGTGACTCTGCGCGGCACGATCGTGAAGAGTGATGCGCTAAACACGCAGATCTACGGCCTTCGTCTGCAGCCGACTACGTTCGAGATCACACAAGGCAATGTCGCCCTGATCGACTGCAGCGGTTCCGTGAGCATGGGTATGTCCGTGAATGGCGGTGGCCTGCAGCTCAAGCGGTCGGGGCTCGGTGGTGTCGTCAACGTTGCCGCCGGATCCGTCTCAGCACAGTTCAGCAGTTTTGGCGAGATCAACACGACCGGCACCGGATCGGTGACCTTGCGCAACACGAGTCTCGCTCGGAAGCTGACGCTGGGCGGCGACCGCCCCTCGTTGATCTCGCGGGCACGAATCTTCGCATTCGATGAGGTCATCGAGATTCAAAGTGGTTCGGAGCTAACTCTGTTCGATGTGAATATCGTGACGGACGACTCGCCCGCCATACTCAATCATGGGCTGCTGAACTTCGGCAACATCACGTACGAACGCAGCGGTCGCGGCCTGCTGAATCCGTCGCCGAGCCCGCTTGCGGTCCCCATGACAACCACCACGGCCGATAACGCGACGTACGACAACGCTCGGGCCGCAACACCCTTGAGCGCCACGACGGTACAGGCCGCGATCGATGAATTGGCCGGTGTTGCGGGCACGCCGGGGCCCGCTGGCCCCGCGGGGCCACCGGGACCTGCCGGACCGGCAGGCTCCCAGGGACCGGTCGGGCCGCAAGGGGCACCTGGCCCACAGGGAGATCCCGCAACGGATACCGTACGCAGCGATACGGAAATCCTCGCCGTGGTCATGCCGGAGCTCGACGTGCTGAATGCCGACGTCGCGGATAACGCGCAGGGCGTTGCTGACTTGGAATCGCGGGTTGCCGATTTGGATCAACCCGGTCCAGGCGCGAATCTCGCCGGTCGGTCGGTGTCCCTGCCGAGTGTGTTGGCCAGCACCAGCGATCTCAACGGCGCCAACTTCGCGAGCAGCACGCTGAGCGGCTCGTCTGGTAACCATAGCGGCGTGTCCTTCATGAACGCGAATTTCGCTGGCGCGTCCGGAAATCTGGGTACCACGAAGTTTCTCGACAGCGACTTCCGGGGCGCGAGCTTCGTGGGCGTCAATCTGACCTCGGTGCGGTTCAAGTGCTCCGACATGCGCGGTGTGCGCTTCACAGGGGCGACGTTGTTCGCGGTGTCCTTCGACGGACCCGACAGCGACTGCCCCAGCGGCGAGTTCACGACCGACCTCAGCGGCGCGGATCTCAGTCACGTTCACACGACGAACGGGACCTGGCAGAGAATCAGAGGCATCGGCGCCAACCTGACCGGGATGACTCGGATACAGACGGGTAGTGCGGGTTTCGTCGTCACCTCGGACTTCAGTCATGCGATTCTCACGGACGCTGACTTCTCCAACGAAGGCCGCGGCATGCGTTGGCAGTTCTCGTCGCTGGATCATGCCAAACTGCGTAGAGGTAACTTCTCTAACAACGACTTCGCGGCGACGCAGAACACCGTGACGATGCGCTACGCCGATCTGACGAATGCGAACCTGACGAATACCACCTGGACCGGTGTGAATTTGACAGGGGCGAATCTGACGGCCGCAGATCTCTCGGGTGCCGTCGATTTGGCGACGGTGATCTGGGATCACACGATTTGCCCTGATGGAACCAATTCCGACGACAACGGCAATACCTGCATAGCGAATTTGAGCTTCTAGCGTTGGCAATCGCGCTGCGCTTCGGGTTCAGCAGTCACCGGGTGAAACCGTGTTGGACCCCGACTTCGCCGCGCGGTCAGCCGCCGGCGCGACGCGCGGCGATGAAGCTGCGAATGCACAGCACGAGATAGACGAGCAGCACGACGCCCATGATGAGCTGGACGGCGGTCGCTACGCGCAGGGCATCCCCCGCCAGCAGCGCCGGGCCGGCGCGCATCAGGGAACCGACAATGCCCAGCAGCGCGACCGCTGCGGCCACATGCAGCAGGTGCTTGCGCAGGTTCTCGCGGCGCGCCAGCAATCCCGCAATGCCGAGAGCGATGCCGAAAAACGCGGGTATCAGCGCCGTAATGCTGGTCTGTCCGGTCGCGAGGTAACTGATGATGCCGAGCACGATCAGGCCCAGACCGGTGTAGAGGGTGGTGTTTGCCATGGCGCAGTCTCCTTGGTGGGTTGCCCTTTTTTTGTCTTGCAGCGGCGCGGCGGCCCCAGCCGTTCACGCGAGCGCGGGGGTGTTGCGGGTCGTGGCTAAAGCCCGTTCTTCCCCTCGGCCCAGTAGGGCGCGCTCTGGATCTGTCGCCGGGCGACGCCGCGCGCGCGCAGCGTCTGCTTGATCGCCTGTATCGATCGAGCCCTGCCTACGAGATAAAACTGCGCGCCGCGCAATCGCTGCCAGTCAGCCTCGCTCTGTTGCGCGAACCAGTCGCGCGCCGCCGTACTGTTTGGGTCCTTGTCGAGTAGCGTGACCTCCAAACCGAGCTGCACGGGCCAGGCCCAGTGCGTTGCGTCCAGCTCCAGCAGGCTGTGCAACTGTGCGCCGCTGCGCTGGGTCGCGTCGGTCATCGCGGCGCACAGACCGATGGCCGTTTCGTCGCCGAACAGCAGGTGGCGGGCACCGTCGCGCAGCGTCATCTTGTTGCCAGGGCCCATGAGCGTGACGCGCTGCCCCACCTCGAGGTTGGCGGCCCAGGCGCTGCCGACACCCTTGTCGTGGAGGTAGAACAGCACGTCGCACAGCCCGCGCTCCGCGTCGTAGTACGCCGGCGTGTAGTGGCGGAAGTCGACGTCCGTGATCCGAAACTCGATCACATAGCCGGGCGCGTAGCTTGTTGCCGATAGGTCGCCCGCGAAGCGCACGCGGCGCAGCCGCTCGCCGATCTGCTCGATCTCCACAACGTCGACCGGGTGGAACTGGCTGCTGAAAGCGCGCTCCATCCGATCGGCGAGCCATTTATTCATTCTCGGCATCTGTGGTCTCTCGGCAGGTCTCGGCGGGTAGCGTGCAGCGTTACTTTTCCATCGCTTATGTGCCCGGCTGGCGCCCTCTCGCGCCGGTTCTCCCTCTCTAGCCCGCTGGCGCCCCTTGATAGAGGGTCTCACACGGCGCGTATATTTCTGACCTTAACAAAATAATGATAAACATTCTCATTCCCATTAGTATTGCCGCTCTTTGGACTGCCAGACGGGACGAGTCGCATGTATGGACACAACAGGCGGGCGCCGCTCGCCGGAATTTCGGGTGCCGCCGCCCGCTCACTGCCTCTACTGGTGCTAGCTGCCGGGGTGTCCGTACCGACGCTCGCCCAGAGCGAGCCGGCAGAGATCTCCGAGGAGATCATCGTCGTCGGCAGCAAGACGGGTAGCTCGCGGCAGGATCTGGGCGCTAGCGTGGGTCTGTTCGATCGCGAACGGCTGACGCAGGACCTGATCATCAACACCGAAGATCTGTTCGACCGGACCGCCAATGCGTTCACGGGTACGACCTCGTTTGGGGCCTACAGCATTCGCGGCGTGAACAACAACGGTCTGGCCGGCGCGATCAACAACTCGAACGCCCTGGCCTCGGTCGTGGTTAATCAGGTCGCGCTGGGTGTCGCTAGCGGGGACTACGTCAAACCCAGCCTGTTCGACACGGCGACCGCGGAGATCCTGCGCGGCCCGCAGTCGACCATTCAGGGCCCCAACTCGCTCATCGGCGCGGTCTACATCAACTACGCCGAACCGAGCTTCGACGATGCGAGCGGCCGAATCCTGGTCGAGGGCGGTGAATTCGACACGCTGCGTGTCGCGGCGCACCAGAACGTCGTGTTGAGCGAAGATCGCCTGGCCGCGCGCCTGACGGTCGAGCGCAGGCAAAGCGACGGCGCGGTCGACAACACCGTCACAGGCAGCGACGACGTCCAGCGCACTGACGATACTTCGGTGCGCGCGCAGCTTCTGTGGCGGCCGCAGGGCACTGATGCGCTCACGGTCAAGGCGACCTACTGGTACAACGACAGCGACGCAAATCCCTTCGGGCTGGTGATTCCACCCGCCGGCGGGGACATCTTCGATCGCGAACAGCCTTACAACGTCGAGGACGAATACCCAACGGAATTTCACCTGGGCGCGCTGGAGATCGGCTGGCAGCTCAACGACGCCTGGCGCGCGACCTCGATCACGGGCATCAGCAGCTTCGACCTCAACCAGCGCTTCGACGGCGATCTGACCCCCTTCGACTTCCTGGCGGTCAGCGGACTCATCGACGAAGAGCTGTTCAGCCAGGAGCTTCGCCTCGTCTATGACGGACAGCGGGTAAACGCGCTCTTCGGCTTCTACTTCTCTGACGGCGACTACACCAGCGGCTTTGCGGGCACGGGCATTTTCCCGGACGGCATGGGTGGCGTGATGCCCTTCAACACCACCACCGAGAATTTGGAGAACATCCAGCAGGTCGCGCTGTATGCGCAGGCCGATTGGCGCGTGACCGATCGCCTCAGTTTGAAGACCGGCGTGCGCCTGAATCGGGAAGAACGCGACAACGATAACTTCGCCGACAACAACGGCTTCATCAGCGATCTGTCGGCGTCGGAAGAATTCGACCAGATCATTCCCTCGGTGGCGGTGAGCTACGCGCTGACGGAGCAGACGTCGGTCGGCGTCAGCTATGCGCGCGGTTTTCAGGCCGGCGGCATCGCCTTTGCGGTGTTCCTCGGCCAGTCCGGCGCCTACGACGAAGAGTTCACCAACAACTACGAGGTTTTCGTTCGCTATCTGTCCGCGGACGGACGGCTGCTGCTGAACGCGAACGCGTTCTTCGTCGACTGGCAGGATCAGCAGGTCACGGCGACGCTGCCCGGCGGCTTCCCCGGCTTCGACGATCAGGTGCTGAATGCCGGCGAATCAGAGCTGCGCGGCTTCGAGATCGAGGCCGAGTGGCAGGCGACCGATGCGCTCAACGTGTTCGCCAGCATCGGCCTGGTCGACACGGAGTTCGAGGAGTTTGTGCTCAACGGCGTCGATCTCGCGGGCACCTCGTTTCCGAACGCGCCGGAATACAACGTCGCGCTGGGGGCCAACCTGACGCTGCCGAGCGGCTGGTACGCGGCGGGAACGCTCACGCTCGTAGACAGCGCCTTCACGGAACTCGCCGTGCCGGAACTGACGCGGACGTCGAAGCGCAGTCTGCTGTCGGGACGCATTGGCTACGCCGCCGACCACTGGCGGGCCTACGCCTGGGGGCGCAACCTGCTGGATGACGACTATGAGCTCGGGCTGTTCAACGGCCTGACCTTTGGCCTGTCGAGCGCCTACGGCCGGGTCGCCGACCCGCGTACGCTGGGCGTTGGTCTCGAGTTCAACTGGTAGCCGACAGCGACCACTTAACCTACACACAAACGCGGGCAGCGGGGGCAGCGATGCAAGACGGAGTGGGTCAGCATGGCCTGGCGATCAGCGGTTTAAGCAAGACCTATCCCGGCGGCGTTCACGCCCTGCGCGGCATCGATCTTGCCGTCGCCCCGGGCCTGTACGGGCTCTTGGGTCCCAACGGCGCCGGCAAGAGCACGCTGATGAGGACGCTCGCCACCCTGCAGCAGCCCGACGCCGGGACGATCACGCTCGACGGCGTGGACGTGCTCGCGCAGCCGGATCGCCTGCGGTCGCGGCTGGGGTATTTGCCGCAACAGATCGGCAGCTACCCGGGCGTCGCCGGGCGCGCGCTGCTGCGACGCTTCGCCTGGCTGAAGGGCATCACAGACGCGGGTGCGCGCGAGCTGGCTATCGATGCGCTGCTCGAGCGCGTGAATCTCACCGCCGACGCCGATCGCGCAGTCTCGACCTACTCCGGCGGCATGCTGCGGCGCTTCGGCATTGCGCTCGCGCTGCTGGGCGAGCCGCGACTGCTGGTCGTGGACGAGCCGACCGCCGGACTCGACCCCGCCGAGCGCAATCGCTTTCATCGCGTGCTCGCCGATCTGGGCGAGAACACCATCGTGCTGCTGTCCACCCACATCGTGGAAGACATCGAAAACCTCTGCGCGCGCGTGGCCATCATGGCGGCCGGGCGCATCGTTGCGGAGGGCGAGTGCGAGGCGCTGCGCGGCGATCTGCGCGGTCGGATCTGGGAGCACGAGATTCCGCGCGGCGGCGAGGTGCCACCCGCCGCTCTGCACCTGACGGCGACGCCGCAGGGCACGCGGGTCGTCGTCAGCGGCGACCAGCCGGTCGGCTATGCCGCCCGCGAGCCGCGCCTTGAGGACGTCTACTACGCCGCCCTGCAGCACGCCGAGGCCGCTTAGTCTTGCTGTCCGTCTGGCTCGCGACCTGTCTGCGCTCGGCGCGCGACGAGTGCGTCAGCGCGCTGCGCGGGCCGCTGTTGCCCGCGATGTTCGTCACGCTCGCGCTGTACATGACGCTCGTCATGCTGAACGCCGACTACATGCGTTCGATGGGCGCGATCGACGTGCCGCGCAATGCGCCACACGTCGCCTACCTGATGGCGTCCGGTCAGTGCCTGTGGCTGTTCTTCGCGTGGGCCTGGATCTTTGCGCAGACCGTGCAGCGTGACCAGACGGCGCGCCTGCACGAGGTCGTGCTGGCCGCGCCGGTGTCGCTGGCGGCCCTGTATCTCGGGCGCTATCTGGGTGCGCTGGTCGTCGCGATTTTGCTTGCCACGGGCGTATTCGCCGGGCTGCTCGCGACGCCGCTGCTGGCGTCGGTCGGGCTGATACCGCCGGACGCGGCCGGGCCACATCCCTGGGCGGCCATCGGTCACAGCATGGTCGTGTTCACCGTGCCGACCGCCGCCGGCGTCGGTGCGCTGTACATGATGGCGGCGCTGCGCACCCGTGGCGCGACGGGCCCGTTCATCGTGGCCGCGGTCATCGCGCTGAGCTGGATGGTGGCGATGATCGCGCTGCGCGGCGGCGAGGTCAGCGTGGAGGCCGCGTCGACGCTGGACCCGTCGGGCTACGCCGAGGCGGAGCGGCAGGCCAACGCCTGGACGCCGCGCGAGAAGCGCACGGCGGTGCTCGTCTTCAGCGACGAGCTGTTGGCGAATCGGCTGCTGTGGGTCGCGCTGCCGCTTGTAGTGCTGGGTTTCGTGCTCGCCCGTCTGCGCCGCGAGACGCTGGTGCGGGAGCGCCGCGTGCGCGTCGGCAGCGCCGCTCGCGGAGTCCGTGCGCGCGGCGCTCGCGGCGTCGCGAATGCCGCGGCGGCGACGGCCACACGGTGGTGGCGCGCCTGTGTGCTCGAGTGGCGCTGGCACGTCGGGCGCTCGATGAGCGGGTTCGGCTTCCTGCTCGCGCTGCTGCTGCTGTCCGCCATGGGTGTGCTCGGTTCCTGGGTGAACTTCGTGGGGCACATCGACGGTCCGCTGGTGCCCTATCCCGAGGGGCTGCTGCCGTTCATCGTCGAGTTCTTTTATCTGGTGATTGTGTTCGTCACCGTGGGCTTCGTTGGCGTGATGGTGCGGCGCGACGGCGTCATCGGTTTGGACGAGTGCCTCGACTCCACGCCGGCGCCGCTGGCCGTGCGCGTGCCGGCGCTGCTCGCGGCGGCGCTGACGCTGACGCTCGTGCTCGCGGCGGTGCCGGCGTGCGCGGCGCTCGTCGTCACGGCCCTGGGCGCGCCCGCCGCGGTGAACTGGACGCTGCCTTTCGAGTACATCGGGCTGGTCATGCTGCCCGCCCTCGCCGAACTCACCGTTGCGGTCGTGCTGCTGCACGCGCTGGTGCGTCCCGCCGGGCTCGCGTACAGCGCGTCCATATTCATCGCCTTTGTTGCGGTCGTGAATCACGAGCTGGGCGTGGTCGAGTATCCGCCGGCGCAGTTTGGCGTGCCGCCGCACGCGGATCTGTCGGAGCTGGTGGGCTGGTCACCCTGGTGGCGTCCCCTGGCCGGCATGGGTCTCATGAAGCTGACGGTTGGCATGCTGTTCGGCGCCGCCGCCTGGCTCGCGTGGCGGCGCGGCACCGACCAGCGGGTGCGCGTACGCTGGCGCGCCGCCGGTACCCGCCTGCTCGGTCCGCCAGGCATCATCGCGGCGGCCAGCGCTGCGCTGCTGCTGGGCCTCGGCTGGCTGCTGCACGACCGACTCGCCGTCGACGGCGAGTACGAGTCAATCGCAGGCGGCCTCACCGCGGATGCCGATTGGGAGGCGGCCTGGTGGGACGCGGCTGCGGGCTACACGGTGGCCGGCGGCAGGGTCAGCGGCGTGCTCGTGCCGGGCGAAGGTCGCGGCGAGTTCACCTGGTGGATCGACGGTCTGCGCGTTCGCGACGGGCGGCTGCATGCGCGGCTGCCCCACGGCGTCGACGTGAACCGAGCGCGAGTCGGCGACCGGCCGGTAGCGCTGCGAACCGACGAGGATCACCTGGTCATCGAACTGCCGATGTGCCGCAGCGAGGACTGCGATCTGGAGCTTGTGCTCGCGCTGCGCTGGCGCGGCTGGACCGCCGAGGAAGTGCCCTGGTTCGACGCGAGCGGTGTCTGGCTGCGCGCGGAGGACGTACTGCCCGCGCTGGGACACGACCCGCGCCGACTGGTGCGCGCTTCGGCGGACCGGGTTAAGCGCGGGCTGCCAAGCGAACTGCCCGCCATGCCCGACGCGGATTCCCTGGTACCGCTGCGGGGCGTGGCGCCGCACGGCAATTGGTCCTGGCGCGTGGAGGTTAAGGGCGGCGCCCAGCTAGGGGGCAGCGGCCAGACGACCGGTCAGCTCGATTTTGCACTGGCGTGGCTGCCCGAACGGCCGTCCAGTCACGCGGCTAACGAACTGCTGGCCTGGGTGGGCGCGTCCCGCGCGTCGGCGGCGCCGGCTGCTCTCGCCCTCGTTGCCGAGCAGGCACGCTGTGTCAGCACTGAGCTGGGCCGTCCGCTGCGGGTCGCGAACGTGCTGCAGGCGCCCCGCGGCTTGGGCGAGGTGCGCCTGTTCGACGACGTGCTGTGGCTGCCCGAGGATCAGTTTTGGGATGCGGCCGGCGCCGGCGCCGGCGGGCATCGGCGCGCGTTTCAGGTGGCCCGCGCGCTCGCGTTCGCGAGCGCGCTCGGCGAGCTCGATCTGCGCGAGGAGCCCGGCGCACGCTGGTTTGCCAACGGCATCGCAGGCCGCACGGCCCTGCGCTGTCTGAATCGAACGCTGGGACAGGACGCCGAGATCGAGCAGCGCACCTACATGGCCGAGGCGGTGGTCGAGGCTTTTGGCACGCTCGCGGAGCCGGTGGTGACGATCGTCGACGCTCACGGCGACTGGATCGCCGACTATGCCGGGCTCGCGCTCGACGGCTGGTGGCTTGGCGACGCTGCACCGGAGCCCGCGGCGCTGATCGCCTCGCTCGATGCGCGGCTTGCTCAGGGTCCGGGTTTCGCGAAGCTATTCACGACGCTGGTCGGTGAGAGTGCGGCGCGGCGGCTGCTGGGACCGCCGCTGGTGTCAGACGTCGCGCTCATCCGCGACGGCACAGGCGACGCCATCAGCGCCCGGCGCTGGACCTGGTCCGACGGCGGCTGGTCGAACAGCCCGCCACCGCAGGTGGTGTTCAGCCGTGCGAACGGGCGCAGCGCGCAGGTGAGCGTGGGGCCGACGACGGCGGCGCTGGCGGTCGAATCGCGGGGCTATTTGCTGGACGGATGGCCGTCGTTCGAGCGCAGCATGGCGGACAACCGGCCGCGCCCAGAGTCGCAGAGTGGCGGGGCTACGAGCTCGCGCTGAGTCGCGGCAACAGTCGCGGCGTGCTGGCGCAATAGCGCTCGTAGGCGTCGCCGAACTGCGCTCGCATCATCGCCTCCTCGGTGCGGGCGCGGACGAGATACATGGTGCCGAAGGCGACGAGTCCGGAGAACCCGGCGATCCAGTTTTGAATGAACAGCGCCTGGGCGATGTAGCAGAGGAAGATCGCGCTGTACATGGGATGGCGCATGTAGCGATAAACGCCGTTGGTGACGAGCTGGTGCTCGTCGCGCAGCTCGAGGGTGACGCTCCAATGACGACCGAGGTCCGTATGGCTGCGCCAGAACAACCACAGGCCCAGCGCGGCCAGGGGGATACCGATCGCGGGTACCCATGCCGGCGCCGCGTAGTCGGCGAACACCAGGACGCCGGTGGCGAGATGCGCGGCGGGCAGGAAGGCGGCGCCGAGGCTGACGCCGAACAGCAGCGCGTTCTCGAGCGTCGTCTGGCGCGATTCGCTCGTCGACTCCGTCTTGGACGCGGCCTCGAACGGGCCGCGGATGGCGCCCATGACCGCCATATAGACGAACCAGCACAGCGAACCCCAGCCGTTGATGGGCAGCCGCCAGATGAGTGCGGCCAGCAGTGCAACTGCGACGAGCGCGCCGATCCAGCGCATGATGGGGCCTCCTACGGGTTCCAGAATCGCTTGCCTGTGAACGTTAGTGATTATCATTTGCGTATAGAGAGCGCGCAAGTCGATCATCGACCAGTGCGGCGATGCGCACGGCACACGGCGATCCGCGCCCAGGTCGGACACCGTGACTGACGCTCGGTCGACGCTCGTCTCCGCGCTCCGGGTGCCAACCTATCGGAAGGTCTTTGCCGCGCAGGTCATCGCCTTGCTCGGTACGGGGCTCGCGACAATCGCGCTGGGCCTGCTGGCCTTCGATCTCGCGGGCGCCGCAGCCGGCGAGGTGCTCGGCACGGCGCTGGCCGTGAAGATGATCGTCTACGTCACGGTCAGCCCGTTGGCCGGCGCTCACGCCGCGCGCTGGCCGCGGACGAGCGCGCTCGTTGCTCTGGATCTGGTGCGCGCGCTCGCGATCGGCAGCATCGTGTTCGTCACGGCCGTGTGGCAGGTCTACGTCTTGATCGCGGTGGTGAGCGCCTGCGCGGCGGCCTTCACGCCGATCTTCCAGGCCACTATTCCCAGCGTGCTGCCCGACAGCGAGCGCTACACGGCGGCGCTGTCCCTGTCGCGCCTGGCCTACGACCTGGAGAACCTGCTGAGTCCGCTGCTCGCCGCGGCGCTGCTGATGGCCGTGACGATCGACGCTCTGTTCGCTGCCAATACGCTCGCGTTTCTCGCGTCGGCGGCACTCGTCGGTGCTGCGCGTCTGCCGGAACGCACGCACCGGACCGAGCACGGCGGCACGAGTTTTGGCTTGCGGGAATACGCGGCGACGCCGCGTCTGCGCGCGCTGTTCTGCCTGTCGTCGGTCGCGGCTCTCGGCGGTGCGCTCGCGATCGTCAACACCGTTGTGATCGTGCAGGGCGAGCTTGGGCTCGCCGCTACGTCGACGGCGCTGGCGCTGGGTGCGTTCGGTGCCGGATCGATGCTCGTTGCGCTCGCGTTGCCGCGGCTCCTGCGGGTACTCGAAGATCGATCGCTCATGCTGGCGGGACCGTTCGTCGTCGCGCTCGGCGCTGGACTCGCGGTTGGCGTGGAGCGCTTTGCCTGGCTGTTGCCAACCTGGTTCGTCCTCGGCGTCGGCGTCTCGCTGGTACAGACGCCGGCGGCGCGTCTGTTGCTGCGCTCCTCGCGCGAGGACAATCGCACGGCGCTGTTTGCGGCCCAGTTTGCGCTGTCGCACCTTGGCTGGCTGCTCGCCTATGTCGGCGCGGGCTGGGGCGGCAGCCTGCTCGGACTGCCAGCGGTGTTCATGGCCGCGTCGATCCTCAGCGTCCTGCTGGGCCTGGCCGCCGTGTGGATCTGGCGCGGCGGCGACGCGACGACGCTGTATCACGAGCACGCGGCCGTCGAGCACGAACACCTGCACGTGCACGGCCCGCACCATCAGCATCTGCACGACGGCTCCGAAGGGCCCGAGCCGCACAGCCACCCGCATCGTCACGAACCTCTGCGGCACGAACACGAGTTCGTCATCGACCCGCATCATCTGCGCTGGCCGAACGCCGCGCGCTAGCACAGCCGGCGACGACCGCGTGGCAAAAGCGTGGTCAACCCCGCCGGGCGGCGTTAGGCTTGAACGCGTCTTCAGCAGTTAACACAGCGGGTAAATATGTTGCGTCAGATACTGATTGGTTTTGTCGGCGTGCTTTTTTCGGCTGCCGCGAGCGCGGCCATCGATGCGCCGTCCGGGCGTTACGTCGTGGAAAAAACCCACGCGTACATCACGATCAGCTATTCCCACATGGGGTTTTCCACGCCTCACGTGGGCTTCAATGATTTCGATGTGACCCTCGATTTCGATGCGAAAAAACCGGCCAACAGCAAACTCAGCGTCGTCGTCGATGCGAACAGCGTCGACAGTCGGGTCGCGGAGTTCGATGAGCATCTGGTGGGCAAGCGATTCTTCGACACCGCGAACCACCCTGAGATCACGTTTGTGTCCAACAAGGTTCGCATGACGGGCGAGGACACCGCGGAGGTCACCGGCGACTTGAGCATTAAGGGACAAACCCACCCGGTGACGCTGGATGTGAAGCTGAACAAGGCGGCGCCCCATCCGATGCGCAAGTCCGTATTTCTCGGCTTCAACGCCAGCACCAAGCTCAATCGCTCGCAGTGGGACTTGGGCTACGCCGTTCCGGTCGTGAGCGACGAGGTCGATCTCGAGATCACCGTGGAACTCATGCCCGCTGAGTAACCACGCGGAGGCTGCGACACCGGCCGTAGGCTATGGACACCTCGCCCGCTGGCTGCACTGGCTGATCGCTGCAGGCATCGTCCTGCAGTATCTGCTCGCGGAGTGGGCGGAGAGCGCCGCTGCGCGGGACGCGACGCTGACGCAGCTCGGACTGCTGGCGCAGCACAAGTCCATCGGCATGACGCTGTTGGCGCTCGCTGTCGTGCGCCTCGCCTGGCGAGCGTGGCAACCGCCGCCGCCGCTGCCGGCGAGCGTGGGTGGTCTACAGCGGCGCGCGGCGGCGCTGGGACATGGGACGCTCTATGCGTTTCTGCTTGCGCTGCCGCTGAGCGGCTGGCTGCTGTCGTCGGCCGCCGCCTACAGCGTCAGCTGGTTCAATCTGTTCGCCTTCCCGGATCTGATCGCACCTGGCGAGGGCGCCGAGGCGCTGCTCGCACGCATCCATAGCTGGCTCGGCGAAGGACTGTTCTGGGTAGCGCTGGGACACCTGGCGGTCGCCCTGTGGCACCACTTTGTGGATGCCGACGGCGTGCTGATGCGCATGTTGGCGACGGCGCCCGTGACGGTGTCGGTGCTCGGCCTGATCGGCGTCGCGCTGCTTTTGGGTCGGACGAGCGCGCCCGTGCAGCCGAGTCGTTCCGTCGTCGCGAGCGCGGCGGAGGCCGCAGACGTCGAGGACGCCGCGGCGGCCGCGCGACCAGGCTCCGATCTACCGCGCTGGGACATCGACTATTCGCAAAGCAGCATCGGATTTACCGGCGAGCAGGCCGGCGCCCCCTTCGACGGACGATTCGGCCGCTGGACGGCCGATATCCGCTTCGACCCGCAGCGGCTCGCCGAGAGCGCGGCTCGCGTCGAAATCGACCTCGCTTCGGTGTCAACGGGCGATGAAGATCGTGACGGGACGCTGGCGGAGGATAGCTGGTTCGGCGGGCGCCGCGCAGTGTTCACTGCTACGCGATTTTCCGGCGTCGGCGAGGACGCGAACGCGTTCAAGGCGCTCGACGCGCGACTCGGTTTCGGCGCCGCGGCACCAGTGCCGATCGAGTTCGAGTTTAGCGTCCGCGGCACTTCGGATGGCTGGTCGCTGGAGGGCGCGGCGCGCCTCAATCGGCTGGCGCTGGGGGTCGGTACGGGCGAGTGGGCCGATCCAACCTGGGTAGGTCAGTGGGTCGACGTTCGCGTCAGCGTGCACACCGGCGCGAACGTGCAACCCTGAGGCGGCGCGGTCTACTTGATGGTCAGCGTGCCTTTCATCATCGCCCAGTGGCCGGGGAACGAGCAGAAGTAGGTGTACTCCGACGCGGTCAGCGTATCGAGCGAGAAGGTCACGCTCGTGCTCTCACCGGCGCCGATCACGTCGCTCGCCGCCAGGACGCGGGGGTCGCCCGGCTTAACGTAGCTGTTGTCGATACCCGCCGCCATGCCGTCCATCGCGACCGGCTGGATGTCGTCGGCGCTGGCGACCAGTACCCAGTTATGTCCCATCACGGTTTTCGCGAGCTGGCCGGTGTGCTTGAAGTTGACCGTGACCTCGCCGCAGCTTCTTTCAACCTCGAGTGACGTTTTGTCGAAGACCAGCATGTCGGCCGCGCTAATATCCAGCGTGCAAGCAGCGGCGGCGTTTTGCGCTAGGCCCAGCGAGGCGATGGTGAACAGAAAGGCGATCAGGACTCGATGTTTTGTCATGATAAAAGTCGGCTCCACGTCATTTTTTCCGGTTGCGTCGTTGAGTTTTCAAGGCTTAGTTGCGCAACGGCTTACAGTGTTTCGAGCAGCGTTTTCGCGAATCGTTCCGCACCCGCGGGCTCGTGCTGAAGGTAAAAACTTGGCTCGTTGAGTTCAAGTTCGAACAGTATAAATTGATTGTTTTTTACGATGCCGTCTATGCGCGCATAGAGCGGTTCGTATTCAACAATTTTCGATAAAGCGTCTAGCACCTGTCCCGCTTGCCCGATCAGGTTGGGGGTTGGTTGCTGTGTTTCTACGGCACCGCCGAAGCGGCTGTTGATGCGAAACTCGCCGGCCTGCGGTGTCTTTCTGACCGCGTGTGAAAACTCGCCGCCAAAGAACGCAAGCGACCACTCGCCGTCGCGAATCTCGGGCATCAGTTCCTGCAACAGCCAGTCTCCGCCGTCGAGCTCTACCGTCGGCTGGCCCCGCTCGACGCGCCGCACGCCCACGCCGCTGGCGCCGCACAGCGGCTTGATGACGCCGTTGGCGGTACCCCAATCGCGCAGCGTCGCCTCGACTTGCGCCGCGCTGGCGGCGACGGTCGTGCGCGGCACTGGGACGCCTGCGGCCTCGAGTTCGAACAGATAGGACTTGCGCAGGTTCCAGCGCACAAGCGGGGCTGCGTTGACCAGCGGCCACGCGCCGTTTTCGGCGTGCGCGAGCCAGGCTTCGAACCGCTCGAGATGATAGGGATAGTCCCAGTTGGATCGCAGCACGATCAGATCGGCGTCTGCGAATGCGTCCGGCTCGCGGGTCCAGGGCACGCCGTCGACGCGTACACCCGCGGCTCTGAGCTGCGCCGCGACCAGTTCGTCGCTCGTGGAGATCTGTTCGTGCGCACCGCCGATGACGAAAATGACGCGGCTCACGAACGGCTCGACGGACAAGTAGTGAATTCGTCTGCCCTGCTCTTCGGGACGTCGATGACGTGTGTTCCGCCGAGCCAGGCTACAAAGGCGATTAGCTGTCGCTGCGGTGTTTGCGCGCCGCCCGTGACCAGCGCGGGCGCGTTGAGCAGGCGCCCCTGAGGGCAACGGTTGGCATCTGTGCGGACTGTGGACATCGCTGCGAAGACTGCACTTGCGCGTCGAGGAAGTATACGAAACGCGCCGCCGGCATCGAGGGATGTAGGGCACAGGGTTCGCCCGCCGCGCTCGAGCGCGGCGGGCAGCGCGTTGCGCCTGCACCGGATAGAACCGCGTTGCGTGGGGCAGGGCACCAGTAGCCGTATTTCGGCCCCTCAGCTCCTTACGTATAGACCGGCTTGAACTTGCGCTCGGGCGGGTTGTGGCTCAGGTCGTGATCTTGATGCGTCAGGTCATGCATCAGCTTCTTGAGCGCGTTCAGATGGCGCTCGCCCAGTTCGCGCGGCGACAGGTCGTGGCGAATGCACAGCGACGCCGCCGCGGCGACGGCCACGCCGTGCTGCGCGCCGTTGCCCATGAACTTGGTTGAACTGCTGGCCACAGACGACACGCTGATGTGTTTGCCGGCGCACAGCAGATTTTCGATGTTGGTCGAATACAGGCATCGGAACGGTATGGCGTAGGGCGTACGATCGCGGGAATCCCAAATCCAGTCTTTGAGGCGGAAGTCGTAGGGCGCGTCTGCGTTCTTGTCCCAGGCGCAGTGGATACAGAACGAGCCGTCGTTGGCGATGATCGCGTCCTCGAACACCGTGTGGTCGCGAATGTCGTTCTCAGTCAGCACGTGATCGCCGCGATAGCGATGAAACTCTCCCTGGGCGGGCACGTAGGCCATCCACTCGAAGGACAGGTTGGCGTACTTGTTCGGTTCCATGCGCTTGACGTTCGAGAAGGTGCCGAACAGGGCGCACATCAGATAGTCGCGTATGTGTTCGCACTCCGTGTAGGGATCCAGCCACTGGCCGTACTCCCAGAAATGCGTGGCCGGCACGTCGTCGTCGCCCTCCATGTCCGGCAGGTTCTTGAACTGAAAGACCGGCGTGTTCGGGTTGTTGCCGGCCTTCGGTCCGGGCCCGTTTTCCAATCCGGGCTCGATGAGCTGACCGCTGAGGTTGGCGTAGTCCTTGGCGATCTCGGTGGCCCAGGGCACGTCGGGGAAAGGCTTCGGCGCGTCCAGCATTCCGGTGCGGAAAAACAGCGTGTTGCCGTGATGCATGTCGTCGGCTTCGTCCGGCGCGTAGGACTCGTCGTACTCCGAGCGCGCCTCGCGTCCGTACATCGTCTCGGCGCCGGCGAGCAGCCCCAGGCGCGCGACGCCGCTGGTGTCGATGAACATCTTGCCCGTCAGGCGATACTCGCGGCCGCTGCGCGCCTCGATCGCATCGACCGAGGTGATGCGACCATCGACGACCTCGGTAGCGATGACGCGATGTTCGAGCAGCACGGTGGCCGTTGCCTCGTCCGCAAGAAGTTGAAACGCGACGAGGTCGCCGTCGGGCGTGCGCTGGGACAGTTCCTGCAGCAGCGCCCCCTGCGCGCCGCGCGGCATCAGGCCGATCTCTTTGCTGGCGTTGCCGCCGAGCACCGGACGGTCGTGGATGAGCGCGACGGTCTGACCGAGTCGGGCGGCCGCGAGCGCCGCCGCGCAGCCGGATATCCCGCCGCCGACGACCACGATGTCGAAGTCACCCGCCGCCTCGGGCTCGGCCGGCAGGCCGCGCATGACCTTGCGCCAGGCGCGCGCTTGGGCGTCGACGGCGTTGGGCGGCTCGGCGCCGTCGGCGCTCAGATAGATCGCGTCGCAGCGACCGCAGAATCCGGTCAGGTCGTGCAGCGCAAGCGTGATGGGCCCGGCCTCGAGACTGACGTCGCCGGCGTACTGCCAGGACCAGTCCTGGTCGTTGGCGCCGAACACCGCGTCGAGCCGATGGTCGTTGATCGACAGCTCGAAGCGACCCGGGTGATGGCCGGGCACCCAGTCCTTTGCGCGCACCCACACGCCGTAGGTGCCCGACGCGCCGAGTTCGATGGTCGTCGTCGCGTCGGCGACGGGCTCGCCGAGGCCGTGGGCCAGCAGGTAAGGCGAGCCCATCAGCGTCTCGAACTGGGAGTCCATCACCCAGCCGCCGAAGTCGTCGAACGCCTCGGCTTCGATCAGCACGCCCGCGGACGGATCGAGTGTGGATTGGGTTGCGCTCATCTGGAATGTCCCTGCTTGCGTGTTGTTGGGCTGTGGTCGGCGCGATCGCTCAGGCCGCGTCGCTCATGCCGCCGACCAGCGTGAAAAACGCCTCGATGTGCGGGTCCAGAGCGGACACGCCGTGCCGGCGAATCGTGCCGGCCGCGCGTTCCGCCGCGCTCAGGATATGCTCGATGTCGGCCTCGGTCATCGCCGCGTTGACGAACATGTTGTGGAACGGATGAAAGTGCACGCCGCCGCGCACCATCTGCTCGGCGAAGGCGTAGGTCAGCGCCGGGTCGCGTTGCCCTCGGGCGTCGTCGAAAATCACCAGCGGCATCTGCGACGGACCCGTTTGACTGATGGCCAGCTCGTGGCGTGAGCAGATCTCGGTCAGGCCCGCGCGCAGCTGATCCCCCATCGCCACGGTGCGCTCGAGATAGTCGCTGCCGCGAATCAGCGCCAGGGTTTCCAGCGACGCGGCCATGGCCGCCGCGGCGAACCAGAAGGACCCGGTGACGTAGATGCTGGCGGCGGCCTCGCGCACCCGGTCCGATCCCGCCAGCGCCGACAGGGCGTGACCGTTGGCGATGGCCTTGCCCCAGGTCGAAAGATCGGGCGCGATGCCCAGCGGCGACCAGCTCGAGTCACGCGCGATGCGAAAGCCGGCGCGCACGTCGTCGATGATGAGCAGCGCGTCGCGCTCGTCGCACAGCGTTCGCAGCGCCCGCGCGTAGGCGGGATGCGGCAGCTCTTGATCGGCTATGACCTCGTGGCGATGCGGCGTAACGAACACGCCGGCCAGATCGTCGCCGCACTCCGCGGCGGCGGCGGCCAGGCTATCGAGATCGTTGTAGCGGTGATAGACAAAATGCGCCCGGTCCTCCGGCACCGTGCCGGTGGGCAGCGGCGTGCACCAGGGCGCGGCGCCGTGATAGGTGCCCGACGCGAACAGCACCTTTCGTTTGCCCCGGTACGCGCGCGCTGTCATCAGCGCCATGGTCGTCGCGTCGGTGCCGTTCTTGCAAAACATCGCCCAGTCGGCGTGATCGATCTGCGCGACGAAGCGCTCCGCCAGATCGACCATCGCGGCCGACGGACCCGTGGCGGCGTCGATCTGCTGCAGCTGCGCCCGGTACGCGGCGTCGATCGCCTCGTGGCCGTAGCCGAACAGATTCGGCCCATAGCCCGACATGAGATCGATAAAGCGATTGCCGTCGTAGTCCCAGAGATAGGTCCCCTGTGCCCGGGCGAAAAACTGTGGGGTCACGGGTGGTAGCAGGCCTGTCGATTGGTGGCCGTACATGCCGTTCGGTATGACCGCTCTGGCTCGCTGTAGAAGTTTTTCGTTTTCCGTGACCTGCATGTCGGTGACCTCTGTCTTCGCTTTCATCTTCCTCGCGACTGCCGACGATTGTTACTGCGGCGTGCGCGTTTGCGCTCTATTCGCGCGGCAGTAGCGCCGTCGCAAGGATTTTCTTGCGGCTTTGTTTTGTCGCCTTACTCGCTCTCTGCCGTCACCCGCTGGGCGCCGTGCGGACGCGTAGGGGTTGGCGGCCGTTGACGGGCGCCTGCAAATATGTACGATCGTACATATTGTCCTGTCGTCCGGCCAGCCCTATCGCCACACCCGCCAAACGCGTCGCCAACCAGTCCCGCGGTGCCCAGCGACGCGCCGTCATCCTGGATACGGCGCTCGCGATGATCGCCGAAGGGGGCGTCGACTCGATCACCCACCGGCGCGTGGCTGAACGTGCGGGAATCCCCCTGGGCTCGACTACCTACTACTTCGACTCGCGGGAACATCTGCTGCGCGAGGCGTTCGCGCGCTACATCGAAAGCACGCGGCGCGAGTTGGAGAGCGACCTCGCGGTCTATCCGATTGATACGCGCGCGGATCTGGTCGCGGCGATGCTGCGCTGGGTCCGGCGCGAGTTCGAAGATCAGACCCTGCTGAAGGCCGAGTACGAGATGATCCTGTACGCGTCCCGCGATGCGGAAATCGCGCGCGCGCTGGCCGAGTGGGATGCGTCCATGAGCGCGATACTCGCGACACACCTAGCGCGGCTTGGCGTTGCGCGCCCAGAAGTTGCAGCACAGGTCCTGCTGCATTTTGTGCGCGGCTTCGAGGTCACCGGTCTGTCGGTTGCAGCCGACGCGGACGAGCGCGGCCTCGCGGCCAGCCTCGAGCGGCTGAGCGTCGCGCTCATCGGATCGATCCCAGCGTGAGCGCTGTTCAAGTCCGACGGCGGTCGTTAGTGTTTCTGTCTCGTCGCAGGGAGCGCGACTCACGGACCCTGACCTCTGCTTAGAAGATAGCGATGGGAGACCAATGAACGAGTTCGATTACATCATCGTGGGGGCCGGCAGCGCCGGCTGCGTGCTGGCCAATCGGCTCAGCGAAGACGGCCAGAGCCGCGTGCTGCTGCTCGAGGCCGGGCCCAGGGATACGTCGATGATGATCCATATCCCCGTGGGTTACGCACAGACGCTCAAGGATCCCAAGGTCAACTGGATGTACGAGACCGAGCCCGATCCCGGCACCAACGATCGGGTGCACACGTGGCCGCGCGGCAAGGTCCTGGGTGGTTCGTCGTCGATCAACGGTCTGCTCTATATCCGCGGTCAAAGACAGGACTACGACGGCTGGGCGCAGCTCGGCCTCACCGGTTGGGGCTACGGCGATCTGCACCCCTATTTCCTGAAGAGCCAGAATCAGGAGCGCGCCGGGCTCGAGGGCCACGGCGTCGGCGGTCCGCTGAACGTATCCGACGTCACCGAGACACACCCGGTGTCCGATGCGGTGATCGAGGCGGGCAAGGCGCTCGGCCTGCCGCATCGCGACGTCAACGGCGAGGACCAGGAGGGCGTGTGCTATTACCAGCTCACGGTTCGCAACGGCAGGCGCTGCAGCGCCGCGGTGGCCTATCTGAATCCCGCGAAAAAACGCGCGAATCTGCGCATCGAAACCGGCGCGCTTGCCGCGCGCGTCGCATTCGAAGGCAAGCGCGCGGTCGGCGTGCACTACACGCAGGACGGTGCGCCACGCTACGCCGGCGCGAAGGCAGAGGTGATCCTGGCGGGCGGCGCGATCAACAGCCCGCAGCTGCTGGAGCTGTCCGGCATCGGCGATCCTGCTCGGCTGCAGACCCACGGCATCGACGTCGTCTCGGCGCTGCCGGGCGTCGGCGAGAATCTGCAGGATCACTTCGTGCTGGGAAATCGCTATCGCCTCAAACCGGGCGCACCCTCGGTCAACGATCAGTCCCGTGGTTTTGCGCTGATCAAGGAGGTTTTCAAGTTTCTGACCCAGCGCAAGGGCCTGCTCACCCTGTCGGCGGCGCACATCGCCGCGTTCGTGAAGACCCGGGACGAACTCGCCACGCCCGACGTGCAGTTCCACATCCTGCCCGCCACCATGGATCAGGCCCACATGGCGGCGACGGGCGAGATGGAGCTCGAGCGCGAGCCCGGGATCACAATCGCGCCGTGCCAGCTGCGCCCGGAGAGCAGGGGCAGCGTTCACATCCGCTCCGCGGCGCACGACGCGCATCCCGCGATCGCGCCCAACTATCTGGCGGAGGCGCTCGATCAGAGCACAGCGATCGCCGGCCTGCGCTGGGCGCGGCGCTTTGCCGAGCAGCCGGCACTCGCGCGCTACATCGATCACGAGCTGGCACCCGGTAATGACGTACAGACAGATGAGGAGCTATTAGCGTTCGCCCGTGAAACGGGCGGCACCATCTATCACCCGGTAGGAACATGCAAGATGGGGGTCGACAGCGACGCGCTTGCCGTCGTCGACAGCCGGCTCAAGGTGCGGGGCGTCGACGCGCTGCGCGTGGTCGACGCCTCCGTGATGCCGCGCCTGGTCAGCGGCAACACGAACGCGCCGACCATCGCGATCGCGGAGAAGGCGGCCGACATGATTCGCGGTGTCAATTCCCCGGCCGCCTGAGGCTGCCGCGCGCTTTATTGATCGGAAAGCTCGATCCCCAGCGCGCTCAGCGCCGCGCCGCATTGGCGAGCGTTCGTGAACGCAATGGCCTGCATTCCCAAAGCCCGCGCCGCGGCGACATTTTCCGCGGCGTCATCGATGAATACGCTGTCTTGCGGATCGAGCGCGTGCTGGTCCAGCAGATGCCTGAAGATCGCGGGATCGGGCTTGATGAGGCCAACGCGGCAGGAAAACACGCAGGCCTCGAACAGCGGCCAGATGTCGAAGGCGGATTCCAGATGGTCTGCGCTCGCATGATGCATGTTCGATAGAACGAACAGTCGGTGTGCACCCAGCGCGTGCAGCGCTCGCACCAGCGCGATGGTGGCGTCGATCGGCTGCAGGACGTCGGGCAGGCGATCGAAGGCTTGCCGCAGCTCTGCTGTACTCAGGTCACTGCGCTGCGCGCCGCGTCGAATCGCTTCGTCGCGGCTCAAGCTGCCCGCATCGAGCGCCAGCCAATCCGGATGGTGGACGACATGGTTGATCAGCGCCGCGCGCTGTTCGGCTTTGTCGAACGCAAGCGTCGCGAAGCGTTCCGGCGCCCAGTCGAAGACGACGCCCCCCAGATCGAAGATGATGTTCAACGGCTTTCGCTCCTGCCTGTTGTCGGGTGCCCGCGCGCGTTCTGCGCGCTCGGAGACAAGCAGAGGCGTTCTGAGGCTCACGGAGGCGCACCCTTACCCACGAGGCCGCGCACGATTGTGCGACGACGCCGAAAGCCTTGCATGCGCTCGCGATGACGTGAATTCTAGTCGGATAACTTCCTAACGAAGAGGACTCGCTATGCTCGGCTACGCAACCATCGGCACCAGTGATATGGAGAAGGCGTGCGCCTTCTATGACGATCTGCTTGGCGAGATCGGCGCCAAGCAGCTCATGGGCATGGACCGAATCAAATTCTACGGAAACGGCGAAGGGGCGATGCTCGCGCTGTGCATACCCTACGACGAGGCCGATCAGCATCCCGGCAACGGCACGATGGTCGCCATCAACGCGGGTAGTCCCGAAGTCGTGCAGAAGATGTACGCGAAGGCGATGTCACTTGGCGCGTCCGATGAGGGCGAGCCCGGCGAACGCGTGCCCGGCATGTTCTATGGCGCCTACGTGCGGGATCCTGACGGCAACAAGCTGTGCTTCTATGAGATGAAGGGCGCCTGACGCGCGACCTCGCGCGGGTGCGACTGGGGTTTGCTCGCCTGGGCACCCGCGCCTGCGCGGGGCTTGCTCAGGACCGTTTGTCCTGAGTAGGCTGCAAGGGTCGCGCATTCGAAAAACAAGACCCCGATGACGGGGCTGGTTCGGCGCGCGGCCAGACTTAACGCAAATTCACAAAGTAAATATTTGGCGGCAATCGCCACGGGGGGACACTATGGAATTCCTAGCCAAGTACGAAAATCAAACCTACGCGCTGTTTCGCATCGTAACCGGCCTGCTGTTCATCTGGCACGGGACGCAGAAACTGTTCAATTTCCCGGTCGAATTTTCCTACGGACTGAGCCCGCTCATGATGGCGGCAGGCACCATCGAGCTGGTCGGCGGCGCACTGGTCATGATCGGTTTGTTCACGCGCCCGGCGGCGTTCATCTGCAGCGGCACCATGGCGGTGGCCTATTGGATGGCGCACGGAACGCAGGGCCTGTTTCCGCTCACCAACGGCGGTGAGATCAGCGCGCTGTACTGCTTCGCCTTTCTGTTCATCGCGTGCCGCGGTACCGGCATCTGGGGTATCGGCAAATAGCGTCGGCCTGACGCCGGGTCTGACGGGCGCTCACTCGCGCGGGCGCTAGCCGGCGGACTGACCGACCTGAACGGCGGCGGGCCTGTGCCCGCTGCGCAGCGCCAGCGCGCCGAGCGTCGCGGCGGCGAGGCACGCGAGCGCGTTGACCAGCAGGGGATGACCCCGCGCCGCGTCGGCGCCGTAGACGGCGACGTGCGCGGCGACCAGCGCGAACAGGAAAAGCGCCAGCGTGCGCTGCAGCAGTGCCCGCGCCCTTGCGGTGTCGCGCAGCGCCAGAGCGAGCGCGCAGGCGCTCGCCAAGGACAGCCAGAACCCGCCGAGAACGCCGTTCGCGCCAACCAGGCCGATCCCGGCCGAAACCACGATCGCGATCGGCGTGCCCCAGACGATGCCGGTCCAGAGATCGTCCAGGCCGTCTTGTCGGCGCCGCTTCGCCAGCCAAATCTCGCCGCCGCTTGCGGCGACCACCGTCAGCGCGAAACCCAGCAGCAAATACACGAGCTTCGACAGCGCACCGTCGAAGGTGCCGAAATGCAGGCGATAGATGCTGTAGAGGATCTGCTGTCCGGTCTCGCCGCCGGCCCAGCCGACAGGACCGATGTAGGTGCCGTCGATTTCGAACCGATAGGCCTCGCCCCAGGTCAGGCGCCCGGGATGGCGCGCGAAGATCTCGAGTAATGGGGTCGGCGAATCGGCGTCGTGCACGATGACGCTGAAGGGCGTTGCGTCCGGCGCCAGCTCGCCGATGCGCGCCAGCGCCGCGCCGATGGCCACGGGCCCGCTCCGCGGCGCCAGTTCGGGCTCCGCGCCAAACACCTCGCTGACCACACCCATACGGTCGCCGTCGAATTCCGCCTCGGCGACCACGGCAAGGACGGGCAGGGCGAGACCGAAGTAGGCGCCGGTGATCGCGATCGTCAGGTGGAACGGTGCGGCCCACACGCTCAGCCGGTTGTGCAGGTCCGTTTGTGCAAGCTGCTCGGAGCCGCGCTGCCGCAGCCGGAAGGCGTCGCGCAGGATCCCGGGATGAGCTAGAAAGCCCGAGATGATGAACCCCACCAACACCGCGCCCAGGGCGCTCACGAGCAGCATGCCCCAGGCCTTGGGCAGGTGCAGGTACAAATGCAGATCGAGCAGCGTCTCTGAGAAGTGATTGTGCTCGGCGATGCCAAGCGTCCCGTCCGCTTCGAAAAACCAGCTCGCGTTCTCTGTCGCCAGGCGCGCGTATGGCGTTTCGTCCGTTGGCAGCACGAGGTACATGTGCGGGGTCACGCCGTCGCCGCGGGCAAGAAATTCGTTGAACGTGGACTCGGCCGCCGCGAGATCGAACTGTGTGAGAACCGGTGCGTCTGCCTGCTCCCAGTGCTCCAGCTCCGCGTGCAATACGAGCAGCGTGCCGCTCAGGCAGACGATGTAAATGAGCGCGCCGAACGCGACGCCCAGCCAGGAGTGACCGGCGAGCGCCTGTTTGACGGTCTGCGCAGGCAGGCCCATCAGACCAGGAACAGCCCGGCCGCGCCGACCAGCCACAGAATTACCAGCGTGGGCCATGCGCGGCGGAAGTCGTACAGCGTCCAGAACATTAGGCCGCCCCACAGCGTGGGCATCAGCAGCGTGACGAGCGCCATCCGGTTGATGAATGCCCAGTCGAGCGTTTGCGTGGCGAGAATCGTGATCAGGATGCTGGCCGTGCCCGCCAGAACAAACAGCGTCAGAAACAGGCCCAGGTGGCGACCGACCGCGATCAGCCCGGCGGTCGGCGCGCTGGCGCTGTCGGGGTCGTCGCCGCTCTCGCCCGGGGGCTGCACCTGCGAGGTCGCGGTAGCGCTGCGCCTTTCGACGCGTCGCGGCGCGTTTCGGCCGTACCGCCGGCCCCACTGGGCCTCGCGCGCGGCCCACGCCCAGGCCGCGAAGGCGAGACAGGCGCACGCATAGATCAGACCGAACTCCGCGCCGGCCGCGTAGACGGCGAGCCCGGTGGCCACCCCGACCAGCGCCCAACCGCCGAGCCGCGCTCTGCTGCGGTTTGTCTTGCCGCGCCAGCCGGCGTACAGCCAGCCGGTGCCGGCGAGCGTGACGGCGAGAGTTGCGACAAAAGCGATACCTGCCTCCTAAGAGCGCCCCTGAGAGCCACCCTCACTATTGAGAACCTAAAGAGCCATTAAAGCGCTTTCCTTTGCTGCCCAACAGTCGCGCGATGGCCTTCGCGGCGCGTGACAGTTCAAATGATAATGATTATCATTTAGGATGTAGGGGGCTAACGATCTGCAAGACGACCACAATGACGCAATCCGCCTTTGAAGAATCCATCACGGACGCGGACAAGCAGCGCATCATCGAGCACATGAACGATGACCACGCCGACGCCTGCCTGCTGTACGTCACCCACTTCGCAGGTCGCGCCGATGCAGTATCCGCTCAGCTCGTCGACATCCGCAGCGATGACATGGTGCTTGAGATGACGAGCGACACGGGCGTGGAGCTGGTTTCCGTCGGCTTCTCCATACCCATTCGCAGCGCTCAGGACGCGCATCGGACGCTGGTCGACATGGTTCGCATCGCACGAGAGAATGCAGTGTCCTGATCAAGATGGCGCGTTGGCAGCCGGATGCGGCTCGCCGGCGATGGCCCGTTCAAGAGTTCGCACAAGAGTTCGCACAAGAGTTCGCGCAAGTGAAGACCGTTCACCTGTCGCTACGGAAGATCCACACGATGCTAGGAGGAGCTAGTCAATGGCAACTGAGTATAAGAACCTGATCGACGGCGAGTTGATCACCAACGGCGCCTGGCTTGACGTCGTCAACCCGGCGACCGAGCAGGTGATCGGCAAGGTCCCAGCCTGCGGCGAGGACGAGCTGAACCGCGCCGTTGCCGGCGCGCGTCGCGCGTTCAAGACCTGGTCGAAGACGGACATCGAGGAGCGTCGTTCGGTATTGAACGCCATCGCAGACGCGATCGAGGCGAACTTCGACGAGCTGTTCCGCCTGCTCACCAGCGAGCAGGGCAAGCCCCATGCGCAGGCGCAGATGGAGATCGGCGGCGCGCCGGCGATGATTCGCGCGCAGGCCACGCTCGAACTCGAAGACGTGATCAACGAAGACAGCGAAGAGCGCCTGTCGCGCACGCGGCGCGTGCCCATCGGCGTGGTCGGCGGCATCGTGCCTTGGAACTTCCCGGTGCTGATGGCGGTGCAGAAGATCATTCCGGCGCTGCTGTCGGGTTGCACCATCGTGCTCAAGCCGTCGCCCTTCACGCCGCTCACCACGCTGCGCATCGCCGAGCTGATCGCGGAAGTCGTGCCGGCCGGCACGCTGAGCATCATCACCGGCGAAGACTCGCTCGGTCCGCTCATGACCTCACATCCGGACATCGACAAGATCACCTTCACGGGATCGACGGCGACCGGCAAGAAGATCATGGAGGGCGCCTCCAAAGAGCTGAAGCGCATGACGCTGGAGCTCGGCGGCAACGACGCCTCGATTGTCCTGCCCGACGCCGACGTCCAAAAGGTCGCCGAACAACTGTTCTGGTCGAGCTTCTCGAACGCGGGCCAGATCTGCGTCGCGGCGAAGCGGATCTACATCCACGAGGATATTTACGACGAGCTGAGCGCTGCGATTGCGGCCTACGCGAAGGAAGTCAAAGTCGGCGACGGCGCCGAGCAGGGCACCGGCGTGGGGCCGATCCAGAACAAGAAGCAGTTCGATCGGGTGTGCGAGCTCATTCAGGACGCGAAGGACAACGGCTACAACTTCCTCGTCGGCGGCGACGTCGACCCGTCCGGCACGGGCTACTACGTGCCGATCTCGATCCTGGACAATCCGCCGGAGGACGCGCGGATCGTCGCCGAAGAGCAGTTCGGTCCGGTCATGCCGCTGATGAAGTTCTCGAGCGAAGAAGAAGTCATCGAGCGCGCGAACAACACCGACTACGGCCTCGCCGGCGCGGTCTGGACCAACGATCCGGACAAGGGCGTCGAGATCGCCGAGCAGCTCGAGACCGGCACCGTGTGGGTCAACGAGTTCCTGCACCTGTCGCCGTTCTCGCCCTTCGGCGGTCACAAGCAGTCGGGCTTCGGCGTCGAGTACGGCATTGAAGGCCTGAAGGAGTTCACCTACGCCCAGGTGATCACCGTCAAGCGTGAGGGGGCCACGGCCTGAGGCACCCCTTAGCCTGGCCCGCCGGTCTCAGGCGACTGCACGAGACCGGCGGCGCACAGCCCTGGCGCCCTCGCGGCGCCCGGGCTGGTCCCCTTCCTTATCCCAATCTTTCGCCGTCGATTCTTGTACGCCGCCGCGCCACACCTAGGGTCGCGGTTGCCAACTGCTCGCGCGTTCGCGCGCGTCCCACAGCGCCTGATACAGGCCCGGCGCTTCGAGTAGTTCATCGTGACGGCCGCGCTGCCGGATCGCGCCGTCTGCTAGCACCAGGATCTGGTCCGCGTTGCGGATGGTGGCGAGTCGATGGGCGACCACGAGAACCGTCTTGTTCGCGACCAGTTCGGTCAGCGCCTCCTGCACATAGCGCTCGTTGGTCGGGTCCAGCGAGGCCGTCGCCTCGTCCAGCAGCACGATCGGCGCGTCCTTGAGAATCGCGCGCGCGATGCTGATGCGCTGGCGTTCGCCGCCGGACAGGTTGGCGCCGCCTTCGTCCACGCGTGAATCGTAGCCGTCGGGCAAGGCGCGAATGAACTCGTCGGCGCGCGCTAGCCTGGCCGCGCGCTCGACCTGGGCGCTCGTGGCGCTGGCGCGACCGAAGGCGATGTTGTCGTAGATCGTGCCTGGAAACAGATAGACGTCCTGGAACACGCAGGTGACCAGCTCGAAGCGCTGATTCGCGCTCAGGTCGGCGAGATCGACGCCGCCGACGACGACGCGACCGCGATCCGGTGTGCGCAGGCCGGCAACGAGCTGCAGCAGCGTCGTCTTACCGGCGCCGCTCGGGCCCACGATGGCCGTCACGGCGGCTGCGGGTGCGCTCAGGTTGAGGTTCTCGAACAGGGTATCGGCGCCCGCGTAGGCGAAGCCGACGTCCGAGAATTCGACGTCGTAGCGGGTCGGCAGCGGCGTCTCGTGCGCCGGTTCTGCTGCGGTCTCGCGGTTCAGCAGGCGGCCGATGCGCGCCAGCGACGCCTCGGCGATGCGCATGCTCTCGACGCCGTTGGCGGCGGCCAGCAGCGGCCCGTAGACGCGCAGGGACAGCACCGCGAAGATGATGAAGACGCCCACGTCCAGCCGCTCGGTGAACAGCCAGTAGGTGCCTGCGCCGACAATCAGCGGAATGCCGAGCAGCACCGTCGTCAGAAACGCGGAGCCCAGCGGCGCGAGCTTGGCGGTCATTTCCATGCTGATGCCGCGAAAGTCGCGCAGGGCCGTATCAAACAGGGCGAGCTTTTCGCCGCTCATGCCGAACGCCCGAATCACGGGCAGGCCCTGAATGTACTCCAGCATGCGGCCGGCCGCGTCGGCCTGCAGATCCTGGCGCCGCGCCGCGAGGCGGGCGAACACGCCGTTCGACCACAGGAATACCGGCACGGCGAGCGCGACGCTTAGCATCGCCGCGAACGCCATGGGCGCGTCCTGCCCCAGCAGCACGACGAATACGATGAGCGGCGCGATCGCGGCACCCACCATGACCTGCATCGGCTCGTGCGCGAAGTTCTCGACCGCGCTGATGTCCTGCGTCAGCACGGTGGTCATGTCGCCCGTGCTGCTGTGGTCGTGGACGCTCATCGGCAGTCGCCGGACGTGCCGCAGCAGGCGCGCGCGCAGGCTGCCAAACAGCTCGAAGGTCGCGATCCAGGCCGAGCGGTTGGCGAGGTAGCCCGCCAGCCACTGGCCGGCCACGCAGGCCAGCACGCCCAGCGTGGCCCACAGGAGACCGCTGCCGGTCAGGGTCTCGAGCCGCACCGCGTTGATCAGCCAGATGAGGGCCGCGATGGGCAGCGCGTCGAAACAGCCCTGCAGCGCCTTGTAGCCGATGGAACGCAGCAGCACGCCCTGCTGATCACCGGCGAGTCGCCAGATCGCGACCGCCGGTGAGCCCTCGATGCTGACGTCGCTCATGGGCGCTCGGCCCGCAGACCCGTCGCACGAGCCACGTTGAAATCCTGCCAGAGCTGGGCGTAAAGACCGTTCCTCGCGACGAGTTCGTCGTGGTCGCCGCGCTCGACGATGCTGCCCTGATCGAGAACCAGGATCTGGTCGGCGCCGCGTACGGTCGACAGTCGATGCGCCACCATGATGACCGTGCGGCCGCGCACCAGTTCGCTGATGGCCTGCTGGATCGCGTGCTCGTTTTCGGGATCGACGAAGGCCGTGGCCTCGTCCAGGACGACGATGGGCGCATCGGCGAGTATGGCGCGCGCGATCGTCAGGCGCTGACGCTCCCCGCCGGACAGCCGCACGCCCCGCTCACCGACGACCGTGGCGTAGCCGTCCGACAGCGCCGCTATGGTGTCGTGGATACAGGCCTGCTCGCAGGCCCGCACCAGCTCCGCGTCGGTCGCGTCGGCTCGGGCGACGCGCAGATTGCCGGCAATGCTGTCGTCGAACAGGAAGGTCTCCTGCAGCACCATCGACACCTGGCGATTCAGGGTGTCGTTGCCCAACCGCGCGAGCGGATGGCCGCCGATGCGAATCTCGCCGCGCTCGGGATCGAAAAAGCGACCGATCAGCGCGGCCACGGTGGACTTGCCGCCGCCCGAAGGACCCACCAGCGCCGTCAGCTCGCTGGGTGCGGCGCTGAACGACACGTCTTCCAGCACCCAGGCGTTTTCATAGCGAAACCACACGCCGTCGAATTCAACGCGCGGTTCAATGCCGTGTTCGGCGACGGCATTGCTGCTCTCGAGCGCCGGCTCGGCGAGCACGTCCCGAACGATCGCGCCTCCTGATGCGATGTGCGACAGGTTGGCGAACAGGTACAGCAGTGCATTGACCGTGGCGAGCGCGCCCAGGCCTACGATGAGAAAGAACAGCACGGTCTGGGTGCTGATCGAGTTGGTGTGCCACAGCCAGCCGGCCAGCGGAATCAGGATCGCCGCGTTCGCGCCCAGCAGCACATAGAAGCCGGTGCCGTAGGGCAGGAAGTCGAGGCTATAGCCGCGCACGACCTCGATGTAGCGCGCGATGGTCGATTCGGTGCCGCGGACCTCGTCGGCGTCGCGGTTGAACATCTTGACCACGGCCATGCCGCGCAGCAGTTCGACGATGGAGGCGTTCATCTGCGCCTGGGTCTCGCGGTACTCCGTCATGTGCATGCCGGCGCGGCGCATGCCCAGCGCGATGCAGGCGAAGGCGGGCACAATCAGGATGTAGGTGGCCAGCGCGAGCCGCCAGTCGATCAGCACCATCCAGGTGGCAAGCGCGACGACTGTGAGCACCGCGGCCACGGTGTCGGGTATGGCGTGCGCCAGAAACAGCTCCAGCCGTTCCACGTCGTCCGCCATCACCTTCTTCAGCTCGCCCGAGCGGCGCCGCGTGACCTTGCCGAGCGGGAGGGCCGCCAGGTGGCGCGCCAGCGCGAGGCGCACGTCGTACTGAATCTGGAACGCGCCACGATGCGCGATAAAGGTGGCGATACCCTCGCAGGCGAAGCGGCCGACGACGGCCGCGAGCGCGAAGCCGGCCAGCAGCCACAGGGATTCCTGGCTTAGTTCGGGCGTCAGCGCGATGCCGATCGCCTCGTTGATGACCCAGTAGGGCACGAGCCCCAGAAAGGCGGCGGCGGCGGCGATCAGCGCGGCCAACGCGAAGCTCGCCCGGGCCCCTTGCGCGAACGGCAGCAGGGCGCGGATACCCGACGTCAGCGACTCGCGGCCGGTACTAGCAGCCTCGGACATGGAACGACCTCAACGGCGAATGAGTTCCAAAGTTAACCCGATCGGTTGTCATCGTGGGGCACCGCTGCGGTGGTTTGCAGGCGACCTGCGTCGGTACTTAATGATAATCATTCTCATGTAGGGGGTAAAGGTCGCGAGGCGCTGACGCCCGGCCGATCCGCGCTTTGGCGCTTGCCGCGACGTTCGGCTTTCGCCTCAGGCGTCGGCGTTTGGCATAGGTTTCGACTATGGGAACGATCGTGAATATTCAATACACAAGATTTGCAGACTGTCGTATTGTCCTCGCGCTGCCCGTTTGCCGCGCACCGGCGACGACCGAAGTCGGCAGCCTGAATCGTGCATCGACACTTGCCCAACAACTTAACAAGGAATCGCTTCCCATGGCGCTTATCAACACCGCAATCAAGCCGTTCACCGCTCAGGCCTTCCGGCAGGGAGAATTCGTCGAGGTCAACAGCGACGACCTGGCTGGAAAGTGGGCGGTATTCTTTTTCTATCCCGCCGACTTCACCTTTGTCTGCCCGACCGAGCTGGGCGACGTCGCCGATCACTACGCAGAGCTGCAGGCGCGCGACGTCGAGGTCTATTCGGTGTCGACCGACACGCACTTCACGCACAAGGCCTGGCACGACGCGTCCGAGACGATCGCCAAGGTCAACTACACGATGATCGGTGATCCCACCGGCGAGATCACGCGCAACTTCGACTGCATGCGCGAAGATCAGGGCCTGGCCGACCGCGCCACCTTCATCGTCGATCCCGACGGCGTGATTCAGGCGATGGAGATCACGGCAGAAGGCATCGGCCGCGACGCCGACGATCTGGTGCGCAAGATCAAGGCCGCGCAGTACGTGCGCGCGCATCCGGGTGAGGTCTGCCCGGCGAAGTGGAAGGAGGGCGAAGAAACGCTGGCGCCCTCCCTCGATCTGGTCGGCAAGATCTGATCGGCGATCCGAACTAAGCGGCGTTCGCGCGGAGACTAAACCCATGCTGTCCCAGGACATCCTCACCGCCCTGGCGGGTTACACGGAAAATCTGCAAAGCGATGTGACCTTCGCCCTGCAGACGGGCGAGCACGCGAAGCGTGCAGAACTGCTCGAGTTCCTCGATCAGTTCTGCGGCGTCTCGCCGCGCCTGTCGCTGATCGAGCGCGAAGCGCCTGACGGCCGCAGCCCGCTGACCTTCGACGTCGAGGTTGACGGCACGCCGTCCGGCGTGCGTTTTTCCGGCATTCCCAGCGGGCACGAGTTCAACTCGCTGGTGCTCGCCGTGCTGCACGCCGGCGGCACCGAGATGAAGCTCGACGCTGCTGTGCAGGATCTGGTGCGCCGCATCGACGCTCCGCTTGCGTTCGAGACCTTCGTCAGCCTGTCCTGTCACAACTGCCCCGACGTCGTGCAGGCCCTGAATCAGTTTGCGCTGCTCAACCCGGCCATCAGCGCCGAGATGATCGACGGTGGACTGTTCCAGGAGCTGATCGATGCCCGCGACGTGCAGGGCGTGCCGACCGTGTTTCTCAACGGCGAACTGTTCGCCAGCGGCAAGGTCGACGCGGCGGGGCTGCTCGACAAGCTGATCGAGCGCTTCCCCGCGCTGCGCGAACCCCAGGCGAGCGCCTCGCTGCCGCTGCAGGACGTCACCGTGATCGGCGGTGGACCGGCCGGCGTCAGCGCGGCGATCTATGCCGCGCGCAAGGGCGTCGCGGTCACGCTGATCGCCGAGCGCATGGGCGGTCAGGTGAAAGACACCATGTCGATCGAGAATCTGATCTCGGTCAACAGCACGACGGGCCCGGAGCTGGTCAGCGCGCTGCAGGGCCACATGGCCGACTACGACATTACGATCAAGGAGAACCTGCGGGTCGACTCGGTCGAGCTGGACGGCGAGCACAAGAGCGTGCTGCTGAGCACCGGCGAGCGCGTCGACACGCGCACTCTCATCGTCGCCACCGGCGCGCGCTGGCGCGAGCTGGGCGTGCCCGGCGAGAAAGAGAATCTGGGCAACGGCGTCGCCTACTGTCCGCACTGCGACGGTCCCTTCTTCAAGGGCAAGGACGTCGCCGTGATCGGCGGCGGCAATTCGGGCATCGAGGCGGCGCTCGACCTCGCGGGCATCACGCGCCACGTCACCGTGTTCGAGTTTCTGCCCGAGTTGAAGGCGGATCAGGTGCTGATCGACCAGGCGCGCGCGCGGGCGAACATCGACATCCTGACCAACGTCGCAACCCAGCGCATCGAGGCCGAGGCCGGCAAGGTCTCCGGCATCACCTACGCGGATCGGGCCAGCGACGAAGTAGCGACCCTCGGGCTCGATGGCGTGTTCGTGCAGATCGGCCTGCTGCCTAACAGTCAGTGCGTCGACGGTCAGCTTGAGCTAACGCGACACAAGGAAATCGTCATCGACGAAAAATGTCGCACGTCGGTTGACGGCGTCTACGCCTGCGGCGACGTCACGACCGTGCCGTACAAGCAGATCTCGGTCGCGATGGGCGAGGGGGCCAAGGCAGCGCTCGCCGCGTTCGAGTACCTGCTGACCGCCGTGCCCGCCCACGCACAGCCGGCGGCCGCGGACGTGCAGCAAGCCGTCGCTTCCTGACGCCTTAAGCGGACTTGCCAGCCTGGCGGGCGCCGAGCTAGCGCGCTGGTAACAGATCGCGCGACCAAATCAGACAAGAAGGCCAGAGAAAGGGCCCCGAAAAGAGGAAGGATTCGCAGGGAATGGGTAGAGCGTGCAGACCGGCGGCGGGTGCCGCCACAGTGTTCCTGTTGTGCCTTGCCCTGCTGATGCCCGCGTTCGTGACCGCGGCCGAAGCCGCGCTTGAGGCCCGCGCCGCCGCCGCCGACCGCGCGATCGACACGGACGCCCTAGACGCCTTCGTCGACGGCGTGTGGCTGAGCCAGCGCGCCGAGCATCGCGTCGCCGGGGCGGTGGTGACCGTTGTCCAGCACGGCGAGGTGCTGCTGAATCGCGGTCTGGGTTATGCCGACATCGCCGCCCGCCGACCGGTCGATCCGGAGCGCACGCTGTTCCGCATCGCGTCCATCTCCAAGCCGTTCACCTGGGTCGCCCTGATGCAGCTCGTCGAGCAGGGGCGGCTGGATCTCGACGCCGAGGTGAACGGCTACTTCGATCGCGTGCAGATTCCCGAGCCCTTCGGACAGCCGGTGACGGCGCTGCACTTCATGAATCACAGCGCCGGCTTCGAGGATCTGGTACTCGACCTGGGGCGACGCAGCGCCGACGATCTGGAACCTCTTGAGGACTACCTCGCGAGCAACCTGCCGCGCCAGGTCAGACCGCCGGGGCAGTATTCGTCCTACTCGAACCACAGCACGGCTCTGGCGGCGCATCTGATCGCCCGGGTCTCCGGCGAACCCTGGTCAGATTATCTAGAGCAGCAGGTGCTCGCGCCGCTCGGCATGACCCGCACCGTGGTCCGGCATCCGATGCCCGAGGCGCTGCGCGCAGATTTGGCGCAGGGCTATCAGTACAAGGCGGGCGCCTTCGAGCCACAGCCGTTCATTCATTGGCGCATCTATCCCGCGGGAATGGTCAGCACCACCGGCGCCGACATGGCGCGCTTCATGACGGCGCTGCTCGACGAAGGCCGCGGGCTGATGAGTCCGGCGACCCATCGACGCATGCTGGAGGTCAGCTATCGACCCTTCCCAGGCGCGCGCGGCTGGCGCCACGGCTTTAACGATCTAACCCGCCGGGGCGTCGTCATCTACGGCCACGGCGGCGACTATCGCGGCTTCCATTCGCAGATGGTACTGATCCCGCAGCTCAGCCTCGGCGTGTTCCTGTCGTTCAACAGCGACGGCGGCGACCGTCCGGCGGGCAACCTGCAGGAGGCGCTGCTGGACTGGCTGATTGGCGATGACCTGCCGCCGCGCGCCGAGCCGCCGCCCGATGCGGGGCAGCGGCAGGCACAGTACGCCGGCGTCTACGCGCCGCTGCGTCGGCCGCAGTCCGATTTTTCGAAGCTCGCGCGTCTGCTCGGCGGAACGCGCGTGTGGAGCGATGACGACGGCTACCTACTCATAGACGGCGGCAACGGCGCGACGGCCTATGTCGCGACCGCAACGCCGGATCGCTTTCGCGGCCGCTACTCGGATACCGAGGTGCTGTTTCATCGCGACGCCGATGATGCCGTCACGCACCTGACCTTCTCGAGCTATGCGGCCAGCACGATGGAGCGCCTGGGCACTATCGACCGGCCGCGCCTGCATCAGGCGCTGTTTGCTCTGGTCGCGCTGTCGATGCTGGTGTGCGTCATCGGCTGGGCCGTCGGCTTGATACGGCGGCGCGGCCTGCCGCCGCGCCCGCTCGGGACGCGGGTCTTGAACGGCCTGTCCTGGCTGGCCGCGCTCGGCGTCCTGTGGGGCATCGTCAAGCTGGTGCAGGGACTGCAGGACAACGATCGATTTCTGTTCGAGATCCCGCCCGAGATTCTGCGTACGTTGACTGTCTCGACGCTGGTGGTAGGGGTAGGCCTCTTGCTGGCGGCGATTCGCGTCTGGCGACTGACCGACGGCACCGCGGGCTGGGGCGAGCGCTTGATGACGCTAGTGTTCGTGGTCGGTTTTGTCCTGTATGCGTGGCTTAGCTGGTACTGGAACACGCTAGGATGGTTCTGACTTAGTTGCAGAGAAAATCATGCGCGCCCTGACCGACGACGAGTTCGATGCCTTTCTAGCGAGCCGACCCGGGTGGATGGTGCTGTCCACCGTCGGCGCCGACGGCTTTCCCCACAGCGTACCGCTCGGCTACTTTCGCCACGCCGAGTCCATCTATCTCGGCTGTCGTGACAACACGCAGAAGACGCTGAACGTCGATCGCAATCCCAGGGTCGCGCTCTTGGTGGAATCCGGTTCCACCATGAGCGATATCAAGGGTGCGATGGTGCAGGGCACCGCGCGGGTGCATCGCGACGCCGAGTCGGTGTTGCGGCTGATGCGGCGGGGTGCCGCGGCTCGTGGCGTGCCCGAAGCGCAGCTGCCGACCGAGGCCCGGCCAGGGTCGGCGTTTATCGAGGTTCAGATCGAGCGGCGCATTTCCTGGGACTACGGCGCGGAGACGGAAGGCGCCTGACGCGCGCCGTTTGCCGCTCGGTGCGCGCGGCGGACACCGCGCGAGCGATGAGCGGCGATCGAACGCCGCTACCTCTTTTCGACAGTCCCGCCGACTACAGATTCGCTTCGAGCGTCACGCCGAAGAGCTGCGGCTGGCCCCAGCGTCCCACCGACCCGCCGTCGGCATCCAGAAAGCTCGAATCGAAGTGCTCGTTGTCGAACACGTTGCGACCGATTACGTAGACCCCCAGGTTGTCGTTGCTCCAGCCGGCGCGGAAGTTGACCAGCGTGCGTTCCGGAATGTCCGGGCCTTCGTCCTGGATGGTGGCCGAGTTGAAGCTGTCCGTCGTGTGGTTCGCGTTGACGTTGACGAACCAGCCGCCGGCGGGCGTCCAGGTAAAGCCACCCGACAGCGTCCAGGCCGGGGCGCGGGAAAACTCATTGCCGGAAAGATCATCAAAGTCTAGTTCCAGCAACAGAGAAAACTCCGTGAACTCGGTGTCGGCGTAGCCGATGGCCGTGTAGAAGCGCAGCGTCGAGTCGGGCGCGTAGCTCACGTCCAGCTCGAAGCCCTTCAGCTCGGACTTGCCCGCGTTTTCGACCTGGCTGTCGAAGGAGTTGCTCGACAGGAACGCGGTCACCTGCTGGTCGGTCCAGTCGGTGAAGTAGGCGTTCGCGTTCAGCGTCAGGCGATCGTCCAGCCACTGGCTGCGATACGCCAGCTCGTAGTTCCAGGTGGTCTCCTCGTCGTAGGGCACGATCGTGACCCGCGCCGCGTTGCCGGACACGCCGCCCGACCGGTAGCCGCGCTGGACGATGAAGCTCAGGGTCTGGCGGTCGGTCAGCGCGTAGCTGAGACCGAATTTCGGCAGGAACTGCTCGAACGTGGTTTCCTCGGCGAAGCCCGGCGAGTTGGCCTGGTCCGCCTGCGCCCGCAGGAACATGTTCACGCCGGCGACCACGGGTGCCGCCGGGCCGGCCAGCGCCGGATCGGGCAGATCCGAGGCGACGACCACCATCTGGGTCGCGTCGATCACCTGCTCCTCGCGGTCGAAGCGGAAGCCGGCGAGCAGCGACAGCCTGTCGGTCAGGTCGAACGTGACGTCGGAGAAGATCGCGAAGGTCTCGATCTGCTGCAGGGTGTCGAGGTCGGCGTCGAGCAGAAACGGATCGGTGTAGAAACTCGACACGAAGCCGGCGGTGCCGGCGTCGAGGTTGAACGGCGGTCCTTGCAGCAGGAACGGAAGCTGGAACTGCTCGATCACATCGAAGCTGAAGCGGGTGAACAGCGTGTTCGGCTGGTTGTCGATGTCGGAGTACCACAGGCCGACGAGTCCCGTCATGCGCTCCGTGGTGAACGACAGGCGCAATTCGGAGGTCAGCGTATCCGTATCGCTGGCGGTTTCAGAGAACTGCGACTCGCGTGCGGTCGCATCGCCGTCGAGGCTGCGGCGGCGTTTGGAAGCCGAGTACGTGGTGATCCAGTCCAGATCGAGCGTGTCGCTGAGCTGATAGCTGATGTTCGCAATGCCCATGTGATTCTCGGTCGTGTCGAGCGCGCGGCGGTTGTTGAACGCCTGCCGATCGTCCCAGCTGCCGGGCGGATCGAAGCGGCTGTCGCGCTGGCCGAACTCTCGGTCGTCGTACATGTACGAGAACAGCATGCGCAGGTTCGGCGCCGCATCGGGGGTAATCAGCAGCTTCGCGCGCAGCATTTCGCTGTCGACGGTGTCGGCGTTGGCGTCGAGCGTCACGTTGGTGATCGCGCCGTCGGTCTCGTTCTTTTCCGCGGCGATGCGAAACGCGAGCTGGTTGTCGATCAGCGGGCCGCCGAACGCAACAGAGTAGCGTCTCTCGTCGATTTCGCTTAGCAGCTGCACGCGCGCCTTGCCGCTCCATTCATAGGTCGGGTCCGCGGTCTTCATGATGACCGCGCCGGCCAGCGAGTTGCGGCCCTGCAGCGTCGACTGGGGGCCGCGCAGCACTTCGATCTGCTCCAGGTCCCAGATGTCGAGCGTGCCCACGAACGTGTTGTCGCGCGACAGCGGCGCGCCGTCGAGGAAGATGGTCGCCAGGTCGGCGAACCCGCCGCCGGACACGTTGTCGTTGCGCACGCCGCGCAGCGAGAAGCCGGTGCCGCCGAAAGTGGAGACCGCGTTGGGCGTGCGATACAGCACGTCATTCAGCGTCAGCAGGTTCTCGTCCTGCATAAGCTGCGCGTCGATGACCGAGACGCTTTGCGGCGTGTCCTGCAGCGAGCGTTCGTATTTCTGACCGATAACGACGACTTCTTCGATCATGTCTGCGTCGATCAATGTGTCGTCATCGACCTGCGCATTGGTTAGCGGCGAGGCCAGGCCAGTCGCACAGGCGAGGGCGGCCGTCACCACAAAAGTGGTTCTGTTTTGCGTTAGTTTGGACATAGTGAGTTTGTACGTAGTGTTCTATCCCGGCCGCGCATGATAATCATTCTCATCTAAAAGATCATCAGCGTCCGGCCCTCATCCCTTTACGTCGACTTACGTCGAACTCGCGATGTGCCGCCGCTGTACCGCGTTGGAATGTCGGGGCCTTTGTCTCGCCGGCTATGCGCGATTGTTGCTCCGCCGACGTTCAGGATGATGCGGGTTTTTGTCCGATCGCCTGCGTCTGGCCGCCACCGGTACTCATCGAGATGTCTTGGAAACCTGCGTCGCGTAGCCAGCCTTCAATGGCGGGCGTGGGGTGCGTGCGGCCGCCGGTCACCGTGAAGTACAGCAGCGACGTGTAAGCCGCGAAGGTGTCGATGGGCGCATCGTCGCCCGGAAAGCCCGGCTCGTTGGTCACGATCACCGCGCCGGGGCGCAGCGCTTCGAATGCGCGGCGCAGAATGAGCCGGCACTCGTCGGCCTTCAGGCAGTGGAGCATGTTCGATAGCAGGGCGATGTCGTAATCGGTGCCCCACTGCGTTTCGAAAAAGTTGCCGACGACGTAGGAGATGCGTTCGGACATGCCGACCTTGGCGGCTTCCTCATTGCCCGCTGCCGCGGATTCCGGCAGATCCAGAATCACCGCTTCGAGGTCGGGGTACTTCTCGCAGAACGCGATGCTGTACTGCGCGGGACCGCCCGCAATGTCGAGCATGCGTTTCGGCGGTGCGTCGAACCTGACCTTGTCCGTGATCGCTTTGGTGGGCCGCGCCGCGGACAGTTTCAGGAAGCTCAGGTAGTGCTGCCACTGGCCCGGCGTTGCGGGATCGAAGTGGAAATCGGAGACGTCGCCGGTTCGTACAGCCTCGTCCAGAGATTCAAACTTGCGCGCGACGTCGGGCGCGAACTCCAGCATCGAGCGTGCCATCTCGCCCATGCGCCCCGACAGCGACTTGCGCAGCTCGGCGCTGATCGCGAACGTTCCGCGCGTGCGCTCGAGATAGCCGAAACCGGCCAGCGCCTCTAGCAGCACCTGCGCCGCGTGTTCGTCGATGTCGACCCGGGCCGCGATGGCGCTCGGCGTCATGGGCTCTGTCTCGAGCAGTTCGAACAGCCCGAGGCGCTGCGCGGTAAACACCGCGTTGTTTACCACCATCGAGATGAACGGGAGCATCGCCAGTTCGGGCACCAGGCCCGTCAGCAGGACCAGTCGCTCTCTGACGTCCGTACCCTTAAAGCCGAGTTTCATGCTGCCGCCCCTCCCGTGATCTGCCAGTTTCGCTCTGCGCGCTGCGCGTTCCACATCTGCGCGTAGCGCCCATCGCGCGCCAGTAGCGCCGCGTGATCGCCCTGTTCGGCAATTTCGCCGGCCTCCAGCACGATGATGTTGTCGGCCGCCACGATCGTGGACAGTCGATGCGCGATCACGATAACGGTCTTGTCTTGCACCAGCGTATCGATGGCGCGCTGCACCGCGACCTCGCTCTCTGTGTCCAGTGCCGACGTCGGCTCGTCGAGTATCACGATGGGCGCGTCCTTGAGAATGGCGCGCGCGATCGAGATGCGCTGGCGTTCGCCGCCGGACAGCGCGCCGCCGATTTCGCCGACGCCGGTGCTGTAGCCGTTCGGCAGCGCGGTGATGAAGTCGTGACAGTTGGCCGCCCTGGCCGCGGCCTCGATCTCTTCGTTGGTCGCGTCCGGTTTCGCGAGCCTGATGTTCTCCCAGATCGAATCATCGAACAGATACACGTCCTGGAACACGACCGAAAACTGCTGCATCAGTTCGCCCTGCGTCAGGCTGCGGACGTCGACGCCGCCGATCATGACGCTGCCCTGCTGCGGATCGGCGAAGCGGGTCAGCATGCGCGTCACCGTCGTCTTACCGCTGCCGGAAGTGCCGACGAGCGCCGTCAGGCTGCGCTCGGGCACGTCGAACGACAGCGACCGCAGCACCTGTTCTTCCGTCTGGTCGTAGGCGAACGTCAGATCGCGAAACTCGACGTGCGCACCCTCGGGCGTGCCGCCGCCCGGCAGGGTCGCCAGTGGCGGCACCGCGAGCAGCTCGCCGATCCGATCGATGGCCGCCTCCATGAAGTCGAACATCGCGGACAGGTTAGCGAACAGCGCCAGCGGTTCGCTGAAGCGGATCGCGATCACGATCAGCGCCAGCAGCGCGGCGACGCTGAGCGAGCCATCCAGTACGAAGACGATCGCCAGCGCCGCAATGGCGACGATGCCGAGCTGCACGATCGCCGACATGAGGATCGCAGGCAGCGTGTTCAGGCGGGTACCCGTTGCCTGGGCGTCGCGCAGGCGCGCGAGCGAGGCCTGCAGGCGCTGCGATTGTTCGCCCACCTGGCGCGTCGCGCGCAGCACTGCGAGCCCCTGGGTGTACTCGACGATGTGCGACGCCGCGTCCGCGTGTGCCTCCATCGACAGACGATTGTCGCGCGCGCCGGCGCTGCGAATGATCCGGTACACCGGAATCGCGATCGGAAACAGCACCAGCATCGCGAGCGCCAGACGCCAGTCGACGAACAGCGTTGCGATGATCGTCACGGTGGGCGCCACCATCGTGTTGACGACCATGCCAAAGAGGCCGCCCGCGATGGAAACGACGTCCTGCACGTTGCCGGTGAGAACGCTGTTCAGATCGCCGGTCTGCCTTCGCGCGAGCTGCTCCAGCGGCATGCGCTTGAGCTGTTCGCCCAGGTTGGAACGCGTCTCGTCGGATACCTCAATGTAGACGCGCCACTCCGTCTTCGAGCCGCCGAATCTGAGCAGGGCGTCCAGAAGCACCAGCGCGACGATGCCCGCGAAGTAGATCCAGGCGCCGCCGGGCTCGACGGCCAGCGCCGCGAAGAACGGAAACAGCAGCGCATAGGCCAGGCCCTGCGCGGCGGCGGACAGGAACGCGAACAGCAGCGACAGGCGCATTAGATCGGCGCGCGAGCCGCACGCGCGGATCATGTTGCGGAAGGTCTCGATCATGCCGAAGCCTCCCCGTCGGGGCGGGCGTCCCGCGTGCGCAGTCCCCAGCCCTGCGCCTGCTGAAAGTGGGACCACAGGCTCGCGTAGCGGCCGTCGCCGGCCACGAGTTCGTCGTGCGTGCCGCTCTCGGTGACCTCGCCGCGGTCGAGCACGACGATCTGGTGGGCGTCGCTGATCGTCGACAGCCGGTGGGCCACGACGATCAGCGTCTTGCCGCGGGCCAGTTCGGCCAGCGCGCTGTGTATCTTCGCCTCGTTGTCGGGATCGGCGAACGCGGTGGCCTCGTCGAGCACGATGATCGGCGAGTCCTGCAGAATCGCGCGCGCGATCGTGATGCGCTGACGCTGTCCGCCCGAGAGCTTCGAGCCCTGCTCGCCGACCTCCGTGTCGTAGCCGTCCGGCAGTTCGTCGCAGATGAAGTCGTGGGCCTGCGCCGCCTTGGCCGCGGCGATGACTTCGTCGTCCGAGGCGTCGGGTTTGCCGAGGCGGATGTTGGCCGCGATCGTATCGCTCAGCAGAAACGGCGCCTGAAACACGAACGCGACGGAGCGCATGAGCTGATCGGATGTCATGTCGCGCACGTCCACACCGCCGACGAGCACCTGACCCGCCTTCACGTCCCAAAACCGGGGAATGAGCTGGGCCACGGTGCTCTTGCCGGCGCCGGAGGGTCCGACCAGGGCGGTGACGGTGCCCGCGGGCATGCGGATGTTGACGTTGCGCAGCGCGTCGTCCTCGCGACCCTCATAGCGAAACGTCACGTTCCGCAGTTCGACCGACGCATCCGCCGGGACCGCGGCGCTGGCGGGCTCGGTGAGCAGATCGACCTCGCGCAGTTCGCCGATGCGCTTGACCGAGGCGCTTGCGTTGGTGATGAGCTGCTGCATCCAGACGATCGGTACGATCGACTCGGTGACGGTGGGCGCCAGCAGCAGGAACATCATCAGCACGGGCAGTTCGAGCGTGCCCCGTTCGACCATGGGTATGCCAACGGCGAGCAGCACCAGCACGGCCGGCAGCGCCGCGAACAGGGTGCGCGCAATGAACGCGCCCGTCTGGGACTTCTCCGTCCAGGCCTTCATCGTTGCGGTGGCGTCGGCCAGCGCGAGCCGATAGCGCTCGAAGGAGCCCGAACCGTCGTCGAACGTCCGGACCACGTGCATGCCCTGCACGTATTCGTTAATGACGACGCTGATGCGCTCAGACGCGTCGTCGACCTTCTTGCGCGCGACCTCGTAGTCGCGAAAGGCGAAGAACATGCCCACCATGCCGACCGGAAACAGCACCAGCGACAGCAGCGCCAGCCGCCAGTCGAGCGCCAGCATCAGCAATATGCACAGCACGGGCGCCGAGAAGACGCGCGCGAACAGCGGCGTGCTGTCGGCAACGAAGGCGTGCAGCGCGCGCACGTCGTCAAGCACGATCTTCTTCAACGCGCCCGACCCGGCGTTGACGACGTAGCCCAGCGGTACCTGCGCCAGCCGCGTCGTGAGTTCGGTACGCAGAATCTGCTCGAGGCGAAACGCCCCCAGATGCGATATTCGAAACGACCAGGCGCGGCACACGAAGGCCAGCGCTACCAGGCCGAGGCTCAGCCCGATGAGCGACCACAGCCGCGCGGGGTCGGGCGCTGCGGCGCCGATCTCGCGGGTGATCGGCAGAAACAGCATGATCGAGCCCAGCCAGCCAATGAGGCTCAACAGCGACACCGCCATGCCCAGGTAGATCTCGCCGTTGACGGGCGCAATGATCGTCCAGAGGCTGGGTTCGGTGTCCGTGTCGGCGGCGTCGGTCGCGGCGAGCGGGGGTGCGGTTGAGGCTGCGGCTTCGGTCATCATTGGGTACCGTCGGTGTGGTGGCTGCGCGGGTCTGGTCGCGCCCACCGACAGACTATCACGAATGCGAATCATTATTATCTTAATGGGTTAAACTCGGCTGGGCAGCCGGCGCCGGGCGGCGATATGCGGGGAGCACAGTCATGACAGCCAGTTTCGTGCCGAGCCACTATCTCTGTCGGGTCCGGGACCTGCGGCGGGCGGTGGCGGACTTCGAGCAGGCCGGATTTCGCGTCGTCTGGGGCGGCGACCCAGAGCGGGCGCACAACGCCATGATCTATTTCGAAGCCGGCGGCTTCATCGAGCTGTTCGACCCAACCGCGTCGGGCGTCACGGGCGTCGTGCAGAAGCTGGTGGCAAGAGTGGGGGCGGCGTTGGGACAGCCGCTGTTGGTGCGCATGCAGAACTGGCTGGTGAGTCACGGCCTGTGCGATTTTGCGCTCGAGACGGACCAGCCGTTCGCACCGGCCCGCGACGCCCTGGCCGCCAGCGGCGTCGTCCTGGGAAAATCGCGCGACTTCTCGCGACGCCGGGCAGACGGCGTGACCACCCGCTGGCAGCTGTGCACCGCCGCGAGCCCGCAGCTGCCGTTTCTGATGGGCCCCTATGATCCGCCGCCTGTGATCGGCGCCGACGATCTTGCGCACCCGAACGGCCTGCGGCGGCTGCTGGGCTTGCGGCTGTGCACGCCGCGGCCCGGCGACTATGTCGCCGAACTGGCGCGACTGGTTGGCGGGCCGCCGACGACGTCGGCGGCAGGCGAGGAGCGCCTTGCCGTCGGTGATTTTGAATTCCAGATCGAGCGGGGAGAGACGCACGCCATCCTCGCGCTGCTCGTGGATGCCCCCGCACCCGTCGAGGCCGAACTCCACGGCCTGCGGCTCATCCACGCGTCTGCGGCGGGCTGACCTCATGTTCTCACGCGTTCGACCACTGGCCCTTGGGCTGCTCCTGCTGGCCCAGGGCGCCTGGTCCGCCGTCGAGTTCGACCCGGTGGCGGTCGAACGCTGGGCGGATGAGTTCTTCGAGCCGCGCGTCGCGGCCGGCGTCTACAACGGTGCCTCCATCGGTGTGGTGCAGGACGGTGAGACGATCCTGCTGAAGGGCTATGGGTTCGAGGACCAGCGGCGCGCGATACCGCTCGATCCCGCCGCGACCATGATTCGTATGTGCTCGGTCTCCAAGACGTTCGCCGCGACCGCGCTGCTGCAGCTTCGGGATCGCGGGCTGATCGCGTCGCTCGATGATCCGGTCAACCGCTATCTGAAGCGCTATCGCCTGCCGCCGCCGCACGGCGACCAGGTGACCCTGCGCCAGCTCATGACCCACAGCTCCGGTATGGCCGGCCACTTCACCCCGCAGGGCACCAAGCTCGATATCCCCGCGCCGGTCGCGGCGGGTGTCGTGGCCGATCTGTTTCGCGAGAACATCGAACGGCCGCCGGGGGCGATCGGTCAGTACGCAAATCTGGGTGTTGCGCTGGAGAGCGTGGTCATCGAAGACGTGTCCGGGCAGAGCATGGCCGCCTACGTCAAGGAGCACATCATCGCGCCGCTGGGCATGACCGCTGCCTTTATGCATCACGCGACGCTGCCGCCGCCGCGACTCGCCCAGCCCTACGGCCGGTTTCCCAACGGCGAGCTGCAGCCCGTGCCGTTCTATCCGAAGCACCCGCTCACCGCGGCGTCGGGCGGCATCATCGCGCCGCCGCGAGACATGCTGACGTACGCCGCCTTTCTTGCAGCGTCGGACGCCGCATCGGACGCAGACGATGAAGCGCTTCACCACGCCGCCGTTCTGTCCTCCGCGTCGCGCCGCGAGATGCAGCGTCGCCAGTTCGGCAATCACCCGGCCGACGCCGGTATCGGTCTGCACTTCTATCCGCAGATTTGGGGCAGCGAGCGCTATGTGCAGCACGGCTGTGGCCTGCCAGGCACGCAGAGCCAGCTCGGCGTGTTTCCCGACAGCAACGCGGGTTTGGTGATCTCCATCATCCGGGGCTCCATCAATCCCAGCGTGCTGGACCTCGTCGGCGCGCTCGTGGGCGTGGGACGGATGGTGCCGGCGGAGTCCGCGCCGCCGCCGCCGGAGTTCGAGCAGAACAACCCTTATCGGGCCTTTCTCGAAACCTTCGTCGGGCCGCGCCGCTCCCCCGCGGCGCCGAGCGAGGCCGTCGGCGGCGCCGTCGATGACGTCGTCGGCCGCTACTGGACCGAGCGGCGCTCGATGCGCTCGTTCGCCGCGGTCTTTGCCGCCGGTTCGGTCATCGAGATTGGGCGCGACGCGGAGGGCCGGCTCGTGCGCGGCGACGTCGAGCTGCGGCGCGTCGGTCCCGGCGTCTATGACCTGAGCGACGGCAGGCGTTACCTGTTTCGCGCCCAGGCCGAGACCGGCCACGTCTATCTCCACACGGGTCCGTCGAGCGCCTTTCGCAAGGTCTCGGGCCTCGGCGACCCCGGACGCGCGGGTCAGCTTGCGCTTCTGGGCATCGTCGTCAGCCTGAGCGCCTTCGGCTCGCTGCTGTGGTCCGGTGTTGGCACCGCTAAGCGGTGGCTCAGACGCAACGGCCTGTTCATGTCGGCGCTGCAGCTGGCGATACCCGTTGCCGCGTTCGCCGGCTACACCGGCATTGCCGACATCGCGTACATCGATGCGTTTAACGGCGCCATCGGCCGGCTGGTATTCGTCGTGGTGTTATTGAATCTGTTCGCGCTCAGCGGTCTCGGCTTCGTGCTGGGCGTCGTCCCGGCCTGGCGCGCCGAGCTCGCGCCGGGCTGGCGCTCGCTGTGCTGGCGCTGCCACATCTCTCTGCTCGCGATCGCGGCCGTGCTCACCTGGCCCGCGCTGCTGCTGTTCAATCTGCTCGGCGTGAACACCTGACGCGACGCGCCGCGGCGGTCAGCGGCGAATGCACCGACGTCAGAGGCTCGCCGCGATGGAGCGAAACAGCGAGATCGTCTCGGGTTCGAGGTAGGCGTCGGCGTCGTGACTGCTCGCGTAGCTGCGATACGCCGAGAGCTTCACGATGACCAGCCGTTCCCGCGGGCTGACGTAGACGAACTGGTTGTAGATGCCGATGCCCGTGTAGTCCTGGTCGTCGCCCTGGGGCAGCCACCAGTGCAGGCCGTAGCCCATGCCGTGCGCCGAGCTGTCGCGTTTGCCGCGCGCCAGATGCGGCGCGGTCACGGTGGTTGATTCGCGCACCCAATCCTCGCTGAGGATGCGCTGACCGTTCCAGACGCCGCCGAGACGATAGAGCTCGCCCACCTTTGCGAGGTCGCGTGCACTGGCGGACAGTCCGCCCAGCCCCAGCTCGACGCCGCGTCGGTCGGTGGTCCAGAAGGCGCGGTCCTGGGCACCGAGCGGCTGCCACAGGTGGCGCTCCAGCCAGGCCGCCAGCGACATGCCCGTCGCCTCGCGCACCAGCATTGTCAGCGCCTGCGAGTTCATGCCGACGTAGTGGTTGAATTCGCCGGGCGGGCGCTCGCGCACGCGCGTGGCGGTGAATTCGTCGTACGAGCCGCCGGTGAGTATCACCAGCCCGAAGCGGTTCAGATCCGAGTCGCGGTCCGCGTAGTCCTCGGTCCAGCGAATGCCGGACGCCATTTGCAGAATGTCGCGAATCTTCGTGCCGTCGTAGCCGCTGCCCGCGAGCGCCGGCACGTAGCGCGTGATGGGATCATCCAGGCTCTCGATCAGCCCCTCGCGCTGTGCGATCCCGACGGCCGTCGCGACGAGGCTCTTGGAGATCGAGTGGGTCAGCCAGGCGACTGCGGGGCCGCCGGTCAGACGATAGTCCTCGTAGCGCACCTCGCCGTCCTGCAGGATCAGGAGCGCGCCGGTGTCGGTGCGGGTCAGGAACGCCTCGGTCTCGAGCCGCTTGCTGCCGTGCGCAAACGCGGCCGGTAGCGTCAGCGGCGAGCCGCTTGGAAACTCGACGGTTTGCGCTGCCGGCAGCATCTCGTTGACCGGGTAGTACGCGTCCTGGCGCACGAAGTGTTCGTGCTGAGGCGCACCCGTGAACAAGGAACGCTGATAGCCGAGCCGCTGCAGCTCCTGCCTGAACAGGAGTCCGAGGACGAGCAGGCCGAGCAGCAGTGTTCCGCCGATGATCAGTAGCTTTCGCATTGATTTGGATCCGGGTGTGGACAGTGACTAGTCGCTGGTGGGCGCGCGCGCGCCTGCTCGTTTGGCGCCGCGCGCCAGTTCCGCTCTCGCGGCGGCGCCGAGTATCGCAGGGCTGACGAACGATCTGCTCAGGATGCCGCGCGACCGCTTGCGGACCGCGCGCGCCGACGGCAGGGCATAGCGGCCGCTCAGCAGGGCCGCGACGAAGCGGGCGTGTACCTCGGCCATCACCCACAGCGCGCCCATCGGCCGCGACACGCCGATGAAGAACAGGTCATGTCGCTCGGGATGCATCGTCTGCTGGAACAGTGTGAGATCCCTCGCGCCCTGTGGCACAAAACACGCGTCGAGATAGGGATAGCTCAGATCGAAGCCCGTGGCGCAGATCACGTAGTCGGCCCGCTCGCGGCGGCCGTCCGCGAACACGACCTCGTCGCCGGCCAGCGCGCTCAGCGCGCCGCGTGCGTGGACGCGGCCTGCCTCGAGTTCGCCCAGCAGTTCCTCGTTTACCGTGGGTCGTTCGCCGAACGGGTTGTCCGGCGCGGGCGGTAGCCCCAGCTCTTGGAAGCGCTGCATCCGCGGGCCGTAGGAGCGCTTGAGCATGGTGCCCGCCACGCGCACCAGGGCGGCCTCGCGCCAGCGTTCGGGAATCATGCCGAAGGGCGGCATCAGCGGTTCGTCCGGATGCGCCATGGGCGCTCGCTTCGCGGCGAGCTCGCCGTTTTCATAGCGCGGCAGTATCCAGGTGCCGCTGCGAGCGGCGAGAAACACGGCTTCGGCGCCGGCGGCTGCGATCTCGCAGGCGAGCTCGCAGCCCGTGTTGCCGATACCGGCGACGACAACGCGCCGCCCGCGCACGTCGACGGGCGTGTGCACGTCCTTGTAGGTGGACGAGTGGATGACGCGGCCGGCAAAGGCGGCGGTGTCGAGCGTCGGCAGGCGCGGTTTCCAGATGAAACCCGATGCGGCCACGAGTGCCGCGTAGCGCTGCGTCTGCGTGGTTCCCTGGGCGTCACGAATCTCCACCTCCCACCCGCCGTCGGGCAGTGCGCGCGCGTCGACGACGTCGCTGTCGAGGCGAATGCTGTCGCGAAAATCGAAGTGGTCGACGTAGTCCTCGAGCCACTGCCGCATCTGCTCGTGCGTCGGAAACTCCTCCCACTCCTGCGGCATTTCAAAGTCGGACAGGCGATTCATCGACTTGATGGTGTTCGTATGCATCGAGCGATAGATCGCAGAACGGCCGTTGGGATTGTCGAAGACCCAGTGTCCGCCGATGCAGGACGACAGCTCGTGGCAGTCGACCGCCAGCCCCGCCTCGAGCAGCGTTTTCGTGGCGACCAGGCCGCTCGGTCCGGCGCCGACGACGCAGACGCGGCTCAGCTTGGACATCCGCTGTGTGCGTCCGCGATTGTTGGAGGATTCATCCCGTTACCTTTGTTCCGCACTTCCAGTTCCGCTAAGTTAATGAGAACGGTTCTCGATTGCTATCGCCCGCGTGCGCGTTCGACCAACGGCGATGCCGCGTGCTCGGTCAGTCAGGGCGACCGCTCGCATCCACATCATTGTTCTCAGGAGTCGATCATGAATTCACGCGTCCAGGCACCCATCGATAGCGGACTGCACGCCAAGTCTACGGCGCTGGAGGCGGTGGCCGGGGTGGACCTCAACGGTCGGCGAGCGGTGGTCACCGGCGGCTATAGCGGCATCGGGATTGAGACGACCCGTGCGCTCGCCAGCGCCGGGGCGCAGGTCGTCGTGCCCGCACGACGGCCGGACGCGGCGGCCCAGGCGCTCGCGGGTATGGCGGACGACCTGCCGGGCAGCGTGGTGGTGGCAAGCATGGATCTCGCCGACCTTGGTTCGGTGCGGGCGTTCGCGCGTGACTATCTCGAGGCGCACGAGTCGCTCGATCTGTTGATCAACAACGCGGGCATCATGGCCTGTCCTCTGCAGCGCGTCGGTCCGGGCTGGGAGAGTCAGTTTGGCGTCAACCACCTCGGTCACTTCGCCCTCGCCACCGGGCTGCTGCCCGCGCTGCGTCGGGCCGCGGGCGCGCGGGTGATCGCGCTGTCTTCTTCGGCCCATATTCGCGGCGGGGTGCAGTGGGATGATCCGCAGTTCGAACGCGGTGACTACGACAAGTGGGTCGCCTACGCGCAGGCCAAGTCAGCCAACGCGCTGTTCGCGCTGGGCGCCGACGAGCGCTGGCAGGCCGACGGCGTGCGGACGTTCTCTGTTCATCCCGGCGGCATCTTCACGCCGCTGCAGCGTCACCTGAGCGATGAGGAGATGACGGCGCTCGGCTGGAAAAATGCGGACGGCAGCATACCGCCGGCGGTGGCCGCGCTCTTCAAGACGCCGGAGCAGGGCGCGTCGACGACGCTGTTTGCCGCCACCAGCCCGCAGCTCGCGGCGCTTGGCGGCCTGTACTGCGAGGATGCCAACGTAGCCGCCGCCGCCGGCGACGACAGTCCGCCCTACCAGCACGCTCGCGAATGGATCTGTGATCTGGCGGCGGCCGAACGGCTGTGGGACATGAGCACCGACTTGCTGGCGGCGGCGTAGCGCCGCCGATCCTGTGACTGTTCCGCACGGGCCGCGCCAGCCGCGAATAGAAATCCGCTACTGCACCGGCTGTGGCTGGCTGCTGCGCGCGGCCTGGATGGCGCAGGAGCTGCTGTCGACCTTTGCCGAAGAAATCGGCGAGGTGGCGCTGGTGCCCGCGGACCCCGGTCTGTTCGAGATCTGGATCGACGCCGAGCGCATCTGGTCGCGCGCGGACGACGGCGGCTTCCCGGCGGTCAAGACGCTCAAACAGCGGGCGCGGCGGCTGCTCGCGCCAGAGCGTGACCTGGGGCATCTGGAGCCTTAGACGATCGAACCGCTCGCCCGGTGCGGCGTTGCCGCGGGACGCGCGGGCCTAATCACGAATCGGCGGCGCCGCGCCCGTACACGCCTACGCGGGCTTGCACGCGTTCGGCGTGGGCCTTGAGTTCGGGGTACTCGTTGGCGATGGGCGTCAGCCAGGTCGGCGGCGACTGGTCGTAGACGCCCGCCATGAACGACGCGATCGTGAAGTCGAACAGGCAGGGTTCGTCGCCGCAGAGGAAGGCGCGATCCGCAACCGCATCCTGCAGGGCCTGCAGGTCGCGGCGCGCGAAGCCGGCCTGCTCTGCCAGCGTGTGCCGGCCCAGTCCCTGCAGGTGATAGGTCTGGCGCACCTGCCGACGCGCCAGGCGCGCGACGAGCGGTCGCACCGGCGCCGGCGCGATGTGAAAGAAGCCGTCGACAACGTTTGGAAACCAGTCGTCGTCCAGCCAGCGGCTCGCCACCATGATCCAGTACAGGTGATCGTCTATGAGGCGACTGAGCGCGACACCCAGCGCGCGATCGCGCGGCGCGAGCCCGGCGTAGACGCGGCCGCCGGAGATCTCGTCGATGTGCTCCACGATCAGCTCCGAATCGGCGAGCTTGCGACCGTCGGTGACGAGATAGGGCAGCTTGCCCTTCGGCGCCTTGCGCGGATCGGGCTCGACGTCGATGTCATAGTCGATGCCCAGATGGCTCATGAGCATCTCGGCCTTGAGGCAGAAGGGGCTGACGTTCTGCAGGCCGAAGGCGGCACCGAGGGTGACCAGCGTGAGCTTAGGTTGCGACATGCGGCGAGCGCTCCCGATGAGTGTGGTGCTCATGATCGCCAATGGTTCGTCGGCTTGAAAGGACTCGATCTCAGTCTGCTGACAGCGTGACTGCGGGAGCCCGGGCCGCGGCGTTTTTGAGAATGATTCTCATTTGTGCCACGATCCAAGCCGAGCCCGCCCGGCGTACCCTGGTGCATCGGGATCCGCGCGCCCGGTCGGCACGCGGACCGACGGCAGGGAAAACAAGGGCAAGAGACGGGCGGCAAACGGGCAACAGACGGGCAAGAGGGCGGCGACGCGTGGTGAACGACAGACCCGAAGAGCAAAAACGGCGTCTGCAGTGGGTGCTGCTGCCGGCGCTGATCACCTTCTCTATGGGGCAGACGGTGCTCTTCGCCGTCGCGGGACCGGCCTTCAGGGAGGCCGGACTGGCCGAGTCACAGCTCGGCATCGTCGTCTCCGCCGCGGCCGTGGTGTTCGTGTTCTCGTCGGCTATCTGGGGGCGCATCGCTGATCGCTGGGGTCGACGTCCCACGGTGCTGTTCGGGCTTTGGAGCTATGGCCTGGTGAGCATCTGCTTCGCGGCGGTGCTGCAGCTCGGCATCCAGGGCGTCCTTGTTACGACGACGGTGTTCGTCGGCCTGCTGCTGCTGCGCCTAACGTACGCCGCGCTCGGTGCCGGCATACAGCCTGCCTCGGTGGCCATGATGGCCGATCTGTCGACCGCGCAGGAGCGCTCCGCGGCCGTCGCCGTGGTCGGGGCCGCCTTCGGCATGGGCATGATTCTGGGACCGGCCGCCGCCGCCGCCCTGGTCGGGTTTGGCCTGCTGACGCCCCTGTATGCGCTGGCCGGTCTGGGTCTCGTGACGGCACTCGTCGCGCAGATTGCGCTGCCGCGTATCGCCGCCGTGCCGACCGCGCGGGAGGCTGCTGGCCGCCCGGTCGGTCTCTGGCCGATTCTGCTGGCCGCCATGCTGGTGTTCCTCGCCATCTCCGCGCTGCAGCAGACGATGGCCTTCAACGTGCAGGACCGGCTGCAGCTCAGCAGCATCGACGCGGCCCGCCAGGCGGGTTTCTGCTTCATGGCGATCGCCCTCATGACGCTCCTGATGCAAGGCGGCGTGATCCAGTGGCTTAAGCCGTCGCCGCGCAGCATGCTGCTCATCGGCCTGCCGGTGGGGATCCTTGGTTTTGTGCTGTACGCGCTGGCCAGCGCGTACTGGCAGCTACTCGCCGCCTGCGGCGTCATCGGCATTGGCTTCGGGCTGTCGAACCCTGGCCTGACCGCCGCGGCCTCGCTGCGGGCGGGCCCCGAGGCACAGGGCCGCACCGCCGGCCTGATGCAGGCGATGATGTCGGCCGGCTATGTCTTCGGGCCGCTGACCGGTACGGCGCTGTACGAGGTGCAGCCGCTGTACGCCCCGCTGCTCGCGGGTACGGCGGCGCTCGCAGCCCTAGTCGTGTTGGTACCGACGCTGGTGGGCGGGCGTTCTTTTGCTGGTGACGCGGACGGGGAGGCGATTGCATGAGCGCCCAACCCAAGCTCGGCCTGTTTCTCAACATGGGGCGGCAGCTCGGAGCGACCGCCGCCGATGTCTTCGACCTGACGCTCGAACAGGTGGACCGCGCCGAGGCGGCCGGTTTCCACGACCTGTGGTTCAGCGAGCATCACTTCATACCCTTCGGCATCAACCCGAGCGCGTTGACCGCCTGCGCCTTCGCGCTCGGGCGTACGCGGCGCGTCAGGGTCGGCACCGCGGTCACCCTGAGCCCGCTGTACCATCCGCTGGAACTCGCCGAACGCGCGGCGCTGCTCGATCAGTTCTCGGGCGGTCGTTTCGATCTCGGCATCGGCCGCGGCGGCTATCTGAAAGACTTCGAGATGCTCGACCGCGACCCGAGCCGCTGGGACGCGGAGCCTAACGCCAGCGCCGACATCATCATGGATGCCTGGCGCGGCGGGGACCTGGCCGCGGCTAATCACGACTCGGGTCCCAGCCTTCTGCAGCCGCCCCCGCTATCGCGGCCAGCCCCGCCGCTGTTCGTCGCCACGCGTTCCCCCGCCGGGATCGAGTACGCCGCGCGCAACGGTCTGCCGGTGCAGCACTACTTCGCCTCGCCGACGAGCGCGCGGGTGCAGCTCGAACAGGCCTACCGCGAGACCAACGCAGAGCCCGTGGAGCATCTGCATCTCGTGCTGCTGTCGATCGAGCGCACCGAGGCGCGAGCGCGCGAGCGGCTCAAGGCGAGTCTGGCCCGATCCTTTGCGGACGGCGACTGGCCGCACGTGCCGCAGGTCAGCAAGCGGCGCGCTGAATCGAGCGACAAGCCGCCGCCTCGCGACGCGATGGCACAGGGGGCTGCCGCGGCGGCGCTTGCCGGTCCCATCGAGTCGGTGCGCGATCAGCTCGCGGCGTTCGTCGAGGCCACGGGGGCGACGCGCGTTGCGCTGTTTGCGGAGGCGGTGGCCGAGCGCGACGACACGCTCGCCGCGCTCGACGCCGTCGCGCACGAGTTTCTTTAGCCAGTCCGCGGGCATCGGGAGAGGTTGGCGATGGATGCATTGATCAGTCCCGGGTTTGAGGCGGTGCTCGACGCCTGGCGCGTCCCGGTGCTGTGCCTGCTGGCCGCGGCCTGTCTCGCCAACGCCGTCGGCGACTGCTTTCTGCTCCGCGGGGTTCGGCACACCGACTGGGATCCGGGCATCGAGGCGCTGCGTCGAAACGACGACGCGCATCTAAAGTGGGGCTCGCTGACGGGCATGTTCACCATCGGCTGCTGGTTTCTGCTCACCCCGTACGCGATGGGCCTCGGCGGTGTGCTTGGCCTCGCCTTTACGCTCAGCTACCTGCTCTACGTCGCAGTCACCCTCGCGTTTCATCTCTCCTACGGTTTCGTTGGCCTCGGGGTGAAGGCGAGTCCGGACCTGGAGAAACCGTTTCGCGGCCTGCTCGGCCCGATCGTGCTGACCAGCTTTCTGTCGGCGCTCGCCTGCAGCGTCGCGTGGGCCGCGCACATCCTCATGAGCGGCGCGAGCCTTTGGTATCTGCTTACAACACCGGTGGCGACCGTCGTCTTCTTTCAGATGCTGTTCGGACGCGCGCTGGCCCGGGTGCCCTACTACCTGGTGGTGAGCGGGCCGATCGCCATGTTTGCGTTTTTCGCGGGGTTCCTGCATTACACGGCACACTAGCGCCCTGTAATAACGGAGATCGCGCACCATGAGCGAATTGGACTTCACGACCGCGTACGCCGTCAGCGACAGCGCGCGGGCGGAGTATCTCGCGTTCGCGCAGGCCGCCGTGCGCGCGGCGGGGCAGGCGGTGCTGCCGTTCTTTCGCACCCAGCTCGCGGTCGACAACAAGCGCGAGCAGGGCTTCGACCCGGTGACGGAAGGCGATCGGGCGGGCGAGCGCAGGATCCGCGAACTGCTGGCGGCGCGCTATCCCGACCACGGGATCTACGGCGAGGAGTACGGCTACAGCGCGGGTAACGGGCTGACCTGGATGATCGATCCCATCGACGGCACCCGCGCGTTCGTGACGGGCATGCTGCACTGGGGCGTCCTACTGGGTCTGTTCGATGGTCAGCAGCCGGTCGTCGGGGCGATGTACCAGCCGTACACGGACGAGCTGTTCTGGGGCGACGGTCGCAGCGCGGGGTTCGAGCGGGCGGGCGAGCGGCGCGCACTACAGACCAGCGGCACGGCGACGCTCTCGCAGGCCACCCTCGCGACGACCGGCACGCAGTGGTTTTCGGCGCAGGGTCGCACCCAGTTCGACGCACTGCGCTCGCGCGCGAAGATGACGCGGATGGGCGGCGACTGCTACCTCTACGCGATGGTCGCGATGGGCAGTCTAGATATCGCGACGGACGCCAATCTGAATGCCTACGACGTGCTCGGCCTGATACCGATCATTCGCGGCGCCGGTGGTGCAGTGGCGACCTATGACGACGGCAATCCGTCTTTGGGCGGCACGGTGCTGGCCTGCGGCAGCCAGGCGCTGCTGGACGACGCGCTTGCCGCTGTGCGCGGCGCGACCTGAGCGCTGCCCGCGGGAGATCGGCGCGGCTGCGATCGTTCGCCGACTCGCCAGTAGGCAGCCGGCCAACGACGAGCGGGGCGGCCGGTACGCGGCGCGCCCCGAGCCGGGCTTAGATCACAAACAGATCCATGAAGCGATTGACCGGCGTGGCCTCGAGCGCCGCCTGGTCCTTGCACAGCGCGTAGATTTCCTCGCAGCGCGCCGCGGGGAAGCGCGTCGCCAGATTGCGCCGGAACTTGTCCTCCAGCACGGGAATGCCTTCTTCCCGGCGCCGGCGGTGCCCGATCGGATACTCGACCGCGACCTTCTCGGTGCTGCTGCCGTCCTTGAAGAACACCTGCAGCGCGTTGGCGATCGAGCGCTTGTCGGGATCGTGGTATTCCACGCTGTAGCGCTCTTCTTCGACAACCTCCATCTTGTCGCGCAGCTCGTCGATCAGCGGATTCTGCTGGTGAAAATCGTCCTCGTAGTGTTCAGCGACGAGGTCGCCGAAGATCAACGGCACCGCCGTCATGTACTGGATGCAGTGGTCGCGGTCGGCCGGGTTCGCCAGCGTCCCGACCTTGGAGATGATGCGGATCGCGGATTCGTGCGTGGTGATCACGATGCGGTCGATGTCATCCAGTCGATCCTTGACCTCCGGGTGCAGGGTTACGGCCGCCTCGCAGGCCGTCTGCGAGTGGAATTCGGCCGGGAAGCTGATCTTGAACAGCACGTTTTCCATGACGTAGGAGCCGTAGTCGCGCTGGAAGCTGAACTGGCGCTCGCCTTCGGGCTTAAGCGCGAGGTCCTTGTTGGTCTGGCTGAAGGACACTTCGTAGAAACCCCACTGCGGTGCCGTGAGCACGCTGGGAATGCCCATTTCGCCGCGCAGCGACATGTCCGCCAGCCGGACCGCGCGGGAGGTCGCGTCGCCGGCCGCCCAGGATTTTCTGGAGCCCGCATTCGGGGCGTGGCGATAGGTGCGCAGCGCGGAACCGTCCACCCAGGCCTGCGACACGGCGGCCATGATCTGCTCGCGCGTGCCGCCCATCATCTCGGCGACCACGGCAACCGAGGCGACTCTGACCAGCAGCACGTGACACAGACCCACGCGATTGAAGCTGTTCTCCAGCGCGATCACGCCCTGGATCTCGTGCGCCTTGATCATGCCCTCCAGGACCGCGCGCATCGTCAGCGGCGCGTCGCCGTTGGCGAGGCGCGTCTGCGACAGATAGTCCGCGACGGCGAGAATGCCGCCCAGGTTGTCGGAGGGGTGACCCCACTCGGCCGCGAGCCAGGTGTCGTTGAAGTCCAGCCAGCGAATGATGCAGCCGATGTCCCACGCCGCCTTTACCGGGTCCAGCGCGTACTGCGTGCCGGGCACTCTTGCGCCGTTCGGCACCAGGGTGCCCGGGACGAGCGGGCCCAGGTGCTTCGTGCACTCGGGGAAGCGCAGCGCCAGCAGCCCACAACCCAGCGTGTCCATCAGACAGTTGCGCGCGGTGTCCAGCGCCTCCTCTGACTTGATCTCATAGCCGATCACGTAATCGACGATGTCCTGAATGACCTGGTCGTATTCCGGGCGGTTTGCCAAATCGACGTTCGTACTCACGAAAATGCTCCTGGTTGCGTGGTTGGCTGGCCGGCTGCTCGCTCTCGTCTTTGCGCCGGCGATCGCCGGGCACGTCTGTAGACCGGAGCCGTCTGCGTTAGCAGGCGGGTATGGTCGATCGACGTTAAGGACTTGAGGAAGGGTGCAGGGCCTACCGCAGTGCAAGCGCGGCGGGCGGTCCTGATTGTGCAGTCCTGCTCAGCGGTTAGCGAATCAACTGAAAATAAGGGTGATTTGTCAGCCGGAAACGATACCACCGTCGCCGCTGCGATTCAGTAGGAATGCGCCGCGCGGGCGCCTTTTGCCGTCCTTAGCCGCCGGGTTTGGTGCCGTGAGCAATGTAAAACTGAATGTCAGAATCCGGCGGATAGTAGCCGAGCTGGAAGTCATCTGCGGCCGCCTCGAGCGGTTCGAAACCCGGGCGCTTGGCGTCGGCCGCGAAGGTCCAACTGGCGAGCCACAGGCGCAGCGACGGTTTGGGCCAGTAGTTGTCCATGACGCCATAGCGGCCCCCCTTCTTCAGCCGTTGGAACGACTGGTCGAACACCGCGCGCCAGTCCGGCACGACGCTGAAGATGAGGGTCGCGATCACCGCGTCGACCTCTTGAGTCACCAGCGCGTTGAGCTGCCGCAGGTCGCCGTGAATGAGTTGCAGGCGATCCGCATAGCCCGCATCGACCGCGCGCTGTCGCGCCTGGTCCAGCATGATCGTCGACGCATCGACCCCGATGATGCTGCCGTCCGGGCCGACGGCGTCCGCCAGCAGCGGCTGATTCAGGCCCGAGCCGCAGCCGAGATCGAGCACCGTGTTACCCGCTGCCACGCCGGTCTGCTCGATGCACGGCACTCGGAACGGCTGGGTAATCTCGGCCAGCCGCGCATCGTAGCTGCGCGCGATGAAGCGGTCGTAGAGCCAGGATTTAAAGGGCATGGCGGCGTCCGGTGGTGTCGGGTGTGTGGATGTTCGCGGCCGACGGCATGACCGATCGTCGCGATTGTCAGGCACGAGCTTCGCACAGCACGGGTCTCTGTTGTAGATGAGAAATATTCGCATTAAGGTCGATGGGGTCGACTCCTGGAGCGTCGAGTAGCGAGCTAGGAAAGGAGCTGGGCGCGGTTGCGGGCCTGCATAGAGACAGAGAAAGAGAACAAACAATGGACCGAGGGCGACATGCTGTTTGACGCGGTGCTGGCCGGGGTGTTGTTGAGCGTATGGCTGTGCGCCATGATCCTGCTGTCATTCCGCCACAGTCCCCGCCTGTGGCTGCACCATTTCCCGCGCGAGATGCAGGCGCTGGTGCCGCCAAAGACGGCGGCGGAAAACCGCTCGAGCCTGCTCTGGGCGCTGCCGACTACGGGCAGCATGATTTTGGTGCCGCTTCTCGCGGCGCTGGCGGGTAACGGCGAACACAACTTCGGCTACCTGCAGGCGTTCTGCTTCATCTGGGTCTGTCTGCAGATGTTCAACCTGATCGATCTGGTGATTCTGGATTGGCTGGTGTTCGTCTGGTGGCATCCCAGCTTCATGCAGTTGGACGGCGCGAGCTCGGCGCTGCAGCACAACACCTACTGGTTTCACTTCGTTGGCTTTGCGAAGGGCCTGTTGATTGGCACCGTCGCCGCGGCCGTTCTGGCGCTGCCGTTCCTGTGGCTCTGATTTCTGCTGGTCGTCGGTACCGGTCGGTGGTGACGGCACGTACTGACCGTCGCCGGCCGCTCTCTGTGAGTATCGAGGCGAGATCTGAAAGATGACGAACATACTGCGACACGGACACGGACAGCAGCTCGATCACGTCGGGATTGGGGTCCCTGACACCGAGGCCGGCGTCGCCGAACTGTGTCGGCTGACGGGGGCCCACATCGAACTGCACGACCCCGAGCCCGGTCAGTGGTACTGGAGCGGGGTGTTCCTGTTGGCCGTGGACAGCTATGTAGAAATCGTGGGTCCGAACCCCGCGTTCACGGGGCGCCATCCGATGCGGACGCTGACGGAACGCCTGACCCGACCGACACTGATGTTCTGGTATGTCGCGACCGACGATCTGCGAGGTCTTGCGGCTGCCGCAGCCGCGGCCGGCGGCGCCGTCGAGCACATCGAATGGGTCAACGTCGAAGAAGACCGACCCGATCACTCCCGCTACGGCCGCGCCATTCTTGGACCCGGGTTTATCCCGCAGAAGCCCTGTCTGATTCAGTGGGACCGGCAGGTGCGCAGGATGGGAGAGCGCGGAGAGCGGGCGCAGTGTGCGCTGCGCGAACTGGCGCTGTTCCATCCCACGGCCGCGGACGTGAATCCCGTGCTCGAAACGCTGGGCATCGATGCCCGGCTGCAGCCCGGTGCTTCGCGCCTGAAGCTGACGCTCGACACGCCCAACGGCGTCGTCGTGTTCGAAAACCCGGGCTTCGATGCGCTGTGAACTGAGCTGTGCCTCGTGCGATCGCTTAGTCCGCGGCGCCGGGATGCTCGATCTGGTGGTCTGACGGCTGCGGCGTCACCGCGATCAGTTTGACGCCGTCGGTATGAAACTTGTGCCAGGCCCCTTCCGGCACCACGATCAGCTCGCCCGCGCAGACGTGCTGGCGCTGCTCAACGCCGTCGATCAGCAGGCGCAGATCGGTCTCGCCTTCGACGACAAACAGCAGCTCGTCGCCGGCGGTATGCCGTTCCCAGGCGCTTTCGCCGGCAAAGTGGCCGAGGAAGATGCCGCCCTCGCGGTAGCTCGCAAGTGTGCAGAACGCGGCCTGGATGTCACTGGAGTCGGGTCGCCGTTCGGGCGCGAACGTCAGTTTCTCGAAGCCGCTGCGTATGCTGATGGGGACGCCGCGGTTCACGCCGTCGCCCAACGTCTGGATCTCGGTTCGCATCGGTTGGTTGCCTCGCTTAGCTGCGAATGTCGTCCGCCATGGCGCCGGCCAGCTCCGCGCCGCCGAACACTTCGGTGCTCACGCTCTGATCGACGGCGTACTCCGGGCTGACGGCCTCGATGCCACTGCCCGCAGGCAGCGGCGGCGAGTAGTAGCCGATCGTGTAGGTCGCCATCGCGTAGCCCAGCAGGCGCCGCAGCAGCGGGTCGAAGGACTCGGCGATGTCCGGAGGGCAGCACAGGTACTGGTTTTCCTCCTGTCGCAGCCAGCCCAGCGTGTAGTCGATCAGCAGGCCGATGCGGTCGTCGTTGGAACGGTTGGCGCCGCCGCCGTGCAGCACGGAGCCGGTAAAGATCATGACGGAACCGCGCGTCATCTCGGCCTGCATTATGTCGTCGGGTTCGGGACGCCTGTCGTTCGACCAGTTGGAGGAGCCGGGTACGACCTGGGTCGCGCCGTTCTCGCGGGTGAAGTCCGTGACGGCCCACATGGTGTTCACCTGTGGTTCGATGTCTTTCAGCACGTTGCTCCACGCCCACTTGTCCTTGTGGATGAGCTGCTCGCTCTCGCCGGGACGAATGCGGATCGCCTGGGTGACGTGTATCTGATAGCGCTCGCAGTTTTCCAGCAGCAGGCCGTCGCAGACGCCGAGCACGCTGGGATGGATCGCCATCTTTCGGCACTTCGCAGAGCGCGCGAGCAGCGCGCCGGTGCGCGTCGTGGACTGACCGCTGAAGTCGTCCGAGCCGTTCGGCGTCGCGTCCCAGTAGGGGCCGAGTTCGCGCTCGATCTGCGCGAGCTCCGCCTCGCTCAGTACGTCCCGCAGGATGACGGCGCCGTCCCGCGCGATGCAGGCGTTGATCTCCTCGGCGGGAGCGTCGGGCGCTAGGGTGACGATGTGGTTCATGACCGGGCTCCTGTCGGGCGCTAGGGCTGCTGCAAGTGCTTTCGCCAACTCGCGGGTGCGATTTGCACCCGGCGCGGCGACGACTCGCTTTTCAGGCAGCCGTTTTCAGTCCGCTGTTTTTGTGCCACTTAATTCGCGCTGTCAAGGCGCGCTCGCGCGGCGTTGGGCGCGCATAACGCTAACGCGCGTTCCGTTTTCGCGATGTCAGTCGCCGGTCGTTGCCGCGGCGCCGACCGGCGCTGCGTACGCGCGGGCGCCGACGCGTTCGCGCAGCTCATCGACAACGAGAACGAGAACCGGTACCAGGACGAGCACGATCGCGCTGGCGAACACGACCCCGGTCGCGAGGCTTACGGCCATCGGCACCAGAAACTGCGCCTGAATGCTGGTTTCGAGCAGCATGGGTGACAGGCCCAGCGCGGTGGTCAGCGTCGTCAGGAAGATCGCTCGAAATCGGCGGCGCGTCGCGTCTTCGATCGCCTGCCGCGGCGTCGCACCGGCGCGGCGCAGCTGGTTATAGCGATCGACCAGAACCAGCGAGCCGTTCACCACGACCCCGGACAGCGCCACCATGCCGAATATGGAGATGAACGACAGGTCGTAGCCGAGCAGCCAGTGCCCGATCAGGGCCCCACCGGCGCCGAACGGCACGCCGACCAGGATGATCAGTGGTTGTATGTAGCTGCGCAGCTGAGCGGCCAGCAACGTATAAATCAACAGCATCGCGATCAGCATGGTCGCCGCCAGCGAAGCCAGATCTTCGCTCTGCTCGCGCCCCTGGCCGCCTTCGGTGACCAGCACGCCGGAGAACAGGCGCGCCAGCTCGGGCAGGATATCCCGCTGCACCGTGTTGTTGACTTCGTCCGGGGTCGCGAGATTGGTGTCGACCTTGGCCGTCACCGAGACGATGCGGCGGCCGTCCACGCGGTCGATGGTCGAATAGCCGCGCGACTCGGTCAGCCTCGCCATGACTGCCAGCGGTGCCTCGGTGCCGTCCGCCAGGCGAATACGGGCGTTTTCCAGATCCGCTCGACTGCGCCGTTCGTCTCGCGGATAGCGCACCATGACCTTCAGCTCGTCGCGGCCGCGTTGAATACGCTGTACCTCCTCGCCGAAGAAACTCTGCCGCAGCTGGCGCGCGACGTCGGTCGGCTGTAACCCGGCCGCGCGCCCGGCGTCCGTTAGCGTGATGTCGTACTGCCGCTTGCCCAGAGCAAAGGTGTCGGCGACCTCGGTGGCGCCGCGGACGCGCGTTACCTGGTCTTTCAACCAGGCCGCCGCAGCCTGCACCGTCCGGTCGTCGGGGTGTGACAGCTCGTACTCGAGATCCGGGCCGCCGCCGAAGAAGCGAGCGCTGTAGGCCAGGGATTCTACGCCGGGAATCGACCCCACGGCTTCGCGCCACAGGCGCTCGAGCTGCACCGCGTCGAGACTGCGCTCGGTCTCGGGCGTGAGCTGAATCCGTATCGTTGCCTGGTTGCTCGCGATGCGCAGTCCCGATTCCGCGCCCGGACCGCCGCCGCTGCGCAGCGCACCGCCGATGGTGGTGCTGACGCTCTCGAACACGCTGCCGTCCTGCTCGTCGTTGACCGCGGCGGCGCCGGCGAGCAGTCGCTCCGCGGCTCGTCGCGTCGTATCGAACGGGGTGCCGATCGGCATCTCCAGCGATGCCCTGATGGTGTCAGAGGGGAGGGCGGGAAAGAATATGAAGCGGACGGCGCCCACGGCGACCAGCGACAGCGAGAACACCAGCACGCAGACGCCGACGAACAGACTGAAGGCGCGGCGCGATGCGGCCTTGCGAATCAAGGGCAGCAGGCCGTTGTCGCGCAGGCGCGCGACCGCGCTGGCGACCGCGCGCTGAATGTCGGCGAGCAGACCGCGGCTCCAGCGCCCAGTGTGGCTCAGGTGCGCGGGCAGGATGCAGAACACCTCGATGATCGACACCGTCAGGACGAGGATCACGACGATAGGAACAGTGCTGAGGATGGTGCCGAAGTTGCCGGTCGCTAGCAGCAGCGGGGCAAACGCGGCGATCGTCGTCAGCACGCCGACAAATACCGGACCGAACACGCCCTTCGCGCCTACGATCGCTCCTTCGAGACCCGGCTTGCCGGCTTCCTGCTCCGCCACGATGTTCTCGCCGACGACGATCGCGTCATCGACCACGATGCCCAGCACGATGATCAGGCCGAACAGCGAAATCATGTTCAGCGTGATACCGAACTGGCCGAAGAACATCATGCCGCCCAGAAACGCGATAGGTACGCCCATCGCTACCCACAGCGCGAGGCGGACGTCGAGCATCAGCACCAGGAACAGGAACACCAGCGCGAACCCGAGCGCGCCGTTCCGCACCAGCAGGCTCAGGCGGCTTTCCAGTATCTGCGACTGATCGTTAAAGACGCCTACCTCGATACCGGGCAGCGGCTGATAGTCGTCCAGGAACGCGTTCACCGCGGCCGCGACCGTCAGCGCGTCATCGGCCTCCGCTTTGCTGACCTGCAAAAACAGGCTGCTACGCTCATCGAGTTCGCTGATCAGATCGACGTCCTCGAACGCATCGCGAACGGTCGCGATGTCGCCGAGCCGCAGCAGGCTGCCGCCCGCGTCGGCGAGCAGCACGATGTCCTCAAATTCCTCGCCGCGCTGGCGCTTGCGATTGGTGCGCAGCAGCAGATCGCCCGCGTCGGTTCGCAGCTCGCCCGACGACAGGTTGACCGACGAGCGTCGCACCGCGTTGGCGACATCGCCCAGCGTCAGGCCGTGTCGGCGCAGCGCCGTCTCGCTGACCTCGATGGTGATCTCGTACGCGCGCGCGCCCTGCAGCGCCACCAGCGACACTTCGGGCAGCCCCAGGAGACTCTCGCGCACGTGCTCGGCACCGGTACGCAGGTGCCGTTCGCCGACCTCCGAGCGGACGACTAACGAGATCACATCCGATGTCAGGTCGGCGACGCTGATATCCGGTTCTTCGGCGTCCTCCGGCGGAAAGTCGGCGAGCGCGCTGACGGCCGTATCGATGTCGTTGCGAACCTTCAGCTGGTCGACGAAGTCCGTGAGCTCCGCCGTCACGGTGCCGATGTTTTCTCCGGCGGTCGAGGTGATGCGATCGATGCCGTCGATGCCGAACAGCGCCTCCTCCACGCGGCGGGTGATGCCCTCTTCGACCTCGGTTGGCGTGGCGCCCGGGTAGGGCACCGTCACCGTCACGGTACGCGGGTCGACGACGGGAAAGATCTCGCTGCGCAGTCCCGAGGCGACCAGGAAGCCGCCGATGAGGAAGATGATCATCAGCAGATTGGCGGCGACGGGATTGCGCGCGAAGGCCGCGATCAGGCCGGCAGACTCGAGCGGTGCGGCTGCGCCGCGACTCATCGAACCAGCTCCACGGCCATGCCCGGCGTGGCGCCTGATAGCTGCCCGTCGACGATGCCGTCGCCGGCATCGAAGGCGTCGACGATGACGCTGTCTGCGCTAATCGCGCGGATGGTGGGCTCGACCTCCGCCAGCCGCCCCTCGCGCACGGCCCAGAGGCGGTCGTCGGTCTGCAGCACGGTCGGTGGCAGCACGAAGACGTTGCCGATCTCGGGGCCGTAGAGCGTCACGCCGACGAATTGGCCGGGTCTGTGCGTGGCTTCGGGCAACGGCAGGTAGACCTCGGTAAAGCGCGTTCGATCGTCGAGCACCGCGCCTTCGCGCGCGACGCGGCTGGGGACCACGAGGCCGTCGATGTCGATGTCTGCGGCGCGTCCGACCGCGCCGTTCAGGCGCGCAAGATCGGCTTCGGCCAGCGGCACGACGACCTCCAGCGCCGCCTCGGCATAGGCCTCGCCGAACGCCTGATTGGCGACCAAGAGCTGTCCCACCTCGGCGCTGCTGCTCGCCACGCGGCCGGGAAACGCGAGGCTGAAGCGCGTGCGGGCCAGCGCCAGTTCGGCCGTGGCCAGCGCCGCCCGCGCGCCCTCGATCTGCGCCTCACCCTGGGCTATCTGCGGCGCGCGAGCGACCAGCGGCGGTACGCTCGCGTCGCCGTTCAACAGCGCGTAGTTGCTGATGGCGGCGTCGGCCTGGGCGCGCAGCAGCTCCAGATTGGCCAGCGCGGCCGCGAGCTCCGCGCGCGCCTGCGCGAGTCGCAGCTCGAAGTCGATGGGGTCGATTTCCAGCAGGGTCTCTCCCGCGGCGAAGCGGCCACCGGGACGCAGGCTATCGCCCACGCGGCGCACGCGCCCCGATACCTGGGTGGCCAGCGGCACGAAGTTGCGCGCCTGCACGGTGCCCGTGGCGTCGACGCGCAGCGCGGTGAGCTGCGGCGTGGCCGGCACGACGGCCACCGGTCGGGCCGCGCGCTGGGTCGCAGGCTGCGGGGCGGCCATTCGGCCGCCGCCGCGATCCTCGCGCGCAAAACCGATAGCGACGATCAGGATGACGAGGACGCCGACGACCTGCAGCAGCCCGATCAGGCGACCGCGGGTTGAGTGCCCGACGGGGGATGAGTCTGTCTGCGTTTCTTCCACGGGCATCCAGGTAGCAGGGAGCGCGGATTGTAAAGGCGCTGGGAGTGAGTGCAGGGTGAATCCACGTCGCTCAACGGGAAGTGACGCCTCAGCGCGACAGATGGGCGCTACGGCGAACAGGCGTTTGGGCTCAGCGCTCGAACTTGGTCGACAGCACGATGCTCGTGAGCGTGTCGACGATGCCCTCCAGCTCGCGGATGCGGTCGAGGATGTTGTCGAGCTCGCCCGTGTGTGCCGCGTCGACGACAACGATCAGGTCATAGGTGCCGCTCACCGCGTAGGCGCGGGTGATCTGCGGCACGGCGCGCAGCAGCCGAGTCACGTTGGCCGACAGGTGCGTGGCCAGCTTGATCATCACGTGGGCGCGCACCCGGCTGTGGGCATGATCGTCTCCCAGCGTCACCGTGTAGCCGGCGATCACGCTGCGCTGCTCGAGGCGCTCCAGTCGATCCTTGGCCGTCGATCGCGCGACGCCGAGCTCGCGGGCCAGCTCGGCGATGCTGAGCCGGGCGTTGCGGCGCAGCAGATCCAGCAGGGCCTCATCGGTCTTGTCCAACATTTCGGAGCGGTCTCGGTGGCAGCGCAGACGGCTAATTGGGTCAGTATCTGCTATTTCGACGGAACTTCCGTCGAATTTGCACATCTTTGCACAAGATATGTGCAGTAGAACCATTAATTTCGACGGCGACTGGGCCTAGGCTTAGGGGTACACCACCGCTTGAAGAGGTTGCTATGCATCAGGTTGTTGTTTTGGGCGCTGGCAAAATCGGCGCGATCATTACCCACATGCTGGCGGACAGCGGCGACTACGAGGTCACGCTCGCGGACGCGAGCCAGACCCAGCTCGCGCGGCTTGCCAATCTGCCGCGCGTGACGACCGCGCAGGTCGATGTCACCGACCAGGACGCGCTGGTCGCGCTGCTCACCGGCAAGCTTGCGGTGTTGAGCGCGATGCCTTTTCAGGTCACCCGGCACGTGGCCGCGGCCGCGGCGCAGGCGAAGGTCCACTATCTCGATCTGACGGAGGATGTGGAGACCACCCAGATCGTCAAGGCGCTCGCGGCCGATGCCGACACGGCCTTTATACCGCAGTGCGGTCTGGCGCCCGGGTTCATCACCATCGTTGCGAACGATCTGGCCAACCAGTTCGACGAGCTGCACAACGTGCACATGCGTGTGGGCGCGTTGCCGCAGTTTCCGTCGAACGCCCTGAAGTACAACCTCACCTGGTCGACCGACGGCCTCATCAATGAGTACTGCAATCCCTGCGAGGCGATCGTCGAAGGCGAGCTGCGTGAGGTGCCGCCGCTGGAAGAGCTCGAGTCGTTCTCGCTTGACGGCGTCGACTACGAGGCCTTCAACACGTCCGGCGGCCTTGGCACGTTCTGCGAGACCCTCGCGGGTCGCGTCCGCAACCTGAACTACCGCACCGTGCGCTATCCCGGACATCGCGACATCATGAAGATGCTGCTGCAGGATCTGCGCCTGAAGGAGCGCCAGGACCTGCTCAAGGAGATTCTCGAGGAAGCGCTGCCGATCACCTGTCAGGACGTTGTGCTCGTGTTTGTCACGGTCAGCGGCATCCGCGAGGGGCAGCTCGTGCAGAGTTCCTACGTGAACAAGATCTACAGCCGCGAGTTGAACGGTCGGCTCTGGAGCGCGATCCAGCTCACCACGGCCGCCGGCATCTGCGCGGCGCTGGACCTGCTGGCCGAGGGCCGGCTGCCCCAGCGGGGGTTGGTACGGCAGGAGGACATCGCCTTCGCCGATTTCATCGCCAACCGCTTCGGCCGGATCTACGACCGAGCGGCTCGACCCGACGCGAGCTATGGCGACATTCCCGCCAGCGCCGCGTAACTTGCCTCGAGCGATCACACCCAACCACATCACTGCGCCATCTAACTGAGGATTTTCTATGAACGCGCCAGCGTCCATCGCGGTCGAGACGACCCAGGTTCTGCAAACGCTGGGGCTCGGCGCCCTGGCGAATGACGGCGACATCGCGTCGCACTCGCCGATCGACGGCCGGCTGTTGGGTCGCGTGGCGAGCCACGACGCGGCCGCGGTCGAGACTAGCATTGCTCGGTCGCAGGCGGCGTTCGAGGTCTGGCGCAGCGTTCCCGCGCCGCGCCGCGGAGAGCTGATCCGCCTCTTCGGCGAGATCCTGCGCGAGCACAAAGACGCGCTGGGCGCGCTCGTGACGCTCGAGTGCGGCAAGATCCTGCAGGAAGGACTCGGCGAAGTGCAGGAGATGATCGACATCTGCGACTTCGCCGTTGGTCTGTCGCGGCAGCTCTACGGCCTGACGATCGCGTCGGAGCGTCCCGGGCACAAGATGGTCGAGCTGTGGCAGCCGCTTGGACCCGTGGGCATCATCTCCGCGTTCAATTTTCCCGTCGCGGTGTGGTCCTGGAACACGGCGCTCGCCATCGTCTGTGGCAACACCACAATCTGGAAGCCGTCCGAGCGCACCCCGCTGACGGCGCTCGCGTGCCAGCACCTGTTTGCGCTGGCCTGCGAACGCTTCGGCGACGCGCCCGCCCACCTCAGCCAGGTGCTGCTCGGCGACGCGCGCGTCGGCGAGACGCTCGTGAATGATGCGCGGCTGCCGATCATCTCCGCCACGGGCAGCACGGCCATGGGGCGCAAGGTCGGTCCCGCGGTTGCGGCCCGTTTCGGCCGCAGCATCTTGGAGCTCGGCGGCAACAACGCGATCATCGTCGCGCCGTCGGCCGATCTGGAGCTTGCGGTTCCCGGCATTGTGTTCGGCGCCGTCGGCACCGCGGGCCAGCGCTGCACCAGCACGCGCAGGCTGTTTGTGCACGACGATCAGTACGACGCCTTGCTGGCCGCGCTGCGCCACGCCTACGCCAGCGTGCGCGTCGGCGATCCGCTGGCCGCCGAGACGCTGGTGGGTCCGCTCATCGGCGCCGACAGCTTCGCGGCGATGAGCGCCGCGCTGGATGCGGCCCGCGCGGCGGGCGGCCAGGTACACGGCGGCGATCGCGTCGGTCAGCAGGAACACGGCGACGACGCGTTCTATGTGCGCCCGGCCCTGGTCGAAATGCCTGCGGCCGATCGCACGGTGCAGGAAGAGACCTTCGCGCCGATTCTGTACGTCTATCGCTACACCGATCTCGCTGACGCGATCCGTATGCAGAACGACGTGCCGCAGGGCCTGTCGTCGGCCATATTCACCACCGACCTGCGCGAGGCGGAGCTGTTTACCAGCGCCTGCGGCAGCGACTGCGGCATCGCGAACGTCAACATTGGCACGTCGGGCGCAGAGATCGGCGGTGCCTTTGGCGGCGAGAAGGAAACCGGCGGCGGCCGTGAATCCGGCTCCGACGCCTGGAAAGGCTACATGCGGCGCATGACATCGACCACGAACTACTCGCGCGAGCTGCCGCTGGCGCAGGGGATCAAGTTCGAGCTGTAGGCGAAAGCGTCATGTCTTCCGCGTTCGCGGCCGAGCTAGCCGATCTGCGGGAGCGCTTTGCGCGCCTGCAGCCCGAGCTGGAAGTCACGCTGCGCGACCCGGCGCTTGGCGTCGAGGGATTCGTCGTGGTGTGGAACACCGCGATCAGCAAGGCGGGGCCGCTGCCCGGATGCGCGAAGGGCGGAACCCGTATTCGGACGGGCCTAGCTCTGGACGAGGTGCGCATGCTCGCGCGCACCATGGCCATCAAGAACGCTGCGGCCGGTCTGCCGCTGGGCGGCTGTAAGTCGGGCCTGTGCGCGGACCCCGCCGAGCCCGGTTTCGAGGCGCGCTATCGTCGCTTCGTGGCGCTCTGCAAACCCCTGACTTTCGCCGAGGGCGGTCCGTTCGGCGGATTCGGCTTCGACGTCGGTGCCGCGCCGGAGCACGCGCTCTGGGCCTGCGATGAGCTGGGCACCCACCGATCCTTCACTGGCAAGCCGGTTCACATGGGCGGCAGCGACTACGACGCGGAAGGCATCGCCGGCCTCGGCGTCGCGACGGCCGCGCAGACGCTGTTAGAGCTGCACCAGCGCCGCGTCGCCGAGCATAGCTATGCCGTCCACGGCGTGGGGGCGTTGGGTGCGGCGGTGGTGCGGTACCAGCAGCCCACGGGCGCGCGTCTGGTCGCCCTCGGTGATCCGCGCCTCGGTGGTAGCTGGTCGCTGCCCGCGGGCGCATCAGCGGAGCTCGCCGATGCGCTCGCCAGTCAGGATCTAGAACGCGCGCGGTCCCTGCTCGCGCGGGAAGGCGAACGGCGCTACAGCGACCCCAACGCCGTGTTGACGGCCGACGTAGACGTGCTGTTTCCTTGCGCCCTGCAGGATGCGATTACCCCGCAATTGGTCGATCAGCTGCGGGCCCGTTACATCGTCGAAGGTGCCAACCATCCCACGCATGACGCCGCAGTCGCAGGTATTCAGGCCGCAGGCATACATCGTCTGCCGGATTTCATTGCCAACGCGGGCGGCATCATCGCCGCGTACGTGGAGATGACCTCGGCGGTCAGCGCCGCAGACAAAGCGCGCAGCCGCGCCGTCGTGGCCGAGGCCAAACGCACGACGCGGGACACGATCGCGAGCAACGTCGGCCGTGTGCTTGCGTCCGCCGAGGCGGAGAATGTCGATCTTGGGGATGCGGCCATGCACCTGGCGCTGCGGTCGATCCTGGACAGCGCGCCGTGACGCGCGACGTCTCGATCAGTGGCGGCCATCTGCTGCTGCGCTGCCTGCTCGCGCAGGATGCGCGGGTTGCGTTCGGCGTTCCCGGCGAAAGCTATCTGGACGTTTTGGATGCGATGCACGAGCATCGCGCCGACTTCTCTTTTGTCGGTGCGCGCCACGAGGGCGGTGCTGCGTTTATGGCGGAGGCCTTCGCCAAGCTCACCGGACGCCCCGGCATCTGCTTCGTCACGCGGGGTCCGGGGGCCAGCAACGCCGCGATCGGCATCCACGCGGCGCGCCAGGCGTCGACGCCCCTGATCCTCTTCGTCGGCCAGATCGCGACCGTCGATCGCGGCCGGGAGGCCTTTCAGGAAATCGACTATCGCGCCTACTTCGGCGGCGTCGCCAAGTGGGTGACCGAAATCGACCACGTCGATCGGATCGCAGAGATCGTGGCGCGCGCGTTCAGCGTCGCGCTCAGCGGCCGGCCCGGCCCGGTCGTGGTCGCATTGCCCGAAGACGTACTCAGCGCGCGAACGACCGCGGCGCCGGCAGCGGCCACGCCGATCGCCGAACCCGCGCCGGCGCGGGAGACCGTGAATGCGATGGCCGCGCTCCTCGCCGATGCGCAGCGGCCGCTGTTGCTGGTCGGCGGCGGCGGCTGGCAGCGCGCCAGCCGGGACCCACTGCGCGCCTTCGCCGAGCGGCATCGGCTGCCTGTCGTCGCGACGTTTCGCTGCAACGATCTCTTCGATAACGCGAGCCCCAGCTACGTCGGCGAGGCGGGCGTGGCCATGCGGGGACACGTGCGGGAACTGATCACCGACGCGGATCTCATCCTGGCCGTTGGCATTCGCTTTGGCGAGATGACTACCGATGCCTATCGACTGCTCTCGCCGCCGCAGGCGCGGCAGCGTCTCGTGCACATGCATCCCGACGCCGGCGAGCTGGGTAAGATCTATCAGGCCGCACTCGCCGCGCAGGTCGGCGTCAATGCCGCCGCCAAAGCGCTCGGAGAACTGGACCTGGGGCAGAGCTGGGACGACTGGTGTGCGGGCGCCCGGGCGCGCTTCGAAGCGAGCCTGGAATGTCCGCCGCAGCCCGGCGATCTGGACATGGGACGTGTGTGCGCCTGGCTGCGCGAGCACCTCGCTGGCGACGCCATCATCACGAACGGCGCCGGCAACTTCGCCACCTGGCCAGGCAAGTACCTGACCTACGTCGACGAGCGCCGCTTGCTGGCCCCGCAAAGCGGCGCCATGGGCTACGGCCTGCCCGCGGCCGTCGCCGCAAAGTCGGTCTATCCCGAGCGGTGCGTCGTCTGCTTCGCCGGCGACGGCGATCTGCAGATGAACATGGCGGAGCTGGGCACGGCCATGCAGATCGATGCGCGCCCGATCGTGCTGGTGGTGAACAATCAGATGTACGGCACCATCCGCATGCACCAGGAAAAACACTATCCGGCCCGCGTCAGCGGTACCGACATCGTCAACCCGGACTTCGTTGCCATTGCCGGCGCGTACGGGATGCACGCGGAGCGCATCGAACGTACGGACGACTTCGCAGCGGCGTTCGCCCGCGCGGTATCGAGTCCGACGGGGGCGCTGCTGGAACTGATGGTCGACCCGGAGGCGCTCACGCCCGAGCAGACGGTCAGCGGTCTGCGCGACGCCGCCGGGGGTGACGCAAGCTAAGAGACGGCGAACCGCTGCCGGTTTCGCCGTCTGAGGTCGCCGCCGACGCTCCGTCCCTGGAGCGACTGCGCGGCGGAGTGGCTGCAAGTCCTTTTGTCGTTACTCTTCGGTGACTTACGGCGTGCAGGCCTGCCAGGCGCCGAAGTAGCCCGTCTGCGGGTAGGTAGCCGTGCCCTGGAAGCAGGTCGCCGACGATGCCTGTCCCGTCATGACCATCGCCACCTGCTGATTGGTGACCGACACGAAGGTCATGGTCAGGTCGCTGCTGCCCGTCTGCTGCCACGTCCCCTCATACGCCGGGTTGAACGTCGTCACCGTGTTGTCGCCGTTCAGCACCAGAGCCTGCGCAATCAGGCTGCCCGGCGTGCACTGGCTCCACACGAGCGGGATCGAGCCGATGCAGGCTTCCGCGGTCATCGATACGGGCGCGCTGATGATGAATTCGGGATCCGGCTCTTCCACGACCGCCACCGCGACGCCGGCCGAGTTATTGCCGATGTTCGCCTCCCGGCTAGTCGTGGTCGACATGGCCGAGATGTTCAGCGTCTCCGCCGTCGGCGGTGCCTCGAGCTCGAATTCGTAGCTGATCGAGTGGTTCTTGCGCAGACGATTGAGCGTGCAGGTCGCGACGCTGCCGCTGAGGCCGCAGTTCGCCGGCGCCGTCAGCACCAGCACGCTGGCGGGCAGGTTCACGGTCGTGACGACGTTGCGCGCGTTGCGCGTGCCGGCGTTGTTCACCTGCACGACGCTGGTGAACGCCGCGCCGGTGGACACTTCGCTTTGGGCCTGCACGCCGACGTTGAGGTCGGCCTGGCGTGCCGCGTGGGCGGACGTCGCCAGCAGCAGTATCGATACAAAGCCGATGGGCTTGGTTAGGGATCGCATGGGTTAGTTCCTTGAAACTGCAAAGGAACCGACAGGCTAGGGCGCACTGTGGCCGTTGTGACCGCCAATTCGTGTAGGTGCCCCGCGGCCGCGGGCAGGAGTTGTGACGGGCTGCGCGCTAGCCCGCGGACTGAAACGGCAGTTCCAGCGTTACCGTGGTGCCGGAGTCGCCGGGCGCGATCTCAAGCGTGCCCGCGATGCGCGCCGCACGTTCGCGCATGTGACCGAGCCCGCGGCCCTCTCGATCCGACGGACGCCAGCGACCGTTGTCCGCGATCGTGATCCTGTGGCCGCCCGGCAGCGTGCTCGCGTCGATTCGAATCACGCTGGCGCCCGAATGCCGAATCGCGTTGCTACATGCCTCCTGAATGGTGCGATAGATGTCGAGCGTCGCGTTGCCGTCGAACGCGATGGGCTGCGCCAGCGCGTTGCGCCAGCGCAGCTCCAGACCGTGGCCCTCCACCCAGGGCTGAAGCTGCGTGCGCAGCGAGCCCAGCGCCAGCGCCAGATCGTCGGGCACCGTGTCGAGCGCGTTCAGCATCAGGCGCAGATCGCGCAGGCTTTCGTCGATCGCCGCCTGGGTCTGTTCCGGCGCCTGCTCGCCGCTGCGCAGTTTCAGCGACAGGCCCGCCAGACGGCCGCCGAAACCGTCGTGCACGTCGCGCAGTATTCGCTGCCGTTCGCCGGCGACGGCGGCGGCCTGGCGCGCCTCGGCGAGGCGCTCGTAGCTTTCGCGCAGCTCGGCCTCGCGCGCGCTCAGGGTGTCCGCCAAACGCGCATTGTTTTGTTCCAGCGCGCGCCGACTGTCGCTGTAGCGATTGGCCAGTTCGATCGCGAAAACCAATACCAGCGGCAGCATGCCGACCTGCGCCATGGGTACGTTCAGTAGTCCAGGCGGCCACGACTGGACGATGTCCCAGATGACTGTCGTCGCCGCGGTGACGAGCCCCGCGAGCACGAGAGCATCGCGGGTCGACCGCTCGGTCAGGGTTTTGCGCATGATCAGCGCGAGCACGGCGAGCACGATCGCCACGCCGCCGAGGCGGATGATTTGATTGCCGGTGATGATGGCCGCGCGCGGGCTGGCGGTCGCGAGCCACGCGATGTACAGCGTGGCCGGGACGATCAGCAGCAGCACCAGGCGCTCGATGCGCGGCCAGCGCATATCAGCATAGTGCGTTGCGAAGTTGAGGCTCGTCGCGATCAGCGCGAAAGTAACGCCGTAGGTCAGCCCGATGTCCCAGTGCAGCGGGCCGATCTGTGTCGTCGCGATGCCGCTCAGGCTGCGCGCCGCGTAGGTGCAGCCGAGCAGCGCGAACCACAGCAGGATCGACTCGCTACGGTTGCGCCACCACGCGAGCAGCGACACCAGCGATAGCGCGAACACCATGGCCGTTCCCCACAGGATGCCGTCGACGCGCACGAGTCGATGCATCCGCCAGGCGGCGTCGATGGCCGACGCTGGTCCGAGATACAGTCTGCTGAGTTTGCCGACGCCCCAGAATCGCTCCGCGATGAGCAGATGCACGCTGTTCTCACCGGGGCGCAGGAGACCGGACGGTAGCTGCATTCGGACGGGTCGGTTGGCCGTGGTTTCGACTGGCGGTTCGAGCGAACCGGTCGCTCGCACGCGCACGCCGTTGACGAACAGGACGGCGGCGCTCTCTAGGTTGGGAACGAACAGCACCCAGGGCTGAGTGGGCACGGCGTCGAGGTTGAGCGGCAAGCGCACCAGCTCATAGGGCTGTTTGCAGTTGACGTACACGCAGAGCCTGACGGGCAGCGTCAGCTGCTCCCACGCGTCTGGATCGATCGCGCTCAGATCGGGGGTGGCGACGGCCTGACCCTCGACGACCTCGATCGCCGGAACGTCCGGTTCTATGGCGTTGATCAGCGCGCACAGCCACAGCGTCGCGGCAGCCGCGACGACCGGCAGGCTCAGGAATCGCAGGGTGGAGCGCATCGAACGATTGTGACAAATCCCTCGACTGGGAGTCAGGCCGAGCGTGGCAGCGAACGAGCATTATTCGGTGAAACCCTGCCGCGCGCACCTACATGAATTAACGGGTGCGCGCCGCGCGGCGATTTGGCCACAATACGCAAATGGTGTCGTGGGAGAACGCGCCATGGAACGCACGATGGAACGCGCCATGGAAAGGGCGATAGAACAGGCAATCGAACGGGCAATGGAACGAGCGATGGAACGGACAATGGAGCGTGTGTACGACGTGATCGTCGTCGAAGACGATGAGCAGACGCGACAGGGACTCAGTCACCTGCTGATGGCGCATCCCGACTTCGAACTCGCGGGCACGGCGGCCGATTTGGAATCGGCAACGCGACTCGTCGACGAGCGCTGTTTCGATCTGCTGCTGCTGGACCTCTGTCTGGGGCACGAGTCCGGACTGCCGCTGATCGCTCGTGCGGCGCCGGCCAAGACCCTGGTGCTGTCGCTGGCGGACGACGCGGCTAACGTCCTCTCTGCGATCGAGGCGGGCGCCGTTGGCTACCTCACTAAAGACGAGCCCGCGGAACGCATCGTCGCCAGCATCCAGGACGCGCTGGCCGGTCACGCACCACTGAGCTCCGCGATCGCCGGTCATCTGCTGCGCAGAGTGCGCTCCGCGCATCGGGAGCGCGAGGATGCGCTCGACCCGCTGAGCCCTCGTGAACTCGAGGTGCTGCAGCATCTGGCGCGCGGCAGCTCCTATTTAGAGACCGCGAGCGAGCTCGAGATTTCGATTCATACCGTGTCGTTTCACGTGCGCCAGATCTACGGCAAGCTGCAGGTCAGCTCGCGCGGCGAGGCGGTGTTCGAGGCCGCGCGTAGCGGGATGATCGCGTTCTAGCGTCCGGCTCGAGCGCCGTAGATCAGCTCCGCCAGCGCCGGATCGGTGCGCGCCAGCCCCCGCAGATAGGCAGACGCCCGATCAACGATCGGATGGGCGTGCGCGGAAATGGCTGCGGACCAGGCGGGTCGCGTCTTGATGCGTTCATAGTAGTGCGCTACTGCGGGGAAGCGGCCGTCCTGCGTGAACCAGTCGAGCCAGGCGGTTTCCTCGAGCCGCAGCAGCAGGCAACCCACGGAAATGTCCGCCAGACTGAAGCGCTCGCCCAGGAGCCACGCGCCCTCGCGGCTGCTCAGGGCATCGTCGAGCGTCGCCAGATGCTTGTCCATGTGGTCACGGCTGCTGTGGATCAGTTTCCGTAGTGCCGGCAGGCGCATCGCGCCACGCAGCCCCAGAATCTTGAAGGTCGTAAACAGAGCCGGGCTGGCAATGCGCGAGTGGTAGGCGAATCCTGGCAGTATCTTCGCGAGCGGTACCCATCGAATGCAGGTCGCGAATATCGGCATCGTCAAGCCGGGGATACAGGCCCCGGCGCGCCCCCCTTTGTCGCCCATAAGGTTCGCGCTGACGATGGCGCAAAAATCTAGCCAACCGTTCATCTCCGCTCGCAGCGATTCATCGTCAGGCACGAGCTGCTGGGCGTCGCTGCCGGCGAGCGATTGCGCGTACGCGAGAATGTCATCGGATTCGTAGACCGGGTGTCCCTGGTGCACCAACGTGGGCACGAGACCCGCCGGGTTGACGGCCAGATACGCGAGGCTGACGGTCTGATACGCGCCCGTTTCGATCAGATCGATCGCATGGTGCTTTGCTCGCAGATCGAGTTCCGCTAGAACGAGCCGCACCTTGCGGGAGCAGTGCGAGAAGCTGTTGCTGTACAGCTCCAACGGTTCGCTGTGCGGCAGCGTGCGCGTACGGTCGATTCCGCCCTTTAGCGGGGTAGTGCGGCGACGGCGTTTCTCAAAGGCCACCCAGAGGATGATCGCGATAAGCGCCGCAGTGATCGCTAGCGCCATGTTCTTGAGAGTCGGACGATGCTCACGAATCTCGCGGATTGTCCGCGGCCGCGGCAGGCTGCGATGGCCATTGTGCTGCCCTCAGGCATCGTTTCGGGCGACCGCGACGCCCGTCAGGGTGCCGCGTAATCCAGACGATAGATGAAACGATCGCTGTCGAATCCCGGCAGCTCGCCGGGTTCACCCACCAGCACGGCGGTGACCGGATAGATCGTCTCGCCGAAACGCACGCGGGCGTTTGGATTGCGGCGCAGGTCTTCGAGCCAGCGCTTGCCCTCCGAAGGATCGAGGTACAGGGCGCCGTCGCGCACGATGTAGTTCAGTTCAACGGAATAGGGCGCATCCGCGTTGGTTTCCAGATGCACGAACCGCGAGTCCAGAAACGACCAATCGCTCACGGGTTCCGTCGCGACGGCGCCTTCGAGTGCACCGCCGGGCAGCACGAAAAAGGGGCCGTTGCCGCAGCCAGTGAGTAGTCCAGTGAGGGCGAGCAGCCCGCATAAGACGATCTTGCGCATCGGCGTCTCCATGAGACTCCCTAATCTGGTTGGTCCGCGGATTCGAACCGATTCTCGGCGTCGCCGAGCCGCTTGGCAATGATCTGTTAGGTTTCACGAGTGCCGCTGCCGAACAGGTGCAGCAGCCCGGCTGGGGCGTCGGCCAGTGTACGGCGACCGCCCCTTCGGGCGCAGGTGACGGAACTAGATGTTCACTTCCAACTGCACGCCGATCACACGCGGCCGGTTGATGCGGATGAACGGGTTGGGGAACACCTCGATCTGGGTCACGGAGCCGTCCGGGTTGGTGGTCGGCTCCGGGTTGACGTTGACGAAGTTGGATTCGGTGCTCGCGCGATCATCGAACAGGTTGTTGGCGTAGACGAAGACGCGGAATCGGTCGGCGCCGTAGCCCACCCGAACGTTGGTGATCGTCTGGGCGTCGAACTCGTCCTCGTCGAGATTGAAGATGTCGGAGTAGCCGCTGTCGGTGTAGCTCAGCGTGACGTCGGCAAACCAACCCAGCTCGTTGCGGTAGTAGGCGCCCACCGAGCCGGTGATCGCCGGTGCGATCTGGAACTCGTTGCCGCGCAGATTCGCGAACTGCGGATCGCCGGGGTTGAGCGGATTGCCATCGGCGTCGACCGCGAACGGAAAGTCCTTGAACTCGGTATCCGACAGGCCGAGCGTCGCAAAGAACTCCCAGCTGTCATTGGCGAACCACTGCGCCTCGATCTCGACGCCTTTCAGCTCCGATTCGCCGACGTTCACCGTCTCGTTGTCGTTGATGCCGGTCGGTCCGGTGATGGTCACTTGCTGGTCGGTCCAGTCCGACAGATACGCGTTGGCGTTCACCAGCAGACGCTGGTCGAACCACTCGGAGCGCAGCGCGATCTCGTAGTTCCAGATGAACTCGGGGCCGAACGTTCGCAGCTCCGGGGGCGTACCCGCGGGTGCGGCGCGGTCCTCGAACAGAAACGCGCCGCCGGCGCGATAGCCGCGCTGGACCGAGAACGACAGCGAGCGGAATTCGTCGAACCGATAGGTGATCGCCGCGCGCGGCAGCCAGGCGTCGAACTCCGCCGCCACCAGCCCGTCGTCGCTCGGTGGCGGCAGCAGGGCGGCGCAGGGCAGGCCGCCGATGCCCGGTACGAAGGGAGCGACGGTACAGCTCGGCTCGTCGAGCTGGATGTCGCCGACCACGCCCGGATTGAGGTTTTCCTCGTTGTCGTAGCGAACGCCCACGTCGAACGCCCAGCTCGCGTTCGGCTCGTAGCGCCATTCCGTGAAGAACGCGTAGTTTTCCGTGTCCTGCGCGAACAAGGCGACGATCGAGGCGGTCGTTGGCGGGGTGACCGGCACGATGGCGCCGACGTCCAGAAAACCGGTCACCTCGTTGCTGGTGTCTTCCTCGAAGTAGTAGGCGCCGACCCGGCCGGACACCTTTTCACCAAGGTACTCGAGGCGCAGCTCTGCGGACTTGGTATCGGTATTGGTATCGAAGGTCGCGTTGCTCGCGTTCGGAAACTGGGTGAGGTCGAACGGGTTACCGAAGATGCGATCGTTGAACGAGTCCTCGATCGTGCCGACAGCGACGAGCGACAGCTCGTCGGTTAGTTCGACGTCGGCCTGCAGCATGAAGCGGTCGACCTCGTAGTCGAACTCCTGCGGAATCTGATGGCCGACGCCGTCGAACGGGTCGAACGCGATCTGTTCAGGCGTGCCGAACGCACCCGGCGGGCTCGCGGTGTTCTGATCGCGGTTCAGGGTCTCGATTCGCTCCGCAATGAACAGCAGGCTCGTGCTGTCGACCGGCTCGAACAACACCGAGCCTCTATAGGTGGTGCCGCGCAGCTTGTGGGCGTCGGTACCCGTTGACGCGTATTCGACCTCGCCGTCGTACTCCTGATGATCGATGCTCACGCGTCCGGCGAGCAGGCCGTCGATGAGTCCGCCGCCGACGGCGGCCGAGTACTGGCGCGTGCCCAGCTCGCCGTAGCGCACCCGGGCGGCCGCATCGGTTTCGTAGTCGGGGCGTTTGGTCGTGACCACGATGGCGCCCGCCAGCGAGTTGCGTCCCTGCACGGTCGACTGCGGGCCGCGCAGGATCTCCACCTGGGCTACGTCCCAGAGGCTCTCAATGCCGCCTGTCGCCTGGTCGGAGATGGGCGCGCCGTTGATGTAGATGTTCGACGTGTTGCCGCTGCCCGAGAATCCGACGCCGTTGCGGGCGACGCCGCGAATGGACAGCCCGCCGGTGAAGCCAGAGGAACTGACGTTCGCCGAGCGCAGGAAGATGTCGTCCAGCTCGAAGACCACCTCGCGCGCCATGCGTTCCTCGTCGTAGACCGACACCGAGCTGACGGTGTCCTGCACGGACAGACCCTGCTTGGTGCCGACGACGATGATTTCCTCGATCTCCGAACGCTCGCTGTCTGCGGCGAAGGCGGGCAGCGCCCAAGGCAGCAGCGCGGCTGCCACGGCGCCATGGCAGCCGATTTTCGCAAGTAAGTGCACAACAAATCCCCAGATGCGAAAGGCGCGCGAGCATAGCAGGAATATCGCAAATGGGAATCACAATCATTTAGGTTAGAGGGTAATGTCGGACACTAGTGCGGCCCGATCTAGAGCTAGGTGTTGATCGCCAAAAACTTCGGCTGTTGGGCGTCAAAGAAGTCCTTGTGCTGGACGTAGCGGTTCGCGATTTCGCGCATCGCGTCGGTCCCGAAGGGGCGGGACAGGCCGTCGAACAGGATCGCGGCACCCTTGACGATGTCCTGCAGGACGGGATTGTCGCTAGTTGCCATGCGGTTGTGCTTCAGGGGCACCCGCGCGCGTAGCTCGCTCTCGATGGTCTCGACGAACGCGTCGGTGGCGCGGTAGACGCTCGCGAGGTCCCCGGTGGGGGTCGCCGCCTTGATGTAGACGTCGCACTGGCGCACCGGGAACGGGTTGATGGCGATCTCTTCGCTGACGTTGCCGAGCGGCGAGCGGATGTCCGAGCGAAAGCCGATCACGGGAAGATTGCTGAGCCGGGCATAGCTGATCTCGACGATCATCCCGCTGTCGAGCGGATCGTCGAGGGACGCGACGACCGCGATCGAGCGGCTCAGGAAGTAGCCCAGATCCAGATAGTAGGGAACGAAGTGAGCGATCTCCGAGGCGTAGCGCCGGGTCGCGTCGTTGTCCTTGGCCTGCTGCAGGAACTCGACGAAGCGCGCGACCTCGAAACCGTCCCGCTGCGGCAGGAAGCATCGATAGCCGTGCTCCTCCAGCCGGTTCGCGATATAGGCGTTCTGAAAGTTGGTGCCGAGGTTGAACAGACCGGCCGCCAGATAGACGTAGCCCTGATCGTCGCTGTGATCCATGTTGGTGCCCCCGCGTCCGCTGTGCGCTGATCGTTATTCGTCTCGACTACTCATAGCGCAGCGCGTCGATCGGATTCAAGTCTGCGGCCTTTGAGGCGGGTAAGAGACCGAACAGCACGCCGATGGCGCCGGAAAATCCCAGCGCCAGCGCGATGGCCCACAGCGGCACGGTGGCCGGCGGGAAGTTGGGTACCAGCGACGCCACCAGCGCACCGAGGCCGTAGCCGAGCAGCAAGCCCAGCACGCCGCCGAGCAGCGACAGCAGCAGGGCCTCGATCAGAAACTGCAGCAGGATGTCCCGGCGGCGAGCGCCCAGCGCCTTGCAGATGCCGATCTCTCGAGTCCGTTCGGTCACCGATACCAGCATGATGTTCATGATGCCGATGCCGCCGACCAAGAGGGAGATCGCGACGATGCCGCCGATGATGACGGTTACCGTGTTGATGATCTGATCCAGCGACTCGGCGATCTGTTCTGGCGTCTGGATGCGGAAGTCGTCGTCCGCCGTCGGCGCCAGGTTGTGCGACTTGCGCAGATAGGCGCGGATTTGGTTCGTGACGTCGCCCATCGCCTCGCTCGACGCCACCGCGAGCTGCATGACGATGTCGGGCTCGACCTGGACGCCGTTCATGCTGCGCATCGTCTCGAACGGCAGCAGCACATAGTCGTCCTGGCTGCGGCCGAACAGCTCGCCGCGCGCTTCCATGACCCCGACCACCTTGATCCATTCGCCGCCGATCGTCAGGAACTCGCCGACCGGCTGCGTCATCTCCAGATCTTCCACAACCTGCGGTCCGAGCACCGCGACGCGTCTGCGCGTCGAGTTGTCCGCCGGCGACAGGAAGCGGCCGCGGGCCGCGTATAGATTGGCGACGTCCTGAAAGCTGTGGGTCGTGCCTTGCACCTGGCTGAAGGTGGTCTGGCTGCCCCAGCTCAGCTCGCCGGCCGCGCCTTCCGAGAACAGCACGGGCGTAATGGTCTCCACGTCGCTGACCCGATCGACGATGAGCTGATAGTCGTCGACGGTGATCCGCGACACCTGGCCCTCGAGGCGCCGCTTGAAGGGGGTGTACGAGCGCACGGTCAGCGCATTCGAGCCGAGCGACTGAAACTCTGCCGTGATGGATTCGCGCAGGCCCTGCACGAGCGAGATCACCGCGATCACGGACGCCACGCCGATGATGATGCCGAGCATGGTCAGCAGGCTGCGAAAGCCGTGGGCGACGATCGACTGCCAGGCGGCGCGGCCGGCTTCGATGATCGCGCCGATCACGCCGGCGCGGCCTCGGCGACGGTCCGCGAGTCCGAGTGCACCGCGCCGTCGAACAGCGTCACGACGCGCCGCGCGCGCGCCGCAATGTCGGGTTCGTGGGTCACGATGACGAGGGTCTGACCCTCTGCATGCAGCTCCTCGAAGAGTGCCATGACGTTGGCGGTGGTCTCGGAGTCCAAATTGCCGGTGGGTTCGTCCGCCAGCAGGATCGACGGCTCGGTCACCAGCGCCCGCGCGATGGCGACGCGCTGGCGCTGGCCGCCGGATAGCTGATTGGGTAGATGGTCCGCGCGGTTCGCAAGCCCCACCCGGTCCAGCGCCTCGGCGGCCCGCGCGCGGCGCGCTGTGACGGACTCGCCGCGATAGATCAGCGGTTGGACCACGTTGTTCAGCGCCGATGCGCGGCTGAGCAGATTGAAGCTCTGGAAGACGAAGCCGATCTCGCGATTGCGGATGTCGGCGAGCTGATCGTCGACCAGCCGCTCCACGTCCGCGCCGTTGAGCTGATAGTGCCCGGCGGTGGGCTGATCCAGGCAGCCCAGGATGTTCATCAGGGTGGATTTACCCGAACCCGACGAACCGACGATGGCCACGTACTCGTTGCGCTCGATGTTGAGGTCGACGCCCGCCAGGGCGGTGACGGTCTCATCGCCCAGCTCGTAGCGCTTCTCGATACCGCGCATCTGGATCAGCGCGGCCACGCTCAAGACTGCTCGGGCTGCACGGGGTCGCCCTCGCGCAGGCGGCGCAGCACGCGGCCGGGACCGATGATCACCTCGTCGATCGGATCCAGCCCGGTCGCGATCTCCTGATAGGCGTCATCAGACAGTCCGGTGTCGACGCTGAGTTTGTGCGCCTCGCCGTCCCGCATGACCCATACGAACTGGCGCGGTCGCCGCGTCTCGGGATCTTCCTCGGTGATCACGGCCTGCACGGGCACGGCGAGCATCTCGTCCTCGCCGCGCGTGTAGATCGCGGCGCGACAGGACATGCCCGGGCGCAGCTCGATGCCGTTGGTGTCGGTGATGTTGATGCGCACCAGGAAAGACAGGCCCGAGCGATGTGGCGCGTGCTTCGCCGTATTGGCGATGAACTGCACGCGTCCGGTCAGCGGCTGGTTCGGGTATGCGATTGCGACAATCTCGGCCTGCTGGCCGAGCGCGATGTCCGCAACGTCCGCCTCGTCGATGTAGACCTCTGTGATGATGTTGCTCGGGTCGGCGATGGTCATCAGGCCGCTGCCCGGGATGTTCGTCGTGCTCGACACCGCGGTCTCGCCGAGTTCGATGTCGAGCGAGGTCACCACGCCGGAGATCGGCGCGCGCACGCGGGTCTTGTCGCGCTGGTCCTCGAACTGCTGCAGCGCGGCCTGGGTCTGCAGCAGACGCTCGCGCGCCGAGCGCAGGTCGACCTCGGCCACCTGATATTCGAGCTCCGCGTCCTCGAACGCGCCCTCGTCGAGCAGCTGTCGCTCCTTCAGCGCTTCTGCACGCTCCAGACGTCGGCGCAGGTTTTTCACCCGCAGCTCTGTGCGCTCGATGTCGATTGCCTGCATGCGCACGGACGCCTCGCTCTGCGCGACCTGAGCCGCCAGCGCCTCGTCGTCGATCTGCAGCAGCAGCTTGCCGGTCTCGACGACGTCGCCTTCTTCGACGTACACCGCTTCGACCCGGCCGATGACCTCGGCGGTCAGCGTGACCTCGTTGGCGTGCGCGAGGCTGCCGGACGCGAGGATCGACGTGCGGATGGTGCGCATGTCCGGGTTGGCGAGCTGTACAAACGCGCCGCGGCCGCTGCCGTCGCGGGTGATGAAGGGGACCGCGACGACGGCCAGAACGATGAGCAGCAGAATGAGGGCGCGTGCGTTCACCGGGATACCTCGTCAGGCAAAGAGCAGCGGCAGGCTGTAGGCAACAATGAAGGGCACCAGCGCAACCAGGAGGCTGACGGCCCAGCGCGCGCCCGTCCAGGCGCGGTAGCCCAGGGCCAGCAGGCACAGCGTCCATAGCTGGGTCACGTCGATCTGCTGCAGCACGCGCGCGTTGCCGCTGAGGCCGTCGACATTCAACAGATTCGCGATCGACAGTGGATTGAGGTCGTTGAGGCTGAGCTCAAAGCCCGGCGCGATGGCTAGCGCGATGGCCCCGGCGAGCAGCGCGAGCAGGCTCGGCAGATAGCTCCACGAAACAAACGCGAACCACTGGCGGAAACGAATCTGGTGGCCGCGCGCCATGGAGACGAGGCTGTAGTAGGTCGCGTGTACGAGCAGGATCACGATGAAAAAGAAGCCGCCGCCGATGGTCGGCAGCCAGCGGCCCCCGCGGCCCTCTGCGTTCGCAAACTCGCGAATGCCGCGCTCCTCCTCGGCGGTGATGTCGTCGCCGGCGCGCTGCAGAATGTCTTCGACCAGAAACTCCGGATCCACCAAAGCGAAGTAGGCCGCGTTCAGCCCGACCGCGGCGGCGACGAGCAGCAGCAGCGGCAGCAGGAAGCCCGGCTTGGCCTTCAGCGTCGCAAATGCCGCACCGGGCGCGGTAAAGAGATCGACGAACAGCTTCAGCATATTGGCTTGGTAACGGACAGTTTGCGCATGGCGCTCACCTGAAGATGTCCAGATTCATGGGCACAGACTCGCCGAGCCAACTCGCGTGGGTGCTGTGTTCCGCGAGCGCATCCCCCGTTATTGGATGCACCAGCAGGCTGAGATCGCCGCGATGCGCGTCGAGCCAGGGAACGACGCGGTCGAACTCGTCGGCGTCGAAGCTGAGCTGGCAGCTCCACTCGGGATGTGGGCCGACCGGCTTGCGGTGGAACCGGCCGAGCGCGATCTGCGCGTGCTGCCAGGCGCCGATGCACAGCGCGCGGGCGGCGGCCTCGGAAGCCGCGTCGTAGTACACGTGGGCGTGATAGCGATCGAAATCGTTGCTTGGACGGCGCGGCATCGGCTGGGGCGTCACCTGTCGGCTGCGAGGGACACCAAGCATAGCGGAAGGCGCGTTAACGCTGCGTCGATAGCGCGGTGACGGTACCGGCGGCAACCAGCATGCACAGGGTGAACCAGCCGACGAACGCGGCCAGTCCGACCATCGCCCCGTCGCGCGCGACGAAGCCCCAGGCGGCGACGGCGAGCAGCGCAAACCCCAGGCCGCGCAGCGCGAGCTCGACCCGGCGCGCCAGCAGCTCCTTGAACACCAGCCGCTGGTGTCGACGCATCGAGAAACACAGGGTCGCGTTCGCGAACAGCAGCAGGCCGATCAATCCGAGTTCTCCCATATGGTCTTTTGGGTGGCCGTTGAGATCGTCGGGGCGGCGAGCGCGTTGAATCAGCCGCCGAGCTGCGGCTGGGCATCGCCGCCGTCCAGCGCGGGCACGTCGATCGCATCAAGGCGCGACCGCCTGGCGCGCATCGCGTGGGCGATGCCGAGCGCAATCAGGCCGGTGGCGATGGCCGTCAGATCCACGCCGGCCAGCACCCAGTCGCCCGCGGCGATGCTGTTACCCAGATGCGCCGACGTGGTGAGTCCATTGACGATCGGCACGGCCAGGAAGATCAGCCCAACGGCCGTGCACTGCTCGATCCAGGCAACCGGCGCCCTGCGCAGCGCCGCGTGCGCGAAGAACGCAAGCCAGGCGAGGAACATGCAGTGGACCTCCCAGTCGGCGCGCTCCGCCAGGCCGACCGGCAGCAGCCGATTCGCCCACAGATAGACGCCAACCGCGCCGATGAGACCCGCGATGACCGCGACGTTGGCGCGCTCCACGGCGCGAAAGCTCCACTTGGTTGGATCGCCGGCGCGTCGGGGGCGGCGTTTTTCGACCCAGTAGATCGCCCCGGTGCCGATCATGATGGTGCCGAGCAAGCCGGACAGAAAGTACACCCAGCGCAGCACGGTATCGGCGAACTGGCCCTCATGCAGGCTGAACATGACGCCCGCAAAGCCGAACGCAGGGTTGGCGTCGAAGTCGAGTCCGCCGGCCGGCTTGGTCAGGCGCTCGCCGCTCGCGCCGTCGAACAGGACGGACTCTGCGCTCGTGCGCCCCGTCGTCTCGCGCTGGAACGTGACCCGGGCATTCGCATCGCCCGGGTACTCGACGCGCACGAAGGCGATCTGGTTGGGACCCCAGTCCGCCTCGATCTGCTGCGCGAGCGTCGCAAGCCGCACGAGGGGCACGGCGTCGCCGGAGCGCTCGGCCTGCTGGCCCTGAAATTCGATCGCGAGCGCAGAGATGCGTTTGATGTCGAAGCCGTAGCCGCCCAGTACCACGAACGGCATCCAGAACAGCGCCAGCGTAAACAGCAGGCCGCTGTAGGTGATCATGAACTGGAAGGGCAGGGTGGCCACGGACGCCAGGTTGTGAAGGTCGAGCCAGCTACGCTGCCCCCGCGCCCAGCGGAAGGTGAAGAAGTCCTTGAAGATCTTCTTGTGGGCGACCACGCCGGTCATCAGGCCGACGAACATGAACATCGTCACGATCGCCATGATGTAGTAGCCGCTGCGACCCGGCAGGTAGTGCAGCAGATAGTGCATGCGGTACAGCACCTGGCCGCCGCCGGTGTCGCGCGCGGCAGGCGTGAAGGGCTGCGCGGTTGTCGGATCCAGCTCCTCGTCGCCGCGCACGACGTCCTCGCCCTCCACCGTGGGCATCTGCCAGAACGTCGAGAGGTGCGGATTGCTGCGCTTGATGGTCGGATAGATGAACCAGCGGTCGGCGCCGGCGGCGATGTCCTCGAGCCGCGTCTGGGCCGCCTCCAAGCCCGCTTCGATCGGCATTTGCGCGGACGGTCCCTGCTCGGGCTTCATCCAGCGGTCGACCTCGTCGTCGAAGTAGCCGATGGTGCCGGTCACAAACATGAAGTACAGCAGCCAAACCACGACGATGCCGGACCAGGTGTGCAGCCAGGTCATCGACTGACGGAACGCGCCGTTCATGCTGTGCCTCCCAGCAGATAGAGTCCGTACGCGCCGCCGGCGCAGAGTGTGATGCTCGAACTTAAGCCCAGCAGCGCCGTGCGGGTTTTGGTGACCGAGAAGGCCCACATTATGGCCGCGCCCCAAAGCAGGAAGGAGGCGATCGTGCCGGTGAGCACACCGGTGATGCGGTCAACGGGCAGCGCGAGAGCCAGCAGCAGGCCCGCGCTGTTGGCGAACACATAGCCCAGCAGAATCGCGGTCGCGGCGCGGCCCGCGATCGTCCAGCGACTGTGGCGCGAGCGTTTCGCCGTGGCCATCAGGCACAACTCCGGTCGATCGGAGACTCAGTCTAAACGAGATTCATTCTCGATTGTAGCGACCGGGCGGGTAGCGCAGTTTAGTAGAGGTTCTTCTCGTAGTCGCTCTCCAGCCCGCGGCGCATCGCCCCCGGGATAGAGATCGCCGCCCGGGTCAGGGTGGCGCCCAGGCCGCTTTCCTTGCTCAGCTTGACGTGGGTCTTGAAGATCTCCGCCGCTCGCAGACCGGTCGGCGCGGCCGCGGCGGGCCATAGCGCGGCGCGTTCGAGCGCCGCGCTCGAACGCAAGTCAGTCCGCGTCGCCTGCAGGCGCGTGACCAGATGCGGCGTCTTGTCGCCGACGGCGAAGGCGGCGAGCTGCTCGGGGTCGCGGCTGACGCGGGCGCCGGCCTCGACGTACAGCGCATGGATGCTGCCGGGAATCAGCGCGATGGCCGCCACCCGGGGCTGGTCGACGATGTTGCGAAAGCTGTCGATGCGACGGTTACCGGGTCGATCCGGATACCACAGGTGACCGTTGGCCTCGCGCAGCAGCGCGCCGGCGGGATCGCCCTTTGGGCTCAGATCGGCTCGGCCGTCCGCGCTCAGGGTGGCAAGCCCCAGCAGCCGGCTCGCGGCGATGAAGTCGGTCACCTCGGTGGGCGCGGGCGACACGCCGTCCGGCGCCCAGAAGTCGGAGCGGATCAGCGCCTTGCCGCAGTGCAGATAGCATTCCTCGACCGCGACCAGTATGCGTTCCGGGCCGACGTCGGCGACCCGGCCGTTGATCCGCAGGGTCTCCGTCATGCCGGGCAGCAGCCACAGCGAGGCGAAGGCGTTGCCGGCGACCATGATCCCGGGGTCGTCGACGAGCGCACCCGGCACCTGCAGCATGGTCGCGTCCACGGCCGTGGCGAAACCCGCAGGACCGCCCGCGAGCGTCGCGGCCAGAGTCGCCTGCGATGCATCGCTTGCATTGGTTCCGGACGTGAGCATCCCCAGCGTCGCGTGCGCGAGCCAGCGAATCGCGTGTTCGTCCATGAAGTCGATCACCTTCATGTCGCGCGGTCCGGCGAGCCGGCCCACCGCCTCCTGAACGGCGTCGATGTCTGTCAGTTCGTGTTCCATGGCAGTCGGCGCGCCGCCTCCGCGAGTGTGGCCCGATTGCGATCAAGCCTAAACGATCTCATTCGATTCCGGGGACGCGCTGCGGCGGCTGCCGCTAACTCGGCCGTCATGCTGCGAGGTCGTGGCGGGGCTCTTTCACACCGTCCGCGACGACGGAGCCGGGTCTGACGCGGTCACGCGCCGCCGTCCGGCATCTGCTCCAGCGTCTTCACCAGCCACTTGTCGCCCGATTCGGTGGCGGCCAGTTTCTGCAGCGATCGCGCGTAGCGTCCGCTCGCCGTATCGGTCGGTACCCTTATGCTGGTGAACGGACTCTGCGGATCGCTGACGATGCGGGCGATGAACGCCTCGGCCTCCGGCTGATGGCGGCTCGTGCGCACGGCGAGCGCCGCGGCCTCCGCCTGCTCCAGGCACTGCACGTAGAGCGCGAGTTCGACCGCAGCCGCTTCCGGCAGCGGCTGCGCCTCCATGACGGTCGCGATGACCCAGTCCGTGGATTCTTCCGTGCGCAGCTCGAAGGTCAGCTGCAGCTTCTCACGCCAGTGCGTGATCACGGCCATGTCGTGGTTGTGTACCTCGACCAGCGGCACCCGCGCCGCGGCGCCCAGCCCGATGAGCCGCGCGTGCAGCGCCTTGCCGAAGGCGCAGAAGTATTCATAGCTGCGATTGCCGAGTGCGAGGACCGCAAACTGCACCCCGGCCAGATTGATCGCGGCGTTCTGCAGGGAAGCGAAGAAAGCGACGGCGCGGGTTGGCGGCTTGCCTTCGCCGTGGGTCGAAACGATAAACACCTGGCGCGCGTAGCGGGTCAGTGCGATCGGGTCGAGTTCGCCGAGCGCGAACAGGTCGCAGCGCTCGGGATTGCGCTCTCAGAGCTGCCGCGCGAGTTTCTCGGCGCGGCCGGTCTGACTGGCGTAGGCGACCAGAACGCGATCGCGCATGACGAATCGATCTTCGTTCGCTGGGTGTCTGGTTGTGCGGGTTTCGATCATGGTCCTGCACGCAGGCCCGCAACCGTCCGTCGGCCCGTCGTTCGCTCCTGCGGTCTTCCTCCTGCTACCGGCTGCTAGCGCATCTGCTGTTTGATCGCCTTCAGGATCTTTTCGCCGTATGGCGGCCGCAGTCCCGCCAGCTCGGCGACTGGCAGCTTCGACTGGGTGAACACGGCCTTCGCGTGGCTGAACGTCTTGAAGCCGTCGTAGCCGTGGTAGGCGCCCATCCCGGAAGGGCCGACGCCACCGAATGGCAGGTCTTCCTGCGCGACGTGCATGACGACGTCGTTGACGGTGACGCCGCCCGAGGTCGTGTGGTCCAAGACGCGCGCTTCCTCGGCGCTGTCTTCGCCGAAGTAGTACAGCCCCAGGGGTCGGGCGCCGGCGTTGATGCGATCGACGGCGTCGTCGACCTGGTCGTAGCCCTTGACGGGCATCACCGGCCCGAAGATCTCGTCCTGCATCACGGCCAGGTCGTCGTCCGGATCCATGATCAGCGTCGGGGGAATCTTGTGGTGCGGCTGCTGGCGGAAGTCCTCGCCGGCCGGGTTCAGCTCCACGACCTCGAGGCCTTTCTCGCGGGCTTCCTCGATGTAGCCGTTCAGGCGTTCGAAGTGGCGCTCGTTGACGATCGAGGTGTAGTCCGGGTTGTCGAGCAGGGTCGGGTACATCTTTGCGACCGCCTGCTGGCTCGACTCGACGAACTCCGGCATGCGCTCTTGCGGCACCATGACGTAGTCCGGCGCCAGACAGATCTGCCCGGCGTTCAGCATCTTGCCGGTCATGATCGCGCTCGCGGTCTTGTCCATGTCCGCGCTGCGACTGACCACGACCGGCGACTTGCCGCCTAGCTCCAGCGTGACCGGGACCAGGTTCTCTGAGGCCGCGCGCATGACGTGTTTCGCGATCGAGGTCGCGCCGGTGAACAGCAGGTGATCGAACGCGGTACCGGCAAAGTCCGCGCCGGTCTGCGGGCCGCCGACGACGACGGCGATCTCGGCCTCATCGAACTCGCTGCCGATCGCCTCGCGCATGGCCTCCGACGTGGCCGGCGTGTACTCGCTCGGCTTGATCATGCAGCGGTTGCCCGCGGCTAGGATGCCCGCGAGCGGGGTGAAGGTCAGATTAACCGGAAAGTTCCACGGGCTGATCACGCCGACGACACCGAGGGGCTGGTAGTCGACCCGCGCCTTGGCGCCCAGCAAATTCAGCGGGAAGGGTCCGGCCTTGCGCTTTTCCGATCGGTTCCAGGACTTCAGATGCTTCTGCGCGTGGCGCAGGGGACCAATCGATCCGGCGATGTCGGTGAAGCGAGATTGGTGGTCGCTGCGATGGCCGAAGTCGGCGCTCATCGCTTCGACGAATTTGTTCTCGTTACGCTTGAGCACCTGGATCGCGCGCTCGAGTCGCTCGTGTCGCGTCGCGTTGGATACGACGCCCTCGGCAAGATAGCTCTTGCGCTGCAGTTCCAGGACGCGGTCGATGTCCTGCTTGCTTGTTTCTGTACCCTGCTGGTTGCTCATGGCGCTTCCTCCCTTTGGCGTCAGAAGTTTACCAAGCCGTTCCTCGAAAGGGCTGACGCCGAGCGTGGGTGTCCAAGTCTGCTGTGCAAGTCTGCTGTGCCCCGGCGCACCGTCGCGGCGTTCACTTGCGTTGGTTGCGCGAGGCGTCCAACTAACGAAGCACGCTGCGGAGTTCCAGGCCGAAATATCGGCCGAGCGGATCGAGTTCTGCCCTGGAACTGCCCGGCGGCGTCTGATTGAACTCGTCCCGCACCTGCGGTCGGGCGTTGAACAGATTGTCGACGCTCAGCCGAATGCGCGTGCCACCCAGCAGCGGCCAGCGCTGTGCCAGCCGGCTGCGGGGCAATACCGTGTAGGCCGCGCTGAGATCAACGCGCAGCAGCGGGGCGCGCTTCAGCTGAGGGGCGAGCGGATCGGGCAGCGTGGTCGTCGCGCTCTGCCAGCTCGACTGCAGTCTTCCGCTCCACGAGCGATAGGCGTAGAACGCGCGCAGATTGACCTCGTGCTCCGCGCCGTCCGCCCGCCCCGCGCCCGTGTGACCGACGAAATCCAGCAGCGGCAGATCGCGGCCGAATCTCGCGTCGTCCCGCAGGGTCACGCGGTGACCGAGCGAGAAGCCAAGGCGCCCGCGGCCCGAGCCGAAGCCTCGCCAGCCGCCGCCGAACGGGCGCTCGCCGCGGCGCGGCGCCGACGCCTGGCCCCCTCTGCCTGGGCGGCCGCGCGTCGGACCGGCGGCCTCCGAGCGCACGGCGCGGCTGAAGCGCAGCGTCCAGCCGAACTCGCTGCGCCGGCTCGCATGCAGATTGATGGGGCGGCTGTCAAAGCTCAGGAGTGTTCCTGCCGCGTCCCGCGTAAAGCGCTCGGGAAACGCAGCCTCGACCTCTGCATTCGGATTAGTCAGCGTCACGACCGGATCCCGTGTGCGGCGTCGCAGCAGATTTAGCGACAGCGACAAATCGTGCGCATCGAACGGCTCCAAGCGCAGCGCGACGCTCGCCAACCGGCGCTCGGCCGCGCGCAGGTTCGGGTTGCCGCCGGTGATCTGGATCGCGTTCGTCGCGGCGCCGTTCGCGAAGTCGTACACGCGTCGATTCGGGCTCCGGCTGATCGCGTCTCCGAGCTGCGGCAGCGTCGGTGCGTCCTCCTCGCTGCTCCAGGACGCGACGACGCGCAGCGCCGAGTTCGGCCGCCAGACCAGTCCCGCGCCGAGTCGGTGTAGAGCGTCGAAGTCGCTCAACCCGGTCAGCCCGGTATTGGCGTTCAGCGACAGGCTGCCCAGTCGCGCGCCCTCGAACAGCGACAGGTCAAAACTGGTCGTGAGCGCCGCGCCGTTGCGCTCGAGCTGCACGGCCGCGCTCGCCAGCCGGCTCTCGGTGACGCTGTCGATCTCGTCGCGCCGCAGACTGGCGGCGATGGTCGTGGACAGGCGCTCGCCGAACGCAGTGCCGTTGGTCTGCAGCTCGAGCGCCGACTGGGTCTGGCGGGTGCGGTCGCGCAGCGGCTCGATGGTGAACGACGCGGGCGGGCCGAAGGGATCGATCGACGCGTCGCCCGCGTTAACCGCAGCCTCGAATGCGGCGGCGTCGACGCCCGTCCCGGTTTCGGTGTCCCGCTCCAGATCGTCGAAACGTGCCGTCCCCAGCCAGTTCCAGCCGGCGCGCTGGCCGGCGAGCGTCGCGCTGAGGCTGACGCGCCGGCTCTGCGTTTCGCGCAGCAGCGTTTCGGGCAGCAGGCGCTCCGCGGTGACGACGCCGGCGAACGGCGAGCGCGGATGGTCGTTTGGCACGTCGATCGTGAGGCCTGCAAGGCCGAGCTCTGCCCGGGACCTCGACTGCCACACCTCGGCGGACCAGCTCGCCGAGCGCCGCTCGCCCACCGGATGGGCGAGGCTGGCCGTCAACCGCGCTTCGCGGCTTTTGGGCACCAGCGTTCTGGCGCTTGCCTGCGAGGTCGTCGCGGTTTGATTGGCGGTAGCCGCGAAGTCGGAGAGGGCTAGCGCCGGGACCGGGATCGCGGCGCTGAACACCGGCTCGCCCGCGAGTGCCGAGAGCGCGGGATCAAGCTCGGCGCGCTCGCCGGCCGGGAACAGATTGCCTGTCAGCCCCGCCGGCCGATCGGTCGGGACCGCGACGCTGCGGTCAGAGTCGTGCAGCGGTCGGTCTCGGGACACACGTGCGGTCAGGTTCAGGCGGCGCCGATCGCGCAGGCGCAGATAGCCCGCCTCCAGCGCGGCTGTCTCCGCGCCCCCGTCGCTGGCGGCGGCGATCTTGGTGGCGACGGGCGCCGCGCGGAAGCGAGGCTGCAACACGAAGTTGATGACCTTCTGCTCCGGTCGGAACCCGAAGCGCAGTGCAACGTCCTCCGGATAGATTTCGACTCGCTCTACGGCCTCCGGCGGATAGCGCCGGACCTCGTTAAAGCTGCCGATGCGCTGGCCGTTGACCAGCACAACCGGGGGACCGGAGCTCCGCCCCCGGCCGCTGCGCAGCTCGGGCGCCAGCTCGCTGATCAGCTCGTCGAGGCTGCTCACGCCCAGCGCCCTAATCGTGTCGCGGTCGAACGACTGTTCCGGGTCGATGGCGCCCCCCGCGCCGAAGCGCAGTCGCTGCGCGACGACCTCGATCAGCTCTTCTTCGGCACGCTCAGCGTTCGCTGCTGCCGGATCGGATGCTGCCGGCGCGGCCTGACTCTCGCCGCGCGCTCCGCCGCCAAACGTCGCGCAGAGCAGCAGGCAGAGCACCTTGCTGGCGGCGGGAGTCGTCGTTCGTCGTGCTGCTGAGCTTGCTGGCACCGTTCTTCCGTCAGCCCTGGGCAAATCAGTCGCGCCGCGAACACCAGCCTCTGGTGCGCTCAGGCGCGCGCTTCTCTCCCTCGTGCGCCTGTCGCGCGGGATCTTGCGTTCGACCTGCTGTTCCTCGCGCCGACGTCGCGAAGCAACTGTAGCAGCCCGTCGACGGCTCGTTCGGATGGTCGCGGATCAGCCGGCGCCCGACGCCGACACGCCGCCGCGCAACAGACCGTGTCGAAATACAGGGTAGGGCGCCTTGAGTAAACGCCGCGTGAGGTTCGCAGTCGAACGGCGGAGGCGGGATCGCCGCGCCCAACGAACGCCGAAGCTACGGCGGGGCGCTGCTGCGATTCGCGCTCGCGGCCGCCATGGCGGGGCTGCGCGTCGCGGTCCACTCGAGGCGTAGCGGGCCGATCTCGCCCTTGCCCGGAAACTCGATGGCCTCGCCCATCGGATCGAGCGGCAGCCGAACGTAGTCGTGGTCGCCATATTCCCGCGCCGCCTCGACGTGCAGGATCAGCCGCTCGTCGCCAACCGGCGTGCCGCGACTGTCGTGGCCGTCCCAGTGGACCTGATACGCGCCCGGACGCTGCGTCGGTCTGGCGATGGCGTCGAACAGCGCCGTGTTGCTGCGACCGATGGCCGACCACCAGCGCGTGTTCTCGCGCGCCCAGCGCTCCGCGTCGCCGCGCAGCAACAGCTGCGTCACCACGCGTCGATCGGCGCCGGTGATCCACACCGCGATGTAGGGTCGCCGGTAGTCGCCCGCGTCGATATCGGGTACCTCATAGCTGAGCCTGAAGCCCTGTGCCGGCGGCGCAGCGTCGGCGGCGACGAGCGCGGATCTGAACCGCGGGGTCGTCAGCTGGTAGCCGTCGACCAGCACCAGCAGCGCTTCGACGTCGCTCTGCTGGCCGAGCCAGTCCAGGCTGCGCGCGGGCGGCATCACCATAAGCCCGGTCGCGATCGCGTCCGCCAGCGCGGCGGTGGGCGCCATGACGTAGGTGTGCGGCGGCTGATGGACGGGCCAGCCGTCGCGGGGTGCGAGCACCTGACTGAAGGTCCGGCGACCGACTGTGTAGCTGCGGCTGCTCGAGCCGCTCGCGGCGATGGCCGCGCCGCTCGCCGGCAGCTGCAGCGTACCCGGCGCGTCGGCGCCCTGCAGCGCAACCCGCCAGGTCTGGCCGTCCGCCCGCACGCCGCCGTAGCGGCCGTCGCCGCCGATATTGACGAACGCGCCGGCTGCGGTCGGATAGCGCGCCTCAAGCGTCGCGAACGCGGCGTCGATGATGTAGCCCTTCGCCAGGCCGTCGACGTCGAGCTTGATGGGCGCTTCGATGCGCGCGCCGCCGTTGCTCAGGTCGATCGCGGCGCCGCGCGTCTCGCGCGCCAGCCGGCGCTGCTCGATGCGGTCGGGCAGCTCTGCGTTCGCCTCGGCCGTCTGCCAGCGCTGCCGGAGAGCGCCGAGCGCGCAGCTGAAGTGATTGTCCAGGCGGGCCGCGTACTGCTGGCACAGCGCCAGCACGGCGCGCAGATCGTTGGATGCCGACTCGACCTCGCCGCTCGCGTTCAGGCGGCTCAGCTCGCTGTCGTCCCGATAGCTCGATAGCAGCGCCTCAAGCCGCTTGATCTCTTCGACCGCCGCGTTCATGGCCTGTCGCGCGCGCACGCTGTCGGCGCCCGTGACCGCCATGGTGAGCTGGCTGCCGAGCACGCCGTTCGCGGTCAGCCGTTCGGTGACGAGCGCGCCTTGCTCGCCTTGTTCGCCTGGCGCGCCGCGCGCGGGCGCGGCGCCCAGCAGCAGCAGCGTGAGAGCGAGCGTCAGGACGCGGGCGGCGCGATCCGCCGGGCGGGGGAGCGCGCGCAAGCGACTAGTTCTGCTGCGCGTCGTTCGTCGTCGTGACCGCGGCGACCTGGGTCGGCGGCGCCGGCAGCGGATCGCTGGTCGTCACGTAGCCGTCGCCGGAGGCGTCGTGGCGCGCGAACATGCTGTGCCCCGAATCCTGATACTCCGCGAAGGTCATGGCGGCGTCCTCGTCATCGTCGAGGGCAGCGAAGCGTCGACCTGCCTGCTCGACCGATTCGCGGCGCTGGATTTCGATCTCGGCGTCGAGCCGGTCCTCGTATTCGGCGAGGTACTCGTCGGCGCTCAGCCAGCCGTTGCCGTCGGCGTCGGTACGGTCGAAGTCGCTGCGCCGCTGGGCGTTGAATTCCTTGCGCGTGACGAGCTCATCGCCGTCGGTGTCGTAGCGCACCATCACGCCCGAGCGGCGGTGCGTGCTCGGCATGCGCAGCATGCGATTGACGCGGGCGAGCTGCCAGGCCTTCATCTGCTCGGGATCGATCTTGCGCGCCGTGCGGGCCCGTTCGCGCGGGCGATTCGGCTCCTCGGCGTCGATCTTGCCGTCCCGGTTGCCGTCGTGGGCCTTGAACATGCGCTTGCCGGAGGCCTGATACTCGCGCCACGTCATGCGCTCGTCGTCGTTGCGGTCCAGCGCGCCGAAGCGCACCTGCGTCTGTTTCACCTCCGACGCTCGGTCCTTGATCATCTGCGCGTCGAGCCGGTCTTCCCACTCATAGACGTATTCCTCACGCGACACGGTGCCGCTTGCGTCCTCGTCGGTGATGTCGAAGCGGTCGCGGCGCGCCTGCTCGAATTCAATGGAGCTGACGCGGCCGTCCGCGTCGCGGTCATAGCGATCGATGAACTGGACCCGCCGGACCTCGCGATAGGAATCGCTCCAGAAATCGTCCTGATCGCCTGCCACCGCGCCGGCCGTGCAGCACAGCGCGCAGATGGCCGTCGTCAGGTGCCCAGCGCGCCGGCTGGTCTTGGTGTTGTTCACTCCCAACATCGATTCGTCTCCGTTGTCCCGATCACTTGGATTATCGTCAGCCGGCGGTTTAAATACAAACGAGAATCATTGCCGTTTGAGAGAGGCTGACGGCTGGACCGAGGCGTCCGGCAGCGGTCCCGACAGCGACGCGTGCAAGCTGCGACAGCGACGCGGTCGGACGCCTCGTCGGGCGGCAGCTTGTCCCGCAAAAGCCCGCAGAAAACAGTCTGGATGCGCAATTTGAATATGACAACTTCCCGCCTGATTCCCCGGTTCACGCGTGCTCGTGCGGCGACGCTTGGTCTCCTGATGCTGTGCGTACCCGCCGTGGCGCCCGGTGCGGGCATCGGCGCCGAGGTCGACGCGCTGGTGGGGCGCTGGAGCGCGATCGAGCGCCAGCGCAGCGAGCTCGACGCCGACTGGCGCGAGCGCCGCGTCGCGGGCGAACGACAGCAGGCGCTGCTGGAACGCGAGAAGGCCGATCTGGAGCGCCTGATCGAGCAGCGCGCGGCCGTCGAGGACGACGTGTCCGCGCGCCGCGGCGAACTGCTGGCGGAACAGGAGTCGCTGGAGGCAGACGCGGCTGTGCTGACGGCGGCGCTGCCGCCGGTCGTGAAGCGGCTCGAGGCCCTGCTGCCGCGCCTGCCGCCGCCGCTGCGGGCCCTCTGCCAGGCCGAACTCGACAACGCCGCGGCCGCGGCCGACACCAGCGGCGAGCTGCGCAGCGTCCTGGCGCTGTTGGACGCGCTCGCGGAGTTCGATCAGCGAATCGCGCTGCACGAGACCCAGATGCCCATTGGCGTGGCCACCGTCGAGGTGCAGCAGGTCTTCATCGGCCTCAGCCACGGCTACTACGTCAGCCGCGGCGATACCCTAGCCGGCGTGGGCCACTCGACGCAGGAGGGCTGGCGCTGGGGCGACCCGGCTGGCGCGTCGCCAGCGGCCGTGCGACGTCTGGTCGACGCTCAGCGCAGCCGCGGCCGGCTGGAGCTTCTGGCCCTGCCCGTGTCGACCGAGATCGTCGCGCCGTGACGGCCGCGAGAGCGCTGCGAGCGTCTGAGCGGTGGCTGCTGGCCGCACTCCTCATAGCGAGCGCGAGCGGGGCTCACGGCGACGCGGCGCTGCTAGCCGGCCTGCGCGACGACATCGCCAAGTCTCAGCGAGCGCTCGATCGGGAAACCCGCGATATCGGCCGCGCGGCGGCCGCCCAGGCGCAGCGGGTCAACGCGGTCAATGCGGACGTGCTGCGCCTGCGGGCGTCCGCCGCCGCCGCTCGGCGTGCGGCCGATGAGCGGACGCTCAGCATCGGCCAGCTCGAAACGCGGGTGCGTAGCTGGCGCGCTCAGGCGGCGTATCAGGCCAACCTGCTGCGCGAGTTCGATTCCGACGCGGTCGACCAGCCGGCGCAGGAGGTGCTGGCGAACGCGATCGACCGGTTCGAGACCGCGCTGGCGCCATCGTTCGCGCGCGCGAGCTACGTGCGCGACGACGGCCAGCTCACGGACGGCGAGCGGCTGCGTCTCGGTCCGATCGCCTGGTACCTGGACGCCGAGGGCGGCGGGCTGCTGCTGGAGCGCGAGGGCGATCTGCCGCTCGCCGCGCTGCCGTTCAGCGGCGGCGACCTCGACGCGCTACGCGCCCTGCGCCGGGACGGCGTCGCGAGCGTGCAGCTCGACCCCACGATTCGGCGCGTCCTGGCGGCGCGCGGTCAGCGTCAGGGCATCGTCGACCATCTGCGTCAGGGCGGGATCTGGGTGCTGCCGATTCTCGGCTTCGCCTGTCTCGCCGTGCTGATCACGCTGGGCAAGGCCTGGCAGTTCCTGCGCCTGCCGCGCATCGTGACGCCGCCGCGCGTCAGCGGCGACGCCGATCCCTGGCAGCAGCCGGCCATGCAGCGCTGGTTGGGGGATCTGCCGCCGATCGGCGCCGAGATCGTCGAGATCGTGCGCGCAGCGCCCACGGTGGAGCAGCGCGACGACCGCCTGTTTGGCGCGCTGGTGGCGGAGCGCGAGCGGCTCGAGCGGTTTCTCGGCGCCATCGCCGTCACGGCCACGGTGGCGCCGCTCCTGGGTCTACTCGGTACGGTGTCCGGCATGATCAATACGTTTTCCATGATGACGCTGTTCGGCGGCAACGATCCCAGCGTCGTCTCGGGCGGCATCTCCGAGGCGCTCGTGACGACGGAACTGGGACTCATCGTCGCTATTCCCGCGCTGGTGCTGCACGCGCTGCTGAGCCGCCGGGCCAGCGCGCACACCGGCGCTCTGGAGCAAACGGCGGTTACGCTAACCGATATCGACATGGTCGCCCGCCGTGGATAAGTGGGCGACGCTGAGCAATCCGGTCTGCTGGGCGATCCTCGGCACCGCGCTGGCCGCCTTCGCGTGGGCCGCCTACCTGCTGCTCGAGCGTCGCGATGCGGACTGGCTGCAGCGCACGCAGAACGTGCTGCCCACGCTGCGCGTGCTGGTCAGCGTGCTGCCGCTGCTTGGGCTGCTTGGCACCATCGTTGGTCTGCTGTCGACGTTTCGGCAGATGAGCATCGAACGCGGGTTCGACCCATCGCTGTTGGTCAGCGGCGGCATCGCCGATGCGCTGGTCACCACGCAGATCGGCCTGCTCACCGCGATCCCTGGCTGGGTGCTGCTCGCGCTGCTCGGCGGCGCGGTACGTCGGGAGGCCGCGGCGTGAGGCAGAGTCTCGAATCGCGGCTGGCGGCCCGGGAAGAGACCCGCATCGATCTGTCCCCGCTGATCGACGTGGTGTTCATCCTGCTGATCTTCTTTATCGTCTCGACCGTGTTCGTCAAGGAGACCGGCATCGAGGTCGACAAGCCGAACGCGCTCAGCAGCCAACAGATCGAGCGCAACGTCCTCCTGATCGGCATCGGCGCCGACGGCGCGGTGGTCTACGGCGGCACGCGGATCGGCGTTGCCGGGGTGCGGGCGACGCTCGAACCGCTGCTGGCGAACCGACGCCAGCCCGTGGTGGTGCAGGCCGATGCGGTCGTACCGACCGCGCTGCTCGTGCGCGTGATCGATCAGGCGAAGCTGGCGGGCGCTGAGGCCGTGCACGTCGCGACGGTCGCTGAGGACGGCCAGTGATCGCCGCCCAGCCCGCGCTCGCGGTGCTGCGCGCCCTGGCGCTGGCGCTGGCCGGTCTCGTCGGCCTGCTCGCGCTTTATTTTTACACGCCGCCCTTCGTCGCCAAGGAGCGCGTCGTCGTGCGGCAGGTCGAGAGCGCGCTGGCGCCGCCGCCACCGCCGCCGCCGGCGGTCCGCGAGCCGCCAACCAACGCCGACATGGCGCTCGATCTGCTGACCAGCAGCGACGCTCGCTTGGCGCTGCCCGTCAGCCGCGTCCAGGCGCCGGAACTGAAGCTCGAGGCGCTGGAGCCGCCCGCGCAGCCACGCGAGACACCGCTGTTCGACGACCTGCTCGCCGTCAACTTCGACGGCTTTGGGCTGGCCGAGCTGGACGGCGTGCCGCAGCTATTGACGGACTTGTCGATCCAGTTCACGGCCCGCATGCTGCGCGCCGGTATCGATCGCTTCAAGGTCGAGCTAGCCGTGCTGATCGACGAGTCCGGTCGCGTGCGGCTGCGCAGCATCAGGAGTAACGAGTATCCCGAGATGGAAGATCGCATACGCTCGCTCATCGCCCGGGCTCGGTTCAGCCCGCCCGAGAAGGACGGGGAGCGGGTGCGGGCGCGGTTCGTCTGGCCCATTGAGTTTCGCTCTAATGGCTAGTCGCGTCGTCGGTCTCGTGCTGTCCCTGACGCTCTTCGTGCTCGCGACAGAACGCGCCGCGGCGGTTGAGGTCGCGGTCAGCGAGCCCGCCTGGCGCTTCGCGCCCGAAGGCGAGCTGTATCTCGATGAGGATCTGCGCGTCGCCGCGGAAGAGTTCGAGCTGTCGCAGGAGCTGCGGCCGCTGTTGCGCCGTGAGCAGTACGACATCGCGCTCGCCTCCATCCAGGCGTTTCCGCCGCCACACAGCCCGGCGCTCGACCTGCTCGAGGCGCAGCTACACGCCATCCTGAGTCGCTTCGATGCGGCGATCGAGGTCTACCGCCGCGTGCTCGAGGCGGCGCCCGGTTCCATCCGGGCCAACGCCGGGCTGGGCACCCTCTACCTGCTGACCGGTCAAGAGCGGCCCGCGCGGGATCGGCTCGCGCGGGCACTGAGCCTGGGCGCGACGGACGTGCAGACCTACGGCCAGCTCGGCTATTTGAATCTGAAGCTCGCGCATCCCTGGAGCGCGATCAGCGCCTATCAATCGGCGCTGGTGCATGAGCCCGACAACCCGCAGTGGCAGCAGGGCCTGCTGACGGCGCTGGTGGCCTCGGGCAACGCGGGCTCGGCGAGCGCGCTGATCGATCAGCTGCTCGGCGAGGCCGCGACCAACGTCAGCGTCTGGCAGCAGCGCGCGCGCCTCGCCCTGCAGCAGCAGGACACCGATCGGGCGGTCGCCTCGCTGGAAGCGGCACTGCGGCTGGGAGATGCGACGCCGGCCAATCGGCAGGCGGCGGCCCAGCTGCATCTGAGCAACGGCAACTACAGCCGCGCGGCGGCGCTGCTGGAGGCGAACGTCGGCGCGGGAGAGGTCGAACCGGCGGACCTCATCCGCCTGTGCCGCTGGCTGCTGGCACGCGATGCGCTGCGTCAGGCGCAGGCGCTGGCCGACGCGCAGTGGCGGCGTCGCGCCGGGCTGTCGGCGGTGCAGGTGTCCGCGCTCATGACCGTGCGCGGCGACCTCGCCGCCGCGCGCGGTGACGCCGCGGCGGCCACGGCGGCCTACCGCCGTGCGCTCGAGCGCGACGCGGCAAACGGGCAGGCGCTGATTGCGCTGGCGAAGGCCCAGCGCGCCGCCGGCGCGCTGGCGCAGGCGGCGGTGCTGTTTCAACGGGCGAGCGCGCTGGAATCGGTGCGTCGCAATGGCCTGCTTGGGGTTGCGCAGGTGGCGGTCGATCGAGGCGACTATGAGGCGGCGCTGGCGACCCTGCGGGACGTGCGCCGCGCCTATCCCGACGAGCACGGCCTGGACGGCCAGATCGATAGCCTGACGAACCTGGTAGCCGCGCAGCGCGCCGAACGGACCGCACAGTGACCCGGGCACTGGCGCTGCGCTGTCTGCGGCTGATTCACCTGTATACCTCCGCGGTGCTGCTCGCCAGCCTCGCGTTCTTCGCGGTCACCGGCGTGGCGCTGAACCACGGCTGGTACGGGCAGGACGCCGCGGCCGAGAGCTGGTCCCTGCCGCTGGACGAACCTCTGCAGGCGGCGCTGGGTCTGCCTTCGCAGTGGTCGCCGGACCTCACCCGGCTGCAGGCCGAGATCAGTCGACGCACGACGCTCGGCACGCCCCAGCGCATCGAGCAGTTCGAGGACTTCGAGGAGATCTCGCTCGAATACGATCTGATCGCGGGTCAGGCGCTGGTGCTGGTGACGCCGGCTGAGCTGAGCATCGAGATCGATCGCGGCTCGTGGCTTGCGGTGCTGAACGCGCTGCACAAGGGGCGCGGCAGCGGCGGCGTCTGGTCGGCCTTCATCGACGTCTCGGCGATCGGCATGCTGGTGTTTGCGCTGACCGGGTTCGGGATTGTTCTGTTCAATCGGCAGCGGCGTCGGCAGGCGCTTGTCACGCTAGCGGCGGGTGTACTGACGCCGGTTTTGCTGTACGGCGTGCTGACGCCGGGGGCGGGTCCGCAGCGCTCGCCGGACGGCGTGCGCGCGGTTGCAGTTGAGCTGTCGGGCCTCGCGGCCCGAGCGTCAGAAGTTCAGGCTGAGGTCGACTGAGACGCTGCGTCCGGGATCGGAGAAGCGCTCGAAGCCGTTGCCGCTGGCGCCGGCGAAGAAGCCGCCGTTGCCGGGACGCACGCCGTTGATCACTTCCCAGCGCACATAGTCTTCGTCCCAGACGTTGCGCACGGCCACGGAGAGGCGCAGACCGCCGAGCTGCTCGAACTGGTAGAAGCCGATCAGATCCAGCGTCGTCCAGGAGTCGGGGTAGTGCACGGGACCTTCGCCGTTGTTGAGCGACGTGAAGCTCGCATCCGTTGACTCATCGACGCCGTCGGTCCAGACGAAGTTGGCGGAGCCGCCCCAGTTACCTTGCGGTGCCTGATAGCGCAGCGACAGCAGAGCCGAGTCCGGCGACGCTGTTACGAGATCGTCGCCATCCTGGAACCCGTTGATCTGGCTGAGGCTCGAAGACTTGTGCTCGCCCTCGACGTGAGAGTAGCCGAAGCGCACCGACCACTGGTCGTTGAATGCGAACTGGCCGTCCAGTTCGAAGCCAAACAGCTCGACCGCACCGACGTTTTCCGCCCTTACGAAAGCGTCTTCGGTCCTGGTGACATTGACGAAGGTGAAGGTGGCGAAGCTGAATTCCTGTACCGTGATCGGCTGAGCGTAGGGCACGGCGTCCGATACGTTCTGGATGAACTCATCGTAGTCCGTGAAGAAGCCCGTGAGCTCGATACGCGTGCGGCCGCGCTGGAACAGGTACGACAGCTCGTAGTTGGTCGAACGCTCCGGATCCAGGTCCGGATTCGAGACTTCCTCGATGTCCAGCACCTCGTTGCCGGTGGTGATGTCAGTGACGAAACCGCTGCCGACGTCCAGGAACAGATCCTGCGTGGTCGGTGCCTTGTAGCCTTGGCTGACGGACGCCGCGATGCTGTGGCCATCGGCAACCTCGACGCGCAGGCCGATCTCACCGGCCCAGGCGGTAAAGTCCGCGTCGAATAAGGTGTCACCCGTCGGATCAGGGAAGCGGTCATCCACCTCCGGCGAGTACTCCGTGCTGTCGACGCGAACCCCGGCGAATCCGCTGACGCGATCGGTGAAACGGACTTCATCGCGCAGATAGAGGCTGAAACGATCGATGTCGGTTTCCGGGACCCACGTGCCGTCGACGTTGAAGGACCGTTCACCCGAATCCATGGTCAGTCCCACGTAGCGCTTATCGAACAGCTCGTTGTTGACCTCGATAGTTTCGTACTCGATACCGTACGTGAGCTCGTGTTCCAGACTGCCGAGCGTCAGTTCTTTACTGAGATCGAGACCGACGCGGTAGGTCTCTTGTTTGAAGGCGCGATCTTCCTGGCGCAGGAACTGCTCCATCGTGCGGGCGGAGTTGAAGCCAAAGGTCGTGATGCCTTGGGTGTGCAGGTACTGATAGTCGAATGTCGCGGCGATCTCGTCGGCGAAGCCAAGCTGCGCGTCGTCTATGTCGTAGCTGATGCCGATACGATCACGGTCATTCAGATCGTCGGTGATGAAGTCGAAATAGGTCGGTCCTTCTTCTCTCGACAGCGGCGTGCCATCGATGTCGCGCTGCACCTTTTCCCATACCAGGCCGAGCGTGTGGTTGTCGCGCACGGCGAAGTCGACCTTAGCCAACAGCGCGAGCTCTTCGCGGTCGAAGGGGTCGGCCTGGCCGCGGGCGCTGCCGTTGATGTCGTCGCCGCTGTCGTGCGCCTCGACCTCGTGGCCGTCGCGATAGGTCGCCTGGAACAGCGATTCGACGCGTCCGGCGCGGTTCGCGAGCGCGGCGCTGACCATCATCTCATCGGAGCGGCTGTCGTAGCCGGTCTTGATGGCGATCGCGCTGTCGTTGCCGTCGGGCTGCAGGAAGTCGCTCGGGTCCTTGGTTACATAGGTAACCGCGCCCGCCAGCGCGCCGTTGCCAACCGAGACCGAGTTCGGACCTTTGGTGACCTGGATGGCCTTGACCGTCTCCACTTCTATTGCACCGCGACTGGAACCGAAGAAGCCGTAGGGAGAGAAGGAAGGCGGATTCAGGGTCTCGCCCTGGTCGACGCCGTCGATTGTCACGGCGACGAAGTCGCCTTCCAGACCCCGAATGTTGAAGCCGTTGTCGTTGAAGCGGTTGCCGCTGTCGTTGACCTGCACGCCAGGGATGTAGCGCACCGTGTCTTCGATCGTATCGGTCATCTGCTGCACCAGCTCTTCCGAGCCGAGCGAGCGTGTCGCGATTGAAATGGTGGGTTCCGCCTGAATGACGGTCTCCTGCAGGCGTTCGCCGTCGTCCTGTGCCCACGCGGTGGTGCAGGCGGCGGCCAAGCCGAGCGCCCACCAGTGGCGGTGTTGTGTTGCCATCGACCTTTCCCCTTGGTTATGTCGCTTGTGAGTTGCTTTGCTGATGAAACTGCAAATGGTAATTATTCTCATTATCATTTAATCATACCGTGCGGCCCGATCGAACCGCAATCCTCTAGCGGGGCGGTTTTGGCGATGTTCCAGTGGGGTGCACAGGCGCTCTGCGCCGGCGTGGCGCGGCGTCACGGGGGGCGTCCGGCCGCAGACGGACCGGACGGGGGAGAAGGGCTATAAAGCTGCGTAAATCCAGGCGAAGCGGGATGTCAGAGGGGCGCCATCGCTAACAGCAAATGGTCGCCGCCAGGCTGCGGTGGCCGAACTTCGGCCCGCAGAGGGTTAGCGCTGGATCGCTTCGATACGGTCCACCGCGATACGGAACGGCCCATCTCTGCCGTCGGCCAGCAGAATCCCGAAGCCCATCACGTCGGTGGGGTCGGGCGCCGGCCGATCGAGCTTGCGGCCGCGCCAGCTCGCCCGGAAGTCGTCGAGCGGCAGCGTGTGGGTCTGCCACTCGCCCGCGCGGGTGGCGAACTTGTGCTGGTAGTTGTAGCGATGGCGTCGACTGTTCAGACGTAGCTGGTAGGTGCGTCCATCGCCCAGGACGGTCAGACGGATCGCGTCGCTGCCGGTGATGCCGCCCGAAGGGGCTCTGGCCCGCACCGACGCGAAGCCGCCGCCGTTGTTGTTGAGCAGCCCGGAGAACACGAACCCCTCGTCGGTGTGATCGAACGTCGAGCTCGATCGCCCGCCCATCACGGTGTCGTTGACGATTTGCCAGGAGTGGCCTTCTGCGCTCGCGTCGAACATGGTGTGTGTCTCACTGGCCGCATTGGCCGCAATCAGGCAGGCGAGCAGCGCAAGACACAGGACCCAGCGCGGGGTGATGGTTCTGTCGGTGGGCATGCCAGCGGTCATGCCGTTAGATTGGCAACACCCCGGTGAACCGTCTGTGAAGCCTCCGGGGTGCCTCCGTTAGCATCGAGCGACGGATCGCGTCGCTCGACCTCTCGACCTCTCGACGTCTAGGCTCGGGCGCGCGCCGGCGACGACGCGACGAGCACGCTGCGCCGACTAGCGCGGCCGGACGATCTCCAGATTCGGCGCGTACTTGGCGACCACCCGCTCGGTGTCGACGTCCTTGGTCTGCCAGAAGATCTCGGCAAAGTCGTTCACCAGATCGACCAGCTTGCGACCGTTGGCGGGATCGATCTCCTGTTTACACGCCGAGGCGGTCAGGAGAATGCTGTGGGTGAGCTCGTGCAGCGACGGGTGCGCCTCGAACTGCGGTGCCTTGAAGTAGTCCCCCCAGATGACCACGACCGCGGCCTTCACCTCGGCCGCGTGAGCCTCCTTCTGGCTGACCAGTCGCGCGAGGCGTGCCTGCGCGGCGCGATCGAGCGAGCCTTCGGGCAGCTCTGCGATCTGGTCGAGAAAGCGTGCGACCGAGTGCGCGGCGATCTGGGCCGTGGCCGGGTCGTAGATGCCGCAGGGCACGTCGCAGTGTCCCTGGACGCTGGGCAGAGTCATGTCGAAGAGTTTCACGGTGCGTTGGCTCCCAGTTTCGAGGCGCGTGTCAGTAGCGGTAGCGGGTTGAGTCGAGCGGCGCTTTTGCGAAGGGTGCGACGGGCATCCGGTGGCGAGCCGTCGTGGCGATCCAGGACGAGCGCGACGGTCGCCAGTAGCACGCCCAGCATCATCAGCAGCAGGCCGATTGTACCCGAGCCGAGCGTCGCCTCGGCGTGGTGATGGGCCGCGGCGAGAGGGCTGAATGCAAGGCTCGCGAGCGCTGCTGTCGTGAGTGTGGTTTTCGATATGGGCTTCATAGGCTAAGGGGATCCGCAAAAAACGACGGCTTTCAAACTAGCGCCCGGGCATATCAAATGCAAACGATTCTCATAAGTATTAAAATTAAGAATACGAAAAATGTGCCAAATCACGGCGACGCGCGGCCGAGCCTTTAGAAACCCCGAGCGTTGCGACCGACGGCATCCGCTGCGCGTTGCCATGGCGATCGACGAGGTCCCGGAATCCGGGGACAATCCTGCCGGCTTCCTGCGTCCGACGCCGCTATTGGCGCCGTTGTCGATCGACAGGACGGGACTGACGGCTTGGCTTAAGCGGCCATCGACCGGCACTGTCGCCGCCGCGCGCTGCGGGGCTGGCGCAATGGGCGCAAACGCGTGAGGCTATACGGCTACATCAGCGTGGCGTGCTGACGCGACGCAGTGAATACCAGATCCGATAACACCACAGAGGACATGAGATGACTGAGGGCACACGTGTTGTCAAAGACAGCATGGGCGAATTGACGGTACCGGCGGATGCGCTCTACGGCGCCCAGACCCAGCGCGCCATCGAGAACTTTCCGGTTAGTGGACGGCGCATGCCGCGCGCGTTCATCGACGCCCTGCTGCTCGTCAAGGCGAACGCGGCCAAGACCAACGCCGCGCTCGATTGCCTGCCCGCTGACATGGCGGATGCGATCGCCTCTGTATGTGCTTCGCTTGCCGACGACGATGACGTCATGCGCCACTTTCCGCTCGATGTGTTTCAAACCGGCTCGGGCACCAGCACCAACATGAACGCCAATGAGGTGGTGGCGACGCTCGCGAGCCGCGCGCTGGGCAGCGAAGTAAACGCCAACGACCACGTCAACTTCGGTCAGAGCTCTAACGACGTCATTCCGACCACGATCCACGTCAGCGCCGCGCTGGGTGTGCACGAACGACTGCAGCCCGCGCTGATCCACCTGATCGACACCATCGAAGCGCGGGCCGCGAAGCTGGAAACGGTTTACAAGACCGGCCGCACCCACCTGATGGATGCGATGCCGATTTCCCTGGCGCAGAGCCTGCGCAGCTGGGCCGACCAACTGCGCAACGCGCAGGCGCGGCTGGTCGCGGTCCTACCCGGCGTGCAGGAACTGGCGCTGGGCGGCACCGCCGTCGGCACCGGTATCAACACGCACCCGGAATTCGGGGCGCGCTTCGCGCAGCATCTCAGCGATGCTACCGGCGTGGCCTTCCAGACGGCGGCCAACTACTTTCCGCTGCTGGGATCCCAGGACGCGGCGGTGGCGCTCTCGGGTCAGCTCAAGACGCTGGCCGTCGCGCTGCTAAAGATCGCCAACGACCTGCGCTGGATGAACTCCGGACCGCTTGCCGGGCTGGGTGAGATCACGCTCGAGGCCCTGCAACCCGGCTCGTCCATCATGCCGGGCAAGGTCAACCCGGTGATTCCCGAGTCCACGGCGATGGTCGCCGCTCAGGTCATCGGTAACGATGCGGCGATTACCAATGGGGGTCAATCCGGCAACTTCGAGCTGAACGTCATGCTGCCCGTGATCGCGGACAACCTCCTAGGCAGCATCGACCTGCTAGCCAACAGCTCGCGGCTGCTCGCGGATCGCGCCATCGCCACCTTCGAGGTCAACGCGGACAGCCTGGCCGGGCCGCTGCACCGCAACCCCATCTTGGTCACTGCCCTGAATCCGGTCATCGGCTACGCCAAGGCCGCTGAGATTGCCAAGGCGGCCTACAAGGACGGGCGCCCGATTCTCGACGTCGCGGTCGAGCAGACGGACATCGCAGAGGACGAGCTGCGCCGCATCCTGGATCCCGATCAGCTGACGCGCGGCGGCCTGCAGTAAAAAGGTTGAAGGGATAAGAAGCGATAAAGGGGTAGCGCGATGCAACAACGGCAACTGGGTCAGCTTGGCACGCCCGTCTCCGCGATGGGTTTCGGCGCTATGTCGCTCAGCAACTTCTATGGGCCGACCGACGACGAGACGTCGCATGCGATCCTCGCGCGCTGTCTCGATCTGGGTATCACGCACCTGGATACCTCGAACGCGTACGGCAAGGGGGAATCCGAGCGCCGCATCGGCGCCTTTCTCGCGCAGCAGGGCAAGCAGGCGCAAGACTGTTTCACCATCGCTACCAAGGCCGGCATCACCACAACGCCCGACGGGGCGCGCACCTACGACAACACGCGCGCCCACCTGGAAGGCGAGCTCGACAAATCGCTCACGCGGCTGGGCGTCGAGCAGGTCGAGCTGTTCTACGTGCATCGCCGCGATGCCGACACGCCGATCGAAGAGGTCGCGGAAACCCTCGGTGCGTTGGTGCAGACAGGCAAGACGCGGCAGGTCGGGTTTTCCGAGATCGCGCCGACGTCGCTGCAGGTCGCGCACGCGGTGCAGCCGGTTGCCGCGGTGCAGTCGGAGTATTCGCTGTCGACGCGGGCGCCGGAGCTGGGTCTCGTGCAGCGGACGCGGGACCTCGGGGCGTCTCTGGTCGCGTTCTCTCCCGTCGGCCGGTCGCTGCTCACCGACCGGCCGCTCGACTTCGAGACCTGTCAGAGCCTTGCGTTCATGCAGGTGAATCCGCGCTTTCAGCGCATCGCTCTAGAGCGCAACCTCGCGGCGACCGAGTCCTATCGTCGGCTCGCCGCCGAGATGGGCGTGCCTGCCGGTGGGCTCGCGATCGCCTGGCTGCATGCGCAGGGCGAGCATGTTTTGCCCATTCCTGGAACGCGCTCCGTGGCGCACCTCGAGGAGCTGGTCGCCGGTACCGAGCTGCGACTGACGGATACCGACCTGGCTCGGATCGAGGCCGTGCTACCGGTCGGCTGGTGTCACGGCGATCGCTATAGCGCGGGCCAGTGGTCAGGGCCTGAGCGCTTTTGCTGACGTTTTTCTTGCGCCCCGCTGAAGCTCGCGGCGTGGAACTCGCCCGCAGCGCTCAGCCTGATGCCAACGCGGCCGCCAGTTCATCCAGAGCGAGCGGCCAGTTGTCCTGATGACCGGCGCGCGAGGCTTCTGAGACAAACCCCGAATGCAGCAGGCGGATCCCGGTGTTGCCGCCGTGCCCGTCGAGCTCGATCCGCAGTACCGTCTCCGCCCCCGCCGTGCCCTCCTGGGTGCCGTTGCCCGTGATCCACGTCATCTCAAGCAGGCGGTGCTCGTGCACGCTTAGGAAGCGTCCGTAGTGGGGGTGTCGCCCCCAGTCATCGCGGTTGTAGAAGAAGTACGGTCGGCCGGGTTCCGGCACCATCGCGACGGTGCCCGGCTGGGCGAACCAGCGATCGATATCGGTGCTCCAGGCGGCGAACACGGCTGCGGGCGGCGCGGCGATGCGGGCGGTGCACTCTACCGTAAGCGGTCGCGCACCGAGATCAGGGAGGGGCACGGTCGTCATGAGCGTCGGCGCGTCGCCGCCGACGGCCGGCCGGTGGCTGGCCTAGGGCGGCGCTTGTTGTAGTGGTACAGCAGCGCGGCTTCGACGCAGAGCCGGATTTCGTCGCTTGGCAGTGGCTCGTCGCACGGAAACAGCACCGCGCGATTGCCCGCGTAGGTCAAGTCGGGGAGCAGCGTCCGGAAGCTGTCGATCAGGCTGGTCTGGCAGTGCACGTACAGCGCAACGTGGGCGTCGTCATGCTGGTCCACGCGCACGGTGGTCCCAACACGCGCCTTGGCGGGCATAAATGACGTCTGCCCCCACCGGAGCGTCTCGACCAGTCCGCCGCTGGCGCTTATCTCGGGGAGGGCCTGCCCGGTCTCGCGGACAAGATCGGTCAGGGCGCGCAGCTGCGCCGTCGCATTCGGTGTGCTGGATGCCTTCATCGTCGGCCGACCGTAGCACGGATGTCGCCCGGCGCCGACGCCGCGATCTGCCGCTCAGCGCGCGCCGACGGCCGTGAGCGTCTGCGCGTCGCTTTCCGCGTCCCGGCGCTTGGCTTTTTTCATGCCCTCGTCGGTGTCGCCCAGCTTCCAGTAGCAGCTCAGATACATGGCCTTGCGATCGATGCCGCGCTCGTCGCGGAAGTACTTGCGCAGCGCGCGCATACCGTCGAACTCGCCGGCAAACCACGGATAGGCGCGTCCCTCCAACCACGGTTGCCGCAGCACCGTGTCGACCAGTGCGCGGTTGGGCGCGGCGGCGTCCTCGTTGACGATCCACTGGACGTCTATGCCGGTCGGAGCGTCGATATTCTGCCGGTCATCCAGGCTCGGCACCTCGATGATCGCGTAGCCGGATGCGTCGCGTCGCAGGACCTCCAGATTGACGGCCAGCGCGGGCAGGGCGCTGAGGTCGGCGGCCAGAAAGAACCAGTCGGCCGCGGGATCGGCGAGCTTCTTTTCGCCCGGTCCCCGAATGGTCACCGCGGCGCCCGGCTCGGCGCGGCGTGCCCAAGCGGACGCGGGACCGGAGTCGCCGTGGTCGACGAAGTCGAGCGTTAGCATTTCGCGGCGCGCATCGAACGCGCGGATCGTGTACGACCGTGGCACGGTCTCGCCGTCTTCGCGCTCAACCAGCAGCTTCACGTAGCCGCTCTCCTGATCCGCCGGGAAGTCGCGCAGGTCGCTGCCGGTCAGACGTATGCGTCGCATGTGGGGCGTCAGCGAATCGTTGTGTGCGACGGTGAGCTGGTACTGGGCTGGCAAAACGATTTCTCCCGAAGGGGTTAGCGTGAGCGCGGCCCGCGTGGAGCGCGCTGTGGCGAATATGGCGGGCGCCGCTCGGGCTTGGTCAGACGAGCCACCAGCTCCCGATGTACAGGCCCATGAACAGCAGCCAGCCACAGCCCAGCGCCACGCGCTGTGCGGACGTCAACCGCGCCTTGGGTGCCTGGTAGCCCTTGTTGAGATGCGCGTGCGGCTGGGGTTTGAGGGGCTGCAGGCCGGGCGCCTGGCCTAAAGGTTCGATGCCGCGCCTCACCTGGCGAGTTCCAGGTAGGGCGCGATGGCGCTGGCCGGGGACGCGGCGTCGCTCCCGGCCTCGGCCGCCGCGAACATCGCGGCGAAGAGCGGCATGCCGTCCACCTGGCTCGCGAGTCGAAAGTCGCGTCGCTGATCCAGTGTCGTGTCCCAGTAGTCGCGCACGGCGGCCCAGTAGGAGCCGGTCTTCTGCAGATATAGATCGCCGGCCGCGAAGTCGAAGCCGTCTAGGCGCTCGTAGCGATTGAGGCCCTCTTCGGCGGCGAGGGTCGTTAACGGTTGTCCGTCAGCGTCCAGTACCACTTTGCGGTTGCTTTCCCGCTGCACCCAGCCGGTCGGGTTAATGATGTGCGTATTGGTGCCGATCAGCACCTGATAGTCCTTGCGGACGCTGTGTTCGCGTCGCGGCAGCGGCCTCCAGGTGGTGTCGCTGGTCCAGCTCGAGACGCCGTGGTCGTGTGTCCAGCGGCCGCTTGCCTCGTAGCGCGGAGAATCGTCGACCTGGAACACGGCCTGGGTCCAGCGGCTGCGGGCGGCGCCGCGGCTGAGGCGGCGATGTTCCCAGTTGCGAGCGCCGCGGTAGGTGTGCAGATCCCGATCCTCATAGCGCCAGGCCTGGCGCCAATGTTTCATAGCCATGGGTTCCGTGAGGCTGCCGTCCTTGTTGCGCATCTGCATGACCAGCACGTGCTGCAGCTCGACACGCTCCGGTTCGTCGACCAGCACGTAAACCCGCTCGGTGCCCCAGGACTGATAGGGCTGTGACGGGTTGTAGTCCGCCGTGTAGCCGATGGTTTCCAGAAAGTCGAAGCTCGCCCGGTAGTCGCCAGCCATGGCCAGGATCGCGAGTCGGTCGAGGACCTTGGCGCTCTTGCCGGCGTCCCGCGCGGCCGCAAGCCGCTGGTAGGCGGCCGAGGGTGACGTCGCGAGCGTCAGCGGGCCGCCGCGGGTGGTGCCCCCGCGTGGCTTGAGTGCCGCGTCCTGTTCGAACTGCCAAGAGAATGTGTACTGACGCTCGTCAGCGTGGCAGGGCATGGCGAGCAGCGCTATGGCGCTGAGAGCTGCCGTTAGACCGGTCAGGTAGCGGGCGAACAGCCGCCGCGCGTGAAGGTTCACGGCATTCGTCACCGGGCCGAGCAGTCTGAAGCGCAGCAGCGATCGTTCCATCTAGTGAGTCCTCAAGGCGTAACCAATATGCCCGGCCCGCGTGCGTGGACGGTGCATGCGCCACGCCCGATTTCACAAATGATAATCATTCTCATTCATAAGGTAAAGCCATAGGCGAGCGCCGGACGCACCTAAGCTCACACAATAGGCGCGATCTCTGCTTGACCGGAGGCTACCCGGCTGCGGGCACGCCCAACGCCTGTAAGGCACTCACGAGATCAGCGCCTGCCGTGCGTGGATTCACCGCGCGGTCGATCCTGGCGATCTTCCCTGTTGGATCGATATAGAAGGTGACGCGCGACGCGTAGCCGCTGCCGCCCAGCACGCCGAAGGCCGCGCTCGCCGATTTGTCTTCGTCCGCGAGAATCGGAAAGCTGGCGTCATTCTTGAGCGCGAACGCCGTGTTGTCCGCGAGTGAATCGGTGCTCGCCATAAAGTAGGCGACGTCGAAGTTGCGAATTTCCTGGTCACTGTCACGCAGCGCCTTGCATTGCAGAGTTCAGCCCCCGGTGAAGGCCTTAGGGAAGAACGCGACCACGACGTGGCGACCGGCGTAGTCGCTGAGGCGGTGCGTCTTGCCGTCGGACCCCGGCAGCGCGAAGTCCGGCGCGCTCGACCCCACCTGCGGGTCCGCGGCCGGCGGCGCCGCTGCGGCCTGGGCCGCGGCTGGGGTCGGCGCGGCGCTTGCTGCCTGCGCGCTCGCCTGCTCGGTCTCGCCGCTGCACGCGGTGAGTGTAAACAGGCTCAGCAGACCGACGACGGTGCTGGTGAAGCTCTTTGCCATATCCGGGTCTCGTTGTTCGAACGTGGTCTTGAGGCTATCACGATGGTCGAGTTGCGGGGGTCCCGGCGTTGCGACCCGTGCTGCTTGGCTCCGCCTCGGGCGGCTCGAGCGTCAGCCGCGCGTCGTCCAGTTGCGGTGCCCCTTCCTCGCCGTCGCCGCTGAAGACGAGATTGGTGGCGTCGCGGCTGGGCTGCACCAGCAGGCCGGGCATCGCAGCGGGGAGCTGGGTTGTGATGATCTCGGCGTGCCGGGCGAGCGCCCGGGATCGGACCAGCACCCGATAGTTGCCCTGGTTGTCGCGCGTCTCGCCGACCCGCTCTACCGGCAGCGCCTGCAGGCGGTCATCCACCACGGCGTAGACGCGGCGGTTTTCATACAGGGCCTGCGGGGGTAGCGCCACGGTGCCCTGGATGATGGGCAGCGCGACGCTGACCTCGACGATCTGACCCACCGCCGGGCGTCGCTCGGTCGCGTTGCCGATGGCGAAAAAACCGTCGAGCCCGGACTGGCCGGGCGCCACGACCGAGGCCATCCGCGTCAGCTTGGTGATGCCCAGCCGGCTGGTGCCCGCGACCTCACCGCCGGCGTCCAGCGCGCCGCGAATCTGCGCGATGTAGGTGTCTGGAATCGGCACCCGCAGCTCGAACGCATCGTCGTCGGCCATCTCGACGAGCACGGCTCCGGGCAGCATGCGGTCACCCACGGCCGCGTTGACCGCGGTGACGGGCCCGGCAAACGGGGCACGCAGCTCGGTTTTTGACAGGTCGATGCGGGCGCTATCGAGCTGCGCCTCGGCGCGTCTCACTTCCGCCTTGGCGGCAGCCACCCGATGCGGGAGCTGTGTGAGCTGCTGCTTGTGGCGCTGAAACTCGATGTCGACCTGACTTGTCGCCTGCGCCACCTCGTCGTACAGGGCGCGGCTAATCAGACGATCGCGCAACAGCTGCTCGTGTCGCGCCTGCTTTGCGCGGGCGATGCGCTGCATGGATGCGTGCTGTTTGTCGGTACGCCGCGCGAGCAGCAGCTCGGACTCGACGCTCGCGAGATTAGCCTGGCGCTGTGCTAGCTCAGCCTCGCGTTCGGCGACTGAGAGCCGAAACTGGCTGGGGTCGAGCTGCACCAGGAGCGCGCCTGCCGCGGCTTGTTGCCCTTCCTCGGCGTGCACCGCCGCTACCGTCGCGGAGATGTCGGAGGTCAGCTTGGCCATGGCGCGTGAATGCACGCGTCCGTAGCCCGTAAAGCTGGGCGTCGCCGGTCGCGGATCCACCAGCATGGTCGAGACGGACCAGGCCTTTTCCTCCGGCGGCGTCGGCGCGTTGTCGGGACCGGTCACGAAAATCAGCGCGCTGAGGGTCAGAGTCGCCGCAACGATGCCCGCGCTGATCCATACCGGCCGCGCGCGCCCTTGGTTGTCCGGGCGTGGATCGGCGATGCCTGCTTCCGGGGACGTCATCGGCTTACTCCAGAATTTGGTGTTGCGAAAGGTGATGGGACGCCCGCCTTGGCGCGGGCTGTGAACGCCCGGCCCCAGGACTTGGCGCGCTCGAGCTGCAGCAGCATCGTGGGAATTACGATCAGCACCAGCAGCGTTGCGAACGACAGCCCGAAACACAGCGTGATCGCGATCGGCGTGAAGAACAGGTCGAGACTCGAGTCTTCGAGCAACAGCGGCGCGAGTCCCGCGACGGTCGTCAGGGACGTCAGCACGACGGCGCGAAACCGTGAGCGCACGGCATCGAGCAGCGCGCTGGTCATGTCGCTGCCGTCGCGCAGGCGTTCGCGCAGCACGCTGATCAGGACGATGGAATCGTTCACCACGATCCCCGTGAGCGCCATGAACGCGAGCAGCGACATGGCGCCGAAGTCCCAGCCCATGACCCAGTGACCGAAGACGGCGCCGGTAAAGCCAAACGGTATGGCCAGCATGATGGCGAAGGGCCACAGGTAGGAGGAAAACGCCCACGCGAGGATCAGATAGATCAGCACCAGGGTCAGCACGGCGCCCAGCGCCATGGTGTCCAGCATCTGAGCGTCCTGCCGTGAGCGGCCGCCGAGATCGAACTGCAGCCCGTGCCGGTCCAGGATCGCGGGCAGCGCGTCGGCCTTGACGCCGTTGATGATCGTCAGCGCATTCGCGACCGAGGTGTCGACGTCGGCGGAAACCGCCACCGACATCTGGCCGTTGTGATGGCGAATCGTGTCGATGCCGCGTCGGTTGTGCAGCTCGGCGATGCTGCCGAGGGCAACGAAGCCGCCCGCCGTCTCGATCGGAAACCGTCGGAGTTGACCGATGTCGCGTCGCTCGTCGTCGTGCAAGAGCACGCGGACTTCGATCTCGGCATTGTCCTCGTTGAAGATCTGCACGCGCGCGCCGGCGTAGGCGGCGCGTAGCTGGCGGCCTACCTCCTGGGCCGAAAGACCTAGTGAGCGACCCGTCGGCGTGAGCGAGAAGATGATCTGCTCCTTACCGTAGGGCAGATTGTCGATGACGTTTGAAACGCCCGCGTAGCCCTGCAGGGCGCCGATCAGCTCCTGCGCGCCGCGCTTCAGCGAGGCCGTGTCGTCGCCGCGCAGGACGAGATTGATTTCCGGATCACCACCGCCGGCGCCACCCGCCACGGCGAGCACGAAGCGCTCGACGTAGTGCGGACGCGTCACGCGGGCCCGCCACAGGGTCTCGAACGCCGCTGGGTCGGCCGAGCGCTGCTCCTCGAACGCGTAGGCGGCCTGCAGCGACACATACTGTTTGCCGGTGACGCGTTCCTGATTGAAGCTGGCCGCGTTGTGTTTCACGGTCCAGCCCGTGACGTTGCGGCGGCCGTTGTCTGCCGCGAGTTCCTCGTTGACCTCGCTGAGCGTCTGCTCCAGGTGGGCGACGAAGCGCTCGCGCTGCTCGGGCGTCGCGCTCGCGGCGAACTCGGCGTCCGCGGTAATGGACTCGAAATCGAAACCGACGGTCAGATTGAAGCCCACGTGGCCGCTAGCAATGAGGCTGGCGGCCAGTACGACCCCGCCGATCGCGCAGGTCAGCGTCGCGCCCGGATAGCGCAGCGCGAGTCGGACGGCGGGGATGAAGCGATCGTCGCGAAAGCGATAGAAGCCCTGGATGAAACGCTCGCGGCGGCCGACCTTCTTCTGCGACGTCGTGCGTGCTAGCGCCGAGCGCAGGTGCCCGGGCAACACCAGGAAGCACTCGATGAGCGAGGCGACGATCACGCACAGCAGGACCGTGGGCAGGGCGAGCACCATCGGACCAAGCACGCCGCCGACGGCGATGATCGGGCCGAAGGCGGCGAGGGTAGTGAGCGACGAGGTGGCGACGGGTGCCCACATGCGTCGTGCGCCGTCTATTGCGGCCGCCTCGGCGGACTTGCCCGCCTCGAACTGGGTGACGATCTCCTCGCCGACAACGATGGCGTCGTCGACCACGATCCCCAGCGCCATGATCAGACCGATTAGAGCGATGATGCTGATCCCGTAGCCGAAGCCGCTGTAGAGCAAAGCGAGCGCGAGCAGAAAACTCACGGGTATGCCGGCGGTCACCCACCACGCGGTGCGGCCGTTCAGGAACACGAAAAGCACGGCCACGACCAGCAGCATGCCGGACATGCCGTTCTTGAGGATCATGCCGAGCTGCGCGCCGAGCATGTCCCAGACCTTCAAGTCGATGCTTAGCGCGACGCCTGCGGGCAGGGTTGGCGTCGTCTCCTGCAGCCACGCCTCGAGAACGCGATTCGCCGCCAGCGCGTCGCCCGACACGTCGCGCCAGATCTGCATCTCGATGGCCGCCTGACCGTTTTTCCTCAGCTCGGGCTGACCGGGCACGCCGCGCCGCTGCGCCTCGGCGAGCTCGCCCAGACGGTACACGCGCTCGCCGATCGCCAGCTCGAGATCGTTGAAGCCGTCGGTGTCGCGGCGCTGGTCGAGGCTGCGTAGCTGGACCGAACCCTGGCCGACGCCGAGCGTGCCTGCGGGCACGTTCTGGCTGACCGCGGCCACGGCGGCCGCGAACGCCTCCAGGCTCATGCCCATCTGCTGCAGGCGCTGGCCGGACACGAGCAGCGCGATCTCTTCGTCCGGCAGGCCGTCGAAGGTGACCTGTTCCACGCCGCGCTGCAGCAGGTCCCGCTCCAGGCGGCGCACCAGCGGCAGCATCTCGGCCAGCTCGCCGGGCGCCGTGACGATCACGCTGGCGACCGGCTCCAGGTCCACGAATGGGCGCACCACCGGGGGTTCGATGTCACCCGGCAGGTTGCGAATGTTCGCGACCTTCTGCTTTACGTCGTCGAGCGCCATGCCGCGGTCGGCGTCGTATTCGAACCAGACGTTGATGCGGGTAAAGCCGTTGACGGTGTACGAGCGCAGCTCGCGCAGCGCCTGCAGATTGCGCAGCTGTTGCTCGATGGGTCGGGTGACCAGCGTCTCCAGATCCTCTGCGCTTGCGCCGCGCCACGACACCTCCACCCAGATCAGCGGCAGGTTCGCCGGTGGGTCGAGCTGGGTGGGCATGCCCTTGAGCGCCCAGACGCCGGCCATGATCATCAGCACCATGGTCAGATTGGCGGCTACCGGGTGGCGGGCGAACGTCTGAATCACACCGAGCTCCTTTGCACCTTCTTGGCGCCTTCCATGGCGGTAGGCCAGACGCGCCACCTTATGTGGGCCGCCTGTACCGATACTTAACGCTGTCCTGTTGCGTGCCGAACGGCTGGGTTGCGCCGGCCGGCGGGCCCGCGTCTCGGGCGCGCTCCAAGGCCTGAATCAGGAATCGTGCCAGCCGCTGCAGGCACGGACGGTGGGTTGCAAACGGCTGAAAACATTAGGAAAAAACTAGGTAAGCGAATTTGGCCGCGCCGTTCGGCGGCTGGTCAGATCGCTCAAGAGTTGGCTGGTTGAACCAACCAGGCAAAGAGACAGTGTTGGCAGAGCACAACGCCTAGAGGCCCCTAACGCCCGGCATCTGTCCCTGGACTGCTGGCGCAGACGGCGCCGCGTGCCGTCCGCGTGCGCGGCGTTCGGCTAGAAGGGATTCTCTGTGGCTAGCCCCAACAGCGCGCGGCCGTACTGCTCGGTCACCCGGTCGGGATGGGCGTTGATGTGCAGCGGCATGGCCTGAAAATCGCGATAGCGGCGCTCGAAGTTCGTGCCCTCGCGCAGCCCGTTGCCGCCCTGGATACGCAGCAGCAGGCGCATCGCGTCATCGCACAGACGCAGCGCCTGCATGCCCGCGGCCATTTGCCGCAGATAGTCGGTCTCGGTCGGGATTTGCCGCGCCGCAATGCGGGCATCTGTCTCGCGACAGGCCGCGTCGACCGTGTCGCGCGCCGCCGAGATCGCGGCCTGCGCCTGACCGAGGTTGACGTGCACGGTGGGACGCTCGGCCACCTTTACGCCGGCGATCGCGACGCGCTCACGGATGCCGTCACAGACCTCGTCCAGTGCCGCCTGTGCGACGCCCGCCGCCATGGCGCCGAGCCACAGATCAGACAGCGCCACCCAGTCCTCGCGATAGCGCGGGTGAATCATGTCTCGCTCGGGGTCGCGAAAGACCTCGCGATAGCGAAACGGAAACGCCACCACTCGTGCGGCGTCGACGCGCGCGCCGGCGTAGTGGACGTCGTCTGTCGCCGACGCGCGCAGGCTCATCGCCCGCCAGGTCGGATCGATGCGTACTTCGGCCTGGTGCAGATCGACGAGGGCGAACGCGACGCCGTCGCTGTCCGGCGCCCGAAAGCTCGCGCCGGCATAGTCGGCATAGCGGCCGCCCGAGCCGAACGCCGCCTGCCCGGTGATGACGACCTCGCCGCCATCCAGTTCGCCCTTGCTCGCCGTTCCCGCGCCGGCCGGGAAACAGACCCACTCCGCCCGCTCGGTGATGCCACGTAGCTGATCGGCGTTTTCCGGACCCAGGAGGCCGCAAAACAGGTGAAAGGTGCACAGGTGATTCCACAGGCACCAGGCCGTTGAGCTGCAGGCCGCCGCGACGGCAGCCAGCTCTGCGGCGACGGCGACGCTGCTGGCGTCGCTGCCGGCGATGCTTTCCGCCGCGGTCATGCGCATGACGGGGTTGGCCTTAATCGCGTCGATGACGCCGCGATCGACGCTGCGTTCGACGTCAGCACTCGCCGCGCCCGCCGCGATCTGCTCCAGCAGCGGTGCGACGGTCAGCGCGGCCGCGGTCACGCCTTCGCCTGCGCGCGGGCCAGCGCCGGGCGCGCGCCGCACGTGCTACGCCAGCGGGACACACCGCTGAAGTCGCTGGTATCCAGCTCGATCATGTCGAACAGCAGCATGACCGCCGCGACGTTGAGGTCCGCAACCGTGAAGGCATCGCCTAGCAGCCAGTCACGCTTGGCCAGATGCGCGTCCAGGACGCCCAGCGGCCGCCGCAGTCCCTTTTCGGCGCCGGCGATGACCTTGGGATTGCGTTTCTCTTCCGGCGTAAACAGCTTTTGGACCACGATCTGCATCTGCAGCGGTTCGATCTCGGAGATCGCCCACACGCTCCACTGCCAGGCCAGGGCCTCGTCGGCCGCGGTCGCCGGGTACAGATCGCCCCCGTAGTGCTTGGCCAGGTATAGGTTGATCGCCATGGACTCGCACAGGGTGATCGGACCGTCGGGCCCGTCGTCCTGCAGCGTCGGGATGCGACCGTTGGGATTAATCGCGAGGTAGTCCTCGGTCTTGGAGTCGTTGAAGAAGTGGGTGGGCACGTGCTCGTAGTCGATGCCGACTTCCTCGATGGCCCAGATCGAACGGATCGCGCGCGATCCCGAAACTCCATATAGCGTCGTCATTAGCCTCTCCCCCTCGTTGCGTCTGACGGTATGCGTTTGTTGTGGTGTGGCGTCAGTTCCCTAGCTGCCAGGCGGGGCCGGCATCTGCTGGCTGCGCTCTGCGGCCGCGAGCGAGCGGCCGTAGCGGGTCGTGCGCGGAATGAAGTAGTTGTCGTAGTCGAGCGAGAACGCCACGGTGTGGGCGCGACCCAGAATGGCGGCGCGATCGACGAGGCCGATATAGCGCGAGTCGCCGCTGCGATCGCGGTTGTCGCCCAGCATGTAGTACTGCCCGGCAGGCACGAGCACCTCCTCGAACGACTTCACTTGGCGATTGAACTGCTTCAGGCGCAGCGTGATCCAGCTTTGGTCGGCGATGGTTTCCTCAAGCACTTCGAAGCGCTCAGCGTCCGGCAGCTCGAGTCGCGTCAACTCTTCGCCCGCCACGCGGCGGTAGTCGGCCGGCTGGCCGTTGACGATCAGTTCGTTGTCCTGCATGGCAATGCGATCACCGGGGAGTCCGATGACGCGTTTAATGAGCAGCCTGCCGTCCTGTGGCGACTCGAAGGTCACGATGTCGCCGCGACCTGGATCGTCGAACCGCGACAACCGGCGAATGGAAAAGGGGACCCGCAGATCGTAGGCCAGCTTGTCCACGACGACGCGATCGCCGATCAGGATGGTGGGTCGCATGCTGCCAGAGGGCACCTGGTTCCAGTCGGCAATGACCGATCGAAACAGCAGCATCAGCACGATGAACAGCGCCACACCGCGCCACTCTCGCCAGATCTGCATGCCGCGTCCCGTCATGTGCTCGTTCCCGCGTGCCTTGGTTGCGTCGTGTCGCGCGCGTTCGCCGCTAATCCGTGTGCGCGTTCTGGCGCTCAAACTCCGCCTGCTGCTCTGCGGTCGCCGGCTGCTGGTACTTTGCCTTCCAGTCGCCATAGGGCATGCCGTAGACGATCTCGCGGGCCGCTTCGTACTCGATCGGCGCGCCGCTCTCCGCAGCGGCTTCCTTGTACCATTTCGACAGGCAGTTACGACAGAAGCCCGCCAGATTCATGAGCTCGATGTTCTGCACGTCCGTGCGCTCGTCGAGGTGGGCGACCAGGCGCCGGAACACGGCGGCCTCGAGTTCTTGGTTGCTGGCTTGTGTCATCGGGTCATCCTGCTGGTTGTTGGCGTCCTGCGGCCTGTCAGGCGCTGGCCGGGGCATCGACGCCGTCGCGGCGGAACACGAGCGTGTCGTCGCTGGATGCTGCCTCAGCGTAGTAGTAACCGCCATAGTCGAAGTCGAGCAAGCCGCGCGGGGCGCTGATTCGCTTGTCGATAACGTAGCGCGTCATCATGCCGCGCGCTTTCTTCGCGAAGAAGCTCAGCACCTTGTACTTGCCCTTGTTCAGGTCTTCGAAGCGCACGTTCAGCAGGCGCCCGGCCAGCTTGGCCGGTTGGACGACGCCGAAGTACTCGTTCGATGCGAGGTTCACAATCACCTTGCTGCGGCGGCCTTCGAGGACCGCGTTGAGCGTATGGGTAACGCGGTCATCCCAAAACTGGTAGAGGTCTTTGCCGCGACCGGTCTTTAGCGCCGTACCCATTTCCAGGCGGTACGGCTGCATCAGGTCGAGTGGACGCAGCACGCCGTGCAGGCCAGAGAGGATACGCACGTTCTTCTGCGCCCAGTTCAGATCGCGGGTGCCGAGCTGTCCCGCCTGCAGCCCCAGATACACATCGCCCTTGAACGCGAGCATGGCTGGCTTGGCGTCGTCGGGCGTGAACGGCGCGCGCCAAGCGGCGTAGCGCTCCTGGTTCAGCGTCGCTAGATCCTTGGAGATGCCCATCAGGTTGGTCAGGCGTCGCGGCGTGTAGTCGCGCAGCGTCTTAACGAGCGTCTCGGCATCCTCCATGAACTCCGGCTGCGTCGCCTTCGGGACGATGGCGCGAGGGGTTGGCGTGTCGAAATCCAGGCGTTTGGCCGGCGAGATGATGACGAGCATAGGGCGAGCAGCGTGACCGTGGTGTTTTATGGTTTGCGTTTAATGTTGCGCGTTCGCGGCCAGCGCACGCGGCTAGCACGCACGCCTCCTGCAGGCACAACGCGCCGTACAACGATAACACAGGGTCCAGAGGAGGCCGTCCGGCCAACCCATGGCGTCCGGTTTTTGGAGACCCCGACGCCCGGCATTTTCCGGGCGTTTGCGGAGTGCTTTCGGAGCGTTTTTCGAGCGTCTTCGGAGCGTCTTCGGAGTCCCTTCGCAGGAACGCGCGGCATGCGTGATGCGCGGCCTGGCCTCGCGGACGCGCGTGCTGCGGCGCGCGCGCCGGTAGGGATATCAACACCGCACATCGGACTTGCGTTGCAAAAACGGCTGAGCCTGACCGATAGTGCCGCGATGCAGATCTACGCGCGCACCGACCCGGGGCGGGTGCGGGACAACAACGAAGACGCGGTGGCGTTCGACGCGAGCGCCGGCGTCGCCGTGCTGGCGGACGGCATGGGCGGCCTCAACGCCGGCGAGGTGGCGAGCGAGGTGGCGGTGGACGTCGTCATGGACGCACTGGTTGCCGGCGCGGACCTTGACGCCGCCGTGTCGCGTGCCAACGCGCGGGTGTTCGAACTCGCGCAGACCTCGACGCGGCTGCAGAGCATGGGCACCACGCTGGTCGCGGTCCGGTTGGAGGCCGACGGCCTCGCGTGCGCCAACGTCGGCGACTCGCGTCTCTACCGGCTGCGGGATGATGGCCTCGAGCAGCTATCGCGCGACCACAGCATCGTGCAGCAGTTTGTCGACAGCGGCGTGATGACGGCGGACGAGGCGTGGCAGGCGCCGAATCGCAACGTGATTACGCGGGCGGTCGGCGTCGAGTTGACGGTCGAGGCTGAGCTGCACAGGTTCGACGTCCGTCCCGGCGATCGATTTCTGCTCTGCAGCGATGGTTTGAGTGACATGCTGCGAGCGACGCACTTGGAGGAGTTGGTGCGCAAGCACGCGGACGCCCCGCAGGTGCTGCTCGCCGCGCTCGTCGAGGCCGCCAATGCCGCCGGCGGCGAGGACAACATCAGTGCAGTTTGGCTGGTGCCCGACTGATACCGCCGCGGGTCGCTGGTAGGATCGCACCCTGTTTTCGGCGCGGAGCCCCAACAGCATGCAAATCGCCCAGGTCATCGAGCAGCGTCTGGCGGACGCCTTCGATCTCGCCCACCTCGAGATCGTCAACGAGAGCGGCAACCACAACGTGCCGCCCGGCTCGGAGTCGCATTTCAAGCTGGTGCTGGTGAGCGACGCCTTCGCCGGCCAACGCCTGATTGCCCGCCACCGCGCCGTCAACGCAGCGGTCGCGGAATTCCTGGCCGGCCCCGTGCACGCTATCGCCCTGCACACCTACACGCCGAACGAGTGGCGCGAGCGTTTCGGTGCGGCACCGCTGTCGCCGCCCTGTCTGGGCGGTGGCGCGACGGCCACCGGACAGGCGAACTCGCCTTAGCGCCGCCCGTGCAGCCGTCCCAACCAACGTCTGCCCGCCCCGAGTCGCCGGCCAGTGCGCCGCGCGCGGTGGCAGCCTTCTACAAGTTTGTCGCCGAACCCCTCGGCGAGGCCGAACTCGGCCGCCTGCGCGCGGAGCTAGAGGCGGAGGCCGCGCGCCGGGGGCTGCTCGGCACCGTGCTGCTCGCCCCCGAGGGCATCAACGGCTCGTTGGACGGCGAGCCCGACGAGTTGGATGGTCTCCTGGCGTGGCTGCGTGCGTGGCCGGCGTTCGCCGATCTCGGCGCCAAGTATTCGGGGGCGCATCCGCAGCGACGCGCGTTCGCCCGGCTGCGGGTCAAGCTGAAGGCCGAGATCGTCAGCTTCGGTCCGGCGACGGCGCCTGGCACCCGCACCGGCATCCACGTCGGTGTCGACGAGTGGCATCGGCTCCTCGACGACCCGGACGTGGTCGTCATCGACACCCGTAACGGCTATGAGATCGAGGTCGGCGGCTTTGCCGGCGCGGTCGATCCGGGCACCGCCAACTTTCGCGAGTTTCCGCGCTACGTCGCGGAGCAGCTTGACCCCGAACAGCCCGTGGCCATGTTTTGTACTGGCGGCATTCGCTGCGAGAAGGCGTCCAGCTATCTGCTGCAGCAGGGATTCGAGCGGGTCTATCAGCTCGACGGCGGCGTGCTGCAGTATCTCGAAAGCGCGGACCCCGCGACGAGTCGCTGGCAGGGCGACTGTTTCGTCTTCGACCAGCGGGTCAGCCTGACGCCCGACCTCGCGGCCGGCGACTTCGAACAGTGCCACGCCTGTCGGCGACCGCTGAGCGTTTCGGATCGCGAGCACCCGGACTATCGCGAAGGCGTGAGCTGTCGGCGCTGTGTGGTAGAGGTCAGCGGTGCGCGGCTGGCGGGGCTGAGCGAACGGCAGCGGCAGATCGAGCTCGCGGCCGAGCGCGGCGAGCGGCACCTCGGGCCAGACGCGCAGCCCGGGTCTCGCGAGGACTCGGGCTAACTACCCGCGCAAACTAGGGGTCTGGATCCCAGTCCAGTAGGGCCGGGAAGCGCTCGCCGGCCGTTTCCGTCAGCGCCGCCCAGCCCGTCGCGAGCAGCCGCGCCTGCGCTGCGGCCGTAGGGTGAATGCCGTCGCTCTGCATCATGCCGTCGACCAGCGCCACGCCGTCCAGGAAGAAAGGGACCAGGAACGCGCCGGTGGCTTCGGCGGCGCTGACAAACGCGCCGCGGAAGTCCCGCCGATAGCGCGGCCCGTAGTTGGGTGGGATGTCCATGCCGAGCAGAATCGGGCTCGCGCCGGCTTCGCGGCTGAGGCGCAGCATTTGCGTGAGATTGGCTCGCGTGTCGCTGATCGGATAGCCGCGCAGCGCATCGTTGCCGCCCAGCTCGACAAACACGACGTCGGGCTTATGCAGCGCCAGCGCGTGAGCGATCCGCGCGGCACCCCCCTGGGTCGTCTCGCCGCTGATGCTGGCGTTGATGGCGCCGAAGCTTGGGTCCAACGCGCGCAGCCGCGCGTCCAGCAGCGTGGCCCAGCCGTCCGCGCGATCGATGCCGTAGGCCGCGCTGATGCTGTCGCCGAAGACCAGAACCCTGAGGCCGGGTTGATCGGCCGAGACGAATCGATCACTGGTAGCAGGGGAGTCGGGGGTGCCCGCATGGCCGGTAGCGGCGCAACAGATCACGAGCAGCGCGCCCAGGCCGTGCATCAACCGTCGGCTCAGCGAGGTGCGTGATCGGCCGCGGGACGCTCGCTTCTGGGTGCCCGGCAGTTGCTTCATCCTGTACGCTCCAACATAGCTTTGAGTTTTCATCGGCGACCCCCGCGACGGCTGGGCGTCGGACCCGCTCGCGCTGACGCAGCGGCGGTGCCCGAGGTTCACGATCCATTCACCGCGGCCCCGCATAGACTTAAACTGGACGGCCCGCAGCGCTCTGCGCCGCCGGACGCCGAGCAGGCCGAGCGCCGAATACCCGCCCGCCTGCAACCGAACACTCACCCGATCGATTCATCGATCCTCGCGAGACCGGCCATCGCGAGACCGGCAAACGGTCCCTATGACGCAATCCTCGACAAACTCCGTGCACGAGCTGGCGACGCCCGCACCGACGCTCACACCGATAGTATCCACATCGGACGTGAACAAAACCGTAACGACCGCCGCAGGCGAGCTGCGGATTTTGCAGAACATTAACATCGCGATCGCGCCGGGCGAGAGCCTGGCGGTGGTGGGCGCATCGGGTTCGGGCAAGACCACGCTGCTGGGGCTGCTCGCCGGCCTGGACTTGCCGACCTCCGGCACGATCGAGCTTGCGGGTGAAGTGCTCACCGAGCTCGACGAAGAGGCGCGCGCGCTGCTGCGCGGTCGCGTCGTTGGTTTCGTGTTCCAGAATTTTCAGCTGCTGGCCAGCCTGTCGGCGCAGGAAAACGTCATGCTGCCCATGGAACTGCGCGGTGACGCCGACGCGGGTGAACGGGCGGCGGAGCTGTTGCGCCGCGTGGGCCTCGACGCGCGCGGCCACCACAGGCCCCGCGAGCTCTCCGGTGGCGAGCAGCAGCGGGTCGCCATCGCGCGCGCCTTCGCATGTCGACCGCAGGTCCTGTTTGCCGATGAACCGACGGGCAATCTCGACACCGCGACCGGCGCGCGCATCACGGACCTGCTGTTCGAACTGAACGCCGACTTTGGTACGACCCTGGTGCTCGTGACACACGACAACCGCCTCGCGGAGCGCTGTGCGACCAGCGTGCGGCTCGACGCTGGGCGCATCGTCGCGTGAGCGCCGTTCACCTGCCGGGCCGTTCCTGGCCTCGCCGGCGCGCGGCGCTGCGGACGGGGCGAACCTGAGTGCGTCTGCCGTTTGCCCTGCGCCTGGTTTGGCGCGACTGGCGCGCCGGCGAACTGCGACTGCTGCTGTGGTCGATCGTCATCGCGGTCAGCTCGGTCACCGCTGTGGCGCTGTTCGTGGACCGCCTGCAACTGGCGCTGGTCGAGCAGTCGTCGACGTTCCTCGCCGCCGACAGGATCCTGTCGGGATCGCAGGAGAGCGTGTCGAACGTCGCCCGGCTCGCTGAGGAATTCGACGTCGAGTACGCCGAGACCGTCTCTTTTGCGACCGTGCTGTATTCCGGCAGCGACCGCAATCTGCTGGCGTCGGTGAAGGCGGTCAGCGCCGACTATCCGCTGCGCGGCGTGCTGCGCGTCGCGGCTGAACCGTTCGGCGACGACGCCCCTATTTTCGAGGTCCCGCGCGCGGGCGAGGTTTGGCTCGACTCGCGGCTTTTCCCGGCGCTCGACATTGCGCTCGGCGATCAGGTCGACGTGGGGCTCGCCAGCCTGAAGGTCACCCGCGTGCTGACCCGGGAACCGGACCGCGGCGGCAGCTTCGTGGATCTCGCACCCCGGGCGTTGATGTCGACCGCCGACCTTGCCGCCACCGAGATGCTGCAGCCGGGCAGTCGGGTCACCTTCAAGTATCTGCTGAAGGGCGAGGACGACACGCTCGAGGCGCTGCGCGCGGCGCTCGATCCGGCGGACGTCGAGCACATGCGCTGGCAGGGCGTGCGGTCCGCGAGCCTGGCCATCGGCGACTCGCTCGATCGCGCCGAGAGTTTTCTACTGCTTGGTGGGCTGCTCGCCGTTCTGTTGGCGGGCGTCGCAGTGGCGCTCGCAGCCCATCGCTATGCGCGCCGCCATTACGATCACGTCGCGGTGCTGAAGACGCTGGGCGCGACGCCGCGTTCGGTGCTGCGCGACTACCTTTCCGTGCTGTTCGTTATCGGCGGCGTCGGCGCGCTGCTCGGGCTGGTCGTTGGCTGGGTCCTGCAGCACGTCGTGCTGCTCATCATCGGCGATCTCATTCAGGGCGAGCTGCCCCAGCCCGGGGTGCGGCCCTATACGCTGGGCCTGATCACCGGCTTCGTGTGTCTGTTCAGCTTCGCTTTGCCGCCGCTGCTTGCGCTTGTCGGCATCTCACCGATGCGGGTGATTCGCCGCGACATCGACGCGAGCGCTGCGGGCGCGCTGACCTATGTCTTCGCCGCGGTGGGGGTCGTGGGGCTGATCCTGTGGTACAGCGACTCGCTGCGGCTGACGCTGTACACGCTCGGCGCCATCGGAGGCGCGGTTGCGGTGTTTGCCCTGGCCGCGTGGCTTGTCTTGCGCGGCGCGGGTGCGCTGGGCATGCAGGCCGGCTCGGCCTGGCGGCTGGCGATGGCTGGCATACAGCGGCGGCGTGGCGCCAGCATCTCGCAGATGCTGATCTTTGGCCTCGCGATCATGCTGCTCTTGATCCTGGTGCTCGTTCGCACCTCCCTGCTGTCCCAGTGGCGGGCACAGTTGCCCGAAGATGCGCCGAACCACTTTGTTATGAACGTAACACCAGCGCAGGTCGGCGACGTCGAACGGCACCTCGACCGTATCAGCCCGCAGGTCGGCGAGCTGTTTCCGATGATTCGTGGGCGGGTCGTGGGCGTCAACGGCCTTACCGCCGACGACTGGATGGCGCAGCAGGACAACGTCTGGGACAACGATCTCAGTAACACGCGCAATCTCACCTACTCGGCGCGTTTTCCCGAGCAGAACGAACTGGTCGACGGCGAGTGGTGGCCGGAGGACACGGGCGAACACCTGATTTCGCTGGAAGACGAGTACGCGGCCCAGCACGGGCTGTCGGTTGGCGATGTGATGGATATCGACGTTGCGGGCACTCGCGTCAGCGGCCGGGTCACGAATCTGCGGCGCGTGGACTGGGGCAGCCTGCGGCCAAATTTCTTCGTCATCTTCTCGCCGCCCATGCTCGCCGACGTCCCTACGACCTTCATGACCAGCTTCAATCTGGGCGCGGACCGAAAGCGCGTGCTGAACGACTTTCTGCGCAGCTATCCCACCGTCAGCGTTATCCCGATGGAAGACATCATGCGTCAGGTGCAGGAAGTGACGCGGCGCGTGACGCAGGCCATCGAGCTGGTGCTGCTGCTGGTGCTGGTCTCCGGCGCCCTGGTGCTGCTGGCGAGCATTCAGTCGTCGCGCGACGAACGGCTCGCGGAGCACGGTCTGCTGCGCGCGCTCGGCGGTACTCGCTCGCTGATCGCCGGCTCGCTGAGCATCGAGTTCCTGACGCTCGGCGCCCTGTCCGGGTTACTTGCGATCGCCGGGGCCGAGCTGGCCGTCAATCTGCTGCAGACCGAGGTCTTCGCGCTGCCCGCGCAGGCACATCCGCTGTATTGGCTGGCAACCCCTGTCGCGGGCGCGCTGCTGGTCGTCGTCGTGGGCCTGCTCGGCGCGCGCAGCCTGATCAGTTCCCCACCCATGCGGGTTCTGCGCGGTATCGAGTAGGCCCGCCTGCGCGCCGCGGCGGACGCGTTGGTTTGACGCGCAAACGCCGCGGCACCGTCATATTCGCGACGTCGATTGCGTCCTCGCCAGCCTCTTCTAGGGTTATGCGTGCACACCGCACACGCTGTCCGGAAGAGGCCCGATGTCGCGTTGAGAATTCCCGCTGCCAAACGTCGGCTATTCGCTCGCTGCGCCCTGGCGCTGTTGCTGGTTGTCACGCTCGCGAGCGATCCGCGTACGGTCGTGCTCCTGTCCGCGCTGCCGCTTGCGCTGGCGCTGCTGCTGATCGCCCCCAGGCGCCTGCCGGTGGAGGCACTGCCGGCGCTGGTACCTGGTCTCGCGGAGAGCTGGGTTCGACGGCGTCGCCTGCGGCGGCGCTTGCGCGACGGCGAGGCGGAAGATCGGCGGTTGCTCTTATGGCAGGCGCATCACGACACGCTGACCAAGCTGCCAAACCTAAACCTGCTCAGCGAAAGGCTGGGGCGGTATGCGCTCGCCGCCCGCTCGCGCGACGAGATCGGCGCGCTTGTCAGCGTCGACCTCGACGGTTTCGGCACGGTCAACGATTCGCTGACCTATCGCAGCGGCGATCTGGTGTTGACCGAAGTCGCGCGCCGACTGGCCTTGACGGTCCGCGAGTCTGACACCGTGGCGCGGGTCGGAGGCGATCGCTTCGCGGTCTTGCTCGCGCCGCTGACCACCGCGGCGGAGGGGGGCGACATGGCGCGCGCCATCTTCGAGAGACTCACGCAGGCCTATGACGTGGAGGGCAGCGCGCTCTATCTGACCGCAAGCATCGGCGTGACCATGCTGCCGGTCGCGGGCGCGGGCGTTGGCGAGCTGCTGCAGCGCGCCGACGCCGCCTGCGGCGCGGCCAAGGAGGCGGGCGGTAACCGGCTGGTGTTCTTCGAACCGGCGTTTAATGAACGGGCGCATCGCCGCTTTGCGGTGGAGTCGGCTCTGCGCGAGGCCCTCGTCGCCGAGCAGCTAGGCTTAAGCGTGCAGCCGATCATCGAGGTCGCGACGAATCGACTGGTCGCGTTCGAGGCGCTGCTGCGCTGGCAGCATCCGCAACTCGGCGCGGTATCGCCGGCAGAGTTCGTGCCGATTGCGGAGGACAGCGGCGAGATCGTGCCGATCGGCCTCTGGGCGGTGCGTGAGGTGCTCAAGCTGCTGGATTCGATCGCGCGCAGCGGCTGGGGCGACATCCGAATCTCGGTGAACATCAGCCCTCGACAGCTGCGCAGTGCGGCCGACGTTGCGCAACTGCTGCAGGCGCTGCGGGCGCCCGCGACCAGGCAGCTCACGATCGAAATCACGGAGAGCCTGCTGCTCGAGGATCATCAGCTCGGTCTGGACTTTCTCACCCAGGCGCGGGCGCTGGGGGCGAGAATCGCGCTCGATGATTTCGGCGCCGGCTATTCGTCGATCAGCTATCTGCGCGACTATTCGTTCGACCTGCTGAAGATCGATCGTGGCTTTGTCCGGCGCATTGCCACCGAGCCGGCGAACCGCGGTATCGTCGCAGGCATCGTCGCCCTCGGTCAGGCGATGGCGCTCGACGTGATCGCCGAGGGCGTCGAGTCCGCGGAGGATCTCGAGGCGCTGCGGCGCCTCGGCTGCTCGATGGCGCAGGGCTATCTGTTCTCGAAGCCGATGCCGGCCGGTCAGCTCGAACCCTTCCTCCGCGACCTGCGATCGGCCGAGAGGCCCTGGTCTACAGATCACGCTTGAAACCCCGGGCGCCAAACGCCGACAATCCGTGACCGTTTCCGGCGACGTCCCAACCATGACTTCGAGTGTTTTCACATCCGACCCTGCAGCCGATTCGGTCGCCGAAGGCGCGGTCGAGCAAGAGCCGGGCGCGCAGGCGGCGACCTGGCAGCCCGAGTCCCGCTCGGCGCGGGCGCGCGTCTACGACCACAACAAGCTGGCCAAGAAGCTGCGCCGACTGACCGGCAAGGCGGTGGCGGACTATGACATGATCGCCGCCGGCGATCGCATCATGGTGTGCCTGTCCGGCGGCAAGGATTCCTACACGATGCTGGACATGCTGCTGAGCCTGCAGCGCAGCGCGCCAGTCGACTTCAGCTTGATCGCGGTCAATCTGGATCAGAAGCAGCCGGGGTTTCCGGCGCACGTGTTGCCCGAGTATCTGGACGCCCTGGGTGTGGAGTACCACGTGCTAGAGGAAGACACCTACTCGGTGGTCAAGGAGCTGACGCCGGAAGGTAAGACCACCTGCCCGGTCTGCTCCCGACTGCGGCGCGGCATTCTCTACAGCTTTGCCAAGCGCATCGGCGCGGACAAGATCGCGCTCGGCCATCACGCGGACGACGCGGTCGAGACGCTGTTTCTGAACATGTTCTTCGGCGGCCGGCTGGCGTCCATGCCGCCCAAGCTGCTCTCGGACGACCGCGGAAACCTGTTGATTCGGCCGCTGTACTATTGCCGCGAGAAAGACATCGAACGCTACGCCGCGGTGCGTGAGTTCCCGATCATTCCCTGCAACCTGTGCGGCTCGCAGCCCAATCTGCAGCGCGCCAGAGTCAAGGCCATGCTGAAGGAGTGGGAGGTAGAGCAGCCCGGTCGCATCGACAACATCGCGCGCGCCCTGGGGCAGATCGCGCCGTCGCAGTTGGCGGATCAAGCGCTGTTCGATTTCGCGGCGCTGGAGGCGCTGAAGACGCTGCCGACCGTCGCGCTTTCCTGACCCTGCAGTTGCGTCCGACTCAGGACGCAGCTTCTCTCAGCACGCAACTTCTCTCAGGACGCAACTTCTCTCAGGACGCATTCGCGCTCAGGACGCATCCTCACTAAAGTCGCTCGCGCGCAGCGGGATTTCCTTGCTCGCGAGGGATTCCGCGCCCTCCAGCACTTCTGTCAGCGCGACGGCGAAACTGTTCGCGAGCCCCAGCAGGTTGGTCTCTTCGCCGTCCGCGAGCGCGAGCTCCAGCGTCTTTGACGCCTCCTGCAGGTCGACCGCGCCGAACGAGCCGGCGACCCCGCGCAGGTTGTGGGCCAGTCGCTCGGCCTCCTCGATTTCGCCGTTGACGATGTGCGCGCGCATGCGCGTGCCCGCGTCGCCGTAGTAGCGCGGGAAGTCGCCCATCAGCTTCAGCATGAGCTTGACGTTGTCGTTGTGATTGCGAATCGCCTGGCCGACGTCGATGCCCGGAACGCGCATCGCGGCACCGGCGGCCGACGGCTCTTCCGCGAGCTCTTCGACCGCGTTGTCGGTGGCGCGCCGCCGCGGTGTTTCTGCCAGATCGACACCCATGTGCTCGCTGCACTCGGCGAGCAGCGTGTCGAAGTCGATGGGCTTCGTGACGTAGCCGTTGCAGCCGGCGTCGATCGCGCTGCTGCGACGCTCGCCGATCGCGTCCGCCGACACGGCGATGATCGGCGTCTCCAGCCCCTGTTCGCGCAGGCTGCGGGTGGCGGCCAGGCCATCCATCTCGGGCATGCGGATATCCATCAGGATCAGGTCGTACGCGTTCGCCACCGCCCGCGCCATGGCCTGCCGACCGGTCTCCGCGATGTCAACGGTGGCGCCGGCGCGCTGCAGGAACGCGAGCGCGAGCTGCTGGTTTATTGGATTGTCTTCGGCGAGCAGCACGCGCCGATTGGCAAACAGCGCCGCGCTCCGGTCGCGCGTCTTCGCGCGCGGCGTGCCGCGCTCGATCTCCGCCTTGCCCTTGCCAAAGACCGCGCTGAACGCGAAGCAGCTACCGTGCTCGACCTCCGAGGTCACGCTGATCTCGCCGCCCATCATCTCGACCAGGCGTTTGCAGATCGACAGGCCGAGCCCCGTGCCGCCGTATTCGCGCGTGGTCGACGACTCGGCCTGCTCGAAGGAGTCAAACAGCCGGGCCTGCTGCTCCGGCGCGATCCCGATGCCGGTATCGCTAACGCGGAAACGCAGCCGCAGGCGCTCTTCGCCGCGCGCGTCGGGAAAGGCGTCCACGAACTCGACGTCGATGCTGATCTCGCCGTCCTCCGTGAACTTCAGCGCGTTGCTGACGAGATTGACCAGCACCTGCTGCAGGCGCAGGGAGTCACCCAGCAGCACGCCGTTTTGTGGATAGGCCGCGTGGGCCAGGGCGTGATTACGCACCACGAGCGGCAGCTTCTTCTTGTGCAGCTCGGTGCGGAACAGTCGCTGCAGTTCCTCCAGCGACGCATCGAGCTTGAACGGCGTGTGCTCTAGGTCGAGCTTGCCGGCCTCGATCTTCGAGAAATCCAGCACGTCGTTCACCAGGCTGAGCAGCGATTCGCTGGCCCGCTTGATAGAGCCGATGTACTCGCGCTGCTGGCGATCGAGATCGGTGTCGAGCGTGAGCTCGGAGAAGCCGATGATGGCGTTCATCGGCGTGCGAATCTCGTGGCTCATGTTGGCCAGGAATTCGCTCTTCGCCTGGGTGGCGGCCTCCGCGATCTGACGCTGTTTCTCGGCCTGCTCGCTTTCGATGCGTGAGGTGATGTCGATGATCGAGCCGTCGATGTACTCGCCGACATCCTGCTCCTCGGTCAGGCGCGCGGCGATCGACATCCAGAACTCTCGCCCGTCGCGCGTCACGGCCTTGGCCTCGAAGGCGGTGACGCTGGTCGTCTCGTCCAGTCGGCGCATGAACTCCTGCGATCTATCCTGCTCGAGAAACACGTTGTCCAGCAGGTCGCGATACTCGCGCAACAGCCCGTCCACGCTTTCGAAACCGAGCAGCGTCGCCAGCGTCGGGTTCGCGCGCAGCAGCGCACCCTGGGGCGAGATTCGAAACAGCCCCTCGATCGCGTTGTCGTACAGCGTGCGGTAGTCGTCGCGAGCGCCCTGCAGGTCGCCGTACAGGCGTGCGTTCTCGATCGATATCGCGGCCTGGGAAGACAGCAGGCTCAGGACCTCGACGCGCTGTTCCGTGAAGACCTCCGATAGCCAGCGGTGCTCGACGTAGAGGGCGCCGGTCAGCTCGCCCCGATGCAGGATTGGCAGACACAGTACCGACAGCGGTTTGTTACGGGCGATGTAGGCATCCTGGACGAAGGCATCGTCCTGGGTCGCATCGCCCAGCACCAGCACCTGCTTGGTGCGGCTGACAAACTGCACGATGTTCAACGGCACTTCGCTGGAGGCCTCCATCGGGATCGGTGGGTTGATCCGCCGAGTGTGCTCCGAGTCCACGGAGGCGACCGCCTCCAGATACAGACGTCCCTCGGTGCTGAGGAGCATGGCCGCCTTCTGCGCGCCCGCGTGCTCCAGCGTCAGACCGAGCAGCTTCTCAAGCACGTGGTCCAGTCGAATCTCGCCGGACAGCGCCTGGGCTGCGCGCAGCACCGTCGTCGTATCGAGCAGCCGCTCGTTGAATTCCTGGCTGTGGTAGGTGTGCGAGTGACTGTGGAAGTCGCGCACGGTGAGGTCGCTGATGTCTGCCAGGCCGCGGCTGGGGTCGCGCCCGGCCTCACGCAGCGCCGCACTGAACGCCTCCTCGAACTGCGTCAGTTTCGCCACGGCTCCCCAGCGCATGTACGCGCGGTGCGCGCTGTGGGCGAACAGGCGCAGAAAATCGCGACGCCCTTCGCTATCGCAGCGCCGCGCCGCGCGCTCGTAGGCGAGCGCCTCGTCGTTCACCAGACTCAACTCGCGGGCGCTGGCGGCCGCGGCCTCAAAGAGCTCCAGCGCGCCGTTGCGATCGCCCGCGCGCCAGCGCGCCTCGGCCAGCACGATCTGGCTCTTCGGCCGAGCGAACGGCGTCTCGCGCGCCCAGCGGCTCAGCCTGCGGATGGCGCGACGGCGCCTGGATCCGTCCTCCACCAGCGCTTCGCAGAACGCGAGCTGGATGAGCAGCGGCGATCCAATGAGCGCGTCGGCGTACTCTCGCGCGGCGGGCAGGATCTCGCGGGCGCCGTCCGGATCGTTGAAGATCACCGCGTAGTATGCCCGCTGGCAGTAGATGGTTGCGCGGGTCAGCCGGTCAGCGGGGTTGTCGATCTGCGGCACGTCTTCGAACAGCGGCTGCACCACCTCGGCGCCCGCGTCGAGCTTGTCGCCGATATAGCTTTGAATGATCCGCTCGAGGTGAAACACCGCTGCAACGTTGGTGATCTCGCCGAAGTCGGCGAGCTGTTCCATGTGCGCCTTCAAGCGTCGCGCGAGCGAGGTCAGATCGGTGCCGCGCAGCATCGCGTTGCTCGCGAACCAGTGCAGCAGCAGGCCGGCAAACTCGTAGTCGCGGCTGGCCAGCAGTTCGCGCAGGCTGTCGGAGAGGTTGCTTACCGCGAGGTCGATCGGCGTGTGCCAGGGTTCGTAGAGCGCGCTCAGGATGCCTCGCGCCCGGGCGCTGAAGATCGCCTCTGGCCACTGCTTGATGACGGTCCGCGCCGCCTGCGCGAGGCCGGCGCCGCGCCTGCCCTGCGACTGGGCGACGGCAGCAGCGGCGGCGAACAGTGCGGCCTGTTCCGGGGCGTAGCCGAAGCGATTGCCGCGCCGGGCCAGCTCGCACCACTCGCGGATCAGCGCACGATTACCGGTTTGCAGCGCGCCCGGCAGGGCGTAGCCGCACAGCCGCAGCGCCTGCTGGTAGGCAGCGTCGCTCGTCGACTCGGGTAGGCGAGGCAGCGTCGGGCCGGATTGGCCGAAGTCCGTCAGGCGCTCAAGAATCGGCCGGCTGCGCAGTTCGTCGATGTTAGGCAGCGCCGTGAGCGTTTTCTGCACCAGGCTCGCCGCGCGCGTTAGATCGCCCTTGGCATACGCCATGCGAATCTCGAACTCGGCCAGCGTCGCGCTCGGCAGCTGGTTGTCGGCCAGCAGGCGTTCGAGCTGCTCGTAGTCGGGGCACAGGTAGGCCGCCTCTGCCGCGCAGAGCGTCAGCTCCTGGTTCAAGAGCGACGACGACAAGTCGCCCTGCAGATACAGCCGCAGCGCGGTGTGCGCGAGATTGAAGGCGGCGCGATAGTCGGCCTGGCGGATCAGCTCTTTCGCCGCGAGTAGGTTGTGGTAGGCGACCTGCTGCAGCTTGTCTGGGCTGGAGTCCAGTGGATCGGTGGCGGCGTTCAGGTGTTCGGCCATCAGAATCAGGCGCTCGCCTTCGAGCCGCACGGTCTGATTCGAATTGGTGGCGATGCCGGTCGAGCGGGACATCAGATGATCGGCGATGCCGTTGTGCAGGATGCTCTTGCGTCCTTCATCCAGGTCCGCGTAGATGCGGCCGCGGATGTCGGCGTGAGAAAAGCCGTAGACCGGGCCGTCCTCGAAGCCGGTCTCGCGGACGGCGATCAGACCCGCGCTGGCGGCCTGATGTATCAGCTGCGCGACGTCCGCCTCCGGCAGCCCGGTTAGCTGCGCGAGCGCCGGTGCGTTGAAGCTGCCGCCGATACAGGACGCGACCTCGAGCAGGCTGCGCACGGCATCTGACTGACGTTCCAGCAGCGTGCTGATGCGCTCGGCGCTGTTGTCGGTGAAGTAGTGACTCTTCACCGCGTCGAGGCGCCAGGACCAACCGTCCGCTTCGCCGTCGTAGTAGATGCTCTCGTTGGCGTGCAGCTCATACAACAGCGCCAGCACCTGCGCCGGATAACCCTCGGTCTTCTCGTGGATCTCCGCCGCCAGTTCGCGCACCTTGGATTCGCTGTGCGAGAAAGTCTCCGCGAGCAGCAGGCGGACCGCCGCCCGGTCGATGGGTTTGAGGTCGATGCGGGTCGTGCGCAGCCGGTATGCGTCCAGCCCCAGGTCGAAGTCGTTCTCCATCGATAGCACGACGATCGTGTTGTTCAGCGCCATGAAATCGTCCATGAGCGCGAGCAGGTCTTCCGGTGCGACGCGATTCGGGTTTTCCAGCACGACGAGCGCGCTGATCGGGGAGATGGACTTCAGCAGCTGATGCAGCGTGTCGCGTTCGAGCTGCTGCGGATCCGGTCGACTGGCCTGCTGAAACACGCGGGCCAGCTCGGGCACGTTGGCACGCAGCTGCTCGGTGTACGCCGGCGCCAGATTGCGCAAGCGGGCCAGAAAGGCGTTCGACGTGTCGTCGTCTTTGCTCAGTATTTGCCGCAAGAGCTGACGGGCGAGCTCGAGCTGACACTCGGCAATATCGGCCATGCCGATCGAGCAATCGAAGCGCGCGGTCAGGCCGCCGCCGTCGCGAAACTGCGCCCCGTAGCTGCGCGTCAGGCTCTGCTTGCCGACACCGCGTGGCCCGAACATGTGGACGATCAGCGACTCGCCGTCGTGCGCCCGCTCGATGAGCTCCGCCAGCTTCTTCTGTTCCGGTTGCCGGCCGTAGAGGGCCTGCGGCAGGGTCAGCTGGTGCTTCGAGTCCGTCCGACCGAGCGCGAAAGACGCGCTGCGCGCCTCGCCGTCCTGACTCGCCCGCTGCAGATCGACCCCGGCGGCGCCGGCCGTCTGATAGCGATCCTCCGGCTGCTTGGCGAGCAGTTTGGCGACGATATCGGAGAGCCACTGGGGCAGCTTGCGATCCGCCTCGGCGAGCGGCGTGGGCGTGCGAGCAATGTGGCTGTGAATCAGCTCGAGCGGATCCGTGAAGGGGAACGGCGGCGTTCCGGCGAACAGCTCGTAGAGCGTCGCCCCAAGCGAGTACAGATCCGTGCGGTAATCCACGACGCGATTCACCCGACCGGTCTGCTCGGGCGAGATATAGGGCAGCGTCCCCGTCAGGGCGCCCAGCTGGTCGAGTTCGGGATACTCCCGGGTGGACAGCGTCGCGAGTCCGAAGTCGATCAGGTGCAGGCTTTGGCGCGTCAGGTTGACGACGACGTTGGCCGGGTTGAGGTCGCGATGCACAGCGCCCTCGTCGTGGATCGACTGCACCGCGCTGCACAGCTCTGCCGCGATGAACAGGCGGTCCTCCCAGCTCAGCGCGTCGTCCCTGATCAGGGTCTTCAGCGCCTGGCCCTCGCCGTCTTCCAAAGTGATCTCGGGTACACGCTCGTCGAAGCTGAGCGCGCGACAGACGTAGGCCGAGGTCAGGGACTGGTTGATCGCGAACTCGTGGTAGTAGCGACTGATCGCCGTCGGCGTGGCGGCGTGAGGTTTTAGCGCTTTGCAGATGACGCGGACGCCGTCCTGAGTGCGTCGGTGGACGATCGTCGAGGCGGATTCGTAAATGGTCTCGTCCGCTAACGCGCTCGGCTCGCCGCGCTCCAGGACCGTCGCGCGGCGCTCGCCGGCGGTGTCCGGCGTGGCCGTGCTGGCTTGATCGGCTTGGCTATCGAGATGGGTGTGCCCGCCCCGCGTGTTCTCGGTGGCGCCCTTGGACGCGCTGGGGGTGCGGTCGTCAGAACCACCGCTGGCCTCGCCGCTCGGCATATCGAAGATCCCTGACCGGTGCCCGCGCGTCGCGCGCGGTAGTTACCCGCGTGAGTTCGCCCGGAGTTTAGGCCACTTCGGGCGTGAACAGATAGCCGGTGCCGTGGATGGTCGAGATGATCTTGGCGTTGGCCGCCTTCTCGCCTAGCTTCTTGCGTAGCTGGCCGACGAGGACGTCGATGTAGCGGTCGTCGGGGAACCACTCGCGGTTGCGGATACGGTTCATGAGCTGATCGCGGTTCATGACCTCACCCGCCTGTTCCATGAACGCGAGCAGCAGCTGATACTCGCCTGCGGACAGGCTCTGCTGACTGCCGTCGGGAGAGGTGAGTTCGCGTTTGTTCAGGTCGAGCGTCCAGCCGTCGAACTTGCGCAGGTGATTCTTGCGCCGCTGCTTTTGCTGCATCTGTACCCGACGAATCAGGTTGCGGGCACGGCTGAGCAGCTCGCGGGGATCGAACGGCTTGGTGACGTAGTCATCGGCGCCGCTTTCGAGACCGAGGATGCGGTCGATCTGTTCCTGCTTGCTGGTCACGAGAATGATACCGACGTCCGACTGCACGCGTATCTCGCGGGTCAGCGTCAGGCCGTCCTTGCCGGGCAGCTTGATGTCCAGGAGCACGAGCGTGACGTCAGAATTCTCGAGCGCGGGCAGCACCTCGTCACCGGTGGCGGCCGACGTGACGCGAAAGCCTTCCTCTTCGAAATAGCTGACGAGCTGCTCGCGCGTAATAGGTTCGTCTTCGACGACGAGAATGTGTTCTTGTTCTGCCATGTTCCCAATCCCGTTGGAACCGCCGCGTTCGCTGCGCGGAGCCGGTCTTGTTCTGTCCAGTAAGGCATTGTATGCCGAGCGGTTCAATAGCATACCCTTCCGCCAGACGGTGATATGCGGATAACTTCACGAAAAGGGTCAATGCAGAGACCCTCTCCGGGGGAGCTGCAGCTACAAGGAGTCGCCGCAGCCACCAAACGGTCAGTCGCGCTATGAGAATTCCCTACGACCTTTTGTCCACCGCCGCGCTCGAGGGCGTGATCGACGACTTCGTGCTGCGCGAGGGTACCGATTACGGTATCGATCCGGATGCCGACCGGGTCACGCTGACGGCCAAGCGCGAGGCGGTATTGGCGCAGCTGCGCCGAGGCGATGTGGTGATCGTCTACGACGCCGAACTCGACAGCACGACGCTGTATCGAGCTGAGGACGCGCCGCCGGCCTGACGCGACAAAGCTCGCCTCGAAGTGCCCTTACGAAGCCGGTCCGGGAACGGGTGACACCGGCCGGCGGAGTCGGTGCCGGGAAACTGTCTCTTCCGCCGATTATGCAAAGCAATTTGCGCTGATTCACCAAAGTTCTGGCACTGATCCATCTTTTTTACGATGGCCTGACGCCACTGTGTACTGCGTCACGGTTGCCGCTACCGGTCCCAATAGAGTCCTGCCAGTAAGTCTCCAACGATGGGGTAACTGGTGGTGTGCACAGCGACGTGCGTCGAGAAAGCTCGCTCAGAGGAGCGGCTGCAAGCGACGTCCGTGGATTCGAATTCGACTCGGCGGGGCGCGTACGCGATCCTGCTGGCGGGCTGTGCGCAGCTGTTTTCGCCGTCGCTCGCCGCCACGGGAACGGCGGCCGGCGTGCCTGTGCTCAACTCGGCCGAGGCCAGCTTCACCATCGGCGGCGTCAATCAGCCGACGGCCCGCGCGAGCGTCCTGTTCCGGGTCGACGAACTGCTCGAGGTCGCGCTAACCAGCGTGGACGTTGGGCCCGTGGGCGTCTTCGCCACCCAGACGGCCGCCGTCCAGCAGTACCGGCTGACCAACCTGGGTAACGGCCAGGAGGCGTTTCGCCTGCAGGCGCTGGATGCGGTGCCGGGCGATGACTTCGACCCGCAGCTTGCGACCCTGTTTATCGAGAGCAACGGCCAGCTCGGCCTGCAGACCGGTCCGGGAGGAGATGACCCCTACGTTCCCGGCGGCAATGACCCGCTGCTCGCGGCCGACGAGGCGCTCATCGTGTATGTCACCGCGGACATTCCCGCCGGGCTTGCGGACAACGACGTCGGCCTCATGACCCTGCGCGGCGTCGCCCGCACGATCGTCGACGGCGCGGGCACCAGCGACCCGACCCAGCCCGCCTTTCCCGTGCCGGGCACCAGCTACTCGGGACAGGGGGACGGCGGCCTGGTCGTTGCCATGGTCGGCGCGACCTACGACACCGGCGCGCCCCAGTTCGCGGCCAGTCACGACTTTCTCGTCACGACCCCGACGCTGTCGATCAGCAAAGCGGTTTTGGGCGTGGCGGACCCCGGCGGCGGCACCACCGTCGTGTCGGGCAGCGTCATCGACTACGAGATCAGCGTCACCCTGCCCGTCGGTGGCAGCGCGACGGCGCTGACCGTTACTGATCCGCTGCCCGTCGAACTCGCCTATCAGCCCGCCTCGCTGCAGGTGAGCGCGCTGCCGGCCGGCGAAGAATTTGACGACGACTTCCTGCCCGCCGGCGTGGACAACACCGGCTTTGATCCGCTCGCCCAGGCGCTGGAAGTGCGCTTTGGCGATGTGGTCGGGCCGGTGAGCTACTCCATCACTTTTCAGGCGGTGGTGCGCTGATGAGTGTCTTGAGAACGACAGAACAATCGACCCGGAGACGGGCTATCAGGCAGACGAGCACAACAGATGCGATCGCTGCGACACGTAGAGGAACACACGAGGAACCAACGATGAACCAGATCTACTCAAGGGCGGCCATGCTGCTGTTTGCGCTTGCCACCCTCGGCGCGGTACCCGCCGCCGAGGCGCGAATCGAACTCGTCAACGTGGTCTACAAGGTCGAACGCTTTGTCGACGCGGACGGCCAGGTGCAGCGCCGCATGCTGCCGCCGAATCAGGTGGTGCCCGGAGACGAACTCCACTACGCGGTCGAGTTTCGCAACGTGGGCACCGAGGCCGTTGACGCGAAGAGCGTCGTGATCACCAACCCCATCCCGGCGAACACCGAGTACCTCGACGGTACGGCCGGAGGCAAGGGCAGTGACATCTTTTTTTCCATCGATTCCGGCGCGCGCTTCGGCGTCCCGGCGGGATTGGTTCGCACCGTCGCTGGCAACGACGGCAGAGATTCCGTGGAACCGGCGAACGCGCGTGATTACACGACGATTCGCTGGGTCTATCAGCCCGCTCTCGAGCCGGGCGAAACCGGAACGGTGTCCTTCAACGTGCGACTGAAGTAGCGCGGGACACCGGCTTAGTGCCCCTTCGGGGGCGGCGTGCTCCGCGAGGGGCGTGCAGGATCGCCCGCAGACATGCGGGCGTTTGACCTTTAACCAGGAAGAGCACCATGCAGTACTCAAAAACCCTCAGACTCGTCCTCCTCGGACTGACAGCGCTGGTCGCCACGCCGACCTTCGCCGCCGGTACCGCGGCAGGAGCGACCGTCACCAACGCGGTGACCCTCGACTACACGGTCAACGGCGGTTCCCTGCAGGAAACCACCAGCGTTGATTTTGTCGTCGACCGTAAGCTCTCGCTCGTTGTGGCGAGCTCGGACAGCGACTACGTCAGCGTGACCACTGGCCAGGAATTTGTCGGTCAGACCGGCGTCCCCGCGCTGGTGTTTACCGTGCAGAACACCGGTAACTCTGCGGCCGACATCCTGCTCGGCGTCGCCGACAAGGACGGCACCGCGGTGACCGGCTTCGCGGGCTCGCCGACAGGCTTCTTCGACGAAGACGCGCTACAGCTTGCCCTCGACGACAACGGCAACGGCGTGTTCGACGACGGCGTCGACACGGTCGTACCGCTGGTCGGCGGCACGAACTACTACGATCTCGGCTCTGTCGCGGCGGACGCGACCTCGACGATCCTGCTGGTCGTCGACGTCCCGGCCGCGGCCGCAGCCGACGAAGCGGCCACCTACACGCTGGTCGCGACCCACCACGACGGCCTGCAGGTCGCCATCAATCGTGACGACAGCGGCCACATCGCGCCGTCCACGACGGCCATTACGCCGAACGATGTCGCTGACGACCCGCTGGTCGAGCAGTTCGTGTTCGCCGACATTGCGGGCGCAGATCCGGAAGACACGCGCTACGACTTCGAGACGGGCGTGGGTGCGCCGTTCGCCGGGGCGGACGATGCGTCCAACGGCCAGCACTCGGACACGAGCTCGTTCATCATCACCCAGATTCAGCTGCAGGTCGCCAAGCTGGTCGAGGCCATCTACGACCCCATCCAGGGCAACAAGTACGACGGCGCTGGCGCGCCCGTTGCGCCCGCGGTCAATCCGAAGAGCATCCCTGGCGCCGTCTTGATGTACGTCATCGGCTTCCAGAACTCAGAGCCCGTTGCGGGCGTCACCATCGAGGACGTGCAGGTCGCGGACAACCTCGAAGACGGCGCGACCGGCGCCGATCCCGAGCCGATCGATGAGGGCAACAACAGCGGCGTGGCGGTCAACGCCCCGGCCTCGGTCACCGTCGACGTCGACTCTGGTGCCGGCGTTAACAACGTGACCTTTGCGCTGCCGCTTGGCGGGGCGGGCGCGATCGACATGGCGCAGGTCAACACGCAGGACTGCGTAGGCACTCAGGGGCCGACCGCCTATTCGGGCGACACGGTCGTGGACGGTATCGACACGGCGCAGGTCAACCCGGAGATCGATGTGACGATCGGTGACTGTGCGCCGCAAGAGGATGGCTACGTCATCTACTTCGTGACGGTCGACGGCGAAGTCTAGACCGCTCGCTGCATGGAAGCCGCCTGGTTAAAGGCTTACGACCGGGCGCCCACGGCACTTTGCCGCGGGCGCCTGTTGTCGTTTCTGGGAGCGCTGTGCTGCGCCGTCGGCGCGCTGGTGGGCACGTCGTCCGCGTGGGCGATCGATCCCGGTATAGCCATCACCAACCAGGCCATTGCGAACTTCACGAACGCCGGTACTGGCGTTCAGATCACCGCCGACGCGACGGTGATCACGGACCCCGCGGCGGGTAACTCCCCGCCTTATGGGGTCGACCCTCTCAATTTTTCCGTGCCCGAGAACGCCCCGGGGGCAGTTCTTGGCACCCTGTCGGCGCTCGACGTCGACAGTGCAGACACGCACAGCTTCTCCACGACGGATCCGCGATTCAGCATCGTCGGCGATCAGCTTTCGCTCGCGCCGGGTAGGGCGTTCGATTTCGAGACCGACACCGCGGTGACGCTGCCGGTGGTGGCCGAGGACGCCGCGGGTGCTGCGTTCAGCGGCACGCTGACCGTGACGATCACGGACGTCAACGAAGCGCCGACGATGCTGGTCCTGGACAATCTGACCGTGGCGCCCGGCGTGCCCGGTGTCGGCGTCGGCAACCTGTCGGTGGTCGATCCCGACGCGGGCGACAGCCACACCTACAGCGTCGACAATCCCCGTTTCGCGATCGTCGGCGCCGCCCTCGAACTCGCGCCCGGCGAAGCGCTCGCGCCCGGCGAGACGCTGAGCGTCACGGTGACCGCGACCGATACCGGCGGGCTCGATACGAGCGAGACCTTTTCGATTTCCGCGCCCGGCGGTGCCAGCGGCATCGCGGTGCAGTTCGAGACACTCGTCGGTGGCGGCACCGAGACCGTGCCGACCACGGCGTGCGCGAGCGCCCCGGCCGGCCCGTTCACGCCGCGGCCCGCGACAACACGTTTCGACAGCAGCGCGCTCGCGTTTCCGCTCGCGGGCGAATCGCTCGGCGTGACGTCCGTGTTCTCCGGCGGCGACACGCTGTTCGTTCGCGTGTTCGACGCGACTGCCAACGTCGCCGCCGGGGTGGTGGACACGCTCGACGTCACGGTCGCCGCGGGTGCGGAGAGCGAGGTCCTGCGCCTGACGGAGACCGCCCCCAACAGCGGCGAGTTTCTCGGCTACGTCCAGGCGAGCGGTGCGATAACGGCCCCCGGCGACTGTGGGCTGTACCTGCCGAGCGGTGCGACGATCGCAGCGACGTACACGCGCGCGCCCGGCGAGACCGCAACCGCGGCGGCGCTGATCGACCCCGCGATTCGCGTATTCGATGCGGCGAGCGGTGTGCCGATCGACGGCGTCACCGTGCGGCTGATCGACGTGCTTACCGGCGCGCCGGCAACCGTGTTTGGCAGCGATGGCGCGCCCTGGCCCGCAGAGGTGGTCAGCGGGGGCGCCGTTGGTGGCGTCGATTTCCCTGCGGGCGTGGTGCTGCTGCCGCGCGTCGCACCCGACACGTACAGCGTCGAGATCGACGGCGTCAATCGCTTCGCGTTCCCGAGCGCCGCCGCGGACGCTGCGCTGCAGGCGCTGCCGGGCGCGCCCTATGCGCTCGGTCCCGGCGCGCGCGGCATGAGCTTCGACGTCGTCGTACCTGGCCCGTTTCGCCTCGATCTGCCGCTGGACGTCATCAGCGTGCCGCCGACAGTGGCGAGCGGCGAGATTCTGCGCGGCAACCCCACCGGTGGTGCGATGACGGTGTCGGATCCGGTCGGCCAGTGCCTGCGCGCGGGCTCGCCCGACACGCTGCCGCCGCCGCTCGACGCGGAGGGCAAGGCACTGCCGGCCAGCGACCTCGCGCTCGACCTCGCGGCCAGCGGCGAGGTCGGTGCGGCCCTGTTCGCGGCGATCGAGGATCCTGATCAGGACCTCGATCCGTTCGTCCGCGACACGGTCGAGGTCGCCGTGACGAGTCTCGCCGGCGGCGACAGCGAGATGCTCATCTTCACCGAAACCGCGCCCTCCAGCGGCCTGTTTGTCGGTTACGTACCGACCGACGGCAATCTCCCCGGCACGCCGGGTGACTGCGTGCTCGCTGGCGCCGCGGGCCAGGGCGTGCGCTTCGAGTACGTCGATCCGAACGATCCCAGCGATCGACTGACTCTTGACGTCGTGCTGGACCCGCTCGGCCTCGTCTTCAACTCGGCGACGGGCGAGCTGGTGAACGGCGCCATCGTGCGTCTGCTCGATGCCGATACGGGCCTGCCCGCTAGCGTGTTCGAGGCGGACGGCAGCACGCCGCATCCCGCCGACGTTATCAGCGGTGGCGGCGGGGGACTGGCGCCCGCGGCGGTCGGTCCGGCCTCCACCTCGGGCACCTTCCTGTTTCCGCGGGTCCCGGCCGGGCGCTATCGGCTGGTGGTCGAACCGCCCGATGGGCTTGTGTTCCCGTCGACCGCGGCCGACGCCGCGCTGACCGGATTCTTCCCGGCGCCGTTCGAGCGCGGCGCGAACTTCGAGCTGTTCACTATGACGGCGGTGGGCGGCACGGTGCCGCTCGACCCGGTGGACGGCCAGCTCATCGTCGAGAAGCTCGCCAGCCGCGAGCGGGTGGCGGTGGGCGACGTGCTGCAGTACCGCGTAACGGTGCGTAACCCGACCGTCGGCCGGATCGGCGCGCTCGCGCTGAGCGATCTGCTGCCGGAGGGCCTGCGGCTCGTGCCCAAGTCCGTGCGCCTGAACGACGCGGCGGCCGAGTTCGACGTGGACGGAACGGGCCGCGCGCTCGGCATGCCGCTGCCGGATCTGGATGGCGGCGCCGAGCACCGAATTTCCTACGTCGTCGAAGTCACGCCCGGCACGGCGCCAGGGCAGACGACCAACATCGCCTGGGTCGATGCCAACGGCCTGGCGGCCAGCAACCGCGGCGAGGCCGCGATCGAGATCGAGGAGGACCTGCTCGGCTCGTTCTCCACCATCGTCGGCGAGGTCTTGGTCGGTCAGTGCGACGCGCCTGTCGACGAGCTGCAGGGCGTCGAGGGTGTGCGCATCCTGCTCGAGGACGGTACCTACGTGCTCACCGACGCCGACGGCCGCTATCACTTCGAAGGCATCAAGCCGGGCAGCCACGTCGTGCAGCTCGAATCGAGCACGCTACCCAGGGACCTGGAACTCATCACCTGCGAGACCAATAACCGCCGTCCCGCGGACGCGGACGAGCCCTCGGTCAATCAGTTCGTCGACCTGCGCCCGGGCTCGATGTGGCGCGCAGACTTCCGCGTGTTCGTGCCGCCGGTGGCCTCGGGGCCGCTGCAGGCGCAGCTCAAGGTCGAGCTCGATGACGCGGCGGGCGAGCTGCACTACACCTACGCGCTCAAGGGCTCCGCGGCGCTGCCGCTGAGCCGCTTCAGCGTCACGGCGCTGCTCGACGACGGGCTCGCGTTCGTACCGGGTTCGGCGCGCTGGCAGGAAGCGCCGATCGCGCCTTCTGCTGCGGGGCTCGCCGACGGCGTGGTCTCCCTCAGGCTGCCTGATGTGCCCGGCGAATTTACGGGTGAGCTGCGCTTCCGAACGCGGCTCAAGGAGACCTCCCAGCGCAGCTTCACGACGCGCGTTGCCTCCCGCGTGCGCGCCGGCGCCAAATCGCGCCAGCTCAAGGCCGTCAGCGCGACGCTGTCCCTCGACGCGCCCGGACAGCTCGCGCAGCGGGCGAGCGCCAGCGCCGACGGCGTCACCGGGCGGGTGCTGGCCCCCGGCAGCGGCACGCTCGCGGCCGTCAGCGATGTCGCGATCGTCGAGCTGAAGGGCGAGCGGGTCGTGTACAGCGATCCCGACAACCTGCTGCCCGACGTCGACCGCGGCGATCCACCCGATTTCGGTCAGAAGTGGCTAGCGGGCCAGGGCACCGAGGCCGAGTTCGTCTGGCCGCTGGTCGATGCCAACCCGGCCGTGCCCGCGCTGTTGGTCGCGCTGCGGCACGCCAAGGGTGAGCGACCCAACCTGCTGGTCAACGGCGTGCTGGTGGATCCGATCACCTTCGAACGCACCGTCGTCAATCGCGACCGCGGCAACGCGGTGTCGGTGTGGAAGAACGTGGTGGTGCGTCCAGGCCCGAATACCCTTAGTGCGCAGCTCGAGGACAGCGACGGTGCCATCGTCGCCAGCGCCACGCGCGAGGTCTGGCTGTCGGGCGCACCGGTGCGGGCCGAGCTCGACCTGGAAGAATCCAATCTGGTCGCGGACGGCATCACGCCGCCGGTGGTTGCGGTGCGGCTGTTCGATCGCAGCGGACGCCCTGCGCGCCCCGGCATGACCGGCGAGTTCAGTCTCGCACCGCCCTATAGCGCGTTCGATGAGAACAAGAGCCTAAGCCAGCTATCCGAGTCGTCGCGCCAGGGCCTGCAGCGCTATCTGGTGCGCCGCGCGGGACTGGCCTACATCGCGCTGGAACCGACCAGCCTGGCCGGCGAGGTCCAGCTGCGCTTCGGCTTCGATCGCCTGCGCCAGGAGGAGATCCGCGCGCGCCTGAAGCCGGTCGCTCGCGAATGGGTGCTGGTCGGCCTGGCGGAAGGCACGCTGAGCCTGGACACGCTGGCGCCGCACCTCGAGTCCTACGACGGCGAGGATCCCGACGGGGTGGTCACCGACGGCCGCGTGGCGTTCTATGCCAAGGGCCAGATCAAGGGCGAGTGGCTGCTAACGCTCGGCTATGACAACGACCGCGACACGCGCGGCCAGTTTCGCAACCGCATCGATCCGAATCGCTTCTACACCCTTTATGGTGACGGCGCGCAGCAGGCGTTCGACGCCGACACGACGCGCCAGCTCTACCTGAAGCTCGAGCGCGACACCGTCATGGCGATGCTGGGGGACTTCGACACCGGCTTCGATCGCACCGAGCTGACGCGCTACGCGCGGCGCATGAACGGCGCGCAGGCGGAGTACTACGGCAAGCAATTCGAGGCCAGCGCGTTTGCCGCCAACACGGATCAGGGCTTCTATCGCGACACCATTCAGGGGGACGGCACGTCCGGCATCTATCGGCTGTCGCGCGGCGGCCTGACGCGCAACAGCGAGCGGGTTGAGATCGTCGTGCGCGACCGGTTCGCGCCGGATCGCGTGCTCGAGCGGCTGCCGCTGACCGGCTTCATCGACTACAGCATCGACTACATCGCCGGCACGCTGCTGTTCAAGAGACCCATCGCGAGTCAGGACGAGGCGTTTAACCCGCAGTTTATCGAGGTCGAATACGAGGTCGAAGGACAGAAAGAAGAACTGGTGACGGGGGCGCGTGTGAGCTACGTGGGCGCCGGTCCCGGCAACGAGATCGGCCTCACCTACGTACACGACGACTCTGCGGGGGTCGGCGGCGATCTCGCCGGCGTAGACGCCGAGTGGCAGCTTAGCGACCGGCAGGAGCTGATCGTCGAGGCCGCCGCGACCGAACGCGACGCGGCGATCGGCGGCAGCGTCTCCGGCGAGGCCTACCGGGCCGAGCTGCGCCACAACGGCGAGCGGGTCGCCGGGACGCTGTTCTTCCGCGATCAGGACGGCGCCTTCGGCCTCGGCCAGCAGGTGGCGCTCGCCGGCGGCATACGCCGCTACGGCGTGCAGGGCGAGTGGAAGCCCCACGAGCGTCTGCGCGTCGAGTTCGACGCCGAGCGGCAGGAAGACAAGGGCAGCGGCGGCGAGCGCGATATCGCCGGCGTCGAGGCGAACTGGCGACCGGGTGTAACCGAACTGCGCGCGGGCGCCCGCATCGTCAACGAGACCGCCGCCAGCGGCGTCGAGCGGACTTCGGAGCAGCTGCTGGCGGGCGCCGGCCGCGAGTTTCTCGACGGTCGCCTGTCGCTGCGCGCGGACGGCGAGCTGGCGCTGGACGGCGACGGCACGACCGACTTTCCGTCGCGCGCCATCGCCGGCGCCGAGTATCGTTTCGCGAAGGGGTTCTCGCTGTTCGCCGAGCAGGAGCTCACCTTCGGCGGCGAGCGCGATACACAGGACACCCGCGTCGGGCTGCGCGGCCAGCCGTGGCTCGGCGCGGATGTGCACACCCGCGTCGACCGCAGTTTCTCCGAGAACGGCGAGCGGCTGTTCGCCACCACGGGTCTCTTGCAGCAGTTCCGCGTCGGCGACGCCTGGCTCCTGGATCTGGGCGTCGATCGGGTCAAGACCCTGCGCCAGTCGCAGCTGGCGCTCGATGGTCCGGGCAACCTGACGTTTTCGCCGCAGCTGCCGGCGGCCAGCGGCTCGTTTGGTCTGTTTAGCGGATCGAACGCGGCCACGCAGCTCGCGAGCGACTTCACTGCCGGCTTCGTCGGCGCGGCCTACCGCCGGGAACAGTGGGACGCGAGCGCGCGCGCGGAGTATCACGCCGGTGACGTGAGCGACAAACTGAACCTGCTGCTCGGGCTTAGCCATCAGCTCAAGGCGGGCAACATCTTCTCGCTGTCCGGCGCGTTTCTGCGCGACGAACAGGATTCCGGTGTGACGCGCGAGTTTGGGGATCTGCGCTTCGGCATGGCGCTGCGCCCGACCGGCTCGCGCTGGACGGTACTGTCGCGGCTGGATCTGAATCTCGAGAATCTCGAGGACGGCACCTTCGATACTCGCACGCGCAAGCTGGTCCACAACCTGAACGCGAACTACAAACGGATCGATCCTGACAAAGGGTTTGGCTGGGAGCTGTCGCTGCGCACGGGTGCGAAATGGGTCCGTGATCGTATCGACGACGACCACTACGGCGGCTTCACGGGCCTCGCCGGGCTGTCGCTGCGTCGGGACCTGTCGCCGCGCTGGGCGGCGGAGGTGCACGGCGCCGGCGTCTACGCCGAGGTCAGCGACACGCTGCGGTTCAGCGCCGGCGCCGAGCTCAGCCGTTCGTTCCTGCGCGAAGCCTGGCTCGGCGTGGGCTACAACGTCGTCGGCTTCGCGGACGATGATTTTGTCGCGGCGGACTACACCCGTCAGGGACCCTATGTGCGGCTGCGCGTGAAGCTCGATCAGTCTTCGGTGCGGCGCTTTGTCGGCCGTCTGCGAGGTCGGCTGCCGGCCGTGGGTGGGACGCAGAACCCTAATCCCTAGCAGGCGTCGCGCACCCGCGCGGAGTCCTCGCCGACGCGACGCGGTTGACCGAGCCGCCGCCTTGACCCACCTTGTCGGGTTGCGACAAAGCCGCTAGCCTCCGGCACCCGGCGGGCCGTGGCGGCGTAGAAACAGCTTTAGGCGCGAGCGCCGTGAAGTGCGCGACGATCGACGTGGCGCGACGCAGAGCGGACCTGCGGACCCGAGAGCAGTTGAGCAAGAGCAGTTCATTTAGAGCAGTCGAGAGAGAGTAGTTGAGCGTTGAAAATCAGACATAGACAGCAGATGCCCACATCGCAGCGGCGTCGACATCCAGCGCCGACAAAGCTCTTGCGCCACAAGCTTGCCTTTCGGTCGATGATCTGGACCCTGGCTGCGTTGGGGCTGGGCGTCTGTGCGCCCGCGAGCGCGGCGGAATCCGGGCTAATCGAAGAAGAGATCGTCGTCGAGGCGAGCGCGCTGGCGCAGCGCGTCGGTGGCGCGGCCTCCGTGACCGTGCTGGATCGCGACGCGCTCGAACTGCTGCGGCCCAGCCATCCCCAGGAAGCCTTCGCCCGCGTGCCCGGCGCCTGGGTATCGCGCGGCTCGGGTCAGGAACATCTCACCGCGATTCGTTCCGGCGTACTCACCGGCGCGGGCGCCTGCGGCGAGTTTCTGCTGCTGGAAAACGGCGTGCCGATCCGGCCGGCCGGCTTCTGTAACGTCAACAATTTGTTCGAACTGAACATCGAGCAAGCGAGCGAACTGGAGGTCCTGCGCGGGCCGGCCGGCGCGCTTTACGGTGGCAACGCCGTGCACGGCGTCGTCAACGTGCGCCAGACCGCGCGCGAGCCTGGTTTTCGACTGGCGCTGGAAGGCGGTCCCTACGACTACTATCAGGTGCGCGCCGAGGGTGCCGTGCGGCAGGGCATGCAGACGCTCGACGCGCGCTTCAACTCCACCTCGACCAATGGCTACCGGGACGACACCGGATTCGGCCAGCAGAAGTTCAGCCTGCTGCACGGCGCGCGCCTCGGCGCCTGGCAGATCGATACGCTGCTATCCGCGACGCTGCTGAACCAGGAGACCGGCGGCTTCGTGCGGGGCTTCGAGGCCTACCAGGACGATGACCTGCGGCGCACTAACCCGAACCCCGAAGCCTATCGGGACGCCTGGAGCCTGCGCCTGTCGACGCGGGCCGAGCGCGAGTTGGCGGACTCGCGGCGCCTGGGCATCACGCCATACGTGCGTCGCTCGGGCATGACTTTCCTGCAGCACTTTCTTCCCGGCCAGCCGCTCGAGGAAAACGACCAGACCAGCGGCGGCGTGATGATCGATCTGTCGGGCGCGCGCGCTGCGCTCGACTGGTCTGTGGGCCTGCACACGGAGTTCATGAGCGGCTCGCTCCTGCAGGACCAGGCGGGCCCGACCGTCGGCTCCGCGTTTCTCGTTGCCACGCGCCCGACGGGATTGCACTACGACTACGACGTCGACAGCTTCATGGCTGCGGCGTTCGCCGATGCGGGCTACGCGCTCACCGACGCGGTGCGACTGGTCGGGAGCCTGCGAGTCGAATTTCTGAACTACGATTACACCAACAACGCGAGCACAGGCAATCTGCGCGAGGACGGCACGGCCTGCGGCTTCGGCGGCTGTCTCTACACTCGGCCCGCCTCACGCGAGGACGATTACACGAACGTGGCCGGTCGGCTCGGCGTCGAGGTGCAGGTGGATGACGACACGCTGGCCTATGCGAGCGTCGCGACCGGTTTTCGCCCGCCGCAGGCAACCGAGCTGTATCGGCTGCAGAACGGTCAGTCGCTGGCCGACATCGACAGCGAACGACTCTGGCAGTTCGAGGCCGGTATACGTCACCGCGACGTGCATCTTGCGGTCTATACGGATCGAACGCGCGACCTCATCTTTCGCGATGCCGATGGGTTCAACGTCAGTGATGGCAAAACGCGCTCGTTCGGTATCGAGCTTGACTGGCGCTGGCAATTTCTGCCGCGCAACAGCCTTGCGACCACGCTCGCCTTCGGCCGTCACAAGTACGACTTCAGCGGTACGTTCGGGCGCGAGCCGATCGAGGACGGGGATACAGTCGACACGGCGCCGCGCTGGCTCGGCAGCGTGCGCTGGATCTACGCGCATGACAGGCTGCGCAGCGAACTGGAGGTCACAGGCATCGACGAGCATTTCATCAACGCGGCCAACACCGCGCGCTACGATGGCCACGTCGTCGTGCACTGGCGCGGGGATTACCGGGTTTCCGAGCGTCTGCGCGTATTCGCGCGGGTGCTTAACGTGTTGGATGAAGAGTATGCGGACCGAGCGGACTTCGCGTTCGGCAGCTATCGCTATTTTCCTGCGCTGCCGCGACAACTGTATCTCGGCGTCGAGTGGCGCGGCTGAATGCGGCGGCACCTCGCCGCCGACACATGGTTGGTTGATGAGCTATGGGTAAGTCTTCGCAGAGCAGTGAACCGACGACCGCGAATACCGGTCCCGCCGCTGATAAAGGGAACGGACGCCGGCAGAAGGTAAACACCTCGGTCGCACCGCGTGGCACGCTCGAGGTGCTGTCGCAGCGTGAAATCGAGGTTCTGACCTCGTCGTCGGGCAGCGCCGATCACACGGAAATGTTCGAGACCTTTCGGCGCTGCGCGCTGGCCGTGTTGAACACGGGCGTCGAGGAAGACGACGCGAGCGCGCTGTTCGCGCGCCACGATGACTTTCGTATCGACTGCACGCGGCGCACCCGCGGGTTGAAGCTGACCCTGCACAACGCGCCCGCCGCGGCCTTCGTCGAAGGGCGCATGATCGAGGGCGTGCGCGAGCACCTGTTTTCGGTGCTGCGCGACATCGTCCACGTCGGCACCCAGATCGAGAACACGCCGCGCTATGATCTGAGCGACAGCCGCGGCATCACAGACGCGGTCTTTCACGTGCTGCGCCACGCCCGGGTGCTGGATCCCGATCTGCGACCCAATCTGGTGGTCTGCTGGGGCGGTCATTCGATTTCCCGGCACGAATACGACTACACCAAGCAGGTTGGCTATCACCTCGGTCTGCGCGGGCTCGACATCTGCACCGGGTGCGGTCCGGGCGCGATGAAGGGACCGATGAAGGGCGCCTCGGTCGGGCACAGCAAACAGCGCCACCGGTCCCCGCGCTACATCGGCCTGACCGAGCCGCAGATCATCGCGGCCGAATCGCCGAACCCGATGGTCAACCATCTCGTGATCATGCCCGACATCGAAAAGCGTCTCGAAGCGTTCGTGCGCATGGGACACGGCATCGTGGTCTTTCCCGGCGGCGCGGGCACTGCCGAGGAAATCCTCTATCTGCTCGGCATCCTCATGGATCCCGACAACGCCGATATCGAGCTGCCGCTGATCTTCACCGGTCCGGCGTCGAGCGCCGCCTATTTCGAACAGCTCGACGAGATGCTGGTGACCGTGCTCGGCGACGAGGCGCGGCGCTACTACAAGGTCATCGTGGACGATCCGCTGCGGGTCGCGCGACGGATGGCGCGCGGCATTCGCGACGTACGCAACCAGCGCCGCCGTACGGGCGACGCCTTCTACTTTAACTGGAAGTTGAAGATCCCCGAGGGCCACCAGCTGCCGTTCGAGGTCACCCACGACAGCGTCAGGCAGCTCGCGCTGTCCTTCGATATGCCGGTCCACGAGCGGGCCGTCAACCTGCGGCGCATCTTCTCGGCGATCGTCTGTGCCAACGTCAAGGCCGAAGGCATAGAGCTCGTGCGGCGCGACGGCCCGCTGGAGATACGCTGTGAGCCGACGATCGCGAGCGCCCTCGACCGCCTGCTGCAGGCGTTCGTCGAGCAGGGCCGCATGAAGCTGCCTGGCACCACCTACGTTCCTAGCTATCGGGTCGTGTCGACCTGACTCGCGCGAGTATGGAGCCGCTCGTCAACGCCAGCGGACTGCGCTGCGAGCGCGACGCGCGGGCGCTGTTTTCGGGTCTGGACCTGGCGCTCGAACCCGGCGAGATTCTGGAGCTGCGCGGCCCGAACGGCGCGGGTAAGTCCACCCTGCTGCGCATCCTCGCCGGGCTATACCCGGACTACGAGGGTGAGCTGAGCGTCGCCCCCTTTACGTATCTCGGACATAAGCCCGGCATCAATCCCAGGCTGTGCGTCGCCGACAACCTGATCTACCTTGCGCGCCTAGCAGGCACGGCGGACATCGAGCAGATCGCGTCGACGCTGGAGCGCGTCGGGCTGGCCGGCTTCGAACCGCTCGGCTGCGACGCGCTGTCCGCCGGCCAGCTGCGCCGGGTCGCGCTGGCCGGACTGCTGCTGCGGCCGCGGCCGCTGTGGCTGCTGGACGAGCCTTTTACCGCGCTCGACGAGGCCGGCATCGCGCTGGTGGAAGCCCTGCTCGGCGCGCACGCGCGCGGCGGCGGCGCGGCGATCTGCGCTACCCACCAGAGCCTCAGTTCGGTCCCGGCGCGGACGCTGACGCTGTGAGTCCGTTCGCCACCCAGCTGCGGCGGGATCTGCGGGCGCTGCTGCGGGCGCCGGGCGATATCGTCAACCCGCTAGCTTTCTTTCTGCTGGTGATCGCGCTCTTTCCGATGGGCGTGGGGCCAGACCCCGCGCTGCTTTCCGGGCTCGCGCCGGGCGTGGTGTGGATACTGGCGCTGCTCGCGACGCTGCTGGGCGTCGAGGCGATGTACCAGCAGGATCATGGCGACGGCAGCCTTGAGCAGCTTGTGCTGGAGGCGCGGCCGCTGTATCTCGCGGTGTTGGGCAAGGCGCTGGCCCACTGGCTGCTCACCGGCTTGCCGCTGATTGCAGTCGCGCCGCTGGCGGCGCTGATGCTGAGCCTACCCGTAGCGCAGCTCGGTGACCTACTGCTCGCACTCATGCTCGGCACGCCCACGCTCGCGCTGCTCGCCGGCATCGGCGCCGCGCTGACATTGGGTGCGAACCGCGGCGGCCTGCTGATCGCGCTATTGATATTGCCGTTATATGTACCAGTTCTCATTTTTGGTGCTGCCGCGTCTCAGTCCGGGGGCTTCGGGGGTTCGCCCGCCTTTCCGCTCTTGATATTGTGCGCACTGCTCGCTGCGAGTGTGACGCTTGCACCGTTTGCGATTGCGGCCGCGCTGCGCATCGCTGTCGAGCACTAGGGGATTTCGGGTGCCGCGGGCACACGAAGATCGGTGGGGACGCGGGGGCTGCCGACGACGAACCAAAGACATGGCTCGTGGTCGATGGTCTGAACGATCACACTGGCGCCGTTTTGCGGGCGGCGCTGCAGGGGACAACGCGTGACCCTCACGGCACGGTTGAAAAGGTTTTGGCATCAGCTCGGCTCGCCGCGCTGGCTGTATCTGAACAGCGCGTCCTGGCTGCGTTTTCTGGGCTGGGGTGCCGCCGCGCTGCTGGTGTGTGGCAGCGTCTGGGGGCTTGCCATCGCCCCCGCCGACTACCAGCAGGGCAACAGCTACCGGATCATGTTTGTGCACGTGCCGACGGCGCTGCTGTCGCAGTCCTGCTTTCTGCTGCTGGCCACCGCGGGGGTGGTACTGCTGGTCTGGCGGATGAAGATGGCCGACGTGGTCGCGCAAGCCGCGGTGCCCGTGGGCATGGCGATTACCGCGCTCGCGCTGTTTTCCGGCGCGGTCTGGGGACGCCCCACCTGGGGTGCCTGGTGGGTCAGCGACGCGCGCACCGTGTCGACGTTGGTGCTGCTGTTTCTGTATTTCGCGCTCTTCGCGCTGCGCCAGTCGATTCCGCGGGCCGAGGCCGCCGGCCGTGCCTGCGCCGTGCTGGCCATCGTCGGCGCGATCAACATACCGATCATCAAGTACTCGGTGGAGTGGTGGAACACCATGCATCAGGTGAGCAGTCTGTCCGTCGGTAAGCGCCCCGCGATGCCGGCCAGCATGTACCTGCCGCTGCTGCTGAATATCCTGGCGTTCTACCTTTTCTTCGCTTACCTGCTGCTGCTGCGGGTGCGCACCGGAATCCTGCGCCAGGAGTCGGGCGCGCGCTGGGTCAGGGAGCTGGTCACCTGATGGCTTTCGAATCCGCGGCCGAGTTTTTCGCGATGGGCGGCCACGCGCTCTACGTGTGGCTTGCTTACGGTGCGACCTGGGGCGTGCTGGCGGCGCTGGTCGTCGTTGCCCGCGTCGCCTCGCGGCAGACGCTGACCCAGCTTGGTGCCCAGCACCGGCGCCAGAGCGCGCGTCAGACGGGCGCATCGCAAACCGCCCCGCAGCCGGCTCCCGATGCAGCTCCGCAGGCGTCGAGTACGCAGCCGCGGACCGCCACTACGCAGGCGCTGGCCGGAGACCATTCGTGAAGGCGCACCGACGTCAGCGGCTATTCACGATCGGCTTCCTGTTTCTCGGCGCCGCGGCCGTGGTCGGTTTCCTGCTGCTCGCCCTGCAGGAGAACATCGATCTGTTCTATCCGCCGGCGGACATCGTCGCCGGCAAAGCCCCAGTCGAGAAACGCATACGCGCGGGCGGCATGGTGCTGGAAGGCAGCGTTGAGCGCGGCGCCGACCTGGCGGTGGCCTTCGTGCTGACCGATCGCGCGGGCGCGGAATTCACCGTGCGCTATCGCGGCATCCTGCCCGATCTGTTCCGCGAGGGTCAGGGCATACTCGCGACCGGCGAGCTCGGCGCGGACGGCGTCTTCGTCGCCCAGCAGGTGCTCGCCAAACACGATGAAAAGTACATGCCGCCTGAACTGGCCGACATGGCCGCGAACACGGATCCCGAGTTGACGGCCGGGGAGGGCAGCGACGGATGATCCCCGAGCTGGGGCACTTCGCGTTGGTGCTGGCCGCGGGGCTCGCTGCGCTGCTGGCCGGCTGCGCCCTGATCGGGGCCTGGCGCCAGGATCAGCGCCTGCTGCGCGTGATCGGCGCGCCGGTGCACGGCGTCACCGCGCTCGTGCTCGTCAGCTTCTGCGCGCTGCTGCATGCCTTCCTGGTGGATGACTTCAGCGTCGCCTATGTGGCCAGCAACTCGAACACCGCGCTGCCCTGGCAATTCAAGGTGAGCGCGCTGTGGGGCGCGCACGAAGGCTCGTTCCTGCTGTGGACCTTCATCATGGCGCTGTGGACGTCGGCCGTCGCCGCGAGCGGGGCGGAGATGCCCGTGCAATTCAAGGCCCGCGTGCTCGGCGTCATGGGGCTGCTCAATCTCGGTTTCCTGTTGTTCCTGCTGCTAGCGAGTAACCCATTCGAGCGTCTGCTCCCGCTCGCACCGCTCGACGGCGGCGACCTCAATCCGCTGCTGCAGGACTTCGGGCTGATCGTCCATCCGCCGATGCTCTATACCGGCTACGTCGGTTTCTCGGTTGCCTTCGCTTTCGCGATCGCGGCGCTGCTCGGCGGTCGCATGGACGCCACCTGGGCCCGCTGGGCGCGGCCCTGGACCAACGTTGCCTGGGCATTTTTGACCCTCGGGATCGCACTCGGCAGCTGGTGGGCTTACTACGAGCTGGGCTGGGGCGGCTGGTGGTTTTGGGATCCGGTCGAGAACGCGTCCTTCATGCCCTGGCTGGTCGGCACCGCGCTCATCCATTCGCTGTCCGTGACCGAGAAGCGCGGCCTGTTCAAGAGCTGGACGGTGCTGTTGGCGCTGGCGGCGTTTTCGCTGTCGCTGCTGGGCGCCTTCATCGTCCGCAGCGGGGTGCTCACGTCCGTGCACGCGTTCGCCGTGGACCCGACGCGGGGTTTGTACATCCTCGGTTTTCTCGTACTGGTGATCGGCGGTTCGCTGCTGCTGTACGCGCTGCGCGCGCCGACGCTGCGCTCGGGCGCGCGCTTCGGCGGGCTGTCGCGCGAACTGATGCTGCTGGTCAACAACCTGCTGCTCGTCGTCTCCATGGCGACCGTGCTGTTCGGCACGCTCGCGCCCATCGGCTACGAGGCCCTCATGGACGGCGCCAAGATCAGCGTCGGCCCGCCTTATTTCAACAAGCTGTTTCTGCCCCTGATGGCGCTGCTCGCGGTGGCGCTTGGCCTGTCGTCGATGACGCTGTGGAAGTCCACGCCGCGCGAACGGGTGCTGGGTCAGGCGCTGCGGCTGGGCGCTCTCAGCGCGGCCCTCGGCGTCGTACTGCCGCTCATTGTCGTCGGCGCGGTGACGCTGCCGGTCGCGCTCGGGCTCGGGCTCGCACTGTGGATCCTCATCACCCACGGCGCCGACGCGGTGCGGCGCCTGCGTGCCGGCCGCCCGCCGGCCGCCTGGTGGGGCCAGAACATCGCCCATGTGGGCTTCGCGGTCAGCATCATCGGCGTGGTGTTGACCAGCCACTATTCGTTCGAGAAAGATCTCGAGATGGCGCCCGGTCAGGTGCTCGATGCGGGTGGCATCAGCGTCGAGTTTCTGGGCGTCGCTCGCGTGCAGGGTCCCAACTACGTCGCCGATCAGGGCCGCTTCGGCGTTGTCGAGGGCGGCGACTACTTCGAGCTGCGGCCGGAAAAACGTCGCTACGGCGTGCGCAATCAGGTCATGACCGAGGCGGCGATCGAGCCGGGTCTCTTGCGCGATCTCTACATCTCGCTGGGCGAGCCGCTCGAGGGTGCCGCCTGGGCCGTGCGCGTGCAGCGCAAGCCCTTCGTGCGCTGGGTCTGGCTGGGTGCCCTGGCGATGGCATTCGGCGGCCTGCTTGCGCTGGGCGATGCCCGCTATCGCCGGCTGCGCGCCCGCGCGCTCGGCCGTCGGGCCGCGTTCGCGCCGCAGGAGGCGGCGGCGTGACCGATCCCGCCACGGGCGAGTCGCCGCGCGAACGCAGTTTGTGGCTGTTTGCGCCGCTCGCCATCTTTGCCGCGATCGTCATCGTCGGGCGCATCGGCTTCTCTCTCGGCGATCGCGCCGAACTGCCCTCGGCGCTCTTGAACCAGCCGTTTCCCGAGTTCTCCGCGCCGGTCCTGAGCGAGCCGCAGCGTATCGTGACGCGCGCGGAACTCGTCGGCCGCGTACAGCTCGTCAACGTCTGGGCGACCTGGTGCCCGACCTGCCTCGCAGAGCACGGCGAGCTGGCACGCATCGCCGAGACCTACGGGCTGCCTATCGTCGGCATCAACTACAAAGACGATCCGGTCAAGGCTGCGGCCTGGCTGCGGCGCTACGGCGACCCTTACGATTTTCACCTGATCGACGCCGACGGTCAGCTCGGCGTCGAGCTGGGCGTCTACGGCGCACCCGAGTCGTTCCTGCTGGATGCGACCGGACGCATCGTCTACAAGCGGGTTGGCGACGTGAATCCGCGCATCTGGCGCGACGAACTGCAGCCGCGGCTGGCCCAGCTCGGCTTTGCTTTCGCGGCCGCGGGCGACAACCCGTGACGGTTCGCGGCACCCGCACGGAACGCTTTGCTGCGTTCGAGTCGGCGGCGGCACGCGGGCTGTTCGTCGCTTGGCTGGTTGCTCTGCCCGCCGCGATGCTCGTCGTCCCGGATGCCCGCGCTGCCGGCGCCTTCGAACCGGTGAGTTTTGCGACGCCCGAGCTCGAGGCCCGCTATCGCAGCCTGATCGACGAGATCCGCTGTCCCAAGTGCCAGAACGTCAATCTCTCGGGGTCCGATGCGCCCATCGCGCGGGATCTGCGCGTTACCGTCGCGCGCCTTGTGAAAGAGGGCCGGACGGATGCGGAGATCCTGACCTTCCTGCAGCGCCGCTACGGGGATTTCGTGCTCTATGACCCGCCCTTCCGGCCGGGCACGGCGGTGCTGTGGCTGCTGCCCGCGCTGTTCCTGATCATCGCCGTGATCGTCTGCGTACGCCTGTTTCGACGACCCACCGACCTCGCAGCCGATGGCGCGGGGCTGTCGGTGCGCGACGACGCGCGGCTCAAGGCGCTGTTGGCAGACGCGGAGCAGGGTGCCGGCGCGCCCCGCGACGCCTGATGTTCTGGCTCGGCGTCGGCGTTCTGTGTCTGGCTGCAGCGGCCTTCTGTCTGCCGCTGCTGCGCGCTGGCGCCGGTCATGCGGCGGCCCCCAGCGATGTGGATTCGGGCGGGGACGAAGCGGCGGCGCGCGCGCAGCAGGTCGCTCTCTATCGGGCATTCGAGCGCGAGCTTAGTGCTGATACGACACTCGCGCCGGCGCAGCGCGAGCGTCTGCTGGCGGAACGCGGTCGGCAGCTGCTCGGCGAACTCGATGGGGTCGGCGCGTCCGCGTGTGCGGCCCCGACGGCGTTCGCCAGCCCGCGCTGGCTCGCCGCGCTGCTTGTCGGCGGCTTGATCGCCGGCGCCCTGGCAACCTATTCGCAGCTCGGCCTGCCCGAGGCCGAACCGCTCGCCAGCGCGCGCCAGGTCCTGCTGCTGCCGCCGCCGCCTGCGGGCGACGCGGCGGCGCAGCGCGAGTTCGATGCGCACATCGCAACGCTGCGGCAACGGGTCGCGCGCGTGCCGACGGATGGCGGCGCCGCGTATCTGCTGGGCATGGCGGAACTGAAACTCGGCCGCTTTGCCGCGGCCCAGACGGCCCTGGACCGCGCGGCCGCCGGCGGCCCAGCTGACCCCATACTGGATCTCGCTCGCCTGCAGGCCCGCTTCCTCGCGGGCGGCGGACGCCTGGACGCCGAGGGGAGCGCGCTCGGCCAGGCGCTGCTCGCAAACGCCCCCAACCAGGCCCTCGTGCTGGAGATGCTGGCGCAGTCGGCGCTGCGCGACGGCGACTTCCCGTTGGCCATCGGTTACCTCAACCGCGCGCTCGCCGCCGGTCCGCCCGCAGAGCGGCGGCAGGCGTTCGAGATCGCGCACGCGGCCGCCCGCCAGGCGCTCGGCGAACAGACCGGGGTGCGGATCGAGCTGCAGTTGCAGCAGCCGCCGCCAAGCGGCGCGACGCTGTTTGCCATCGCGCGACCGGTCGGCGGCGGAATGCCCTATGCCGTCGTGAAGCGTCCCGCGCACGCGGCCCCCGCGACCATCGTGCTCGACGATGCCGTATCCATGAGCCCGGCCAACCCGCTGTCCGCCGCGACGCGGGTGGACGTCAGTGTGCGCCTGTCGCTGAGTGGCAGCGTCCGCGCAGGACCCGGCGACTGGGAGTGGCGGGCGCCCGACCAGGCGCTCGTGCCGGGGCAGCAGCTCAGCCTGTCCGCCGCGCTGGCCCCGCCCGGGTAAAGCTGTCAAATTATTGACTTCGGGCGATATTTGACCCGGAAAAAAATGCAAAAAAATAGATCAAGAATGACTTATCGCGTGACGGGACCAGAGCGTCAGGCGTAGTATTTGGACAAGAGGGATCGGTACGGGATAACCACAAGCAAGGGGTGCTGTTGTGGCAGAAGTCATGGACCGGCAGGTCAGCACGGTCGAGCGAGTCGCTCGGCATATCGAGGATCGAATCATCTTCGGGGGGCTGTCGCCCCGCGAGCGCATCCAGGAACTGCGGGTCGCCGGCGAACTCGGCGTGTCGCGCGGTTCCGTGCGCGAGGCGCTACTGGTGCTCGAGGGTCGTCACATGGTGACGATCTATCCACGCCGCGGCGCGCTGGTTAGCGAGCTGAATCCCGGCGAGATGGTGGCGGCGGCAGAGGTCGTCGCCCACGTCACCGGTGCGGCGTTCGCCGAACTTGCCGCCGTCATGCCAAACGCCGCCATCTCCGAGGCGATGCAGCGCGGCTGCGCCGAACTGGAAGAAGCCACGCGCGGCGGCGACCTTCGCACGCTGATACAGAAACGCCAGGCGTTTCTGGAAATTCCACTCGATCACATCGACAACGAATTCGTCGTCAAGATATCGCGCGGCCTGTCCGGCACGACGCGGCGGCTGATGATGCTGGCGAGTCGCAATGCGGCCTTCGATCCGACCGATTCGCGGCGCTGCGGTCAGGCGCTGTTCGAGTCCACCGTGGCGCGGGATGGCGATCGCTCGCGACAGATTCTGCTGGCCGTGCTGCGGCGCGACGGAACCTTGGCACAGGCGGCGCACACGATCTGATTCGCATCCATCGGCGTCACGATCTACTCCCTCCGAAACGGCCCGCGCGAAAAGGCGGTAAATCGCGTTCGCGCCGGCCTTTTCTGTGGCTTGCGCAGGCGCTTTGCCCTTAGACTACGCCATTCTCTTTTGGCGGCAGTTAATGCGCTTAAAGCAAATCAAGCTGGCGGGTTTTAAATCGTTCGTCGACCCCACGACGGTGCGATTTCCGGGCGACCGCAGCGCGGTTGTTGGGCCCAACGGCTGCGGCAAATCCAACATCATCGACGCCGTGCGCTGGGTCATGGGAGAAAGCTCTGCCAAACAGCTTCGCGGCGAGTCGCTCACCGATGTGATCTTCAACGGCTCCGCCGGGCGCAAGCCGACGGCGTTGGCCAGCATTGAGCTGCTGTTCGATAACTCAGACGGCCGCATCGGCGGCGAGTACGCGAGCTACGCGGACATCGCCATTCGTCGCGAGGTCAGCCGCGACGCGCAGTCGCAGTACTACATCAACGGCCGCAAGTGCCGCCGGCGAGACATTCTCGACGTCTTCCTCGGCACCGGTTTCGGGCCGCGCAGCTACTCCATCATCGAGCAGGGCATGATCAGTCAGCTCGTCGAGGCCAAGCCGGATGAGCTGCGCAACTATCTCGAAGAGGCCGCAGGCATCTCCAAGTACAAGGAGCGCCGGCGCGAGACCGAGAACCGTTTACGGCACACCCTCGAGAACCTGGACCGTCTCAACGACATCCGCGACGAGCTCGACAAGCAGCTAACGAAGCTCAAGCGGCAGGCGAATAACGCCCGCATCTATCGCGAGTTGAAGCAGGAACAGCGCCGCCTGGCCGCCGAACTGCTGAGCCTGCGCATGACCGCGCTCGGGCAGGAGCTCGACGCTGGCGAGCGCCAGGTCGCGGAACTGGTCAACCGCCAGGCCGAGAAGCAGGCCGAGATGCAGGCGGTCGACACCGATATCGAGAAGTCGCGGCAGGAGATGACGGCGCGCGGCGACGAATTCAGCGGCGTGCAGAGCCGCTTCTATCAGCTCGGCGCCGAGATCGCTCGGGTCGAGGAGGCCCTGCAGTACAACGAGCAGCGCTTGACTCAGCTCGAACTCGATCTGGATGCCGTGACGCGCAGCGACGAGGAAAATCGCCGTCAGCTAGCGCTGGACGATGCCCGCATCGGGGAGCTCGGGGCGCAGGCGAGCGAGCTGCAGCCGCAGCTCGAGGCGGCTCAGACCGAAAGGGACGGCGCCCGCGCCGCGCTCACCGGCATCGAGGACAAGGTCGCCGCGTGGCAGAGCGACTGGGACGCCTTCAGCGCCGAGGCCGCCGGCATCGAGCAGCGCGCGCAGGTGCAGGCAGCCCGGATCGACTCGCTGGATAATCTCATTGCCCGGCTGAGCGGCCGCGCCCAGCAGCTCGATATGCAGCTGGCGGCGGAGGGCTCGGGCGATCTGCTCGCGCCGGCAGAGATCGAGGAGCTGGCGCGCGAGATCGAACGGCAGGAGGTCAGTCAGCGCGCCCGCGCCGATGAGGCCGAGGCGGTGCTGGCGGAGCTCGCCGCATCGCGGGAGGCCGTGCTGCAGGCCGAGCGTCAGCTCGAGGATCTGCGCACCCAGCTTGCCGACGAGCGCCACGCGCTGGCGTCGCTGGAGGCCCTGCAGCAGGCCGCGCTCGGCCGCCACAACACCGACGTCCAGAGCTGGCTCGACGAGCAGCAGCTCGCCGGCGGCGCGCGCCTGGGCGAGCAGCTCAGCGTCGTGCCGGGCTGGGAGCTGGCGGTGGAAGCCGTGTTGGGCGCCGACTTGCAGGCCATTCGGGTCACCGACATCGATCGCTTCGCCCAGCCGCTGGCCGCGCTGCCGAGCGGCACGGTTACGCTGTTCGAGGGCCGCACCCAAACCAGCGCGGACGGCGATCTACCGCTGCTCGCGACCATGGTGCACGGCGACCGGCTCGGCATCGGCTCGCTGCTGGAGGGCGTGTTCGCCGCCCAGTCCGTTGAGGTCGCGCTCGCGCACCGTCGCCAGCTCGGCAACGGCCACAGCATCATCACGCGCGACGGGCTCTGGTTTGGTCCCGACTGGGTGCGCGCGCTGCGCGGGGACGCGGACGAAACCGGCATTATTCAGCGTGCCCAGGACATCGAGAACCTGTCGATCCAGCTCGAGAATACCGATCAGCAGCTACTGGCACGCCAGGGCGAACTGACGGCCGAGCGCGACAACATATCGCGACTGGAACGGCGTCGCGACGAGCTGCAGACACAGTCCAGCGAGCTGGATCGCACGATCGGCAAGCTGCGCGCGGATCTTGGCGTCGGCCAGGTGCGCATCGAGGAGGCGCAGGCCCGGCGCGAGCGGCTGAACGCCGAGCGCGCCGAGATCGACGGACAGGTCGAGGCCGAACGCGCCCTGCTGACAGCCGCCCGCGCCGAGCTGGTCGCGGCCGAGTCGGCGCGCGAAGGCCTGGGTGCTCGTCGCGCCGCGCTCGGCGAGGCGCGCGAAAGCAACACCCGGGAACTTGAATCCGCACGCTCCGCCGCGCGCGAGGCCGACGAGAAATTTCACAAGCTCAACTCCGAGCGCCAGGCCATCGATTCGCACCTGAGCGCGAGTCAGACGGCCCGCGAGCGTCTGCAATCTCAGCAGGGCGAACTCGTCGAGCGCAAGGAGGCGATCGAGTCAGGCATTCAGGCCTCTCGTGAACCGATGCCGGAGCTCAAGCAGGATCTGGACAGCTGGCTCGAAGAGCGCGTCGGGGTCGAGGCGCAGATGGGTCAGATGCGCTCGGCGCTCGACCAGGTCGAGGCAGGCATTCGCGAACACGAAGAGCGGCGCGGCAAGCTCGAGGCGCAGTCGAACGATCTGCGCGACGAACTCGAGATCGCGCGGGTGGCCCGTCAGGGACTGACGGTGAAGGCGGAAGGCCTGCAGGAGCAGTTTCGCGAGACGGGGCTTGAGTTCGACGCCGTGCAGGCGGCGCTGCCTGAGGACGCGAGCGAGCCCGCCTGGGTCGAGAGCCTGGAAAAGATGGAGCGACGCATCAGCCGCCTGGGCGCGATCAACCTGGCTGCGATCGACGAATACGAATCCGAGAGTGAGCGCAAGACTTACCTCGACAATCAGCACGCGGATCTGGAAGAGGCGCTAGACACGCTGCAGACCGCGATCAAGAAAATAGATAAAGAGACGCGCACGAGGTTCAAAACAACCTTCGAAGCGGTCAACACACGCCTTGGGCAGCTGTTTCCCAAGGTCTTTGGCGGGGGACACGCCAATCTTGAACTCACCGGGGAGGATCTGCTCGATACCGGGGTCGCGCTCATGGCGCGGCCGCCGGGTAAACGCAACGCCAGCGTGCACCTGTTGTCAGGTGGCGAAAAGGCGTTGACGGCAATCGCGCTGATCTTTGCAATCTTTCATCTCAACCCATCGCCGGTCTGTATGCTCGATGAGGTTGATGCGCCATTGGACGATTCCAACGTCGTGCGATTTGCCGATCTAATCAAGGAGATGTCTGCCGATGTGCAGTTTGTGGTGATTACTCACAACAAGCTGACCATGGAGATGGCAGATCATCTGATGGGCGTCACGATGCACGAGGCGGGCGTATCCCGGCTCGTGTCGGTCGACGTCGACAGAGCGGTCGAACTCGCCGCGGTCTGACACGCGTTCACGACGAACGCGCGTCGCTGCCGTGCAGCCGCCGCTCCATCGACATCGGTGGACTCGGAGGAATTGGAAATGGATATGAAGAGCTGGATTCTGCTGATCGGCAGCCTGCTCATCGTGGCCGTCATCGGTCACGGGCTCTGGACCGCGTATCGAAAGCGCAACGAGCCGATCAAGCTGGATATTGCGGAGGACATCCCCGAAAGCGCGGTCGATGATCTCGTGCTGCTGCGCGGCGAGCTGCCAAACGGCGGTGCTCGACCCGCCGGCACAAACGGCGGCCTGATCGAGGGGCTGCGCGCCGACGGCTACGCCGATGAGGGCGGCTCATATGCGCTCGATGAGATCGACGGCGCGCCACCCGAACTGCCGCGCAGGCGCGCGCCGGTCGTTACCGCACCCGAACCGGCACCGCGCCAGATCGAGGAGCCGGCCGCGCGTCGCGCTTCGCTGATCGAGCGTGCGGAGCGACAGCTGCAGCGCCAGCGCGAGCCCGTGCTGGAGTTCCCCGAAGTCGAGTCACGACCGGCGGGCCAGCGCAGCTCGCGGGCGGAGCCGCCGCGGCCGCGCATTCCCGAGGAATTGGTGGTGCTGACCGTGCTCGCGAAGTCGAGGCCGTTTCAGGGCTGCGATCTGCTCGAGCTGTTTCTACGCAACGGCATCAAGTTCGGCGACATGAACATCTTTCATCGCGTCGACCCGGCCACGAAGGCGAATCAGTACAGCGTCGCGAGCGCGGAAGAACCCGGCGTTTTCGATCTGCGCGCTATGGACTCGCAGGAGTTTCGCGGCCTGTGCTTCTTCATGCGGTTGCCCGGACCCGGCGCGCCGACGAAGATATTCACCGACATGCTGACCGTGGCGGAAAAACTGGCCAAGCAGCTCGACGGCGAGGTCTGCGACGAGCAGCGCAACCGCCTGACGCGGCAAAGCACCGAGCACTATCGGCAGCGCGTCGCCGAGTTTACGCGCCGCCACCTGTCGAAGCGGGCCTGAGGTCCGCTTGGGCGTGACGGGCAATGGCTGACACGGTGGATCGACGGGCGGCCGCGGCGGAGCTCGCGCGGCTGCGGGAACTCGTTGCCCACCACCTGCATCGCTATCACGTCCTCGACGATCCCGAGATCAGCGACGCGGATTTCGATCGGCTGTTCGATGCGCTGCGCGAACTCGAGGCGCAGCATCCCGATCTCTTTACCCCGGACTCTCCGTCCCAGCGCGTCGGTGCCGCGCCGCAGGATCGGTTTGCCAGTGTCGCCCATGAGCTGCCGATGCTATCGCTGGACAAGTGCACCAGCGGCGAGGAGCTCGACGAGTGGCTGCGTCGCATTGACGATCGGCTCGGGGCCGGCAGGGCGCAGCAGATCAGCTTCACCGCAGAGCCCAAGATCGACGGCGTCGCGATCAGCCTGCTCTACACCGACGGCGTGCTGACGCGCGCCGCAACCCGCGGCGACGGCGAGACCGGCGAGGACGTGACGGCGAACGTGCGCACGATCGAGCAGATCCCGCTGCGCCTGACCGGCGACAACGTGCCCGCGCGGCTCGAGGCGCGCGGTGAGATCTATATTGCGATCGCAGACTTTCATCGCTTTAACGAAGCCGCGATCAAGAGCGGCGACAAGCCGATGGTGAATCCGCGCAACGGCGCCGCCGGCAGCCTGCGGCAGCTCGATTCCAGGCTGACGGCGCAGCGTCCACTGAGCATGTTCTGCTATAGCGCCGGTGTGATCGACGGCTGGTCGCCTGATTCGCACTGGCAGGTGCTGGATGCCTTCAGCGACTGGGGGCTGCGCACCAATCCGCTGACCGCGCGCGTGCAGGGCGGCGACGCGCTGACGCGCTACGTCGATGATCTGCTGGCGCAGCGCGCCGGGCTGGACTACGAGATCGACGGCGCGGTGCTCAAGGTCGACGATCTGGCCGCTCAGCGCCAGCTCGGCAACGTCACGCGGCGACCCCGCTGGGCGATGGCGTACAAGTATCCGTCCGAGGAGGCCAGCACGCGACTGGTGGACGTCGAGTTTCAGGTGGGACGCACGGGTGCGGTCACGCCGGTGGCGCGGCTCGAGCCGGTGTTCGTCGGCGGCGTCACGGTGTCGAACGCGACGCTGCACAACATGGACGAGATCGAACGGCTCGATCTCAGACGCGGCGACACGGTCCTCATCCATCGCGCCGGCGACGTGATTCCGCAGGTCATGCGCGTCGTCATGAGCGAGCGCCAGAAGCGCGCGCGCCGCTTCAAGGCGCCGACTGTGTGTCCGTCGTGTGGAACCGCGCTCGTCTTCGATGACGAAGAGGTCGTGGTGCGCTGCCCGAACGCCCTTGGCTGTCCCGCGCAACAGAAGGAGCGCATCCGGCACTTCGCGTCGCGACTCGCGCTGGACATCGAGGGCTTGGGCGACAAGCTGGTCGAGCTGTTGCTCGCCGAAGACCTCATCGACGGCCCGGCGGATCTGTTTCGGCTGACGGCCGAGCAGATCGCCGCGCTGCCCAGGATGGGCGACAAGTCGGCGGACAATTTGATCAACGCGCTCGAGCGCAGCAAGACGACCACGCTGCCGCGCTTTCTGTATGCGCTCGGCATTCGCGAAGTGGGCGAGGCAACAGCGGCAGCGCTGGCAGAGCACTTCGACGGGCTCGACGCCATTCGTGCCGCGGACGTGGCCGCGCTGGAAGAGGTGGACGACGTTGGTCCGATCGTCGCGGCGAAGATCGAAGCCTTCTTCGCGGACCCGGCGCAGGCCGCCGTCGTCGACGATCTGCTCGCGCTGGGACTCAACTGGCCCGCACATGGCAAGCAAGGGGGTACTGCGGGCGATGCGCCGCTTGACGGTGAGACCTGGGTACTGACCGGAACGCTTGAGGCCATGAAGCGCACCGAGGCCAAGGCGCGCCTCATGGCGCTAGGTGCCAAAGTTGCCGGCTCCGTTTCGGCGAAAACCACGCAGGTGGTCGCGGGACCCGGTGCAGGCAGTAAGCTCAAGAAGGCGACCGAGCTCGAGATCCCGGTGATGGACGAAGCCGGGCTGATCGAGCGGCTGGCGGAGCTGGAACCCTGAGCCGCGCGCCGACTTTCGGATGGCTGCTGCTCTTCGCCGGGGCCGTCGCGTGGGCCACAGGTTGCAGCAGCGCCCCGCCGAGCGAGCCGGACAACATCTGCTCAATTCTCAAGGATCGTCCAGCCTGGTATCGGGCGGCTGCCAAGAGCGAGTCCCGCTGGGGCACGCCGATCCCGATACAGTTCGCCTTCGTTGCGCGCGAATCGAGCTTCGAGCGACGGGCGCGACCGCCGCGTCGTCGCATTCTGGGCCTGATCCCGGGCAGCCGGCCATCGAGCGCCTACGGCTACGCGCAGGCGACGACGCCGACCTGGGATGCGTACCGCGAAGCGACCGGCAAGCGCTTCGCCGATCGCGACGATTTCGGCGATGCGGTCGACTTTATCGGCTGGTACAACGCGCAAACGAAGCGTCGCAACGGCATCGCGCTGACGAACGCGCGACACCTCTACTATGCCTACCACGAGGGCTGGGGCGGCTACGCCCGCGGCTCTTTTCGCAAGAAACGCAGCGTGCAGTCCTATGCGGCGAAGGTAGAGCAGCGCGCCGCGCGCTATTCCCGCCAGTTCGACGGCTGCAAACAGCGCTTCAAGCGCCGTCGACTGTTCTTCAACTAGGCGATGCGCGTGGCCGTTGACAACTTCGGCGATCTGCTCGACGCCATCGCCGCCCGAATTCCCGAGCGTCCCGCGATCGTCTGCGGCGAACTGACGAGAAGCTGGGCGGAGTTCGACGCGCGCTCGAATCGGCTCGCGCGACGACTGCTGGCGGCGGGATTGGCGCCTGACAGCAAGGTAGCGTTCTATCTGCGCAATTCCCCCGCGTATCTCGAACTCATGAGCGCGTGCTTCAAGGCACGCCTCGTGCACGCCAACGTGAACTATCTGTACGTCAACGAAGAGCTGCACCATGTGCTCGCCAATTCCGATGCCGAGGCCGTTGTTTACGACGCGGAGTTTGGGTCCAACGTCGAGGCGCTGCTGCCGCGGTTGCCGAAGGTCGCCCTGCGCTTAGAAGTCGGCGCGCCTGAGTCGGACTCAAAGGGTGCGGCGTCTTTCGAGTCGGCCTGTACGGCGGGGGATGCAGCGCCGCTTGAGATCGAACGTTCCGGCGACGATCTGTACTTCATGTACACCGGCGGCACGACCGGCTATCCGAAGGCGGTGATGTGGCCGCAGCGCGAACGTGTCCGCATTCTGGAGCTGAGCTCGGCCGCGAGCCCCGCGGACCACGCGCGTCACGTGGCCGAGACGACAGAGCCCGTCTCCCTGCCGGCGGCGCCCTTGATGCACTCCACCGGATTTACCGCGGCGATCAGCGCGCTCATGGCCGGCGGCTGCGTCGCGCTGCTGCCGTCGCGATCGTTCGACGCGCGTCTGTGTCTAGCCGAGATCGAGCGGCTGCGGGTGGCGCGAATGGCGATCGTCGGTGACGCCTTCGCAGTGCCGCTGCTGGATGCACTGGCACAGCAACCGTGCGACACGACCAGCGTCAGGCTGATCTCCTCGGCCGGCGCCATGTTCAGCGCGGATCGAAAGCTTGCGCTGCTTGAGTATTTTCCCAACGCGCAGATATCGGACTCGCTCGGATCATCCGAAGGATCACGCCTGGGTTCGCGTGTGTCCGCCCGCGGCGATGCGATCGAGACCGCGCGGTTTAAGCTGGGCAAAAACGTGAAGGTCTTCACCGAGGATTTCAGGGAAGTGCGGCCCGGTTCGGGGGAGTCCGGCCGCATCGCCACGAGCGGCGCCATACCACTTGGCTACTACAAGGACCCCGAGCGCACCGCCGCGACCTTTCCCGTGATCGACGGCGTGCGCTACTCCATGGCCGGCGACTGGTGTCGGGTCCTGGAAGACGGCACGCTCGAACTGCTCGGGCGCGGCAACAACTGCATCAACTCGGGCGGCGAGAAGATCTATCCCGAGGAGGTCGAGGAGGCCCTGAAGCTGTATCCGGAGATCACGGATGCGGCGGTGATCGGGGTCGACGATCCGCGCTGGGGACAGGCGGTGACCGCGGTCGTGCACACGCGTGACGGCGTCGAGCCCGACGCGGATGAGCTGAAGGCGCATCTGCTAACACGCATCGCGCGCTACAAACACCCGAAGTCGATTCACGTGGTGCAGGGCGCGCTGCGCCACGACAATGGCAAGGTGAACTACCGCGGCGTTCGCAGGCTGCTGGAACACTGGCTGCCCGAACAATAGGCCGGTACGTCTGTCGTCGATACTGGTCGTTACTGGATTAGGCGAGGAGCGCCCATGGATAGGTTTTTGTTGCTGTTGGTACTGGTGTGCGCACTGTTCGCGCGTGTGACCGCGCTGGCCGACGAGGTCGTCATCAAGCGCGATTCCTGGGGCGTGCCGCACGTCTACGGACCGACCGACGCGAGCGTCGCCTTCGGCTTCGTCTACGCCCAGGCAGAAGACAACTTCTGGCAGATCGAAGACACCATGATCCAGGCGATCGGCAGCTATGCCGAGGTCATGGGAGAGTCGGCGCTGGGCTCCGATTACCTCAATCGGGCGCTCGAGGTGGTGACGGTCTCCAAGGCAGAGTGGGAGCGACTGTCGCCTGCGGCCAAGGCCATCACCGAGGCCGCGGCGGCAGGATTAAACCAGTACCTCGCCGACAGCGACGAAACGCCGCGCCTGATCGAGCGCTTCGAGCCGTGGCACTTTCTCGCGCACTCCAGATACTCCACGTATCAGCTCTTCGTGTTTGGCCGGGCCGGTATCGCCAACGAAGAGATTGGCGCGCTCGTTCAGGGTCAGCTGCTCGCCCATCACCTGCACGGCGGCAGCCTCGCCCATCCGCGGGCCAGCGTGGCGGCAGATGCGCTGGCCCAGGCGGGGTCCAATACCTGGGCGATCGCACCGTCGCGCAGCCGCAGCGGCAAGGCGATGCTGTTCATCAATCCGCACCAGCCGTTCTTCGGTCCGGGGCAGTGGTACGAAGGGCATCTGCACAGCGAGGAAGGCCTGCACTTCTCCGGCGCCGGGTTCTTCGGTTCGGCCATGCCGACCATCGGCCACAACGAGCGACTCGGCTGGAGCCACACGGTGAACGCGCCCGATATCGTCGACGTATACGCGCTGCGGCCGGACGACCTTGCCCGTCCGCGCAGCTACGCGTACGACGGCGGCGAGCGCCCCCTGCGCACCTGGCAGGACGATATCCGGGTCAAGACGGAAGCCGGGACCGAGGTGCGCAGCTTTCACTTCTACGCCTCGCATCATGGCCCGATCGTTGCGGCCCGCGACGGCGAGCTCTTGAGCGTGCGCATGGCCAAGTTTCGCGAGGGCGGTCAGTTGGAGCAGCGCTATGCGATGCTGCGTGCGTCCAACCTCGACGAGTTCAAGGCGGCGCTGGCGCGGCTCGCGACCCCGATGTTCAACACGATGTACGCCGACGTCGACGGCAACATCTACTACGCGTACTACGGCGCAATCCCGCGCCGCGATCCGTCGTTCGACTGGCTCGAGCCGGTCGACGGATCGAATCCGGCGACCGAGTGGCAGGGCTATCACCCCCTGGAGGAACTTCCCACGCTGACCAATCCGCCGTCCGGCTACCTGCAAAACTGCAACGCGACGCCCTTTCTCGCGACGGGCGGCGACGGCAATCTGCGGGCCGCCGACTATCCTGGCTACATGGTGTCCGAGGCCGACAACGCCCGCTCGCGCATGTCGCGGATACTGCTCGGCGGCACGCGCAAGCTGTCCTATCGCGACCTGGAGAGACTGGGCTGGGATACCTACGTGCTGGAGGCCGAGACCACGCTGCCGGTGCTGGCGCAGGAAGTCGCGGCGCGCGATTTGCCCGCGGCCGAGGCGCGGCGACTGCGCGGGCCGCTGCGGCTGCTCGAGCGCTGGAATCGGCGCGCGGCGATCGATTCCCACGCGACCACGCTGTACTTCTTCTGGCGTCTGCAACAGCGGCAGCTCGGTGTGCCCGATCCGGTCGACGCGCTGCGGGCGGCGGTGTCATACATGGATGAGACCTACGGCTCCTGGCGCGTGCCCTGGGGCGAAGTGAACCGTCTGCAGCGCGCGCACACGTCAGGCGCGGCGGGTTTCGACGACGCGGCCGAGAGCCTGCCGATCGCGGGCGGTCCGGGGAACCCGTTCGGTACCATCTTCAATTTTTATGCGCGACCCAAGCCGGGGGCGCGGCGCATGTACGGCGTTGCGGGCCACTCCTTCGTGGGGTTGGTCGAGTTCGGTCGACCGCTGAAGTCGAAATCGGTGCTAGTGTTTGGCGCGAACGCGGCGATCGACTCGCCGCACTATTTCGATCAATCGCGGTTGTTCGCCGCCGAGCGCTATAAAGACGCGTGGTTCACGCGGGAGGCGGTCGCGAAGGATACGCGCAGCGAGACCAGGCTCAGCTACAGCCCCTGACGCGCTGGCCGCCGCGGCTGCCGAAGGGTCTAGCGGCGCCGCAGGCTCGACTTCAGGCGGCTTCCTGCTCGTCAGCCGGCGGGCCTTCGATCGGCAGGATCAGCTTGAAGGTCGTACCCGTCGGCGAGGTGTCGGCGACCTGCAGATCGCCGCCGTGCCGCACTGCGATGCCGTGACTCAGCGACAATCCCAGGCCGGTGCCCTCGCCGACGCCTTTGGTCGTGAAGAAAGGATCGAAAATCTTGTCCAGCACGTCCGCGGGTATGCCCGGTCCGCTGTCGCTCACGTAGATGCAGACGCACTCATCCTCGCGCACCGTGCGGATAAACAGCGCTGAGGTGCTTTGGTCGCACCCGCCCATCGCCTGGATGGCGTTTTTGACCAGGTTGAGCAGCACCTGATTGACCAGTCCAATCTGGCAGTTGACCGGTGGCAGCTCGCTGAGTTCGCGTGTGACGCTGACGCCGCGCTTCAGCTCGTTCTGCAGAATGCGCAGCGTCGTCTCTATGCCATCGTTGATGTCGGCGGGCGCCGTTTTAACCTCATCGCGGCGGGAAAACTCGTTCAGGCTCTGGACGATTTCCTTCACCCGCTTCAGGCCCTCCTGCGATTCCTGCACCAGGGAACGAACGTCTTCCAGCACGAACTCGGTGTCCAGCTCGCGATCAAGCTCGACGATCTCTGATCTGACGGCCTGTTCGTCTACCTCTGTTGACTCGAGTGCGGACATGAACTCGGCGTGCAGCTCCAGCATGCGCGACATACCGTCGACGTATTCGTCCAGCGGCGAGAAGTTGCCCATGACGAAGGCGATGGGGTTGTTGATCTCGTGGGCGATGCCTGCGGCGAGCTCGCCCAGAGAGGCCAGTTTCTCCGCGTGCACCAGCGCCTGCTGCGCCTGCTGCAGCTCGCTGAGGGTGAGCTGCAGGCGCTGATACTGTTTGCGCAGCTTCGACTCGGCCTCCTTACGATCGAACAACAGACCGAACTGCTCGCTCGCTTCTTCGATCAGCCGCAACAGATCGACGGAGATGTCGTCCAGGGCGTCGGGCGGCAGCCAGCACTCGACCAGGCAGATGACCCGCCCGCCGCTGCACAGTGGATAGACGAAGCGGCCCCCTAGCTCCCCGAGGCCTGTGCGTCGGGAGGTCTCGCGCATCGACTCGTCGGGGTCGAGCTGCACCTGCAGTCGCGCCTCGTTGATTGTCTGTTCCAGCAACGGACACTTGGGATGGCGGTTGTCGCGCAGCAGCGAGCTCAGGTCGACGTCATCGCTTGCGTAACTGATGCGACTGCGGCGCAGCGTGCCGTCGCGCGGCACGACGACGACGTTTGCGAAGATTGCGTTGGTGATGATGGCCGTCGCGCGGGCGAACTCCTTCAGGCAATCGCGCAGCTTCATTTCCAGGCGCGAAAATCGCGCCAGCGCGGACAGCAGATCGATTTCGGCGCGATGCTGGATTTGCTTGCGCGCATCCTGGCGGGCCTGGCGCAGCTGCGCACCCAGGCTGACGCTCAGGCGTCCCGCGTAGTGCTCGCCCAGCTCGACGACGGCATCCAGTCTGGCGCGATCGGCAGTTGCCGGCGGAATCTCGCAGTCGCTGGTGCAGGCGACGATGCGCACGGCGCCGTTGCGCAGCCGATCTCGAATGGTTTCGCACAACCCGATGAACTCGTCCAGATTGTCTCGTTCCACGGCCGCCAAAAGCACGGCGGCGTCTGGCTGTTTGCGCAGTGTTTTTACGGCACGTTTGCTGCCGATGGCCTGCGTGGCCGTGCAATTCATGCCGGGCAGCGCCGCCTGCAGGTCGGCGAAGGCCGCTTCCGCCAAGCGCGGGTCCGGCGAGTACTGAATGATTTGTTGCACGTTGCGTTGAACTCGTGTCCGCCCGGGTACCTTGTGACGGCCACCGCCAACGAAACTAAAGATCGCTCGTCCGCGGCCGTTAACCCGCGTGATGGATTTGAGAGGTGCGCATGCAGATTCGACTAACCTACTTCAGCAAGGCCGTCCGCGACATGTCTCTGCAGGACATTCAGGATATCCTCGGCACCGCGCGCAGCAACAACGCCGATCTCGAGGTCTGCGGCATGCTCTGCTACGAGTCACGCTGGTTCCTACAGACGCTGGAAGGCGATCGCGACGACGTCAACGAGCTATTTCTCGAGATTGCCGACGACCCGCGACACGATGACGTGGTGATCTCGAGCTACGAGTACGTCGACCAGCGGCAGTTTCCCGACTGGCACATGGGCTATGCCGCCAGCAGCGGCGCGGTGAATGCGATGCTGCTGGAATTTGGTATGGAGTCCTTCGACCCGCCGGCCATGACGGCCGATCAGAGCGTTGCGTTTCTCAGCGCTATGAGTCAGCGCCAGGACCGGGACGCCGCCTGAGGCTCCTAGCGCTCACGTTCTGCCCCGTGTAGCGCACCCGATAGACCGCGCCGAACTGATCGTCGGCGATCAGTAGATCGCCGCCCGGTTCCACGAGCACGTCGTTCGGTCGCCCCCAGTTGTCCTCGCCCTCGAGCCAGCCGGTCACGAAGGGTTCAACCACTAGACCTGCGTCGGTACGCACCGCGACGCTGACGCGATAGCCGACCTTCTTGCTGCGGTTCCAGGAACCGTGCTCCGCGATGAACAGTGCACCGTTGTAGTGCGCCGGAAAGCGCTTGCCCGCGTAGAAGTCGATGCCCAGTGCGGCGGAGTGTGCCTGGATCGTGACTTCCGGCGTCGCGTAGTCGGCCGGCCGGTGGCCGGCGCCGAACTCTGGATCCAGCACCGTACCCGCGTGCACGTGCGGATAGCCGTAGTGCGCGCCCACCTGAGCGACGCGGTTGACCTCCTCGGCCGGGACGTCGTCGCCGAGCATGTCGCGGCCGTTGTCGGTGAACCACAGCTCGTCGGTGTCCGGATGCCAGCTCAGGCCGACCGAGTTGCGGACGCCGGCGGCGTAGACGCTGGTGGCCCCCGTGGCCGGATCCATCCGCAGGATTGAGGCGAAGCGTGCGTCCTCGGACAGACAGATGTTGCAGGGCGCGCCCACCGGCAGGTACAGCATTCCGTCGGGTCCGAACGACAGGTACTTCCAGCCGTGGTGTCGCTTGTCGGGCAGGTCGTCCGCGATCACGCGCGGCTCGGGCGGATTGGCGATGCGCGCGTCGATGTCGTCGTAGGCCAATACGCGATCCAGCGCGCCGACGTAGAGCGTGCCGTCGCGCCACGCCAGGCCGCTGGGCATCGTCAGGTCCTCGGCGACCGCGTGGACGGCCAGCCGCGCCGGGTCGCGCCAGTCGGTGACGGCGTATACGCGGCCCGCGCGTCGGGTGCCGACATACAGCACGTCGTTGGCGGACAGGGCGAGTTGCCGCGCGTTCTCGGTGGCGTCGGTGACGAGCTCGATGCGGAACCCCGGCGGCAGGGACAAGCGGCTGAGTGGACCGGCCGTGGCTGCTGTCTCGATCGGATCCGCGGCCGCAGATCGATGGTCGTCGGGCGCGCCGGCGCTGCACGCGGCGGCCAGCGTAGTAAACAGCAGCACAGCCGCCAGCGGCGAGTACGCACGGGAACGTGGGTGTTTGCGATTGTTCATGCGGGCAGTCTACCGCCGCGTTGACGGAAAACACCAAGCGGTTTGCGGACTTAACCGCAATCTAACCGGACCTGGCCAGAGTCCAGGACGCGAAGCGCCGCGCCGGCGGACTTGTCGGTATGATCGGCGTGTGACTATTGAAGAGACCGTTACGCACTCGCCCGCGCCCTGGCGCGCTCGAATTCACCTCGGTTTCGAACCGCGCGCCGGGCGGACGCGGCTCACCCACCGACGGCATGTGGGGCCGCTGCGCGTGCAGAAGCCGTTCTATCCGGACGATGGTGCCTGTCACGTTTATCTGCTGCATCCCCCGGGCGGTATGGCGGGCCACGACGAGCTGTCTGTCGACGTTGACGTCGCCGCCGGCGCCCACGCGCTGCTCACCACGCCGGCCGCGAACAAGATGTATCGCAGCGGCGGACCGACGACGCGGCTGGCGACACGGCTCAACGTTTCGGGCGCCCTCGAGTGGCTGCCGCAGGGATCGATCCTGTTCGGCGGCAGTCGGGTCAACCAGGTGACCGACATCCGGCTAGCGCCAGGCGCGCGACTCATCGCCTGGGATCTCCTGGCCCTCGGCAGGGCGGCTAGCGGCGATCACTACGCTGCGGGCGACTACACACAGCGACTGTCGGTCAGCTTAGCGGACGCGCCGCTGTTGCTGGATCGTCAGTCATTTGCCGCCGGCAGCGACGTGCTGCAGGCCCCCTGGGGGTTAGCGGGTCGTGGCGCGATCGGCACGCTGCTGGCAACGCCCGCCGACGCTGATCTGGTTGCGCTCGCCCGCGCGGCGGCGACCGCCGGTCAAGTTGAGGTCAGCCTGGTGCGCGCCGGGACCGAGGGCCAGGGCCTGTTGATTGCTCGTGCGCTGGGCGATGACGTGACGCGCATCCAGCTTGCGCTGACCCCCGTCTGGTCGGCGCTGCGGCCTGCGCTGCTCGGCTGTGCGGCGGTACCGCCCCGGATTTGGGCGACCTGATGCCGCGAGGATCCGAATTGGCGGCACGAATACTGCAAAACTGCGTGAGGGCCGCGCGTGCTTTGTTCGAGCTTTGCACTCGCGCCGCTGGGCTATTTGGAATGGGGATGCTGCCGTGGAACTGACACCGAGAGAGAAAGACAAGCTGCTGATCTTCGTCGCGGCCGAACTCGCGGCGAAGCGGCGCGCCCGCGGCGTGAAGCTGAACTACCCAGAGTGCATCGCACTGATCTCGGCGTTCATCATGGAAGGCGCGCGCGATGGTCGCACCGTGGCCGAGCTGATGGGGGCGGGCACCGAAGTGATCAAACGCGAGGAGGTGATGGAGGGCGTCGCCGACCTCATACACGAGGTGCAGGTCGAGGCCACGTTTCCGGACGGCACCAAGCTCGTGACCGTCCACAATCCGATCGTCTAGCGCGGCCGCCGCGTCCGCTGCCATAGTCATAGGAGGCTTGAGTGATTCCCGGAGAACAGTTTATCGAGGACGGCGACATCGAGATCAACGCGGGACGCGAAACGCGCGAAATCGAAGTTGCGAACAGCGGTGACCGGCCGATTCAGGTGGGTTCGCACTATCACTTCTTTGAGACCAATCCGGCGCTGCGCTTCGAGCGCGATCGCAGCCGCGGGTTTCGGCTCGACATCCCCGCCGGCACGGCGGTGCGCTTCGAACCCGGCCAGACGCGGACCGTGCGCCTCGTTGCCTACGCCGGTGAGCGCAGGGTCTACGGCTTTTCAGGCGCGGTCATGGGTGCGCTGGAGGCGCAGTCATGAGTCGCATGGCGCGCAGGGCCTATGCCGACATGTTCGGACCCACGACGGGCGATCGCGTGCGGCTCGGCGACACCGAGCTCGTGCTCGAGGTCGAGTCGGACGCGACGGTGTACGGCGACGAGGTGAAGTTCGGCGGCGGTAAGGTCATTCGTGACGGCATGGGCCAGTCGCAGCGTGGCCGCGGGGAGGCGGTCGACACCGTGATTACCAACGCCCTCATCGTCGACCACTGGGGCATCGTTAAGGCCGACATCGGCATCAAGGACGGCCGCATTGCCGGTATCGGTAAGGCCGGCAATCCCGACACGCAGCCGGGTGTAGACATTGTAATCGGTCCGGGCACCGAGGCGATTGCCGGCGAGGGCCAGATCGTTACCGCGGGCGGAATCGACGCGCACATCCATTTCATCTGCCCGCAGCAGATCGAAGAGGCGCTGATGTCGGGCGTGACGACCATGCTGGGTGGTGGCACCGGCCCGGCGACGGGAACCAATGCGACTACCTGTACGCCTGGCGCCTGGCACATCCAGCGCATGCTGGAGGCAGCCGAGGCGTTCCCCATGAATCTGGGCTTCCTCGGCAAGGGCAATGCCAGCCTCGCGGAGCCGCTTTACGAACAGGTGCGCGCCGGCGCGATGGGTCTGAAGCTGCACGAAGACTGGGGCACGACGCCCCAGGCGATCGATACGGCACTCAGCGTCGCCGAGGCAGAAGACATACAGGTGGCCATCCACACCGATACGCTCAACGAGTCCGGATTTGTCGAGGACACCATCGCGGCGTTCAAGGGCCGAACCATTCACACTTATCACACGGAAGGCGCGGGCGGCGGCCACGCGCCAGACATCATCAAGGCGTGCGCGCTGCCGCACGTGCTGCCCTCATCGACAAATCCGACGCGGCCTTACACGATCAACACTGTCGATGAACACCTCGACATGCTGATGGTCTGTCATCACCTCGACCCGAGCATTCCCGAAGATGTCGCGTTTGCCGAATCGCGCATTCGCCGCGAGACCATCGCCGCAGAGGACATCCTGCACGACCTCGGCGCCTTCTCGATGATCGCCTCGGATTCCCAGGCGATGGGCCGCGTCGGCGAAGTCGTGACGCGCACCTGGCAGACGGCGCACAAGATGAAGGTGCAGCGCGGACCGCTGCCGGAAGACAGCGCGCGTGCTGACAATTTGCGCATCAGGCGCTACATCGCGAAGTACACGATCAACCCGGCGATCGCCCACGGCATCGCCGAGCACGTCGGCTCGATCGAGGTTGGCAAGCTCGCCGATCTGGTGCTGTGGAAGCCCGCGTTCTTCGGCGTGAAGCCTGCGCTCGTCCTCAAGAGCGGCACGATCGCAGCCGCTGCCATGGGCGACCCGAACGCCTCTATCCCAACGCCACAGCCGGTGCACTATCGGCCGATGTTCGGCGCCTTCGGCCGCGCGCTAAACGCGTCCAGCGTTTTGTTCGTGTCCCAATCGTCTGCTGAAACGGTGGCGGGCTATGGTCTGGGACGCCAGGCACTGCCGGTGCGCAGCTGTCGCGGCGTCACCAAGGCCGACATGGTGTTGAACGACTTCTGTCCCGATATCGAGGTCGATCCCGAGACCTATGAGGTGCGCGTGAACGGCGCGCGTATCACCTGCGAACCGGCGAGCGAGTTGCCGCTCGCCCAGCGCTACTTTTTGTTCTGATGGCAGGCGGCGCCTCGGGAGGCAAACGATGAGCGGCGGCGCCAATCTCGAGCGCTTCGTCGAGCGGGTCCACGACCACAAACGTACGCCGTGTGCGGATGCGGTAACCCTGTGCTACGCGCAGAGGGAGAAGGCGCGTCAGCGCGCCGTACTCGCAAGCGGCGAAGAGATCGCTATTGTCCTGCCTCGGGGCGCTGTCATGCGCGGCGGCGATACGCTCATTTCGCGGAGCGGGCGTCGGATCAGCGTGCTGGCGGCCGCCGAGGCCGTGAGCACGGTGGTCGCGGCTAGTGATCTGGTGCGCATCGCCTATCACCTTGGCAATCGCCACGTGGCGCTGCAGGTCGGTGACGGCTGGGTGCGGTATCTGCGCGATCGCGTGCTCGACGAGATGGTTCGCGGGCTTGGTGGTGACATCGTTCACGAGTCGGTGGCCTTCGAGCCGGAGGCGGGCGCCTATGAGCACCGGCACTAGCGCGTTGCCGGCATCCGGCGCCGGGCAGTCGGACGGGATTGGCGGGCGCGCGCTCGGCGCGCGTTCCTGGACCTTCTGGCGGCTGATTTCTGCAGCGCTGCCGGTCGGCGCCTTTCACTATTCGCAGGGTTTGGAGACGGCCGTTGCGCGCGACGCGATAACGGACCGCGCGAGCGCGCAGGACTGGCTGCTGGGCGTGTTGCGCCACGGCATCGGCAGCCTCGATCTGCCGCTGATCGATCGCGTGATGCGGGCCAGCGCCCGCAACGATCTGGACGCGGTGCACCGCTGGGACGATCGGAGCATCGCCTATCGTGAGACCGCAGAGCTGCGGCGCGAGGAACTGGACATGGGCGCCGCTCTGGTTCGCTGGGCCGCGGCGACACAGGCAGATTTGCCGCGAGGCATCGCATCCTATGCGGCCTGTTTCGGCGTGCTCGCCGAGCGCACGGGCATAGATCGCGATGCGGCGCTTGCCGGCTACGCCTGGGCGTGGCTGGAAAACATTACGCTGGCCGCCACCAAGCTGGTGCCGCTCGGGCACCTTGAAGCGCAAGCCATGCTGACCCAGGTAGCCGGTGACATAGAGGCCGTGGTGGCTGCGGCGCGCGCGCTTGGCGATGAGGAACTCGGTGCCAACACCGTCGGTCTGCTGCTAATGTCAGCGGCGCACGAATCCCAGCCGTCGCGCCTGTTCCGCTCTTAGCTTTTGGTAGCCGGAGAACCGTTCGTGAAAGAACCCTGCCGCATCGGTATTGGCGGGCCCGTAGGGGCGGGTAAGACGACCCTGGTCGAGCGGCTATGCCGTGCGCTACACCCGCGCTATTCCGTAGCCGTCGTCACGAACGACATCTACACCACTGAGGACGCGGAGATTCTCTGGCGTACCCAAGCGCTGCCGGCCGAGCGCATTCGGCCTGTCGAAACGGGCGGTTGCCCGCACACCGCAATCCGCGAAGACGCCTCTATGAACATGGCCGCGCTCGAGCAGCTCACGCGGGACTTCCCCGATCTCGATCTGCTGTTCTTGGAGAGTGGGGGAGACAATCTGAGTGCGACCTTTAGTCCGGAACTGGTCGATCTGACGCTGTACGTCATCGACGTCGCGGGGGGCGAAAAGGTGCCGCGCAAGGGCGGCCCCGCGATCTCGAAGAGCGATCTCCTCATCGTCAACAAGACCGACCTGGCGCCGATGGTCGGTGCCGATCTCGAGCGCATGCGCACCGATGCGCACCGGCAGCGCGGCGAGCGCGACACCGTGTTCACCAATCTGAAGACAGGCGAAGGCGTCGATCTCGTCGTCGGCTTCCTGCAGCGCGAGGGGCTGTTCGAATAGGCCCTCGCGCCGATCCGCGCGCCGCGACAACAGCGCACCGGCGCTTGTAGACTCGGCGGCGGGTAAAACCGTTTGGGCGCGGCTTCCCGGCAGCAACGGAGAGTTACGGAATGCGCATACTCGTCAGAATCCTCATCGGCGTCGCCTTGATCGGGGTCCTATATACCGGCGTCATTTTCGCGGTCAGCGAGTTGGGCGGTGAGATCGTTGTTCTGCAGCGCCCGGCCGCGGACGGTTCCGTTGACGAGATCAGGCTCTGGATCGTCGACGACGGCGATCGCGCGCTCATCAAGCACGGCCAGGCGGACGCGTATTGGATGCAGCGGCTTGCCAGCAATCCCACCGTTCGCTTGACGCGCGAGGGCGAGCTGCGCACCTATGGGGCTGCGGTCGCTCCGGAGTCGCGCGACCGCTACGACGAGCTTCGACGGGCCAAGTACGGTTGGGCCGACGCGACCCTGGCCGTGCTGATGGGACCAGACGCCGAGGCCGTGCCGGTGGCGCTGACGGCGCAGAACTGAGGCGCGATTCGGCTAGCGCACGCCAAATCCCCAGCAGATCGCCAACATGGCGGCGAACGCACTCAGCAGCGTCGCGGCGCCGCGACGCTGCCAAACACCCGCAATGAGTTCACGCTCGCCGATTGCGCGTGCGCCGCTCATCAGCGCCGCGACGGCCACGGCCGCGACGCAGCCCAGCGCGTTCCACCACAGCCAGCTGATCTCGGGAGCGAGCGAGGCGCACAGCAGGTTCGCGATGAAGCCGACGACATAGGCCGCGATCGCCGTTTTTTGGCCGACGCCGGGCATCAGCAGCGCGATGACAAACAGGGCGAGCAGCGGTCCATTGGCGAGCGAGCCGGTCTTGTTGATGGCCTCCAACACGGTCGGTGCGATCGACTCGATCTGATAGCTGAACGCGACGGCGAACGCACCCCAGCCGAGTGTGGTCAGCCGACACAGCCACAGCGGCGCCTGTGCGTCCGCGTTACGGCGGAAATCCTGCAGGGTTACGGCCGACAGCGCGTTCAAAGCCGAGTCGATCGAGGACATCGCCGCCGCGAATATTCCCGCCATCACCAGGCCGGTGAGGCCGCTCGGGAACGCGTGTAGCACGTATACGGGAAACACCATGTTGTAGTTCGGCGCGCCGCTGGCGGTCGTGGGCAGCGTCTCGAGCCAGGCGGTTGCGCCGGTCGCGTAGGCCGCGAGCGCCAGTCCCAGCAGGCAGTACAGCAGCACCAACGGAAAGCGCAGCAGGCCGTTGTAGAGCAGGATGCGGCGCGTGTCGGCCTCGCTGCGGCCGGCGAGCAGCCGCTGTGCCTGGCTCTGATCGCAGCCGTAGTAGGCGCAGTAGAGAAAGAAACCACCGATCAGCATCGGCCAGAACTCATAGGCGGCGCCGTCCATGCCCCAGCCAAAGTCGAGCGCCGCGAGCCGCGCGGGCTCGGCCGCAAATGGCGTTGCGCCCTGGGCCGCGAGCATGACGATACTCACGAGCACGGCGACGACGATCAGGACCATCTGCAGCACGTCGCTCGCCACGACCGCGCGCATGCCGCCCAGCACGTCGTACGCCAGCGTGACGGCCATCAGCAGCAGCACGGCCGCGGTGTAGTCGATGTCGAGCAGGATGCCCAGCAGCAGCGCCGCGCCGTACACCGTCACGCCCGTCGCCACCCCGCGAAACAGCAGGAAGGTGGCGCTGGCGAGCAGCCTTGGACCTCTGCCGACGCGCGCTTCCAAAAACGCGTATATCGAGACGATGCCCAGGCGGCGCGCGGGCACGAGCAGAAACGTCAGCGCCAGCATAGCGAGCGGCAGCGCCAGCTCGTACTGCAGCCACAGCAGCCCGCCGGACGCGGCGAAGCCGACGAAGGCGGGCGCTCCTAGCAGACTGTTCGTTGAACACTGGGTCGCGATGGTGGACGTCGCCAGCGCCCCCGCGCTGATTGTTCTGCCGCCGAGAAAATAGTCGTCGTCGGCGCGCAGTCGCGTGCGCAAATACAGCGCCAGGATGAGCAGACTCGCGAGATAGAGCGCGAGCACCGCCCAATCGAGCGGCGTCATCGGCACGCCTCCTGCAAGGCGGTATTGTGTGCCGTCATCGGGCGGCACGAATATCGACCGCGTACAGACAGCGACCTGCGATCATGGGCTTGAAGGACACTGCGATAGACGCCACGGCCGCGGCCCAACCGAGCGGGGCACAATCGCTGCTGCCGCTCCTGGGTTTGCTTTACCCAGCCGAAGATGCGCGGGACCTCGCCACGCGGCTGGAGTGCCGAGTGAGCGCGGCCAACGCGGTGCTCGTCGACGGCGCGTCTGGCGCGCCGTCCGGTCGGGGCGATGCGATGTTGATTCTGTATGGGGACAGCGTGCGCGCGAAGGACACGGCGCCGCTGGCTGCGCTGCAGGCGTTTCTGCGCGAGCACGTCGGCGATGCCTTCGGAAGACTGCACCTGCTGCCGTTCTTTCCGTCTTCCTCCGACGACGGATTTGCCGTCGTCGACTATCGTCGCGTGGATCACGCCCTCGGCGGCTGGGGTCACATCGAGGAGATTGCTCGCGACTACGAGCCGATGTTCGACCTCGTTCTCAACCACTGCTCGCGCGAACACCTGTGGTTTGCCGATTTTGTCTCTGGACGCGATCCCGGCCGCCATTACTTCATCACGCTCAGCGAAGGCTCTGACACGTCGCGCGTCGTGCGACCGCGCAGCTCGCCCGTCGTCACCAACGTCCCCACCTACGCGGGTATACGTCACGTCTGGACCACCTTCAGCGCGGACCAGGTCGATCTGAATTTCGCCAATCCGGACGTGCTGTTCGAGATGGCCGATATCCTGCTGTTCTACGTCGAGCGCGGCGCCCGGCTGGTGCGGCTCGACGCCGTTGCGTTTCTGTGGAAGCGCCTCGGCACGTCGTGCATGAGCCTGCAGGAGACCCACGTGGTGGTGAAGATCCTGCGGGTGCTGCTCGAGCGTCTGCGTGTCGCGGTCACCCTCATTACCGAGACCAACGTTCCGCATGCAGAGAACATCAGCTACTTCGGGGCGGGTGACGAGGCCCACGCCGTGTACCAGTTTCCGCTTGCGCCGCTCATGCTCCACAGCTATCTGTTCGGCGACGCGACGGCATTCAGCCGCTGGGGCGCGGCCCTCGAACCGCCACCGCCCGGCTGCAGCGTGATGAACTTCATCGCCTCGCATGACGGCATCGGACTGCGGCCGCTCGAAGGGCTGCTGCCGGCCGCCGCCATCGACCGGCTGGTCGGTCGGATACACGAGCGCGGCGGTTTCGTCGCGATGCGCGACGCGGGCGGTGGCCAGGAGCGGCCCTACGAGCTGAACATCACGCTGTTTTCTGCGTTCGGCGGCGAGCGCTCGAACCTGCCCGCGTTCATCGGCGCCCATCAGTTGCTGGTGGCGCTGCAGGGCTGGCCGGGGATCTATCTGCAGGCCCTGTTGGCTCGTCCCAACGATCTGCAGAACGTCGAGCGCACCGGACGCACGCGCTCGATCAATCGCGGCTATCTGGACCTCGACGAGCTGCGCGCCGAACTGGCCGACGACGATTCCATAAGCGCGATCGCCCTGCACGCGATCACGCGCGCGCTGCGTGTGCGCGCAGAACTGCCGGCGCTCGCCGCGTCGGTCCCCCAGGCGTTCTTGCAGGTCCCTGCTGGCGTGATTGCCCTGCGTCGCGACGCGCCGACCGGCGCGGCGCTCTGGGTCATCGCCTCTGTGCGTGACGAGCGGCAGCGCGTCGAACTGGCGACGCTCGGCATGCCCCCTGGCAACTACGTCGACCGGCTGACGGGCGCGGTCTGGTCGCTCGAGATCGAGATGGCGTTGCCGCCGTTTGCCACGCTCTGGCTCATGGCTGCGGAGCCCTAGCGCGCCGCGGAACCGCATTCGGTCAACCGGCACGCAGCAGGCGTGGCTCGTCGCTCCCGAACTCTGCCGCGTCCTGGGCGGCGGCGGCCAGCAGATCGTCGAAGATCGTTGTATACACGCTCTCCACCCGATGCCACGACGGTATGAACGCGCTCTCTTCGCCACCGTCGAGAAACGCCTGGCCGGCCTTCAACACATTGGTGGCAAACAGCTCTACGGCGCGCTCCTCGCGATGCCGATCGAGCGTCAGCCCGTTCATCAGCGCGTCGTTCGCATAGGAGTCAATCAGATCCAGGGCGATGCGATAGTAGGCGGCTTTCGCGCTGCGGACCGCCCCCGGATCAAAGATGGCGCCTTGGGTGGCAAGCTTGCGAAACAGCGCCTTTGCAATGTCCAGGCTCATGCGCGACAGGCCGCGAGACGCGTCCTCTATCGACAGCTCCTGGTGCTTGTGATCGTAGGTATCGCTCACTTCGACCTGGCAGATCCGGTTCGTCGAGTGATTGCGGTACATCTCGCTCAGCAGGCCGATCTCCAGCCCCCAGTCTGACGGAATGCGCAGGTCGTAGAGCACGTCTGCGCTCATCGCGAACTCGCCGGCCAGCGGGTAGCGGAAGCTGTCCAGATAGTCGAGGTAATGGCTCTCTGTTGTCAGGCTCTTCATGGCGCGGATCAGCGGCGAGACCAGCAGTCGGCTCACCCGCCCGTTTAGCTTGCCGTCTGCGTAGCGCGCGTAGAATCCCTTGACGAATTTGTAGCGAAACTGCGGGTGTGCGACGGGGTACATGAGGCGGGCGACCAGACCGCGATCGTAGGTGACGATGTCGCAGTCGTGCAGTCCCACCGCGTCTACGTCCTGCAGCGCCTGCACGTAGCCGAGGCAGTACCAGACGTTGCAGCCCTTGCCGCGCTCTTCGGGCGCGAGCTGCAGCTCGCGCAGACGATCGTTGACGGCCTGTAGACGAGGACCGTCGTTCCACAGCACGTGCACACTCTGCGGCAGTTCGGAGAAGTAGCGCAGCGCGCGCCGGTACGCTGCCTCGCTCGCGCGATCGAGACCGATGACGATGTGCTCGATGTAGTCGGCGTGCGTGAGCTCTGCGACGATGTGACGCAGCGCGGGCCGTTCCAGTTCGGAATAGAGACAGGGGAGCACCAGCGCGAGCTTGCGGCGTCTCGCGAAACGCCTCAGATCCGCCTCCAGCTCCTCGGTCGCTCGATGTCGCAGGTTGTGCAACGTCGTGATGATGCCGTTTTGAAAGAAATCGCTCACGTTGGTCTCTCCTGAAGCAGTTGCAGCGTTTGCGTGACGGCGGTCAGCCAGGCGTCCGGGCCGCAGGTCGCAGCCCGGCTCGCCGGCACCCCCAGGGGCGGTAGCCCCGCGGTCCCGCGGTTGGGAAACACGATGGCGTGATCGGCGGCGTTCAGCATGGCCGCGTCGTTCGGCGCATCGCCGCAGGCGATCAGACGCGGCGGGTGCGCGATGGCTAACTGACGCTGCAGCGCGAGCTGCCATTCCGCCGCCGCGGTGGCTTTGTCAAAACCGGAGCACACGTGCAGGAAGCGTCCCCCGGACAAGACGCGCAGGCCTGCGCTCGCGAGCTGTGTTGTGAAGGCCTGCAATCGCGCCGGCGTATCGCGCCAGAGCAGCGGCTCTGTTGCGGTTCGCTCGCAGGCGCGCTCTGCGGCTGCGGACTCGAGTCCGGTATGTTTGATCACCCCTTCGGGACCGAAATCGCCGAAGCCGGCAAAGTCATAGCCCCAGCGGGTCCGCAGGGTGGTGATGTGTCGGCGGATGTCGTTGTACGCGACGACGCCGTCGCAGAGGATTGGCGCGTTTTCGCCCCAGCTCCAGCCGCAGCCGTTTTCGAAAATTAGTGCAGGCGGCGTGGTGCAGTGACGCGCAAGCGATACCATCTCCGCCAGCGTCTTGCTGGAAGCAAGCGCCACGCCAACGACTTGCGGCCACTGTTGCCGGAGTCGATCCAACGCGCGGGCCGCATGTTGCTCGTCGTAGCGATCGTCTAGCAGCGTTCCATCCAGATCGGTCACGATCGCGAACCCAGTCGCGCTCGCCGCTGTGGAAGACTCGATGGCTCTGTGGGGTCGCAAGTTTGGCGCGCCTTTGTGGGAGACATTCCCCGCCGTCAGCGACGGCGGACACGCGGGTCATTACTCGCGTGCTGTCAGTGCACGTGCAATCTTTCCTGCGATCTTTCCTGCGATCTTTCCTGCAATCTTTGGGCCTGCGCTAGGCGCGCTTTTTTGCACGCGGTTGGTGCGTCCAGCGGCCGGTCAGGCCGCCGCGTGGACCATGTTGGTGCTGCGTCGGCCTGCCGGCTAGCCGCCCGTCTGCGTGGGTCCGCGAGGCCGGTAGCGGTTGATGAAGTCGCTGAGGTGCTGTTGGCTCGAGCACGCGGTCTTTTTCAGAATGCGTTTGGTGTGTGTACGCACCGTGTCCACCGCAATGAACAGCTGATCGCCGATGGCCTGCTGGGATTGACTCTGCGCGATGAGGTACGCGATCTCGCGCTCGCGATCGGTGAGCTCGTATTTGGCGTGCAGAAAGTTGTCAAAGCCCTGTCGCGCTTCGCCCACGAAGCCAACCCGCGCAACGAACCGCAGCCCGTCATCGTCCGAGCGCTCGGCCGCCTGCAGGCCGACGTCACCGACGGACGTGTGCAGCACCGTGTCTGTCACGCTCAGTCCCAATAGGTTGGAAACCAACAGTTCGTGCAACGGGCGCGTGAAACCGGCCTGGGGGGCGGCGAGGATCTCATCCGTGGCGGCCAGAACTCCGCACTCGAATAGATGCTCCGCCAACTCGCCCTGCTGGCCGAGGATGTGACCGGAGCCGTCGAACTCGATGCGATTCCAGTCTCGGGCGCCCTGGCTGACGTCGTGGAGCCGACGCTGTATGTCGTACGCCGTTGCGAAGTCTCCGCGCGCGTCGGCCAACAGCGCGTATGCCGTGTCGTCGATGGCACCGTTGTCGATCGTCTGGCCGATCGATAGGTACACCAGTCCCGCCCGCGAGGCGTGTAGCAGCACGGCCGCTTCGTCGAGAAATCCCATCGGTTCGACGACGTCGCGATAAAACTCGCTTGCGCGATACTGATCCAGCGGCAGTAGGTCGGAGATTCGGCAGAAACCTTCGCGCAGCAGGCGCGGGACCGCCTTGGACGTGACCGGATTAGACTGCGAGACGTCCTGCGTGTAGCTGCGCGCGACGTCCTCGGGTGCCGTCAGATCGGTGAAGATGAGCTGCTCGGGACCAACGACGCGAATCGTCGCGAACGGCACCCCGGTCAGTTCGCGCGCGAGGCGACAGAGGTCGTCGCTGAAAGTCTCCGTGGTGCTGGAACGGAACAGGCGCGAGATGAACTCGCGTGTCACCTCTTGCGGACGTGCAGCGTTGCCGGTGTTGTCGCTCATGGTGTTCTGCGTTTTCCCCAAGGTCGCGAGCGCTGTGCATCGGCGCACTCGACGGCCTCCCTAGTGGTTCACCGCGAAACCCACAATACTAAGCTAAACAATTCACAGCAGTGAATGGGCTGGTGAAAAATGGCCTGCTGCCTGATTCGATGCCCGGCGTCAGGCGCAGATGCCGCCGTCGATGATCAGCTCTGTGCCGGTCATATAGCTTGAGTCGTCGCTCGCGAGAAACAGCACGCCCCCGGCGATGTCGCCCGGATCGCCGACGCGCCCCAGGGGCGCTTGCACCGCGGCCATCTCCTCCAGTTCGATCCGGTTAGCGCCGCCCGCGTCTTCGTCCTCCATCTCCGCCCAGAACTCGGGATTGGCCTTGTCCCAGATCGCGGTTCGAATGATGCCGGGATGCACCGAGTTGACGCGGACGTTCCAGCCCTTGCGCGCCGCTTCGATGGCGACGCCCTTGGTGAACAGCCTGACGCCGCCCTTGGTCGCGTTGTACGCCGCGAGGTTCGCCGCCCCTTTGATGCCGGCGACGGAGGAGATGTTGATGATGGAGCCGCCGCCGCTGTCGGTCATCGCCGGCAGCGCGTGCTTGACGCCCAGGAACACGCCGTCGAGGTTGATGCTCTGTTGGCGGCGCCAGTCGACGAGCGACATCTCGATGATGCTGCCGCCGATCGCGATGCCGGCGTTGTTGACCAGCACGTCCAGCCCGCCGTGGGCGGCGACGGCCTCCCCGACCAGCGTCTGCCAAGCGCTCTCTTCGGCCACGTCATGAGCGTGCGCGCTTGCTTGCCCGCCCGCCGCCGCGATCAGGCCGGCGGTTGCTTCCGCGCCGGCCGGATCGATGTCCGTGGCCAGCACGAAAGCGCCCTCCTGCCCGAGGCGCAGCGCGCACGCCTGCCCGATGCCCGACGCCGCACCGGTGACGATGGCGATCTTGTTTGCGACACGACCCGCTTGCTGCACGGCGAACACCCCAACGTAAAAAGTCAGCTTCGGAGAGTAGCCCACCGAGGGCGAGGAAATCGACCGCGCGGGCTGGCGACGAGTTGGGCCGCGCAGTAGGGTGGGCGACTGGCCGATGCATCCTCGCGCGCGGCCCGGACTATCGATCTGGTGGGACTCCCGCTGTGCTGACTGAGGCGATCAAAGACGAGATACAGTCGGGTTACCGCGAATGGTTAGGTGCGCGGGACTTTCGCGCGCGCCGCGGCCAGCGGGAGATGATCGCCACCGTCGCCCGAACGATCGCGGGCACTGCGCCCCGCCTCGCGGTCATCGAGGCGGGCACCGGTACCGGCAAGACCGCCGCCTACGCGCTGGCGGCGGTGCCCCTCGGTCGGGCGCTCGGCAAGCGGGTCGTGATATCGACAGCTACGGTCGCGCTGCAGGAGCAGGTCGTGCTGCGCGATCTGCCGGACCTGCAACGCAATGCCGGCATCCGTTTCGATTTCACCCTGGCGAAGGGGCGCCAGCGCTACGTGTGCCTGAAGCAGCTGGACGACCAGCTCCGCGGCGGTGCGCAGAACAAACTGATACCGGACTTTGACGCCGGTGACGACGTCGCACGCGCGCTCTACGAGGTCATGCTGACACGCTTTGGCGCGGGCGAGTGGAACGGCGAAATCGACGCCTGGGCCGACGAGGTTGATCGCGAGGACTGGCGCCGCGTGACCACCGACCATCGCGGCTGCAGCAACAATCGCTGCAGCTACTTCAAGCAGTGTCCGTTCTTTCGCGCTCGCGGCCAGCTCGACGACGCCGATGTCATCGTGGTCAATCACGATCTCTTGCTGGCCGATCTCAGTCTTGGCGGCGGCGCGGTGCTGCCGGAGCCGGAGGACTGCGTCTATGTGATCGACGAGGCGCATCACCTGCCGGGCAAGACCCAGCAGCATTTCACCCGCCGGCTGCGCGTCAACAGCGCGCATCAGTGGCTGGAGTCCGTGGCCACCGCGCTCGGCAGTCTGACGCAGCGTTTCGGCCGCCCGCCCGAGCTCGAGAGCGTCGCCCAGCAGGTCGCCGCGGATTGCCTCACGCTGGCGGAGCCGCTCAGCGCGCTGCGCGAGCTGATCGAGGATCTCGACTTCGAGGAGCGCGACGAGGATCTCGCGACCTGCCGGCTGGCGCTGGGTGCCGTGCCCGAGTCGCTGCGCGCCGGGACCGCCGAGCTGATCCCCGCGGTGGAATCGATCTCTGCCGGCCTCGAGCGGGCGTTCGAGTTGCTGCAGGAGGCGCTCGACGGCGATCGTAGCTGGCCCAACGCCTACGAGGCGGAAGACTGGCTGGGCGTCGTCGGCCAGCTGCAGACCCGCGCCGAGGGCGTGCTCGGCCTGGTTACGGACTACGCGGCGGCACCCGTCGACGGCGCGCCGACGCAGGCGCGCTGGATCAATCGCGCCTTTGAGGATTTCGAGCTGCTGTCAGCACCGCTGCTGCCCGGTGCGCTGCTGCAGGCCGCGCTGTGGGACACCGCGGGCGCGGTGATCTGCACGTCGGCCACGCTGACCGCCGCCGGCCAGTTCGACAGCTTCCTCGAGCGCTCGGGTCTACCGCCTGAGACGATCTGCCTACGGATTGCCTCGCCCTTCGACTATCCGCGGATCGCGACGCTCAGGGTGCCGCGCATGCGCACGGACCCGCGGGACTTCAGCGGTCATTCCGATGAGGTAGCGGCGCTGCTGCCGGGACTGTTGGCGGAGCGCCGCAGCGCGCTCGTGCTGTTCACGTCCTGGCGCCAACTCAAGGAGGTGCGCAATCTGATGCCGCGCGATCTCGCCGATCGCGTTCGCTGGCAGGGCAGCGGCAGCAAGCAGGCGCTACTGGTCGAGCATCGCGAGGCGATCGACGCGGGCGAGGACGCGTATCTCGCCGGCGTGGCGAGTTTTGCGGAAGGGGTCGACCTGCCGGACGACTACTGTCGCCACGTGATCGTCATCAAGCTGCCGTTTGCGGTGCCGGACGATCCGCTCGATCAGGCTCTCGCCGAGTGGATCGAGGCGCAGGGCCGCAATGCCTTCATGGAGATCTCCGTGCCCGACGCAACGCTGCGCCTGGTGCAGTCCTGCGGCCGGCTCATACGTCACGAGGGCGACCACGGACTGATCACCCTGCTCGATCGCCGCATCGTGCAGGCGCGCTACGGCCAGGTGCTGCTCGACTCGCTGCCGCCCTATGCCCGCGATCTAAGCTACCAGGTGCCTGCCGCCGGCTGACTGTCTAGCGCGGCGCTAGCGCGCTACCGCGCGCCGAACTTGCCCGGCGCCTGCACCATGGCAAAGCGCTCGTCGAGCGCGATCGCGAATTCGGCGACCGTCGCCGCCATGGTCTCCTGATCTAGCGCCTCGACGGCACGTGCGATCTGTTCGCGATGGTCGAAGCTCTTCACGTCCAGCAGCAGGTTGCCCCACAGCCGCTGGCTGCGCTCGTACTGGTTCTTGTCTCGATCGCGCAGCTGCGACAGATAGCCCCCGCGCGCCGCCGCGAAGGCCTCGGTTGGCATGGCCTTCAGCTCCTTCGCGTAGTCGGCCAGAAACGTCTGGGTGGCCGCCTTGACCTTGGCGTTCGACGCGACCGGCGACTGCACGATGAACGCTACGCCCGGCGTCTTGTGCTGGCGACCGTTGGTCGCAGCGACCACATAGCCGAGCTGCTGTTCGGTGCGCAGCGCGGTGAAATAGGGCGAGCGTATGAGCTGCGCGGCAAAGCCCATGCGCGCCTGCTCGGCGATGTTGGCCGCGTCGCCCTGCACGTAGAGCACGGTTGCCGAATCGTCGTGGTCCACGCTCACGGTCTCGACGAGCGGCGCGTCGATGCTGGCGATCGCGGGCTCCGCCGCCGCGATCGGCGCAAGCGACAGCCGGGCGGTCAGCTCTGCCGCGATCTCCTCGATGCGCGCACCGCGCACGTTGCCGTGCACCAGGCCGGCCACGCCGACGGCTGCGAGCTTCTCGTCGCGCCAGCGCGTCAGGTCCGGCACCGTTACCCGCTCGATCTCTGCCGCGAGCGTCCCTGGCGCAAAGCGCTGGCTGTTGAGCAGCACCGACAGCCGCGCCCAGGCTTGGGTGTAGGGGCGCTCGGACTTGAAGTTGCGCCAGTCGGTCGCGAGCTGTTCGCGCATGAGTTCGAACCGCGCGGAATCGATCTCCAGCGTTGTCAGCGTCGTCAGCAGCCGCTCGAGAAGCAGCACCTGCTTGTCGTTGTAGCCCGCGATTTCCAGCGTGAACCCGGCGCCGTTGCCGGCGACCTGATAACCGAGCCCGGCCAGCTGCGCGGGATACAGGGTCGCATTCAGCTCGTCCTGTACGAGCCGGGCGTACAGCACGGCGCGCACGCGATCCGCACTGGTCGCGTTGCCGTCGCGCGTTGCGAGCCGCAGCAGCAGGGTCGCTCTGGGGGTGCCGAAGCTCGCATCCGTCGCACGCCACAGCTCGATACCCGGTCGGTTAACTGCGAGTGTTGGCTGCGCGTCGGCGTCCGCGACCAGTTCGAGTCGCTGCGCGATGTAGGGGTTCTGCACGGGTAGCGCCAGTCCCTCGGTGGGCGCGTCGTCGAGCGCAACGGGCAGCGGTTCGACCTTGTAAGGCACCTTGAACCAGCGTTCCACTTCATCGGTAGGCACGTTCTTCGCGGCGAGCGTGATCGACAGATTCTCGGGCGTCAGGGCGTCGAGATAGCGGCGAATCAGGTCGGCGTCAAAACGTTGCATGAGCGCCTGTCCGGTCAAGAGTTCGCCCGCGGGATACTTGGCCAGGAGCGGCGCCATCCCCGATGCGAATCGCTGCGCCGAGCCCTGTTCGCGAAAGCGAAACGCCAGTTCCGCCAGCGCCGCCTGCTCTTCGAAGCGCCAGCGATCGACGCCGTCATCGCGCAGCGCCTGGATGGCGTCGAATACGGCCTCGGTGATGGCATCGATCTTCTCGTAGCCGGCTTCGGTGAGCTGCATGTCGATGGAGATAAAGGCGTTCGTGTCGTCGAAGCTCTGCCCCGAGGCGCCGAGCGACTCGACCCAGCCGCGCTGGGACAGCAGGTCGTACAGGCTGCCTGTGCCCTCGTGCCCTAAGAGATTAGCGATGTAGTTGCCCGGTTTGACGCGGTAGTGCGGATCGAGGCTCGGCACGGGCCAGGTGTAGCTCAGATCGCGGCTGTCCTTCTGCGTCTGGTAGCTGAGCCGGCTGGGTAGATCTTTGCTGAGCATGACCGGCGGCAGCGGCGTTCGCGGCCCAATGTTGTGGTTCTTGACGTCGGCGAAGCGCTCGCGGGTCAGCGCCTCGAGTTCGGCGAGCGACTCGCGACCGAACACGACGAGGTTCATCTGATCGGCCGAGTAGTTGGCCTGGAACCACGCGAGCAGATCACGCTGCACGTCGCCCGCGAGCGTATCCAGGCTGCCGATGTTGAAACGCGAGCCGGGATGATCTGGGTTCATGGTCGCCTTGCGCGCCGAGAAACCGCGCCAACCGTCGTCCTTAAGCTGCAGCTGGTATTCGCTGTTGACCGCGTTCTTCTCCCGCTCGACGTAGGCCGGATCGAACAGTGGGCTGATGAAGAATTGCGCGAATCGATCCAGCGCCTCGGGCAGATAGTCGTGCTGCACGTCGAAGAAGTAGTTGGTGTGATCGCCCGCCGTGTAGGCATTGCTGCTGCCGCCGTGGGTCGACAGAAACTGCTGATAGCCGTCGATCTCGGGGTACTTTGCGGTACCGATGAACAGCATGTGTTCCAGGAAATGCGCGAGTCCCGGCCGCTCGACGGGCTCGTCAAAGCTGCCGCGTAGCACGGCAAGCGCCGCCGCTGCCTTGTCAGTCTTCGGATCCGACACCAGGAGTGTACGCAGGCCATTGTCCAGCGTGATCACGAGGTAGTCGCGGTCGTCGTTCGGGCTCTTTTCTACCGCGCCTTCGTCCGGCGTCGCCGTCGGCTGCGACTGGCAGGCGCCCAGGGCGGCCAGCACGAGCACCAACAGCGCCAGCAGGGTCGAGGTACCGAACGATTTGGTCGCGCCGGAATGAAGAGCGGATGCGAGCATGGATTGTCCTCTTGTCTAGGCCCAGGCGTATTGCCGGTTGCCGTAATTCAACTTGCGAAGTCTGCGGGACATCGCGCCCGAGCGCGATGCCAAGTGCGGCAGGGAGCGGTTTAGTCCGGCCGCCCGCTGAAGCGACCTAGCCAGTAGTCGAGGCTGAGATAGCGGCCGCCGCCGATAAAGAACAGGGCGAACAGCATCGCGAAGTAGGTCGCCGCGAACTCGATGCCGCTGTTCAGCTTGACGATGGCGCCGCCGCCGTTCAGGTAGCCGTAATTGCCGTGCTCGCGCAGGATCTCCTTGGCGCGCGCCAGCCGCTTCGAGGCCTCGATGGTGCGCTCGTTGACGTTGTAGCACTTGACGAAGCGTTCGAACGGCCCGCCTTGGACCCCGGAGTCCGAGATGCAGATGGGGTCGGGGTTTGACGGTGCGATAGCGGCCCAGCCGTTGCCCAGGTGGACGGAATAGCCGGCGACGAACATCGTGACCATCAGCGGCAGGGCAATCCAGCGGGTGGCGAGACCGAGCAGCAGCAGTATGCCGCCCAGAAATTCGGTCCAGCCGGCGAGAAACCAGCTGAGATCGGCGGGCAGCACGTTGAAGGGGAATGGAAAGCTGTCCTGGGCGTGCATGAACCAGTTGTCCCCCGTGATCTTCTCCCAGCCTGCCGCCAGCATTACCGGCCCCAAGATAAGGCGCAGCAGCAGGGACGCGACGCCGTCGAAGTGCTGCATAAAGCGCATGAACGGCGCGGTGATCGCAGCCAGTGAGTCAAGTCGTGCCATGGGTCGCTCCCTCGGTCGTGCTTTTGCTTTTTATCTACCGGGCGGCTCGGTCTCGCGCCGTCACGGTCGGTGCCATGTCTGCTATCTGAGTCCGCGCCCCGCCAATCGTTCAGACCCGATTCATGCGGCGGACGTATCCTATGCCGGTAGCCATCGCTTGGCATCTGGCGCCGCCGTCCCAGCCAATCGCGAGAGGATCTATTCGCTGCGCTGTGGCCCGAATCGGTCTCTGCGTCGCAGGCGAAACGAAAACGCTGCCACGCTCTAGCGCGCTGCCGGCCATCCCGAGGTGAGCTTGAGTTACAATCCGATCGCTTATGTCCCTAATCCGATCAGCAAATCCGGTGTTCCGCGTGGCGCAGGCAGTGCTCTTGGCCTGCGCCTGTCTGGGTGCGACTGTCGCGGTCGCCGACCCCGACGACTGGCTGCGGGGCGCCCTACGGCCAGAGGCTCGCGATCCCAATCAGTTCCGGCCGCGCGTGAATGGCAACGCGGCAGCCGCCGCATCGCTAGTGCGGCGCGAACACGGCGGGCGAGTGCTGTCGGTCACGCCGGCCCGACAGGGCGAGGTGGCGGGGTTCCGGGTGCGCGTACTGGTCGCGGGTGGCCGAGTGAAGAACCTGTTTGTCCATGACGGCAAGATCAGCGCCCCCAATCCCGGCGTCATCTCTGCGACGGACCAGCGCTGAGACCCCGTCGCCACGATCGCGGCGCAGTGCGGCGACACCAACAGAGCACCAGCGATAGAGGATCCGAGCCATGCGCCTACTGGTAGTCGAAGACGAACAGGCCCTGCGTGATCAGCTCACCGGGTTTCTGAAACAGCAGGGGTATGTCGTCGACGAAGCCGTCGACGGCGAGGAAGCGCTGTACTACGGGCGCGAGTACGAATACGACGCGGCGATCATCGATCTCGGTCTGCCGCGGGTCGATGGGGTCGAGGTCATCGAACGCCTGCGTGGCGAAGAGCGCGCCTTTCCCGTCCTCATCCTGACCGCCCGCAGTCATTGGCAGGACAAGGTTCGCGGCCTGGAGGCGGGCGCGGACGACTATCTCACCAAGCCTTTTCATATGGAGGAGCTCGCCGCGCGCCTGAACGCGCTGATGCGGCGCGCCGCCGGGTTTGCCTCGCCGGTGCTGAGCTCGGGCGATCTGTCGCTCGATACCGCGCGCAAGGAGGTGCGGCTGGCGGGTGAGCTGGTTGAGCTGACCGCGTTCGAGTACAAGGTCCTCGAGTATCTGATGCTGTCCGGCGATCGCGTCGTGTCCAAGACCGAGCTGACCGATCATCTCTACGAGCAGGATTTCGATCGCGACAGCAACGTGATCGAGGTGTTCATCGGTCGCCTGCGCAAGAAGATCGACCCCGACGGCTCGCGCAAGCCCATTCGCACGGTGCGCGGCCAGGGTTACCGGTTCGCCATGGTGCCAGCCACCGAAGCGGCGTCCGGTTCCTAGGGCGTTAATCTAGGGCCTCGCCACGGCGCAAGCGACTCCCTTGTTCAAAGGCTCCCTCGGGCTTCAGACCCGCCTGTTGCTGCTGACCCTGCTGGTACTGGGCGCCTCGCTCAGCCTGGCCGGCTGGGTGCTCGACCGTTCCTTTCGCGCGAGCATTGAGGCGGGTGCGCGCGAGCAGCTCGAGCTCGTGGTCTACGCCGTCATGGGGGCGCTGGAGGAGGCGGACTCTGGCCTTTTCGTCCCGGCTGACGCGGCCGAGGGCAGTCTGTCGCGGCCCGAGTCCGGTCTCTATGCACGGGTGCGCAGCGAAATGGGCGAGTTGATCTGGCGCTCTCCCTCAGCCGATCTCTCGGGCGTCGAATTTGCCCCCGAACCCGGCGAGCTCGCCCCCGGCGACTTCCTATTCTTCGAATCCGACCTGCTCGCGCCGAACCGCTACTACCTCAGCTATTCGGTCATTTGGGAGGACCGCGGCGACGAGGTCGGACTGGTCTTCACCGCCGCGGCCGACACGACCCCATTCGACGCGCAGATAGGTGAGTTCCGGCGCAATCTGTGGCTCGGGCTGGCGGGCGTGGCTTTCGTGCTCATGCTGGTGCAGCTGATCGCGGTGCGCGTCGGCCTGCGACCGGTCCGCGTGATGGCGGAAGAGGTCGCCGAGATGGAGGCCGGCCAGCGCAGCACGCTGGGTGATGACTATCCGCGGGAACTCGCGGGCCTGGCCGAGAATCTGGATCGCTTTGTTGAGAACGAGACCGCGAGCCGGGCGCGCTACCGCAATGCACTCGACGATCTCGCCCACAGCCTGAAGACGCCGCTGGCGGTGATCCGCAACGCGCTCGCCGACGAGGCCGAGCCCGATCGCGACCTGCTGCGCGATCAGCTCGCGCGAATGGAGACCAGCGTCTCGCATCAGCTCGCGCGCGCGGTCTCCAGCGGCCCCGTGGTCGTCGGCCACCTGGTGGGTGTACGCGCCGTGGTGGAGCGGCTCAGCAAGGCGCTGGCCACGGCCTATCGCGACCGCGGTATTGATGTGCGCATCAACGGATCGCCCGAGATCGCCTTCCGGGGCGACGAGCGCGACCTGCTGGAGATGCTTGGCAACCTCTTGGAGAACGCCTTTAAGTACACCAACAGCCGAGTGCAGGTGGTGTGCGAGAACACCGGCGAGCTGGGGCTCGCCATCTCGATCGAGGACGACGGTCCCGGCATTCCTGCGTCGCAGCAGCAAAAGGTGCTCGCGCGCGGCGAGCGAGGTGACACGGCGCTGCAGGGGCAGGGGATCGGGCTGTCGATGGTGGCCGACCTGGTCGGCGTCTACGGCGGCGAGCTGCGCCTGGCGGCGAGCGCTCTCGGCGGCGCCGCCGTCGCGCTGGAACTGCCGGGCGGGCGACTGCCGAGCCGCGCCCAGCCCTAGTCTCAGCCGCACGCGCCAGCTTCCTTCGAGAGCCGACGGACCCTGAGCACGATTGCCCCGCTATGGTCTGCTGATCCTGTTGTGAAAAAATGAGCCATGCCTAGCCCGAAGACGATCTGTATCTGCGGCTCGATGACGTTCATCGATCGAATGGAGTCGCTGGCGGCCGAGCTGCAAGCGGCGGGCTATCGGGTGCACACGCCGGTGCGGGAAGAGGCCTCCCTCAACTGGGATGCGCTCGACGACGAACAAAAGCAGGCGCGCAAGCGGGCGTACGTCAGCGGATATCTGCAGACGATTCGGCGGTCCGACCTGGTTCTGCTCGCCAATTACGAAAAGCACGGCATCGCGGGGTACATCGGACCCAACTCGCTCATGGAGGCTGCGTTCGCCTATGCGCTCGACGTGCCGCTCGCCTATCTGGAGCCGGTCGGGGAGCAACCCTGTCAACTGGAAGCCCTGGCGATGTCGTCTCGCGTGTTTGGGAGGGACTTGAACGGACTCGCATCAGTCTTCGGGTGAACGACAACGGCGAGTACGCGGGTCTGCGTTCGCGAGCGGCACCGAACTCCTAGCGCCGGTGACCTCGCGGTACAAGGCCTGCGTCTCGGCGTCTAGTCCGACTCGGCGCGCTGCGCGAGCTGTTCGCAGGCGGCGAAGAAGCGTCGCCGCAGATCGCTCAGGTCGTCTTCACCGGCGAGCGCCTGCATGCCACACCAACGCGCCGCCAGCGTCTGCGCGTCTGCGCTGGGCTGCGATTCGCCCTTCATGCCGGCGTTGAGCCAGGCGACCTGCAATTCAAGCCTGCGGCCCGCGTCTCGCTCCGGAGATTCGACGCCGGCTTGCCACTCGACCTCGAGCACCAGGTCGCGATGCGCGCCGGGCTCGCAGGGCGTGCGCTCGGCGAACTCCGGGCCGGGTTCGCTCGGCGGCTGCGCGCCGGTGAGCTCCGCGGCCGCCACCGCCGTATCCAGTTCCGCAAGCGCGCGGATGCGCTCCAGCGTCGCCTCGCGGTGCTGGGCATCGAGCGCGTTCAGAAAGTCCCGTTCCAGCGTCTTTTGGCGCGCATCCAGGGTTCGATCGGCGGCGCCAATCTCGCGCAGGTCCCGACGCAGCTCGTTCAGCGCGGTGCGGTTGGCGGGCGGCCCGGCCTCAAGCGCCGCCGCGAATGCGTCGAGCCTTGCGGCGGCCTGCTGGCTGAGGGCGGCGCGCTCGCTGCGTTCGGCCTCGCGTTCGGCGTCGCGGGTGTTGAACAGCGTGTCGCAGGCCGCGCGAAAACGCTTCCACAGCTTCTGTTCTGGTCCGCGCGGGCCCTGGCCTGCGGCCTTCCAGTCCGCCTGCAGGCGTTTCGCGGCGTCCAGCCGCGCCGGCAGCGGCTCGTCGCTGGTCAACAGCGCCTCGGCCGCAGCCACCAACGCTTCTTTCTTTTCGAGGCTGGACGCGCGATCGGTCTGTACGCGCGCATAGATCTGTTCGGTCAGCGCAGCGAAACGCGACTCCAGCGCCTTGGCCTCGCGGCGCTCGATGGGAAACGCGGCGCGCCATTCCTCGCGCGCGGACTGCAGGATGGCCATCAGCGCCTTCGACTCCGTGACTTCCCAGTCGGGCTGACGGACGAATTCGTCGAGCTGCTCGATGATGGCCTGGCGCGCAGCCAGATTGCGGGCCCGGAGCGCCGCCTGGTCGGCGAAGTGCTGCCGGCACGGCTCGAACGCCTGCTGGGCCGCGGCGTTGAAGCGTTCCTCGATCGCCTTCGGCCCGCGGCCTAGCGCGTGCCACTGTTCGCGCAGACGCTTCACCTCGGCCGCCTGATCGCCCGGCTCGCGGGGGTTGTCGGCCAGGGCGCGCATGGCCTCGCACAGCTCATCACGCTTCGGGTCGGTGGCGAACTGCTGCCAATCGCGCATTTCGTTGAGGGCGCCGCGCAGCGCGCCGAAGCGCCCGCGCGTCCGGCTCGCCGCGCCGCCGGGCAGGGCGTCCTGCAGCCGCTGCGCCTCGGCGCGTCGCTCGCTGGCGAGCCGCGTTTCGCCGTCTTGGACGTGCTGTTCCAGCGCCGTCACCGCAGTCTCGAAGCGCTCTTCGAGCTGTTTGCGATGGTCTGTGCTAGCGCGAACCAGGGTGTCGTACTGCTCGCGGCGAGCCTCGAGCAGCGTCAGCGTCTCGGGCCGGGGCATGTCGGCGGGCCATTTCGCCTTGCGCAGCAGGCGATCGGCCTCGCGGCTGGCGTCTCGCGCGGCGTCCGCGGCGGGCCACAGCAGCGCCGGATCGGCGTTTGCCGGATCCGCCAACACCTCGGCGGGCGGAGGGGCGGACAGCAGGGTGGTCACCTGCGCGGAGATGCTTTCGAGCTGACTCTCGGCGGTGGCGGCGGACTCGAACAGCCGATGGCAGCGTTCGACCGCCTCGATCGCCGCGGCCTCCGGGACGCCGGTCGCCAGCGACGCGCGCCAGCGTTCGCCGAGCGCTTGAAAGTCAGCGCCGATCACGCTGCTCGGGGTGCCGGCGCCGAGCTGCTCGGCGATGGCATCGAACTCGCTGCGCAGTCCCGCGAAGTCCGGGCCTTCGTCGGCCGTCGGTTCCGGCGTCGCCGGTTGGGGCTGTGCGGGCAGAGATGCGATGTCGGGTGGCGACTCCGCGAATGCGGCGAGTCGTTCGCCGGCCGCCTCCCAGTCTTTATGCAGGCCATCGAAACGACCGGCCAGCGCCGCGTAGCGTTCGCCCAGGTGCGCATCTTCTGGATCGAGTCGGGCGACGCTGGCCGCGAGCTCGTTGGCCTCGACCGTGGCCGCGAGGGCCGCGCTGCGCGCGCCGCGCAGCTCGTCCAGGCGGTTGCGGACCTGGCGATTGACCGTCTTGTCGCGCGTGCGGCTCGACTTCTCTAGCGCCTGCAGCTCCGCCTCTGCGCGTATGTGCTCGACTAGCGCCTGCTTCAGCGGCTGGGATTTGGAGCCCAGGCACACGGCCTCGCGGTCTGGTGCCTCCCGCACCAGGGCGGCGGCCGACTCGACGCCGTCGAGCGCAGCCAGTCGATCGATTGCGAGGACGCGCAGGTCGGGCTCGGCGGCTAGATCGCGCACCCTCGCCGCGTCGTCGAGGCGCTCCAGCGCCGCCGCTCGCTGCTTGTCGGAGCTCGCCGTTCGCGCCAGGGCGAACAGCTCATCCGCCGTCGCGGACTCGGGTATCGTTGCCGCCGGCTCGGCGGCAGGCGGGCGATTTTCCGTTGCGCGCTGGTTGGCGGGTTTGGCTGAGTTACGCTTGAAAAGTCGTCGAAACACGCGGCGATCGCAGGCGGCTTTCGGTGCTCGCCATGTTGCCTGTACTAGCCGGTTTGTCCAGCCTGTGCCCATAGGCGATCGCCGCTAACTTAAGAGCGGCGCGATTCACGGTCGAGTAGGCGGCTGCCGCCGGATTAGTAGACGGCCGCCGCCGGATTATCGTCACTTTCCTGGCAGGCCCGATTCTGGCGGATCTGGCGGAACCAACGGAGCAGACACGCAAGCAATGCGCCTCAGCCTGAGCCCCGCCGATGCGGCCTTTGTTGCCGACATCGATGCCCTGATCGCCGAGTTCCGCGTTGGCCCGGGGTCGACGCCGATACGTCGCGATACCTTCCTGGCGGCCCTGGTCGAGCGGGGCTGGAGCGTGCCGGGCTGGCCCGCCAGCGCCGGCGGACCCGGCTGGTCGCGGCGGCAGCGCTACCTGTTTGAGCGCGCGCTGACCCTCGCGAGCGCGCCGCGCCCGGCTCCGGCGGGGCCGGAGTTGGTCGGACCGCTACTGCTCGCCCACGGTAGCGACGCGCAGCAGCGCGCCCACCTGGCGGCGATTCGAACGCTGCGCGTGCGCTGGTGCGCCGCGCTGGACCCTGCGCTGCCGTCCGCCGCCGACGGAGCGATGGTCGCGCAGTCAGCGCTGGGCGGCGTCGAGCTGAGCGGCGAGGCGCACTGGGTAAGGGATGCCGCGGACGCCGACATGGCGCTGGTCCTCGCGGCGGAGCGGGACGGCGAATCGCTGTTTATGGTGGCGATGAACACCCACGGCATTACCAGAGAGTCGGTTCGGCTGCTCGATGGCAGCGAGGTGTACAAGCTCCGGTTTGCGACGGTCGCTGTCCCCGCGCGGGCGCGGCTTGGTCCGCCGGGCGATGCCCGCGAGCTGTTGTCGCAGCTGCGACTGGCGGCACCCGTGCCGCCGCGCGGCGCGCTCTGCTCGCTCGCCGTTGACCGAGCCCGAGAGGCCCTGGCGCGGGCAGCGGACGGCGCGGGATCCACCATGGACCAGGATTCGGGCTACGCGGCCCGCCTGGCGGCCCTGGAGATCGACCTGACGGCGCTGGCCGGGCTCGAGGCGCGCGCCCTTGCGGCGCCCGAGGAGGTGCCCGATGCAATGCTTGCGCTGCGCGCGCAGGCCCTGGAGAGCGAGGCCGGTGCCCTCTACATCGATGCCAGCGGCTACGCCGCGATCCCCGGCCCGCTGCAGCCCGCTGCGGGACAGAACGAGACGCCGCTCGCGGCGGAGTATGCCCATCTGGCCATGCGCGGTATGCTATCCAGTCGGGCAGAGTACGCCGGCATGGGGACGGTATTGCCGGCCGCCGAGCGTTGGCGCGACACGTTGGCGCACGAAGCGCTGGCGCTGCCGGAGGACCCGGACCCGAGCGATTTCGATCCCGCGGACTAGAACCAAACAGAACAAAACAGAGAGAGACGGCCGAGTGGATTTTTCCTTCAGCGACGAGCAGAACCTGCTTCAGGAAAGCGTTAGCAAATTCATCATCGATAACTATGGGTTCGATGATCGGCAAAAGTTTGCAGCGCAGGACAGCGGCTTTTCGACGGCTAACTGGTCCCAGTACGCGGAACTTGGCTGGCTGGCCATGCCCTTCTCAGAGGCCGACGGCGGCTTCGGTGGCGGCGCTGTCGACACGATGCTGATGACCGAACAGTTCGGTAAAGGTTTGGTCGTCGAGCCGTTTGTGCCGACCGTCATCATGGCGGGCGGCGCGCTGAAGGTCGCGGGCTCTGCCGAGCAGAAAGCAAAGTACCTGGCCGGCATCGTCGACGGCTCGCTGCAGGGCGCGCTCGCCTACGCCGAGCCGCAGTCCCGCTTCAATCTGGCCGACGTCGCGACGACGGCAACGGGCTCAGGCAGCGACTACACCCTCAGCGGCCACAAAGCGGTGGTGCTGAACGGGCCGGCCGCCGATTTCATGGTGGTGTCTGCGCGCACGGGTGGCGATCAGCGCGACGCGGACGGTGTTTCGCTGTTCATTGTCGACAAAGCGGCCAGCGGCATCAGTCAGCGCGACTACCCGACGGTGGATGCGCTGCGAGCGAGCGAGATGACCTTCGAGAACACGCCGGCGTCCCTGTTGGGTACGGCCGGCGAGGGTCTCGCGACCCTGCAGCAGGTGATCGACGAGGCGACGCTCGCCATCGGCGCCGAGGCCGTCGGCTGTATGGAAGTGCTGTACAAAGACACGGTCGAATACTGCAAGACCCGCGAACAGTTCGGCCAGCCGATCGGCAAGTTTCAGGTGCTGCAGCACCGCATGGTCGATATGTTCATGGAGTACGAGCAGTCGAAGTCGCTGATGTACATGGCGGCCATGCGCATGGATGAGGGCTATAACGAGGCCGCACAAAAGTCCGTGTCGGCGTTCAAGGTGCAGATCGGCAAGTCGGGTCGCTTCGTCGGCCAGCAGGCGGTGCAGTTGCACGGCGGCATGGGCATGACGGACGAGCTGAACATCGGCCACTATTTCAAGCGGTTGACCATCATCGACACGATGTTCGGCAACGTCGATTTCCACTTGAAGCGCTTCGGTCGGCTGTAAGCCGCAGGCGCTTTCAAGCGGTTGACCATCGTCTGAAGATCATCGACAGGATGTTCGGCAACGTTGATTTCCATTTGAAGCGCTTCGGTCGGCTCTAGGCCGGGGCGCCGGCGAAACGCTGGACCATACCGGGGGGAGTCGCCATGGCGCGCTGGGATCGAGGGGACCAAGGCACGAGCATTCCGGACTGGTTCTGGGAGGCCGTCGAGACCGAGCCCGAAACGCGCACGGTCGAGGTCGACGAGTGCGACGTCATGTATCGCCGCTACGGCGATACCGCCAAGCCCGGCCTGCTGTTGGTGCACGGCATGTACGCCCACGCCCGCTGGTACGACTTCATCGCGCCCCGCCTGACCGACGACTTCTGCGTCGCCGCGATGGACCTGACGGGGATGGGCGACAGCGACTACCGCTATGAATACAAAGGCGAGGTGTTCGCCGAAGAGATCCGGGCGGTCGCGGACGACGCGGGCTTCGGCGACGACGTGATCGTCGCCGCGCACAGCTTCGGCGGCGCGATGGCGGCGAAGTCGGCGACACGCCACGCCGATCGCTACGGCAAGCTGATTCTGATCGACTCAGGCATGCGCCACCCGGACGAGCCGGAACCCGAGCGGCCGAGCATGATGCACGGCAGGGCCAAGATCTATCCGGATCGCGCGGCCGCCGAGGCTCGCTTCCGGCTGCAGCCGCCGCAGGAGTGCAAGCAGGCGTTCGTGCTGCAATACGTTGCCAAGCAGTCACTGATGCCGGCAGACGGCGGCTGGGCCTGGAAGTTCGACGACGACATGCCGGGCACCATGGTGAACTGCGACCGCCTGCCCGAGGACTATCAGGGCCTCCATCTGCCGGTCGGCATCATCTATGGCGCCGAATCGGATTCGTTCACGCGCATGTCGCTCGAGTACATGCGCGAGCTCATTTCCGGCGAGGTGCCGGCGGTCGAGATCGCCGACGCGCAGCATCACGTGTTCCTGGATCAGCCGCTGGCGTTCATCGATGCGCTGCGCGAGGTCATCAACCGCTTGGGTTAGTCGAGATGGCCATCGGCCAATGCGAGTTGCCCGGTGGGCCTTAAGTGTTTGTCGAGTGACTGATCGCCGTACCCAGAGTCAGTTAGCCCTTCGGTCGCGGCGGATCCGGCCAGTCGGCCGTGATCTCCGCCTGTATCGGGCGCTCCTGGTAGGTCGATAGGGTCACGAAGGTCTTGGTGGCGACCACGCTGTCGAGGGCGTGGATCTGTCGCAGCATCGCTTCCAACGCCTCCGAGTCGACCAGCCGCAACTTCAGGATGATGGACGTGTCGCCGGTCGCCGAGTGCATCTCTTCGACCTCGGGCAGCTGTGCGATCTCGTGCAGCGCCTCGCTGTGCCCCCAGTTCTGGGTGACCACGTGCACGAAGACAAGCAGTGGCTTGCCGATCGCCTTGCCGTCCAGGCGCGCGCTGATGCCTTTGATCACCCCGTCGCGGCGCAGCCGCTTGACCCGTTCGTGCACCGCCGGCGCCGACAGCGCGACCCGGCGACCCAGTTCGGCGTAGCTGAGGCCGGCGTCCTCGACCAGCACGCCTAACAATCTTCGGTCGGTATCGTCGAGCGCGCGTTTTGGCGGCGGGTTGGGCCGAATGCTGTCTGTTTCTTTCATGAAATTCGACGAATACCAGATCTGGCTGAATAATATTCTGAATAATGGGTCGATCAAAGCCTGTTGTTTGGAGTCAGCCAGTGACCAATTCGACCGTCCACGCACCCGACACGATGCCCTCGATGCCGTCTATGCCCTGGAGGCGCGGTTTCCTCGCGGCCTTTGAACCTTGTGAGGTCGAGCTGCCGGACGTGCTAGCGCCGGCCCTGGAGCTGGCGGAGGGCCTGCCGCGCTACCTGCCGACCGGCCGCATCCGCTCGCTCGTGCGACGGCTGCCGGAAGTCGATCTGACGGACTGGTTCGAGCAGGCGAGCGACGCGCAACTGCGCATGGCGCTCATGCGCTATGCCTTCCTGGCCCAGGCCTATGTGTGGGGCGAAGCAGCACCGGATCGGCATCTCCCCGCCGTGCTGGCGCGGCCGATCTGGGCGCTCGCGGAGCGGCTGGGGCAGCAGCCGCTGCTGCCGTATTCGAGCTATACCCTCGACAACTGGCGGCGGATCGATCCCGAGCGCGGCTTCGAGCTCGACAACCTGCACGTGCTGCAGTCGTTTCTCGGCGGTCAGGACGAGGCCTGGTTCATCCTGGTCCATGTCGCAATCGAGTCACGCGCCGGCGAGATCGTCGATCTCGCGCCGTCGATCCTGGCTGCGGCGCGCGAACGGAACTACGCCGCGCTCGAGAGCGCGCTCGGCCGCATCGTCGCGACCTGCGAGGACATCAACGACATCTTCTGGCGCATGCCGGAACGCTGCGATCCGCACACCTACTTTCATCGCGTGCGACCGTTCATCCACGGCTGGAAGGACAACCCCGCGCTGGGCGACGGCGTGGTCTACGAAGGCGTGGCCGAGACCGGTGGCGCGCCCCAGCAGTTTCGCGGCCAGACGGGTTCGCAGTCATCCATCGTGCCAACGCTCGACGCCCTGCTGTCGGTGTCTCATGCGGCAGACCCGCTGCGCGCCTATCTGGACGAGTTGCACGCGTATCGGCCGCCGCAGCATCGCCGCTTCATCGACGCGGTCCGCGCCAACTCTAAGGTGCGCACCTGCGTCGAGGATTCAGCACAATCCGGCCTGCGAGAGACCTATAACGAGTGCCTGCGGCAGGTCAGCGCGTTTCGCACCCGACACCTGCAGTACGCCGCCAGCTACATCAACAAGCAACAGCGCGGCGACGCAGGCAACGACACGGAAGTGGGCACGGGCGGCACGCCCTTCATGCGCTATCTCAGGAAGCATCGCGGTGAAACGGACGGCATGCTGCTGACCGGGTAGGGTTCTGCGCCACCAAAAGCGATGCCGGTGGCGACGAACCGAGACGGCTAGTCAGCTCTAGCGTTTTTCAGCTGGGTCGTGACGGTCTCGGTATCTGTGATCCAGATCTGGCCGCCGAAACGCTCGAATATCGCCTCCGCGTTGCGTTGTCCGGTGGCGCCCTTTGAGGATCCGCAGGCGTCCATCGGTATCACCACGCTGTAGCCGCGGGAGACCGCGTCCAGAGCGGTTGCCAGTACGCAATAGTCGGATTCGATGCCGGACAGGATCAGGAAGGTCGTATCGCGGGCGCGCAATATGTCGTCGAAGTTGGTGTAGTAGAAGGCCGAGGCGGTTTGTTTGTCGACCAATCGGGTCAGCGGTGACATCACGTCGTTCTTGAAGGTGTCGATGATCTCGTAGGCGGTCGGATCTATCTTGTCGGCGGTGACGCCGATGCTGTGGTGGTAATAGTTCTTCCAGGTGCCGTGCTCGTCCTGCCAGTCTTCCGGCGGTTTGAACAAGGTGAAGATGGTTTTGCCGCGAGTACACGCCTTGATGAGTTGGGTGATCTTCGGCGTAATCGACAGGACGGTTGGTGCGGCCCAGGGCGATTCTTTGTCAATGGTGAAGAACTTTTGCATGTCGATGATGCCGAGCGCGGTGTGCTCGCGGGTGAGTTCCGTCGACCAGGGTGGTGTGAAAGGCATGGTCTCCTCCTGAGAATCCTGAGTGTCGCGAGCGAAGCCGAATAGCAACCGTCGCGCAGCGATCGATTGGGATTTTCCGAACCGCGTTGCAACAGCTTGACGCCAAATGCAGACAAGTTCTGTCACTTCGATGACATTCGGGAGCACGCCGGGTGATGCTTTGGAGGTGCCACCGACAACCTCCGCTAAGCGCGGCCAATCGTCAGACCCGTCGCGTGAGATGCATGCTCTTGCTTGGTGTGTACCCGTAAGGGAACGGGCCGGTCCTAGCTGCCGACGATGCCGCCATCTCTGCGCGTCACGACCAGCGTGCAGTCGCGCGGTATCGTTGTGCCGTCGTCAGGCGCCGGGAAGCTCGTGACCCGTGGATCGCCGTTGCCCGGATGCTGCACGTTGACGAACAGGGTGCGCCGGTCTGGCGTCATGGTCAGGCCGGTAATCTCACAGCCTTGGACACCCACCAGCAGACGAGAGAGCTGTCCGGTGACCGTGTCCGCGACCATGAGCTGGTTGGGCTGATCCTCGAACTGTGCGCCATCGGTGCAGATAAACAGGCGCCCATCCGGATCGGCCAACAGACCGTCGGGGCTGCCCAGGCTGTTTTCCGTCTCGTAGACATCGGCACAGATCAGGAAGTGATCCCAAGAAAAACGCTCGTCTTCCTCATCACGCCAGCGCACGATCTGGCCGTGAGGATTGGGCGCGCTCGGATTCGCCGGGTTTGGCGCGCTGCGCCTGCTGTTGTTGGTCAACGTGCAATACACATCGCCAGCGGGACCGATAGACACCCACTCCGGGCGGTCCATCGGCGTCGCGCCGGCCAGCGTCGCGGCCAGCCGAGCGTGCACGAGAATGTCCGCGGTCTCTGTAAAGGTGCCGGCGAGTCGCGGGTTGTCCAGGGTCAACGGCAGCCACAGACCCTTGCCCTCGGCCTCAAACTGCGCGACATAAAGCGTGCCTTCATCCAGTGGGCTCAGACCCCGCTTGCGCATTTCCCGCCAGGGTTCGCGGGACACGAACCGATACACAAACTCGAATTGCTGATCGTCCCCCATGTACACGACGGCGCGTCCCGCTGAATCTTCGCCCACGGTGGCGCCTTCGTGTTTGAAGCGCCCTAGCGCCGAGCGCTTCACCGGCGGCGTATCGGGATCACGGGGATCGATTTCCACGACCCAACCAAAGCGATTCGATTCGTTGGCATAGTCCGGATTGGCCATGTCGAAGCGCGGATCCAGGTCATGCCAGTTGTAGAAGTTGCGCGAAGGCGGCAGTCCGTAGCGCGCCTGTGCCGCGGTGGGCTCGATCTCTCTGGTGGCACCAAACAGAAAATTGAAGTTCTCTTCGCAGGTCAGGTAGGTGCCCCACGGGGTCTGGCCGTTCGCGCAGTTGTTCATTGTGCCCAGCACCGGATTGTTCGCCTTGTTGGCGATCAATGCGTGTCCCGCGACAGGACCGGCAAACACCATGGGGGTGTTCACGTGGATGCGGCGCGCGTAGCGAGAGTCGGGCACCAGCGACCAACGCCCGCCGGTCTCCTGAATTTCCATGATCGAGTTGCCGATCGCGTGCTGTGAGGCAAGCAGCTGTTCCTGATCCTCGGCCCAGCGCGTTCCCAGAATGTGCGGGTTGCTGCCGTATTCGTGATTCATGGCGAGCAACCCACGCCGATCGTCCGCAGACAGAGGGAAGTAGGTCATGCCATCGTGGCCGATACCCACCTGCTGAGCCTGGGCCGCCGCTGACGGTGGCCACTGCCAAGCCGGTGCATCCGCGGTCAGCGGAGTGCCCCACGGCGCCAACGTTTGATACTGGTACTCCGGCGCGATACTGATCGATTTGCCGTCTGCCGCCTCTCTGGGTACCGGTGTAAAACCAACCAGCTTGCTGGCGCCTTGGGTCAAAGGCGTGCTCGTGCAACCGGACAGATACGCGACCGCCCCGGCGAGCGTTCCTTTCAGCACACCGCGGCGATTGATCAGATGGCTCATAGTCGACCTCGAGTCCCAGGAGCCGGCATGTTCCCACACTCAATGCAGGGACAACACGACCACTGGGACACGGGCTTGTCAGTCTGTCCGCAAGCCCTCGAGACGAACGCCAGATGCTGTATCCGTGCTTCGATATCGGCGCGAAGGGTGGGTCATCGAGTAGGCGTTGGCTTTAGCCGGTGTCTCGGAACGCAACGCGGCCACGATCGGGTAGCCTTCAGCCGCGCGCCTGAAGAAACGCCCGCACCGCGGAGCCGACGGCATCCGCCTGCGCCGCTTCCATGTGGGCATGGTGCGGGCCGTCGATGTCGACCACGGTTAGGTCCGGGTGCAGCGCCTGGTAGCGCTGCCGCTCCTCGGTGCGCCATGCCTGCACGTGGCTTGCGGCCACCAGCAGCGCCGGTGAGGTGGAGCGCCCCAGCAGGACGTCGATCTCCGGCTGCGATAGCCGCAAAGGGGTGCGCATGCGGATGTTGGGATCGGTGCGCCAGGTAATGCCGCCGTCGACCGCATGCGTGGCGCGCTCGACCAGCAGGCGCGCGCTGGCGTGCGACTGCTCGGTGGTCGCGACCACGCGATCGATGATCTGCTCGATCGACTCAAACACGCGCGCGCGCTTGGGCGTGGATTCGGTCGCGATCATCTGCTTCAGCGCGTAGCGATTGATCTGGGTGCGCTCGTGGGGCTGATCACGCGCGCTGAGCGCGCCGTCGATCATTACCGCTGCCTGCACCCGCTTTGGAAAGTACCCGGCGAGCTCCGAGACCAGCGTGGCACCCATCGAGTGGCCGATCAGGACGTAGCGCTGCCAGCCAAGCTGCTCGATGATCGCGAGCGTGTCCTGCAGATAGACGATTGGCATGTAGTGCTGGCCGCGCGGCAGATGCGCCGAGCGGCCATGGCCTGCGTCGTCGAGGGCGATGATGTCGTGCCCGGGTAACTGCGGCGCGAGCAGATCGAAGCTGGCGGCGTTGTCGAGCCAGCCGTGCAGGGCGATGGTCGGGATACCGCCCGGGTGCCAGCGCTTCGCCGCGATGGTGCGGCCGAAGACGCGGAACTCGATTTCTGTGGGTTGGGGCATGCCTTGGTCTTGTTGTTGTCGCGGGGGTCAGGCCGGTGCGGCTTGGATGTGCAATAGACGCTCGCTAGGATAGCGGCGATCAAAGACAGGACCTTGCATGTTCTCGCCGCCTCTCTCCCGCCTCTCGGCGACCTCGCTTTTCCTGCTAAGCGCCATGGTGCTGGCGATCGCACTGTCGAGCAAGGCGGCGGCACAGGACGGCGATCTACAGGCCGAGTCCAGCGATGTTGCGCAGACCGTGGTCACCGAACCGGCGACGGACGTGGAGATCGCTGCGCGGCTCGCGGAGGACTCGCTGTCGGCGCTCGGCCAGCTCGTCGAGGTGCAGGCCGCGCTCGACGCCGATATCCGCGAGGTCACGCAGGAAATATCGGCGACGGATGTGGAGCTGGCGCGCAAGGAACTCGAGGGTCGACTGGCTCAGTTACAGAAGGACTACGCGACGACGCGCCTGAACATCGCCGAGCTGGCGACGGGGACCGACGTCACGCTGCTGTTCGAGCAGGAACAGCCGGCCTTCGACTTCGAGACCGAGGTGCTCGCGCTGTTGGAGCCGCTCGTCAAGGAAGTGAAGGGCATGACCCAGCGCGCGCGCACCAAGAGCGCGCAAAAGGATCGAGCGGCCTACTACAACGAGCGCATTCCGGTGGTGGAAGAGGCGCTTCAGAATATCGGCGCGCACCTGGAGGACGTTCGGGAGCCCGCCGTGCAGGCGACGCTGATCCAGATGCGCGAAGACTGGCAGCAGCAGCTCAAGGTCATGCGCAGCCAGCTACAGGCAGCCGAGGTGCAGATCGCGAAGCTCGAGGCCGAAGAGCAGTCGCTCGCGGAAGCCTCCGAAGGCTATGTGCGCGACTTCGTGCGCAATCGCGGCCGGACGCTGGCGCTGGCGATCGGCGCCGTCATCGGCATTATCCTCCTCGGCCGGCTCATCATCGCGGGCGTCGAGCGCATCGTGCCGGGCTATCGGCGCGAGTTTCGCAGCTTTCAGATTCGGCTGATCGATCTGGTGCTGCGACTCGGCATGGTGATACTCGCGATCTTCGCGCCGTTGGCTGTCTTTTACTTCGCGGCGGACTGGGTGCTATTCAGCGTCGGCGTGCTGATTCTGCTGGGTATCGCGTTGGCTCTGCGCGAGGCGCTGCCGCGGTTCTGGTATCAGATCGAGCTGTTCATGAACGTGGGAACCGTGCGCGAGGGCGAGCGCGTCGAGCTGCGGGGCTTGCCCTGGCGCGTGCGGCGGATCAACTTCTATACCGAACTCGACAACCCCACCGCCGACATGCGCATGCGCGTCAAGATCGACGACCTGGTCGATCTGCGCTCGCGCCCACACGCGCAGCACGAACCCTGGTTCCCCTGTCGGCTGGGCGAGTGGGTGCTGTACGAGTCCGGGCGTCGCGGCCAGGTGGTGGGGCTGTCGCCGGAACTGGTGCAGCTCGAGGCGCGTGGGGGCGCGATCAAAACCTTTGCGACGCCCGACTTCATCGCGGCGGCGCCGGTGAATCTAAGCCGTAACTTCCGCATCAAGGAGACCTTCGGCATCAGCTACGACCTGCAGAAGATCGCGACGACGACGGCGGTCGCTCAGCTGCGGGAATTCGTCGCTCAGCATCTGGATGCGGCGGGCTATGGCGAGGACATCCTCAATCTGCAGGTCGAGTTCGAAAACGCATCCAGCTCGGCGCTCGATCTCGTCGTTATCGCGGACTGTCACGGGCGCCTGGGCGAGATCTACAACCGCATGCGACGCACCATTCAGGCGGCCTGCGTCGGGGCGGCGAACGAATATGGCTGGGAGATTCCGTTCGACCAGCTCACGGTGCATCAGGCCTAGTCTGCGGGGTAGCCTTCGCCGCTCTGCGGCGTCGCGTCGGGCACGCCGACGTGCAGCATGGGCGAGGCGTCTAGCCGCTCGGCGTTCATCATCGTCGCGACGCGCTGCAGCGACGCCACGATCATCGACTTCTCCCATTCTTCCAGCGCCTCGAAGCGATCGCTGAACACGTCCTGCAGCGGTTTCGGTGCTGCGTCGAGGGCGCTGCGCCCGGCATCGGTGAGCACGGCGTGGACGACGCGCTTGTCGGCGCGGCTGCGCTCGCGGCGCACAATACCGCGATCTTCCAGCCGGTCGAGGATGGACGACACGGTGCCCTGACTGAGGCTGATGTCGGCCGACAGCGTCGACAGGGGGACCTCGCCCAGGTCGTTGACCGCGCGGATGACCAGAAGCTGCGGCGCGGTGAGGCCGGATTTCTTGCTGAGTTGGCGCGAATACAGGTCGGTCGCGCGGATGATCTGTCGCAGCGTGACGAGCACCTGATCTTGTTGGTCCATGGATTAGTTTCGTTCGGAAGCGCCTGCAAGGATCGATTAGTTTGTATGCAAAGTAAAATCTTCATTGCGCGCGACCAGGCTGTCGGACGAAACCCTGGTCTGCCGCGAAATATGGCGCGGCGAACGTGCTAGACTCGCGCCCGGTTGGGCATTTTATGAGGGATATTGTCCGATCGTAGGCGCCTAATCCGGCGAAACCTGTGGACAGCAGGCGAATCCGGACGTGGACGCGCGGGTGCACAGCATGTCCGTCGCGCGCCTCAACAGGCGGCTTCAAAAGGTTTGAGTACGAATGGATAAAGCGCAGCAATTCCTTCTGATGCGAAGGGGCTGCACCGGGTGAAGGCCTCGCGGCATAGCTCACCTGTGTTTTTGTCCGACAGGAATCCCGCTAATCTGGGGCCGGCAGGAACTCTGATCCCAAACGGGAAAAGAAGCCGATCCCACACAGGACAAGAAAAGAACATTTGAGGGGAACACTATGCGTTTCGAACGCACACCCGTCAGCCAGGCGGTCCTGGCTGCTATCGCCACGCTGCCCGGCGCAGCCATTGCTGCCGAGCAGAAGGCGATCGAAGAGATTGTGGTCACGGCCACCAAGCGCGCCGAATCCATTCAGGACATTGCTGTCGCCGTCACGGCGATGCAGGGCGACGACATCGACGAGCTCGGCATCGACAATTTCGATGAGTACGTGCAGTACCTGCCGAACGTCGTGTTTTCCGGTCGCGGACCGGGCCAGGCAGAGCTGTACATCCGCGGCGCGGCGACCGAACAGTCCGCCATCACCGTGTCGTCGATCCAGGGTTCGGCACCGGCCGTAGCGCTCTATCAGGACGAGCAGCCTGTTTCTTTCGGCGGCCGTAACCTCGATATCTACTCGACCGACCTGGAACGCATCGAGGTGCTGGCCGGGCCGCAGGGCACGCTGTTCGGCGCCAGCTCTCAGACCGGCACCGTGCGCCTGATTACGAACAAGCCCCAGCACGACGGGTTTGATGCGGGCATCGATACCAAGATGGCCTTCACCGCGGGCGGCGAGCCGAGCACCGCGGTCGAGGCGTTCCTGAATCTGCCGCTGAGCGAGAAGCTGGCGGTGCGCGTTGCGGCCTACAGCGATCGGGCCGGCGGCTGGATCGACAACGAGCTGGGTACCTACACCGGCAACATCGAGGTCATGAACCGCAACCAGATCTCTTCCGCCGCACACATCTGTACCGGCGATCCGGCGGTCGACGATCCGATCGGCGGCAGCTGCGGTGGCGTACGCGCGACCATGGCGAGCGCCAACAACTCTGGTCTTGTGGAAGACGACTTCAACGAGGCGACTTACACCGGCGCTCGGATCGGGGCGTCGTTCATCATCAATGAAGACTGGGATCTGCTGGTTCAGCACACCAACCAGCGGCTGAAGACCGAGGGCGTGTTCGAGTACGACCCGGTGCTGGGCCAGGAAGACGCGGTGAATCGCTTTACCCCGTCGCGCAATCAGGACGAGTTCGGACTGACTACCTGGACGCTCGAGGGTCGCATCAGCGAGCTGGATGTGATTTACACCGGCGGCTACCTCGATCGCGACGTGTTCTATACCCAGGACTACACGGGCTACACCAACGGCGGCGGCTATCAGGCCTACTACATCTGCACCGGCGGCTACTCGAACTACAGCGAGTGTTTCGACCCGACCAAGCAGTACGTGGAGAACACGACCAACGAGCGCCAGACCCACGAGCTGCGCGTCAACTGGGATCCCGTGGATCGCGTGCGCGTCACCGCCGGTGTGTTCTTCGACAAGCAGGAGACCATCTCGGACGGTCAGTTCCAGTATCCCGGTGCGGTCGACGCCGGCTACGTCGTTTCTTCTGCGCCGGGCACGATCACCGATCCGGGCAGCACGCCGCCGACGGCCAGCAACATCGTCAGCACGGTGGACGGGGTCGATAACCCGTTCGGCCGCGGCCCGGACACCATCTTCGTCAATAACTTCAAGCGCGAAGAAGAACAGATCGCTGTGTTCGGCGAGGTCAGCGTCGACCTGACGAACCAGATCACGGCGAGCTTCGGTGCGCGCTACTACGACCTCGACTCGGAGTTTCAGGGCTCAACCGGCTCCTCCTTCGGGTGTAAGTTCGCAACGATCCAGCCCTGCGACGGCCAGAGTTTCGACAACCGCGTATCGCAGCGGCTGGAGGCGCTGGGCGCCTTCGAGGCGAGCGGCAACGTGGCCGATCTCGAGACTTTCTACTCGGCGGGCAACGCGGGTCTGATTGCCGACGGTGTGGCCAACGGCAGCTTCTTCATCGATGGCCTCAATCGCGACGGCGTCATCAATCAGAACGACACCATTTTCAGGGCGACCCTGAGCTGGGACGTCACCGACGACGTCATGCTGTTCACGACCTGGTCCGAGGGCTTCCGGCCGCAGACCGTGAATCGCAACGCCGGTACCCCGTCGGGCAACCAGACCGGCGTCTACCAGGGCTATCTCGTGCCCGCGATCGCACGCACCGACGATCTCGAAAACTTCGAGGTCGGCATGAAGGGCAGCTTCCTCGAGAAAACGCTGCAGGTGAACGCGACCTGGTATACCTCGGACATCAGTGATCTGCAGGTCTCGCGCTTCGACCCGGCGAACGTCGCGTTTCTCGTGTTCATCGAGAACGCGGGCGACGCGGAGGTACAGGGACTGGACGTCGACTTCACTTGGCTCGCGACCGATCGCCTGACGATCAGCGGTGCGGCCAGCTGGGTCGACAACGAGCTGTCTCGAATCAATCCGCAGCTCAACGAGATCGTGGTCGCCGAAGGCAGTCGCCTGCCGTGGACCGCGAAGTTCCGGGCCAACCTGCGCGCTCGCTACGACTTCCCGCTGGCGGGTGGCACCGACGCGTACGCTCGCGCCGCGGTCACGTACACGGGCAGCAGTCGTTCGGGCTCGACCTGTGACGCGTACTTCGTCGAAGACGTCACGCAGCAGGTCTTCGGCGCGCCCAGCGGCCTGACGATCAAAGACGAGGGCGGATTCTGCGGTACCGCGCTGGAGGGCGATGATCTCGCCTCCGTGGTCGATACCAGCTTCGTTGGCGTCGACGGCAACGGCGATACGCGTTTTCGCGCCGGTCGCTACGAGCAGGAAGAGTATGTGTTGGTTAACGTCGGCGTCGGCGTGAAGCGCGATAGTTGGAGCGCGGAGCTGTTCGTGAACAATCTCTTCAACGAACGTGCCCAGCTCAACGTCAACGCCACGGACTACACGCCGAGCGTTACGACCAACCGTCCGCGGACGGTCGGGCTGCGCTTCGGCTACGACTTCAACTAGGGCGCATCGGGGCCCCACATGTCCGCCTCTGTCGAGGTGCGCCGTGCGGTGCAGGCGCTCATTGAGCGTGCGGACTTCGAGGCGGCGGCCGAACAGGCGGCCGCTGCGCTTGAGGGCGATGCGCTCGCAAAGACCGACCGTGTCGCCTTGTTGTATCTGCGGGCCGTCGCCTGCCGCTATGCCGAACGCAACGCGGACGCGTTTGCCGCGCTCGATGCGCTGCGCGAGCTTGATCCCCAGCACGCGCGTGCCTGGCAGGAGCGGGGCCACCTGCACCTGTCCGCCAACGACTTCACGGAGGCGAGCGCCGCCTACGAGCTGGCGACGCTGAGCAATCCGACGCTGGTCGCAAGCTGGCGAGCGCTGGAGAATCTTTACGTCCTGAAGCGCGACGGCGGCCAATCGCAAACGGAGGCACACGCGCGCAAGCTGCACCATGTGCGCACGCAGATGGACTACTTCGGCGGCCTGCCGGCGCAGCTGCTGGGCGCGCAGAGCCTGCTGTACGAAGGCCGCGTGAAGGATGCCGGCGAGGTGTGTCGTGCTTTCCTGCGCGGCGAACCGCGCCACATCGAGGGCATGCGGACGCTGGCGAAGATCGAGATCGAGCGTTCCAGACTCCCCGACGCCGAATTCCTGCTGGAGACCGCCCGGGCGCTCGAACCGCGGTCGCGGCAAATCTGCTACGACCTCGCCAATCTGAAGCTGCGCATGCAGCAGTTCTCAACCGCGCACGCGCTGACCGCCGAACTGGTCGCCGCTCAGCCCGACAACCACGCGTTCCTCGCGCTGCACGCCAACGCGGCGGCCGGCGTCGGCGACTTCGACGCGGCGCTTGCGGCCTACGACCGGGTGCTGGGAGCCACGCAGGGACAGTACCAACTGCACGTGATGCGCGGTCATGCGCTGAAGACCGTCGGGCGCCTGGACGAGGCCATCGACGCCTATCGTCGCGCCTACGACATCAAGGCCGATCACGGCGACGCCTATTGGTCGCTTGCCAACACCAAGCGTTATCGCTTTCCGGATGGCGAGCTCGAGCGCATGCGCGCCCTAAACGAGGACCCCGGCACGGCGACGAACGACCGGATTGGCCTGAATTTCGCGCTCGGCAAGGCGTACGAGGACCGCGGCGAACCCGGGGTCGCGTTCGAACACTACGCTCGCGGTAACAAGCTGCAGCATGACAGCGTGATGCACACCCCCGAGTTCCTGCGCCTGAGGGCCGATGCGCAGATCGAGCTGTGCAGCGCCGAGTTCTTTGCCGCGCGTGCGGGTATCGGCGCACCCGCCCCCGACCCGATATTCATAGTCGGCCTGCCCCGCGCCGGCTCGACGCTGCTGGAACAGATCCTCGCTTCGCACAGCGCGGTCGACGGCACGATGGAGCTGCCGCACATTCCCGCGCTCACCCAGCGGCTGCGCCGCGGGGCAGGTGGTTCACGGCGGGCGTTCGACGGCGACGCGTCCTCTCTGCCGCCCTATCCGCGCGTGCTTGGGGAGCTAACGCCTGAGCTGTTCCGCCGCTTCGGCGAGCAGTATCTGGAACAAACGCGCAGCCTGCGGGGCGAGGCGGCGTACTTCATCGATAAGCACCCGAACAACTTTTTCCACATCGGCCTGCTGAAGCTCATCCTGCCCAACGCGAAGGTCATCGATGCGCGCCGGCATCCGATGTCCTGCGGCTTTAGCTGCTTCAAGCAGCTCTTCGGCGAGGGCCAGGAGTTCACCTACGACCTGTTCGAACTCGGCAACTACTACCGCGAATACGTTCGCCTGATGGCGCACTGGGACAGCGTGCTGCCCGGGTTCGTGCATCGCGTTCAGCACGAGGCGCTCGTCGATGATCTGGAGGGCGAGGTGCGCGCGCTGCTGGAGTTCTGTGGGCTGCCGTTCGAACAGGCTTGTCTGGACTTTCACGAGACCGAGCGCAGCGTGCGGACGCCGAGCTCCGAGCAGGTCAGGCAGCCGATCTTCCGCACCGCGCTTGACGCGTGGCGACCGTTTGAGGCGTGGCTCACGCCGCTGAAGCGCGGGCTGGGCGAGGAAATCTGCGCGGCCTACGGCATCGAGCTGACCGGCGCGGATTAGCCGGCTGTTGAAGAACAGTCTGCTCGCTCAGGCCGGCGGCTTGTCGGCCAGTGCGTTGGCGCAGGCGGCGATGGCGTCGTCGTCCCAGCCGAGCCAGTCTCGCAGCACCTCGGCGTTGTGTTCGCCGAGCCGCGGGCAGGGGCGCATGGCGGCGGCGCTACCGCCCATCCTGATCGGATTGCCCGGCATCGGCACGTCAAAGCGTTCGTAGGTCACGAAGCACTCCCGCGCCGCAACCTGCGGATCGGCGACGATATCCGGCATCGTATTGACGGCGGCCGCGGGTACGCCGTGTTGCTGCAGTACCGCCACGGCGGCGTGCTTGTCGAGCGTATTGGTCCACGCCGCGATGCTGGCGTCGATCGAGTCCTGCGTTGCGCGACGCTGCTGCTGCGTCAGCTCCGCGTTCAGCTCGGGCAGCAGCGCACAGAGGCCGCGCCAGTCCACATCGTCCCGGCAGCCCAGCGCCAACCAGGCGTCATCACCCTGCGCTGGATAGACGCCGTGCGGCGCCATGTTCGGGTGTGCGTTGCCGAGCGATGTCGGCGCCGGGCCGAGCTGCGCATCGATCAGCCACGGTCCGTTGAAGGCAACGATGCCCTCGTGCAGCGACATTTCGACCCGCTGCGCGCCGCTGGCTGCGTCGCGCTGTCGCACGGCGCTGAGGATCGCGGCCGCGGCGTGGGTTGCGCCGATCGGGTCGGGCAGGGCCATGGCGGTGTTGCGCGGCTCGTCGGGGCCGTAGCCCATCATCGCCGTCAGACCGGACATGACCTCCACGGTGGGACCGAACGCGACGCGATCGCGCAGCGGACCGCTCGCCCCGAATCCGGGCATGGTGACGTAGACGATGTTCGGGTTTGCCTCACGCAGCGTCTCGAAATCCAGATCGAGCTCGGTCATCACGCGGGCGCTGAAATTCTCGATGACCACGTCCGCGGCGGCTACGAGCTGCAGAAAGGCCGAGCGCCCCTCCGCCTGTTTCAGGTCCACGCTCAGGCCGCGTCGATTGCGTGCGAGCTTGGCGAACATCGCGTTGTTGTTCCAAGGCTCGTCGCCCGCGCTGCCGCCCAGCCAGCCGCCGAGCGGGCGGCTGGGAAATACCTGCGGACCGCGGCTGGCGGGCGCTTCGACCTTGACCACGTCGGCGCCCAGGTCCGCGAGAAAGCGCACGCCCAGAGGTCCAGCCCAGACATGGGTCAGATCCAGAATCCGCAGACCGGTAAGCGGAGCCCGCTCGCTCGATCCATCGTCGCAACGCTCCAGGGGCGTTGCGCGCGCCGCGGTGCCGTCGCTTGATCTTTCGATGCTGAACGGCAGGCGGGGGATGCGCAGCGGCTCGCTCGTTTGGGTTTTGGCTGTGGTGTCCAGGGCCCAAAAATTGCGGCTCGCGAGATGTGGATTCGCGAGAACCGCGTCCATAGAGTGATAGATACCGACGGGCACACGACAGGTGGCCGCGCGTTCGCTCAGCTCCGCCGTCGACTGGTTAGCGACGATCGACGCGACGATTGCGTGCAGCTCTTTTTTGTTTGCGATGCGCCTATCGTTGTCGGCAAAGCGTTCGTCCACCAGCAGTTCGGGCCGCTCCAGCCAGAGGGTAAACGCATCCCAAAACGCGGGGACGATGTTGACGTACACCCAGCCATCGCTGCATCGAAACAGATCGCTGGGCGTGACGAAATGAAAGTCGCTGCCGTGTCGGGTGCGAATCTCGCCCGCGCAGTGGTACAGCACGCTCGTGAACTGCGTCAGGCCAAGCAGCGTGTCCAGCTTGGCGATATCGACGCTCGTGGTGTTGCGGCTCGCAGGCGTGCGCTCACCGACACCCGCACCGTAAAGTGACGCGAGCGCTGCGGTGTAGGCGAGGGTGCCGGTCTGAAAGTCCAGATAGTGACCGGGCAGGCTGAGCGGCGCGCGTCCGGGATCGCCCATGATGCCGGTATAGCCGCCGCAGGCGAGCAGGCTGTGATTAGTGGATTGCCAGTTACAACGCGGTCCCGTCAGGCCGTAGGGGGTCAGCGCGACGCTCACGCGCGGAGTCAGACTCGTTAAGCCGATGTCGTCGATCGCGTCTGCCGTCGGAGCCTCGCAGATCACCACGTCCGCCTCTGCGGTCAGCTCGCGGGCGGCCGCGACGGTCGCGTCGCGAAGGCGTTTGCCGGCGTGCAGATAGAGATCCGTCGCGCGTTGGCTAGCCCAGCGTTGACTGTCCCAGCAGGAACTCGAGTCGCCGACGGCGAGCCGTGTCACATCCGCGCCGGCGTGGACGAACAGTCGACCGGCGTAGCCAGCGGCGTAACCGCCAATCTCGACGACTGTCAGCCCCTCAGACATCGTTAGTTGTTTGCCACGCGCACGGTTAGCATGTCGTTATCGCAGTACCCGTCGGTTACTCATGGGAGCAGTGTCGCAAGCAATCAGTCGATTGCGCAAACGTGCCAGTAGGCGCGCGGCGACTGCGCTTACGAGGCTCGGCGTCACGCTCGAGCGCACGGCCAAGTCTGAGCGCTTCCCGGCCCTGTTAGCCCGCCGCCTGCGCGCGTTGACCGATCGCAGCGAGTTCTACTTCGTGCAGATCGGCGCGAACGACGGTCAGTCGCACGATCCGCTGTCGACTTTCGTGCGGGCGAATCGGCTGCGTGGACTTGTGGTGGAGCCGCTGCCTGATGCCTTTGAGCGTCTGCGGGCGTTCTACGCCGGCTGTCCGGGTGTGAAACCGGTGAACGTCGCGATACACGCCGAACAGACGCGCGTGACCCTGCACCGACCGCGACCGGAGCTGGGCGCGCGCAGCTCCGGCATTGCCTCCCTCGACCCCGAGCGCTACAAGCTCACCAGTCGTCGCACCGGTATCGGCGCCGCGGACATGGTCGCGATCGACGTGCCGGCGATGACGCTTGCCGATTTGTTCGAGCGGGAGCGCATCGACCATCTGGATGCGCTGGTAATCGACACGGAAGGCTACGACTTCGAGATCCTGCGTGGCCTGGATCTGGATCGGTATCGCCCCTCTATCGTGCGCTTCGAGCACGGCGTCTACAGCGGCGTTGCGGCGCGCGCGCAGCTACGCGAGGCGCTGCTGCGCTTTTACGACCACGGCTATTCAATTGCGATGGAACGGGTCGACGCGCTCGCCTGGTTGCAGGAGGACGTCGAGCGGCCTTGAGCGCGCAGCTGGCCGCGCCCGAGTCTGGCTATTCGAGCCGCTGGGCGAGATGCCAGAGCACGCCGCTCGGATCCCACATGTAGGTCACCAGGGCGCCGTAGTCTTCGCGTTTCGGCGGCGCCACACGCGCCGCGCCAAAGTTGCCGCCGTCAATCGCCGCCTGCACGCGCGCGTGCCAGTCGGCCGCGCTGGCGACACTCATGTGCAGCATGCTGTTGTTGCACCAGTCTGCCTGGTAATAACGCTGCAGCAGGAAGCGGGCGCCGCCCAGGTCCAGCTCCGCCAGGCTGCCGGTATCCCAGTTCACCCGAAAGCCGATCGCTGCATAGAACGCACGCGAGCAGTCGTAGTCGCTCGCGCCGACGAAACATTTCAGATCGGGTGGGCTGTCTGAATGATCGTTCATCCCCGCAGTGTCGCACTCGATCGCCAGACTGCAAAGCGTCGAGGTGGCGCGGTCCCGCTGGGTCGGAGTACATTTACGGGGCACCGCAGAAAAGGCGAAGAGCATGGGTTATCACCATCTGGCGTTGGCGGCCAAAGACATGCAGGCGATCCATCACTTCTACGAGGAAGTGATGGGATTCGAACTGGTCAAGGCCGAGGTCGGCCCGTCGCCCGCAGGCGGCTGGGCCAAGCACTTCTTCTATCGGATGGAGGATGACTCCAAGTTCATCGCCTTCTGGGAGATGCACGACATGCCCGGCGTCGAAGCCGACTTCGAGACCAACTTATCGAAGGCTGCCGGGTTGCCCGATCACATCAATCACATCGCATTTGACGTGAAGGACGCGGCGGATCTGGAAGACCGTAAGCAGCGCTGGCTTGCCGCCGGGCTCGACGTGATGGAGATCGATCACAACTGGTGCTATTCGATCTACACCAAAGACCCCAACGACAATCTGGTGGAGTTCTGCCTCACGACCGGCGCATTTGACGCGACCGATCGAGAGACGGCGCTTGCCGAGCTGACCAGTACGGAGCCTGCGTACTCCAAGCCGCCGGCCAGAATAGAGAATCACCGAGCATCCGACGGGGCGACTGCATGACCAATCTCGAAATCGCCGAGGCGCTGTTCGTCGCGACCGCTGCCGCCGACGCGGACGGCCTGCGGGCCCTGTGTGCGTCGACGCTCGAGGCCACGCAGAACGGTGGTCCGGCGATGGGTGTCGACGGCCTGATTCAGTTTGCGGCGGTTACTAACCGAGCGGTCAAGAATTTTCGCTACGAGAACGCGCTGCGCACAGAGACCGCGCAGGGATTCGTCGAAGAGCACGACGTGGTGTGCGATTTGCCAGACGGCAGCGGGCTGCGGCTGCGCGTTTGCGTTGTCGCAAACGTCGATGCGGGGCAGATCACGCAGCTGCGAGAGTATGCGGACGGCTACGCCGCACGCGGGTTGATGAAAGCGATCGCTGCGGTCACGAGCTAAGTCTGCGGGTTCGCGATGGCGTTAGCGACACTTACTGCCGAGCCCCTGACGCTCGAGGCCTTCGCACCCTTCGGGCATGTGATCGAGGCGTGCGGCGACGCGGCCGGACGTATGAACGGTGCGGCCTTCGATCGGTTCGACGGCCTGGCGCCAGTTGTGAGCGCGGACGCGCCGGACGCGGCCGCTCAGGTCGGCATCGTGCGTGCGCGCGAAGCGGCGTCTCTGCCGCATGCGATTCCGCTAATCGAACGACACCCGCTCGGCACGCAGGCCTTTATACCGCTCGGCAATTTTCGCTATTACGTGGTCGTCGCGCCCGCCGGCGATGGCGTGCGCCCCGGGGATCTGCGGGCGTTTCGCTGCGAGGGCGGTCAGGGCATCAGCTACCTGCCGGGTACCTGGCACATGCCGCTGATGGCGCTGGAGGTCGGGCAGACCTTCCTGGTCATCGATCAGGGTCAGCGGACGGGAAATCTTGACGAGCTCACGCTCAGCGAGCCGGTCTCTTTAGTGTCGTAGCGGCAGGGTTGGAGGTCGCTGCCTAGTGATCGCCGACAGGCGATTTCAGCGTCGGCGGCTCGGCTTCTTCGCCGAACAGGAAGCGCTTCACGCTGGCCCACATCTGCAGCCAGTCCTCCAGAATGATGTACAGGCAGGGCACGCCCAGGAGCGTGATGAAGGTGGCGAACAGCACGCCCCAGGCCAGAGACACGGCCATGGGTATGAACGGCGCGGTCGCCGGTGTGTTCGTCAGCATCAGCGGTATGAGGCCGACGAAGGTCGTGACGGACGTCAGCATGATCGGCCGAAAGCGGGTCACGCAGGACTGCAGCACGGCTTCCAGCAGTGGCATGCCCTCGCGTCGCTGGCGATTGACGTAGTCGACCAGCACGAGCGATGCGTTCACGACCACGCCGGACAGCGCGACGATACCCAGCGCGGAAAAAAACATCAGCTGTACGCCCATCAGCCAGTGCCCGAAGATGGCGCCGACGGCGCCGAACGGAATGACGCTCATGATCACGAGCGGCTGCAGGTAGCTGCGCAGGGGTATCGCTAGCAACATGTAGATCAACAGTAGCGACAGCAGCGCACCGAGGAAGAGGCCAAGTAGGGCCTTGGTGCGTTCTTCCTGCTCGCCGCCGATGTCGATGCTGAGACTCGGGTAGCGCGCGAGAATCTCCGGTACCTGCGTGCTGAGCAGGCTCGCAGAGATTTCCTCCGGCGAGACCGCCGCGCGATCGACGTCAGCGGTCACGGTGACCTCGCGGCTGCCGTCCTGTCGATTGATGCTGGAGAAACCGCGTTGCAAATCGAAGCGCGCCACGGAATAGAACGGCACCTCCGTGCCGTCGGGCGTGCGAATGTACATCTCTTCCAGGTTGCCAATCGAAGCGCGTTCGTCCTCGGGAAAACGCACCATGACCCGAACATCGTCCTGCCCGCGCTGGACACGCTGCGCCTCGGCGCCATAGAAGGCGCTTCGCACCTGGCTCGCTAGGTCGGCAAGCGTCAGGCCAAGATTGCGGGCCTCGGGCAGAAGCTGGAGCTGAACCTCCTGTTTGCCGGAGCGAAAGCTGTCGGAGATATCGAATACACCGGTATAGCGAGACAGCTCTGACTTCAGCTCTTCGGCCGCCGCGCGCATGACGCGAACATCCTTGCCTTTGATCGTGTACTCGATTGGGGATCCCGCGGAAAAGCTGTCGGCGTCGAACTTCAGTTTGACGATGTCCGGTATATCCCCAACCAGCGCGCGCCAGCGATTCGCCACGTCTTTGGCGCTGATGTAGCCGCGCTCTTGCAGCGGCGCGAGATCGATGACGACCTGGGCCAGGTTGCTGCGCCCCGACTGCATGGGATTGCCGGGGCCGTCCCGGTCGACCAGCAGGCCGATGCTGGTGAAGGTGTTGCGGATCAGCGGCTGGACGAAGTCGGGTCGATTCGCGTACTCCTCGTTGAGCCGCAGCACGGCGGCCTCCACGCGCTCGGCGGCGGCGGATGTGGTCGATACCGGCGTGCCTTCCGGCATTTCGATCTCGGCATACACGCGATTGCCTTCGATGGCGGGGAAGAAGCCGAACACGACTCTGCCGCTAGCGATCAGCGAGATAGCGATGACCAGTACGCCGACGCCGAAGGCGGCCGTGGCGAACCGCCACTGTATGGCCCAGGCGACGAACGGGCGATAGCGATTGGTGGCGAAGTCTTCCAACCCGCGCGCGAGCCCGCCCTGCAGGTTGTTCCAACCGCGCGACAGGCCGGGACGCGGCTCGTTGTTCGAACGATGTGCCAAATGCGACGGCAGGATGAGCTGGGATTCGATGATGCTCATCGCCAGCGCGATCATCACCGTCCAGCCGATCACGCCAAAGAAATCCGACAGTCGGCTCTCGACCAGCACCAGCGGCAGAAAGGCGGCGACGGTGGTCAGGACGCCAAAGATTACCGGGATACTCACCTCCCAGGTGCCGTCGATCGCGGCCTGGAGCTGCGGCTTGCCCATCTGCTCGTGGGCGTACACGCGCTCGCCGACGACGATCGCATCGTCCACGAGGATGCCCAACACCAGGATAAAGCCCATCACGGTCATCGTAGAGATCGTGATGCCCATGAGCGGGAAGAGCGAGATGGTGCCCAGCAGCGCCACCGGGATGCCGACAGCGACCCACATGGCGAGCTTGAACTTCAGGAACAGCGCGAGCACCAGCAGCACGAGCATGAGGCCACCAGCCGCGTTGGTGTTAAGGACGTTGAGGCGCTCTTCCAACTCTTTCGAGGTGTCGATCCAGACGGAGAAATCCAGGCCATTCGGCAGCGTGGGTCTGAGCTTGTCTAGGTAGGCGTGGGTGTCTTCCGCGATCTGCATTAAGTCTTCGTTGCCGACCTGCGAGACGTTGATTACCACGGACGGCGTGTTGTTGAAGCGCGCGACCAGATCTCCTTCTTCGAAACCGTCGCGGATGGTCGCGATGTCGCGCAGATACAGCCGCGTTCCGTCGCGGCGGGTGAGAACGGTGACGTTCGCAAACTCTTCGCCAAGATAGGCCTGGCCCGTGGTGCGAATCAGGATCTCGCCGTCGGCCGTGCGGATGGTGCCGCCGGGCATGTCGAGCGAGGCCTGGCGGATACTCTGTGCGACCTGTTCTAGCGTTAGCTGATAGCGGCGTAGCGCGGTCTCCGAAACCTCGATCGAAATCTCGTACGGGCGGATGTAGCTGACGTTGACCTGCGAGATGCTGGAGATGGCGGCGAGGTCGTCGCGGATGCCGCGCGCGTATTCTTTCAGGGTCCGCTCATCGGCGCGACCGAACAGCGCAATCTGTATCACGCGCCGGGCGATGGTCACTTTGGCGACGACCGGTCGCTCGGTCTCGACCGGGAAGCTGGTGATGCCGTCGACGCGCGACTTGATCTCGTTGAGCGCGACGGTGTGGTCGGCATCCAGATACAGCTCGGCAAAGACGCGACAGGCACCCTCGATCGCAGACGTGCGGATACGTTCGATGCCCTCTAGTCCTTCGATTGCCTCCTCGACGCGCACGCACACCGACTTCTCCACCTCTTCCGGTGCCGCACCCAGGTAGGGAATGGAGACGCTGACCGCCCGCACATCGATGTTCGGAAACTCTTCGAGGTTGATGAGCAGCGACGAGCCCAAGCCGCCGACCAGCAGCAGCACCATCGCCAGATTGGCGGCGACCGGGTTCTTGACGAACCACTTGATGGCGGTGTGCATGGCGACCTAGCCCCGTGCGGTGTCGGCCTCGGCCGCGACGGGGTTGACGATCATGCCGTCGATCGCCGTCTGTAGGGGCGATACGCACACGCGCTCGCCGTCATGCAGTCCTGCCTGGATGAGTAGATCGTTCTGGTACAGCCGCAGCAGATCAATGTCGCGATAGTGCAGCCGGTCGCTCTCGTCGACGACCAGCACCTGATTGTCGTTGCGCAGCGCGGTGCGCGGCAGCACGACGACGCCGTCGGCCTCGCGACCCTGGATGTCCGCCCGCACAAAGAGACCGACCGACAGCGGAAATTCACCCTCTTCGGCGGGTACGCGCGCGACCAGATAGATCATGCGGCTGGCGGTGTCGATCGCGGCCTCTGCGCGCACGATGCGGCCCTCCCAGCTCACGGTCTTGCCGGCGTACTCGGTCGACAGCGCGACGCGTGGCTGCTGTTCGTCGCGGAGCTCGCCCCTGGCGCCGATCGGGATGTCGAGGAACGCAAGCTGGCGGTCCGAGATCGGCAGCCGTACCTCGACCTGGTCGGATGCGTAGATGTTGGCGATGGCTGACCCGCGACTGACGAACTGACCGATATCGACGGATTCGTTGCGCACCAGCCCGGTAAAGGGCGCCCGCAGCTCGGTGCGACCGACATCGTCGCGCGCCTGGGAGTAGGCAGCCCGCGCATCGGCGAGCGCGGCCTCGGCGACGCGCGCCTGGCGCAGCGCGTTTTCGAGCTGCGCGCGCGACGTCAGGCGTCGCTCGGCCAGGCTGCGCTGGCGGCTGTATTCGAAGGTCGCGTGCTCGTGTTCGGCCTCCGCGCGCTTCAGCGTGGCCTTCGCGCGCTCGCGAAAGTTGTTGTAGTCCTGCGGCTCGACGCGCACCAGCGGCTCGCCCTTCTCGAAATAACCGCCCGCAACCAGCTTCGGCGACATCCAGACGACGCGCCCGCTGACTTCGGGGATGAGTTGGCTTTCGGTACTGGGCGTGACCGATCCCTGCGAATGCACCCGCAGCGTGACCGTCTCCGGGGTCACGTCGCGCACCCGAATCGTCGTCGGAATCGGCTGCGGCGTGTCTGGCTCCAGCTCTGGCGCGGTCGCCATGAGCGTTGCGGCGCCGAAACCGAAGCCGATGAGAATAATGATCGGAATGACGATACGGATGATCATCCGAGGGCTGCCTCGTTGTTGAGTGAACCCGACGTGGCGGCCGCGAAGGCTGCCATGATGGTTTCGCGGTTGAGATTGGCGAACGCTTCGAAGGTGGCGCGCAGGGCCGCAACGTCGCGATCGGCTAGCGCGCGATCGAGCTGTCGAGCGTAGGCGGCGTGGGTCTCGAAGTTGATCTGCGCCTCGGCGTACGGCCGCAGCGGCTCCATGCTGGGTGCGAACTGCTCGAACAGCGTGCGCGCGATGAGCTGACAGATGAGATTGCCGCTCTGCTGCATGATCATCTGCATCAGCTCGAAGCGAGCCGCTTGGTGTTCGAGCGGCGTGGTGTCGCTGCGCGTGAGCGGCGCGACGGCGCCGCGCAGGGCCTCGATATCCTGGTCGCTGCCCTGCCGCAGCACGCCCTCTGCGGCTACGGCGGTCAGCGCGCTAAAGACGGTCAGAATCTGGTCGATCAGGCCCGCATCGGGCAGGGTACCGCGGGCCATCAGGTAGCCGACTACGTCCAGGCTCGCCAGCGACAGCGGATTCACCCGGGCGCCGCCGGGTTCGATACGCGCGAGCCCGAGCTGCTCCAGCCGCTTCATGGCCTCTCGGACCGCGCCCCGGTTGGCCTCGAAACGCGTCGCCAGGTCCCGCTCGGACGGCAGGCGTTCGCCGACCCGGTAGCGCTGGGATAGCACGTCCTCGATGAGGGCCTCGGCAATGGCGGTGTGCTTGGCAGTCATTGCGGGATCACTGATTGGTCTGACCAAATTGGTATGGGCAGTTTAGGGAGAAATCAAGGGATGTCCAGCGGTTTGTTACCGCAGGTAACAAATTGTGCGACAGGTCACGGACGGCCCGACCCTGCTCGATTGGCCGATCAGGCGCCCGCGGGCAGGCGGAATCGTGATGAGTTAGCGGTAGCCCGCCTAATTGATTTGCGAGATGGGGTTCAGACGTGCGCGAGCGAAATTGAGCAGGCGCAGGAAATCGTCGCTGCAGGTCACCACAGGTCCGTTCGCGCTACCCCAGAAGTTCTTCGCAAATACGATCGCCGACGATGAGAGGCTGTCTTCCTCTACCTCGATAGCACAGCGCTCATAGCCGGTGAGGTTGCTGCCCCTGACGCGCAGGCCGCGGCTCTCCGAGAACCGGACCGCGGCCGCGTGGCCCAGGACACTAGCGTTGGTAATGACTGTACCGTCGGCCCGTGACAGGCCGATGCCCCAACTGTACTGGCCTTGGCCTGGAGTCGTGGTCGTAGAAAAGTTGCTCACTTTGGCGCCCTGGGTCCGGCTCAGGGTGATCCCGATATCCTCCCTGCCCACGCCGGCGACGCTGAGGTTGTCGATCTTTGGGTTGCCGCCGACGAATTGAAACGCGGCGGCAGCCTGGCCGTCGAATCCGGTTGCAACAAGGTTCGTGTGCCGATCTCCTGATCTCCCGGGATTAGCGATCTCTTTACCATCCACGATCACGCTGTTGAAAACGTAGAACGCATAGCCGGTATTGTGCGCACTGTTGTTC
>JBCCGT010000001.1:0-563747 GCA_039029135.1 Pseudomonadota bacterium | reverse complement strand
GTGGTTCCCGATCGAAAAGACAGCTCGACTGCTTCCCGTTTGAACTCCGCAGAGAACTTCCTTCTGCGCTTTCCCATGTGACACCTCCTGAGGCCATTGTCGGCCTAAATGGATGTGTCCGAAATATCTGGGTAGAACCCGAAGGGTAAGTAGAGAGGTTGGCTGGGTCAGATTCCGAATGGTCTAATACTCGGCATCGCGGCCAAGCGCGGTGGAACCCGCCCACGCGCCACCGAACCAGCACACTCAGCCCGTACGGATGCCCATGCCCACTGCCCCCCAGATCCTCTTGCTAATCGCAGCGATTTTCGGCGCTCTAGCCCTGCGGCAGTACATCGCCCACGGCACCCTGAAGCAACAGCATCGTACTTGGCTGATTATTGCGGCGATCTTCGTCCTGGTTTCCTTGATCGTCGGCTGACCGAATCCCGATAGTTGGTCTGGATCTAACCGAGCTCGCTCGCCCCGCAGCTAGTGTGACTGGCCCGCGCCTAGTGGCCCAGCCGCCAACGATAGTACTATTTAGGGCACCGGTGCCTGCGGTTATGGATCGCAGTCGCGCCGCGGTCCACACCCGCAACGGAGCGAGCCGCCAGTGCCTTTTACCCTGCGCATCACCAGCCATCACGCCCAGTTTATGGGTGATAGCGCCGAGCGGGTGTTTCAGGGGGCCTGCCGGATTGGGCGTGCGTCGGACAATGACTATGTGCTGAATGACCCCAACCGGATCGTTTCCAGCCTCCATGCGACGCTGTCTGAGAGCCCGGCGGGCTGCGAGCTGGTGGACAGCAGCACCAACGGGACAACCGTCAACGGTCTGCCTGTCACGAAGGGCGAGCCGGTGCGCATCGGGCCCGGCGATACGATCGGCATCGGCGAGTACAGCATGCAGGTGGAACCCGTCGCTGCGGCGGCGCCCCAGGAGCCCGTAGTCGGCGCCGATCCGTTCGCTGCAGAGAATCCGCCGTCCGCTGCCGACGATCCTTTCGCGAGCCTGTCTGATCCGTTTTTCGACAACGCTCGGGCGGCCCAAGCCGGCGAGGCGGCTCAGGCAGGGGAGTTGGGCGCGAGCGGATCCACGCCCGTCAGCCCGGATCTTGGCGTGGGCAGCCAGGATCCGTTACAGGCGTTTGATCACCCGGCACCGCAGACGCCGATTGTGCCCAATCCGGTGGAGTCGCCGCTCGTCGATCCCGGAGGCGGCTCTGTCGACCCGTTGCAGCTGATTCCCGATCAGGAGGCGCCAGCGCCACTGTTCTCTGAACCTGTCGGTCTTCCGCCAGGCCCCTCTCAGCCCGACAATTCACCGCCTGAGCAGGACTTTTTCGCCCCTCCCGTGGCGACCAGCGATCCCAGTCTGCAGTCCGCAGGCCCCGACGCGGGCGGTATTCCTGATGACTGGTTCGGCGCTGGAGCCGAGCCCACCCCTGTGGCACCCGCCCAGCCACCAGCACCGACGCCGCCCGGCGTGCCCGCAGCGGCGGCGCCGGTGTTGACCCAGGGTGGTCCGGAGGTGGCCGGCCCGGCGAAGACGGCCGCAGGTGGCGGTGATCTGTCGCAGATGTTTGCCGCTATGGGCCTAGACCCGGCGAAGGTCGATCCGGCCGCCGCCCAGGTGATGGGACCGCTGCTGGTACTGATCGTCCAGGGCATCATGGAATCGCTGCGAGCGAGGGCTGAATTCAAGAATCAGTTCCGTGTGCCCATGACGATGCTCAAGCCGACGGAAAACAACCCCCTGAAGCTGTCCACGACGGCGCAGGAGGCGTTGGCAACGCTATTCGGCGGATCGGGGCCCGGCTATCAAGAGCCCGTGGCCGCGTTTAAGGAGGGCTTTGACGATCTGCGCAATCACCAGATCGCCATCGTGTACGCGATGCAGGAAGGGCTGCGCGCCACCCTCGATCGCTTCGATCCTGCCAAGCTGCAGGAGCGCTTCGATCGCGGTTTGAAACGCAGCGGCATGCTCAGCGTGGTCAACAAAACCAAGTACTGGGATCTGTACACCGAGCTCTACTCCGATCTCGGCGACGCTGACCAGTCGTTTCGCGATTTGTTTGGTGAGGCGTTCACACACGCCTACGAAGACAAGATGCGCAGCCTCTCGCAGTCTTCCTGACGAGCTCGAAGATCGAGCCAACCGCTGCAGCCAACTACCCCAAGCCATTGATGACCAGTCACGGCCTTGAAAAGTCACCGGTCGGGCCGGATAGTTAGTGCTCTAAGGAGAATGCGTGCAGGGGACAGCGGGATGTTCATGAGTGGGAGGGAAATTGCTGCGCCGGTCGGCATCGGTGCGCCCCAGTCGACGCTGCGCGCTAGCCCCTCAGCACCGGTTGCGTACCTAGTCGTTCTGCTATTGATGCTGATGGGTGCCTGCGCCGCCAAACCCCCGAAAGACATCAAGCTGAAGAGTCAGGTGATCGCCGCAGAGAGCCTGAATCCCAGTCGCCGTGGCACGTCGCAGCCGGTGCAACTGCACATCTACTACTTGAAACAGGATGAGGCGTTCAGCCAGGCGAGCTTCAGCGATCTGGTCACCGTCAACGCGCCGGCGATCGCCGGCGATGTCGTGCGTCACGAAGCGCGGCTGATCGGTCCGGGCGAGACCGCGCAGCTCGACACCAAGTTCGATCCCGAGACCCGTTACATCGGTGTCGTTGCGGCGTTTACGCGTATCGGCAACGCCTCATGGCGCTCGCTCATCGAGGTGCCAAAGTCGTCGCTGCGTGACAAGCTGAATCCGTTCTCGGGAAAAAAGCTCGAGATTGAACTTGCGGACACCACCGTCACCGCGAGCATCGTCAAGGACTAACGGGTGACCTCAAAAAACAAAGTGCTGTGGACCGAGGGGCTGTTCCTGCGCCCGCAGCATTTCCAGCAGCACGATCGCTACCTTGAGGGCCTGGTCGAGTCTCGTTGTCGGGATTTGCACAACCATAGCTGGGGATTTTCAGAACTCACGCTCGACACCGATCAGCTCACGATCGGCAAGATCGCGATTTCGCAGGCGCGTGGCGTGTTTCCTGACGGCACACCGTTTTCCATCCCGGATGTCGATCGCGCCCCGGCGCCGATCGACATCGATGAATCCGTACGCGATTGCCGCATCTATCTTGCGCTGCCCGTGCGTCAGGAGGGTGAAACGGAATACAGCGAAAGCGTCGCCGCAGAGGGCATGGCGCGCTTCGTCAGTCAAGACGTGAAAGTGCGCGATGCCAGCGACTACGCCAACAGCGGCAGCGCGAGCGATGCAGACATGCGGGTGGGCGACCTACGAACTCGCCTGCTGCCGCACACGCAGCAGCGCGACGACTATGCCTGTATCGCGGTGACCCACGTTGTGGAAGCCAAAGCAGATCGTTCGGTCACGGTGGACCCGCGCTTCGTGCCTCCCGTTCTCGATGTGCGCGCCGCGGGCGTACTGGATCGATTTGCGAGCGAACTGCAGGGCATGCTGCACCATCGCGGCCAAGCGTTGGCTGGTCGGGTGACGGCATCGGGACAGGGTGGTGCGGCCGAAATTGCCGACTTTCTCCTGCTGCAGGCGGTGAACCGCTACGAGCCGCTGGCGGCGCATCTGGCCGCGCTGAACGGTCTGCACCCTGAGGAGCTGTTTCGCGAACTGCTGCAGATGGCTGGCGATCTGTGCACGTTCAGCTCTGCGCAGCGTCGACCTCCGGAGTTTCCGCCCTATCGGCATGACGAGTTGGCGACCAGCTTCGAACCGCTGATGCAGAATCTGCGCGAATCGCTGGGCACCGTGATCGAGCAACGCGCCGTGCCCATCCCGCTGCAGGAACCACGCTACGGCATTCGCGTCGGGCTGCTGCAGGATCGAACGCTGCTCGGCGCCGCGGACTTCGTGCTGGCGGTGCGGGCCGATGTGCCGAGTGAAGACCTGCGCGCCCAGTTTCCGCCCCAGGCCAAGATTGGCAGTGTCGAAACGATCAAGCGCATGATCGAGTCGGGCATACCAGGCATTCGCGTCACGCCGCTGCCCGTCGCGCCGCGGCAAATTCCGTATCACGCCGACTTTGTCTACTTCCAGCTGGATAACAGCAGCGAATTTTGGGCCGAACTGCAGCAGTCGGGAGGCTTCGCAATCTACGTCGCGACGGAGTTCCCCGGCATCGACATGCAGTTCTGGGCTATCAGGCAGTAGGCGCGGCAGAGATGGCGGACGACGACACTTTTTTCGGCGGCACCGGCAACAAAGACAATCGCACCGTATTGATGCCTCGGCCGGGCGGTCGCACCCGCATGGGCGCGCAGCCGCGCGGTCCGGCCGCCGCGCCACCCCCCGTCAGCGCGGCTCCGCTGTCGGCTGGCCGATCAGCGGAAGGCAGCGCGCTGACCGCGGCGGCGACACCGCTGCTATCGCTGGCCGGTCGGCTGTCGACCACGGCCCAGCACCCCGATCCCGCTGGCCTGTTCCGTCAGGTCGCCCAGGAAATCCAGACGTTCGAGGTCACGGTGCGCAACGCCGGTGTAGCGCCCGAGACCGCGCTGTCCGCCCGCTACGCCCTGTGCACGCTGCTGGATGAGGTCGTATTGAACACCCCTTGGGGCAGTCAGAGCACCTGGCCCCAGCAGACACTGTTGAGCATGTTTCACAAGGAAGCCTGGGGCGGCGAGAAGTTCTTTCAGCTCCTCGAACGGGTGCAGCAGCAGGGCGCTGCGAATCTCGACCTGCTTGAGCTGATGTATCTGTGTTTGTCCATGGGGCTGCAGGGGCAATATCGCGTCCGCAGTGACGGCATGGCACAGATCGAGGCGATCCGCAGCAATCTCTATCAGACACTGCGCAGCTATCGTGGCGAACGCGAGGCGGAGCTGTCGCCCCAATGGCAGGGCGTGTTGAGCGTCGAATCCCCTCTTAGCCGCGCCGTGCCGCTCTGGGTGGTTGCCGCGGTCGCAGGCGCCCTGTGCCTTGCGATCTATTTCGGTTTTGTCATGGCGCTCAACCGGGCGTCCGACCCGGTCGCGCTGCAGATCGCGAGTCTGGGACGAAATCTGCCACCTTTGGTTGAGCGACAGGGATATGTGGCCCCCGCGCGTCGCGAGCTGTCGCTGGCCGATTTGCTGCAACCGGAAATTGCGGCCAGCGCGCTGCAGGTCAGCAGCGCGCAGGGCGTGCAGACGGTGACGCTGCGATCGCTGTTCGCCTCCGGTCAAGACGAGGTCGAACCGGCCGGAGTTGCGCTTGTCGACAGCGTCGCCGCGGCGCTGAACAGACTGCCGGGACGCGTGATGGTGGTCGGCCACACGGACAACGTGCCCTCCCGTTCGCTGCGCTTTCCATCGAATTGGCACCTGTCCAAAGCTCGGGCGGAAACCGTTCGCAATCTGCTCGCGCAGACAATCGACGTGTCGCGACTGAGCGCAGAGCCTCGCGCAGACAGCGAGCCGCTGGTCGCCAACGACAGTCGCGACAATCGGGCGATCAACCGACGGGTTGAGATCCTGCTGTACGACCCGCCCAGGACGCGATGAGGATGCTGCGCTTCCTAGTTAGTCGCTGGTTTCTGGGTGCGCTGGGCCTCATCGCGCTCAGCCTGTTGATCTACTATCTGGGCGATCAGTTGGCGCTAGGGAGCTGGCGACCCCTCGCGAGCGAGCTGGCGCGCGTCATTTGCGTGTTCGCCATCATCATCATCTGGCTGGTCCGCCGCATCTTTGCGCTGCTGAACGCGCGCAAAACGGAACAGCAGCTCGTCCAGGGTGTCATGGAGGCGCCGCTCGACGCTGCGCAGCCTCCAGACATGTCAGCCCAGGAGGTCGAGACCCTCAACGCCCGCTTTGAGGAGGCCATAGGCGTTCTCAAGGCGTCTAAAGGCAAACGCGGCGCTGTCAATCTCTATGACCTGCCGTGGTACATCATCATCGGTCCGCCGGGTGCCGGAAAAACGACGGCCCTGCTGAATTCTGGCCTGCACTTTCCCCTCGCAGAGCGCTTTGGGCCAGACGCGGTGCGGGGTATTGGCGGTACACGCGACTGCGACTGGTGGTTCACCGACGATGCGGTGATGATCGACACGGCTGGTCGCTATACCACGCAGGACAGCGACGCCAGTGTCGATCAGGCGGCCTGGTTGGGCTTTCTGAATCTGCTGAAGAAGCATCGCAAGCGACGCCCGATCAACGGAATTCTTGTTGCGATCAGCGTCACCGATTTGCTAACTCAGGACGAGCGCGAGCGCGCGCAGCATGTCAAGGCCGTTCGCGGACGCGTTCAGGAACTCGAAAACCATTTCGGTATTCGCTTCCCGGTGTACGTCATGTTCACCAAGTGCGATCTGCTGTCGGGATTCTCTGAGTTCTTTGATGACCTTGGACGTGGTGACCGCGAACAGGTGTGGGGGTGCACCTTTCCGTTCGATGATTCCCCGGAGGCGAATCCTCTCGGCCAGTTTGACGGCGAGTTCGATGCGCTGCTCACTCGCCTGGGTGAGCGGGCGATCGATCGCATTCAGCAGGAGGGTGATCCTGGCCGGCGAATACTGATCCACGGCTTTCCGCGTCAGGTGGCTCTGTTGAAGGACATGGTCGGTGGCTTCCTGCGCGATGTGTTCCAGGGCAACCGCTATGAAAGCGCGCCGCTCCTGCGCGGCTTCTACCTCGTTAGCGGCACTCAGGAGGGTACGCCGGTTGACCGGCTGCTCGGTTCGCTGGCCCAGGCGTTTCGGCTAGACGCGCATGCCATGCCGGTGCCTCAGGGCAGCGGCAAGAGTTTCTTCATTAAAGATCTCCTGCAGAAGGTGGTCTTCAATGAGTCGGAGCTCGCCGGCACCAATCTCAGGCTGGAACGGCGTCTTAGCTGGCTGAAGCACGGCGCCTACGCTGGGCTTGCGGGCCTGGTGCTGGTGGCCACCGGACTGTGGTTTTTCGGCTATTCCGGTGCCCGTTCTGATATCGAGCGAGCCGGGACGCTGGCGAGCGAGGCGATCGATGCTTCGACCGCGGTGACGGCAAGGGATCTCGATCCGCTCGCGGCGATGCCGGCGCTGGAACTCGCGGAACAAATTCCTGGTGGTCATCTCGATAGCATCGAGGGCGAGCGCCCCTGGCGGTTCGGCTTGTCCCAGGACGACAAGATTGGCGTTGTCGCCCGTTCGAGCTATCGCCGTCTGTCCGAGCAGCTTTACCTACCGAGGATCCTGCTGCGCCTCGAAAACCAGCTGCGACGTGGCGGCAGCTCGCCGGACTACACCTATGAGGCGCTGAAGGCCTACCTGATGTTGGATTCGCGGGGTCCCTACAACGCCGATGAGATTCGCGGCTTTCTGGAGTACGACTGGATCGAAAATCTCCGCCGGGAAGTCGATACGGAGCAGCGCGCGTCGCTGGTTCATCATCTCGATGCGCTGCTGGAACAGCCTGTTAAACCGCTGCCGTTGCCGCTTGACGACTCCGTGATCAGCTTTGCCCGGCGCGAAATCCGCGGGTTACCGCTCGAGAGTCGCATTTATGGCCGCCTGAAACGCTCCATGAGCCGCAGTGGCGAAGGCTTTAGCGTGCGGCGCGCGGCGGGCGGTTCGCAGGCGGAGCTGGTATTCGTTCGCAAGAGCGGCGCCAGTCTCGGTGAACCGCTGAACCCAATGTTCACCAAGGCCGTTTACCAGGGGGCGTTCACCGAAGCGAATCTCGCCACAACCGATCGCATTGCCGATGAGGCCTGGTGGATCCTCGGCGAAGAACAAGAACTGGATCCGACCGGTCGAAAAGTGCTGCTCGATAAGGTTCGTGATTTGTATCTGGAAGACTTCGCTAGTGAATACAGCAACCTGATACTCGATATCGGCCTCGCACCGTTCGATTCGCCTGAATCGGCCGCGCGCCTGTTTGCAGTGCTTTCCAGTCAGGACGATTCGCCGCTGCTCAAGCTGCTCAACGCGATTGCTGCAGAGACCTCACTGGACGAGCCAGGACCGGACGCGAGTATCGCGACCAGAGTCGAAAGCGGCGCCAACCGCGCGCTGGAATACGTGCAGGATGTGCTGGGCTCGCGCGGGATAGAGTCCGAAACCGTCACCGAGCTGGTTGCCAGAAACGATGTTAGTCGCCGGTTCGAAAACCTGAATCGCCTAGTTCGCGGTGAAGACGATGCACCGAAGCCGATCGAGCGACTGCTCGAGCTGTTCAACGAGCTTTACGTGTACATGCGCCTGGTCGCCTCTGAGTCGGCAGAGGGCGCCATTCCGCCGCAGGTGCAGGCGAACGGCAAGGCCGTGCTGCAGCAACTGCGCATCGAGTCCGATCGCCAGCCCGACATGTTGGTGGGGGAGATGATCGATACTTCGGTCGAGCGCAGTGTCGCAATCACAACGGGCGGCCTGCGGTCGTACCTGAACGAGCAGTGGCGCTCTGGACCCCTAGGTGTTTGTCGTCAGGCGATCGCGGACCGCTACCCGATCGCGACGGGCAACAGACAAACGATACGCCTCGACGATTTCGGCCGGTTCTTCGGGTACGGCGGCACCGTCGACAATTTTTTCAGTACGCACCTGCGTCAGTACGTCGACACCACACGCTCGCCCTGGCGCACGCGGCAGACTGGCAACGTTCCGATTCGGCTGTCCGCTGATGCGCTGCGCGCTTTTGAGTACGCTGATGTGGTCAAGCGCACGTTCTTTCGACCGGGCAGCATGCAGCCGTCGGTCGGCTTCGATCTGCGCCCGTTGGAGGCAGACACCTCGCTGAGCCAGTTTCTGCTGAACCTCGAAGGTAAGCAGGTCAGCTACGCATTCGGTCCGCAGGATAGCACCTACATGCAGTGGCCCGGGCCAAATCCGGGGGCGGGCGTGAGGCTGGAGGTTCGCGATCGCTCAACCGGACAAACGCAGATGCAGCGGCTTGACGGACCCTGGGCTTGGTTCCGCCTACTCGACGCCTCCAGCATGCAACGCACGGCGGTCCCGGAACAGTTCGAGGTCGAATTCACCGTCCAGGGTCGGGGCGCGGTCTACAGCCTGATCGCCCGCAGCGCGTTCAACCCCTTTGCGCTCAATCAATTGCGGGATTTCCGATGTCCGGCGCGCCTGTGAACGTGGCCCCACATTGGGGGATGAGGGGCGCGCCATGGACACCCTGACGCCTGGCTTTTTCGGCAAGCTGCCGGCGCGTGGAGACTTCGTCGAACGTCGGTTGAGCCGGACATTTGTTCAGGCCTGGGACGGCTGGCTGCAGAGCGCGATTGCCGCCAGTCAGGCCGAGCTGGGTAATGACTGGTTGGATACCTATCTCACCTCGCCGCTGTGGTCCTTCGCCGCATCGCCCGGCGTGTTTGGCGAGCGCGCCTGTCTCGGCGTTTATATGCCAAGCGTCGACAAGGTCGGCCGTTACTTCCCCATGACCATAGCAGTCGAGATGGATAGCGGATTGCCGCCTTACGCGTTGCTGTGCGCGGCCGATGCCTGGATCGTCCGCGCGGAACAACTGCTGCTGCGGCTGCTGGATGAAGCAGGTCTGCCGCTCGAAGCTTTCGACGAGGAGACCGAGGCGCTGACGCTGCAATTGCCCGATTTTCCAGCAGCAGAACCGATCGTTACGACCCCGCAACCCACGCATTTTGCTATCGGCGAAGCCAGCGCCCTGCCGCAACTCGGCTGCGGGTTGTTCGGCAGTCAACTCCAGTCCAACCTTGGTGAACACTCCCTGTGGTGCTCTGCCGGTTCGGCAGAGATTCAGCCCAGTCTTCTGTCAGTGGCCGGACAACCGCCCGCCGGTGCTTTTACCGCCCTGCTTGACGGCGCATGGCAGGCACGCGGCTGGTCACAACACAGCGTGGAAGCGCTGGCAGCAGCAGTACCACGCCACACGCAGCCCATCGACCAGGCGGGCGCGAATGGAGCGCCGGCACTCGTCGAGATCCTTGAAGAGGACAGAATCGATGCTGCGCTTAACCCAAGCGATCTGCGACAGAGCGCGGATTCGGCTTCTCAGGATCAGCCGGACTGGGTGTTCGCGACGAGCAGCGGTGCGCTAGCTGGGGTTGCCGCCGGCTTCACGCACAAGGGCAATGAACGCAAGGCCAACCAGGACGCCTTCGCGATGCGCGACGACGCAGGTGTGTGGCTGGTCGCCGATGGGGTTGGCGGGCACGGCGCCGGAGAACTCGCGAGCGAGCTGGCGATCCAGGCGCTCGGCGTTTTGCCCGTTCACGGCACGCTGCCTGAACGCGTGTTCGCATTGGAAGGCGCGCTGAGCATGACGCAGTCTGCGCTACTGGCCATTGGTGCGCGCTACGGCGACGCCGAGCGCTCGGCAACGACGGTTGTGGCGGTCCTGCTCGACGGGGTGCAGGCGGCAGTTGTTTGGGCCGGCGATAGCCGTGTTTACCGGCTGCGAGGAGGCGAACTAACAACGCTTACGACCGATCATTCTGCAGGCGATCAGGGCGCGACGAACGTCATTACGCGCGCAGTTGGCGGCGAAGAGCCGCTCGTCCTGGACGTCTGCTACGAAGGGGTGCAAGAGGGCGATCGACTGCTGCTGTGCTCCGACGGGCTGTACCGCGATCTGACTGAGAGCCACCTGTGCAAGCTGCTGGGCAGCGGTAGCCCCGATGAGGCGTGCGATCAAATGCGCGACGTGGTGCTCGCAGGCCCAGCGAACGACAACCTGACCGCTGTCGTAATTGATGTCCGCGCGGTTAGCAGTTTACCCCCTGCCGCTGATCTACCATGACCCAACCTCCGGAGCACGAGACGCCAGACACAGACCAGCAGGCAGCGGGCGCGTCGTCGGGCGATGATGATGGTCAGGAAATACAGGTCAGCTTTCACGATGCGCTGCGCCTGACGCTGGAAGTACACAAGGCGGGACAGCTGGATCGAGCGCGCGAGCACTACGACGAGTTGCTGCGGATTGGCCCTGACGATCCAGACCTTTTGCACTTCAGCGGGATACTGGAACACCAGCTTGAAAACAGCGCGGAGGCGATCGTTCGCATCAATCGCGCGATCGACGCCGTGCCGGACAACCCGGACATGCACGCCAACATCGGCAACGTGTACTTGCAGTCGGGTGAATCAGAACGCGCTCTTGAGAGCTTCGGCAGTGCTCTGGCGCTGCAACCCGCTCACGTCAATGCGATCTGCAATCAGGGCGTGGCGCTTCGAACGCTCGATCGCGAAGAGGAGGCCATGGCGCAGTTCTCGCGAGCGCTGGAACTCGCCCCCGAGCACGGTGAGTCCTGGCACAACCGCGGCACCGGATTGCGAATGCAGCGCCGTTGGGATGAGGCAATCGAGTGCTTCGAGAAGGCTCTGCAGCACGGCGGCTATCTGCACAGCACGCGTCGCGCCACCGTACAAGTGGTGCGCATTCTCCACGCAACGGAACGCGAGGATGAAGCACTGAAGGTCCTACGCGACTGGATAGCGCGGGACCCGGAGGATCCGGTGGCGCAGCACATGCTGGCCGGCGCAACGGGAGAGAACGTTCCCAAACGCGCGTCCAAAACGGTCGTCGTGGAGACCTTTCGGTCGTTTGCGACCGACTTTGACGAGGTTCTGGAACGGCTCGACTATCAGGCGCCTAAATTGGTAGGCGAGAGAGTGCGCGCGCTGCTCCCCGCGCCAAACGGTACGCTGCTCGTATGCGATGCAGGCTGCGGTACCGGACTTGTCGCAGGATACCTCAAGCCCTACGCGTCACGATTGGTGGGCGTCGATCTGTCGGTCAGCATGTTGACGAAGGCGCGTGCTCGAGATCTCTATGACGAACTCGTCGAGGAGGAACTCACCGAGTACTTCGAACTGCATCCGCAGCGCTTCGATGTCGTGACCAGCGTCGATACGCTGTGCTACATCGGAGCGCTGGAAGAAGTGATGGTTGGTGCCGCGAGCACGCTTAAGGCAGGCGGACTACTCTGCTTCACGGTCGAAAAGGCGCCGGCCGATGCGCAGTTGGACAAAGGCTACGGCCTCGCCCATCACGGCCGCTACCACCATGTTCAGGCTTACATCGAGACGCTGCTAGCAGCGAACTTTGCGCAGCCTCAGATTGAAACGGTCGTGCTGCGTCGAGAGGTCGGCGAGCACGTCACAGGTCTGCTCGTTTCAGCCGTCAGAAGCTGAGGCTGAATCGCGATGGGATCGCGCCAGCACCCGCAAGCGATTGTCAGCCGTCGGCATGACTGGAAAGACCTCGATGTCAGCTGCTGCCGGAGAAACCAGGGCGAGCGAGAAACGGCCAGGGGACGCCCGCAGTTCCACCGCGCTCGGCGCGCCGACGTCGACCTCCGCGAGCAGTTCGAAACCCTTCGGCGGCCACTGTGCGTGTTCGCCGTCACGGACAAGCACGTGACGCAGTCCGCGAGTGCCAAAGCCGATGGCAACTGTCGCCTGTTGCAGCGGGCCGCACAGGACGTTGCGCCCTTGCTGCAGCGCACAGTTGATCGCGGTGCTTTTCAAAGGCAGCAGGATGAGGGGGATCTGGCCGACGCTTGCGAAGCTGATGGTTCTCGGCGCATCAGAACGCTGCGTGACCGCGCCGTTTATGTGGCCCTCGCTGTAAACGTCCGCTTCCTCGGTCCAGTGGCTGACGCCGGAAGGTCCACCCGGCGAAGGCGGAGGTGCCAGGCGGGGACGGATGATGGCCTGAAAACCGATGAGTTCGAAACCGGGGGTAGGAATTGCGTGCAATGCCATGGTTTGCGTCGCTGAGCAGCGTTATGAACCCTGAGGACAGATGTTCACAGATTAGCAGCTTGGTATTCCGATCGTTATGGTGATTTTCGGTCGCCATCTGCTGACGCGCGACAGTCGCCGCTGTGCCCGCCACCGAATGATTGACCGATTGCGCGGCTGGCGCCTTGAACGCGGACGAGTCATCGGGCTGTTCATGTCTCTGATTGTCGCTGGGTGTGCCGTGACCTCGAGAGGGCCCTCTGTCGAAGCGCTGATCGCGCAGAGAGTTGTCGCTGCGGAATCGCTCGCGCGCCAGCACGAAGCCAATGCGGATATCGCGAGCGCGATCGAACAATGGCTGGTGGTCGGGGCGCTGAGGCCTGCGCGGGCGGACGTTTCGGATCACCTCGATCGACTGGGCGAGGCCGCAAAGAAGGAGGCGGCGCGACTGGCGGCTCAGGCGAAGGCGGCCACCAAACGTCGTCGATACTTAGAAGCGAAGCAGCGTTGGCTGGCAGCGATCAGCTTGACGCCCGACGATGCGCAGCTACGCAGTGACTATGCGCAGGCGCAGCGTTCGCGCGAATACCAGCGCTGGTCGCGTCGACTGGCGCAATCGGAAACCGAGCCAGCCAGCGCTACTGTTGAGGTCCAGCAACCGCCGGTAGGCAATGCGGAGTTGATCTATCAGCGCGCGCTGGAATTGCTGTCCAGCGATGTATCGAAGGCTAAGTCGCTGTTTCGGGAGGTGCTGTCGATCGACAGCACGCATCTGGGTGCTCGGGCCTACCTGGAGTCGCTACCCTGATCGAACGCCGCTTTGATCGATGGGGAAAGGCTCGCCTTCCCCGATCCTTCGTTAGGCCAGCCCTGTGTTCCTTGGTCGCTCAGTTTTGCAGGCTGCGAAGGAAGTACATTGCCTCGGCGTTGCCGGGATCCAGCTTGATGACGCGCTGCCATAGTTCGGCGGCGCCGCCGCTGTCGCCCTCGCTCAGCAGCGCCTCCGCACGTCCGTGCAGGTCGGTCACCAGTGCGGACTTCAGGCGATCTGTGTCCTGCGTAATATCAGAGTCATTCGGGCAGCTGCGACGCGCTGCCGCGATCAGTGCATACGCGCGCTCGACGCCGGTGGACTGCTCCTCCGCGAGCGCGGCGCGCCGCAGGTCGGCGCAGTTGACGCACGGCTTGGTCGTGGGGATGCGCAGCAATTGGCCTGGACGCAGGCGACTCGGATTCTCGATTCCGTTCAGTACGGCCAGCTCGACGAAGCGATTGGCCTGATTCAGACACAGCTTGGCGATGTCGCCCAACTGGTCACCGGCCCGGATTCGATAGCTGACAAACCCGCTCATGTCAGGCAGAACGCCAGAGCGCCTTAGTCGCAGCTGATCTTCGACCTCCTGTGCCTGCGCGTAGCCCGGGTCACGCTCCAGCGCGCAGCGTACTTCCAGTTCCGCCTGATCCCAGACGCCTCGACCGATGTTGCCCAAGGCGCGACGCGTCAGTCGCGCGGCGGAGTCGTTGCTAGGGCAAGCGTCGCAGACGCGTGCGTTGGGCTGCAGTGCACACACACAGGCGTAGCTGTCCGGATCTCTGCACGGGCAAGCTGCCGAGTTGGGGTCGAGTTCGCAGGCGCATGACGCGCTGGAGGGCGCGGTCTGGCAAATCGCGGGGGTCGTCTGCTCCGGCGTGGTTTCACAGGCGCCTAACAACGTCACGAAAACGAGCATTGCGCTGGCGCGAACAACCCGAGCCGCCGACAGGAAGCGCCCCCGTCCTCGTTGGAGTGTCGCGCCGAGACGGTCGCTGCCGGTTGCTGTCCGGTCCATCTTGCCTTCCTTGCTGTGTCTGGCCCGACAAGATTACCAGTCTTCCGGACCATAAAACCGTTAGCCCTGGCACCCCGCAGCCAGCGGTTCCAGCCAACTCCAGTCGAATAGCGGATAGTCGATTCGCGCTCTGGCGTCGCGAATGCCGTCGATGCCTGCACAGGCCGAGCCGCCTTGGACCCCAGGCGATAGGCCTTTCAGGGATGCCAGCACCTCTTTGATGATTAGCGCATCGGCGAACTCCGCGTGTTCCGCCAGGACTGAGTCGGCGTGATTCTCTGCTTTGGAGAGGTTCGCGGCCGCGCTGGGATCCGCAGCGATGGCCGCCAGCGCATTCTTGAGTTCGTTGATGTATCGCGGCCGCCGAGCCAGTCGATATTGTCGGACATTATCGTTAAGCGCGCTCAGTGTCTGGGCCACGGTGGTCACCAGCGTGCCGTTTCCCAGTTCCTGGGCGGCGCCGCTCACCGTATTCAGCGCGGCGTAGGCGGATTCGAAGCGGCGGTTTTCTATGTGTGCGACCGCTTCGCTAATGCCGCGCACGCTCGCCTGTGCACGCTGGGTCTGTGTTGCGGCATCGGGCAGCGCCGTCGATATCGGTGACGCCGTCAGCTCCGTCAGGGCAATGTCGGCGGTGCGCAGTGCGGCCGCGTCGAGAGGTTCGCTTAGGGCGGTCGCCAGTATCGTCTGCACTTGCGTCGTCTGTGCTTGATGCGCGGCGTCGAGTACCGCCTGGCTCTCGCCGCGCACGCCAGCGAGCACGCCAGCCACGCCGGGCAGGCGCTGAAAGTCCCCGCTCTGCTGCTCCAGCGCGGTCAAATCGATGCGGCTGATGTCGCGTGCGGCGAGGGCTGCTCGGACTGATTCCAGCAGATCGACAAACCTCACGCCGAGTGCGCCTAGTCCGTCAGCGCTCTTCTCGATGGACGCTGCGCTGCGATACTGCTGCCTCGCCGCGTCGTACACCGACGCGTCTGACGGATCGTTCAGCGCCATGCTCGCGCCTTGCAGTAGGGAGCGCAGTCGAGTGTCTTTTTGGTTTTCGAGCGACGAGCGACCGCGTTCCAGCACCCGGCGCCAACGCGAGCCGGCTGGGAGTGCGATCGAAGTGGCCACCAGCGCCTTCGCCGCTGGCAGGTAGTCGGTTTCGTCTTGCAGCAGCTTGGTCGCCGCGCTCAGGCTACTCTGCACAGCCTGAGCCTGATCGATTTCGCTCCAGTCCGTCAGTTCTGGATCGGTTTCGCGCTGCAGCTTTAGTAGCGGCTGCAGTTCTTCGAGCACGGTGGCCTGCGCCTGCAGGTCCAGCGGTCGTTCGAGCAGCGTGGCATAGAAACCGTCCGCCCCGCTCCTTACACGTCGGGTTAGCGCTCGCGCGAACGTGCGCTCGTTGTAGCGAATGCCGGAATCCAGTTCACGCTGCAGGCGTTCGCTGGTGCCGCCGGACGCCGAGAGCTCGCCTCGAAGCGTGTCGAGGTCGCCGCGCGCGGCGGAGAAACGGCCAAACTCGACGTGCTCGCTGATGCTGCGCAGGCGCGGCACGATGCCAGCCAGCGACTGCAGGTTTGCAGCCGAAAATCCCGCCTGCTGCAGGTCTTTGATAGCCTCATCCAATCGAGTCGCGACGCCGTCCTGCAGCTGCGGGTCGAGGGGCTCATTGGCCAATCGGGCCAGTTCGGCTTCCCGCACGTTTGCGGCGGCGTACCCAGCGCGTTCCTGCAGCCACCCCAGCTGGTTGTCTATGAAACCGGGTGCGAGTGCGAGCGTCTGTACCTCGAGCGGGATACCCCTGAGCGCCTCGGTAGCTGCGGCGAAGGCGGACTCGCCGGCACTCTGCTCGACGCGATCCAATCGCGCTAACACGCCACGAATTTCATTCACCAGCGCACGATCCGGCTGCAATGCATCGATCTGGTCCAACTGGTAGCGCAGCGGTGAGCGCGAGTTGCCAAGCTGATAAACCTGCAGCTCTCCTTGTACTTTCGCTTCCCGATCGGCTATGTCGCGACGTCTCGCACCATTGATCGCCTCGCGTAGGCTTTGTTGCAGGCCCAGCTCAGCGAGGCCTTCCGCGGAACCGGAAGCTAGCGAGTCTGCGCCGGCGTAGTCCTCTCGCGCTGTCAGTGATCCAACCTCCCGGGCGCTCTGCAGCGCGGCATCGGCGAGCTCGCGCCGCTGCTGCAGCATCTGGCTCGCGCGACCGGCATTGATCACGGCGCCTGCCCGCTCTATCGACTCTCGCAGACTGTCCTGCTGAGATTCGGCGAACGGCTGGGCGACCAACGCGGTGAGGCGTTGATCGAGTTCGTTCTGTGCGGCCAGGCTTTCGTAGCGCAGCGAAACCTCGCGCCACGCCGCCGCGCTGATGCCCGCGCGCTGCGCACGCGCATCGGCCTGCGACAGGATAGCCAGCGCCTCCTCGGTCTCGGCCTGTTCGGCGCGCGCTAGGGCCGCGCCCATCACACTCAGTACATCGCGCCACAGGACTGCGCGTTCGGCTCCTTGATCCACGTTCAGGACACGATTAATGGCGCCACCCGCAGTCGTTAAAACGTCCGTAGCTGTCGGCTCAGCCAGCGACTGATCAATGGCCTGCTGGGTTTCGCGAGCGACAAAATCGCTTCGCGCCTGACGCACGCTGGCGCGCGCACTGGCGAACTCGAGTGGCCGGTCGCTGATGTTCGCGATGGCTTGCTGAGCTGCGTCCAGCCGATCGAGTGCAACGGCAAAGCGCTGTTCCGCCACAGCGCCATTCGCTGCCCCCAGCGCGTCAGCAACCTTGCTGGCCTGGGCCAGGCGTTCAGCGGGCGCCGGTGTCAACGGCGACGTCATGCCACCCAGCCGCGCAAGCAGTTCGGTCAGTCGGTCCAGGTCGCCGTCGCCCGGCAAGATGCTCTGGGACAGGTTTTCAAAATCGCGATAGCTCGACTCGTAGGTGAACGCGGAGCGCAACTGCTCGATGGGGAAGTCCGTCGCGCCCACGTCGCTGGCCAACCCGTCGATGATGGGCAGCAACGATTCACCTCTGTGTAGATCACGATCGACCAGAGCAGACCGGTACGCGGTGATTTCTTCACACAACAGCTCACCCGTACGGGCACGATCTGAACCGTTGCCCAACAGTTTGGCTTTGGTGAAATCGCTGGACGCCTCGAGCAGAGTTTCCGGCTCTAGTGGTCCGCGCTTGAGCGTGCGCGCCGCGCGCTCAATGAGTCGATCGCTGGTAGTGATTCCGGGCAGGTCGACCATGTGGGTCGCATGCGCCAGCAGTAGCAGACCCACAAAGGCTGCCGCCGCGATTCCCAGATTCCTGACCGACCAATCGGTTTTGGCAAAGCTCGTCGGGATGCGCCGCGCGAGGTCCGGCGGCAGTATGCCAGCCAGCCAGTGGGTTATCGGATTTGTGCCGGCCGACTTGTCGCTGGTGGTGTGGTCGCGATCCGATTCCTCGGCCATTTCGCGCAGCAATTCCACCGGCAGTGGCTTGGTAATCGTCTGATCGCGGCTCTTGTGCGCGAAGTTGCACCAATCGTTGACGCTCGCCGGACGATGCTCGGGCAGCAGCGCGAGGCCTCGATCCAGCGTCTCGAGAAATTCCTTGCTGAAGCGACCCGCGCCGATTTCTCTCGCCGGAATTAGCGGGTCCTGGCCGCTGCGTAACGCGCCAGCGCGCTGCGCCGAAGGCGCAGGACGTACGTGCAGCGCAAGGTGATACAGCGAGGCCGCCAGGCCGTAGACGTCGCTGCGCTGATCCTGCGGCGTCCCCTCGTGCTGCTCTAGCGGTGCATAGCCCGGCGTGAATATGCGTGTGTGGTCGCCACCCGACGCCAGCTGTGTTTGTTCTAGCTGTGCCTTTGAAGAACCGAAGTCGATCAGTACCGCGCGTTGAGCACGCTGACGAAACAAAATGTTCGACGGCGAGATGTCGCGGTGGATCAAGCCCGCTTCGTGAATCGTTCGCAGCGCGTCGGTGAGCTGATCGAACAGCGACCACAGCTGGGTTTCAGTCAGTACGGTGCGCTGCTTGATGAGTTCGGCGGTGCTGACGCCTCTGACGACGTCCATCACCATGTACGCCGTGCCGTTTTCCTTAAAGACGTTTTCTACTGCAACGATGCTGGGGTGGCGTAAATCGTGTAGATGATTGGCTTCGTCGAAGAAGCGCTCTAAGCCCCAATCGAAAGTCGTCTGATCGCCGTTGGAGAGCAGGTCAACGCGAGAATCGATCGTGCGAAATGCCTGCGTCGCTGGCAGGTATTCCTTGATCGCAACGTACTTGTTGTTGAACGACTCGTGCTTGGCGCGATAGGTTATGCCAAAGCCGCCCACGCCGAGCACTTCCTCTATGCGATACTCGCGCAGGAGGTAGCCGGTCGGCAGAGCATTCGGATGTGAAGGCGGAGTCTCGGCCACGTTAATTCAAGTGCAATCCTATATCCCGTTCATCCATGCTAGATCGACCCTCTAGGCGTTACAAGAAACTCATCTGCACGTTTTTGTTCGCGGGATTCGGGTCTTTGTATGCGTCGCTTTTGTACGCGGCGGACTATCGCGTGCTGTCCGAATCCGACAGCCATCTGGTGGTGTTGGCCGATGCGCGCCTTTCTGATGAGGATCTTGCGCAACGGTTTCTCGGCCGAGCGGAGTACGACTGGCGAATTAAAGAAGCCAACCCGCCGTCCGACAATCCGCGTCGTGTCGTCGTGATTCCCAAGCGCTGGTTCAATCCGGGTGGTGTGCATCAGCGTACGCAGCAAGTTGTACCGATACTTGCTTATCATCGTTTTGGACCGCGCCCCAGTCGCATGATGGTGACGCCGGAGTCGTTTCGCGAACAGCTTGTCTACTTACGTGACAATAACTTCAGAGTGGTCTCGCTCTCCGAGTTTCAGCGTTACTTGCAGGGTGAGGCCGGTTTGCCGTCGAAGGCTGTGGTGCTCACGATCGATGACGGCTATCAATCTGCGTATCGCGTTGCGTTTCCGCTGCTCAAAGAGTTTGGCTATCCCTGTACGGTCTTCATTTACTCCGATTTCATGAATCGGGGTGGATTGAAGACGCGGCAGATGGAAGAAATGCTGGACTCTGGTCTGATTGAGATCCAATCCCATTCCAAATCGCATGCGAATCTAACCAGGCGCGTTGACGGTGAAAGCGGCGATGAGTACATGCGCCGGGTACGCCAGGAGGTCGTGGAACCGAAGCAGCGTCTCGAACGGGTCCTGGGTGGCAACGACGTTTTTGCTTTCGCTTATCCCTACGGCGCGACGGACCAGCAGGTCGTGCGGGAGATTGTGGCGTCTGAGCATGCGCTTTCGGTGACAGTGACACAGGGCGTCAACAACTTCGCGAGTCATCCGCACCTGCTGCGACGGACGATGGTTTTTGGCGGCTGGAATATGGAGCGTTTTGCGCGCGCCCTGCGTACCGAAACGACCTGGCGGTAGCGGGTTGTTGCAGACCGTTCGTCAGGCGCCGTCCAGGCGGCCGGCGCGATTTACGTCGAACCCCCAGGCGTGTGAGGCGCGCAGGACAGGCTCCCACAATCCTGGCAGAGGATCGCGAGGCGGGCGCACGGCAGGACCGGTCCAGATCGCGCGTCGAACCAGCGCCTGCGCCTCTCTGTATCCCGCTCCCTTGATGTAGAGACCGCGGGCCAGCCGCCGGCATCCCAGCTCGCGAAAGCGGTAGCCGAAGCCGACGTAGGGCGCCAGCAGCAGTGTCCCGTCAGCCGCGTTTGTGGCGATGCGGCGCTCTAGTTCCAGCAGCAGCGCATCGTCACGCAGCGGTCGGAAGAAGTAGATCAGGTCGTAGTGACCGTAGTGCTCGAACGTCAAAGCGTTACCGTGAATCAGCGTTACGCGGCCAAGGTTCGCATCGCGCAGAAGTTGGCGTGCGGTACTGATGTAGCCCGCGTCCACATCGATTCCGGCCACGTCGCCGAAGAATCGTGACGCCCCGATGAGTTTGATACCGGCGCCACAACCCACGTCCAGGAAGCTGCCGGACGCTCGACCCATAGCCATAAGAACGCGATAGGCGGCGTGTGTGAGTTCCACAAAATCGCTGTTGTTGAGGCCGATGTCAGGAAACGCGCCGAGACTCGCTGCTGCAGGATCCTGCTTTGACTTGGAAATGGCCGTGTGCAGCGCGTTGAACAGGTCGTCGGCGAGGCGCGTCTGCTCGTCTCGAAAGCGTCTCGTGCTGGGAACCGGGCGCATCAGCCTGGTGCGCGGTTCGTTGCTCTGGCGCTCGACGAGGTCGCGGATCTGGTGCCAGCGGTGTGCGGCTGCCCGGTGGTTGTTTATGCGCGAAACCAGTTCGATCTGTCTGAGCTGGGTCGTCCCTGCTGCTGCCGCAGCGAGTTCGCGATTGACGTCGAGCATGATGGGGTTCAGCCCGAGAACGGCCGCGTCTATGGCCCTGACGAGGCCACGCAATTCATGGACGTTTCTTGGTGGTGTAGACCGCAGCACGTTTGCCAGCTGACCAACGATCTCGACGAGCTGCGCCCAGTGCGCATCAAGACGACCGCTCAGTCTCTGTATCGCGCGCTCATCCATGCGGCTCACATCCTGGGTCGACTCCGGTCGACCCAGGATCCACAGGCCGTACTACGCGTCGAGAATCGCGTTCAACGTGGCGCTCGGACGCATCGCCTGATCGGCGAGATCCTGATCCACGTGGTAGTAGCCCTTGAGATCGACCGGGCCGCCCTGGCAGTCCACGAGCTCTTTGATGATCGCTTCTTCGTGTTCCGCCAGCTTCACGGCGAGCGGCCCGAACTGTTCCTTCAACTCCGCATCGTCGTCTTGTGCTGCTACGGCTTCGGCCCAGTACATCGCGAGGTAGTAGTGACTGGCGCGGTTGTCCGGCTCTCCGGTCTTGCGCGACGGGGAGCGATTTTCTTCCAGCCACTTGCCCGTGGCAGCGTCCAGTGCGTCCGCCAACACCTTGGCGCGCGGATTGGCAGACTTCGTCGCGACGTCCGCGAGTGACACTGCGAGCGCCAGGAATTCGCCCAGGCTGTCCCAGCGCAGATGGTTCTCCGCTTCGAACTGCTGAACGTGTTTCGGCGCGGACCCGCCGGCGCCGGTTTCATAGAGGCCGCCGCCTTTGATCAGCGGCACGATGGAGTACATCTTCGCGCTGGTACCCAATTCGAGAATCGGGAACAGGTCGGTCAAGTAGTCACGCAGCACGTTGCCGGTTGCGGCGATGCAGTCATCACCGTGGCGGACGCGCTCCATCGTGTGCCGCACGGCGGTGTCGATGCTCATGATCTGAATGTCGAGATCTTCGGTGTCGTGGTCCTTCAGATAGGTTCGTACCTTACGGATGATCTGTGCGTCGTGGCCGCGGTAGCGATCCAGCCAGAACACGACGGGAATGCCAGACTCGCGTGAACGGCGCACGGCGAGTCCGACCCAGTCGCGAATGGACTCGTCCTTGGTCTTGCACATGCGCCAGATGTCACCCGCGCTGACCTGGTCATGCTGCAGAACGACGCTGCCGTCCTCGGCGACGACGCGAACGGTGCCGGTTGCCGGCATCTCGAACGTGGTGTCGTGGGAGCCGTACTCCTGCGCCTTCTTCGCCATCAGGCCGATGTTCTGCACCGTGCCCATGGTGGTCGGATCGAAGGCGTCGTGATGCTTGCAGAAGTTGATCACCTCCTGATACATCGTGGCATACGACGAGTCGGGGATGATGCACTTGCTGTCTCGCGGATTGCCGTCGGCCGCCCACATCTGGCCGCCGATGCGAATCATCGCCGGCATGGACGCGTCGACGATGATGTCTGACGGCACGTGGAGGTTAGTGATGCCCTTGTCGGAATCGACCATGGCCAGACCGGGCCGCCTCTCGCGGCAGGCAAGTAGATCGGCCTCGACCTCGTTGCGCTCCGAAAACCCCAGCTCTTTGACCTTGGCCAGGACGTGCTCCATCCCGTGGTTGGGGTTCACTTCTAAGCGGGCAAACTTGTCGGCGTGCTTTTCGAACGCTTCTCGATAGTAGACCCATACCGCATGACCGAAGATGATCGGGTCACTGACCTTCATCATCGTCGCTTTGAGGTGGACGGACAGCAGTAGCCCGGCGCGCCGCGCGCCCTCGTACTCTTCGGCGAGGAAGGTGCGCAGCTTGGCCACGTCCATGAAGGCGGCGTCGATGACTTCGCCGGCATCTACCGTAATCCCTTCTTTCAAGACGATTACCGTGCCGTCCGCCTGCGCGAGTTCGATGCGCAGGGTTTGCGCCTGATCGAGTGTCGTGGAGACCTCGGAGTGGTAGAAGTCTCCCTCACGCATGTGCGCAACATGCGTAGATGAAGCCTGACTCCACTTGCCCATCGAATGCGGGAATTTCTTTGCGTAGCGCTTGACGGCCGCGGGCGCGCGCCGATCCGAGTTGCCTTCGCGCAGCACGGGGTTAACCGCACTGCCGAGCACCTTGGCATATCGCGCATTGATGGCGTGCTCTTCGTCTGTGCTCGGGTTGGCGGGGTAGTCGGGTAGCTTGAAGCCCTGCTTCTGTAGCTCTTCGATGCACTCCTCAAGCTGCGGTACGGATGCGGAAATGTTCGGCAGCTTGATGATGTTGGCGGCCGGATCGCCGGTGAGCTCGCCCAGCAGCGCCAGGTTGTCCGGGGTTCGCTGTGCTTCGGTGAGGTGCTCGGGGAATGCGGCGAGGGCACGGGCGGCGAGGGAGATATCGCTCAGCGCGACCTCGACGCCGGCGGCATCGGTGAACTTGCGGATAATCGGTAAGAATGAGTGCGTTGCTAGGGCGGGGGCTTCGTCGGTGTAGGTGTAGACAATGCGAGGTGTGCTCACGTGGGCTCCTGTCGATCCAATCCAGTCTCCGGGGGTCGATGTGATGCGAGCCCGGCGACACGAAAATTTCGGGGCGCATAGCGTAGCAGGAAATGGCCCTCACCGAGATGCCGCCACGGTGATGACAACATAGTGTCGTAGATGGTGTCGTCGCCCTTCGCGGAGCCGGGTCAGACCGATCTCGACTCGCGGCAGGTCAGACTGCCACGCGCCGAGGGTGTGGCCGGTCTTGGCTGCTTTACAGGTGTACAGGCTGTAGCGTTGCTAGGACCGCGGGCGTTGCCTGCGCGCGCTGGCCCTCGATCGAAACCTGGCGGATCTAGAGGCGATTGTCCTGTAGGAAGGTATCCAGCAGCTTGCTCTCGTAGCTTTTGATGATGGTCTCAAGTTTCGTGATATCCAGGTTCTGGGCGTCTTCAGCAGACCTCTTTATTAGGCCTGGACGCTCTGTTGGGTTCGCCTGAAACTTGTGTTTGTGTTCCCGCCACGATTCGTCCTTCCGCGTGTTGTGATACTTCGGATGCAGGTCTTGCAGGGCTTGCCTCATGACCCCCTTCGTCTGTAGCGGCAGCCCTTCTTGTATGTCTTTCCTGCTTTCACTTTCGAGCGCTTGCAGTGCCTCCGGCAAGGGGCGCTGCAGCAGCCCTTGCACTTCGCGCGCACGATGCCCGGGCAGGCTGTACTTCTCTAACGCGCCGTATACGTCCGGCAGCACCCGGCCGGATTGGTGGTCAGAAACCGGTTCTGCCGCACCGTCGTAGAGGTTGTCCTTGCTCGAGTAAGTCTCGCGCATCGTCTCGTTGTGCAGATTCTCTAACCTGTAGCCGTAGATGACCTCGTCATTTGTCCTGCCAAGCACCTGGTCTCTAACTTTGCGGCTGCGATTGATAAACCAGCGTGGTGTTGAGATCAGGGCCTTGAAGCAGGTGGGATCCTCGATCTGTGTGTCGATCATTGCGGCCAGCAGGAGGCGGTTGGCGAACAGCGCACAGTTGTGGTTGTAGTTGCTGTACTTGTGATTGAGAGCCTGTTGTCGACCGCTTTCACGCCACACTCGACCGTGCTCTTTGTGGGTATAGGTTTTGGCCTTGTAGTAGCGCCAGTATTCCAGCGCCTTCAGTTCGCTGATCCCGTATTTGTTGCCGTCTTCGACAGAGGGGATGAGCGTGCGGCAGGTCAGATCGCGCGTCAGCTGCGGCGCGTCGCCGGTCGCGGAGCCGTGGACCGCATAGGGTTTCTTGGGGTAGGAGGTGCCCGTGAGATGCAGAAAGCAGCTCTTGGGGCCCAGCCCGGTAAGCAGGACACCCGAGTGCCCGCTGCTGCCGCCAAACTCGACGCTGACGAACATGTGAACCTCCTTATTCGCGTCCCGCTGTGGCGATGATAGCGCAAGCGCGGGTGAGCTGGCGGCAGGCCCGATGGTGTTGCGATTAGAGGCACACCGATGCTGGTAGGGGCTTCTCGATGTAAAAGCAACGGAATCAGCATAATCCTTCATCGAAAGTAGAAACAAAATCTCCGTATATGGGTTCTGCTTTGACAGTTCGGCGGCTGGCGATGGTTATCGCGCCAACACCTGTGACTCTGCAGTGGTGTGCCGAACAGATGCCGTGCCTGGGATGCGGAACAAGCCTGTGGGTGCCCAACGGAATTCCTCCGATGGAATATCCAAGGTGATCTTGGTGGAAGCCTGTCCAGGGCGCGCTAGTGGATGGGTGTCCAGCAGTAGCGCCGAGCCCAGCCTGACCTGGGCGCCGGGGTGGATGGGTGTCCAGCTCTAACGCCTGAGCAAAAGCGCTGAAAAGTCCATAGGCATGATCTAGTGGGCTTCGTTCGCGCAGGGGTTCGGTGGCCAAGCGGCTTGGGCTACTATCCTTGGTCCAACACCATTCGGGGAGAGTTTTGCGTGACTCAAGGTAGACAGCTTTTCAGTACATTGGCCGACGGCAAGCTGACCCTTGAGGTCAAGGCCGTGACGTTTGAGGAACCAACGGGGAACCAAGTCCTGGTGCAAATGGAAGCTGCACCGATCAACCCATCGGATCTTGCGATCCTCACGAGCGCCGCTGATTTTGAGAACGCTGAATACTCGCAAGGAAAAGTTGTGGCCAACATGCCGGAACCGTTCTTCAGCGCCCAAAAAGGTCGCCACGGAGAAGCGCTGCCAGTTGGTAACGAAGGCGCTGGTACGGTTGTGGCTGCTGGCGAAGGCGAACTCGCGCAGACCCTTGTTGGCCAGCGAGTAGCTTGCGTTCCTCGCAGCGCCTACGCGGAGTACGCGTTGGCGGATGCGTCGATGTGCTTACCATTGGGCGAAATCTCCGCAGAAGACGGTGCGTCTGCCTTTGTGAATCCCATGACTGCACTCGGATTTGTAGAGACGGCACGGATGCAGGGTCAGGAGGCTATTGTTCATCTCGCGGCCGCCTCGAATCTGGGCCAGATGTTGGTCAAGATCTGCCAGGAAGACGGCCTTCCTTTGGTCAATGTGGTCCGCCGCGCGGAGCAGGTAGATTTGCTGCAAAACATGGGTGCCACGCATGTAGTGAACTCCGCCGATGAGGACTTCATGGATCAGCTGCGAGGCTCGATCGACGCTACGAATGCCTACTGCGGTTTCGACCCCATTGGCGGCGGTAAGCTGGTGGACGCGTGCTTTAAGGCGATGGAGCAGGTGGCCGCAGCGAAGATGCCCGAATACTCGCGCTATGGCTCAACGCAGCAAAAACTGATGTACATCTACGGTCGGTTGGACCTCGGACCTACCGTCCTAACTCCCGCATATGGATTTGGCTGGACGCTGTCGGGCTGGCTGCTGACGCCCTTTCTGGAGCATGCTGGCACAGAAACAATGCTTCGCATGCGCCAGCGGGTGCTCGATGGGCTAACCGGCACTTTTGCCTCCAGCTACAAGCGCAAAGTGAACTTAGAGGAAATGCTGTCGCAGGACGCCATACTGGATTATCGGCGGATGAAAACTGGTGAGAAGTACCTAGTCACCCCTCACGGCTAAACCGCGGAGCCTGTCATACTCATGAGCGACATACTCAAGACTGCTTGCCTGCTCTCCAGTCTCTTCCTTTCGTTGACGGCTGGCGCGGAGGCTAATCGCTCCACGGGGCCGGTGTTCGAAAAGTATGGTCCGGTGATCGACGGGGTCGAGGCCGAGTATCTTCCGCCTGTAAGTACGTATCGGGCAGCTTTCGATGTCTGGATTGGTCCTGATGATCCCGCGACGCCGAACCCGAGGCTGGAGACGCTCGCGCGATTCATGAACTACAACGCGCGTGCGGGCATAGATGCGGCAGACATGAAGTTGGCTGTCGTACTGCATGGTAGTGCTGGCCGAGCGGCTTTGCAGCAAGCCGCCTACAAGAAGCGCTTCGGAGTGAATAATCCAGACGCCGAACTGCTAACGGCACTTACCGAGAAGGGTCTGCGCATTCTTTATTGTGGACAGTCTGCCGCTGCGCGTGGCTATGCGCGCAAGGAGATGATCGCTCCGGTGGAAATGGCGGTATCGGCATACACGGCAATTCTCGGGCTTCAGGAAGAGGGTTATCGAATGATGCCGAGTTGGGAGTGAAGGTTGCCGTGGACGCTCTCGCTGTGAAAAGTTGCTGTGGACACCCAACAACGGCGCTTCGTGGGTGCCTGGTCGGGAGTCCTCCGTATGGCGCAGACTCCGCGAAGGTGCTTTCTGCCCGTGGCTCTTGCATGTTGCTTCAGTGCGCCCGGCATTCCAACAGCGGTGCCAAAGATTGCCTCGATGCGATGTACGCACCCAACCCACCAGTCTGGTGACCCTCTGATTTCGTCAAGTGTCACGGCGCTAGCGTGCGAGAATGCGTTTCGATTTCTTGGCGCAAAGCAACGTATGCGCTACCCGGCCGCTAGCTTCAGGTATGTACAGCCTCATTCAACAAGCGACCGTCGACGGGCGAGTCCGCGGGGGCATGGTAGATTGCTATTCGGATTTCAAGACGTGTCTTGTGTCGCGCGCGCCGCGGCCCACCGACAGCAGCAGCGGCAAGATGCCCAGCCCTGTGGCCAAAATCGCTAGCAAGGGTTCAATCGCCTCGGGCGTTGAGCGTAGAAAGAAGGCCAGCGACAGCACGATAGCGATGGCGATGGGTGGCCAGATCGATCGCCACAAATTGCCTCGGCCCTCGCGGCGCCAGCTATCTAGCGCGTCATGCACCAGATCTTCGCGGACGAAGTGAGCAAAGGCGACGCTGCGCAGCTGTACCACGCTGCGTTCCGAAACCAGGCCGCGATTCATCAAGCTGGACAGCACGACGGTTTGTCGTGGATTGACAAAGCCACCCTGCGCCAAAGCGATGATCTGCAGGCGTTCCTCGTTCGTAGATGTTGCCCAGAGCGTATGAAAGTAGCCGGCGGCCCCGGCGGTGAACCGCCGCAGCGCGGCCTCGGCGATTGAACCCTCGTAAACCAGCGAACCGCGACCTGCCTGGCGGGTTACTGCGGCGGCCAATTTCAGCAGTGCGGGGTTGGCTTCGGCTTCCTGCAGCATTAGCTCGTAAACCCGTCGGTAGTCCGGTCTCGGAATCTGAATTTCCTGCTGTTTCGATACATCTGTTAATGTACCTCGGTCGTTTTCAAAGCGCGCGATCTCGGTCCACGTGCCTTCGTGAACGTGATCGTGCATTTGCACTTCTCGTTCGAAGCGCTGTGCGAAGTTTTTGCGCCGATCCCTGATCCGGCGAACGTCAAGCGGGCCGAATACGTGCGACCATCTTGTAATGGCAGGTAGCTCCAAGTGTCGGCTTTCTGCGAACGCTGACTCTTCGTGTGCGATCCTGGCCAGCCAATACCCCGGTACCAATCGCGAACAGAGCATTATCGAGGAGCCGCTGGCGATCAGTTGCTCCAGCTCTCGTAGCAGCGCTGCGCGCGCTTCGGGTTCTATCAATAGTCGCTCCAGCCCCGTCACCACGTGAAGAATCCGTTCTGCTGGCGCTTTCTGGATCGACTTTGCTCGCTTTTGTTGCACGGGTTTTGACAGGAGTGGCGGCAAGTCCTCCCAGGTCAGCTTGTCACCGTTCCAGCGTGCACGCTTTGCTGCGGTGTACTGCGTCGTGACCAGGCTGTCGACTAAAACCCGTGCGAGTTGGTCGGAACGGTGTACGACGCACAGTTGCAGAGAGCCTTCGCGGCTCGCCAGCCAACTAGTTGGCAGATTGTCTACGCGCGCGAAAGGCAGTTGAGCCAGTTCAAGCCGAGTGCCAAGCATGCGCTCCGCTAGCGATCTGATCGTTAGCCAGAACAGCAGGCTGGAGGCGATGGCGATCAATAGTCCGTACGCTATCGCCAGGTGCTGTCTCGGCGATCGCTCCAACTTGACCGGGTTAGAATCGATATCGTCAGTAAGGCGCAGAACGGCGATGCCAGGGCTGATATCCCTATGTAGCAGATCATCGCCTATCGCGTGCGCCACAATGTCGCTTGCGTAGTCAGAAAAAGTAGTTAGGCCGAGCAACATTTTGCTCCAACCGGTTGACGATTCTGTTGCTTCCTTTCCTGATCCGTCCGATCCGTTGGTTCCAGGACTCTTGCGTGGCAGCGCTTTCGCAATTTGCCGTAGTCGCTGTTCGGTGTCCGCGAAACGATCGCATTCTGACGCCAACTGCCCGAGATCTGGATCCTTCGTGCTGCCGGCTTGTGCTTCTTGATTTCGAAGCGTCCAGCCGCTTGTAAAGAGGTCATTCTGTTGCTCTCTTTTCTCGGGTCCCGTTGATACTAGGTATCGCTTGCCGCGCTCGGCCTGGCGCTTGCAGTTTGCGCTGAGTTGCTCGACAAGTCTGGCTTTCGCAAGATTTCTGAAGCCTGCACTGGTTTCGGCACGGTTGTGCATAAACACGCCGATTGTCGGCAGCACGGCCAGATTCAGAATAAGCAACGGCAATACGATTGAGAGTTTGCGTACGCTGCGCTCGTTTTCGGGCTGAGGGGCATGCCGGTCGCGCCACATGAGGAAAGCGGGCGTTGCCACGGCGTACAGCGCTATGGCGCCTGCAATACCGATGGCGTATCGGGGTAGCACAAGATAGCCGACCGTTGCAGCGATACTGCCGCCGAGCAACCAATGCCACGAGCGGGTCAAGGTGGTCAGGCGAGTGACCGCATTTCGATTGTCCAGGCCTCTGGCGGTGATGTACAGCCAGCCTAACCCGAGCAGCGCGAATATCGACAGAATCGGCAGCGATACGAACGTGCTGCTCGCAAGCACGATGGCGCTCACCGTGTCTTCCGCAGTATGCGAGCGAAATGTCACCAGAGTCCAAGGTATGCCGTGGGCTAACCTCGAGACATAGGCAAGCATGGGCGTGCCGTCGTGCACGAGCTCGACAAACCCGCTCTCGCCTGAGTCCATGTAAGCCAACAGCGTTGCGTCGGCGTTTGACTCGCTTACGAAATTCGTGGTCAGTGCTCGTTCGAGACTGGAGTGGAACAAGGTTTTTCCGCTTGAATTTTCTACTACGGCGAACCCGAGCTGGGGCGGCAGAACCGGTGATTCCAGTGACTGGAAAGGTCCGAGCATTACCGCTGCGGAAAGTTCTGGGCGCGTACCGTCTTGCTCTGGCTCTTCGGTGTTTGAAGAATCACTGGGTTGGCTGCACTCTCCTTGTGCATCGGGGGCGCACAGAGCTTTTGGGCTGCTCGTCAAAACCGTCTCGATCGTACCGTTGAGCACTGAGGTGATGCGATCGAGAAACAGCGACTGTTCCCATTTCCCCGCTCTTTTGCGCCCGGTGGCTAACTTGACGCGCCACAGACGATTTTCCAGTGGTCGGCGAAAGTACTCGCGAAAATCGAGTTTGATAGGTGGCGATTGGAAGAAGCGACGCGATTGACACTTCCACTGCCAGCCATCGCTATCCATCAGAAAGACGAGTTCGAAATCTGGTGTCGGCTCCTGGTCAGCCTTTCCAGAAGGGACTGGCTGCCCGGTCTGATGCGATCTTTCTGGCACGCCGGGCCCGCAGTGATAGTAGTCTTCGAGTTCGCGCTTTTCCTGGGCTGAGCCGCCGCCCTTGGCCACCTCATATGCAAGAGGACGATGGCCATTCAGCAACTTGCGCGACTGTTCGGTCAATGCGTCGATGCGGTTCATCAACTCAACCCCGAAGTTCTCCTGCGTGCGCTGTGACACCTTGCGCAGCGCCTGATCGAAGCCGATGCTGTCGTTCGTGCGAATCCATAGCGTGCAGAGAAGCAGGGTGGTCAGCAGCGCGACGACCGAGCCGCTGATGAGCAAGAGAAGAAAGTGCCGGTATCGAAGCAGCACCCTTGTGCCGCTGGTCCAAAGCCAGATCGTGGCGAAGGATGCGAGCAGGATTCCCGTGATCAGCAGTGCATCAGTAACGTGCGCTGTACGCAGACGCAGTGTAGCGCTGCTGAGCTGCTCTACGCTGGCTATGCCGATCATGTATAGGGTAGTGCCGGTGTTTTTGGTTTCCGAATCCGCTCGTGGATGATGAAGGCCATCGACATGGAATGGGTGCATAAACGCCTTGAACGCCATGCCGCCGATTTGCAGTGGTTCTATGCGGCTGTGAACGCCCCAATGGCCGTCCTGATTAGTCTCTCCTTGTTCTTCAGACCCTCCTGATATGCCTTGTTCTTGGGCATCTTCCCTTGCCCTGAGCAATGCCTTCAGGTCCAGTTGATTGACGAAATCGAGTCGGACTCGCTTGTCGCTGTAGCCGCCCGTCGCGTTTGACGTGCGCAGCGGTAGGTCGCCGTGCGAGATTGAGTGCAAAACACGTCCGGACGCGTCTGAGATAAGAAACTGATCGAATCGCTCGGCGACCGTCCGCGACGTGTTGTGAACGATCTCTTCAAGCGGCGCGAGGATGCGCACACCGAATTCGTCGAGGGCCCCACGTACGCCTTCGTCGCGGAGTGCCCGAGAGAGCTGTCGTGAGCGGATGGAAAAAGGTCGGCAATCGCGAACTTCGATGCTGGGTCCATTCTCGAGATAGACGAGATTGCTTTCGACACCGCGTTGGTCAGGCCCGCAACCGTGTTTCCTGTCGGAAATCGCTTTGAGAGCGGCAACCAAACTTGAACGTGCATCGTTGCTGCATCTTTCTCTTGGCAGGTCTGTTTGCGCGGCGGCGGACTGTTCCCTGCTTTGCGCGTGTTTCTTATGGTCCAGTAGCTCAAGCGGTTCAACGGAGAAGTGAACGGCAGACGGCGTCGCAGCCATGTCTTTGAAGTAGGCTTTCGTGACTTTCTTAATCTGCTCCATGCCAGGGCTGTTCAGCACATTCGTCACCTCACACTTTGTGAGATTCGATGCGCGGGAATCATTGCTGGCGGATTCGAGCAGCTCCGGTGAAATCGCTGCGGGCACGTACTGCGCGATCCGTTGCACATTATGAAGCACTTCGGTTGTACGCACGGCGGCGCTGTCGAGCGCGCGAAAATTCGCAATCGTGGTCTGATTGACCCGTGATTCGACGTAATACGCGAAATAGAGCGCGATCGGTGCGGCAACGAGCACCACGTTGAACAGTGCGGCTCGCAGCCAGCTCCATTGCGGTCTGCCAGGCTTGCGAACGACAGAGTCTGTGGACGTTGCGGCAGGCTTCGTCATGATCCTTTTGACTCCGGATCGCCCCCGTGCTGGCGGAGGCGTCGGGACAGGTACAAGGCGCGTACGCGTCGTTGACGAGAATTCGCTCAACCAGCGCAGTTAGCCTTGCAGTCTCCCCAGATGCGTGATCTCTGCTTCGCACTGCAGCTTATTGCTGTGTCCTCTCAGGTTCGTCTGACCAAAAACGACTTATTGTTCGACAATAGACCGTTCGCCCGGTGGAGACCCTTCAGGCTCTAGGTTGCGCTCGGTCTTGCCGTGGATAGCGCCAGTTGCTTCGGACGCATTTGCCTTGCACAGCCGGCGGCCTTCCATTGGACAGCCGTTCAGGCGTTCTCTGCCCGCCGCCTTGTCCTGACCGTTTACGCGCTAACATGCCCGGCGGCGAATTGCGATTGCTTGCGAAGGTCGACTCTTTGTCTCGCACCCGCCGCTAACGCCCGCCTACGCCAGCACCGGCTTCAAGAACCGCCCCGTGTGCGAGCCGCGCTTCTTCGCGACCTGCTCCGGCGTGCCCGTCGCGATGATCTGACCGCCGCCGGAGCCGCCCTCCGGTCCTAGGTCCACGATCCAGTCCGCCGTCTTGATGACATCCAGGTTGTGCTCGATGACGACTACCGTGTTACCCGCGTCCCGCAGTCGATGCAGCACCGCCAGCAACTGCGCGATGTCGTGAAAGTGCAGGCCCGTCGTCGGCTCGTCGAGGATGTACAGGGTCTGCCCCGTATCGCGCTTCGACAGCTCTCGCGACAGCTTGATGCGCTGCGCCTCGCCGCCTGACAGTGTCGTCGCGCTCTGGCCCAGCCGGATGTAGCTTAGCCCCACATCCATCAGCGTTTGCAGCTTGCGGGCCAGCATCGGAACCGCGCCGAAAAACTCGAGCGCGTCCTCGACCGTCATGTTCAGCACTTCGGTGATGTTCTTGTCCTTGTACTTCACCTCAAGCGTTTCGCGGTTGTAGCGCTTGCCGCGGCAGGTATCGCAGGGCACGTAGATGTCCGGCAGGAAGTGCATCTCCACCTTGATGACGCCGTCGCCCTGACACGGCTCGCAGCGACCGCCCTTGACGTTGAACGAGAAGCGCCCGGCCTTGTAGCCGCGGGCGCGCGCCTCGGGCGTCTGCGCGAACAGCTCGCGTATCGGCGTAAACAGCCCGGTGTAGGTCGCCGGGTTGGAACGCGGCGTGCGGCCGATCGGGCTTTGATCGATGTCGACGACCTTGTCGAGATGATTCAGGCCCTCCACCGCCTCGTGCTCCGCCGGCACCAGCGTGCTCGCCTTGTTCAATTCTCGTGCTGTGATCGGATACAGCGTCTGGTTGATCAGCGTCGACTTGCCGGAGCCGGATACCCCGGTCACGCAGGTCAACAGGCCTGTCGGAATGCTCAGCGTCACGTTCTGCAGGTTGTTACCGACGGCGCCGGTCAGCGTCAGCAGCGCGTCCTTGTTCACGGGCGTGCGCTTCGTCGGCACCGCGATCTCGAGCTTGCCCGACAGGTACTTACCCGTCAGCGAATCCTTGCACTTGAGGATCTTGTCGACCTTGCCCTCGGCGACGATCTGGCCGCCGTGCACGCCGGCGCCGGGTCCGATGTCCACCACGTAGTCGGCCTGGCGAATGGCCTCTTCGTCGTGCTCGACCACCAGCACCGTGTTGCCCAGATCTCGCAGATGAATCAGCGTACGCAGCAGGCGCTCGTTGTCGCGCTGATGCAGGCCGATGGACGGCTCGTCCAGGATGTACATGACGCCGACCAGCCCCGCGCCGATCTGGCTCGCCAGCCGGATGCGCTGCGCCTCGCCGCCCGACAGGCTGTCCGCGCTGCGATCGAGCGTTAGATAGTTCAGCCCCACGTCGACCAGAAACTGCAGCCGCGCTTGGATCTCTTTCAGAATCTTGTCGGCGATCTGTTTGCGCTGGCCCTTCAGCTTCAGCTTCTTGAAGTAGTTCAGAGTCGCCTCGACCGACTGCTCGGTGACCTGATGCAGCGGCGTGTTGCCCACGAACACGTGGCGCGACGCCTCCCTCAGGCGACTGCCGGAGCACGAGGGACAGTCGCGCACCGTCAGATACTTCTGCAGGTTCTCCCGCACCATGCTGCTGTCGGTCTCGTGATAGCGGCGCTCCATGTTGGGGATCACGCCCTCGAACTTGTGGCGTCGGTGAATGACGTCGCCGCGATCGTTGGTGTAGCTGAAGTCGATGCGATCACGGCCGCTGCCGTACAGGATGGCCTGCTGGTGCTTCTTCTTCAGTTTTTGATAGGGCGTGTCGATGTCGAAGCCGTAGTGGTCGGCGATCGACGACAGCATGTGAAAGTAATAAATGTTGCGCCGGTCCCAGCCGCGGATCGCGCCCTCGGCCAGCGACAGCTCGGTGTCCTGAATCACCATGTCTGGATCGAAGAACTGCTTCACGCCCAGACCGTCGCACTCCTCACAGGCACCCGCCGGGTTGTTGAACGAGAACATGCGCGGTTCCAGCTCGCTGATGCTGTAACCGCACTCGGGGCAGGCGTAGCGGGCCGAAAACACCAGCTCGTCCGCATCGGCATCGTCGATGAACGCCACGCGCGCGACGCCGTCCGCGAGATCCAGCGCGGTCTCGAAAGATTCCGCCAGCCGCTGCTGCATGTCAGGTCGCACCCGCAGCCGATCGACGACGGCCTCGATGGAGTGCTTTTTGTTCTTGTCGAGGTCGGGCGGCGAATCGAGATCCACCACGATGCCGTCGACGCGGGCGCGAATGAAGCCGTTGGTCATCAGCTCCTGGAACACGTGCAGGTGCTCGCCCTTGCGCTCGGTAATCACGGGTGCCAGCACCATGATCCGACTGCCCTCGGGCAGGGCGAGCGCCTGGTCCACCATCTGCGATACCGTCTGGGCGTCCAGCGGCAGATCGTGGGTCGGGCAGCGCGGTTCGCCGACCCGTGCGTACAGCAACCGCAGGTAGTCGTAGATCTCGGTAATCGTGCCGACCGTCGAGCGCGGGTTGTGGGAGGTGGACTTCTGCTCGATGGAGATGGCGGGCGACAGTCCTTCGATGTGGTCGACGTCGGGCTTCTCCATCATGGACAGGAACTGCCGGGCGTAGGCCGACAGCGACTCGACGTAGCGGCGCTGGCCCTCGGCGTAGAGGGTGTCGAAGGCGAGCGACGACTTGCCGGAGCCGGACAGCCCGGTGATAACGACCAGCTTGTCGCGCGGCAGGGTCAGGTCGATGTTCTTCAGGTTGTGGGTCCTGGCCCCACGAATTTCGATGTTATCCACAGCCCTGCGTCGTTTTTCCCGCTTAACCGAGCAAAGTAAAGGCTGGCTCAGCGGCGAGCAAGGTCGATTGCGTCGACTCCTGACATGAGGTCGCCGCTTCCGGCCCCGGCGCGGCGCTGGTGTATCTCGCACGGTGTCAGGGTGTGTTCGACGTACCGCGCGGTCTGGCGCTGAGATACACTGGCGCCATATCGAAACAACCCGGCGAACGTGAGCCTGGCGACAGAACCAGGCCCGTGGCGACGGCAGCTTAGCTCGGAGGACAGCATGGCCAGAGGCATTAACAAAGTCATCCTAATCGGCAACCTCGGGCGTGATCCCGAGACGCGCTATTCCCAGAACGGCAGCCCGATCACCAACTTCAGCGTTGCCACGACGGAAAACTGGCGCGATCGCACCAGCGGCGAAAACCAAGAGCGCACCGAGTGGCACAACGTGGTGGTCTTCAATCGCCTCGCGGAGATCTGCGGCGAGTATCTGCGCAAGGGCTCCAAGGTCTACATCGAGGGGCAGCTGCGGACCAGTTCCTGGGAAGCGGACGGCCAGAAGAAGTACCGCACCGAGGTCTACGCCCGCGAAATGCAGATGCTCGACAGCCGCGGTGGCGGCATGGGCGGCGGCATGTCTGGTGGTATGGGCGGCGGCGCCCAGTACGATCAGGGACCGCCGGCGCGTTCATCTTCGGGCGCGGCGAGCGCCGACGGCGCGCCGGCTCTGGCCGATGACGACTTCGACGACGACATTCCCTTTTAGGATCGCTACGGCTCGTACGCGGGCCGCGGCGGCTAAGCAGTAGGCGTGACTGACGACAACAACGGCGGCGACACCCAGGACGACGCGGCAGCGCAGCTCACAGAGATCCCGCTGTTTCCGCTCGGCACGGTGCTGTTCAGCGGCGGCCAGCTGCCGCTGCGCATCTTCGAACCTCGGTATGTGGATATGATCGGCCGCTGCGCGCGCGAACAGAGCGGCTTTGGCGTGCTGCTGCTGCGCACCGGCTCGGAGGTGCGCAAGACGCGCGAAGACGCCGAGCCCGACATCTTCCGCACGGGCACCGAGGCCATCATCGAAGACTTCAACACGCTGTCCGACGGCATGCTCGGGGTCGTCGCGCGCGGGCGTCGCAAGCTGCGCGTACGGGCTACCCGGCAGCAGACGGACGGCCTGCTACTGGGCAGCGTGGAGTTTCTGCCGGAAGAGAAGCCAGCGCCCGTCGACGAGCGATTCGTGGAACTGGTCGAGCTGCTGCGCGAGCTGGTCAAGCACCCGATGATCGAAAAGCTGTCGCTGTCCATCGACTTCGACGATGCCCGGTCGGTGGGCTGGCGCCTCGCCGAGCTGCTGCCGATCGAGGCGGAGATCAAACAGAGCCTGCTGCAGATGCAGATGCCGCGCGAGCGCCTGGTTGAACTGGTGCGCATCGTCGGCAAGCTGAAGGGTTAGCGGGCATTGGGCGACGACCGCGGGCGCATCCTATACGGCGGTACCTTCAACCCGGTTCATCGCGGACACGTCGAGGTGGCGACCACCGCGGCGACTGTGCTGGGCATCGAGCGGGTGCACTTGGTGCTGTCCGCCCGCCCGCCGCATCGGCAGCTGGTGCCCGTCGTGCATCGCTGGGCCATGCTGCGGCTGGCGTGCGCCGCCGACGCCCGGCTGGTGGCGGACGACACCGAGGTCAGGCGCGAGCTGGCGCAGCTCGACGGGGACGCGGCGGACGTGGCCGCGGCGCGGCCGTCCTACACGGTCGACACGCTGCGGGCTCTGCGGCTGCAGACACCCGATGTGCCTCTTTACTTCCTGATCGGCATGGATAGTCTGCTGACGCTCGCCAGCTGGTATCGCTGGTGGCGCATTGTGCAGCTTTGCCACCTGGTGGTGCTGCGGCGCCCGGGCTACCGGCTGGATGCGCTGCTGCCGCCCATCAGCCAGGTGCTGGAGCGACGGGTGTTCCGACCGACTGCGTCGCTGCCAAGACCCCGGGGCGCCGGCGGCCGGATCGTGCTGCTCGACGCGCCCATGCCGGACGTGTCGTCAAGCGCCATCCGTCGAGCGCTCGGGGCCGATCGGCAGGCCGCACTTGCAGATGTGCCCGCGGCGGTGGCGGACTATATTCGTAGCGCAGGGCTGTACCGGGACGCCTCCGGCTGACCGCGCTAGAGGTGTCGGACAGACTGCAACATCGATGGCAGCGACGCCGCACAGAAACGACAAACGACCCATTCGATAGGCAATACACGCGAACGGCGAACAACAAGGAGCCCACGGCTTGACTGCATCCCCAGCGCCCACCCTGAATCGCGTCGTCGACGCCCTCGACGACCTGAAGGGCAGCGACATCAAGACCCTCGACGTCACCGGCATGAGCGATGTCACCGACTGGATGGTGTTGGCGAGCGGCACCTCCAACCGCCACGTGCGCGCGCTGGTGGACAACGTGGTTGAGGAGCTCAAGGCCGATGGCTTGCGCCCCCTGGGCGTCGAAGGCAAGGAGTCCTGCGAGTGGGTGCTGGTCGATTTCGGCGACGTGGTGGTGCACGTAATGCGCGCCGAGACGCGCGAGTTTTATGATCTGGAACGCCTGTGGAGCGAGCTACCCGCCGAGGATTCCGGCGGCGATCTCAGCTCTGACGGTGACGGCGCGCAGTGAAACTGCGTCTGCTCGCGGTCGGCACGCGCCTGCCCGAGTGGATGGCGGCGGGCGTCGAAGAGTATCGGCGCCGGCTGCCGAAGCTCCTTGGCTTCGAGCTGCAGGAGCTCAAGTCCGGTCGCGCGGCCACCGTCGAGCGCAGTCGCAAGGACGAGGCCGACAGGCTGCTGGGCCGCATCGGTCAGGATGATCTGGTGGTCGCGCTCGATGAGCGCGGCCAGCAGTGGAGCACGCGGGATCTGGCCGGGCGGTTGGGCGAATGGCGCGACGACAGCGCGCGTGTCGCCCTGCTGATCGGCGGCGCCGATGGGCTCGACGAGTCCTGCCGCGAGCGCGCCTCGCATACCTGGGCGCTGTCGCGTGCGACGCTGCCCCATGGCCTGGCGCGCGTCGTCGCGGTGGAACAGCTCTACCGGGCGTGGTCGCTGCTGAACAATCATCCCTATCACCGCGGCTGAGACTGGCAAACTCGAGATGATGCGAGTTCGTGACAACTTCAACACTATGTTCCCGGCCGCGCGCGGGGCGAGTGCGCCGTGCTGAGCGTTCGCGGCGATTCGCTGAAGGACAGCGATCACGAGCGTCAGCTCTACACCGTGCGGGCGGTGGCTCTGTTCTTCTTCGCCGTGGTGGGCGTCGTTGTGCTGCTCGCCCGCCTCGTGCAGCTGCAGGTCTGGGAGTACGAGACCTACAGCGTCAAATCCGATGAGAACCGCATCCAGCTACAGCCTATTCCGCCTCAGCGTGGCCTGATCTTCGATCGCAACGGCGTGCTGCTGGCCGAGAACCGGCCGGTGTTTGCGGTCAACGTGGTCGCCGAGCGCGTCACCAACCTCGACGGGCTGCTGGCCGAGCTGGGGCGCGTGGTGACGGTGTCGGCAGATGACATCAGCGCGTTTTACGAGCGCCTCGGCCGCAAGCTGCGCCCCTACGAACCGGTGCCTCTGCTGCTCGACGTCAGCGAGGGCGACGTGGCGCGTCTGTCCGTGAACCGCCATCGCCTGCCCGGGGTCGAGATCGGCACTCGCATGGTCCGCCACTATCCCTACGGCGAGCTGTTTTCGCACGCCGTTGGCTCGGTGCGCCGCATCACGGAGGAGGATCTCGCCGTGCTCGATCCGGCGAGCTACAGCGCGACCGCCTTTGTCGGCAAGCGCGGCGTGGAGCAGTTCTACGAGCGTTCGCTGCACGGCGAGGTCGGCCGCGAGCTGGTTGAGATCGATGCGCGCGGGCGCATCCGCCAGGTGCTGCGCACCCACCCGCCGACCGCCGGCAGCAACGTGACGCTGCAGCTCGACAGTCGTCTGCAGATCGCCGCGCACGCGGCGCTCGGCGAGCGTCGCGGGGCGATCGTTGCCATTGACCCGCGCAGCGGCGGCCTGCTCGCGATGGTCAGCAACCCGTCCTACGACCCCAACCTGTTCATCAGCGGCATCGATACCCAGCAGTTCAGGGATCTGTCGACGGCGCGCGACACGCCGCTGTTCAACCGGGCGACCCACGGCCAGTACGCGCCGGGTTCCACGTTCAAGCCGATCGTCGCGCTGGCCGCGCTCGCGAGCCGGGCGACTAGCTGGGGCGAGACGATCGAGGACAAAGGCTTCTTTAAACTGCCGGGCCAGGAGCGCATTTATCGAGATTGGAGCTGGCGCAAGAACGACTCCGGCGGTCAGGGCAGGGTCGACCTGCGGCGCGCGATCTATCGCTCCTCCAACGTCTATTTCTACGATTTGTCCACGCGCATGGAAATCGAGACGCTGACCGGCTTCGCCGCCAGCTTTGGCTTCGGCGCCAACCTCGCGGTCGATATTGCCGACGCGCGGCCGGGTCTGTTGCCGACGCCGGTCTGGAAGCAGGGTTACAAGGGCGAGACCTGGTTTCCGGGCGACACGGTGAACATGAGCATCGGTCAGGGCGACCTGCTGGTGACGCCCCTGCAGCTCGCGACCGTGGCGAGCATCATCGCCAGCCGCGGCGTCAAGGTGCGGCCGCGCATGCTGCTGTCCAGCGATAAGCCGCTGGACGAGTTCGATGGCGAGGCGCAGGCCGAGTACATCGGCGGACCGTCGCACTACGACTGGGAGGCGCTGGTCGACGCGATGGAGGACGTCGTGCACCGCGGCAATAAGGGCTTTCAGCAGAGCGGCACGGCTTTCGCCTATATCGGCCGGGACATCGGCTATCGGATGGCGGGCAAGTCCGGCACCGCGCAGGTGGTCGAGATTCGCCAGGGTGAGGAATATAGCGAAGAGGAGCTGACCGAGTACCAGCGCAAGCACGCATGGTTCATCGCCTTCGCACCGGCCGATGCGCCGCGCATCGCCCTGTCTGTGCTGGTCGAGAACGGCGGCGGCGGCAGTTCGGTCGCGGCGCCGGTCGCGAAAGAAGTCATCGACGCCTACCTGCTGCCGAGGCTGGCCGCGCGATGAGCGGTCGCGACTTCGTTCGCTCGCTGTCCGATCGCTCCGGCCTGGCGGTGCCCGAGCGGCCCAGCGTCGCGCTGATCGATCCGCTGCTGATGGCGGCGATCCTGGCGATCATCGGCTACGGGCTGGTCGTTCTGTACAGCGCGGTCGAGCAGGACATGGCAACCCTGCGCGCGCAGGCGCTGCGCCTGTCGCTCGCGCTGGTGGCGATGCTGGTTGCTGCCGTCATATCGCCGCGTCTGTATCTGCGTTGGGCGCCGGCGCTCTACGTCCTGGGGCTGGCGATGCTCGTCGGCGTGCTGCTGTTCGGCGTCACCGCCAAGGGCGCGCAGCGCTGGCTGGAGATACCGGGCGTGATCCGCTTTCAGCCGAGCGAACTGATGAAGCTCGCGGTGCCGCTGATGGTCGCCTGGTATCTGCACGATCGGCTGCTGCCACCGCGCCTTTTGCACCTGTGCGTCGCGCTGGCGCTGACGCTGGTGCCCGCGTTTCTCATTGTGCGCCAGCCCGATCTGGGCACCGGCATTCTGATCGCCGGGGCGGGTCTCGCGGTGATCGTGCTTGCGGGGCTGCCCTGGCGCCTCATCGGTTTTGCGGTGCTCGCGCTCGCGCTGGCGGCGCCCGGTTTCTGGTACCTGCTGGAGGACTATCAGAGAAGTCGTATCGTCACGCTATTCGACCCGGAGAGCGATCCGCTCGGCGCCGGCTGGAACATCATCCAGTCGAAGACCGCGATCGGCTCGGGGGGCGTGTTCGGCAAGGGGCTGCTGCAGGGCACGCAGAGCCAGCTCGACTTTCTGCCGGAGAGCCAGACGGACTTCATCATCGCCGTCATCGGCGAGGAACTTGGCCTTGTTGGCGTGCTCATACTCTTACTGCTGTACCTGGTTGTCGTGGCCCGCGGTCTGTTTATGTCGACGCAGGCGCCCAGCACCTTCGCGCGCCTGGTCGCCGGCGCGCTGACGCTGACGTTCTTCGTGTACGCGTTCGTGAACATCGCGATGGTCTGCGGCCTGCTGCCCGTCGTGGGCGTGCCGCTGCCGCTCGTGAGCTACGGCGGCACCTCGGCGATCACCTTGCTGGCGGGCTTTGGTATCGTTATGGCCATGCACGCGGAGCAGAATTGGCATCGCGGTCACTAGCCTGGTTGCCACATCCGGTTGTACGAAAGGACAGGATTTTGAAGTCACGTTTCTTGCTCCCCGGCCTGCTCGCACTCGCGCTGTGCGGCGCGCCCTGTGTGTCCGCCTCCTACTTGCAGCACGCCGAGATTCCGGACTATCTGGCCGAGCTGCAGAACGAGCACGGCTTCAAGGGCACCGACCTGCGACGCTGGTTTTCCGCCGCCGAGCGCAAGCAGAGCATCATCGACGCGATCTCGCGCCCGGCAGAGCGTGTGCTGGAGTGGAAGGACTACCGCAAGATCTTCATCCAGCCGCAGCGTATCGTGGACGGCGTCGCATTCTGGCAGCGCAACGCGGATGCCCTAGCGCGCGCTTCGAAGCGATTCGGCGTCGCGCCGGAGTACATCGTCGCGATCATCGGCGTCGAAACGCGCTACGGGAAATACATGGGCAACTATCGTGTGCTCGACGCGCTGTCGACCCTCGCGTTTGATTACCCGCCGCGCGCCAAGTTCTTCCGCAAGGAGCTGACCCAGTACCTGTTGCTGGCGCGGGAGGAGGGCGTCGATCCGCTCGAGCTGGTCGGGTCCTATGCCGGTGCGATGGGCTACGGTCAGTTTATCCCGTCGAGTTTTCGCGAGTACGCCATCGACTTCACCGGCGACGGCCGGCGCGACATTCTCACGAACGAAACGGATGCCATCGGCAGCGTGGCCAATTATCTGGCGCGCCATGGCTGGCGCAACGAGGCCGACGTGATCGTCCCGGTGGCGGTCACCTCGCCAGGAATCGACGAGCTGGCGAACGAAACGTTGAAGTTGACGCACAAGGTTGGCGACCTGCGCGCGCGGGGCCTCGAGGTGCCGCAGAGCGTCGCGGACGACGCGAGCGGCGCGCTGTTTCGCATGCAGGCCGACGCGGGCGTGCAGTACTGGCTGGGATTGAACGACTTCTACAGCATCACGCGCTATAACCACTCGTCGATGTACGCGCTTGCCGTGTACCAGCTCGCGGGGCAGATCCGCCGCGCCCGATGAAAAAGACCGACAGCAACGGCCGTCGTCCATGGCAATTGCGATGGACGCAGCTTCACATCGTCTCCCTGCTGCTGTGCGTCGGGGCCTGTCAGGGCCCGGCGCTGACGCCCGGCGACAGCGGCCCCGCGGTCGTACCGGATGCGGTGTGGCGGGCTGCGGAGCCGCAGCCGCAGGACGAGCCTTTGACAGCCAGCGGCAACTCGCGCCAGTACGTCGTCAACGGCGTGCAGTATTCGCGGCTCGATACGGCGGTCGGCTATAAGGAAGACGGTATCGCCTCCTGGTATGGCAACAAGTTCCATGGCCGCACCACGGCCAGCGGCGAGCGCTACGATATGTACGCGCTGACGGCGGCGCACAGGTCGCTACCGCTGCCGACCTTTGTGCGGGTCACCAATCTTCGCAACGATCGATCGCTGGTCGTGCGCGTGAACGATCGCGGTCCGTTTATCCCGGGTCGCTTGATCGATCTGTCCTACGCGGCGGCGGCGCGACTCGGGATTCTGCAGGCGGGCACCGCGCGGGTGCGCGTCGAGAGTCTCAGCATGACGCCGGTCGAACGGACCGCGCTGCGGCGCGAGATTGAGCGGGCGCGGCGCGAACGCGAGCGGCTGCTGGCCGCCAAGCAAGCGGAAGAGCGAGCGGCGGCAGAGGCGGCCGCCCGCGCCAGGGCCGTCGGCGGTCTGCAGATCGCCGCCTTCGGCGAGTACGATGGTGCTCGCCGACTGCGCGATCGCGTCGCCGAGACGGTTGCCGAACCGGTCTTTATCGTCAAACATCCGGACCGCGAGCTGTATCGCGTGCGTGTCGGTCCGTTCGAGACGAGCGCTCGGCGTGCGGCGGTCGATGGCATGCTGCGCAAGCAGCTGAGCCTCGACCCCATAAACGTCGCGGATCCTTGATGCTCGTTCGCGGTCGTCATGTCCGGTAGTACCGAAGCCAATCGTCGCCACCAAGTGCCCCCTGGAGTAACTGATTCAATGAGGCCCTACTTCCTTGCCTGCCTGCTCGCGCTACTGCTGGCGCCGTTCGCCGCCGAGTCTCGAGCGGCGGCACCGATCGTGCCGAAGGCGCCGGAGATCGCAGCGACGGCCTACATTCTGCTGGATGCCGGATCGGGTCGGGTGCTGGCCGAGCGCGACGCGGACTCGAGCGTGCCGCCCGCGAGTCTGACGAAGATCATGACCAGCTACGTCGCGGCGACAGAGCTCGCGGCGGGCCGCATCCGCGATGACGATATGGTGTCCATTAGCGTGCGCGCCTGGCGCATGGGCGGGTCGAAGATGTTCGTGCGCGAGGGCACGCAGGTGCCGCTCATCGATCTGCTGCGCGGCGTGATCATCCAATCTGGCAACGACGCGAGCGTCGCGCTCGCGGAGCACGTCGCGGGCGACGAGGGCGCGTTTGCGGACATGATGAACGAGCAGGCTGCGCGGCTGGGCATGACCAGCACGTCGTTTCGCAACGCAACCGGCCTGCCCGACGACGAACACTACGCGTCGGCGCGCGATCTGGCGGCTCTAACCGAGGCGATGATTCGCGACTTTCCCGATCACTATTCGCTGTACTCTGAACGTTCCTTTCGGTTTAACGGCATCGACCAGCCCAACCGCAATCGATTGCTGTGGCGCGATAAGACCGTCGATGGCGTCAAGACCGGGCACACGCGCGCGGCCGGCTACTGCCTCGTCGCGTCGGCCGAGCGCAACGGCCAGCGACTGATTAGCGTCGTGCTCGGCACAGCCAGCGACGAGGCGCGCATGCGCGAGAGTCAAAAGCTGCTGAGCTACGGTTTTCGCTACTTCGAAACCCGCAAGATTTACGATGCCGACGTCATGCTGCGCAACGCGCAGCTGTGGTTCGGCGAACAGGACACCGTCGAGCTGGGACTAGCGGAGAACATGGTCGTTACCATTCCGCGCGGCAGCTATGACATGGTCAAGGCCGAAATGCGGTTGCCGGATGTGATCGAGGCGCCGCTGGCCGCCGGAACGGAGGTCGGCGAACTGCGGCTCAGCCTCGATGACGAGATCGTCGCGCGCGCGCCGCTGGTCGCGCTCGAGGACGCGGAAGAGGCCGGGCTGTTCAAGTGGCTGTGGCAGTCGGTCGTGCGCTTCTTTCAGGATCTGATCAGCGGCTGAGCGCAGATGACCGATATCGAAGCGCCGAAGATCGAGTTTCCCTGTCGCTATCCGATCAAGACGATCGGCGATCAGCGGGAACACTTCGAGCGCGACGTCATTGCCTGCGTGGAGCGCCACGCAGGGCAACTTGCCGCGGCAGATATCACCACGCGACCCAGCCGCAACCAGCGCTTCTGTGCGATCACCTGCGTCATCGAGGCAACGGGCGAGCCGCAGCTAAAAGCGCTGCACGAGGACCTGCTTGCCGTGGAAGGCGTGAGGATGGTGCTGTGACTTTCGTCGTGCGAAAGCTCGGGCGCACGCAGTACCAGCCCGTGTTTGCCGACATGAAGGCGTTCACCGAGGCGCGCGATGCCGACACGCCGAACGAGTTGTGGTTCACCGAGCACGAGCCGGTGTTCACACAGGGCCAGGCCGGCCGCGCAGAGCACCTATTGATGCCAGGCGACATCCCCGTCGTTCAGAGCGACCGCGGCGGGCAGGTGACGTACCACGGTCCGGGCCAGCTCGTCGGCTATTTGATGCTCGACATTCGCCGCAGCGGCCTCAGCGTGCGCGGTCTGGTGCGCGGCATCGAGGCCGCGATCTGTGCCACGCTCAAGCGCTACGGCATCGAGGCCGCGGGACGGGACGACGCGCCCGGCGTCTATGTCGATGGCGCCAAGATCGCGAGCCTCGGGCTGCGCGTCCGCCGCGGCTGCAGCTATCACGGTCTCAGCCTGAACGTCGACATGGACCTCGAGCCCTTTGCGCGCATCAACCCCTGTGGGCTGATCGGCATGGAGGTGCGGCACATGGCCGAATTCTGCGCCCCGCCTTCGCTCGCGGCGCTTGCCGACGTGCTCGCAGAAGATCTCGCTCAGGCGCTCACGCCATAGCGAGAGCGGGGCCAGCCATGCGCGCCGCCGTCGTCGCGGTGTGCGCCGTTGTGTTGGTAATCCCTCAGTCTCTGAGTGCCGAATCGGTCGCACCCTATGTCCAGACCGTCGAAGAAGACGTCGAGCTGATCCTGGATCTGGCCGGCGTTGGTCCCGATGACCACGTGATCGATCTCGGTTCGGGCGACGGCCGCTTCGTCATCGGCGCCGCGCGGCGCGGCGCGACGGCGCAGGGCGTAGAGCTGCAGTCCGAGCTGGTGGCGCTGTCGCGGCAGCGCGCGCAGGCGGCTGGCGTCGGCCGCAGAGCGGCTTTTGTCGAAGGCGACATCTTCGCTGCCGACGTAGCCGACGCCTCTGTGGTGGTGATCTACCTGTTTCCGGAGGCCAACCTGCGACTGCGGCCCAAGCTGCTGGCCGAGATGCGGCCAGGGGCGAGACTCGTCTCCAACAGCTTCCACATGGGCGACTGGCGGCCCGACCGGCGCGCCCAGGGTCGCACGAGCGGCGGCGCGCTGCTTTGGGTGATTCCTGCGGCCGTTGGCGGTGACTGGCGGCTGTCGCTTGGTGCGCAGACGTTCGACCTGTCGCTGCGACAGCGCTACCAAACGGTCGAGCCCGCCAAGCAGAGGGGCGGCGACGCCATGGCGCTGTCTGAGGTGCGGCTGTCCGGTCGACGTATCAGCTTTGTGGGTACCGCCGGTGAGCGGACGTTCCGGTTCACGGGTTTGGTCGACGGCGAGCGGATGACTGGTACCGCCCAATTGGATGACGAGGCGCGGACGCCCCCATCTGCGTGGCGCGCGCGCCTTATCGCGGTCGCGTCCCCCGCGCGCGGATAGGGCTTTTCAGGCCGCGCCTCAGGCTCAGGCGGTCGGACGCGTCGCCGCGGCGCAGAGCGCGCAGCCCGGATCGCGCTGCAGCCGCAGCCGCTGCCAGCTCTGATACTTGCCGTCCCAGACCAGCAGCGCGCCGTGCAGGGTCTCGCCGACGCCGGTCAGCAGCTTCAGCGCCTCCAACGCCTGCATGGCTCCCACGACGCCGACGATGGGTGCGGCAACGCCGTTCTCCGCGCAGTTCAGATTCTCGCCCTGGGTGTCCGGCGCATAGAGACAGGCATAGCAGGGGCCGTCCTCGACGCGAAAATCGAATACTGCGATCTGGCCTTCCCAGCGAATCGCCGCGCCCGACACCAGCGGCACACGTGACGCCCGGCAGGCGCGATTGATCGCGTGGCGAGTTTCGAAGTTGTCGGTGGCGTCCAGCACCAGATCGGCCTCGGTGAGTAGTCCAGCGAGGGCCTGCTCGTCGATCCTGGCGTCGATCGTCGTTACCTCGCAGCCCGGATTGAGATCGCGCAGCGTGGTCGCCGCGGACGCCACCTTACTCGCACCGACCGCGTCGCTGCGATGGATGATCTGTCGCTGCAGGTTGCTGGCCTCTACCCGGTCGTCGTCGATCAGCGTCAGGCGACCGACGCCGGCCGCCGCGAGATACATCGCGGCGGGTGCCCCGAGGCCCCCCAGGCCGACGATGATCACGTGGCTCGCCAGCATCCGCTCCTGCCCCGCGATGTCGACTTCTGGCAGCATGATCTGTCGGCTGTAGCGCAGCAGCTCTGCGTCCTGCATCGCGACGCGCCCCTCAGTCCTGCCGCTGCCCGAGCGTCACCCGCTCGTGGCCGGCGAGATCGCAGCGCGTCGCCACCTCGGTCAGCCTCGCCCGCTCGAGCAGTTGGCGGACGTCTGTACCCTGGTCGCTGCCGTGTTCCAGCGCGATCAGGCCGCCCGGTGCCAGGTGGGCTTTCGCCGCCGCGGCGATGGCGCGCAGGTCATCAAGCCCCCGCGGTCCGCTGACGAGCGCCGCCGCGGGATCGGCGAGATCGGCCAACGCCGGATCGTCTTCGGCGATATAAGGCGGATTGCTGACGACCAGATCGAAATCGCCGGCTACGGCGCGCCACCAGTCGCCGACGAAGAACTGGATGTCGCTGCCGTGGCGCGCGGCGTTGGCGGCGGCCACGTCGAGCGCACCGGAACTGATGTCGGTCGCCCAGACGGTCGCGTCGGGTCTTGCGTGTTTCACGGCGACCGCGATCGCGCCGCTGCCGGTGCCCAGATCCAGCAGCCGGCCGGATTGTGGCAGCCGCTCGAGCGCGAGCTCCACCAGCAGTTCGGTCTCCGGTCGGGGTACCAGCACGCGATCGTCGACCGCGAACTCCAGGCCGTAAAACTCGCGGCTGCCGGTGATGTAGGCCAGCGGTTCGCCGGCCGCGCGGCGCGAGATTGCCTGCTCGACGCGCTCGCAGGCCGCGCCCTCGAGCTCTGCCTCCGGATGCGCGATGACGCGCGCGCGGTTCCAGCCCATCTCGCGCGCGATCAGGATCTCGCCGTCGAGGCGCAGCTCGCGCGGCAGCACGTCGAGTAGCGCGTCGAGGCGCCGCGCGCTCACTCGCCGTCCCCGAGGCGTTTGAGCAGGTCGGCCTGATGCTCCTGCACGAGCGGCTCGATGACGTTGTCGACATCGCCGCCGATGATTTCGTCCAGCTTGTATAGCGTCAGGCCGATGCGATGATCGGTGACGCGGCCCTGGGGAAAGTTGTAGGTGCGGATCCGCTCGGAGCGATCGCCGCTACCGACGAGGCTCTTGCGCGCCTCGGCCTGTTCGCGCTGCTGGGCCTGCTGCGCGACGTCGAACAGCTTGGCCTGCAGCAGCGCCATCGCTCGCGCCCGGTTCTTGTGCTGGGAACGCTCGTCCTGACACTCCACGACGATCCCGGAGGGCAGGTGCGTAAGGCGCACCGCGCTGTCCGTCTTGTTGACGTGCTGGCCGCCCGCGCCAGAGGCGCGGAACGTGTCGACGCGCAGCTCGTCCTTTGAGATCTCGACGGCCTCCACCTCGCTCGCCTCGGGCAGCACGGCGACGGTGCAGGCGGAGGTGTGGATGCGTCCCTGGGACTCGGTCTCGGGCACGCGCTGGACGCGATGCGCGCCGCTTTCGAATTTGAGTCGACTGTAGACGTCTCTTCCGGCCACCCGCGAGACGACCTCCTTGTAGCCGCCGTGCTCGCCTGGACGCTCGCTGAGTATCTCGATGGCCCAGCCGCGCCCTTCGGCGTAGCGGCTGTACATGCGAAACAGGTCCCCGGCGAAGATCGCGGCCTCGTCGCCGCCGGTGCCGGCTCGAACCTCCAAGAAGACGTCCGCGCCGTCGTTCGGGTCGCGCGGCAAGAGCAGCACGGACAGCTCGGCCTCGCAGGCCTCCAGATCGCCGCGCAGACGCTGCGCCTCGTCCGCCGCGAGCGCTCGCATGTCCTCGTCGTCGTCTTTCAGCAGCGCCTCGCTGTCCGCGAGCTCTGCCGTCAGGCCGCGCAGGCGTTGAAACTGGGCAATCACCGGCTCCAGCTCCGCGTACTCCTTCGACAGGCTGGTGAAACGCTCGCGGTCCGTGACCGTGTCGGGGTCCGCCAGCAGGGCGGCCAGCTCCTCGTGGCGATCGGCGAGGTCGTCCAGCTTGGACTGCATGGATTGGGTCAGGGGCATGGTGTTCTTCGTGTGATGAGGCGTCAGGGGCCGTCAGGGATTACTTGAGGTCATACGCGGCGCGCAGGAAATCGACCAGATCGGTGCGGCCCTCGGCGCTGGCGTCGCGCAGCATTTGGGTCGGCGGGTGAATCAGCTTGTTCGTCAGGCTGCGGGCGAGCAGCTCCAGGGCCGCCTCCGCGTCGCCGGTCTTCTGCCAGTGGCGCAGTGCCCGCTCCAGCTCCGTGGCCTGGATCTGCTGACTGCGGTCGCGCAGCGCCCGCAGCGTCTCGCCCGAGTCCTGGATGCGGCGCTTGCGCAGATAGCTCTGGGTGCCCTCGCGCACGATGGACTCCGCCGAGGCGGCGGCGCGCTGTCGCTCGCGATTGCCCTGTTCGATGATCTCGTTCAGATCGTCGACGCTGTACAGATACACGTCGCGCAGCTCGGCGACCTCGGGCTCGATGTCGCGCGGCACGGCGATGTCGATCATCAGCATGACGCGATGGCGGCGGCGGCGCAGCGCCGCCTCGACGGCGCCTTTGCCGATGACGGGCAGCGGGCTGCCGGTCGAGCTGATGACGATGTCGTACTGGGGCAACAGCTCCGGCAGGTCGGTGAAGGTGAAGGCCCGGCCGGCGAAGCGCTCCGCCACGCGTCGCGCGTTCGGGAGAGAGCGGTTGGCGACGGCGAGCTGGCCGATCCCCTGCTCGTTCAGGTGTTCGGCGACCAGTTCGATGGTCTCACCGGCGCCGACCAGCAGCACGTTGGTCTTCGCCAGGTCGCTGAAGATGTTGCGCGCCATGCTGACCGCGGCGAACGCGATGGAGACCGGATTCTTGCCGATGTCCGTCTCGGTGCGAATGCGCTTGGCGACGTTCAGGCTGACATCGGACAGCAGGTTGAGCTCCGGCCCCATGGTGCCGGTGGCGCGGGAGGTATCCCAAGCCGTCTTCATCTGCCCGAGAATCTGCGGCTCGCCCAGAACCTGGGAATCTAGACCGGCGGCCACCCGGATGATGTGGCTGACGGCGTCCTGCTCCCAGTAGGCGTACACGTGCTCGTCGAACGCTGCACTCGGCAGGGCGTGATGGTCCGCCAGCCAATCGCGCGTTGCCTCACTCGAGGTCTCGGCCACCGCGCAGTACAGCTCGGTGCGGTTACAGGTCGACAGTATGGCGGCCTCGCTGACAAGGGAGACCTCGGTCGTGAAGTCCCGCAGGGCGTTCTCGATCACTTCCGCCGGAAACGCCAACCGCTCACGGACCTCCAGGGGAGCCGTTCGAAAGTTGATGCCGTAGGCGAGAATAGGCATGAAAATCAGGGAGTTAAGAGCAGCGGACCGATAGGCGCCGTGAGCGATCAACCTGCCGCGGCCGATCGTGAACCTGACTGGCGCGGCCGGTCCCGAACACGGCATGATACACGATCATCTCACGGCACTCGCACGGGCGGCGGGAATTGCGTAACACGCTGATAAAAAAGCGATTTCTCGGCACGCTGGGGGCGCTCTGCTGCGCCTTGATGGTGGCCGGTTGTGTGGGCCCCGAAGGCCTCGGCATCCCGCCGGAAGCGGCCAGCGCCGAGGCCCGCGGCAAGCTCGGCGTGCGACCGGCGGATCCGGCGCTCGGGCCGCGCCCGTTCAGCGCCAACTTCCGCTGGCGCGAGGATCGACGCCGCTTCGATTTCGAGCTCTGGGGACCTTTCGGTCAGGGGCGGGTGCAGATCGTCGGCGACGCGCGCCGCGTCACGGTGTTCGATGCCCGCGGTGAGCGCGTCTCCGGTGGGGATCCCGAGGCGCTGCTCCAGAACCTGCTGGGCTGGTCCGTGCCGCTCGAGGTCCTTCCCCGCTGGCTACGGGGACAGCCCGCGGACGAGCCCGCTTTTTCAGGCGAGAGCCGCGACGCCGACGGTCGCCTGACGGGATTCGAGCAGGCCGGCTGGCAGCTGCAGTTCGATCGCTATGGTCGACTGCCGGACCGGCGGCCGGGGCGCATCCGCGCGGCCAACGAGCAGCTCAGGTTGACGCTGTTTGTGCGCGAATGGGCGCCGGCCGGCGGTTAGCTCGCGGTGCCATGATCGGCCGGCGGCGGACGCCGTCCCGGTGAATTGACAGGCCCAGGGGGCACCATCACAATATGCGCCCCCCGAAATGGGGGCTGTTCGATTGGGGTGTCGCCAAGTGGTAAGGCACCGGGTTTTGATCCCGGCATTCGTAGGTTCGAATCCTACCACCCCAGCCATTTCCACCCGGTGCGAGAGCCTCGCAAAATCGTCATGCCCAGCCGACTGATGACATTTGCGGGTTCATCGAATCCCGCGCTCGCCGGACGCATCGCGCATCAGCTGCGCATGGAGATCGGCCGGGCCGACGTAACCCGTTTCAGCGACGGCGAGTGCAGCGTCGAGATCCACGAGAACGTGCGTGGCCAGGACGTATTCCTCGTCCAGTCGACGTCTGCGCCGACGAACGATCATCTGATGGAACTGCTGTTCATGGCGGACGCCATACAGCGCGCCTCGGCCCAGCGGATCACGGCCGTCATTCCCTACTACGGCTATGCGCGCCAGGATCGCCGGCCGCGCTCGGCGCGCGTGTCCATCAGCGCGCGGGTAGTGGCTGACATGATCAGCGCGGTGGGTATTGACCGGCTGCTGACCGTCGACCTGCACTCCGATCAGATTCAGGGCTTCTTCAAGATGCCGGTCGATAACGTTTACGCATCGCCCGTGCTGGTCGATGACGCGCTCGCGCGCGGTATGACCGATCCGGTGGTGGTGTCTCCCGACGTGGGCGGTGTCGTTCGGGCGCGCGCTATCGCAAAGCAGATGAACGACGCCGATCTGGCGATCATCGACAAGCGCCGCCAGCGCGCGAACGAGGCGGAGGTCATGAACGTGATTGGCGACGTAGCGGGCAGGGACTGCGTGCTGGTCGATGACATCGTCGACACCGCCGGCACGCTCTGTGCCGCCGCCACCGCGCTGAAGGAACACGGTGCGCGCGGGGTGTTTGCGTACGTGACGCACCCGGTGCTGTCCGGTCCTGCGGTCGAGCGCATCAACGCATCGGAGATCGACGAGATCGTCGTGACCGACACCATACCGCTGGCGCCGAAAGCGAGCGCCTGCCGCAAGATCCGCCCGCTGAGTCTCGACAGCCTGATGGCGGAGGCGATACGGCGGGTCAGCAACGAGGAGTCCATCAGCGCGATGTTCCGGTCCTAGTGTGGTCATGCGCGCGTGTAGCGCGGGCGCCATGTGGGAGACGCACAGAGAAAGATTCGCGGCCGCACAGACGGACGCACAGGATTCACGCCGATCGTTGGTCGCAGACGAGCGGCGTGATTGAACCGGGCGCACAGCGCCCATCACGAAACAGGCGACCGTATACAGCGGTCGCCGCAGCGAAGGAGTGACACCGTGTCATCCACAATCGAACTCAGTGCCGAGCCGCGCTCGGACGTAGGGAAAGGTGCGAGCCGCCGCCTGCGTCGCCAGAGTGGTCGCGTCCCCGGCATCATCTATGGCGGCAAGCGCGACGCGCAGCCAATAACCCTCGCCGAAAATGAGCTGGTAAAGGCCATGCAGATCGAGGCGTTTTATTCCCAGATCCTCGATGTCCAGATCGAAGGCGGTTCCCAGCAGGCGGTCGTTCGCGACATCCAGCGTCACCCCGCCACCGAGCGCGTGCTGCACATCGATTTTCTGCGCGTCGCCGCGGATCGCGCGATTCAGGTCAGCGTGCCGCTGCACTTCCTCAACGAGGAGTCGTGCGTCGGCGTCAAGATGGGCGGTGGCAGCATCTCGCGCTCGATGACCGAGGTTGAGATCAACTGCCTGCCAAAAGACCTGCCTGAGTTCATCGAGATCGATCTGGTGGACGCCGACGTCGGCAGCGTCATTCACCTGTCCGATCTGAACTTCCCCGAGGGCGTGACTAGCGTCGCGCTCGCGCTCGGCGAATCCCACGACTCGCCGGTCGCCAGCGTCCTCGCGCCGCGCGGTGGCGGTGCGGCCGCGGATGCGGACGCGGACAGCTCGGGTGACGAAGAAGCGAGCGATGCCGAAGCGGACAGCTCAGAAGACTGAGCCGCTGCGGTTAATCGTGGGCCTGGGTAATCCAGGCTCGCGCTATCGCGACACGCGCCACAACGTTGGTGCTGCGTGGGTCGAGCGGCTGGCCGCGGACCACGATATTCGGCTGCGCGAAGAGGCCAAGTTCAAAGGTACGATCGGGCGCGGCGAGGTGCTGGAGCAGGACGTGTTCTTGCTCGTCCCTTCGACCTACATGAACAACAGCGGCGAAAGCGTCGCGGCGGTCCTGAACTTTTATAAGTTTGCGCCGCTGGAGCTGCTGGTCGCTCACGATGAACTCGCCTTTGCGCCGGGGGTCGCGCGGCTCAAGACCGGCGGCGGGACCAACGGCCATAACGGCCTGCGCGACATTATCCCGCGGTTGGGTAATCGCGATGGCTTTCATCGACTGCGCATCGGCGTCGGCCATCCCGGCTCTGCGGATCGGGTCGCGGCCTATCTGACCTCGGTGACGCCACCGGCGAAAGAGCGTGAGGCGATCGAGCGGTCGCTCGCGATCGACACGAAGGTGCTGGGTGCGATGCTGCGTGGTGACATGGGGCGTGCGATGAACGCGCTGCACGCGACGGACAAGCCGTCCCGGAAACGGCGCGACCCAGACGCGGAATCGTCCGCGCAAGCAGTAGCGGCAGAGCCCAAGCGCGACCCGGCGGCCGAGTCCGTCGACCAGACACCGAAACCAGACTCTCGGGATACCTAAGATGGGCTTCACCTGTGGCATCGTCGGCCTGCCGAACGTCGGCAAATCGACTCTTTTCAATGCGCTGACCAAGGCCGGCGTCGACGCAGCGAATTTCCCGTTCTGCACGATCGAGCCGAACACCGGCGTCGTCGCCGTGCCGGATCCGCGCCTCGAGCGTATCGCAGAGATCGTCAGTCCCCAGAAGGTGATTCCGGCCACCATGGAATTCGTCGACATCGCGGGGCTGGTCGAGGGCGCGTCGCGCGGCGAGGGGCTGGGCAATCAGTTTCTCGCGCACATCCGTGAGACGCAGGCGATCGCGCACGTCGTGCGCTGCTTCGACGACGAAAACATCACCCACGTCGCGGGGCGCGTATCCCCGCGCGCGGACGTCGAGATAATCAACACCGAGCTGGCGCTGGCCGACCTCGACACGCTGGAGCGCGGTCGCGATCGCGTGCGTCGGACGGCGAACGCCGGCGACAAGGAGGCGCAGCGCGTGCTGACGCTGATCGATCGGGTCAGCGAGGCGCTTGAGGCTGGGAAACCGGCGCGCGCCATCGAGTTCGCGCCCGAGGAGGCCGCAGAGCTCAGACAGTTCCATCTGCTGACGGCGAAGCCGGTGGTCTACATTGCCAACGTCGATGAGGAGGGCGCGGACGAAGGCGACAATCCTTTCCTGCGAGAGCTCAAGCAGCTCGCGGCCGAAGAGGGGGCGGGAATCGTCGTCATCTGCAACAAGATCGAGGAGGAGATCGCCGAGCTCGAAGACGACGAGAAGACCGAGTTTCTCGCGGATCTCGGTCTCGACGAGCCCGGTCTCAACCGCGTGATACGTGCGGGCTACGCGCTGCTAGGTCTGCAGAACTACTTCACGGCGGGCGAGAAGGAGGCACGGGCCTGGACGGTGCGCGCCGGGTCGACCGCGCCCCAGGCGGCGGGTGTGATACACACCGACTTCGAGAAGGGATTCATCCGTGCCGAGGTGGTCGGCTATCCGGACTACATCGAGCACCGCGGCGAGGCCGGTGCGAAAGAAGCCGGCAAGTGGCGCCTCGAGGGCAAGGACTACGTGATCGCCGACGGCGACGTGGTGCACTTTCGCTTCAACGTCTAGTCCAACCGACGGATTAGTATTCGCGCGTGCAAAGACTATCCGGCGGCGCTACTTGGCGCGCGCTGGGGCGGGGGCAGCGTCAGCCCTGCTGACAAGCTCGCCCGGACCCGATCGGCGGCGCGCAGGGCCTCTAGCTGCTGCGGCAGGCGCGATGCCTCCTCCAGGCTGAAGTCCGAAGCCGCGCTGAGCACAGCCCAGCCGTTCTTGCCGTGGCTTTTCACCAGATAGGCCGCGGCGTCTGCGACCATGAGCGACTGCTCCCAGCCCAGAATTGCCGGGCCGTCGTCGGCGTCGACCGGCGCGCCGGTGAAGGGTAGGGGTACGGCGCCAATGGAACAGGACAGTTCGGCGCTCTGGCTGTTGCCGAGACGATAGCGCCGCTGCGTCACGACGAGGCGGATCCGTTCCGCGAATGTTGTCAGGTCCGCGACGCTCGCGATGGTGCCGATGATCAGAAACTCGTCGCCGCCCCAACGGATGACCGTGTCGCCGGCGCGCGTGGCGTCGAGCAGCTGATCGCGCACCTGCAGCAGGGCGCGATCGCCCGCCGCGTGGCCGTGCTCGTCGTTGATCAGTTTGAAGCCGTCCAGGTCGATCATCATGCAGAAGCGGAGTGTCGGCTCGCCGCGGCGCTCGACCATCTGGCCCGAGCGCAGCCGCTGATCCACGTAGCGACGGTTATAGAGGCTAGTCAGCGCATCCGTATAGCTCGCGGCGGTGACCCGTCGATTCAGCGCCTCGAGTTCTCGATTGCGCGCGTCCAGCTCCCCGGTGCGCCGCTCCACCTGCGCCTCTAGCGCCTGCTGGTAGCCCAGCTCCAGCTCGCGTCGGCGTCGCCGCTGGGCACGCAGCGCGGACGCTGCGATTGCGAACAGCAACGCGTAGAGCGCGTAGGCCCACCCGGTGCGCCACGGCGGCGGCGTGATGCTGAAGGCAAAGACCGCCGGTGGGTCGGACCACTCGCCTTCGCCTGGGCTCGCCTGGAGGCTGGCCTGGACACTCAGTCGATAGTTGCCCGGGGGCAGGCGGGCGTAGCTCAGGCGTCGCAGCTTGCCCGGGTCCTGCCAGTCGGCGTCGACGCCGTCGAGGCGGTAGCGAAACCGCGTGCGGTGCGGCGTCCGAAAGTCGAGCGCGGCAAACTCGAACTCCAGCAGGCGGTGCTGATAGCCGATTCGCGCTATCGGCTGGCTGCGCCGCGAGCGGCTGTGCACACGGGCCAAGGGCCGCGAGTCCGCGATTGCCGTTAGCGCCACGCCGACGCCGTCGCCGGAACGCCGGCGCGGCGTGAGCGAGCGCGGCACGAAGCTGAGCGCACCCCGGGGTGTGCCGAAAAACAGGGCTCCGGTGCGGTTGTGCAGCGCGGCGCCGACGTTGAACGCGTTGCCCCGCAGGCCGGTGCGATCGTCGTAGACGAGCGGTCGATCGCCCGGCTTGCGGTTGCGCAGCCGCAGTCGATTTAGGCCGCGATCGGTCGCGATCCACAGGTTGCCGGCGTTGTCGTCGGTGAGGGCGGCGATCGAATTGCTCGCCAGCCCGTCGTCGCGCAGCCAGGTCGAGAAGCGCGTCCGGCCGGCAGCACGATCTGCAGCGCTCCACCGATTCAGGCCCTCGCTCGCAGTACCGATCCAGAGTGAGCCGTCGCGGCTTTCGAAAATCGCCCGGATCGAGTTTGAGCTCAGGCTGTCCGGCGAACCGGGGCTATGAACGTAGCGCTGCAGGTCGCCGGTGGTGGGGCTCAGCCGCAGCAGCCCGCTGCGCTGTGTGCCGATCCAGACCTGGCCGCCGGTATCGAGCAGCAGACTGTGGATGCGCGTATTCGTGAGCAGCGTATCTGCAACCAGCGCGCCTCGCCCGTCGGGTGCGAGCCGCGTCAGGCCGCGTCTGGTGCCGATCCACACGGCCGCGCCGTCCGGTGCGACCGCGGTGATGCGATCGCTCACGAGCTCTGGTCGACGCCACTGCTGGACTTGACCGGTGATGGGATCGATGCGGTTCAGGCCGCGATAGCGGGTGCCAACCCAGGGCGCGCCGTCGGGCGCGATGGCCATGGCGGTAATGCGATTGCTGGACAGTGACTGGGGTTCGCCCGGGTCATGCCGGAAGCGCGTGATCTCGCCGGCGACTCGATCGTGGCGCGCGACGCCGCCGCCGTACGTACCGATCCACAGCACGCCGCTCGACCCCTCGGCGAGCGCCGTCACGTCGGAATGGCCAAGCTGCTCTGAATCCAGGTAGCGAAACGCGTCGCTCAGATAGTTCCAGCGGGCCGCGCCCCGGTTGGTGCCGACCCAGAGGACGCCGTCGCGGCTCTGATAAAGCCGGTTGATGCGCCTGCCCGGCAGGCCACTCCCGTCGGCCGGGCGGTCGGCCCGTCGCGATCGGCTCGGCCTGAAGCCCTGCAGGCCGGGCACCCATTCGGCGATGCCGTTCGCCGTCCCGATCCAGACGCTGCCCTGATCGTCCTGAAAAATGTCGCGGACGTAGTCGCTGCCGAGCGCGTCTCCGGCGCCGCCCATTTTTTGCAGGCCACCCGCCAGCAAGCCGCCCGCCAGCAAGCCGCCCGCCAGCAAGCCACCCGCCGCGCCGCGCTTGCGACGATAAAGTCCGTCGTTCTGGGTGCCGATCCAGAGCGCGCCGGTCGCGTCCATGAGCAACGCGGTGACGTCGTGATCCGCGAGCGCCGGATCGCGCACGAATGCGTCGCTCTCGCGGTCGAGATAGGCCAGGCCGCCGCCGTCGGTACCGATCCATAGGCGCCCGGTTCTATCGACCAGCAGCGTCTGGATCGCATCGTCCGGCAGGCTGCGCGGTCGTCTGGGATCATGCCGGTAGCGCGTCGTCCGGCCGCTGGCGGGATCGTGGTGATTCAGGCCGCTCGCGACGGTACCGAGCCACAGGCCGCCGTCGAGGTCCAGCGCGAGCGCGCGCACGCGGTCGCTCGATAGGCTGTTGGCGTCGCTGGGATCGTGGCGCAGCGCGGTGAATTGCCCGCGGCGGGCATCGAAGCGGACGGCGCCGCCGCCGTTCGTCGCGGCCCACAGCCGCGCCTCGTCGTCGACGAGCAGTTCCCACACCCAGTTGTGGGTGAGCGCACCGGCGCCGCCGTCGCTGCGCTCGAACACCCGTACCCGCTGGCCGTCGTAGCGATTCAGACCGGCCTGCGTCGCGAACCAGATGAAGCCGTCGGCATCCTGTACGACGTCGAGCACGCTGTCCTGAGAGAGTTCGGCGCTGTGGGCGAGCGTCTGCCAGTGGACGCTGCGCTGCGTCGAGTGATCAACCAGTGGCTGGCCGTTGGGCGTCGCCCATGCGGCCATACATGCAGCGGTGAGGCCGATGGCAAGTGCCAGCCAAGATCCGCAGGAAGATCCGTAGGCAGAGCGCGGCATCGAAGACCGCCCCGGGGATGGCCTACCCAATCGCCTCCTGCGGCGATCGCGACGGATCGTGCCGGTCGACGATGTAGCGGCGCAGCCAGCGCGTATACGTGGGCGGTGTGATGCCCATCAGCGCCGCGCCGCGCGCCCGATCGCTACCCACGTGATCCCGTACCAGCGCCAGCAACGTCGTCTGGGTCCGCTGCGCCAGATCAGAGGACTCTGCCGCGCCCTGCACGATGGCCCGCAGCAGCTGTTCCAGGGCCGGCAGGCTCGTGGCCCAGGCGTTGCTGACGGGGAAGAAGGGGTTGTTGGCGTTGCGCTGCGCGCGCTCCACCTGACGCCGAAGGGTCGTGTCCGGCAAGCCGAGCACCCGCGCGGTGCGCCGGGCGACGCCGTCGCAGCAATCGAGTGCAACGAGCAGTACCGTGTCGGCCAGCCAGCGACCGATCGGTGCATGGGGTGCCGCTTGGGGCAGCGCACGCAGCTGACCGTCGAGCAGATGGTTCAACATCTCCCAGTGGTCGGCGTCGTCGCCGACATCGAGTTCCGGCAGCGCCAGCTCCTCGGTGTCGACGCTGTCAGGCGCGCTGGCGGCCAGGTGTAGCTGCTCGCCGCGGTACAGCTGCCACAGGGCCTGGGCTGCGACGCCGATGGCCAGGGTGGCGGCGGGATCGGGCTGGCCGATCGCCAGCCGGTAAGACAGCCACGTCGGTGCGGGGCTGATGCCCAGCCACAGATGGCCTTCCGGCGCGTCGCCATCGGCCGTCGTCGGGGCGAGAAACTGTCCGGGCAGCGCATCCAGCAACGCGCTGTTGATGGCGATCTGCAGTACCGCGCCGCCACCTTCGCGGCCGTCGATGTAGGCCGTTACGGCCTGCGGCAGACCGAAGAGATCGAGGGCGCGCCCGGAGATATCGGGCTGCGGCGCGACGACCTCCTGAGGCCAGCTCATCTGGGCGGACAGGTGAGGCAGTCGGGCCGTGTCGCCGACGACGACGTCTTCGGCGCGCCAGGTCTGGGCGGTGGGCAGGAACCTGGCAATGGCGAGCTCGGCCTGCAACGACTGGGCGGTGGCGTAGAGCAAGTTGTGACGGACGGTTAGCGACATGGTAACGGTTAAGGTCGTCGGCTTGAGTGAGTGCCAGATTAGGCAAGTCGGGCGGGCGATACGCCGCGATGCGTCTCAGACTCGACAGACAGACAGGGCTATGCGCTAAAAATTCGGCGAAATCGCCGATTCGGGGGCCAAGTTGGACAAGCCGTGCGGACCAAGTCAGATCAGCCTGTGCGGGTGCGCACAGTGCGGCGCAGCCACCGGCCAAGCGGCGCAGCGACCGCAGAAGTGGCGAATGGGTCAGTTCGCGCCGAGCTGGGCCTTGGCCTGCATCTCTGCGCGGGCTTCCTCGATGACCGCCGCAGGCACTCGGCGCAGATCGCTGGCGAGGCCGGTCAGCGAGCTGACAAAAATCAGCCACTTGGTCGGATCCCAGTGCCACCAGCGGACGCCGTTACGGTAGTCGGTTTGAAAGCGATGATGAAAGTTGTGGTAGCCCTCGCCGTGAGTGAACAGGGCCAGCACCGAGTTGTCCCGCGCGCTGCAGGTATCCGAGTAGGGCTGACTGCCCCAGTAGTGGGCGAGTGAATTGATGAAAAAGGTGCTGTGATGCGTGGCCACGAGGCGCAGCACGCCGGTGAGCAGCAGGTGACCGACGATGTCGCCGGTCAAGAAGCCCAGCAGCAGCGGTGGCACGAAGTTGGTCGCAAGGACCAGCGTCAGATAGTGGTTGTGCTGCCACATGACGATGGGGTCGCGTTTGAGGTCGGGCACGTTGCGCAAATCCACCTGGCCCGAATCATAGTCGCGCAGCATCCAGCCGATGTGCGAGAACCACAGTCCCCTACTGCTGCTGTAGGGATCCTGATCGCCGTCGTCGACGTGGCGGTGATGGTCCCGATGTCCCGAGCACCAGATCAGGATGCTGTTCTGAATCGCCATGGCGCCAAACAGGGCGAGCAGGACCTTTAGAACCGGGTGCGCCTTGTAGCTGTTGTGGGCCCACAGGCGGTGATAGCCCGCCGTGATAGCAATGCCGGTGCCGAAAAAGAACAGCACGAAGGCTGCCCACGCGGTCCAATGGAAGCCGACGGTCAGCCCGTACCAGGGCACGCCGATGGCGGCGACCAGAAAGGTGAGCGCGAAGACGAGCGTCTGCAGCCACAGCAGCGGCGGTTTCTCGTACGGGGTCGATGCTGCTCCGGTGCCAATTGGATCGGCGGTTGGGCGCGTGGAGCGTTGTGCTGTGGCGGCTGTCTCGGGCGTGGTGCGCAACTTCTGGATGTCCTGTCAGCGGAGGTGTTGGAGCCGTCCGATATGGCCGCAACGCCCGTTCTATGGGCTGAGGCGGACCTTATCATGACGCTCCTGGCTAGCGGCGATCGGGTTCGCGCGCAACGATCGGTGCCGCCAGATCGAAGGCGGGCTGCTGCGGACCCGCAAATTCGTGGCGAGCCAGAGCCGCAAACACCTCGGCCAGCCTGATGCTCGCGTATTGCGGGTCCTGTCGCAGCGCCTGATAGAAGGCGAACTTAGAGCGTTTTTCCGGAACGCGATGGCTGAGCCACGCCAACCAGCGGGTGGCAATGTCGTTGCCGCGCTCTGACCGGCTGGCGACCGCGGTGTAGTGCGCGCCCGCAGGCGAGGGCGTTGTCGAGTCAGTCACCGAGTCGCCCGGGTTCGTGTCCCTGTCGATCACAATAGCGGTCTCGTGGTCTCTTCGATTCTTACAATTTAGGTTAGCTGTTCTAGGCTAGCTGCCCACGTTTTGCGGTCCACTTTCCATGGTTGGCTCGACGTGGTCCGCTCGCCGCTCGACCAGTTTCGCGACAGTCATGTTCACCGCAGAGCGGCGCCCGCCGCCGGGTGATGCTGACCGAATCAGTCTGACGTTTGATCGGACAACAGCCAACCCAGAATCGTCAATTCTAGGTTTCGCTGCGGCCCAATTCGGGCACGAACCGGTATGCTTTGGCACATGCATTGTACGCTTACGATCGTTTCATTGTCCGGTCTAACAGGGTCCGGTCTATCAGGCCCCCCTTTTTTGGGGTTCTGTCATTTGCGGCCACGTCCGCCGCGGACATGACGACCCCAGGGGAGCAGCACGCGTTCAACCGCCTGTTGGCGGAGTTGGCGTGCCTGCCGGCGCTGCGTGAGGGCAACGCCCGGCTCGTCTGCGACCTGCTGGTCGAGCGCGCCCTGTCGGTCTGCAGCGCGGTCCAGGGAGCGCTGTGGGTGCAGCGCGAAGGTCGCATAGAGTGTCTGGTCAGTAAACGCGGCGAACCAGACAACGCGCCCATTGGCGGCGCGCGAACGGAGGCCCTCGCGACCCTTGACGAGGCCGCGGTGGGACGTCTGCTCACCACGCTGGGGGAACGCCGGACGCTCGCGACCCAAAACCCTGAAGCGCGGCTGTCTGCGGCGATCTTCGAGACCGGCCAGATATGTGGCGTGCTGCTCGTCGAGGCGCAGGCCGGGCGCGAGTGGTCGCCCGCCGAAGAGGCGCTAATGGGGTCGCTCGCGGACATCGCCGCCCAGGTCCTGCTCGCCCAGCAGAAGCGCCGCAGCGACGAGGCCCTCGTGCAGGCGCAGCGTCTGGACGCGCTGGGCAGCCTGGCCGGCGGCGTGGCGCATGAGTTTCGCAATCTGCTGACCGTGATGAACGGCGGTCTGGAGCTGACGCTGCAGCGCGAGCTGGGTGAGGACGCCCGTGACCTGCTGAAGCTGGTCGCGGACACCGGCGCCCGCGCCGAAAAACTCACCGAGCGGCTGTTGGCGTTTGGCCGCGGCGAGCCGCTGGCGATGCGCGCCACCGATCTGCGAGACGTGCTGACGGGCGTGCAGTCGCTAGCGGGTCGCGTGATTCGTGAGGAGATCGAGCAGCGCTTCGAACTGCCCGACATACCCTGCTGGGTCTCCTGCGACGGCGAGCGTCTCGAGCAGGTCGTGATGAATCTATTGCTCAACGCCGCAGAGGCGATGCCCTCTGGCGGCAGCGTGTCGGTGCGGCTCTTGGCCGGCAGCGATGAACATCGGATCCTCGTGCAGGACACCGGTCCCGGCGTGCCGGAGGCGGACCAGGCGCACCTGTTCGAACCGCTGTTTTCCACTAAGTCGGGGGCCGCCAGCGGTCTGGGGCTGGGCCTGCCGGTCAGCCTCGGTATCGTTCAGCAGCACGGCGGCGCCATGCAGTTGGACGGCAGCGGTCCGGATGGCTCGACGTTCCGTATCGAGCTGCCAGCACGCAAGGCGCCGATGTGGCGCGACGAGGCCGATATTCGCGTCGCCGAACCGCGCACCCGCAGCCAGCGCGTGCTGCTGGTCGAAGACGACGCGGCGGTCCGCGATGTCGTCGGCTCGATGCTCAAGCGGCTCGGCTATGACGCGCTGATCGCATCGGATGCGGCGGACGCGCTTGCCGCGCTGCAGCGCAATGCGGACATCGCCGTGCTCATGACCGACGTGGTCTTGCCGGACGTCCGCGGCACCGAGCTATATCGTCTTGCGCGCGTGATCGATTCCTCGCTGCGCGTGCTGTTTATCTCCGGCTACGACCATTCGACGATTGGCCGCTCCGCGGACGGCCACAGCGGCGCTGCCTTCCTCGCCAAACCGTTCACGGCGGCCGAGCTCGAACAGGCGCTGTACACCCTGCTCGATGGGGCCGGCGGCATCCAGGTCGACGTGCGATGAATGATGCAGTTGCCCGGCTGCGCGCGGACATGGCGGCGCGCGGTTTCGACGCGTGCATAGTCACCAACAACGATCCGCACCAGAGCGAGTATTCGGCGCCCCACTGGTTAGCCCGCCAGTATGTCTCTGGGTTCGACGGCAGCGCCGGTGACGTCGTCGTCACCGCGGACGATGCCGGGCTCTGGACGGACGGTCGCTATCACCTGCAGGCCGAGTCGCAGCTTACCGGCAGCGGCATACGTCTGTTCAAGGCGCGCGAGCCCGATACACCGACCATCGCGGCGTGGCTTGCGCAGACCTTGCACGAAGGCGCGCGAGTCGCCTGCGCGGGACATTCGATCGCCGCCGCGACGCTGCTGGAACTGCGCAAGGCGCTGGAACCGCGCTCGATAGCGCTGCAGCTCACGGACGATCTGGTCGACCTGCAGTGGCGGCAACGGCCGCAGCGCTCCACCGCGCCCGTGTTCGAGCACCCACTCGAGTTTGCCGGTCGCGATACGGCGGCGAAGCTGGCCGACGTGCGGACGCTGCTCGCCGAGCGCGGCCGCGATGCCGTGTTGCTCTCCGCGTTGCCCGACGTCGCTTGGACCCTGAACCTGCGCGGCGCCGATGTTCCGTTCTGCCCGCTGGTTGAGGGCTACCTGTTCGTGACCGCGCGACGAGCGGTGTTTTGCGTCGAGGCGGCCAAGATCCCCGCCACGATTGCCGAGCGTCTCGACGGGGCTGGTGTGGAGATCGCCGCACCCGCGGCGCTGGACGGTCTGGTCAGCGGCGTCAACGGCGCGCTCAGTCTGTGTCCGCAGACCACGAACGCGCGGCTGTACGACCTCGCCGGCAGTCCGGTGCTGGAACCTGCGCTCACGGAACTGAGCCGTGGCTGTAAGAACGAGGTGGAGCGCGCCGCGCTGCGCGAGGCGCTGCGGCTGGACGGCGTCGCGGTTGCGCGACTCGGTCACTGGCTGGACACGCAGTCCGATGGCTGCTTTAGCGAGTACAGCGTCGGAGAGCGCCTCCGCGCGTTTCGCAGCGAACTGCCGTATTACGTCAGCGAGAGCTTCGAAACGATCGCGGGCTTTGGACCCAACGCTGCGCTGATGCATTACCACGCGACCGAGGCTACGGCCGCGACGGTCTTGGGCGACGGCCTGCTGTTGGTCGATTCGGGCGGTCAGTACCTCGGCGGCACGACGGACATCACCCGCACCTTCGCCCGCGGTCGGCCGACGCGCGAACAGTGCGAGGACTACACCCGCGTGCTGCAGGCCGTGATCCGCCTGACCGGCACCCGGTTCAGACGCGGCACGCGCGGCTGCAATATCGACATCATGGCGCGCGGCGTGCTGTGGCAGGCAGGAATCGACTACGACTGCGGCACGGGGCACGGCGTGGGACAGTGCCTCGTCGTGCACGAGGGACCCCACGGTTTGTCTCAGCGGCTGATCGACGTGCCGCTCGAGCCCGGGATGGTGCTGACCAACGAGCCGGGCGTTTACCGCGGCGGACGCCACGGGGTGCGCATCGAAAACATCATGGAGATCGTGCCCGATCGCAAGACGGAGTTTGGCGAATTCTTGCGCTTCGAGACGCTGACGCTGGCGCCGATCGATAAGCGGCCGCTCGTGAAGTCGATGCTGGACGCGGCCGAGATCGCGTGGCTCGACGACTATCACGCTCGGGTTCTGGCCGGCATCGCGGGGGAGGTGCCGGCGGACGTGCTGCCCTGGCTGGAAGAAGCCTGCGCGCCCCTTTAGCTGCGGGGGCCGCGGGCGGCCGCAACGACTTCAGGGCGCGACGTCGACGCTGCGCAGATAGTCGTTGAGGCGCCGGCCCGGCGCGTCCGGAAACTGGCTCTTGAGCACGTCGGCCCGCCGAATGCGGTCGACGCGAAAGTTCCTGAAGCCTTCGCGCAGCTCGCACCAGCCCCCGAGCGTCCAGCTCACGCCCCAGTAGGCCAACGTCAGGGGCCAGACGATGCGCTGGGTTGCGGCCTCGTCGCGGGCTACATAGTCGATGAAGACCCGCTGGCGTTCGTTGACCGCGCAGCGCAGCTCGCCGAGCGTCGCGGAAGCCTCGGAAAATCGGTTGGCGCCGGGTACGTGCAGCGCTCCGCCCTCCAGCCCGGCCCGCAGGCGTGGCGGCAGCGCGGCGTCCAGCTTGGCAAGCACCCGCTCCGCCGCCGTGGCGAGCGCGGGATCGCCGTGGGCCTGGGCCACCTGGACCCCAAACGCGAGCGCCTGCAGCTCCTCGTTGTCGAACATCAGCGGTGGCACCTGGTAGTCGCGCCGGAGCCGATAGCCGACGCCGGCCTCACCCTCGATGGGTACGCCGCTGGCTGCCAGATCATTGATGTCGCGGTAAATCGTGCGCTCAGACACGCCAAAGCGTTCGCCCAGCGCTCTGGCGGTCAGCACCTTGCCGCGCGACAGGGCGAGAACGATCTGGAACAGGCGATCTGCGGGGCGCATCGGCGGCCTCCGGTCGGCGGACAGTGGCCAGAGTCTATTGCAGCGGCCGCCGCGCTGCTGACACTCTCCTGACATCTGTCTGGCAGGAACCTCGCTGCGCAGCGACCAGGGACGAATACCACGGACTAAACCAGAGACGAAAGAAGACGTACAAACCGAATCCGACAGGATCAAACCGAAGTTTCGAGGAGCAGATCGCGAATCGCGACGGCGTCACAAGGGGCATCGGGCCGGCGCGTTGGGCCCGTCTACACTGACTATAACGCGCAATTTCCACTACTCGACCGTTGCCTAACCTCCGCGATCTCCAGGTCTACCGCTATATCCTCCTCGCTGGCGTCGTGGGTCCGCTCGCCAACTTCATCCTGCGGTTCGACGTCTGGCGCGACCACCCCAGCGTCTGGTTACCCTTTGTGCTCTGGTTGCCCCTGCTCGGAGTCATCCTCTGGGGTAGCTTCGTACGGGGTTGGGCGCAGCGCAGCATCGGCCGCGTCAGCCTGCTGATGGGTTGGCTGCTGGCCCTTCACATCGGCATGCGCTCGGCGCTCGAGGGCGAACTGATCGGCTCGTCCGTACCCGTCCTGCTCACGATCGGACTGGTCACGATGATGTTTCATCGCCAGCGGTTGGTGATCACCTGGAGTCTGACCGGCACAGCGATCGTGCTCTGCTCGATGGTTGCGGTTCACGGCTTAAGTTCCGCGATCGTGCGCCCGTGCCTGCACACCGTCACGGTGGCGGCGATCGCCGCCATCGCCCGCTGCTGGATGATTCGCCAGCAGTTCATTCGCGACGAGCAGGGCAGCGTTATCGAAGCGATCTTCAATCGCTCTGCGGACGCGCTCATGTGGGGCGAAGTGCGCAGCGGCGAGATACTCGGCTACAACCAGCAGTTTCTGGATATGTTTGACACCGATGATCCGGAGCTGGCACGGCGGCTGGTCATGCAGGGCTATGACGATCACTTCGAGCTGCGCGCCAATCGCGATGTCACCGTAGCGGAGCATCTGCGGCAGGGTCTGTTTCAGGAGGATATTCCCTACCAGGCCGCGAGCGGTCGCAAGTTCATGGCGCGGCTCGCGATGGGCCGCATCGGCGATGGTCGCAACATGATGATCAGCATGAGCGACATCAGCGACCTGTACGAACGCGAGCAACAACTGCGGCACGCCAAGGAAGTCGCCGAGGCGGCGATCGAGGTACGCAGCCGTTTCCTGGCCAACATGAGCCACGAAATACGAACGCCCATGAACGGGGTCATCGGCATGACGTCGCTGCTGCAGAACACGCAGCTCTCCCCCGAGCAGCTCAGCTACGTCGAGACGATTCGGGCCAGCGGCGAATCGCTGCTGACGGTGATCAACGAAATTCTCGACTTTTCAAAGATCGAAGCTGGCCAGATCGAGCTGGAACACCAGGCTTTCGAACTCGAACAGTGCGTGGCCGATGCGCTGGACATCATCGCGCCCATCGCGGCGAAGAAGCAGCTAGAGGTCATTCTCGATCTGCCGCCCGAGCACGCCTGCACCGTGCGGGGTGACGTCCAGCGCCTGCGACAGGTGCTGGTCAATCTGCTGTCGAATGCCGTCAAGTTCACCGACGCCGGCGAGGTATCGCTACAGGTTCGCGTGCAGCGCGCCGCGGCGGAACCGGGACATGAGGACCGCCTGCGGCTGCACTTCGCGGTCGCGGATACCGGGATCGGCATTGCGCAAAACAAGCTGGGCGGTCTGTTCGATGCCTTTACCCAGGCCGATGCCTCTACCACGCGGCGTTTTGGCGGCACCGGTCTGGGACTGTCGATATCGCGGTCCCTCGTGCGCCTGATGGGCGGCGATATCCGGGTGGATAGCGCGCAGGGTTTGGGCTCGACGTTCCGGTTTTCTATCGCCGCAGAGCACGAAGCCGATGCGGCTCCACCCGATCTGCCGTCGCTGACAGGCCGGCGTGTTCTCGCCGTCGACGACAACGAGACCAATCGCCGAGTACTCGAGGGACTGCTGAGCTGGCTGGGCGTCGAGTCGCGGGTATTCGCACGCCCCGCGGATTTACTGGCGGCCGCCGAGCAGCGCCGGCCCGATCTGATCATCACAGACATGGCCATGCCCGATGCGGATGGCACCGCACTCGCGACTGAGATACGCCGGCGCCAGCCGGATCCGCCGCCGCTGGTGCTCCTGACTTCGCTTGACCGGGGCGAGGTCGACTGGGGCGATTTCGACGCCGTGCTGCGCAAGCCCGTGCGACCCAACGACCTCTACAGGGCGATCGGCAGGGTGCTGCGCGGCGAGAGTCGAGCGGAGCGCGTGGCGACGAGCGCGCAGCCTCTGGCGCCGGCCGAGTTGGTCGATGAGTGCGTACTCGTCGCGGAAGACAATCTGGTTAACCAGACGGTTGCGCGGCAGATGCTGAAGAAGCTGGGTCTGCGGGCCGATACCGCCGCGAACGGTCGAGAGGCCCTCGACATGCTGGCGCAGCATCGCTATCGGCTGGTTTTCATGGATGTCCAAATGCCAGAGCTCGACGGGCTGGAGGCCACGCGGCAGATACGCGGCGATAGGCGCGCCACTCAGCCGTGGATCATTGCGATGACGGCGAACGCGCGGCCCGAAGACCGGGACGATTGCTACAGCGCGGGCATGAACGACTTCGTGGGCAAACCGGTGCGGCTGCAGGACGTGCAGCGGGCACTGGTGCGCGCGGTGGAGGCCGGCGCGGTGAGCGAGGCCTGCTGACAGGCTCCTGACGCTACACTGTCAGCAGGGATCGCCCTCTCTTGTCATACACGCCTCCTGCTGTCAGTACGCTGTCAGCAGGCCTCCTCTAGATTGGTCTCGTACCCCGGACGACACGTCGCTGCAGACGAGCGCCGCGCCCGCGCCCGAGAACGCAATGAGGATGGCTCCATGATCGCTTCCCGCAACTGTAGAACCGCCCGCACCGCGCAACTGTTTTTGCTGTGGTTGGACACCCTGCTGGCGGTCTGCCGGCCCGTGTTGGTGCCCCTGCGGCGGTTTGTGCGGCTGCGCAACCGGGGGCGGGCGCTGCTCGTTGGCGAGCTCGAAGCCCCGCTGGGCGGCTGCGACGGTCGCGCGAGCGACGCACGCCAGCGCTGTCACGGCGAGGGCGTTGAGGTCCGAACACCCTGCCTGGCTGCGTCGTCGGTTAAGGCGACGCAGCGGCACGCCTGACGTGGCGGCCGCATACAGGCTAGGGCACACGCCAGGCGGCCAGCCGCTCGCGACGATTGCGCGAGACGGTCGATTCGCCGGACACTAGCGCGATCGGGGTTGTGGGCTGCTGACGTTGATCAGAATATTGGGCCGCCGTAATTCGGCGAACGTGCAGAAGGTGATGTGGGCGATCGGCGAACTGGGCGTCGACTATGTTCGTGACGACGTGGCGGGATCGTTCGGCTTTCCGGACGACTACCCGAATCCGAATCGGGTTGTGCCGACCGTGCTCGACGGCGATGTCGTCGTCTACGAGTCGAACGCCTGCGTGCGCTATGTCTGCCGCAGCTATGGCGCCGGCTCGCTGTGGCCGCAGGAGCCGGCTCTGCTGGCGCGAGCCGATCAGTGGATGGACTGGCAGCGCGGTGAGATCCATACCTTTTTTAATCTGTTCATGCTGCTCATCCGCACACCAGAAGCCGAGCGTAAGCCGAGCGCGGTCGATGGCCTCACGTCCCGCACCGGCGCGGCCTATGAGGCGCTCGATGCGCATCTGGCGAACTCGCGATTCATCGCGGGCGACGAGCTGACGATGGCGGACATGCCCTACGGGCCGATGACCTATCGTTACCTCAAGCTCGATGTGCCGCGGCCGAACCTGCCAAACGTCGAACGCTGGTTTGCGGAGGTGTCGTCACGACCGGCTTTTCAGCACCACGTCGCCATCGATTTCGGCCGCAACCTGACGGAGTGGCAGGCGGCAGAGGCCGCGAATGCGGGCATTCAGTAGGTCCGCTACTGGCGCGTCGTCGTCGGCTACACTCGCTCGCATGAAAATGAGGCGTAAGGGCGATCTGCCATCTAAAGCCTGCAAATCCTGTGGACGCCCGTTCGTGTGGCGGAAGAAGTGGGCCAAGGTCTGGGACGAGGTCCGCTACTGTTCTGAACGCTGCCGCCGACGGGGCTGATGTCTGTCCCGTTCGTTTTTCAGCCGACGCGCGCAGCCGGCCTTGAGCAGCTAGCACGTTTCCTCCCACACGCCGGAGACTATTATTCGCGGCAGCGAAACTACGATCGGGGTCCCCAGGGGCGCGACAACACGTCCGGGCTTTCACCGTGGCTGCGCCATCGTCTGCTGACCGAGACAGAAGTGCTGAAGGCTGTGTTGGCCCGGCACGGTCGAGCGAGCGCGGACCGGTTTATCTCCGAAGTTTTCTGGGGAACCTACTTTCGGGGCTGGCTGGAGCAGCGACCGAGCGTCCGGTCGGCGTTTGTCGAGGGGCGAGACGACGCGCTTGGCGCATCCGGGACTGACTACGCGGCAGCGCTCGCCGGCCGTACAGGCATCGACTGCTTCGACGCCTGGGTGCAGGAGCTGATTGTCACCGGCTACCTGCACAACCATGCGCGCATGTGGTTTGCCTCCATCTGGATATTCACCCTGCGCCTGCCGTGGGAGCTGGGCGCCGATTTCTTTCTTCGCCATCTGATCGACGGTGATCCAGCGGTGAACACCCTGAGCTGGCGTTGGGTCGCAGGCCTGCACACCGCCGGCAAATGCTATGTGGCCTCCGCCGACAACATTGCGCGCTTCACCGAAGGCCTTTTCTGTCCCCGAGGACTCGCCACCCAAGCGGCGCCGCTCCGGGAGGACAGGGAGCATCCGCGTGTGCCCTTGCTCGACGCGAATGCGCCGCCGCTTGAGCCGTTCGTGTCGCTGCTCACGTCCGCGGATCTGACGGCCCCCGACACGAGAGACATGGCGCCGGCGATCAGCATCGTGCTCGGACTGCCAGAGCACGGTGACACTCCTACGACGCGATTTCGCAGTGGCGCACTGGCAGATACCGCAGAGCGTCAGGGCGCGCGGCTGGCGCTGACCGACGATTGGGCGGGCGTGGTGCTGGACGCGGTGGCTAACTGCGGCCTGCGCTGCGTGGCGATGCCGTTTGCGCCTGTGGGCAATGTGCGGTCGCGGTTAGACGAAATGGCCACGCGTCTCGGGGCAGCGGGGCTCGACGTTCGGCGCCTGCGCCGCACCTATGACAGCGTCGCCTGGCCGCACGCGCGGGCGGGGTACTTCGGGATGAAGAAAAAAATCCCGGAGATTCTCGATGCCCTGGGCCTCCACGCTGGCGGTTGATGCGATAGGCCTCGGCTGGAACGGTCTTGCCGCGCTGCGAGCCGCTTGGTTTGCGCCTTTCGTCATGCATACTGCCGGACGAACAGGCCGACAGAGGGAACGCAGATGACGGTTTCGGATGCCGAGAAGAGCGACTTTTTTGCGGACGTGGATGCGGCTTGCAAGAAAGCGGTGTGGTGTGCCATCGCGACGGTTGCGGGCAACGAACCGCGCGTACGCATCGTCCACCCGACTTGGGAGGGGGAGGTGCTGTGGTTCGCCACCGGGCCGCAGAGCCCGAAGGCGGCGCAGCTGCGCGACAATCCGCACGTCGATATCCAGTATCAGGTAGCCCCGCCGGAGTTCGTCCACGTGATGGTTCGCGGCACGGCGGAGCTGATTTCGGATTTGGCGACCAAGCAGCGCGCGTGGGAAGCCATCGACTACGATCTGACGCAATTCGGTTCGACCGGGCCGGAGGATCCAAACTTCCTGCCGGTCAGGATCACGCCCCTGCGGGTCGAGCTGTCGGAGATGTTCGGTTCGGTTAACAAGCGCGTGTGGCGTGCCTGAGCCACGTCGCGGGTCGCAGCTAACCGCTAGTTTGCGGCGTTCCTCGAACGCGAGACAATGACCAGATCATGGCCAGCAGCAGTGGCACCGTGGACAGCAGCACGCCGTTCCAGCCGAAGCCGTGCAGCATGGCGCCCGCGCCGAGCGTGGCGCAGGCCGAGCCGGTAAACACGCTGAAGTCGTTCAACGCCTGCGCGCGAAATCGCTCCTGCGGGCGATAGCTGCGCACCAAGAGCGTCGAGCCGCCGACGAACAGGAAGTTCCAGCCGACACCCAGCGCGATCATCGCGATGCTGTAGTGCAGATAGTGATGTCCCGCCATCCCGGCGCCGATCGTCAGCACGTAGATCGCGACGCCGATCGCCATGATGCGCTGCACGCCGAAACGCTCGATGAGCAAACCGGTGATCAGCGCGGGCAGGTACATCGCGAGCACGTGGCTGCGAACAACGTCCGCCGTCTCTGACATGCTGAACTGATCGATCACATGCATGGAGATGGGGGCTGCGGTCATCACGTAGGTCATCATTGCCTGACCGACCACGCCGCCCATGATGGCGGTCAGAATCAGCGGCTGCGACAGCAACTCGCCGACGGATCTCGGTGCCTCGGCCGCCACCTCGACGTCGTCGCCCGCGTCCGTCCGGCGCAGAAAAAACATGATGGCGGCAAGCGCGAGGTATAGCGCCATCGCGGTGTAGGCGGCGTTCGAGAGGGTCGACCCGCGTTCGGCGAACTTGGCGAGTTCGGGTCCGAGCAGCGCGCCGCCGATAGAGCCGCACATCACGAAAGAGATCGCGCGCCCGGCGCGCGCGGGGTCGACCGATTCCGCGGCCGCGAATCGATACTGCTGGCTGAAGGCGATGGTGAAGCCCAGCAGCGCGGTCGCGCCCGTAAACAGCACGAACGACTGCGCGGCCAGCGCCTGGCCGGCCAACAGCATCGCTGCGGCCGCGATGCACAGGCCCAACATGAAACCGTAGCGTCGGGTGATGCGCTGCATGATCAGCGCCGCGGGCACTGTGCCGACGGCGGTGCCGACGACCATCAGCGCCGCCGGCAGCGTCGCGAGGCGCGCGTTTGGGGCGAGCTCCATGCCGACGATGCCACCGATGGTAACGATAAACACGGTGCCGCCGACGGCGACGAGCTGCGCCGTGGTAAGGATCAACAGATTGAGGTTTCGCATGCCGGGCTACGCGCTCACCGGAGACCTACAATGCCATAAAATGCGCGCTCGGGATTCATTCGCCACCGAAGCACATGCGCGCATGACAGCCACCAGCTCAACGTCCGACTCAGACCCGATTTCGGCGGTCCTGCTGCGGCTGCGTCTCAGGGCTAAGATCTTCAAGCACGCGCGCTATTGCGGCACCTGGTCCGTTGATACTTCCGGCACGCGCAGCATACCGTTTCATCTCATACAGCACGGGCGCTGCTGGCTGCACGTTGCGGACACGACGCCGCGCGAGCTGGCGCCTGGCGATCTCGTCGTGCTGCCCCACGACGGGCGGCACGTGATCGCTTCCACGCCGACGTTGCCGCCCGCCGGCGATCTCAATCAGGCGCGCGATGTCGATGCCGCAAGTGCGGACAACATGATGCTGTGCGGTTTCTTTCTGTTCGAATCCGAGGCGAGCTGGCCGCTGTTGGACGCGCTGCCGCCGGTGATCGTGCTGGAGCAGCGTACGCACCATCTCGGTGGGCTGGTGGACGTGATCTTCGCCGAACTCGAAGCGCCGCAGAGCGGCTCGCAGGCGCTGCTTGCTTCCAGCTCGCAGGGATTGTTTGTCTATGCGCTGCGCGAGGCGGTGCGCGGCGGCACGGGCGAGGATCTCTTGAGCGCCATGCTGGACGAGCGGCTCGCGCCGGTGTTCGCAGCGATCCATGCCGATCCGGCGGCGCCGCAGACGGTGGAGACGCTGGCCGAGCGCGCGTTCATGAGTCGCTCGGCGTTCGCGGATCGGTTCAAGAAAGTCACGGGCTTGGCGCCGATGCGCTACCTGCAGAACTGGCGTCTGCAGGTAGCGCTGGATCTGTTGACGTCAACGACCGATGCCGTGGCATCGGTCGCTGAGCAGGTTGGTTATGCCTCTGAGGTGTCGTTTCGTCAGGCCTTCCGCAAAGAGCTGGGTATGACCCCCAATCAGGCGCGGCAGCAGCCGCTCACAGATCCTTAGCCGGAACGCCCACGATGGTCGGCCAGCGGGCATCGGCCTTCACGATGTTACCCGGGATGTCCTTCTTCCAGCTGCGGTACACCCGCAGGTTCTTGTTGACGTAGAGGCGACCATCGACGACCTCGAATGCCTTGCCGTCGACGTGGAATTTCTTCCCGAACGACGTGCCCAGCGCGCAGTAGCCGCCGTAGGCCGGCGCGTACTTTGCGGGGTTCGCCTCGAACGTGTCCCGATTCGCCGCCGTCGAAAATCGGTACACGGCTCCCTCGTGCTCTGCGGTGAATTCCGCCGAGCCCAGCACGGGCCTGTTTTCTGTGAAATACGCGACCGCATCGTGGCCCGCGAGAATGACGTTGTCGTCGTCCGTCGCCGTCTCCACACCGGCGAGCGCGAATGCGCTGGCAAGCGTGAGCGCAAGCGCGCCGAGCAACCGGCGTGTAACGGTGGATTGGAAAATGCCCATGACTGACTCCTTTTTTGGGTTGCCGCGACTGTTGGCGTCGCGATGGAGGTCACTTTAGAAGGGGGGCATCTTCGGCGGCAGATTTGCGACGCCGGCGCTTGTAGTCAATCGTCCAGAGCGACGCGCGGCAGGCGTCGGCAGAGGAACTGGGTAGAGGAGCTGGGAAAGGGCAGCGAGTACGGGGAGGGCGTAGAGGCACGGCTGTGCGTCAAGCGGCGGCGCGCGAGCACCGCCCGGTGGGTGTCGGCTGCGAAGCGCGGCCCTGCGGCCGCGACCCCGCGCCGTGCGGCTCAGTTGCCGGTGGGCACCTCATTGAACGGAATGCCCTTGTCCGCGCGCGGATCCTGGGGCATGCCCAGTACCCGCTCGGCGATGATGTTCGCCATGATCTCGTCGGTGCCGCCGGCGATGCGCAGACCCGGGATGGACATGTAGGCGTCCTGGTACAGGGCGGCCCAGCGCTCGTCGCGCTCGCTGTCGCGGACGATGCCTTCCTGCTCCATCAGATCGATCGCGAACGACGCCATGTCCTGGGTCTTCGCGCCGCCCACCAGCTTGCCGATTGAGTTCTCCGGTCCCGGCGTCTCACCGCGTGAGATCGCGGACAGCGTCCGGAATGCGGTGTACTTCAGCCCGGCTTCCTGCACATACCAGTTCGCCAGCTTCGCGCGCACCGCCGAGTCCTCGATGGCCGGACGGCCGTCGATGTTCACCTCTTCCGCGAGCTGCTTCACGGTGTTGAACTTCACGTTGCCGCCGCCGGAGCCGATGCTCGCGCGCTCGTTCATGAGCGTGGTCAGCGACACCTGCCAGCCCTGGCCAACCGCGCCCATGCGCTGGCTGTCGGGGATGCGCACATCGGTGAAATACACTTCGTTGAAGTTGGCGTCGCCGGAGATCTGGCGGATGGGCTTGATCTCGATACCGGGCGATTTCATATCGACCCAGAAATAGGTCAGGCCTTTGTGCTTGGGTACGGTGGGATCGGTCCGCACGACCAGAATGCCGTAGTCGGAGTAGTGGGCGCCCGAGGTCCATATCTTCTGGCCATTGATGACCCAATCGTCGCCGTCGCGCTCGGCCTTGGTGCGCAGCGCGGCGAGGTCAGAGCCGCCCGCGGGTTCGCTGAACAGCTGACACCAGATGTCTTCGCCGCTCGCTAGCCGTGGGATGAAGCGCTGTTTGTCTTCCTCGTTGTCCAGCCAGGTCATCAGCGTGGGTGCCGCCATGCCCTGGCCGATGGCGAACACGCCGGTGTTGGGCAGATCGAGCTTCGCCTCTTCCTGGCCGAGAATGATGTTGTCCATGGCGCTTGCGTCCCGGCCGCCATATTGCTTCGGCCAGCGGATGCAGGCCCAGCCGCCATCCGCCTTGCGTTTCTGCCAGAACTTGGCCTGTTCCATCAGGTTCATGCCGTCCAGTTCCGCGGCGCTGGGTGCATTGTCCGAAAGCCATGCCGCAGCCTCTGCGCGGAACGCCTGCTCTTCTGCTGAATCTTCGAAATTCATAGTGTCTGTCTCCGTATTGGCGTTCTAGGCCGCGTTGCTTTGCTCTGCGGCACGCAGCAGCTTTTCCTGCCACTGGCGCTCGCTGCCGATGTTGACGCTCAAGACCTTAGAACGGCGATAGTGGAACTGGCAGTCGAACTCCCAGGTGTAGCCCATGCCGCCGTGCGTCTGGATGTTCTCCTTCGAAGCGTAGTAGTACGCCTGGGTGCTGCCCACGCGCGCGGTCGCCGCCGCCAGCGGCAGCTCGGCCGCCTGGTTAGCCAGCGCCCAGGCGCCGAAGTAGGCGTTGGAGCGCGCGAGCGTGTTCTTGACGTACATGTCGGCGAGCTTGTGCTTGATTGCCTGATAGGACGCGATCGGTCGACCGAAAGCATAGCGGCCCATCGCGTAGTCCTTCGCCATCCGGAGGCACGCCTCGGAACCGCCGAGCTGTTCCCAGGCGATCAGCACCGCGGCGTGGTCCAGGACCTTCGTCAGCGTCGCCCAGCCGGTGCCGTCGCCGCCGAGCAGCTCGGCCGCCGCGCCGTCAAAGGTGACGTTGGCGTGGGGTCGTGTTGGGTCCACGGTCTTGACCGGCTCGCAGGTCACCCCGTCGGCCTTCATATCGACCAAATACAGCGAGGCGCCATCGCCGCCGTCGGCCTTTGCCGCGACGACCATGACATCGGCGATCTGAGCGTCCGCGACGGCGACCTTGGTGCCGCTGAGCTTGCCACCCGCCGCAGTTGTCGTCAGCGCTGCCGCCGTAGTCTGGCCACCGCCTTCGGCGTAGGCGAAGGCGCCGATCACCTCGCCGCCCGCGAGCTGCGGCAGCCAGCGTTCCTTCTGTGCTTGGCTACCGGCCGCGACGATGGCCTCGGTGGCCAGGTAGACGGAGGAAGAGAAAGGCACCGGCGCCGCGGCGCGGCCGAGCTCTTCTGCGATGACCACGAGTTCGAGATGCGACAGACCCAGTCCGCCAAACTCTTCCGGGATCGCGGTGGCGGTCCAGCCCATCTCGGCGATCTTCGCCCACAGGTCTCGCGCCCACGGCTCCTCGCCGTCGAGCACACGGCGCACGACTTCTGGCGGGCAGTGTTCGGCGAGAAAGCCGCTCGCCTGATCGCGGAGCAGTTTTTGCTCCTCGGTAAATTCGAAATTCATGGGTTCCCCTTGTCCTCCAGCGGCTTGCGGTGCTAACACCCCAATGTTCCACAAATCACCCAGCCGCGCGAGTGTCGGAGCGCCGACGCCGGACATTTCTTGTGACGCGCCTGTGTCACCTCTGGCCGCGCAAGCGCCGCCAAGGCTTACGGCAGGCCGAATCGTTGCGCTCGCCAGGGTCTTCCCGGCGGGCGGCGGCCGCGCGAGCGTCAGCGCACCGCGTTGACCAGCAGCACGTCATCGTCGACGCCCTCGACGCGTACACGACTGCCGGCGGCAATTGCCGGTCCCGTCGATCGGACCCGCCAGAGGGTGTCGCCGAAGGCGATGCGGGCTTCGCCGTCAATGACGTCGGAGGCCGTGGTCTCTTTGCCGATCATGCTGCGCGTGCGGTCATGCAGGCCGTCCGCCGCGCCGCTGTCCGGGCTGTGGCGGAAGTAGCGCGCATAGGCCCAGGTCGTGATGACGCTGAGGACACCGAACAGCACCAGGGCCTCAGAGGGCGTCAGCTCCGTCTGCCACACCGCGAGCGCCACGATGAGCGCCGCGAACCCCGGACCGAGCAGATACGCAATGCCGAAGCTGACCTCCAAGATCAGCAGCAGCAGTCCGAAGCCCAGCCAGTGGGTACTCGAGACGTTGTCGAGCCATTCCATGTTCACATCCTCCTTTGGGTTGCGTTGGGTAGCCGGGGTTTAGGACGCGCCGCGCGGTGCGGCGGCATCCCCGAAGGCGCTCCGGGTGATCTCGGAGATGCCGGAGACCGCGCCGATCACGCTGCCCGCCTCCAGAGGGATCATCATGACCTTGTTGTTGGGCGATTCCGCGAGTTTGCCTAGCGCATCGACGTACTTCTGCGCGACGAAGTAGTTGATGGCCTGAGACTCGCCGGTTGCGATCGCCTGGGACACCATGGTGGTCGCGTTGGCCTCCGCCTCGGCGAGTCGTTCGCGTGCCTCGGCCTCGCGGCGCGCGGCTTCCAGCTCGCCCTCGGCCGCCAGTATCTGGCTGCGCTTCTCACCTTCGGCGATCTGAATCGCCGCCTCGCGTTCGCCCTCGGCCACAAGGATCTGGGCGCGCTTGTCGCGCTCGGCCTTCATCTGGCGCGCCATGGCGTCGACCAGATCGGCGGGCGGGCTGATGTCGCGAATTTCCACGCGGGTGACCTTCACGCCCCAGGGGTCGGTGGCCTCGTCCACCTTGGTCAGCAGCGACGAGTTGATGCGGTCCCGGTTCGACAGCATCTCGTCGAGTTCCATGGAACCCAGCACGGCACGAATGTTCGTCATGACCAGGTTCTGCATCGCCCGGGTCAGATCGTTGACCTCGTAGGAGGCGCGCACCGCGTCGAGCACCTGATAGAAGCACACCGCGTCCGTGGTTACCTGGGCGTTATCTGACGAGATGACCTCCTGGGGTGGGATGTCGAGCACCTGCTCCATCATGTTCTTTTTCTGACCGATCCGGTCGATGAACGGAATGATGATGCTCAGGCCCGGATTGAGCGTACGCGTGAAGCGGCCGAAGCGTTCGACGGTCCAGTTGAAGCCCTGGGGTACAAAACACACGCCCTTCGCCAGCAGCAGCAGGACCAGCACCAAAAACACGATGGCAATGGGATCGAGAAACATAGGATCTCCTTCCAGTGTAGATGACATCTATTTTACACTAATGTTGCGAATAAATCACATATGAATAGAATACAGGCTATTAGGTAGTTATTTGACGAAGCTCCCCGCGCCTGATCTGGGCCTGGTGGACAGGCGTACCCCAGGAGGTCTCGTGGCCAAACTCTTCGACTCGCCCGCGATGCGGGAGACGCTGCGGCGTACGGTAAGGGCGCAGATGGCCTATCGAGGCATGGAGTACCGGGATCTGTCCCGGGCGCTCGAGGGGTTGGGTGTCCAGCAGAGCGCCGGCAATCTGCGCACCAAGGTCAACACCGGGGCGCTGGGGGCGCAGCTGTTCGTCTACATCCTGCTGGCGCTGGACGCCAAGACGCTCGATCTCGGCCATACTCGCGATCTTCTGGAGGACGTGCGGACAGAGCTGGATGCGCGAGAACATCCTTAGTCGCCGGTTGCTGGGCAGCAGGCTCTCTACGGGCCGCAGGCGCTCTACGAGCCGCAGGCGCTCTACGAGCCGCGGGCGCTCGTCGGGCACGACCCGGCGCGGGCTGGGGTGCGTCGCGGCGATTGCTCTGGCGGGCCTCACCGCCTGCGGCGGCGAAGTTACGTCGACGCCGGTAGCGGAGTCGCCGCGCAGCGCGCCGGTACGGATCGCGTTTGGTTCCTGCGCGGATGATGACGCGCCCGAGCATCCGATCTGGGCCGCCATCAACGCGACCGCGCCCGACGTCATGATTTTCCTCGGCGACAACGTCTATGCCGACAGCGCGGCGTTCTCCGCCGACCCCAGCGTCGAGGTCATGCAGGCCGAGTACGCGAAGCTCGCCGCCGCGCCCGGATTCCAGACGCTGAAGGCCAATGCGACCCTGCTGGCCACCTGGGATGATCACGACTATGGCCTCAACGACGGTGGCGAGGAGTTCGCCTTCAAGGACGAGGCGGCGCGGATATTCTTCGATTTCTGGGGCTACCCGGGCACCCATCCAGCCCGCTCCCGACCCGGGGTCTATGCGCAGCAGCGGCTGGCGATCGGTGGCCTGGATGTTCAGGTAGTGCTGCTCGACACCCGCTACTTTCGTGACGCGCTGATCGCGGCGCCGCGCTCGCTCGACTGCCCGATCAAGAACTACGCGCCGAGCGCGGGCACGGTGCTGGGGGAGGCGCAGTGGGCGTGGCTCGAGGCGCGCTTCGCCGAGCCGGCCGATCTGCGGCTGATCGTCAGCAGCACCCAGGTGATTCCGGACGAGCACTGCTGGGAAAAATGGGGCAATTTCCCGGCCGAGCGCGCCCGGCTGCTGAAGCTGATCGCGCAGCGCGGGCAGGGGCGAACGGTGCTGCTGTCCGGTGATCGGCATCTCGGCGAGATCTCGGCGTTTGAACTCGCAGACGGCGGCCGCATCGTGGAAGCCACCTCCAGTCCGATGAGCGCCTCGTCCGGTTTCGGCGAAGGTGAGCCAAATCGCTATCGGCTGGGCGGCGACAACCTGCGCACGTCCCAGTTCGGCCTGCTCGACGTCGACGCGGGCGGCGTGCGCATCGAGCTACGCGACGCCGACGGCGTCGTGCGCCTGCGCGAGCGCGTGGACTTTCCGGCGGCGGATTAGCGGGGCGCACGTGGCGGAGGAGGGGCGGGTGAGCAACGCGGACGAACGACAGGACCGCGGCTACGTTTTAGTCGTCGATGACACGCTCGCGAACCTGCGGCTGCTGGTCGACCTCCTCACAAACGAGGGCTATCGCGTCAAGGGCGTGCCCAACGGCAAACTGGCGCTGCGGCTCGCGACGACCGAGGCGCCCGACGTCATCCTGCTAGATATCAACATGCCCGGGATGAACGGCTATGAGGTCTGCGAGCGGCTGAAGGCCGATCCCGCCAGTCGCGATGTGCCGGTCATCTTCGTCAGCGCGCTCGATGACGTCTTCGACAAGGTGCGCGGCTTTTCCGTTGGCGCCGTCGACTATGTGACCAAGCCGATCGAGGCGGCGGAGGTGCTCGCGCGGCTCGAAACACACCTCTCCATCGTGCGGCTGCAGCAAGAGCTGCGAGCGGCCAACGAATGGTTGGAGGCCAAGGTGGCGGAGCGTACCCAGGAACTGCGCGAGCAGATGGAGACGTTTCGCAAGTTCGTGCCCGACACCTTCGCGCCGGATCAAACGGCCAGCTTCTCGGCGACCGAGAAGATCTACAGCGTGTTGTCGTGCGACGTGCGCGAGTTCTCCACCTTCTCCGAGTCTGTGACGGCCGCCGAGTGCTACGAGTTTCTCAACGGCTTCTTCGCGCTGGTCGAACCCGCGATTCGCGCCGCGGGCGGCGCGGTCTATCAGTACATCGGCGACGAGATCGTCGCGCTGTTCGAGCCCGTCGACGGGGCGACGGACAACGCCGTGCGCGCCGCGATCGAGATACAGCGGCGCATACGCGAGGACGCGGCGGAGCTGCGGCATCGCCCCGCGTCTCTGCGTGTCGGCATCGGTATCAACACCGGCCCGATCGCGATCGGTGTCGCCGGAACGGACAAGCGCCTCGGCGTGTGCGCCTTCGGCAGCACTGTCAACGTGGCATCCCGCTGCGAGCAGCTCACCAAGGAACTGCCTGCCGACATTGTCTTGACCGCGGCATGCCAGCAGCGGCTTGCCGTGCCTGATGAGCTGTCGCTGTCTTCCCTGGGCCTTCACGAGCTGCGGGGCCTGCAGCAGCCCGTTGCGCTGTTCGGCGCGGGTCTGCCTCGCCGGCAAGACTGATCGTCCGCGCCTGGCGCGACGAACCATCAGCCCAGCAGCGCCTCCAGTTCCTCGAACGCGAAGTTGTCCGCCAGCGTCTCGATCTGCGCGGCCAGTGGCTCTAACTCCGGTCGTTCCTTGCGCATCGAATCTGCCGCGCGAATGATCGCCTCCTGCTCGCAGGCTTCGACCTCGGCGCGCAGGGTCGCAAGCTGTTCTCGCGACAGTGATGTGACCAGCTCCGCGAGGTCCTGGGTCGCCGCCAGGGTCTCCGGCGCGTCGTCCACGTTTGGGCTGTCGGCGTAGACGAAAGCCATACCGGCGTGCCGCTCGAGCGCGCCGAACAGGTCGCTCTCGACCAGTGGTTTGCGCAGCACAGTGGCGCAGCCCGCATCCATCGTCGCGGCATCAATATCGTTAAACGCGTGAGCGGTGATGGCGATGATGACGGGCGCGACGCGTCCGGATCGCGCGCTGATGGTGCGGGCGATCTCGATGCCATCGATGTCTTCGAGCCGCAGATCAAGCAGCACGACGTGCGGCTGCCAGAGCTTTTGCTGCGCGCGCCCCTCGATCCCGCTGGTCTCAGTGCGGACGTCTACGCCACGGGTGGCGAGCTGCTGTTCCAGCAGGCTGAGCGTCGCGGCGTCGTCGTCGATGACGAGCACGCGAAAAGCCTCGCCGTCTGCGCCGCGCTGATTTTCGCGCAGGCTGCGAACTACCCGGGTTGAGCGCTCTTCTACCACGGGCCCGGCCGCGACGGTCTCGGCCTCAATTTCAAACGAGAATCGACTGCCGACGCCGGGCTCGCTCTCGGCCCGCAGCGTGCCCCCGAGCAGGCGCACGAAGTCGTCGCTGATCGCGAGTCCCAGTCCGGTGCCCTCCTGCTTCGCCGTGTTGTCAGAGCCGCGCGCGGAGCTGGCGCGGCTGAACGGCTCGAACAGCGTCTCGATCTCCTGTGCCTCGATGCCACGCCCCGTGTCCTCGACCGCAAACGCGATGCGGCCGCGCGCCGGCGCCTCGACTCTCAGTGTGATCGTGCCCGCGTCCGTAAACTTGATCGCGTTGCCCAGCAGATTGACGAGCACCTGCTGCAGTTTCTGTTCATCCGTGTGTATCGTGCCGGGCAGGACTTCGCCGCGTTCCAGCACCAAGGTCAGGTTCTTGGCGCTGGCGCGGATGCTTAGCATGCCGATGAGGTGTTCTAAGAATCCCGGCAGGGAGAAGTCCCCCAGCTCCAGCGTCGTCTTGCCGGCCTCGACGCGCGACACCTCCAGAATCTCGTTGATGAGATTCAGCAGGTAGCGCCCCGAACGATTGACGATGCCGAGATTGCGGCGATCCTGCTTGACCAGCGCCGACGAAGACTCCATCAGCTGCGTGAAGCCGATGATGGCGTTGAGCGGCGTGCGCAGCTCGTGGCTCATGTTGGCGAGAAAGCGGCTCTTCGCCTGGTTGGCCTCGTCCGCGCGCTCTTTCTCCAACGCCAGTTCCTCGCCGCGCTGCGCGAGCTGCTGGGTGCGAAGCTGTACCTGCTTTTCCAGCAGCGCCGCGCGGCGCCGCGCGGCGCGCAGGCGCAGGTAGTTCGTCATGGAGCCGGCGAGCAGCAGCGCCGCCAGTACGAGGGCCTGAAACCAGATGGTCTGATAAAACCGGGGTGAGATCTCCAGACGCAGCGTGCCGGGTGCGGCGTCGCGCGCACCGCCGCGCGGCCGTGGGACGGCGGGCGGTGCGGGTGTAAACGCCGCGTTTTGGCGGCGCGCCTGGACCTCGAAGGTGTAGCTTCCCGGCGCCAGGTTGTTGAACACCGCCGACCGCTCCTGCGTCTCGACCCAGTCGTTGAAGCCGCGCAGGCGGTAGCGAAACCAGACGCCCTCCGGATCGTCGTAGACCGGCGCGGTGAAGTCGAAGCGCAGCGTGTCGGTGTCGCTGCCAAGATCGAGCGCGGTGGGCGCGCGATCGAAGGCGCCCGTGCGCACCGCGTTGTTTACCCGCACGCGATAGATCTGGGCAACGGGGTCGGCCGGCGCGTCGATCTGCAGCGCGCCGGGCTCAATAACGGCGATGCCGCTCTGCAGCGGCACCCAGAAGCGATCGGGCTCTGCCCAGCCGTGCGCGAGCGCGTTCGTGCTGCTGCCTGGCAGCCCGTGGCGCTGAAAGAAAGGCGTGAACTCGAGCGGCCGCGTGTCGCCGGCGAGTCGCGCGGTGACGTCCGCCGTTGCCACGCTGAACAGGCCTGAGCTGGTCGTCAGCCACATTCGCTCGCCGTGATTCCAGGCGTGGAACACGCTGCCCCGATCGAACTCCTGCAAAAGCTCCAGGCGTCGGGCCACGCCGTCGCGGATGCGGATGATGCCGCCGGCAGAGCCGGCCCAGACATCGCCGTTGGCGTCCTCTGTCATGTGAAAGACAGTGCGCCCGGCGATATCGGCGTCACCGGCCGGCGGCGCGAAACCCTTGCCGGTCCAGCGAATGACGCCGCCCGAGCCGCCGCCGAACCACAGCGTGCCGTCCCGCGACTGAAAGGTGGTGATGATCACCGTGCTCTGCAGGCCGTCGCGCAGGCCGAAGCTGTCGATGTCGTATTCGCCGTCAGACTCGCGCACCCGGATGGCGCCCGCGTAGGAGCCGACCCAGAGCGTGCCGTCCGCGGTGCGTTCGAGGCTGTAGAGCGCGTTGGTCGGCAAGCCGTTGCTGGTGTCCAGCCGGTGAGCCCTGCCGTTGCGGTAGTGCAGCAGGCCTTCGGTGCTGGTTGCGATCCAGAGTTCGTCGACCGTCACCGGCGCGACGTCGGCGATGACGCGTCCCTGAATCGCTTCGGACAGATAGGGTTCGACGCGGCCGTCGGTCGCGATGTCCAGTCCGCCGGTGGACGCGACGAGCATCGTCGGCGCGCCGTCGCGCTGGCCGGTTTGCGGCAGTGGATGAATGGCGTTCACCACCTCGCTCGCAAGGCCGCTGCGCGCGGAGTAGATGCGGAATCGGCTCTCGCTGACCTGCATGAGGCCACGGCTGTGCGTCGCCAGAAACAGCCCGCCGTCCGGCGACGTGGTGAGCGAGTAGACCGCGCTGTCCTGTGGGCCCTCGGTGAGTGCGGTCAGTTCGCCATCCGCGAGCCGCAGGAGGCCGCTCGCCGTAGCGATCCAGAGCGTCCCTGCGGCGTCCTGCAGCAGGTCCCAGACTTCGCCTGCCGCCGCGAGCAGCGGGTGCCTCTCGATCACCCAGCCGCCCGCTGCGCGGCGTGCGAGTGCACCCTCCGCAAATGCGATGACCGGCCCCTCAGGCGTCAGCAGGATGAAGTCGGCGTTCGGCGCATCGATCCGGTGCTCGCGCCACTCGCCGGCGCGTCGTTCCCAGACACGGCGATCGTCGTCGATGAGCCACACGCCGCCGTCCTCGGCAAACGCGGCGTGGTGAATTTGCGCCTCATTCGGCAGGGCAGGCTGCATGAGCTGTACCCGGTCGTCGCGAACCGCATAGAAACCGTCGCGACCGTTCAGCAGCACATCGCCGGTGGCGGTGTGCAGGAGCTGGAAGCGCCTGAGATCGACCAGGTTGGCGACGCTCCACTGCTTGAAGTCGCCGTCCGCGTAGCGCCAGAGAACGCGCGCGTTGCTGTCGAACAGCCACAGATCGCCCCTGTCATCGACCTGCAGATCCCAGATGCCGCCGGCCAGCGCGGACTCGTCCTTGTGGTTGAAGACCTCGAAGTCGATGCCGTCGAAGCGCACCAGGCCCTCGTAGGTTGCGATCCACAGATAGCCGTCATTACCGAAGGTGATGCGATTGAGCTGGTTCATTGGCAGCCCGTCCGCCGCCCCCCAGCGGCGCACCAGAAACTCGGTCAGCGGTTTGTTGGGGGACAGCGCCAAGGCATCCTGGGCGTTCGCGGCCTGGCTCGACATGCCCAGCAGGCAAACCGCGCACAGCGCGAATGCCAGCACGGGCCGCGTAGGTGTGCTCCAACTGCGAGGTTGCGCTGACCGCTGATTGGGATTCGGCATAGCGAAGAGGCAATCGTGGCTGTCGAGGGTTCGCGCGATGCTCCCGGCTCAGACGGGCGGCGGCGGGGCGAAACCCGCGGAGCATAGCACCCGGACGACGGTGACCAGAATTCGGGTTACATTGGCGCGGGGAACGAAGAAAACATGGATCGAATCGAAACGCCCAGGGCGATTCCGGCTCGAGAAGGACGACTCAGTTGCAAGCAAAACTGAGTTGGCCGATTCAGCGAGTTGGAAATCTAGAGGGCAGAGACGTTTAGGGGGAGAAATGGCACTTATCGCAACCGCTCAGGACTTTCGCAATCTCGATACGCTGATTGGCGACGGGATGATCCCGTATCGCAATCTGCCGACCGGCACGCGCAAGAGCGAAGCCGACCTGCAGGCGCTGGCGAACACCTATTTTCCCAACGATCCGCACGGCTATCACTATGCGCTCGTGATCTATGACTGGACGTCGGCTGACTTCGTGCGCTTCAACCTGTTTACCCAGATGGCCTATACGTCAATCGCGGGCGATCCGCTCGACGTCGCCAGCATGCAACAGCTCGTGTGGGCCGCGTACCACACGGCCGAGTACTCCGCCGAGAACGCAGACTTCATGAACATGTTCGGGCTGCCTGCTGCGGACTCGTTGGATGACGTAATCAACCTGCTGACGCCAGACTTCGTGCACGCGCTCGCACCGCTGGTGTTGTCTGAGTGCCGCATCTTCGCGGACGCGGTGCTGAAGCTGCCGGACATTCCGGTCGCGAGCTACCCAAACCTGTTTCGCGGCGCAATGCCCATGTCCGTGCGCCCCGGTCTCAGTATCACGGATCGGTTCGGCGCGCAGATGCTCGAGTTCTCCGGCAACGCCGGGCCGCTCGATGTGCCGCTGTCGATCAGCCTGCCGCAGGCGCGGCAGGAGCTGTTCTACGACGGCGCCACGATCACGCCGAAGACCTGCTGGAGCTTCAGCGACTCGGAGGCGGGTGCCAAGGTCTGGCAGCAGGGCATCATCGTCGCGGTCGAGCCGCCGAGCGCAACCGACTACTGGCCAGGCGGCGCGGACATCACCCCGTTTTCGCTAAACCCAGGTACGGTCGAATTCAACTTTCCCATGCGCACGCGCTACCAGATCAAGGGCACACACTGGTTTCCCATCAACGACGTGCCCGTGCTGGTGCTCAACGCCGTGATGCTGGGCCGCGATGACTGATCCCAGTCTCTGGCTCGCCGCTGCGAGGGCTCACGCGTGAGTCTGTTCGAGCGCTACCTGACGCTCTGGGTGACGCTGTGCATCGTCGTCGGCATCGCGCTGGGTGCCTTGTTTCCAGGCGCGTTTGCCCGGCTCGGCGCGGCGGAGATCGCCAACGTCAATCTGCCGGTGGCGGTGCTGGTGTGGCTGATGATCGTGCCCATGCTGGTAAAGATCGACTTCGGCGCGCTGGCGCAGGTCGGTCGTTACTGGCGCGGTATCTCGGTGACGCTGTTCGTGAACTGGGCGATCAAGCCGTTTTCGATGGCGCTGCTCGCCTGGCTGTTCATCGGCTGGCTGTTCGTTGACTGGCTGCCGGCAGAGCAGATCGATTCCTATATAGCGGGGCTGATTCTGCTGGCGGCGGCACCCTGCACCGCGATGGTGTTCGTCTGGAGCCACCTGTGCGACGGCGAGCCGCACTTCACGCTCAGCCAGGTGGCGTTGAACGACGCCATCATGGTCGTCGCGTTCGCGCCCATCGTCGGACTGCTGCTGGGGCTGTCGGCGATCACGGTGCCGTGGCAGACGCTGTTGCTGTCTGTGCTGCTCTACATCGTTGTGCCGGTAGTGGTCGCGCAGCTCTGGCGGCGCTGGGTTCTGCGGCAAGGTGGCCAAGCCGCGCTGGACGCACTGCTCGCGCGCCTGCAGCCGCTGTCCCTCGTGGCGCTGCTTGCCACGCTGGTACTGCTGTTTGGACTGCAGGGCGATCAGATCCTCGCGCACCCAGCCGTGATTGCGCTGCTGGCGGTGCCGATCGTGATCCAGGTGTACTTCAACGCCGGCGCGGCCTACTGGCTCAATCGCCTCAGCGGCGAGGCCCACTGCGTCGCGGGGCCCTCGGCGCTGATCGGCGCCAGCAACTTCTTCGAGCTGGCGGTCGCGGCGGCGATCAGCCTGTTCGGCATCGGGTCCGGCGCGGCGCTGGCAACGGTCGTTGGCGTGCTGATCGAAGTGCCCGTGATGCTCACAGTGGTCGCGCTCGTCAACCGCAGCAAGGACTGGTACGAAGCGAATTCGGCCGCGAGCTGAGTGGAATTGTAGAGCGCTTACAGAGCTCGCCTTGATTTCCTGATCGACGCTTCCTACATTCGATGGGTCGCTGCAAGAGGAAGAGGGGGACTCGCGATGCCAAGGCAACCAAAACCGCAGGCCTACTACGACGAGATCAAGCGCAAGTTCGCCGCGGAGCGCGATCTGCGTTTGGGCTATCGGCCCGAGGGCACGGCCCAGTTCACCTCCGACTTCAGCGGCGAGCTCGCGCGCTATGCCGAGGACCCCCACGTCGACGCAGCGATCGAGCGCGAGCCGCTCGACGATACCGTCGAGGTGCTGTTTATCGGCGGCGGTTTCTCTGCGCTGCTCACGTCCGCGCGGCTGCGCGAGAAGGGCGTCGAGAGTATCCGCATCGTCGAGCGCGGCGGCGACGTTGGCGGCACCTGGTACTGGAATCGCTATCCGGGTGTGGCCTGCGACGTGGTCTCCTACGACTATCTGCCGCTATTGGACGAGATGGACTACGTGCCCGTCGACCACTACTCGAAGGGTCCCGAGATCCTGGCGCACTGCCAGGCCATCGCGCGCAAGTACGACCTGTATGACCTGGCCGTGTTCCAGACGACCGTCACCTCGACGGAGTGGGTGGAGGCCGAGCAGATGTGGCATCTGCGCACGAATCGCGGCGACCGGATGCGCGCGCGCTTCGTCATCTGCGCGAACGGCACGCTGTCGAAGCCGAAACTCGCGCGCATCGACGGGCTCGAGTCGTTTGGCGGCCACAGCTTTCACACCTCGCGCTGGGACTACGAGTACACGGGCGACAAGCTCGAGAAGCTCCATGACAAGGTCGTCGGCATCATCGGCACCGGGGCCACGGCCGTGCAGGCGATACCGGGACTCGGCGAAAACGCGAATGAACTGTATGTGTTTCAGCGCACGCCCAGCTCGATCGACGTGCGCGACGACTGGCCCACCGACCCCAACTGGGCGCGCAAACTCCAGCCGGGCTGGCAGGCGAAACGCCGTGAGCGGGTGCTGCAGGCGGTTGAGCGCACGCCAGAACAGCAGGCGAAGCTCGACGCGATGTCGCCGGACGACAAGCTGCGATATCAGGAAAACCAGAACATCGACTATATGATGCGCATCCACAAACGCATCGATTCGATCGTCAAGGACGAGGCAACCGCAGAGTCGCTGAAGCCCTGGTATATGTTCATGTGCAAGCGGCCCTGCTTTCACAACGACTATCTGCCCACGTTCAACCGGCCGAACGTGCATCTGGTCGACACGCACGGCCAGGGCATCACGCGGATCAACGCCGACGGTCCCGAGTTCGAGGGTGCCACCTATAAGCTGGACTGCCTGATCTATGCCACCGGATTCGAGGTGCAAAAGACGGGCATCTACAATCGCATCGTTGGCCGCAACGGTCTGGATCTGGAAGACAAGTACAGCACCGGCATGCGCACGCTGCTCGGCATCCACACCGAAGGCTATCCAAACCTGTTTGTGATGGGCGGATACCAGGCGTCTTTTCAGTTCAATCTCACCGACATCCTGAACTGTCAGGGCGAGCACATTGCGGAAGTCATCGATTACGCGCGCCGGCAGGGTCATCAGACTGTCAATCCAACGCCGGATGCCGAGGAGTGGTGGGTGCAGGAAGTCATTAGCAACCGCGGCAAGACGAATCGCTCGGAAGAGTGCACGCCCGGCTACTACAACTTCGAGGGCGAGAGCCAGCGCCGCCAGGACGGCAACTACAACGGCGGATTTCGTAAGTACTACGCGCACATGGCCGACGTGCGCGCTGGGATGTCCGAACACTTCGAGTTTGGCTGACGTCGATTCGGCAGCGCTTTGAACTATTGGCGACCGTGCGTGGGTTGCCGCTACGGCTGCGCCCGCCGGCTATAGGTCGTCGAACAGTCCTGGTTCTGTTCCCATCTGCGCGCCCTCGATCGCGAGCATCCTGAGCTTCGTGTCGACGCCGCCGTAGGCGGAGAACCCCGTCGGCCTATTGTTCGCACCCATCACGCGATGACAGGGGACGACGATCGGAAATGGATTGCGCCCCAGCGCGCGGCCGACGCTCTGCGCCAAGCGTACGTCCCCGAGCTCTGAGGCGACGTCGCCGTACGTCCGCATGCGGCCCGCGGGGATGGCGCGCGTGATCTCATAGACGCGGCGTTCGAATTGGCTCACGCGGCTGAAGTCGCAGGCGACGTGGTCGAGTTCGACGCGCGCGCCATCGAGCAGAGCGCGCATGAGTTCGATGATGCGCTGGATCGGCTCCGGTGGACTGGCCTCGCTCGCGGCGACGCTGCGTTCGAGGCGCACGGCGGTCTCTGTCGCCGATCTTTCCGGCAGGCTCGTGGCGACGATGAGGGCATCGCGCCAGGCGATGCCGCACTCGCCCAATGCGGTCGGAAAGAGTGCGTAGCCTGCGTCTGTGCTCACTGCCGCTCGGCGAGGGCGCTCGCTTTGCTCAGACTCGCTTGTTCCAGCGCTTGCTTGAATTCCAATATGCGCTCGCGAACGCCGGTGTCGCTCGCGCCGATGATCTGCGCCGCGAGGATGCCGGCGTTGCGGGCGCCGTCGATGGCCATGGTGGCCACTGGGACGCCGGCCGGCATCTGAACGATCGATAGCAGCGCGTCGTTGCCCGCTAGCTTGGTCGCGCTCACGGGCACGCCGATCACAGGCAGCGGGGACAGAGAGGCCACCATGCCGGGCAGATGGGCGGCGCCGCCGGCGCCGGCGATGATGACCCGAAAGCCCTCCTCGTGGGCGTGGCGACCGAACTCGAACATGCGCTCGGGAGTGCGATGCGCGCTGACGATGCGCATCTCGCTCGAGATACCCAGCTCGTTCAGGACGCCTGCGGCCTGTTCCATGACGGGCAGGTCAGAATCGCTGCCCATGACGATTGCGACGTCGGTCATTTGTAGTCTCCCAGTTGCTCGAACGCCGCGTCCGCGCTGGCGGCCGCGCTCGCGCCGTCTTCCGCGAGCGTCGTCAGATGACCCATCTTGCGCCCCGGCCGCGGATCGCTTTTGCCGTACCAGTGTACGTGTACGTCGGGGGCGTCCAGCGTCAGGCCGTCGACGCAGGCGCGCTCGATCGCGGGCTCGAACAGCAGGTTGTTCATCGCCGCGCCGCCGGAGCGCGGGCTGATGTCACCCAGCGGCAAACCGGCGATGGCCCGCACATGCTGCTCGAACTGGGACGTGTTGTGGCCTTCGATGGTCAGGTGGCCGGTGTTGTGCACGCGCGGGGATATCTCGTTGATCAACAGCTCGCCCTCGGACAGAAACAGCTCGATGGCGAACACGCCGACGGCATCGAGTCCGTCCACGACGGCGACGCCGAGCTCGATGGCGCGTGCCGCCTGTGTGGCGTCCAGCGCTGACGGACAGATGACCTGGCGCAGCACGTTGCCCGCCTCGTAAAAGGTGGTTTCCAGCGGCGGGTAGATCGCGTGCTCGCCGTTCGGGGTGCGCGCGAGCAGGGTGGCGAATTCCTGGCGATTGCGGACATAGGCCTCGACGATGCAGGGCGTGTCGCCGTAGTGCTCTGCGCCGACGCCGTCGCGCACAATCGCAACGCCCTGACCGTCGTAGCCGCCGCGCTGGCTTTTCACGACGTAGCGATCGCCGAAACGCCGGCTGGCCGCGTCGCGGTCGAGACCGGCATCGAAGGTGACGAACGGTGCGGTCGGCAGCCCCTGTTCTGTCAGCCAGGCCTTTTGCGTGGCCTTGTTCTGCAGCGTGCGCAGAATCCGCGTGCTGGGCGCGATCCGCGCGATCCCGGCGGCCTCGTGCTGTTCCAGGCGATCGAGAGCGGCGACGGGCAGGTCTTCTCTCTCGTAGGTCACCACGTCACAGCGCTGCGCGAGTGCGTCGAACAGCGCCAGATCCGCCATCGGGCCGATCAGCACATCGTCGGCCAGCGGGATCGCGATCTCGTCCGCGCGACTGGCGAGCAGCACCGTGCGCACGCCCAGATCGCGCGCTGCGCGACAAAGATAGGCGCCGAGCTGGCCGGCACCGGCGATACCGATGGTGGTCGAAGTCATCGAAGGGTCCAGGCGCCTGGTGGCGAAGGGCCGCGATTCTAGCGAATTATCGAGACTTGTACCGCCGTCCGACGAGGCGGAGTAGCGCGGGGAGGCTGCTTGCCGGGTCGCCGGCGCATGCCGGCCCCCGCGATTGCCCGACGGGTTTTCGGTGACGCCCGCCGACCGGCTACACTGGCGGCACATGTGTGTCGGGGAGGAAGCCGATATGGGTTTGTTGGATGGCAAGGTCGCGCTGGTTACCGGCGCGGGTGGTGGTCTCGGGCGCAGCCACGCGAGGCTCTTGGCGCAGCACGGCGCTGCGGTGGTGGTGAACGATCTCGGCGGCGCGCGCGACGGCACGGGATCGGGTGCGAGCATGGCCGACCAGGTCGTCGATGAGATCAAGGCCGCGGGCGGGCGGGCGGTTGCCGACTATGGCAGCGTCACCGATCCGGCGCAGGCCGAGGGCATGGTCAAGACCGCGGTCGACAGCTTCGGCCGCCTGGATATTCTCATCAACAACGCGGGCATCCTGCGCGACAAGTCGTTCAAGAACATGGATGACGCCATGTGGGACGCCGTCATCGACGTGCACCTGCGCGGCACCTATCTCGTGACGCGATTCGCCTGGAAGCAGATGCTGGCTCAGGCGGAAGGCGGCCGGATCATCAATACCAGTTCAACCAGCGGCCTGATCGGTAACTTCGGCCAGGCAAACTATGGCGCCGCCAAGGCTGGCATTGCCGGTTTCACGCGCGTGCTGGCGTTGGAAGGTATGAAAGCGGGCATCACGGTCAACACCCTGGCGCCTGCGGCCTACTCGCGCATGACCGAGGATCTGATGCCGGACGCGGCGGAAGACAAGTTTGCGCCGGACAAGGTCTCGCCAGCGGTCGTGTTTTTGTGCACGCCCGAGGCGCAGAACATCACCGGGCGGCAGTTCGCAGTTGGCGGCAACCGGGTGTCGCTGCTTTCCTGGCAGGTGACGGAGATCGCCGAGCGCGATGGTAAGGACGATCCCTGGAGCGTTGAGGAGATCGGCGAGGAGATTATGGCCAGCATGGAAAGCTGGCCAAAACTCCTGAAACCGATGGAAGTCTGAGCCGATGATCTAGGAGGCGAGCGGCGTGCGTCCGGCGCGCCGCAAACCCCACGCCTGCAGTGCGGCGAAGATCAGCACCGCGTCTGCAACCAGCAGCACGGCCAGCGTACTCTCTGCGCGCAGCACGCCGGTGATGAGCGCAAGGCCGGACAGCACCACCCATGCCAGATCGCCGCCGATGACCAGTTTGACCTCGGTAGCCGGAACCTCCGGTCTGCTGGCAAGCCACACAAGCCAGGCCGCAAAGCCGACTAGACCGACGCCGGTTGCGCTCACGAGCCAGGTTGGCGACACACCCAGATAGGTCGCTATCGGTGTGCTCGCCAGGGCAAAAGCCGCACCAGAGATGGTCGAGAACGCGGCGTTGCCGCGCAGCGCGTTCCGCAGCCACTGATCGGGTCGCTGATTCATGGTGAGTGCTCCTCGTTGCTTTGTGATTGGAGTAGCGCGTCGACGCCCGCCCTTGCGCTGTCGAAGGCAGAGCCATCGTCTAGAAGCTGGCGGCGCAGATTGGCTTCGCCCGCTAACGCGTGCAGACGAAACACCAGCTCGTGGGCATCGGTGTCGGTTGGGAGTTCCCCTAGCCGCAGCGCTAGCTGCGCCTGTTCCTCGAGGCTCGTGATCAGCGCCTGGGTCAGGCTGGCGATGGATTCGCGCAGCGGTCCCGGACGATTGGCGAATTCGCTGCCCGTGGCGGCGAAGAAGCAGCCGCCGGTGAAGTCGATGTGCTCGATCAGCGTCAGCCAGGCGTGCATAAGCGCCTGCAGTCTGGGTAGCCCGGGGGCCGCATCCAGAGCAGGCTGCAGGGCCGTCAAATACTGATCGCTGACCCGCTCGATGGTCGCGGCCTGCAGTCCCGCCTTACCGTCGAAGTGGCGCGCAACGCCCGCCTTGGTGAGACCGAGCCGCGCGGCGACTTGCGCAAACGACAGCCCCTCCAGACCGTCGGTCGTGGCCAGGTCGGCCGCGACGTCCAGGATGCGGAGTTTTGTGGCGGTGGGGTTCTTTGTTTCCATGGATACGATCGTATACTAAAAGATATACGAAAGTAAACGTCTGATCTGAACGCAGAAACCGCACAGCAGCTGCCGTCTGGGTGTGCGAACAGTGCCGCCAGGGATGCACCGCCCCGGATTCGTTGGCGATTGACACGACCCGGCCGGCTCAGCAGAATCCTCAGCCCGGCGCGCCCGCGCCCCGGTGGCTACGTAGCTCAGTTGGTTAGAGCACAGCATTCATAATGCTGGGGTCGGTGGTTCGAGCCCACCCGTAGCTACCATTCTTTGTCCTCCTCCCTGCATCCTGGTCCACCGTTGATAGGCATCCCTGGGTCTGCTCGCCCACCTGATCCTGGCGCATCCGCTACTGCCCAAACCGATGACAATTGCCGTAGGCTTGCCCGCTTGCAGGTGATGACGAAGGGGAAAGAGATGTCGGAATTCGCAGTCGAAGAGATTGAGACGTTCGAGCGGCTGGTTAAGTCGCGCCGCTCGGTCCGTGGTTTTCGAGACGAGCGCGTGCCGGAAGATACGTTGCGCAAGATCTTCGATTTGGCCCGCTGGTCGCCATCCGGCACCAATCAGCAGCCCTGGCATATTTGCATCGCCTCTGGCGACGTCCGTGACAGCATGCGCGCGGAGATGCTGCGGCGTATCGCGGCGGGGGTGCCCATCAAAACGGATCACACCCCGGATGGTCGGGTCAGTGCCGTGGTCCGCGAACGCAAACGTGGCTGTGCCCGCGCGCTGTACGATGCGATGGGCATCGCGTGGGAGGACAAGGAAGCGCGGGCCCGTGCGTACGAGCTGAATTACGCATTCTTCGATGCACCCCACGCGGCGTTCATCTGTATCGATGACATCTATGGCGCGCAGACCATCGCCGATATCGGCATGTTCACCCAGACGCTGATGCTGGCCATGACGGCCTACGGCGTTGCCTCCTGTGCCCAGGGCACGCTGCGTAACTACCCCGACCTGGTCCGGGAGACGTTCGGTTTGGGCGAAGAGATGAAGGTGTTGTTTGGCATCAGCTTCGGTTTCGAAGACCCCAGCGTGCCGGCCAACGCGGCGCGGACGGAACGTGCCGCCTTCGACGAGAACTTTCAGTTTCTCGGCTGACTGGACGCAGAGCTGGGGTGGACGGATCACCGACCCGGCGGCGAACCCCGGGGACCTTTGACGGTCCATTGCCTATGGATCGAATACGCCTGCCCGAGGAGCCAATGACCGACACGCGGCTATCCCGGCGTGCGCTACTGGGTGGCGCACTCGCTTTACCGTTCGGCGCGCCTGCAGCAGTGGCCGCCGCGGGCGAGTTACCCGCGACGATCAGCGACGATCCGCTGGCCAACTCGCGCTTCCTCTTGTTTGGCGCCCGCAACCTGCGGCGCCAATCGCTGCGCTGGGCCAAGCGACGTGGCCGCACGGACATGGTCGCGGCGTTGATCAACAGCTTGCGCTATGTCGAGGCCGATGCGCGTCGCGAGGCGGCGAACGTGCTGCAGAAACTGACGGGGGCGCGCATCGGTGCGGACTGGGCGCGCTGGGTGCGCTGGCAGCAACAGCATCCCGAGATTCGGCCGTTCGCGGATTACGATGTCTTTCTCAGCGCCCTGTTCGGCAGCCTCGACGAAGGCTTTCAGGATTTCATTTTCCCCGGCGTCGCGCATCGCATTCGCCTCGAAGAGATCGTCTGGGGCGGGGTGCGCGCTCGGGACGGGATACCGGCGCTCAACGATCCGCGCTTCCTGCCCGCTGCGTCGGTCGACTGGCTCGACGATCGGGAGCCCGTCTTCGGCGTTGCGCTCGACGGCGATGTGCGGGCGCTGCCGCACCGGATCCTCGATTGGCACGAGATGTTCAACGGCACCATTGGCGGTCAGCCCGTTGCGCTTGCGTATTGCACGCTGTGTGCCGCGGGCATTCTGTATTCCCGGCGCGTGGCGGGTGTGGACGCGCCGCTGACCTTCGGATCTTCGGGGCTGCTGTATCGCTCGAACAAGCTGATGTTCGACACTCACTCGAACAGCCTGTGGAATCAGTTCAGCGGGCGACCGGTGGTTGGCGCTTGGGCTATGCGTGATCTTGAGCTGTCCGTCATGCCCGTCGCGACCACAACCTGGGGTGCCTGGCGACGACGCCACCCCCACACCCGGGTCCTGGACAGGAACACTGGTTTCGCGCAGGACTATCGTCCCGGCAAGGCGTATGGGGCCTACTTTCGCTCCCGCGATCTGATGTTTCCGGTTGCAACCGATGGCCAGCGAGGCCGTCCGAAAGACCGCTACTTCGTTTTGCGACTGGGCGGGCAGCATGCCGCCTGGCCCCTGAGTGACTTCGCCGGCGGCGCGGTGGTCAACGCGCAAGTGGGTGTGCTGTCCGTGGTGTTGGTCGGCGATGCGAAGACGCGTGCCGTACGAGCCTATCGCAGCGACGGCCGGCCGTTTCGACTGGGCCCCGGGTCACAGGAGCTGACTGACGGTGACGAGCGCTTCGAGATCCGCGAGGCTGAGCTGCTGGGCCAGCGTTCGGCACGCCGCTTCGCGCGGCTGCCCGGCCACCTCGGCTATGGGTTTGGTTGGCAGACGTTTCTTGCGCCGTCGTCGTAGTCCGGCGTTCGCTAGCAGAACACGAGCGGATCGCGACGGGCTGGACTTTGGCACAATGTCGCTGTGACTCATCGGCCTCCAGATCAGCACTTCAGCGAACCTCAACTCGCCGCGCTGTACGACATCACCAGTCCCTGGTCCGAGGACCGCGATTTCTATCTGCAGCTCGCCGGGGCAGACAGGCTCGCGATACTCGATCTCGGCTGCGGCACCGGTCTCGTGAGCGCCGCCTACGCCGCTGCCGGGCACCGGGTGGTGGGGGTCGATCCGGCGGCGGCCATGTTGGATGTGGCTCGCGCTCGGCCACATGGCGACGAAGTCGAGTGGGTATGCGCCTATGCGCAGGACTACGTCAGCGAGCGGCGTTTTGATCTGGCGATCATGACCGGGCACGCGCTGCAGGCGCTGTTGGGCGATGCCGAGTTGGCCGCACTGTTCGCGATGCTGGCGCGGCAACTCAAAGGGGGCGGGCGCTTCGTATTCGAAACCCGCAATCCCGCGCGCGACTGGGCGAGTCTCTGGAATGGACGCCGCGGGCGATTCGATTCACCCTTTGGTGTCGTTACGATAAGCACCGAAGTGCACGAGGCCACGGCTGAGTTCATCGCCTTCGAACACACCTATGAGTTCGGCGACCGGGCCGACAATCAAACGCTGCGTTCGCTGAGTCGGCTGCGGTTCCCCTCGCTTGCCCTTTTGCGTCGGCTGCTTGATGCGGCCGGATTCGACGTCAGTGCCGTCTACGGTGACTGGATGCGCGGCAGCTTATCGGCGTCCTCCGAAGAAATCGTAGTCGTCGCCCAGCGACATTCGGTGTGAGTGCAGCCCGGCGCTAGTACCACAGACCGAGAACGTGCCAGCGGGGTCGCAGGGGCGGACCCAGGCTGGTGGTCAGGCGCTCAGGCGCAGGCAGGGTTGATGCGGGCCGTTCACCTGCCAGCTCGCGCAGGCGATTGATGCGGTCGCCGGTTGCCGGGTGTGTCCGCAGCAGCGCCGGCTGGGTGTCGCGTCGGCCGGGCATGAAGACACGCTCGAACCAGGATCCCTGACTGTGTTCGATACGGGCCAGTGCGCTGGCCAGGCCCATGGGGTCGCCGGTGATTTCGGCCGCTCCCGCATCGGCGTGGTACTCGCGCGTGCGGGACAGCGCAAGCTGCAGCAGGGCGCTCGCGCCGAGCGCGAAGAACAGAACCAGCGCCGCGAACAGCGGAAATTCATAGCCCATGAAGTACGCGGGAATACTAAGCAGAACCAAGAGCTGGCCCACCTGACCCAGAATGGTGGTGACGCGCGACAACCCGTCTGCCAGCCCCATTACCACCAGGTCGTTGTGGCGGATGTGGCTGAGCTCGTGCGCCAGCACGCCGGCAAGTTCGCGTGGATTCAGTTGCCGCAGCAGGCCGTCGGTGACGGCCACGCTGGCCTGGCTGCCCGTGCCGACGGCAAACGCATTGATGGTCTGTGACGGCACGTAGTACAGCCGCGGGAGGGGCGCGATCCGCGCACGCTGGACCAGCGCCACAAACAGTTTGTGCAGGTCGGGTGCGTTCTCCGGCCGCAAGGCGCGGGCGTCATACAGGCGTAGAATCGCGCTAGCGGCGACGCGTGTGTTGCCGAACGCCACGAGCGCGATAGCGACTAGGCTGCCGAAAATGCCCAAGGGTCCGGCCAGCGCAAAACCGCACACTCCGACGATGGCCGCGAGCGACAAGACCAGCAGGGTCGACTGACGTCGATTTTCGCTGCGATGCTGCTGGTGCGTGGTAGACGGCACGAGATTGGACGTTCGCATGCTGTATCCATGGGGGCGTTTTGGAACCAAGCAAGGTCTGTACGGTCGTAGGATTGCCGCGGGACAAACACAGTTATAGAGGTTGGCAATGCTGAGAATAAGAGTACGCAAGCAGTTAAGCACGTGTGCGGCAGCGCTGCTGTTGTCTGTGGCTGCGTTCGCCGCGACGCCGGCCCTGGCCGTGAACGCGGGGGATCAGGCCCCGGCCTGGCAGGGTGCCGATCTGCTCAGCGGCGAAACCGTACGCTTTCCGGAATTGCTGCAAGACCGACCGGCCGTGATGCTCTTCTGGGCGACCTGGTGTCCCTACTGCAAGGCGTTCATGCCGTTTGCTGCCGAGATTCAGCGCGACTATGCCGAACGCGGTGTGCAGATCGTCACGGTGAACTTCAAGGAGCGGGGTCGCGGCGACCCGGTGGCCTACGCACGCGGGCTTGGGTTCGATCTGATCGCAGTGGCCGACCCGGCCGGCGAGATCGGCGGAGACTATGGCATTCGCGGCATCCCGGGTCTGATGGTCGTCGATGGCGCGGGCCGGGTGAGCTGGCGTCGCAAGGTGACCAACCTGCCAGCGGGATCGCTCGTCGGCAAGCAGTGGGATCGGGAGGTGCGTGCGGCGCTAGATCAGCTGCTCGCGGAATCTGATACCGCATCAGCGGCCCGCTAGCTGCGCTGCTTGACTGGCGTTCGCGCCGGTTCGCCTTTCAGTACCAAGAGCAGCACGAAGCGCGGTACTAGGTGTGATCGCTCAGGTTTGATCTGGCAGACAGTGTCAGATCCGGTTGAAACCAACCTCCAAAGCAGACCTTCGAATTGCCGCCAATTGAGGGGGGCTGGATGGCTCAGATCGGCCAAGAGGGGACCTTCGGCTAATCTGCAGGTTTAGTGAGGATCACCGTAAAACACTTTGTTAATCGTTCCAAACAAAGTAGTACTCGAAAGCTGGACTCATCACGATTCCGTTGGGATCCGTGTAGTTACCCGCTTTGTGCCAGGTGCCGTTGCCCTGTTCGTGAAGCACACTTTGAGTCGCATCCATCAAAATGGTGGCGGTTTCCCATTTGAAGGAATCTGGACTCTCTCTTCGAGCTGCAATTTCTTGGAAGAAGTGTCCAACCCTGCAGGTAATTGTGATGTGAAAGAGAACCTCGTTGAGTTCGGGAAACAGTGGCCCGTCTGGCTGTGAGTAACGCTGTGTCATCGCGTTGTGGATTGAGTTTCCTCGCCACCCCTCGGGATAAAGCCAGTCAGTATTGAACTCTCCTACAGACCTTTGCGGCGGTTTATATCTCGGCAAGCTGGCGAGATCGATTCCAGATCTCTTAATCGCGTCAAAATCGACCGTCAGATCCAACGGCTCCCAAAATCCATCAGGAATGGCTTCTCCTGGTCTCGGACTCCACTTCTCATAAACCTTGGCCGATAGCTCTGGAATCGGATAGGCCCCTCGCAAGTGCTTAAAGTAAAAATTGCTCCCGGTGAAACCGGCAATCGGGATAGAGTCTCCACCGGTAATATTCCCAACAGAATTCTCGATTCCAACTAAAGCAGCCTCGATCTTCTCCTTGATCTCCCTATCATGCCCTGACTGCTGTATCTGACTGACAAAGCCGGCAACAAGTACAATTGCGCCACCTAACAATACCCAGTTCGTGGGATTGGTCACAAGCTCGCGCATTACTCAGAAACCCTCACTTTGACGGTGGCTGAAATTCCAAGCTGATCTTGAGTTCGCAAAGACAACACCCTAAAGGACATTGACCTAGTCGAGCGAACTGCTCAAGTTACGTCCGCTCCGGGTCGTGAGCCGACGGCCATCGATTATCCGTCGTCAGTCTGCTATCGATAAACAGCCGTCATCCACGCCTGTATGGTTGGCGCGGTCACTGCAGCCCTATCAGAATCAGCGCCGCGGCACCTGCCCACGCCAATAGGCAACTCACATAGATCATGTCCAAGGCCACGTCGTGTTTAATCAATGGCCTTTTCGATCTTGGTCGACCGAGAAACGCTCCAGTGTGGACGCCGAGCTCCATCTCGGCGCGACGACTTCTGCTGATCAGTTCGTCGTACAGCTGTGAGTTTCGTTTGTCATAGAGGTAAAGAGCCAGACTAACGACGAAACCGAAGATGACGATCCCGAGCTTCCCGAACTCACGGGACTTTTCAAACTCCTTGCTATCGGTCACCACGGCTACTAACACCGCTACGGAAATAGCGGGCAGGAGAGCGACCAGTTTGAATCTTACGGCTGCCAACTCCTTCCAAACCGCAACCGACGAGTTGTAAACAGCAAGCCTGATGTCCTTTACGGATTCCTGGCCGTATTCTTCATCAATGATTGGGTCTGGACTGACACAGTAGTGGCGCTCAGTTTTCGGACTCTTAGGCATTCGTGTCTCCCCATCGACTCGATCCCTCACGACTAGCGTATTGGTGCGCTTCTGGCAAGGATGGGCGAACGCCCGCAACCCGTCGATAGCAGACAGTTATCCCCCTGCCATACTGGCGCGACGCGGCCAGTTCTCTCAGTCGGCTGTAGGACGAAAATGGGGTGTCTGCTATGGGTCGATAGGAGCCTATCGACGCCAGACCGTATGAACGGCCGCTTTCAGAGCCTCTGACACTGCCTGTCAGATCGGATACCGACTATTCCAACTAAGCGCGCTTCTTGCCCTCGCGATCCCCGGGGGCGCGGATGATAAACACCGGCTTGGATTCGGCGACCTTCGCCCAGGTCTTGCCGGATTCTGCTACCTGCATCAGATACATCACCTCTTCCGCGACGTGCTCGGGTGACATGAAGACGGCCGCATCGGTGCGCTGGGCATCGGGAATGATGCCGGTATCGATGCCACCCGGGCAGATCGCGTTGATGCGAATGTCGCGCTCCGCCAATTCGTCCGCCAGGCTACGCACCAGGCCAGAGACGGCGTGCTTACTCATCGCGTATAGCGGGTCGACGCCGTAGGGCGTCACGCCGGCCAGCGAGCTGGTCACGACTATTCGCCCACCGTCCGGCATCAGCGGTAACAGGTGAGACAGGCCAAACACAACACCGTCGACGTTGACACCCATCATGCGGCGATAGCGTTCGACGTCTAGGGCAGCGAAGCGATACTCGGCGAGCGGTGCGTTGGGCGGCGCAATCTGAATGCCTGCGTTCAGATGTACGTGGGTCGGGGGCATCCAGCCTTGCAACAAGTTGGCGATTCGCTGCCAATCCTCGCTTAGGCTAACGTCGCAGCGTTCATAGCGCGCGTAAGGGGAAGTCATGCAATCGTCCGGCGGCGGATTGATGTCGAGCGCGAGTACATGGGTACTATCGCGGATGAGACGCCGTACCATGGCCAGGCCGATACCGGAGGCGGCGCCAGTGACTACAAAGAGTGAATCGCTCATGGTTGTTGCTCCCCTGTCTCTTCTTGCGGTCAGTCTGACGCACCGGGCATTACGCCGCCAGTGGCCGTGGAACGGCGCGTGACCTCGAACTGGTCCGCTCGGAGCGCCACCGCCGCTGATCTCGGTGCCTGGCTTGCGTTTGCCAGCGCTCAGGCCGTCGCGCGGTGGCCCGCGCCGCTGCGGCTGCTGCCGGCGGATATCAGTTGGCAGCTCCTAGGCCGTGCGCCCGATGAGAACGTGCGGTTGTATTTTCTGGGTACAGATCTGGTGGGGTATGCCTCGTTGCAGGGCAACGACACGCTGCAGTTGGATGCAACCGATGGCGTCATGGATCCAGCGTGGTTGCGCGATGTGCTGGCGTGGGCCGTGGCGCTGCGCCGCGCCCATCCCCCAGGGTACCCTTTCTATCTGGACGTCGAGTCCATGGACGAATGGGCAGCATGGCTGCGCGAGCCGCGCCCGCATCCGTTGGCCAAACATCGTTATTTGTTCGTCAGCGCCTTCGAAGGTGAACCATTACAGCGCTGGTTGCAGCGCGAAGGGTTTGCCACGCTGTCCCACTTTGAGCCCCACCTGCGCTTTGAGTCCGAATGGCCCGCCGCGCCGGCGCACCCGCGATTCCGCGTTGCACCGGTTGCGCCTGACGAGCATGAGGCGCGGGTGGCGGTGCATCGCGCAGCCTGGGCGCCGTCCGCCGGTTTTACCGAGGCGAGCTACGCTGCCGTTCGTGCGTTGAGCAACTACACACCGGCGCTCGATCTTCTGCTCCGCGACAGCGACGGGACGCCGGCGGCTTGTGCCATCGCCTGGGCGGACGAGCGCTCCGGGGTCGGCATGATCGAACCATTTGGCACACACCCCGACTATCGTGGCACCGGTGCCAGTGCGGTACTGATGCAGGCGGCGCTCGCCGCTTTGGGTGCTCGCGGCATGTCGGCGGTGAGGTTGTACACCGCTGGCTTTAATCGGGGCGCGCGCCGCTTCTATACCGCGCAGGGATTCGTCGAGACCAGCCGCAGCCACACGATGCGGTTGGAGGTGACAGCACGCTAGCGCCCCTGCGACCGGCGTCCTACCTGTTGTACCGACCACGGCATGGACGGCGGTAGCTGCGCCCAAAGTGTCATGGTTTCGGCAACGAAAATGTCATCAAACTGACACGATTCGGTAACTGGACTGTCATACACCGCCCCTAGGATGCGCGGCTTTACACGCGGCCAGAACGCGTTGAAGTCAGGCCAACGAAGGTCGTCGCTCACTTAGTGGAGAAGCAGCATGTTGAGGACTCTGGTTGTCGCCGGTTCGGCGGTGCTACTTTTGGGGTGCGGTGGGGATATCAATCTGAACCCCACTACGAACGAAGGCAACGTTACGAACAACACAACCGGCGCACCGGTGGACCCGAATGCAGCCAACGCTGTGTGCGCGTCCTATGACACTTCAGGTGGGCAGACGCTCACCGGTACGTTCGACGCCGCCAGCGGCAATTGCACGTACGCCCCGTCCTTTGCGGACGCTGGCAACAACATCACCGTCGACCTGTTCATTCCTGCGCTCGACAACGACGGCGCGCACATCTTCGAAGGCAGCCTGTTCATCGGCGAGTCTTTCGATACCGACGCTGATTTGGCCGCCGCGGGTATCGCCGAAGGCGGTGACGGTCCGACCCTGACGATCGAAGCCGGCGCGACGCTCGCCTGGCAGACCAGCGCGGACTTCGTCATCATCAATCGCGGCTCGCAGATCTTCGCCGTTGGCTCGGCGGCGGCACCTATCACCTTTACCTCGCTCTCCGACATCAACGGGACCGTTGGCCCGGAAGATGTGCAGCAGTGGGGCGGCATGGTCATCAACGGCTTTGGTGTCACCAACAAGTGCGCGTACACGGGCAGTGTCGCAGGCGGCGACCTGGCCACTACCGACTGCCACGTCGATGCCGAGGGCGCGGCCGGGCTGGATGAATCTCAGTATGGCGGGGATAACAACGACGACAGTTCGGGTCGCCTCGAGTACGTGCGGGTCAAGCACACCGGTGCGACCGTGGGTAACGGCGACGAGCTCAACGGAATTTCCTTCGGGGGCGTTGGGCGCAACACGATCGTCCGCAATCTGGAGGTTTACTCCACGTTCGATGATGGCATCGAAATGTTCGGTGGCGCGGTTAACTTCGAGAACTTTGTTGCGCTGTATGTTCGCGACGACTCGATCGACATCGACGAAGGCTACTCCGGCACCATTCGGAATGCTTTGGTTATCCAGTCCGAGACCGATGGCAATCACTGCATCGAGGCCGATGGTGTTGGTTCCTTCTCCAGTCTCGCGCCGGCGACCGTTGAAGACTTCATTTCTCGCGGGTTGAACAGCCGCCCGGTCATCAGCAACCTCACCTGCATTATTTCCCCCAATCCGCAGGCGACAGCAACCCACGACCCGGGCGCCGGCTGGCGGCTGCGTGAAGGTATCTTCCCGGTCATCAGCGACTCTCTCGTGCTGGGTTCATTCGCCGCCTCCGGGACCGACGACAACGATGACAACTACTGCCTTCGAATCGAAAACCGTTCGCAGCAGGCCGCTGTGGATGGTGATCTGGACATCGAAAGCGTGATATTTGCGTGCGAAGAAGAACGCGGCAGCTGGGATGCGCCGAACGACGCGCTGACCTCTGTCAGCTTTGCGTCGGGCAGCGGTAGCCAGTTTGCGACTATTTCGGGTGCTGTCGACGCCACAGCGATGAACGACACTCAGCTCGTTCTGCTCGAAGGTACGCCGCCGATCTACTCGGTCGATTTCGCCACGGCGGTGGTCGACGGCCTGGCGCCGACGGCGAGCGCACCGACTGCCGGCGATTTCCTAGGCGCGGTGAGCCTGTCAGGAACCGACTGGCTGCAGGGCTGGACATTCGGCATCTTCGATGGGGCGCGTGCTCAACCGCTGTGGTTTGAATAAGCCGCACCCGAGGTTGTCTTAATGAAAGGTATAACTCTCAAGCTTGCGCGCTGCCTTTGTGTTGGCGCCCTGCTTGGCGCTGCGTGTGCGAATGCGCAGGAAGGGCTCATCAAGCCGCCCTCGCTGGAAGACATGCGTCCGATGGAAGAGGTGGTGGTCATCGGCCGCCTCATCAGCTCTGCCCAGCAAGTCATGGACGAACGACTGGACGACGACGTGGTCGCCGATCTGCTCGACAGCGAAATGATTGGGCGCATGGGCGATTCGACCGTAGCCGCCGCACTTCGCCGAATCAGTGGTCTGTCACTGGTCAACGACAAATTCGTCTATGTGCGAGGCCTTGGGGAACGCTATTCCAGCACCACACTCAACGGTGCCGTCATACCATCGCCCGATCTGACGCGAAACGTCATTCCCTTGGATATCTTCCCGACCGCGATCGTGCGCTCACTGCAGGTGCAGAAGGGCTATTCCGCCGAACGGCAAGCGTCGTTCGGGGGTGGAGCGATCGATATTCGCACAAAGAGCGTGCCGGACGGTTTTACCTACGCGCTGGAGATTGGTTCAGGCTACAACTTTCAGAACTCGGCGAACGTTCTCAGCTACAACGGCAGCAGCGACGACAAATGGGGGCGTGATGACGGCCTCCGCTCGCTGCCTGGCGCTATCGACAACAGCCTGGTTCGGTTTGCGGGTGACCTGGATCAGCAGTCGATTCTCGACGGTCTGCGCGGTGAAGGCATGGATTCCGCGACGGCCGATGATGCGGATAGCCTGAATCGAGAGCTCGCGCAGGCGCTCAATCGCGACATCAGTGTCCGAGAGGTTGCGCCTGACCCCGATTACAGTGTTCGGGGTAGCGTGGGCAATAGCTGGATTCTCGGGCAGGACTGGGAGGTTGGCCTGCTCGTCGGTGGTGGTTATCAGCAACAGTGGCGCGAAACGAATGCGCTATCGCGCAACATTCGCTTTCCGGACCAGCGCATCGACCGAGAGTCGGAGACCACGCGTAGCGTTTCGATCAACGCGGTCGGAAACCTGGGCGTGCGTTTTACCGATGACCACGAGCTGACGTACACGAATGTGTACATTCGCAACACAGATGACGAGACAGCGATCCGCGATTTTTTCAATGAAAATCGCGAGATTCGGGACGGTCAGGGATTTCGTCAGTATCGGCTGGACTTTGAAGAGCGCGACATGGTCGTCAATCAGGTCCGGGGATCTCACACGTTCGGCGAAGAGACGCGCTCGGTCTTCGATGGCTGGGTCGGCAAGCTGGTAGGGATAGTCCCGAATGAGCTGAAGATCGACTGGTTCGTGTCTGATGCGCGGGCGCGTACCTCGATCCCCAACCAGGTGCGTGTCAGCGCAGAGACGATTACGGATCTGTCGACGGCGGATGTCATAAGCTCGCGCGTCTCCCTCGATGCACGGGCTGGTAATTTTCGTTTCACTCAGCTCGCCGACAACGTCGAGAACTGGGGGTGGGCCGCCACATTGCCCTACTACGGGGGCAATACATTTGCGGAGTTTATGGTCGGCTACGACTACCAGCGCAAGTGGCGAACCTATGAGCAAACGGAGTTTGGCCTGGGCTTCACCCGGGTCGGCGATTCCTCGATCCTCGCCGGCGAGCTGGGTGATGTGTTTTCGAATGCCAACCTGTCGAATCCGCTGAACGAGGTCGTGTTTGACCGGCAGGGAACGAACAACCAAAGCTATCTCGCGGCAACAACCACCGAGGCTGCGTTTGCGAAGTTCGATGTGACAGCGGCTGATCGCATTCGCGTTGCGGCGGGACTGCGGTGGGAAAACTACAATCAGGTTGCTGTCGACTGGAATCCCTATGGTTTTACTGCGGCTGAGCCGCAGGTCACTACGGACCCGGACCGGCTGGCTGATGCCGCGTTTCAGGCGGACGATCTGTTTCCATCTGCGGCCATTACCTATATGGGGGACTGGTGGGCAGAGACATTCCAACTGCGTGCTGGCTGGAGCAAGACGGTTATCCGTCCCGACCTGCGTGAGATCACGGATGCGAGCTACATCGATCCACTTACGGACGATCTCGTCGACGGCAACCCGGGTGTGACGCCGTCGAGATTTACGAACTACGATGTTCGCGCCGAGTGGTTCTTTTCGAACGGCGACAATCTGACGGTGTCGGGTTTCTGGAAGGAGATCAACAACCCCATTGAGTTCTTTGAATCGGCGGCGTCAGATACGAACACCACGCGCGAAATTGTCAACGCGGACAGCGCCGAGATCAAAGGCGTAGAGATCGAATTTCTGAAGAATCTGGGTTTTCTCGGTCGCGGTTTGGACAGCTTCTTTGTACAAACCAACTTTACCTGGCAGGACTCGGAACTGGTTGCGGGTGACGAGGCGGACGCGCCGACGAACAACGTTCGTCAATTGGCGGGTGCCTCCGACTACGTCGTGAACGCGCTGCTCGGCTATGACTCGCCGAACGCGCGCCATTCCGCAACCCTCGTCTACAACGTGTTCGGCGAGCGACTATACGTCGCTGGCCGCAACGGGGCACCCGATGGGTTTGAGCAACCCTTCCATTCTCTGGATCTCACCTATAGCTGGTTTCCAACGGAAACGATGACCATCAAGGCGAAGGTGCAGAACATTCTCGACGACAAGATTCAGATCAGTCGGGGTGGGGTGACTACATTCAGTGAGAAGCCGGGGACAGGCATCTCATTGAGTCTGCAATGGCAGTACTAGCAGGCTGTTGAGATACAGCCTGCTGCTACGAGGAAGATGGCCAAGCGCCAATCGAACCTAAATGTCCTTCCTGGACGAGGCCGGTACTAACGGCTTCAGCCTAGTGTGTCTGTTGGTCATCATGCGCGGTGAGAGGCGTGTCCCGTGATTCACACATCTGTCACCTGTCTGTAACGGTGCTGTCATATAGCGCGGCTACGATTCCGCCGCGTTCAACAGATGCCGCCGCAATGACGAACTTTCCCCGCCTTTTTGTTGCTGTCCTGTTCGTGCTTACCCCCTTCCTGGGCGGGTGCGTCAGTTCAGCGCCGCAGATCGTGCAGTGGACGCACCCCATGAGCGGCGAATACCTGTTCGCCTTTGATCACGAGAACTGCGCCACCGAGAGTTCGGGCGATCTTGCCAGTCCCGTCTTTTTCTCGTGCATGACTTCGCTCGGCTACTACCAGGTCGGGGAGCCGGGACCGGCTGGGCCTGCGGGCACAACGACGGTGAGCCTTGCTCGCTAGCGCGTTCTGAGCCCGTCGCTCGCTCACATTCCCGCGTTCCCTAATTCCCCCTGCGCGCGGCCTCACGACCCAACTGACTAGCAGCAACGGTCGCGTTCAAGAACGCAGCCGGGGCTCAATTCCATCGCTTCTCGATCTCTTCTCTATCGCTTACCAGCGACACTTAGTGTTTCCCGCCTTGCGGTCCCAAATCTAATTCCTGTGGGTTCATCAAAGCCTGATCGACTCTCGTCTGTGCGATCGCCCGGTGCGGTTCGGCGGCGATTCGGTTGTTACGCGGCGGGTGTTTGGTGGTGACTCGTTTGAGGCGCTGCACTCGCTCAGGGCTGCCCGTTCCACCGCCGTCCACCAGACATTCAGCCATTTAACTTGCCTATGTGCCGGAATAGTGACGCGTCGCGCGCACCGACGGGCCCGCCGTGTGACCTATTGTGTCTGTTTGATGACAGCGGTTGACATAAAGATTGCAACAATGGTTATATTTGATTGGGGTTTTTCCGGGCTGAAAACAAGCGTATCCGCGAGATAGCGCTGGTTTCATCCAGGCGAAGCCAACCGAACAATAAGCAGACAATAGGTTGCTCAAAGCCAGTCGTGTGATTGCCGTGTGATTGCCGTCGGAGGTTCATGCCAGCGCACATCCAGGCGCTACCGTGGCGCCTCTGTCGCGTCACGGAGGCGCGCCCACAGGCTCAGCCAGCGGTAACGACACAGACACATTGCGCAGAGCAACAACCGGTCGGGTCTCTTTCAGCAGATTGGCCAGATCGACCGGATTGACCAGATAGAGAGGTATTGGACATGAACACGCGCATGAGCAAGTTCTACGCGAAGGCTGCAGGCGTTGCGGCCGTGTTAACCCTGGGCCTCGGCGCTTGTGTAACAACGCCGGAAGTGACCCACCACTGGGTGTCGCAAAGTGAGGTAACCGGTGCTGAGTATCGCCGCGACATGGTCGCCTGTGGCTCGGTCGAGGAAGTGACCGCCGACAGCGCCGCCTTCAAGGCCTACGAACAGTGTATGAATCAGCGCGGCTATCAGCTTGCGTCTGTTACCGATGTGGAAGCCGCTCGCGAGCGTCGCTAGGGACGACCTCAGTTCGGTTTCTGATTCCTGATTTCTGGGGCTGTTAACAAACTGTCAGCAGCGCAACCTAAGCTGTGCGTGTCGTCAAGATACGACGATATCTCGAGCGATGAGCCCATGGCGCCGGCGGTAGCGCATGTAATAGGTAGCGCATGGAATAGATCGACTAAGCGGGGTTTAGTGGCCCCGCTTTTTTTTGCTTGCAGTTACCGCACTGCGATGCCCTGCATCTCGAAGCGCATGCCAAACAACAAGGGCCCTGACCCGATGAACGCCCGGGCGGGAAACGCCCCCTTGAAGTAGCCGTGGTAAACCTCGTTGAAGACGGAATACAGGCTGAGATCCGGGCAGTAGACCGTGACGTACACCAGATCCTCCATGGTCATGTCGGCAGCCGCGAGGGTCGCCTTGAAGTCCTCCAGCATCAATCGGGCTTCTTCGCCAGGATCGTCGGGTAGCTCGCGCGTGCCCGGTTTGAAACCGCCCTTGCCGGAAATGTACAGGGTGTTGCCGGCAAGCACGGCATCGCTGAACGGTAACTCGCTGCCCGCCGTGGCGCTCGAATAGTGCGTTTTCTGATCGCTCGATCCGCAGCCGATCAGCAGCACTGCAGCGAGCAGTGCGAGATGGTGGCGAACTCTGGGGATGGCTGGTTTGGGCATGGCGGCTGACTCCGTGTAGGTTCGACGCCATGGTAGCGCGAGGCTTCACCGTTCGGTCCAATCGTGGCCGGGCGCTTCGCTTTGGCTTCGGAGCGGCCACGGCAGCCCTCGCGAACTGGCATCAAACAAGTTTGTCTATGACGTTGATTCCGTAGTGGACTATGGGTTCGGGCGGGTTAGGCAAAGGAGTGATGGCGAGGTGACGCGGCAGAGAAGAGTCGATGACCCTGTGATGCGCCGCCCTCGGCGCACGGAGTCCCTGGATTCGGCCAGGTCGTCAGTGGCTCGGCTCCTGTGGATCGCCCTGCTGGCGGCTTGCGTGACGCCGCCCGCGCTGCGTGCCGAACTCAGGCTCGAGACGGTCGGGCTACAGGGCCTGTCCGTGCAATACGCGCAGGCTGGACTGACGCACGGACCGCTCGTGGTGTTCGTACACGGCACGCCGGGGAGTCTCGACGCCTTTGCCGGTTATCTGGAGGATGCGGCGCTGCAGGCGCGGGCTCGTTTGATCGCCCTCGACCGGCCTGGTTTCGGTGGCTCGGCTAACGATGCGATGCCGCCGCCCTTCGCCGTGCAGGCCCAGGTTGTTGAAGATCTGGTCACGCACCTGAATCCCGCAGATCAGCCCGTTGTGGTGGTGGGTCATTCGCTGGGCGGCAGTATTGCCTATCGCGTCGCCGCCAACGCACCGGCGTGGCTCGATGGCATTGTGGCCGTGTCGTCCAACATCGATCCCTCCTTTGGCGCACCGCGCTGGTACAACCGGCTGGCTGCCTTGCCGCTAATTCGCTGGCTGGTGCCGGGGTCGCTGAAGCGGGCCAACGTCGAGATCATGCCGCTGCGTGCGGCGCTCGCCGCGACCGCGGCAGACCTGCCTGCTTTCACCGGTCGGGTTGTGGTGATTCATGGCGAGCGCGACGGACTGGTGCGCGCGGACAATATGGATCGCATCACCGATCTGATTGCGGCCGAGCGGCTCACGCGCGTACGCGTGGCCGACGTTGGCCACTTTGTCCTGTGGGAGCGCCCAGCGTTGATTCGGGATCAGATCCTGGCGCTGCTGGACGAGCTGGGCGACGAGCCTTCTTCGTCCTCGGCGGTGCCGGCCGCGCAGGAACTGCGTTAGCCCGGAATCTCGGGAACCACCTCGGCGAGCTTGTCGAGGTGACCCTGCGCGTCCAGGTCGCCGCCCAGCGTGCGCAGACAGAGGTGCGTAAGGCCGCGTTGGCGCCAGTCGGCGACCCGCGATCTCCATTCCGCCTCTCGCGGGCCGACCACAGCAACGCCCGCCTCGGTACCGATGCTCTCCGGGTCCCGCCCGGCAGCCCGTGCTTCAGTCGCAATGTCCGCCTGCAAACCAGCGAACTGATCGGGATCACAGAGCACGAACCAGCCGTCGGCGAGCCGCCCCATGCGTCGCACCACGCTCTTCGCCGGCATCCCCCTTGCCCCGATCCACATGGGGATCGACCGGGTCGGCAGCGGATTCAGACCCGCGCCGCTGATGGTGTGCCAGTCGTCCTTGTGTTCGACCTCGCGCTCGCTCCATAGCTTGTGCAGCAGCTCCATCTGGGCATCGCACCGCCGCCCGCGCGTATGGAAATCCTCGTTCAAGTAACCGTATTCCGGCTCGCTGCCGCCAACGCCGATGCCGAGCCGCAGTCGGCCGTTCGACAGTTTGTCGAGGGTTGCCGCCTGCTTGGCAAACAGCACGGTCTGGCGCGAGGGCAGGACGATCACCGAGGGCACTAACTCGATCTTCTCGGTCACGGCGGCGATGTACGCAAGCAGGGTCATCGGTTCATGCAGATACCCGCTGCCCGGGCGCATGACCTGATCCGGAATGCGCAGATGGGTCAGCCCCAGCTCTTCGGCGAGTTGCGCGAAGGCGCGCAGCGCGCCGAGATCGTCTTTTAGTTCGCGAGTGGGCAGGGAAACGCCAATACGCATGCTGAGCTCCTGTTGAATCTTGCTGAATCGGTGTGCAGGCGCCGCGTACCAAGGGATCGGCATCCTGGAACTGCGCGGGGTGAGCGGCGGCGAAGGACATGACGCGTTATCTTTGCGCCCGTTGTACGTGCGCCGCTCAAAGGCTTTAGTCTAAAGCATGCGGTGTACGACGGGAGACGATGAGTCTGATCGACGGTGGCCAGGCTTTTGTCTTTAGGCCAATGCGCGGCTGCTTGGTGTTGCTCTCATTTGCGATCAAGGTGCTTTCAAGCTAGGCCGTTGATGCGCTCGTTGGCAGCAACCGCGCGGTAGCGGCCGCTACTAAGACGAACGCCATTGCCGTCACCAGGCAGGCGCTGAGTCCGGCGGCCTGATAGATCCAGCCAGAAAGCAGTGTGCCGGCGAGCCGCCCGGCGGCGTTGGCCATGTAATAAAACCCCACATCCAGGCTGACGCCGTCGCGCTCGGCGTAGGCGACGATGAGATAGGAGTGAACGCCGGAGTTGACGGCGAACAGAACGCCGAAGGCGAGCAGACCAACGCTCAGGGTGACATCCGGGTCTGCGCCCGCTGCCAGTGCGATGACTATGCCGGCGAGACTAAACGCCAGCGCGAATCCCCAGCCTAGCGCCGTTGCGCCATCCGGCGAGCGCCGCGCGGTGAGCCGTGGCGTCTGTGATTGCACGATGCCGTAGCCGATGATCCAGACCGCAAGAAAGGTGCTGACCGCGCCGGGCGACCAGCCGCGCTCGAGTTGCAGATACACAGGCAACGCCACCACAAACCAGGTGTCTCGCGCGCCGAACAGGAACAGCCGCGCGGCAGATAGCCGGTTCAGCGCGGCACTTTTTGAGATCAGGTCGTCGAACTTCGGTTTGAAACTGGCCTTGCCGAACTGTCGCCCAAGGCCAAAGGCGGCCACGGGCAGCGTGATGATGATCAGTCCGAGCAGGACGCCCACAGCAGGCCGAAACCCGAACGCGCCCAATAGCGCGCCGCCCAGAAAGAAGCCGACGCCTTTCAAGGCATTCTTCGAGCCGGTGAGCAGCGTGACCAGTCGATACAGTTGGCCATCGGCGTGTTCTGGCACCGCAACCTTGATGCCGCTCTTGGCGCTGGTCTTGGTCAGGTCCTTGGCGATGCCTGAGAGCGCCTGGGCGGCCATCACCCAGACCACAGACAGCCACGCCGGATCGACCAGCAGCATGCCGAGTGCTACGACCTGCAAGTAGAGGCCGGCGATGAGCGTGGTGGTCAAACCGAGACGTGCGGCCAGCCAGCCACCGCCGAGGTTGGTGACGATGCCAAAGAATTCGTAGAAGACAAACAGGCTCGCGATCGCGAGCGGCCCGTAGCCCAACTGATGAAAATACAGGACCACGAGCATGCGCAGCGCGCCGTCCGTCAGCGTGAACGCCCAGTACGCGGCGGTAATGATGGCGTAGTGTTTCACGCGGCTGCGTGCGACGGCGGCGATTGTGCAATCCGCGTTGCGCAGGGCGCCGCATCACGCGCCGCACTATGGTGGCAGCGCATGCGCGTCACGCCGCTGGCAAACTGCGCGCGACCTTGGCCACCAGTTCCATCAAGCGCCGCGCATAGCCCATCTCGTTGTCGTACCACACCAGCAGTTTTGCGAGTGTGCCATCGACGACCTGGGTCGATCCTGCGTCGACGATGCCGGAGCGAGGGTCGCTGCGATAGTCGCTGGAGACCAGCGGGCGCCGCTCGACGCCGAGGATGCCCTGCAGCCGGCCGCCAGCCGCGGTTTCGAGCGCCTCATTCAGCGCGTCTTCCGTTGCCGAGCGCTCCAGCTCAAACACGCAGTCGGTGAGTGACGCATTGGTGATGGGCACGCGCACCGCGACGCCGTTCAAGCGGCCGCGCAGTTCGGGAAAAATCTCAGCGATAGCGGTGGCCGAACCCGTCGTCGTGGGGATCAGATTGGTGCCGCTCTCTCGCGCGCGCCGCGGATCTTTATGAAACCCGTCGAGCACGCGCTGGGTGTTAGTGATGTCGTGAATGGTTGTGATCGTGCCGTGGCGAATGCCAAATTCGCCGTGCACGACTTCGACGACCGGCGCGATGCAGTTGGTTGTGCAGGAGGCGGCCGTAATCAGATGGTGTGTCTCGGGATCGTAGCGATCGTCGTTCACACCCATGACGACGTTGAGCGGCCCGTCTTTCACGGGCGCGGCTACGACGACCTTACTTAGACCGGCTTCGAAGTAGGTTTCGAGCGCCGGCGAGGTGCGGAACGCGCCGGTGCTCTCGATCACGATGTCGGCGCCGATCAGGTGCCAGGGAATGGCTGCGATGTCGCGGGTCTGGCTGTAGCTGAGCTCGGCGTCGCCCACGTGCAGTTTGTCACCCACTACCTCGACGTCACGCTCGCTCCAGCGTCCGTGAATGGAGTCGAACTGCAGCAGATGAGCCGCCATGGCAACGTCGCCGCCGGCCTCGTTGATGTGCACAACCTCGAACTCCGGGTGCAGGTGTGCGGCCCGCAAGGCGAGTCGACCGATGCGGCCAAAGCCATTGATAGCGACGCGAGGCATCCGGCGTTTCCAGTATTGGCGGAGCGGCGATTGTAACCGCGCGACATGCCCCATCGGATGACAGTCACCCGAGGGAGAGCCGGCCGGTGCCGCGCGTGGGCAAGGTTTAGGCGGTGTCCCTGTCGGGTCCGCGCAGTGTCACCCCACCGTCGACCACCAGCGTTTGTCCCGTGATGTAGCGGGCCATGTCGGAGAGCAGGAAACGCACGGCGTTACCGACGTCCCAACCGTTGCCCTCGATACCGAGTACGGTCGACCGGGTCCGTGCTTCCCGGGCGCGAGACGACATGCCGTTGGCGACCATCGGCGTGTATACGGGCCCGGGGGCGACACAGTTGACGCGGATGTTCTCCGGACCGTGATCCACCGCCATGGCCTGCGTGAGCGCGATCACTGCACCCTTCGATGTGCTGTAGGCGGTCAATCCGCGCGGCCGCAGCGCAGAGATCGAGCTGATGTTGACGATGGCGCCACCGCCGGTTTCACGCATTGCGGGTATGGCCGCCGCGCTCATCAGCATCATGCTGTCGACGTTGATGCGCATGACGCGTTGCCAGCTAGTGAGGGATTCATCCACGACGCTGCCGCGGCTGCCGATACCCACGTTGTTATCCAGCAGATCGACGCGGCCGAATTCTTCAATTCCAGCCTGCACGATTTCCTGACACGCGCGTTCCTGCGTGATGTCGGCGCTCAGGTTGATGCTGCTGCCACCCGCCTGGGCGATCTGCCGAGCCGTCGCCGTCAGTCGTGAATCGTCCCGATCCACAAGCACCAGATTGGCGCCGGCGCGCGCGAGCAGAATGGCCGCGGCGCGACCGTTGCCGATGCCGTCGTCGTCCGCCGCACCGGCACCCGTCACAATCGCTGTTTTTCCAATGAGCCCAAACTCGTCCATGGTCTCCCCTTATACTCGGCCGACACGTCGGCGCGCGCCCTCAGATTGCACGCTACGACAAACACCATCCAAAGCAAACGGGGAGAGATCATGGGTAACTTAGGCAGGCTGACGAGAAGAACCTACGCCGAGCTGACGGACGAACAGAAAGAGGCTTTCGATGGCATGGCCCAGGGGCGCAATCCGGACGACGGCCACCTTGGGGGGCCCTTCGATGCCTGGGTGCTGAACCCGAAGCTCGGCAAACGCATCAGCAGTCTGGGTGGTGCGTTTCGATTCAAGACTGTGACGGATCGACGCTACGTCGAACTTGTCATTTTAGTAACCGGGCACTACTACCAGGCTCAGTTCGAGTGGTACGCCCACGAGCCCATGGCACGCGACGCGGGGGTTCCCGAGGCGGTTATTCAGGCGATCAAGGCCGGCGAGACGCCGGCGTTTGAGGATCCGAAGGATGAGGCCGCCTACCGGCTGGCCATGGAGCTGCACCACAGCCATCAACTCAGTGATGCCACCTATGCGTTCGCGCTCGAGCAGTTGGATGAGGTTGGCATCGCCGAACTCGCCAATCTCGCTGGCTTCTACACGATGGTTTCGATGAACCTGAACGCCTTTCGCGTGCCGCTGCCGGAAGGCGCGGAATATCCCTTTCCGCTGACCTCCGGGTAAGCCTGTTCGAGCTCAGGTGTGAAAGGCGCCGTCCCCACTATTCGGCGGGGAAGTCCGCCAGGCTGGCCTCGATAGCAGCGATGAAGGGTGCACGCCAGCCGATCTTGTTGGCCGCGTAGGCGGTGGTCTCGAACTCGCCCAGGCGTTCTGCCTCTGCCAGCGCCGCTGTGATGACATCGCCCTCGACGATCGTGTCGATGAATCCCGCGTCGCGAGCACTGCTCGGGTCGTAGATCGTCGATTGGGTCACGGCCTGGGTCATGTGACGCCGCGACAGTCGCGCGTCGGCGAGCTGAAATCCGAACACCGGCAGGCTCATCCCGATCGCGGTCTCATTGAGTCCAAACTTGTAGTCGCCCGCAGCCGCGAAGCGGGTGTCGCAGGCGAGCAGCGCGAAGGCACCGGCGGCAATGGCGTGGCCGGTACAGGCCGCCAGGAGCGGCTGGGGATGACGAAACATCTCGAGAAACATGCCCACGCCGCGGCCGACCAGGCGCGCGCTCTCCGCCGGCCCTTTCTGCAGCTCCTTCAGGTCAAAGCCGCCCGAAAACATGCCTTCGCGACCGCTCACCACAACGGCCTGGGCCTCCCCCCGAGCCCGCTCGAGCCCGCCCAGCATGGCATCGATAAAGTCGTGGCCGACCACGTTGGCCTTGCCGTCATCAAAGCGCAGATGGGCGACGCTGCCCTGCAGTTCGTACTCGTGCATATCTCCCCCAATCGGTATCGGTTAACGCCCCACTGTCGGCGAAATGGCGCAAAGAGGCAATCGGGCGATGCGATGCCGTCGAACGGTGCGCGCATCTTGATGCTCGTCACAGTTCGCCCTCGCCGGCCCGCGGGTGCTGTGCGTTCGGTGCTATCGTGCCGCCAGATTCCGCCGCTGCGTCGGAGACGCCCGCGGATCGCTCGAAGCAACCGGACGGACGCGAGCGAGCGCAAGAACACGAAACGAAAAAGGCTGCAGGAATTGGATAGCCGCACGCTGATCGCCCATAGCGACGACGACCTCGGGGTGCGGTCTCCCGCACCCGATACTGACTGCGTGAGAACAGGCGGCTAACCGTGCGCGTGTTGGTGACCGGATTGCGCGGGTTCCCGGATGTGCAGGGTGGTGTCGAGACCCACTGCGAGCAGCTCTATCCGCGTCTTAAGGCGCTCGCGGGCGACGACTGCGAGATCGTCGTCACCACGCGCACGCCCTATTGGCGCGGTGAGCGGCCCTCAGCCTGGCAGGGGATTCGATACCGGCCGCTATGGACGCCGGCGCATCCTAAGTTCGAGGCGATTGTGCACACGGTGTTGGCGACGCTGTATGCCGGGATTACCAGACCCGATCTCGTGCACGTGCACGCGATCGGTCCTGCGCTGGTCGTGCCGCTTGCGAGGCTGCTCGGGTTGAGGGTCATCGTGACGCACCACGGCGCCGACTACGATCGCGAGAAGTGGGGCGGATTTGCCCGCCGCATGCTGCAGCTTGGCGAGCGCTGGGGGATGCGCTGGTCCCACGCGCGGATCGTCATCTCTCGAACCATCAGGCGGTTCGTGAAGGAGACGTTTCAGCGCGAGGCCGATCTCATTCCCAACGGCGTGCCGCCGGCGGAGCGGATCGAGACCGGCGACTGGCTGAGTGCGCGCGGCATCCAACCCGGTCGCTACATTCTGCAGGTCTCAAGGCTGGTACCAGAGAAACGTCAGCTCGACCTGATCGCCGCCTTTCGCGACAGCCACGCGCGCGCCGCGGGCTGGCACCTGCTGTTTGCCGGCGGGCTGGACGAGACCGATGCGTATCACCAGCAGCTTATGCAGGCCGCCGCGGGCGACGAGCAGATCCTGCTTACGGGCTTTCAGACCGGCGACGTGCTGGCGGAACTGTTGTCGCACGCCGGCTGCTTCGTGCTGCCGTCCTCCCACGAGGGTCTGCCGATCGCGCTGCTGGAAGCGCTGAGCTACGGCCGGCGGGTGGTCGCCAGCGACATACCGGCGAATCTGGAAGTCGAGCTTAGTGCGGAGCGCTATTTTCCGCTCGGCGACGTGGACGCGCTGCGCGAACGGATCGACGCGGCGGCCGATCGAGACTGGCTCGCGGCGGATGCGGAGGGGTCGCTCGCAATTGCGCGACGCTACGACTGGGATGAAATAGCCCAACAGACGCTGGATCTTTACCGGCGCGTCATCGCGACCGGACGCTGAGATTCACCCGGAGGGCCTGGGCCGCCGAGAAGCGCGCAGCACCTAAAACGCGCCGCGCGCCGCTCAGAGGCAGACGCCTAGTTGTAGACGGAGTAGCCCCGATCCCGCAGGCAGTTGCGGATGACCATGCGTCGCTCTTTCGAGCCTTCCCAGGCGCCGGTCGCCGAGCCGTGGACGCCGCCGGCCGCTGCCGAGGTGCCCATGTCGCCGCCGAAAATCGCGCCGATCACGGCGCCGACGGCCGCACCCGCGGCCGCACCGGTGGCCGCCTTCTGACCGACCTTGACCTGGTCGGCGTGCGCCTCACAGTCGGCTAGGTCGCGCTGGTAGGTGACGGGATCCACGCCGCGGGTGTCGACGATGGGTTGGTTGGACGCGCAGCCGGCCAACAGGGCGACACCCAGTGCGCCGACCGCCAGCAGCCTGCTGTGTGATGTGAGAGTCATAAGAATCTCCGAGATCTCTGTTCCACTGAGTCGTACGCGACCCGCTCCAAGAGGCCGCGCCCAGCGGTGTTTATGCCACTGGCGACCCTATTGTGCCTGATCTGAACCTGCACTGAATGTGGGAAATCACCCACAGGAAGCGGCCATCGCCGCGTTCGGGGCGGGAATTTTTACGATTGCAGTGTGCGAAGGCTCCCTCTGCTATGTTGGGCAACGCCCGTTAAACCCTCGGACCGCACGGCTCCATGACCGAAGAAACTGTCGAAGGCGTGCTCCTGCAGGCGAGCTATCGCATCGAGGCCGGCTTGCCGGTCGTGCATCTGTTCGGCCGGCTGCTGGACGGGCGCACGTTCCTCGTGCGCGACGGCCGTCAGCGACCCCACTTCTATGTGCGCGCGGAGGCGGCCGAGGCGGCCCTGCGGGCGGGTGGCAGCGTGGTCGACAGCCCACGCCGGACGATGGCCGGGACGCCGGTCGTCCGCGTCGAGGTGCGCATCCCGCAGGATGCGCCCGGCGTGCGCGACAAACTCCACGCCGGCGGCGTCGAGACGTTCGAGGCCGATGTTCGCTTCGCCATGCGCTATCTGATCGACCGCAACGTCCGCGGCGGCTGCCGCATCGCGGGCGCGACCCGGTCTGGTAACGGCGTCGACGTCGTGTTCGAGAACCCCGACGTCGCCCCCGCCGCCGTGCGCGTCGAACCGGTCATTTTGTCCTTCGACATCGAGACCAACCCGCGCAGCAACCGCCTGCTGGCCATCTCGTTGTGGTGCGCAACACCCGAGCAGACGTTCGACGAGGTCGTGATCGTCGACCCAGCCCGACGCGAGATGCCGGAACGCGCGCTCGGCGTCGCGACCGAGAAGGCGGCGCTGGCCTGGTTCTGCGAGCGCGTGCGCCGCATCGACCCGGACGTGCTGACGGGCTGGAACGTCATCGACTTCGATCTCGCCTTCTTGCAGCGCGCCGCCGAGCGCCTCGGCGTGTCGTTCGAGTTTGGTCGCGGCACCGGCGCGCTGCGCGTCCGCGCGGCGGAAGGCTATTTCGGCAGCGGTCAGGCCAGCGTGCCCGGCAGGGTCGTGCTCGACGGCATGGACCTGGTGCGGGGCGCGTTCCTGCGTCTGTCGGAGTACTCGCTGGACGCGGTGTCCCGCGAGATCCTGGGCGAGGGCAAGGCGCTGCACGGCGATGCCAAAGATCGGCTCGGCGAGATCCTGGATGGATATGCGAATGACCTGCCGGGGTTCGCGCGCTACGCGCGGACCGATGCACGGCTGCCCGCGCAGATCATAGCCAAGCTGGATCTCGTGCGGCTGGCCTTCGAGCGCAGCGCGCTGACCGGCATGACGCCGGATCGGGTTGCCGCCAGCATCGCGTCGTTCGACTTCTGTTATCTGTCGGCGCTGGGTCCGCGCGGCGTTGTCGCGCCGTCGGTGACGGGCACGCACGTGCGGGTCGCCGCGGGCGGTGGGCACGTGCTGCCCTCCAAGCCGGGCATGCATCCGAACGTCTGGGTATTCGACTTCAAGAGCCTGTACCCCAGCATCATGCGCACCTTCAACATCGATCCGCTGGAGTATCGCGACGGGCCTGGCGCGGACACGATCGAGCTGCCGAGCGCCCACTTCAGTCGCGAACCCGGAATCCTGCCGGCGATGCTGGACGAGCTGTTCCCGCAGCGCGCCGAGGCCAAACGCGCCGGTAACGTGGTGGCGTCGCAGGCGATCAAGATCCTGATGAATTCCTTTTACGGAGTGCTCGGCACGCCGGCCTGCCGGTTCTATAACCCGCATATCGCGAACGCGATCACGGGTCAGGGGCGCTACCTGCTGCTGTGGTCCCAGGCGTGGTTCGAGGACCGCGGCCTGGCGGTTCTGTATGGCGACACCGACAGTCTGTTTGTTGCCGCGGACGCCGCCGAGCCGGCCGCAGCTCGCGCCCACGCCGATCGGCTGGCCGGCGAGCTGAACGCGGATCTTGCCGCGCACATCCGCGAGCGCTGGGGGCGCGACAGCCGGTTGGAGCTCGAATCCGAGAAGTTCTACGACCGACTGCTGCTGCCAAACTTGCGGCACAGCGACGACGGGGCGCGTAAGCGCTACGTCGGCCATCTCGCCGGCGCGCCGCAGGACGAACTCGACTTCGTGGGCATGGAGGTGGTGCGCCGGGACTGGACCGATCTCGCGAAGCGAGTGCAGCGTGAACTCTATGTGCGGCTGTTTGCCGACCGCCCGGTCGACGACTTTCTGCGCGCGACGGTCACGGCGCTGCGTGCGGGCGATCTCGACGAGGAGCTCACCTATCGCAAGGGGTTACGCAAGCCGGTCACGGAGTACACGGCCTCGAGCCCGCCCCACGTGCAGGCGGCCCGGAAGTCGGCGCAGCCGAACGCGCGGGTCGTGCGCTATCGCATGACGGTCGCCGGCCCCGAGCCGATGGATGCCCTGACGCACGCGCCCGACTACGAGCACTACCTGGAACGGCAGATACGGCCGATCGCGGAACCCGTACTGCGCGCCGCCGATCTCGTCTTCGACCGTGTGATCGGGGACGATCGGCAGATCGATCTGTTCTGATGCACGCGTCTACCAGAGCGTGCGTCGGGCTCGGGTGTAGACCTTGAGAAACTGATCCTCGCGCGGGCTCAACGTGCCGGCGGCGAGCTGCTCGCGGGTGTCCTCGAGCAGCCCGGTCAGCTCCTCGTAGTCCTGCACGTAGCTGCTGGCGTGCGGCAGCACCTTCTTCGAGCCGAACCACTCCGGTGCAGCGTAGTCGACGCCGAGAAACTCGAGCGCCTCCCGATAGATGCCGTCGTTGTCGGCTAGGAAGGATTCGTGGGTCAGGTGCAGCACCGGATGCGTATCGCGCAGCTTCTGCAGCGCGGCGTAGGTGCGCTCGACGACCAAGACGTAGCGCTTGAACAGGCGGCGATCGATCTTGACGCTGGCCTGCCGCGCTTCGCTCTTGCCCTGCCAGGAGTGATACACGCCGCTGGCCTTGGTCATCTGCTGAGAACCGTATTGCGCCACCAGGTCGCGGCGCTCGATGATGATGATCTTCATGCCGGGCAGGTGCTCGCCCAGCGCGCGCATGATGACCTCGGCGGCTTTCGGCGAGTTGCAGACGGTCTTGGCGCCCTGCAACTGTGTGCCGTCGTCCGCGTGGGCGCCCGTGATCGCATCGAACAGCAGCCGATGGCCGTGCGCCTGTTCGGCGTCGCTCAGATAGCCCGCATTGAACGCCGTCAGACCCTTGGAGAAATAGGGCTCGCGCAGCTCCCCCGTGAAGGTGGAGATCGCTGGGTGGCCGCCCAGAATGAGGTGCAGCGCGGTCGTCCCACTGCGCTGGTAGCCGATGATCAGGTAGCGATTGTCGAGTTGGGTCATCAGAGGTCGAAATCCGGTTCGCAACGCGGGCCGACACGGCCCCACAGGGTTAGTTTGCCAAGGGTGTCCGCCGGCTGCTGCGACCGGGTTGGCTATCTCTGGCGCTGCGGCCACCGCCGAGCGGCCACAGTTGAGACCGGCACGAGTTCGACCTGTGACCGCCGGCATAGTCTGCCGTAGAATCAAGTGGGGCCGTATCGGCGTTCAGTCTGGCAACTAGGCTGCGCACCGAGCATGGGATCAGAGCAACGAGTCGCGAACGACTGAGTCGACAGGACCCGGTTGGTAACGCGAAGCAAGCAGAACCGAGTAAACAGAACCAAGTGGGAGGCACTATGGCCGCAGATGCAGCGGAAGATCTCAACAACCTGACGATGGGCGAGGAGGCTCAGCCGCTTCTCGATGCCGTCCTCAAGCACTGCAAGGAAAACGTCGAGCCGATTCAGGAGGAATTTCACGCGCTCGACGCGGAAAAGACGGATCGCTGGTCCTGGCACCCGCGGCAGCTTGAGCTGCTGGAGGGCGCGAAGGACAAGGCCAAGGCTTCCGGGCTGTGGAACTTCTTCCTGCCCGATCACGAGGACTACGGCAGCGGCCTGACGAACCTGAACTACGCCTACATCGCCGCCGAGCTGGGCAGATTTCCGCTCGCTTCGGAGACGCTGAACTGCTCGGCACCCGATACCGGCAACATGGAGGTGCTGGAGCGCGTCGGCACCGAGGAGCAGAAAGAAAAGTGGCTGAAGCCGCTGTTGAACGGCGAGATCCGCTCTGCCTACGCCATGACCGAGCCGGCCCTGCCGTCTTCGGATGCGAAGAACATCTCCACCTCTGCGGTGCTCGACGGCGACGAGTGGGTGATCAACGGCGAGAAGTTCTACATCTCGGGGGCGGGTGATCCGCGCTGCAAGATCATGATCACCATGGTCAAGACCAGCCCGGATGCGGCGCCGCACAAGCAGCAGTCGCAGATCCTGGTGCCCATCGACACCCCCGGAGTGCAGATCCTCGAGGGCATGCAGGTGTTCGGTCGCGACGACGCGCCCCATGGCCACATGCACATCAAGTTCGACAACGTTCGGGTGCCCAAGGAGAACATCCTGCTGGGCGAGGGCCGCGGCTTCGAGATCTCTCAGGTTCGCCTGGGTCCCGGCCGCATCCACCACTGCATGCGCTCCATCGGTCAGGCGGAGAAGGCGCTGGAGCTGATGATCAAGCGCGCGGGTACCCGCGAGGCGTTCGGCAAGCCCATCCTGCGGCTGGGCAAGAACCTGGAAGTCATCTCCCGCGCTCGCATCGAGATCGACGCGTGCCGGCTGATGGTGCTGCGCGCGGCCAAGGCGATGGACGTGCTGGGTAACAAGGAAGCCCGGGTCTACGTCAGCGCCGTGAAGGCGATGGTGCCCGAGAAGGTGTGCCAGATCATCGATCAGGCCATTCAGATGCACGGCGCGACGGGCGTGTCCCAGTGGTCGCCGCTGGCCGCGATGTACACGGGGCAGCGGACCTTGCGTCTCGCAGACGGCCCGGATGAGGTGCATCACATGGTCGTGGGCCGCGCAGAAGCCCGCAAATACGGCCTGATGTAACCGGCGCTAAGACAGGCGCTGTGGAAGACCAACAGGCGCTAAGGCAAAGCCTTAGCGCTTGTAGTCGAGGCAACCCCCAAGTCCCGACCGCCCACATGAAACAACTCGCCCCCCTCGAAGTGGGACTGCCCGTCGAAGACCTCGAGCGCATGCTCGACTTTTACTTATCGGTACTCGGCTGCACCGAAGTTCGTCGCGCGGACATCGCGCCGGAGCTAAGCCGGCGCCTGGCGGTCGGCCGCGAGGGCTACGTCAACGTCTGGCTGCGAACCCCGGGCGGCGAAGTGATCAAGCTCATGGCGCCTCCCGACCCGCCCGAGCGCGAAGCCGTGCTGGGCTATAGCAGCGAGCGCACGGGCTTTCGCTATCTCACGTTTTACTGCGAGGCCATCGAGGACGTGCTCGCCAAAGCCGAGGCTGCGGGTGCGACCCTGCGCTCGGAGCGCGCGCTGCTCGACGGCGAGCTCGGCGTCAAGCTGTGTTTCTTCGCCGACCCCGAAGGCAACGTCATCGAACTGGTCGAGCCCGCGCCGCAGAATTGAGTCGCTAGCGCCAAAAACCGCGCAGGGTTCGCTACAGGGTTAGCCAGCCGCCGTCGCAGGGCAGATAGATGCCGGTGACGAAATCCGACAGCGACGAGGCCAGAAACACGGCCGCTTTGCCTTGTTCGATGGGATCTGCCCAGCGCCCGGCGGGGAGGCGCGCGATCCGGTCCGCCACGCTGTCGGCCAGAGGGTCGCCGGTCCAGTTCGGCGGCGTGCCGCCGGTCGCGGGAGGCTCGCCCTCGCGCACCCAGGTGGGTCCCGGCGCCAGCGCGTTAACGTTGATCTTGTGCGGCGCCAGCTCCAGCGCCAGCGCCTTGGTGATTTGCGCGACCGCGGCCTTAGAGCCGTCATAGGTGACGCCGACGCCGGGTGTCACCGCCTGGGTCGAGGAGATGTTGATGATGCGCCCGCCGCGGCCCTGGTCGATCATGATCCGAGCGGCAGCCCGACAGCAATAGAACACGCCGTCCACGTTCACCGACCACAGCGTGCGCCAGGTGGCGTCGTCTATGTCGCGCACGGGACCGCCATAGCCCTGATAGACGCCGGCGTTGTTGACGAGGATGTCCAGACCCCCGAGCTGATCGCGGGTGGCGTCCAGCGCCGCGTCCACGGCCGCCGCGTCGGTCACGTCCAGCGCCATGGCGGTACCGTCGATCCGCGCGGCGGTCTTGGCAGCGCCATCCAGATCCCGGTCGCTGACCATCACCCTGGCGCCGGCCATGGACAGGGCGGTCGCGATACCCGCGCCGATGCCGCGCGCGCCGCCGGTGACGTGGGCGACCTTGCCGGTCAGATCGATCCACTGTGCTGCCTGGTCCATGCGCGGTTGTCCCCTTGCGTCGTTGGCCGCTCTTCCTCGCCGAGATCGGCATTGTTGCACGCCGGTCACCGCAGCGGACCAGCCGGCGCGCGGCGCGGTAAGCTCCCGGTTCGACGAGGGGAGCACGCGATGGGCAGACTGACGGGCAAGACCGCGCTGGTAACGGGCGGTGCATCGGGTATCGGGCGCGGGATCGCCGAGCGATTTTGCGCCGCAGGGGCCCAGGTGTTCATTTCCGACGTCGATGCGGCCGGCGGCGAGGCCGTAGCCGATCAGCTCGGCTGTCGGTTTCTGCTGCAAGACGTGGTCGACGAGGCTCGCTGGGAAGACGTGCTGACGACGGTCACCGCCAGCGGCCCCCTCGACGTGCTGGTGAACAATGCCGGCATCTTCTTTAACTGCCCGGTCGAGCGCACGCCGCTCGACGACTGGCGCCGGGTGCTCGACGTCAATCTCACCGGCGTCTTTCTCGGCTGCAAGCACGCGGTCGCGGCGATGAAGGCGGCGGGCCGGGGTGGCTCGATCATCAACCTGTCGTCGGTCGTTGGGCAGCGCGGCCAACTCGGCGGCGCGGCGTACAGCGCGAGCAAGGGCGGGGTGCGGCTGTTGACGAAAACGGTCGCCGTCGAGGCGGCAGGTGACGCGATACGCTGCAACTCGGTGCATCCGGGTGTCATCGACACGCCCATCATGGACCCGATCTTTGCGGCGGCGGACAACGCTGCGGAGCGGCGGCGACAGATCGAGTCCCGACTGCCGCTCGGCTACATGGGCGACGCCGCCCAGGACGTCGGCAATCTCGCGGTTTATCTCGCCAGCGACGAAAGTCGCTACATCACAGGTGCCGAACTGGTGGTGGATGGCGGCATGACTGTGGGCCTGCCCGCCTGAGGTTCCCTAGTGCACCGGGTTCGACGCCAGCACGTCGTCGCGGCGCAGCGGCGTGCTCGAAATCGACCGTGCGCCCGTGCCCGACGGCGTGCCCGTGTTGAAGGCCTCCGCCCAGGTGGTGACGCCGTCGCCGTCGATGGTGTTGGCCTCAGAGGCGTTGATCAGCGCCTCGACCGCCGCGACGTCACCCGGATAGAGCGCGTTGACGACGGCCAGCGCGCGCGGTCGAACTGACTGGTTCGCGAACCAGTCCTGCGCGGCCCACTCGACCACCCCGTCGTTCCAGGCGCCGGATTCCGCGCGGCTGGTGATGCCGACCTCTTTGGTATAGCCGTAGTGATGCGCCATCATGATGGTGTCGAAAAGATTCGCGAAGTCCTCGAACTGGGTGCTGTAGGAATAGTATTGCGACGCCCCGTCCAGCGTGAATTCGCTGGCCACGTCGGCCGGGGACAGCGCGAGGTCCGCGGCACTCGCATCGTCCCCAAAGAACGACACCCGCGCGGCGTCGGTGAGCGCGGCCGAGTTAAGGGGAAACGCATCGGTCATGCCGGTCGACAGCCAGCGATCGCTAATACGGTCGATGGCCTGCAGCACGGTATCGTCCGTGTCGATCCCTGCGAGCTCTGCTGGGGGCATGAAGTCGCCGGCGTGGGCCAGCTCGTGGAACAGCAGAAAGGCGAGCAGCGTGGACGTTTCGCCGACGTCGCGCAGACCCTGCGCGTTGACAGACACGCTCAGTCTTTGGCCGGCCCTTGTGTAGCGCCAGGGCATGACGAACTGCAGGTCCAAACCGAAGCCGAGGCGCGGGTCCGGCGGCGCGTTGATGTCGGCCGCCTGTGCCGTGGTCAGCCACACGTAGGTCGGATCCAGGTAGATCGCGCCCGTCCGGGGTCGGTAGAACGCGGGGTTGATGTCGGAGGCAATGACGATCGACGTGATCGAACGAAACAGCGCCCGCATCTCGTTCGGCATCGTATCGAGCAGCTCGAGAAAGTTGTCGCCCATCCAGGTGTGCGACACCAGCAGACGCTTGGCGATGTCGTCGCGCGTGGGGTCGTTGGTGTCCTGGCCGAGAAACGGCAGCTCCGCCAGCGTGCACTCGCGGGTCGCATGGCCGGCGTAGGTACAGCGGCGCAGGTTGGCCGCCACCGGGCTGTCCGGCTGATAGGCGAACGTGTCCGCGACGCTCATGCTCGGGCTGGTGACCTCCTGCAGGAAGTTACCAGGCGTTATGGGGTTCACGTTGTCGCCCCCACCGCAGCCGGCGAGCAGCAAAGCCAAGACCGTTGCCACGCGGTATCGCATACCGAGCCCTCACACTGGTGTGATGCGCGCTTGATAGCACGCCGTTCACGTCCACACCTTGCGCTCGCGCACAGTCTCGCGGGCGTGGCCGTGCGGCGGGCGCCCGAGCAGCGCCGTCGCTCATGTTAGGCTATAGACATGGAAGCGACCTTCCCAGTTCGGTCCCTGCAGCTGTTGCCCGACGCCGATACGCCGCGCTACTGGTTTGCGGGCGATCCCTTCGTGACGCACTTCTTCAACGCCATCTCCTCGACCTTTCCTGAAGGCGAGCGCTTTTTCATCAAGAGCGTGCGTCGCTTTATGGATCGCATCGATGATCCGCAGCTCGAGGCCGAGGTTCGGCAGTTCGTGAAGCAGGAGGCCCAGCACTATCAGATCCACGACAAACACGTCGATCTGCTGGTCGAGCAAGGCTACGTCGGGCTGCGCGCGATGAATCGCTTCGCCGAGCGCGGCATGAGCCTGTCGCTGCGTGCGACGCCGCGCTTCGCACTCGCCACAACCACGGCCGTCGAGCACTTCACGGCGACGCTCGCGGCCGAGATGCTCGATCGCGCAGACGACTGGTTGGCGCCGATGGACTCCGCGATGCGCGATCTGTGGCGCTGGCACGCGCTTGAAGAGCTGGAACATCGCTGCGTCGCGCTCGATGTGTACGAGGCGACCATCGATTCGGCCGGCCTGCGGCGCGCGGCCATGCTGTTTTTCCTGCCCGGTTTTCTTACCGAGCTGGCGTTTCGGCACACGCTGCTGATGGTTCGCGACCGGCAATTTTCGCCGCGCGTGTGGTGGCGCGGGCTGCGACGGCTGTGGGGGCGCGGCGGGTTGCTGCGTGCGCTCGTGCCGGAAATCGGCCGCTATTTCCGCGCCGACTTTCGTCCCGCGCCGGCCGAACGGCTGGACCACTATCGGCAGCAGCTCGGACCGGCGGTCGTCAGCAGGGGCTAACGCTCAGGCGTGGGTGGTATCCACCCGCAGCATGCCGACCGTGACGACGGCCAGCGCGTAGCAGCCCAGGAACGTGTACTGGGCGATCTCATAGCTGCCCGTCGCGTCGAAGATCCAGCCCGCGTACGGCACCCCCAGGATCTGAATCATCGCCATCGGCGGCCGCATGGCGCCCAGTACACGACCGAAGGCGTCGCGTCCGAACGCTGCACCGACGATCGCGCCCTGCATGGGCACGACGCCGCCCATGCCAAAGCCGAACAGCGCGGCCCCCGCCATGAACGCGTAGTAATTCTGCATCTGCATCATGATCACCAGGCCGGCCACCTGAAACGCGATGCCCAGCCATAGCGCGTTGCGGACCGGCCAGCGGTCGACCAGCCAGCCGCAGATCAGCTTGCCGCCGATGCCCAGCGCGGCGGTCATGGACATGACCGCAGACGCAGAAATCAGCGAGAAACCGCGATCGGTCAACAGTGGCACCATGTGCACCAGCGTGGCGCCCTGACAGCCGAAGAGCAGACCGATGGTCGCCACCAGAGCCCAGAAGTTGCGGTTGCGCAGATAGCGGCTCAATGGCTCGGGAGGTATGGGCGGCGGCAGCGGCGCGTCACTCATCGCGCCATCCGGCCGCAAGCCGACATCTTCGGGTCGGGAGATCACGAGCCGCAGCACGAGCGGCACGACCAGCGCGAGCGTAATGACGCCGTAGATCATGAAGCCTTCGCGCCAGCTGAACTGTTCGATCAGCCAGGCGCTTAGCGATGGCATGACAACGCCCGAGACGGAAATGCCGGTTGCGGCAATGCCCAGCGCGGTACCTCGTTTCCGCACGAACCAGCTAGCCACTAGCTTAGAAGTCGCGAGCTGTCCCATGGCCCCCGCGCCGAAGCCGATAAAGAGCCCGAGCACGATGTAGAACTGCACGGCGTTGTCGACGAACCCGAGCAGCAGGAAACCGACGCCCATGGCGATCGCGCCGGTCGTCTGGACGCGCTTCAGGGGATACCGGTCCAGCGCGCGACCGATGATGGGCGCCAGCAGCGCGCCGACGACGTTCGTCAGGCTGATGCCGATGGCGACGCCGAAACGCGAGTCGCCAAACTCCGCGGCGATCGACTTGAAGAACACGCCGTACGAGTAAAAGAAGAAACCGACCGCAATGAAGTCGACGAAGAATGCGACCCAGACCATTCGCCAGCCGAGAAAACGGCGGGTCGGGGTCGTGGGCGCCGCGGGCTCCAGCGCTGCGGTCATGCTCGGGCGGTGGCCTCGCGTCCTGTCAGCAGGTTGTTCGTCTGTTCGATCGAGCTTGCGTTCCAGCGCCAAGCCAGCACGCCCATCAGCACGTTGGTCACCGCGGTGGCGACGTAGATGCCGATGTAGCCCCAGTACAGATTACAGATCCAGCACAGGGGGATGTACAGCGCGAAGGTGCGCGCGATAGACAGCACCAATGGCGGTCCCGGTTGACCGCGCGCGTTGAAGCTGGAACTCGCCATCTGCAGTGCGCCCATGAAGCCGATAGAGGGCGGGATGATGATGAAGAACCACCAGGCCACCTCGACGACGGTCGGATTCGGATCGATATGGCGCACGATCATCGCGCCGAACGTCGCCATCAAGACGAAGGTGACGGCGGCCCAGCTTTGACAGAAGCGAAAGCCGAGCCGCAGGGCGTGGCGCACGCGGTCCACCTTGCCGGCGCCCCAGTTCTGGCCGATGAAAGGCTCCACGCTGGACGATGCGGCCCACAGGATCATGTGCGCCATCGTCTCGACGCGCATCGCGACGTTGTAGCCCGCGACGACGGCATCGCCGTGGTCCGCGAGCAGGCGGGTAATGAAAAGCACTGAAATCGGTTGAATCAGACCGCTGGCGATCGCCGGACCGCCGACATGCAGAATCGAGGTCCAGGAGTCGGCCAGACGCCGCAGCGAGAAGCTGAACATGCGGACCCGAATCAACAGCACCAAGTACAAAAGCGTCGCCGTGCTGCGCGAGATCACATACGCCCAGGCGGCGCCCGCGATGCCGAGCTCTGGCAGCCCGAACCAGCCGAAGATCAGCACCGGGCAGACCAGAATCTGCAGCACCGACCCGAAGGTCATGATGATGCCCGGGCTCGCCGCGTTGCCGGTGGCTCGAAGTAGGCTCGAGCCGACCATGGACAGCATGAAGGCCGGGAAGCCAAGCATGTAGATCTCGAGATACTGAATCGACAGCTCGCGGGTCGCGCCCGTTGCACCCAGGCTCGACACGATCGGATCGGCCAGCCCGTGGCCCAAATAGGCGAGCAGCAGGCCGATGGTCAACGCGAGTAGTTGGGCGTGGCTGACGAGTCGCGCCGAGCGCGTGCGATCGCCGCTGCCCATGGCGCGTGCGATCACGGACGAGGCGCCCGCGCCGATGCCGCCCGCGAAGGCGAACAGCGTGATCGTCACGGGGAACGCGAAGCCCATGGCGGCGAGGGCCTGGGTGCCGAGCATGCCCAGGAACGCAGCCTCGGCTAGCTGCGCGAGGTTGATGCTCACCGAACCGACGGCCATGTAGGAGCCGAGCCGCCACAGGTGGCGGCCGACAGAACCTTCGGTGAAGCCGGCGGAGGCGGCTGCGTCTGTGCGACCCGCGGCTGGGCTGCTCACGATAGTGCGCCTCGCGCGCAAAGGGAGTAACTCCTAACCATAGCAGCGTGGCCGTGAAAGTTTCGTTTAGGCAGATCGCGAGGGCGGCCTCCTGCGCCGCCTCGCGCCTGCCACGCGGCGCCGAAACGGTCGTTCGCGCGGGTATACTCTGCGGCCTGTCGACGGCCCGCCGAGGAGAACCCATGCCGCTTGAATACGAAGTCAAACCGCTGTTTGCGGCGCCCTATATGCGGGCTTCGATCGCGGGTTCCGTTACGCCGGATGAGGTCGCCTACATCCGCGGCCTGAAAATGGTGACGAATCGGTCGAACCTGATCTCAGAGAATCTCTACATCTTTCGGGAACCCGAGCTGGCTGGACTCAGCGCGGTCGTGCAGGAGGTTCTGGATACCTATGCTCGGGAGGTGATGGGCATTCCCCAGACGCTGTACGTCACCCAGAGCTGGTCGCTGATCAACGAACCCGGCACCGGCATGCACACCCACGCGCACTCTAATTCGATCGTCTCCGGCTCGCTGTACTACGACGAGCTGCCGGAGCCCGGCGGCAAGATGGTGTTCGACCGACAGGTGATGTACCAGCAGCTACAGCTCAACCCCGTTCCGGACAAACAGAACATCTACAATACGCCGGTGCACGCGCTGCAGCCGCGCGCCGGCGAGATGATTCTGTTCCCTTCCCAGTACAACCACATGGTCGAACCCAACGGATCGGAGCAGCGCCGACACTCGATCGCGTTCAATTGCTTCGTCAAGGGCGATCTCGGCAGCTATCGGGACGTGTCGGAGCTGAAGCTCGGCTAGCGGTTCGGACCGAGTCACCGGGGTGCGACGTCTGGCTGTGACCTGTGGATGCTTGCTGCTTGCGCTGATCGGCGCCTGCGGCGACAGGCCGCCCACCATGACGTTCGCGACCGGCAACCCCTCCGGCATCTTCTACCCCTACGGCGGCGCGCTCGCGGCGATCTGGTCGCGCGAGTTGCCCGAGGTGAACATGAAGGCCGAGGTGACGGGCGCGTCGCTGATCAACGTGATTCAGGTCGCGCGCGGCGAGAGCGAGGTCGGTATCGCCATGGGCGACGTGGTCGCTAGCGCGGTGCGCGGCTCTGGCCGGTTTCCGGAGCCGATGCCGGTGCGCACGCTGTTCGCGGCCTATCCGAATCTGATCCACGTTGTGGCGCGCGCCGACGCCGGCATCCGACGCATGAGCGATCTGCGCGGCAAGCGCGTATCGATGGGCGCGCCGGGTTCCGGGACCGCGATCGCTGCGGAGAACGTCCTGCACGGCCTGGGCATCAGCGAGGACGACCTGACCGCCTATTACCTGAACTTCTCCGGCACCGGCGACGGCCTGAAGGACGGGGTGCTCGACGCGGGCTTCGTGGTCGGCGGTCTGGGCATCGGCATCGTGAAAGAGCTGGCCCTGACGCGGGATGTCGTGCTCGTACCCATCAGCGCGGCTGAGGCTGCCTCGCTAGGCGCGGGCTTCGAGGCCTACGCCCCGGAGGTGATTCCGCCCGGCACCTATCGCGGCGTCGACGAGCCGGTGCCGACGCTGGGCACCTGGAATCTGGTGGTCGTGAACCAATCCATGCCGGAACAGACGGCCTACGACCTGCTGTGTGTCCTGTACCGCGAACGCGAGGCGCTGGAGCGCGTCGTCGCCGTCGCGAGCTTCTCGATACCCGCCAACGGCGATCGCATCGAATCCGTGCCCATGCACCCCGGCGCGCAGCGGCTCTTGAACGACGCGCGCGAGCGGGGCCTCGAACAGCTCGAGTGCGGGGCGCCGTAGATGGAGTCGCCGGCCAGCGCGAGCGAACCTGGACCGCTGGCGCCGTATGTCGCGGTGCTCGCGGTCGTGCTGTCGCTGTATCAGCTGTGGCAGCCCATCGTGGGTTTCGTGCCGGCGGGCTGGCTGCCCGACTGGCTTGGCGTGCAGGGTGCGACCACCTTTCGGCCCGTGCATCTCTGCTGGGTGCTTGCGCTCGGCCTGCTCGCCTATCCGCTGGGCCTGCCCGGCAGTCGCCTGCGTCAGCTCTCGCGGCCCGTCGATGTGCTGCTGGCGCTGGCCGCCGTCGCCGCCACCGTCGTCGTGCTGCGCTTCGACTACCGGGGTATCGATCACCTGCTGTACGGGCTGGCGTCGCTCGAGCTGCTCGCCGGCGGGCTTCTGATGTTGCTCGCGCTCGAAGTGGCGCGACGCTCCGTCGGGTTGGTCATGATGCTGATCGGCCTGCTGTTTATCGGCTATGCCGCCTTGGGCAATGCCCTGCCGGATGCGCTAGCGACGCGCGGCTTCAGCCTTGAGCGCATCGTTCGGTTTCAGGTGTACACGGGCGCCGGCATGTTCGGCTCGCCGCTCGGGATCGCTGCTGGCGCGGTGTTCATGTTCGTCCTGTTTGGCGCGTTCCTGGAGTCCACCGGCGCCGGCCGTTTCTTTATCAATCTCGCGTTTGCGGCGGCCGGCAAGTATCGCGGCGGACCGGCCAAGGCGAGCGTGCTCGCATCCGCCGCGATGGGTTCCATCTCTGGGTCCGCCATCGCCAACACGGTCACGACGGGTTCCCTGACGATCCCGATGATGAAGCAGCTCGGCTACTCGAAAGAAGAGTCGGCCGGCATCGAGGCGTCGGCCTCGACGGGCGGTCAGATCATGCCGCCGGTGATGGGGGCGGGGGCCTTCGTCATGGCCGAGTTCACGCGTACGGCGTACGGCGACATCGTCTGGATGTCGCTGGTGCCGGCGCTGCTGTATTTCTTCTGTGTCTTGCTGTACGTCCATCTGATGGCCAGTCGTCGCGGACTCAGCGGCATGAGCGAGCGCGAGAGCGCGCTCGCCGTCATGCTCGACGGCGCGCACTTTCTGTTGCCCCTGCTTCTCATCACAGCGCTGCTGCTGTTCAGCTACTCGCCCGTGCTGGTCGGCGCGACCGGCTGCGCGGCGATTGTGTTGGCCGCGCTGCTGCGCGCGCACACTCGCATCGGCTTTGCGGCGGTCGCCCGGGCCCTGGAACGCGGTGCCCGCATGGCGGTGCCGATCTCCTGCGCCTGCGCGGTGGCCGGCATCGTCGTGGGTGTGATCGGCCAAACCGGGCTCGGTCTGCAGTTCACCGAGTTCGTCCTGTCGTTGGCCGACGGCAGGCTGTGGCTCGCCTTCGTGCTCATCGCGCTTGCGGCGCTGGTGCTTGGCATGGGGCTGCCCGTAACCGCAGCCTACATCGTGCTATCGGTGATGGCGGCGCCGGCGCTGCAGGAGATGGGCATGGCGCTGGTTGCGGCACACATGGTGATCTTCTGGTTGTCGCAGACGTCGAACGTCACGCCGCCGATAGCGCTCGCCGCCTTTGCCGGCGCGGGCGTCGCGGGCGCGCGACCGATGGGCGCGGCATTCGCGGCCGTAAAGCTGTCGACCGGGCTGTTTATCGTGCCGCTGATGATGGTGTATTCCCCGTTGCTGCTGACCGGCGATAACGGCTGGGCCGATGTGCTGCTCGCAGGGTCGATCACGGTCGCGCTCATCGTCGCGCTCGCCATCGCGTTCGAAGGCTGGGCATTCGATCGGCTGCCGCCGCTCGGGCGTGTGCTCGCGATCGTTGCGGCCGCGCTGTTGATCGTACCGTCGCTGTTTGCGCGACTGGCTGGCGCGGTGGTGTTGGCGGCGGTACTTGCAGTGAACGCCCATCGACCGCGCGGGATTGTTGGCTAGCTAGCTGGTCTTCAGGCGCCACTGCAACAAAGAGTGCGGCGCCTCGGCGTCGGGGTGATGCTCGAATACTCCCTCTACCTCAGCGCCGATCGTAACCGGTTGCTCTGCGTCCCCCAAAAGATTGCCCACGAGGCGCACGTCGTCCGCGTGCGGAAGTTCAACCAGCACGATCAGATAGGGTCCCTGCGCCGCCAGCGCGGGATGCACGGGATGCCAGACCCGCTCGTAGGAATAGATGCGACCGCGCGGCTCGACGGGCAGAAAACTCAGCTCAAATGAGTGGCAGCGGTGGCATATCCACTCAGGGCCCCACTGAAAGCGACCGCAGTCTTCACAGCGCTGCAGATTGAGCACGCCGTCGCGCAGACCGGTCCAATAGGCCGTATCGAGGCCATCGCGACGCGGGACCGGAACCGCCAGACCGGGTGCCAGATAGCTTGTGGTCACAGCGTCGCCTCCGTGCCGTATATGCAGCTCGACACCGGCGTCACCATCGGACCCGACGTCACCATCGACACGTTGACGTCGGCAACCTGCGCCGTCGACGTGCCCCAGATCTGTCGCACGCCCTCGACGTTCAGCCCAAGCCCGTGCATGTAGCACTCCGCCATGTTGCCGCCGCTGGTGTTGAGCGGCAGCGCGCCGTCGGGCGCGATCAGATTGTCTTTCGTGAAGAACTCGTTGCAGCCGTCCGGTTCGACGAAGCCGTGTTCCACCATGCTCATCAGCACGCCGCCGGTAAAGTTCTCGTAGCTCTGCAGGACGTCGACGTCGCGCGGCGTAACCCCCGCCATCTCGTACAGTCTTGGTGCGATGCTCTTGAAGTTGCTGCTCGCGTAGTCGGGCGTGTTATGCACGCTGGCGCCCGCGCGATAGTGTGAGCCGCCGATCGCGCTGAGCACATAGCAGGGCTTGTGCGGCAGGTCTCGAGCGCGCTCCGCGCTGACCAGCACCATCGCGGCCGCGCCGTCGTTCTCCTGGCAGCAGTCGAACAGGTGGAACGGCTCTACGATCCAGCGCGAGGCATCGTAGGTTGACTCGTCGAGCGGGCGACCGTGCATGACGGCCCGCGGGTTCGACTGCGCGTGCTGATAACACGCCAGCGCGATGGCGCGCAGCGCCTCCTGCTCCACCCCATGGTCGTGCATGAACCGCACGACCTTCATCGCGAACATCTGTGCGGGCGACATCAAACCGTGCGGCACGGTGTGGGCGCCGCTGCCAGAAATTGTGTTGACGCGCGGCCCCTGACCGAAGCGACCGAACTGGCCCTGAGCGAGCGCGCGAAACACGACGACGGTGTCTGCCAGACCGGCGACAATCGCGGCAGCGCCGTTTGCGAGCGCGGCCGAAGAGCCGCCGCCACCGCCGCCCCACTGCATGTTGGCGAAGGCGAGTTCGCGGCAGCCCAAGGCGGCGGCCAGCCGCGACGGATCGCTGCGATCGTCGCTGTAGGACGCAAACCCGTCGACGCTGCGGGGGTCGATGCCGGCGCTGTTGCAGGCGGCGATGATGGCCTTCAGCGCAAGCTTGAACTCCGCGTCGGGCGACTGGCCCCGCTTGTAGTATTCGGTCTCGCCGACGCCCGCGACGGCGACCTTGCCGCGCAGCGAGCCGCGCGCATAGCTGCGCTGTGTACTTGCCATGATGTCCCCCTCCGATTTTTACCTTAGCCGTCGGCGTCGGCCCTCGCAATCCGAGGCGGTCGGGAATAGATTGCGCGCAACAGGGATGTACTGAGGTGATCGAGCATGGCTGGCAGACCGAGGGGGCTCGTCAATGGCAGGCAACTTTGCCTAGGCGCCGCTGTGCTTCTGCTCATTGGCTTTGGTATCGGCCGCGCGACAAACGCATCGAACGGCAGCCCATTCGCGAACGATCGCGCTCCCGCTCAGCCCGAGCAGACCCATCACGCCGGTAATGCGCTGCGGGAAGCGTCGACCGATCTGGCGGGCCAACTGTCACTCTTGGAAGGTGCGGTCGGCGGGTTTGCTGGTCGTTTTCAGCTGTATTCGCTCCTGGCTACGCTTGGCGTTGCTGACTTGGATCAGGCCTACGCTTTTGTTCGGCGTGACTACACCGCCCGAGCAAGGGACTGGGCTCGCGAGGTCGTCCTGATTCGGCTGGTCGCGCTCGCCCCTGAGCGTGCTCTTAGTCTAGCGTTGAGCGACGATGAATCGGATCGCGACCGGCTGCTTGAGGCCGTCTTCTATACGTGGTCACGCGCTGATTTTCGATCCGCTGCCGAAGCAGCTCGTCGGCTTGAGCCCCAAGCAAGAGGCGCGGTCGCCAAGTTGTTGTTCCGCGAACGAGCAGAGCTTGATCGGGATGCGCTGCTGGAGATGGCCGGCACATTGAACGTTGATCCCTATGCTCTGGGCGTCCTCAACCGCCCGATCGAAGCGCGTTGGCAGCTCGCCGGCGAAAAGTAAGAACCGCGGCTGCGCAGTGCCTATCGACGAGCCGTTGTGGAGAATTGGGCGATGTCGGATCCACTCACCGCGCTCGCCGCGATCGGCGAGCTGCGTTCCGAAGACGAAGACCTGACCAACCTCTACGAGAGTGCGCTTGGCGCCTGGTCGCTTACCGATCCGACGGCAGCAATTGAGTGGATGCTGGCGAACGCGGAGTCGTTGTCCGTCGGAAGCGATCCGGCTGCGACTGTCATTGCTTACCTGGTGCCGAACGATACTGAGGTTGCCGTGTCGGCTTTGGGCGCTTTGCCTCCACAATGGCAATCTGGCGCCGCCGAAAGTCTCGCCGCCGCGTGGCTGGCTGAGGATCAAGCGTCGGCCTTGTCCTGGGTGCTGAGGCAGGAAGACAAGCCCTACTTTGCCGACATTCTGAACGCAGCGGCGATCGACATGAGTAATCGAGGTTCTCAGGAGGCGTCGGCGTGGTTTGACTCTCTGAATTCCCGCGCCGCCGACATTGTGAGGCCGACCCTGGTGAGTTTCATGACTTCCCGATATCCGGCAGCGGCACTGCGTATTGCGAGGGGCCTACCATCGAGACAGCGCAGCGACACGATTCCGCGTATTGCGCTGCGGGCCGCGCGCGAAGACCTGCAGGCCGCGATCGCCATACGGCAGGAGTTGACCGGTCAGCCGCGCGAACTGTTTGATGTCGGGTTGGCAGGTGTGCTTGCGGAGAGCAATCTGCCCGCTGCAGAAGAGATAGTGACGGACATTGAAGATGGCGATGTTCGTGACAGGGCCACAGTCGGTCTGTTTCCGATGATGAACCTTGAACAGGCTGAATCGCGCTACCTCGATCTCGCAGATCCGCGAGCGAGGACGATTGCTGCTCTCTATCTTGGCGAAGCGTATGAAGATGCGGGCGACGGGGAGCGCGCGGCGGCTTACTATCGCGCTGCCGACCCGCACGGCGTCTGGTTGCACGCCGTCCAGGGCGCGATCAATTGTATGGTTCGAAATGTGCGCTGATGTGAGCCGAGTACTCACGGCGCCCTGCCAGTTGCGGCGTTTCACGACATGACGACTAACGAAGCTGACTACATAGCCGGTAATCCGGCAGTCGATCCGGCAAAACTGGTGCTCATCACCGGCTGTTCTGGCGGCGGCAAATCCACCTTGCTCGCTGAGCTGGCGCGACGGGGCGCTCAGGTGTTTTGGGAGCCGGGTCGGCAGATCGTGAAGGAACAGGCGTTCATAGACGGCGACGCGCTGCCCTGGGATCGACCGGAGGACTTTTTGCAGCGGTGCCTGGATCGGGCAGTGCATCAGTACAACAGCGCGAGACCCGGTGATGGCTGCGCGTATTTTGATCGCGGCATTCTGGATGCGGTCGCCGGTCTGGAACGGCTCTACGGCCGGCGCACGCCTCTGTTGCAGCGGATCGTCGACCGCTATCGCTATGCAACCAGAGTCTTCCTCGCGCCGCCATGGCCCGCGCTGTTCCGGCGCGATGCCGAGCGGCGACACGACTTGGCGGCGAGCGTGACTGATTACGAGGCGAAGTCCAGACTGCTCATCGACTACGGCTACGAACTCGTCGAGTTGCCGCGTGCATCGGTTGGCGAGCGCGCGGACTTTGTATTGTCTGAATTGCGATAGACGCCTGAATCGCATTCCAGGTCGGCCCGACGAGCGACCTGCCGTTGCGCACGCAGACAGGTGGCGTCCGAATAGCGGGTACTGGCCCACATCTCACGATTGCCGATCCGAGCGCGCGCACCGAGCCCTAGTGGTCGTGGCAGGGTGTACGCAGTACGGCGCCGGTCGGTACGGATCGTGATCCTCCCGAGCGCCTCGACGTCACTTTGTGCTCAAGCGCTTGCGTGATTGAATGGGGATCTACTGAACGGTCACTGATTTGGGGGGAGTAATGGGCGATCGAGTTGCGGGTAAGGTGATCATCGTCACGGGCGCCGCGTCCGGACTGGGAAAGGCCGACGCCATACGCCTGGCCGAAGAGGGTGCGACGGTCGTCCTCACCGACATAAACGAAGACGCGGGCACGGCGGTGGCGGCCGAGTGCGGCGGCGAGTTCGTGCGTCAGGACGTTGCCGACGAGTCCGGCTGGCAGGCCCTCATCGACGGCGTGGTCGATCGCCACGGTCGCCTGGACGGGCTCGTGAACAACGCCGGCACCGCCCCGATATCCACCATCGAGACAATCACCACCGAGGAATGGCGCCGGCATCTCGGTATCCATCTGGATGGCACGTTCTTCGGCTGTCGCTATGCGCTGCCCGCACTCAAGGCCGCCGGTGGCGGGTCGATCGTCAACATGTCTTCGGTCGCGGCTCTGTCGGGCCTGCCCGGGTACCTCGTTTATTCGACCGCCAAGGGCGGTATTGCGGCGCTGACGCGATCGGTCGCGCGTCACTGCGTCGAGCAGGCGTACGGCATTCGCTGCAACTCGGTGCACCCGGGGTCGATCTCGACGCCGATGGTCCACAACGCGATCAAGAGCCTGCAGGGCATCGATATCGAGGCGGCCGAAGATCCGGAGGCCATGCGCAAAGAGATGGGTTTCGGCGCGCCGGAAGACGTAGCGAACATGATCCTGTTTCTAATGAGCGACGAGTCGCGTCACGTCAACGGCGCGCAATTAGTCATCGACAACACCGCAACACTGGGTCTAATGGGCAAATAGCCGAGCACGGGAGAGCAAACGATGACGAGTTTGGCGGGAAAAATCGCGGTCGTTACGGGCAGCACGCGCGGTATCGGTCGGGGAATCGCCATTGCGCTCGGTGAGTTGGGCGCGACGGTTTACGTCACCGGCCGCAGCACCGGTGACGGCGAGCTTACGGTTGAGGGCACGGCGGAGAAAGTGACGGCCGCAGGCGGCGAAGGTCGGCCTGTGGCCTGTGACCACGGCGACGACGCGGCGATCGAGCGTCTGTTTCAGCGCGTGGGCGAAGAAGCGGGCCGCATCGATATTCTGGTCAACAACGTCTACAAGATTCCGGATCCGCCGGCGTGGGGCGGCGGCTTCTGGGATCACCCGCTGCAGGTGTGGGACGACCAGGTCGGAATCGGCCTGCGCTCGCACTACGTGGCGAGCTGGCACGCCGCCCCGCTGCTGTTCGCGAGCAGCGGCGCGGCGATCGTGAACATCTCCTCCGAAGGCGGCCAGCGCTACATCTATTCGTCGTCATACGGGGCAGGTAAGGCGGGGCTCGATCGACTGACCAAAGACATGGCGATCGAGCTGGAGCCCAAGAACACCGCGGCGATCGTGGTGTATCCCGGCGGCGTCGCCACCGAATTTATCGCGGAAGCGTCGAAGACGATGGAGATCGATCTGAGCAAGCTGCAGACGCCGCTGCTGGTCGGTCGCGGTGTGGCGGCGATGCTGGCCGCTGGCGATCTCAAGGCGCTGTCTGGTTCGATACAGCTCGTCGACGATCTGGTCGAGCAGTACGAGCTGGTCGATGAGAACGGCACGCGGCCGCCGCGACAGCAGGCCCCGCTGAACGACTAAGGTCGCGCCGCGCGGCGGCGATGGCTTCTCATCATGCTGGCCGAGCCGGCTAGCTGCGTCTGATCTTCCAGGGCGGCGTGGCGTCCCAGTCGAACGGCGTACAGCCCGCCTCCGTGAGCAGATGGATGTCTGCGTCTGCCTGTCCGGCGTCCAGCCGCAGGAAACCGATCGTGCCGAACTGGGTGTCGTAGTTGTGCGGGTACAGCGCGGATCCGGGGTTCACGCAGTACACACCGTCCACCGTCATGATGCGTTCGACGTGGGTGTCGCCCGAGACGATCACGTCGGGACGTCGGTCGGGAAAGAAGCGCTCGATCCAGCGCGCCAGTGTGAAGTTGGGTGGACGTTCGGGCACCGGCACGTAGTGCGTCAGCCCGACGACCAGGCCCTCGAGCTCCAGCGTCCACGCGTATTTGACTCGCGGATCCTCCGGCTGCACGTCGCGGCCGCCGCTGCCGTCCTCCCCGTTGCCGCGAGCGGCGTACACGGGGGCGATTTTCTCTAGTTCGTCCAGCACCCACAGCTCGTGGATGTCGCCGCCGTGAAAGATCATGTCGACGCCCGCGAACACGGTCGCGATCTGTGGCCACAGCGAGTCCCTGGCCTCGGGAATGTGCGTGTCTGAAATCAGACCGATGTTGAGTGCCAAACGACTACCCCACGACTCAAACCGTCAATGTAGCACCGCGGCAACGTCGCCGCGTGCGCGCATCAGGAGTCGGCCTGCGCTTCCAGAACGCTCGCGACCAGCGCCTTGTGCGAGTTCAGCAGCAGATCCGCCACCGCGCGCTGTTTGATGATGCCGTCCTGGCCGATCAGAAAGGTCACGCGTCGCACGCCGAAACCGAGCGGACCGTCCACGCCCCAAGCCCGGATCAGCTCACGGCTTGAGTCGTCAATCAGCGGAAACGGGATGTCGTAGCGGTCAGCGAAGCGCTGATGTGAATCGCTGCCCTGCGGGCTGACGCCCACGACGTTGACGTCCAGTTCGGCGAGTTCCGCGACGCTGTCGCGGAAGTAGCAGGCCTCCGCGGTGCACACGGGCGTGAAGTCGGCCGGGTAGAAGTAGAGGATCAGATCGCCTTTCGCCAGCAGGGCAGCGAGCGTTAGTTCGCTGCCGCGCTGATCGATCGCGGTGAAGTCAGGCGCGGTGTCGCCGATTGCAAGCATGCGGGCTCCGGTACTGGTTCCGAGCACCGCCAGCCGCGCGCGCCGCGCCGCCCTGGATGCCAAGAGTCGATTCCGAAGCTTACACCGGCCCAGCTCAACCGGCCTCAGTACTGTTCGATCAAACCGAGGTCTGGCGGGCGCGGCGGTACTGCTGTGCGCTGCCGGTTCAGGCCTCTACGACGGCCCTTACCAGCGTGTTCAGAGTGAGTTCGCGCAGCGCGTCCCGCCGAGCAGCCTGTGGTCGCTCGGCGCCAACGAAAACGGTCTGGCCCTCGATGGTGGCGCAGATCAGCCAGGCCAGATTGGTCACTGCCTCATCGCTGAGGTCCCTACGCGCCTCGCGAATCAGTTCCTCCAACGCACCGACGTAGCCTGTGTAGAGCTTTTCCATGTGGTGTTTGGCGTTGTCGTCGCGGTTTGCGAGTACCCATAGCTCGGGAAAGAACAGCGTTGTATCCCTATTGGCCAGATCCTCCAGCACGAAGTTCATTACGGCCCGCAGTCTGTCCAGCGGTGTCCCGCCGGCTGCGTCGCGCAGCCGATCGAATTCCTCCAGATAGGGAGTCAGCACCCACTTGAGTAACTCGTCGACCAGCGCGTCGTAGCTCGGGAAGTGATAGCCCAGGTTGCCCGGCGACATGCCTGCCGCGCGGGCGACGCCTCTGATCGTCAGCGCTGCCATGCCTTTCTCGATCATGAGCTGGCGCGCTACCTCCAAGATGAACTCTCGCTTGTTGGTGGTCGGGCGCGGGTTTGGATCCGTGCGGCGGCGCTCAAGTGCGCCAAGGAGCGCGACCAATATCGGGGCCGCATCTGCGGTCGCTGTTTCGTTGTGCATGCGTCTCGTCTGCCCCTCTTGTCTTTGCACCCGCCTATGCACCCGCCCATGTACCCGCCTATGCACCCGCAGAGGCGGCCGGTTACCGGATCTGTGGCGAGCGGGGCTCGCTCACCATCTTGATCTGGAATCAGCCGGGCTCGAATGAAATTAGTACACTTGTACCAGAAACTAGGTCAACTGTACTATTTGATGACGATACGTCAACGATGATTCAGACTGCGGTCTAACAGCGAGTGGTTAGACCCAGGCCGATTCGGGGGATCGAACGATGGTTGAGACACGCTTTTGGCTCGGCGTAGGGGCGGCACTTGCGCTGCTGGTGGGGCACGCCGCCACGGCGCAGGATTTTCCCGAGCCGCTGCCGGCCGAGCCGGTTCCCGCCGTGGAATCGCTCGACGTGCCCTACGCAGACAGCGTCGCGCTCATACACGACTTTTCCTTTAACGCGCTGGTCGATGCGGCCTACTACGTGATCGATACGGCGACCCAGGAGATGCTCGGACTGGTCAGCGCCAGTCACTTTGCCTCGGCTACCTGGTCGAAGGCACGCTCGGAGATATACCTCGCCGAAACCTACTACAGCCGCGGCACGCGCGGCGATCGCTCCGATCTCATCACCATCTACGACATGGTCAATCTGCAGCGGACCATAGAGATCGAGATCCCCAAGAAGCGGGCCGCGATCGTGGCGATGAAGCCGGCACTCGCGATCACGGCGAGTGGCAAGTTCCTGCTGTCCTTCAACATGAATCCCGGCACCTCGGTCAGCGTGGTGGATCTCGACAGCCGCTCTTTCGTTGGCGAGATATCGACGCCCGGCTGTTCTTTGGTCTATCCGACGCGGAAACATGACTTCTTCATGCTCTGTGGCGACGGCGCGCTGCTCAGTGTGTCCCTGAACGACGACGGCGCCGAGGTGGCGCGGCAGCGCAGCGATGCGTTCATCGACATCGACAACAACCCGCTGTCCGAAAAGTCTGCCAAGGTCGGCGACAAGTGGCACTTCGTCAGCTATCTCGGCGACATTCAACCGATCAGCGCCGGGCGACGCGGTCCACGCCCAGAGAAGGCCTGGCCGGCAACGACCGCGGATGAGCGCGCAGCCAACTGGCGCCCAGCTGGCTGGCATTGGACCGCCGGGGGATCAAAGAACCGCCTCTGGGTCGGCATGACGCCGAATGGCTATGACGGCAGCCACAAAGATCCGGCCACGGAAGTGTGGCTGTTCGATACGCGCCGCAAGAAGCGTCTGCAGCGGATCGAGCTGAAGACCATGGCGCTGTCCATCGACGTGACGAACGAGCCCGAGCCCAAGCTGTTGGTGGTCAACATCGAAGGCGGCCTGGACGTCTATGACGGGCTCAACGGGGATTTTCAGCATACGGTGAATCAACTCGGGGCGACGCCCTACGTTGTGCATCGATTGCAGTAGGCGCGGCGATGAAGCAGAACAGCAGAAGGCACAAGTGTGCTGCCGCCGAGCAGCGAACTGACGAATTGCGGGGGGCGAGCAAGCATGTCCTGGTTCGATAGACTCGATAACCTGACCCAGTCCTCCGCGCGTAAGGTTGCGCAGGGCACATCGCGGCGCGGATTCTTCGGCCGCCTGGGCGCTACGCTGGTCGGCACAGCGGCGCTGCCCCTGCTGCCCGTCGCACGTGCAGCGCCCGCGCCCGAAGGCCCCAGCGTGCCGGCGCAGAGCACCGGCAATCCTCAGGATCCGGGTGATCCGTCGCAGTGTGATTACTGGCGCTACTGTGCGATCGATGGCTTTCTGTGCAGCTGCTGCGGCGGTACCCAGAATTCCTGTCCGCCCGGCACCGAGATGTCGCCGATTACCTGGATCGGCACCTGCCGCAACCCGGCAGATGGTCGCAACTACATCATTTCCTACAACGATTGTTGCGGTAAGGGCGACTGTGGGCGCTGCTTCTGCAATCGCAACGAAGGCGACCGCCCGGTCTATCGACCCCAGGCGAACAACGATATCAACTGGTGTATCGGCACATCGAACAACGTCTATAACTGCTCGACGGCCGTGATACTGGGCGTGGCGACCGAGTGAGATCGGGAGCAATTGCGGTCGCGTTGCTGCTGGCTTTGCCGGTTGCTGCGAAAGAAACCCCCGCCGAGGCCTACCAACGGGTCTGCGGTATTTGCCACCTGGATGCCGGTCAGGGCGTGCCCCACGCGTTCCCGCCGCTAGGCGCCGAGCTCGGTGGCTATGCGACGACGCCCGCGGGTAGAGACTATCTGGTCGGCGTGCTGGCGAACGGACTGTTTGGTCCCATCGAGGTCGACGGTATCTCCTACGCTGGCGCCATGCCGCCCATGCGCGGGCAGCTCGACGAGACGGCGATGGCGCAGCTGCTCAACTTCGTGCTTACCGAGTTCGCCGGCAGCGAGGCCGGTGCCTTCGACGCTACAGAGGTCGCGGAACGGCTCGAGCGCATTGGTACCAGCCCCGGCGCGTCGCTGCGGCCATGAGTCCGGAAATCGTTCAGGAACTGGTCGCGGTCTTCGGCGTCGCGGTGCGCGCGCTGCTCGTCGTGATTTTCGGCCAGGGCCTGCTGCACAAACTGCGCGAGCCCGCGCGCTTTCGCGCGCAGCTGCAGCGCTTCGAGGTGTTGCCGCTCGGTCTCGTGTTTTTCGCTGCACTGCTACTCACAGCGGCTGAGGCCGTCTTGCTGTCGGGCCTGATCCTGGCGCCATTGGTCGGACTGCCCCTGGCGGCCGCGCTGTTGCTGCTTTATGCGCTCGCCATGGGCATCAACGTCGGACGGGGCCGCGTCGACATCGACTGTGGTTGCGGCGGGACGCCTATGCCGGTGTCTAGCGCGCTGGTCGCGCGCAATCTCGTTCTGGTGGGCCTTGCGCTGATCGCCCTCGGCGCCGGCCCGGCGTCGCTGGGTTCGGCTGTCACAGGACTGCTCGCCGGCGGCGTCTGCGCGCTGATGTATCTGACGCTGCATGAACTCGCGCAGGGCGGGCAGGCGGCGGTGCGATGACCTGGCTGGTCGTGGCTAATGTGGTCCTGTGGCTGCTGGTGATTGGCTTGACGATCGTCGTCTACGCGCTGGCCCGGCAGATCGGGGTGCTCCACGAGCGCATCGCCCCCGCCGGCGCGCTGATGCTCAACGCGCAGCTCAAACAGGACGATCCCGCGCCGTCGGTTGCCGCGCTAGATCTGGACGAGGTGCCGCACACGGTCGGCGGTCCAAGCACCACCGGGCGGGGAACGCTGCTGTTCTTCCTCGCGCCGGACTGTCCGATCTGTAGCTCGCTGTTGCCGGTTGTGCGCTCTCTCGCGGCGCAGCATGAGGACGTCGAGGTGATACTGGCCAGCGATGGCGAGACGCTCGACGACCATCGTGCCTACGTCGCGAAAAACGAGCTGACTCGCTTCACCTACCTGCTCTCAGAGCCGCTTGGCAAGACCTACGGCGTCAGCAAGCTGCCCTATGCGGTACTCATTCGACCGGCCGGCACGATTGCGTCGCTGGGTATCGTCAACTCTCGCGAGCATCTGGAGAGCCTGTTCGAGGTCGATCGACTGGGCGTCGCTTCGCTGCAGGAATATCTGGGTAACGGCGATGGCTAGCCGTGCCGGCGTTGCGCTGTTCGGCATGCTGCTCGCGGCCGGCGCGGCCGCGGCGGAATTGCCCGGGGTCAGCAACGAGGCGCGTGCCCGGACCGACTACATGCTCAACTGTCAGGGCTGTCACGGCGCGCTGGGTCACGGCCTCGCGGACGTGCCGCGCATGCAGGGATTCGTGGGTCACTTTCTCAAGGTGCCGGGCGGGCGAGAGTTTCTCGTTCAGGTGCCCGGTTCGGCCAACGCGGCGATTTCCGATGCGCGGCTGGCGGAATTGCTGAACTGGATGCTGCCCACGATCAGCGCAGGCGAGATGCCTGCCGACTTCGAGCCGTACAGCGAGGCTGAGGTGACCCGACTGCGCGCGACGCCCGCCGAAGATGTCGTCGAACGGCGCGCGCGGCTGCTGCGATCCATAGGCGAGAAAGCCCGTGTGAAGTAGCTGCATCGAGCACCCCGTTTCTCTCACCCCGGCCGCTGTTCGACCGCAAGAGACGACTTTTTCTCGCTCGGCATCGATCGATCCGATTCTGTGGACGTCGGGTCGAGTCGATAATCTCACCGTGATATTGCGGTGATATTGCTGGCGCTATTTGCAAGCTCGGATCCGGCGTCAGTTAGTTTGTAAGGTCTTTTTAGTGCGTCTTGTCTTGCCGTGCACGCTTATCTAGTCTGATCTGACAGTCGACGATAGATCGACGTTTCCCGATCAACACCACGCCGCAGGCGCGGCCGATTTGGCGGGATGCGGACACGTTTCAAATCTGCATTATCCATGGAGCGGACATGAACAAGGCAGCGCTGCGTCTGGCGTTTTTGTGGGCGTTGTTTCTGGGGGCGGCGCCAGCTTGGTCGACGGAGGGCGCACTCAGCGTCGCCCGGGACCAGTTGGCAGTACTCGAGTCGCAGATCGGCGAATGTACGATCGCCAAAGCGATCATCGAACGCGACGGCGGTCAGTCGTCCAAGCTGCGCTGCTATGTCAACGAGAACGGTCGCAGCCTGTTTAGCCTCTATCGCAAGATTTTGATCGACCTCGATCTCTTCAATCGAGGCGTCAGGGCTGCCTACAACGCCCTGAGTAAGAACGCGCTCGCGTGCCGTAACCGCAAGGGCGCCGAGCGCCCGCCGCTCGAGCGCCAGCTTTCCTGCATTGGCGAGCGCTTTGATGAATTCGTCTCCGTTCTCGATCCCGACGCACCTGCGGATGTAGCTCCGCCCGCGCTTGTTATGGAGTCTCCCGTCGACGGCGACCTCGTCGCACTGAGTGGTGCGCTGGTCAGCGGGCGGGTCAGCGATGCGCAGTCGCTGGTTACTCGTGTATCGATCAACGGCGTCGTCGCTTCGCGCCTGGCCAACGGTGGATTCGCGGCGACGATCGACTTTAGACGCAGCGGACCTGGCCGCGTGGAGGTTACCGCGTGGGATGCGGCCGGCAACGCGGCATCGGTCGTCATCCCCGTCGTGGTAGACGGGGACTTGTTCGTGCCGGTGTACGAACAGGAACTCGCCGCGCTCAACATGACGGTCAACGCCTGCGCGGCCGCCCGCATCGAGGCGGAGGCCGCCGGTCGGGCGCTACCGAACTGCCTAGAGGTCGACGGCGAGGGCGTCTTCGCGGCCTATCGTCGTCTGCTGCGCCGCGAGAACCTGTATTCGCTAACCGTGCGCGCAGGCTACATGAGCCTGCGCATCGCGGTGCGAAACTGCATCGCCTCGACGGATGCGGGGCTGCCGCCTCTGCCGGTGCAGCTTGCTTGTACCGACGATGCGTTCGACCTGTTTCTCGATTTGCTGAACCCCGGCGGCGGTGGCACGAGAGACACAACGCCGCCCGTGCTTGTTATCACGGAACCGTTAGTTGGGGGCGTGCTGAACACGGGGTCCGTTCGCGTCTCGGGTACGGCGACGGACGAGGGCACCGGCGTGTCACGCGTCACCGTTAACGGCGCGAGCGCGGAATTGGTCGATGGCGGCTTCTCGCTGTTGGTCGCGCTCGCGGAAGGCGCCAATGAGCTAGTCGTCGTGGCGAGAGACCGGGCAGGCAACGAGACCCGCGCCACAGTCTCGGTTGTCCTGGATACGATCTCGCCCCAGATCGAGGTCCTCGCGCCCGGCGCGGATGCCTTCGTTTCCACGCCGTCGATTGAATTGCAGGTTCGGTTTACCGATGCGGGCTCGGGGATCAACCGGTTTTCCATCGCTGGCGAGGTTTTCGAAGCGACAGGCGCGTCCGTCGTCGGCACCAAGAGCGTCGACCTTGAGGCCGGAGAAAACCTGATCGAGCTATCCGCTAGGGACGCGGCGGGCAACGAGGTGAACGGTACCTACGCGATCGTTCTTGACACCACGCCGCCCGAACTCGAAATCTCGACGCCTGCAGACGGCGCGGTCGTCACGGACGCAACGGTGTCGGTGGGCGGCACGGTGGCCGATCTCGAGTCTGGCGTGACGTCCCTGACGCTCAACGGCGATGCGCTGGAGCTGCCTGGCGACGGTACCGGCAGCTTTTCGACGATGCTGACGCTGGAGCCGGGTGCAAACACCGTTCGCGTCCTCGCGATCAACGGCGCCGGCCTATCAGTCGAGCGCACCGTGTCGGTAACCTACGATGCGATGGCCGACGTCGTGCCGCCGATGCTGGATCGGGTTTACCCGGCGGATCTCGCTGCGGACGTGTCGCTCAACGCTCGCGTCATCCTGCGGTTTTCCGAACCCGTTGCGCTACCGGGCAGCATGATGGCCTCGCTCAGCACGGACGTGGATGGCACGCTGCCGCTGACCGCGAAGCTGTCGCCGGATGCACTGTCGGTCACGCTGACACCGCAGCTAAACTTGCGCCCGAACACGCCGCATACGCTGGTCGTTGAGGGAGTGACCGACGAGGCAGGAAACGCGCTTGCAGGCGCGGTGACAAGCACGTTCACGACAGGCGCCGAACTGGACGAGGAACGGCCGCGAATACTGGCCGTCAGCGTCCCGAGCGGCGCGACCATACCGGTTAACGCGGTCATCCAGGCGGTGTTCAGCGAGCGTATGGATCCCGCCAGTGTGAATATCTTCCCGCTGCAGTCGTCAGGGGCTCTCTCGATCGTCGCGACGAGTCAGCTCGATCCTTCGGGGCGCGTCCTGAGCATCGTGCCGGAACGCGAACTGCCGGTCGGAGAGTCCATCAGAATCGTCGACTCCTCGGTTCGGGATGCGCAGGGGAATCGGCTCTTCAGCTCGCTTTCTCAAAGTGCTCGGGTCAGCTTTGAGTCTGATGTAGAGGCGCCGACCCTGATCAGCGTGCTGCCGCGAGACGAATCCACCGCGGTGGCACTCAACGCTCGCATTTGGCTGGCGTTCGATGAGCCCATCTACTCCAATGCGCTGCAGTCCGCCGTCGCCGTCACGGACAGCTCGGGCGTCGCTGTGCCCGGATCTGCGTCCCTGACGAATGGCAATCAGGTGCTGGTGTTTAGACCGAGCGACCTGCTTGCAGCGGAAACGGCCTATACGGTGAGCCTCGCCGAGGACCTGGTTGACCAAGCCGGCAATCCGCTGGTGCTCGCGGAGACGCGCCTGGTCAGTTTTGTCACGGGCGACCTCGAGGATGGTGACCGGCCCGCGGTGCCCGTGCTCAGCCTGCCGCTAACCCGCGAGGAAAACCCGATCGCGGTACCGAATGACGCGGTGCTGCGGGTCGACTTCGGCGAAACGCTAGCCCCGTTGCCGGACATGTTGTCGTCTTTGACAGTCGAGGGCGCAACGGTTCCGGCGAGTTTTACTGCGCAGGGCGGTGCTTTAACGCTGGTCCCCGAACAACCGCTCGCTCCGGGTTCTCGCTATCGCTGGCTCACACAGGGCACGCTTACGGATGTGGCCGGAAACACCAATTTTGTCTCTCGCGTCGCCTACTTCGTCGTCGGTGACTATCCCGAAATACCCTCTGCCGGTGTGGATCTGGCGGGCCGCACCGAGGTGCCAACGAACGCGCGTATCGAAGTGGCGTTCGATGCGGCGCTCGATCTGACCAGCGTCGCAATGGCGCGAATCGAGGTATCGTCTAACGGTGAGCTGCTAGATCACTCTGTCTTCAGCGTCACCTCCGATGGTGTGTTTGTCCTGAGACTGGCCGTCGGCAACCTGCCAGAGACCGCGACGATCAGGGTCGCAATCGATGGCCTGCGCGATCTCTCTGGCCGACCGGTGCCAGCGATCGATACGAGTTTTTCAACGGGCACTGAGAGGGACATCGCCCGACCGCAGCTCGTCAGCGCCCAGCCTGAGCCCGATGCGACGGATGTCGCGCCTGGGACGCCATTGGTGTTCACCTTCGATGAACCGCTCCGACAGGATGTGGGGGGGTTGTCCAGCAACCACGTAGCGCTGGTGCGCCAGTCCGGTTCGCGCGTGGAGCTCATCGAACTACCCGCCCGCTTTGAAATCGATGGCAGCACGCTGACCGTTACGACCAGTGATCCTCTGCCCAGCGCAGCGACCATTGATGTTCGCATCAACGCGATAACAGACCTGTCTGGTATTCGCGTCTTCTACCAGCAGCGATTTTCCACCGCAGCGAATCCCGATCTACCCATTGCCCGACTGGTTGAAGTTCTGCCTGCCGGTGGCCGCCTGAATTCGGCAGAGCGCGAGATCGTGCTGAGGTTTTCCGCTCCGATCGATCCACAGACGGTGAATCGAGATGCCATAGGCGTGTTCGTCGACGGTAGGGCGCTACCTTTCACATCTTTTAGTCGCGCGAATTTTAATCGGGACCTTCTGATTAGCGGTATTTCCAGCGCGGGCGGTGACACGCTGCAGATTGACCTCTCGAACATTCGCGACCTGTCGGGATCTGGCGTGGATGTCGCTGTGGTCAGTTTCGATCTGGTCGACGACAGCGAGTCGGCCAGGGTGTTGGCGGTGCGCCCTGCGCGCGGTGCCCGCGAAGTGTCGCCGACCACCTCAATCGACCTCTATCTGGGTCAGCAGGTCAACCTTGAAACCATCGATGACAGCGCTTATGTCAGTGAAGATGGCGTTCTCGTCGGGGGAGCCTGGGAAACTAACGACGCCGGACTGCTCCGTTTCACCGCCGAGCGGCCCTTCGCGCCGTCTTCGCGGGTGGAGGTGTTTCTCGAACCAGGTATCGAGAGCTTGAGCGGCGAGGCGGTCGGAGTGTACCGGTCATCCTTCAACGTGGCCGCCCCCGCAGATGGACTCTTCGTGCAGGCGTTCTCGCCCTCGAGCGCGTTAGCTATTCCTACGGACACGGAGTTCGAGGTGCTGTTCTCCGAGAGGCTCGATCCGGCGAGCGTAACTGCCGATACGGTTCGCCTGGAGGCTTTGGCCACGGATGGCCCGAGGGCTGCCGTCCCGGTTTCGATCACGCTGCATGACGACGGGCGGCGAATCAGCATATCCACAGCGAACGGCCTCGAAGCGGATCGCTTTCATTCACTGACGATCTCCCGCGTTCGCGCGCTGGACAGCGATCGAGAGGCGAGTTTTCAGCGTCTATACGATACGGGCGATTCGTCGGTCGACGAACGCCCACCCGTGATCGCGTCCATACTTGACGGAGAAACCCCTGCGCCGGTCAACGCGATTTTCAGCATCCAGTTAGACGAGCCGATCAGCGAGCCTTCGTTGTTCGCTTCGAGGCTGGCCGATGCGAACGGCGACGACGTACCCTTCTCGCTGTCTTTCGACGCTAATTCGAAGAGGGCGACGATCGCGCCTCGAATGTACCTCGCGCCCGACAGCCGATACACGCTCGAGTTCCAGGGGGTTAGAGATCGCTCCGGAAATGAGACGCCATACGCGCGCTCCTTCCAGACCAGCGCCGCCCTAGATCTGGTCGACCCGACTCTGGTTGCGCGTTCGCCCGTAGGAGAAGGCGCGGCGGCGAGCAGTGTGATTGAGTGGACGTTTAGCGAGCCGGTTAGCGCCGTCTCCGATAACGCGGTGCGCGTTTCTGACCGCAATGGTGAGATAGAGGGTACGGCAACGATTGACGGGCGGCGCGGTGCGTTTGTTCCTGATCGGCCGTTGCCCGCAGGCAGAGACGTGTCCGTGACGCTTTGGGTTGTTGATTCTGCGAACAACACGGAGTTTGTCAGCTTCTCCTTCGAGGTTGGCTTTGCTGAAGACCTGGCATCCCCGCAGCTCGTCGAGACGAGTCCGCGATCGGAAGACCTGAGAGTCCCGGTTAACGGCGAGTTTCTCGCGCAGTACTCGGAACCGCTATCCGCAATCGCTCTGGGTGGCGTTCGACTGTTGGCAGGTGGCGAGGACGTTCCTGCGTTTGTTCATCTGACCGATAGAAATCGGCGTGTAGTGGTGCGCAGCCGAGCGTTGCTAGAGCGAGGGGAGAGGTACGCGGTAAGCCTCTCTGGACTCACCGACGTGGCCGGCAATCTGGCCGCGCATAGTGAATTCGAGTTCGTCGTTGGAGACGAGTTCGATACGAGCGATCCGGAGGTTCGTCTTAGTCAGCCGAGCGATGGCGCCGACAAGGTTTCGCCGCTGACGAGACTCGGCGTCGTCTTCGATGGGCCGCTCGCGCTGCCGCGGTTTGCCGAGTACACGCTGTCTTCCCGCGCGCGGGCGCAGACGCTTGCCCCAGCGCCCGGGAGCGATGTCGATCGCATTCTGTTCGCGCTCGATGAGCCGCTAGAGCCTCTGACGTTCTATACGCTGCGTTGGAACGGGGTGCGGGATCTGGCGGGCAATATCGATTCCGATCGCTTCGAATTTGTCACCGGTACCGCGTCGACCGATGTCACGCCCGGACAGGCGCGTTTCGCGCCTGCGGAAGTCGACGCGGTCGCCTCCAATACCGAACTCTCGATCGAGTTCGACCGTCCTATCGATGCGCTAGGTCTGGACGCTGCGCAGGTTGTACTGCTTGCCGACGGTGTTCCGGTGGCCGTCGACTATCAGCTGATCGAAGGGGGCACACGCCTGGTTTTCGAGGCCGAGCTTGAGGGCGATCGAAACTACAGCGTTAGCGTTGGCGGACTGAGCGCCGCCGACGGCACTGCGCTGGACACGCTCTCTTACGCGTTCCGAACGACTGCGGACGTGGATCAGAGTGCGCCGGAACTGGTGTCCTTCAGCGTCTCGGAGGGTGAATCTGGGGTTCCGCTGAACGCGACACTGCGAGCGGTCTTCTCTGAGCCGATACGTGTTGTTCCGGGGCGATTCAACCGCAGAGTCGAACTCGAGATCGTGGATACGCCCTTCCCTTTCGAGAGCATAGCGGTCAGGACGAGCATTGAAGGTGCGACACTGAGTGTGACGCCGGTGGATCCGCTGCCGGGCGGTGCTCGACTTCGGCTTAGCCTCGGTGCGGTGGAAGATCTGAGCGGCAACGAGCGCAGCTTTCTGCCCTCTGTGACGTTCACCACGGCGCTGGGTAGCGATGAGACGCCGCCTGAACTGCTCGCGGTGTATCCCGAGGACGGCAATGTGGGGCCAGACGGGCGCGTGCTGCTGCAGTTTTCGGAGAATCCGCGTGCCCAAACGCTAACCTCGACCAGCATCGTTGCGCTGAGCGGCAGCGAGCAACAGTTTGTCTCCATTTCTCGGATACCCGAGAGTCGACAGGTCGAGCTTCGCATCTCTAGATCGTCCGCCACTGCGGACGAGCCGGTCGAGCTGGTTCTCACGGATGGCATTACCGATCTCGCGGGCAATGCGCTGGTGCCACAGGTTCTCAACCTGTCGTTCGTCGATCTCCCGTCCGGCGTGCGTTTCGATCGATCGCGACCGTCCGATGCGGTGCTGCCCGCTGGCGGTCGGCCGACCTTGACGGCGATCTACAGCGAACCGCTCTCCAGCGAGTCGCTAGATGGCGTTGTCGCTACGATCGATGGCGTGGTCGCCGAGGGAGACGCGATGCTCGTAGGGGAGGGGCGGGCGGTGGCCTGGCGACCGAGCCTGCCGCTCCCGCCGAACGCAGACGTTGAGCTGTACCTACGTGGTCTGTCCGCGACGGACGGCGAGCTGGCGGACGATCGAACGCTCTTCTATCGCACCGACGGCGACGAGGATAGTGCGGCACCCGAGCTGCTGAGCGATTCTCTGGTTGCCTTCGAACTGCCCACGAACGTGATGCTGGACTTTCTGTTCGATCGTCCGCTGGCCTCGGTGGACCCAACGATTGTTCTCAGGTTGGCAGACAGCGGTCTACCTGTGGCTATCCGGGCTCAGTATCTCGATGACAATCGGCGACTCCGGGTGACCCCCAGCGAGACGCTGGCGGCGAACACGCGGTATAGCCTGGCGATTGTCGGTCTGGAGGGGGCGAACGGTAGTCCTGTGGCAGGCCTATTCCGTTCGTTCCGGACACTCGATGGCCCAGATGGCGTGGCGCCGGCACTCGTGCGTGCGGCCCCCCACGCAAGCAGCGAAAAGGTGCCGATGAATGCGGGGATCTTCTTGTCGTTCAGCGAAGCCGTTAATCCGGCGCAGTTATCGCAGGCTACGCTGCAGTTGCTCGACCCCACGGGCGTCGAGGTGCCGTATTCGCTGTGGATCGAATCTGCCAATCAGATCGTGCGTTTGGTGCCTGATGAACTGTTGCAGCTCGGCGCCGAGTACACGCTGAGTGCCGCACAGGTCGCGGATCTCGCGGGCAACGCGGTTGGTGTCGATCTTCGATTTACAGTGAGTGGTGATGTGGACACGCTGAGACCCGTTGCCGTGCTGCAGACACCAACGGGTAGCGGGGTTGCCACGAATGCGCCGATAGTCGCACGTTTCGATGAGGCGGTAGTGCTGACTAGCCTGCCGTCCTCCACCAATCTTCGGGATGATACGCAGGGAAGGATCCCGGGCGCGTTGTTTCAGAACGACGAGTCGACTGCGGTGACCTTCCTGCCTTCCCAGAATCTGGCGATCGGACGCGGCCATAGCGTTTCGCTTACCGTCAGGGATCTGGCAGGCAACTCGCAATCAACTTTCTACAGTTTCAGCACCGGATTTGACGTCGACCAGGCGCCGCCCCGGCTGGTCGCGGCCAGTCCAGACACCACAGAGTCCGCTCCGCGCAATGTCACCCTGCTGCTGTCGTTCGATGAGGCGGTCGCGCCCGATTCGGTCCGCAACCTGGTGGCATTCAGCGGAAGCGATTCCGTTCGACTGGTACCTCGATTTGCCAATGACGGCCGTCTGCTCATCCTCAGCCCGAACCTCGTCCTTGCCGGCGGCGCGGACTGGCAAGTCGATCTGTCGGGAATCACCGACGTGGCAGGGAACCCTGTCGACGCGGCGGGCTCGCTTCGCTGGTCGACCGATTCGCGTTTCGATTTCGTCACCGCTGCGCTTGTCGAGACCAGCCTGGACGGCGGTTCCACGCTGCAGCCGCGCAATGCTCGCGTGACCGTGCGGTTTGCCGAGCCTATGAGCGCGGCAACGTTCGATGGGTTAGGGGTGGTAGACCAGCGAACCGGCGTGCGCGTTCCCGGCACGGTGAGCTATGGGGATACGACCAGCGTTCTAGTGTGGACGCCCGTCGAGCTGCTTGATGCCGATAGTCAGTACATGCTGAGCGTGGATGAACTCGCGGATCGTGGCGGCAACCTGCGGCGCTACTTCACGCGCCGCAATTTCGCCACCAGCTCCGAAGTCGACGAGACGCTGCCTCTGCTCCTCACGACGAGCGTCGCGAGCGCGGCCGATTTGCCTGCCAACTTGCTGGCCAACCTGCGATTTTCCGAGGCCGTGTCCCGCACCAGCTTGCAGGCCGTTGCGATCTTCGCGAATGGCGTCGAGGTGGATGCGAACCTGCAGCTGTCTTCCGACGGTCAGTTCCTGACGGTCACGCCCGTTGCCGGATTCAGCGTGGGTGTCGCCTACAGCATTCGCCTCGACGGGCTGCAGGATCTGGCGGGTAATCGCCTGGCCGCTGCGCCGCTCGAATTCGCGATCGCGGCTGACGCGGACGAGGATCGCTCGTCTCCCAGAATCGCCTCTTCTTTGCCCGTCGACGATGCTGTCGCCGTCGCGACGGACCGGCCCATCAATCTTGTGTTTGACGAGTTAATCGACACATCGCGCGTCACGAGCGACAGTGCGTCGCTGCGGGTGCCCAGTGCGGCGAACGCATACGTGCCCATCGACATTCAGGCAGCGGGCCGGTCGATGAACATTACCCCGCTGGTCGATCTGCCGGGCGACGCCGTTGTGCAGCTATCCGCCCAGGTTTACGACCTGGCCGGAAACCGCAACAGCAACGTTCGGCTTCGCTTCGAGACGGGCTCTGCTGTGGATATCGAGCCACCCGCGCTGCTGGCGATCGCTCCAGAACAGGGCAGCGTGGTGCCGAGCACGGCGTTCGAGATTGGCCTACTGTACTCGGAGCCCCTCAACCCCTCGACGCTGACGCGAGAGTCCGTGTCCGTGTTTGTCGACGGCGAACTGCGCACGACGAACCCGAGAGTCTCGACGGATGGACTGAGTTTCCGGCTGACGGGCAGAGGGAGTAGCGCTCGATCCAGCGTGGTCGAGCTTCGTATCGACGATACGCTGACTGATTTGAGCGGCAACACCGCCTCACCGCTATCGCTTCGCTTCACGACCCAGCCGCAGGGCTCGTCCTCAACGGTCCGCCTGATCCGGCAAATACCGGGCCTCTTCGGTACTTTGGGTGAGGGGCAGAGGTTCACGCTGCTAATGAGCGGCGCGCTGGATCTCGCCACCGTAGCGGCTGGCATCTACGTGTCGGTCGACGGTGCATTGGCCGAAGGCGATCTGCTGCTCAGGGCGGGCGGAACTGCGATCGAGTTCGTTCCCGCTGAGTCCTTTGCACCGGGCGCGCTGATCGAGCTATTCCTTACGCCCGGTGTTTTGGACGCGCGCGGTCGCCCCGTTCAAAGCTATACCGGGCGCGCGCGTGTTGCCGGTACGATCGACGAGGAGTTTCGCTTGATTGCGACATCGACGCTGTCTGAAGTTCCGACGAATGCTGTAATCGATCTCGGCTTCAACGCACCCGTCGATCCCGACTCTATCAGTGACGTCACCGTGAAGTTCGAGGACACGGGCGGCGCGGTGGTCGCCGCTTCGCGCTCGCTCAGTTCTGATGGCATGCGCATTCGCCTCATGCCGATAGGCGATCTGCAGGCCGATACAAGCTACACGATCGACGTCAACGGACTCTCCGCTCGTGACGGTCGCTCAGTGCGACGTGCGCGCCGCGACATTCGAACGACCGCCGGTCGCGATGACGCTGCCCCCGAGATTCTTCTTCCAGTGTTTGCCGGTGGGGCCCTTCCCTCCAACATGGAAGTCGTCGTTGAGGCCACGGAGGCGATCAGCCTCTTGACGCTGGGCGGTACCACGATCGAACTGCTTACCGATCAAGGTGAATCGGTGCCGGTAGCGGTCGAGCGAATCGCGCGAGACCCCTATGCGTTATCGATCAAGTCCCAGGTCTTGCTGGCTGACGGCGGAAAGTACTCTCTGCGCATTACGGGCGTCGAAGACTTTGCCGGCAATGCGGCGGAATCTGTGTCGATAGACTTCGTCACGTCGAACAAGGTAGATGTTGCCTCGCCGACCTTGGTCAGCAGGCTACCCGATGTTTCAGGCGTCGTGCCGACCAACGCGCTGGTGCAACTGCAGTTTTCGGAGACCCTGGCTGGTGAAGAACTGATCAATAGCGCTATCTCTCTGCGAGAGGGGTTCTTCTCCTCCGGTCCGCTTGTGTCGGGTGCATCTGTCTATGATCCGATCACTCGGGTGTATACCTTCACACCGGACCAGCCGCTGGATACGGAGACCACCTATCGGTTGGCTTTCGGGTCTGGCGATATTACGGACCTGGCAGGCAATAGGCTGTCGACGTCGGGATTCACCTTCCGGACAGGCACCGCGCCAGACGACGAGCCACCGCGTTTGTTGAATTCTGAGCCTCGGGCGGGTGCGCTTTTGCCGATCAATGCGACTACCTTCGTCTTGCGCTTCGATCAAGCGCTGTCCGAGTTCACAGACTCAAGCGTGTCCCTGCTGGCGAACTCGATTCCGGTACCGATCAGCGTGCGGCATTTGCGAAATCCCGGGGAGCTGGAGGTCATGGCGCTGGAACTGCTGCCGCCCGATGCGCTCACCGAACTATTTGTCGGTCAACCTATCGACACGACGGGCAACGTTGCGCCGCCGCTTACGCTGACCTATCAGACCGCGGCAGGCGTGGATCTGCGGGGGCCGAGTTTGCTGGCGTCGTCGCCGGTCGACGATGCCGTCGACGTGCCCATAGACGCCACGATCCGGCTGCAGTTCGACGAAGAAATGAGTATCCCCTCGTTGCAGTCTTCGCTGTCGCTGCGTGACAGAGTGGATTTCGAGACGGTTGATCTCGTTGTCCGTGCCGGAGACGCTCCTGGATTGGTTCTCGTGCAGCCACAGGCTAATCTGCGGTCAAGCACGCTGTATGACCTGCGGGCGAGCGGATTCTCGATTCGCGACTTGGCTAACAACGCGGCAGACGAATCGATCTTTGTGCGTTTTGAGACTCGCTAGCGATAGCCTGCGAGTCCCAACGTCAAAACACCGGTGCATCAGGGACTGGGCGTGGTTTAACATCGCGAGGCCTCCCGCGCGGCTTGCGGAGTGAATCGCCTTGCTGGCGATAGCAACAGTGGCGACTGACAATGACTGCACACTGGGATCATCCGGCCCCATTCGTGGTGGAACACCGCGTCCAGCCCGAAGAGATCGACGAACTGGGCCACGTAAACAACGTCCATTACCTCGATTGGCTGCAGCGCTGTGCCTGGGAGCACTCCGCAGCCGTTGGCTACGATGTGCAGCAGATGCGTACTGTCGATCGAGCGATGGTTGTCAAAGAAGTCCGCATGCACTATCTGCGTGCTACCCACGCCGGTGACGTCCTGCTGATCGGCGATTGGCTCGTTGCTAACGACGGTCGACTACGCGCGACGCGGCGCTTTCAGATCCTGCGTGAGAACGACGATGTGACCGTCATGCGCGCCGAGATCGACTACGTCTGCATCGAGGTATCCAGCGGGCGCCCTAAACGCATGCCGCCAGAGTTTACGCGCGCCTATGAGGTGGCTGCGACGACAGCGCGCGACTAGCATCTGCTCTGGGTGGCGCGGCGAGAGACCGCGTCACCGAATCGGCCGTCGGCGTGGTTCAAGCGCCCTTTAGACGCGCCGATCGGCGCTCAAGCCTGGCTCGCAGCCGAGCGTGACGTTCGGGCGTCAGCGGATAGGACCAGATCAACTTCAATGCAAGGCCATAGAACACGATCGGTCCCAGGCAATAGACCATGCGCAGGGCGTAGACGCCGACATCCGTGCTGCCCGCCACCCCGCCTGATGGGTCGAAACCCAACAGGCCCACGATGTTCAGTGATACGCCGGTACCAAATGCGATCGCGATCTTTTCGGTGAAGCCGAGAAAGGCGAAATAGGTTCCGGCTCGACCTCCGCCGCTGCGCGCGGCGTCGACGTCTACGACGTCTGCGAGCATGGCAATGGGTAGAAACTGTAAACCGCCGAAGCAAAATCCTTTCACAACGAACAGCAGGAAGAACGGCAGGTAGTCGCCCTGTTCCAGCAGCAGGTTAGCGCCGCTCACCACTGCCACAGTGATCAAAGTGCACATGAAGGCGCGGTGCTTGCCCAAGCGGCGCCCGAGCCACAGCCAGAAAGGAATCGCGGCCAGGCCGGCGATGAAGTAGAAGAAGTACGCGGCCCCAATCGTGGGTACGCCGACAATGTCGCGGATGAAGAACAGCGACACCGCGTTGCGGAACGATTCGCCGAACTGCACAAGCAGCGCGATGAGTATCACCCGCAGCATCGGTCCGTTACGTAGTACCAACCTCAGACCTTCGCGAAAAGTCGGTCGCTTTTCGGTAGCGACGGCCTGGGGTTCTTTCACCAATGTCAGAACGATCGCGGCACAAATCGGCAGCACGAGAATGATGGCCCACGCGAGACCCGCGAGCACGGGTCCGGTGAGGGTCGCGCGATCGACGATCGTCTTTTCGCGAAAGTCGCCGCTGAAGGCGCCGATCGCGTCCCGCCAGAGGGTGCTGAAGACCTCGCCAACACCGCTGCCGCCGTCCGCGCGAATCTCGATGATCATCGGCACGGCCGCGGCAACCATGAGGCCCACCAGCACGTAGATCTCGCGGGCCGCGGTGACTCGACTGCGCTGGTGATAGTCGGGCGATAGCTCTGCGCCCCAGGCTCGATGCGGCAGGGCGATCATGGTGCTGCCAAGAAAGAAGACCGTCAGCCAGAACAGGAAGTACAGCAGCCCCACGCCTTCGGCGGGAATGAAGAGGTTGTACACGCCGACCATCATCACGGGAACGCCCAGCAGCAGCCATGGCTTGCGCCGGCCAAAGCGGGTGCGGAACCGATCAGATGCCTCACCGATCAGGGGATCGGTCACGACGTCGGTGAGGCGTGCGAGCATCAGGATGGTGCCGACAGCGGCTAGGCTGATGCCAAGGCCGCCGGAGTAATGGGCGGGAATCCAGATCGCCAGGGGGTAGCCGATGACTGCCAGTGGCAGCCCGAGCGAACCATGCGCGTAGATGACGCGTTTGGATAGCACCTCAGACATGATTCCCGCCTCCCCAGGCCCAATCGTCGCAGACCCACTATAGCTGTGCGCGGGGCTGCGCACACGACCGCCAGGATTAGCGATAGTAGGCAGCGATCATGAGCAGTTGCTGGGCACGGTTGCGCAGGGACGGCGAACCGCGATGGGTTGGCCGGCTCGATCAGCGTGACGGTGCGGGTTGCGGCGTGATGTCCGCCTGGTCTCAGCGATGTGTAGTTCTGCGGGGTCGCAGCGCTGCGGCGCGTCGGATCGACACGCTGCTATCGCCGCTGATCGGGTCTTACTACTGCTGGGTGGTCTCGGTCACCGGGGTATCGGGCTGCGCCACTTCATTCGCGTAGGCTACGCGGGATTCTAGCGCCTGGTTTGCGGCGATCAGCAGACCGATCGTCAACACGCCGGATAGCGCATGCAGGAATAGTTGTTGTCTGTTCATCAATAGCCTCCGATGGTGTCTTTGCGAGTGTCGCTGTGTGCGCCGTCTCGAACTGAACGCTGGTTAAGTCCGAGACAACGGTGCTGCGCGACCTTGCGCCGATCGTTACCCCACGGCGCGACCATACCCGTTCTATCGTGAGGTTTGACAAAAGCTTCGACAAAACTAAGCGCGTACAGCCCGGTTGACGTCTGCAGCGCCGCAAACGAATGACCGAGTCAAATTAATCGCCGTCGGAGCCGCTCGGAACGGGCCGGAAGTTGCCGTGCGAACGCGTTCGACGACGCACCGGTCGCTTGTCGCGACGGAGGGTCGACGGGGTGATTCAGGCCCAGTTTCGAAAACACTGGGTCCGAGTAGGGCTAGCGAGTCACGGTGCGCGCGGTCCAATAGCGGCCAGCAGAGCCGCGCGGAGTTCTCGCTGCGTTGACGCTGACAGGCCCTTGCGGAGCAGCAGACCACCCGCCAAGGCGGCGACCAATGCCAGCATGATGGCGCCGCCGACCAGACCCTCCCAGAGAACGCCCTCCAGGTGCTTGTCACGAATTTGGTCTGGCAAGTCGACCAGCGCGGCCATGGCGATGACGATCAGCAAGACCATTAGCGAGCGAACGAACAGGTGCCTTCGGTCGCGACGATAGACGATCTCGGTGCCCTGGACTCCTGAGGTATCTGTGGACGGTGCGTCGGCGTCGCTTTCTGCGATCAGTATGACCGGCCGGTCTGATCGCGCCACGGTCCGCAGTTCCTTGGCAATCGCGGCGCTGACGTCGCTCTTGTCCAGCACGATCGCGCTCGCGCGAGCGACCAAGTCCGATACCGTGCTTTCCCAGTTCGCGCCGCCGCGGATGAACGCCGGCCGGCCGCCATACCAGCCCGTTGCATGAAGTCCATAGGTCGTGAGTTTGAGCGGGTCCCAATAGCCGGTCTCGTTTTCCATGCTGCTCACTAGAGTGGCTATGGGAAGGCCGCGAGGGGTTAGCCGCAGAAGATGTGGCAGAACGGAAAGGTCGGCAAAGCTGTCGAAGCGTCTCAGAAACAGGACGTAGCCCTTGTTCATTCTGATTCTCGTGGTCGTCGTGGAAAAGAGATAAAGCAGCCACGCGAAGAACACGAATAGACCGTTCGGCCAGTTGAAGCGCCAAACGCCGCCCCAAACCCATGCCGAGAACGGGTACAGCAAAAAGCACAGCGCGCAGGTCGCCAGCGCTAGGACGTAGGTCGGTACCCTGGACGAGCGAGCGGGTAGCGGGAAGCTGTACAGCAGGTAACCAGAGAAGAGCACTGCGAACAGCACGAATACGCTGACGGTAGAGACGCCGCGAACGAATTGCAGAACACTCTCCGCAGGGGGCGGTTGATCGACATACAGCCACAGCGTCGCCGCCGCCTGTTCCACCGCGTCCGGTCCGTGGACACTGATGTAGGCCGTTGGGACTAGGAACACCAACCAGCTCCCGATCAGATAGGCCGGCAGCGGATCATCCGTGTTGTTCGCCATGACTCATCCTCTGATGGGACCCATCTTATCGAACACCGTTGCATGGGGTGTTTTCGCACCATGCTCACGGCTGTCCGTCCGAGGGTTCTCTATCGTCTTCGCTTGCCTTGTTCCTCGTTGGTCTGTAACCGCCATACCGGCCGCGCCGCCGCCGCAGGGCAATGGAATGGAACTTGCGGTGATTGGTAGGGAGCCGGTGGGGCGGTGGTTAAGAAATTTAGGTAGCGTAGGATCAGCCTGCGCGGGATTTGCTAGTGGGAAAAGCTGTCGAGGGTCTGACGTTCACATGATCGCTAGATGGCTTTGCCCGGTCACGAGGGAAACTGGCTGGAGTTAGAGGGACAAATTGCGGTAGTCACGGGCGCCGCTTCCGGTATGAGGCGCGCCACGGCGCTGCGCTTCTCCGCCGACGGGGCGACGGTCGTCTTGATTGACGTCAACGAAGCTGGGCTGTCGGACGTGCGCGGCGCCATCGCGGATCAGGGCGGCCGCTCGCAGGCCTATACCGTCGATCTGCTGCAACGCAGCGAGATCAAGTCGGCCTTCGCGCAGATCGATGCCGACCTCGGCCCCGTGGACATTCTCTTCAACAATGCCGGTGGTCCCGCCAGGGCCGGCATGCGCACCTTCCCGAACGCGGGCGAGGAGCAGTGGGACGAGGTCATCGATCTCAACCTGCGCTCTGTTGCCGACTGCACGCGTCAGGTGATCGGCACGATGAAGTCACGTCGGCAGGGCCGCATCATCTCAACCACGTCCTATCACGCGTTTGGCGGCGGACGCGGCTTTACCGATTACGCGGCGGCCAAGGCTGGACTGCACGGCTTCACCCGTTCACTGGCGATCGAGATGGCGCCCTACAATGTGACGGTCAATGCCGTCGTGCCTGGAGTCATTCGCACGGGCTTCGCTACTAACTGGACCGAGCAGCGCGAACAGCAGCACAGGGATTCGATACCCATGAATCGAATCGGCAGGGCGGAGGACATCGCACACGCCGTGTCGTTCTTTGCCAGCCCGCGTGCCGACTATGTGACGGGCACCTGCCTGCTCGTATCGGGCGGCAAGATCGTTAACTGACGAGAGCTTCGGCGGTCCCGCTCCTGCGGATCACCGTTCGAGAAACGTCCTGCAGCAGAGGATCAAGATGAGCGACTACCCCATCGTCGATTGCCACATTCACCCGTATCAGTCAGCGAAGATCGGCCTGGATCTCATGGGTGGCGTCAAGGAGTACGGCTACGATGGCTCCATAGAAGACACCTTTGTCTATATGAAGGACCACAACATTTCCCACTGTGTGATCCTCAACTACTTGCCGGTCGGCCAGATGGAAGACCGCGCGATGGAGACCATGGCCTACGGCCTGCAGGGCTACGCGCAGGCCGCGCGCTAGGTGGATGAAAAGATCGTTGGGCGCTGCCTGAGGAGAAACCAATGGAGCGTCGAACAGTCCGCCAAGCATCCAGAGTTCATCAGCCTGATCAACATCGATCCCCGCATGGATGCGGACATCATGCGCGACGAGGTCCGGAATCGGGTCGCAGAGGGGGCTCGGGGCGTCAACGTACACTCCTGCATGCAGCGCTTCTATCTGTTCGATCGGCGGATGTGGCCCTGCTATGAGGTGTGCGATGAGCTACAGGTGCCGGTTTGCTTTCACACCGGCGATTTCGGCGGCACCGAGTTCGATTTTTCGCCGCAGTTCCACTCGAACCCGAAGTTCCTGCTGGACGTGCTCAGAGACTTCCCGACGATGCCGGTGATCATGTCGCACATGGGCAGGCCGTTCTCGGAGCACACCAAGGACATAGCCGAGCGCTATCCGCACATCAATTTCGATTGCACCGGGCTGCTCAGCAAGAAGGGCGATGTGGTTAGCGAGGAGTACTTCATCGAGATGATCCAGGAGATCGGCGTTGAGCGCATCGTGATCGGCACCGACTACCCGCACATGGACTCCGCCGCGCAGTTCGGCAGGCTCAGGGGGCTGAACCTGACCGAGCAGGAAAAGAAGCTGATACTGCGGGACAACGCGCTGCGAATATTCAAGATCGCCGCCTGAACGACCCTCTTTAACGGCCGTTAGTCGGTCTTAAGTGAATTGTGAATCGGCTTGTCCCGACTCTTCATGTCGTGAACCATTCAGGGTCCGAAGAACAAGAAATCTCCTGAACAACGTCGTCTGCAAAAGACGTTGAGAAAGAGATGAATAAAGATCACCGGGGAAGTCATGAAGCAACACACTAAGAACAACAAAATCGCCGCGCTGGCGCTTGGCATCCTCACCATGCTCGGCGCGGTCTCGTCTCACGCGGGCTTGATCGAGATCAAAATCAGCAGCTTCGTCAGCGGTTCGCTCAACGGTACGCCTTTCACCGAGGCGTTGACCATCACCTCGACCGGCATCGTCACCACCCGTCAGCCTTGCATGGACATGGGCATGGCGATCGCGGACTGCACGATTATTTTCAACGAGTCACTGACCTTTGATCTGGGCGGCCTCGGCACAGTATCCGCCGCGGGTCCGAGTGGCTATCTGATCAACAACGCGCTCAATCTTTTCGGCGTCATCGTTGTTGATCCCGGCCTGGATCCCACCGCACCTGGCGCACTCAATTCGTTCGCCTTTGTCAATCAGAATCCGTTGAGCGATCCGAACGTTGCCACCACCGATGCGTTCCTGACGTTCGACGGCGTGTCAGGGCTTGCCGCGGTAACGACCAATCTTGTGCTAACGAATTTCTTCTCGAATGCCATCGCTACCACCGCCGGCACGCTGATGTTCGATGAGATACCGGGTACTGCCGGTGTGAACGCGACCTTCTCGGCGTCTTTGCTCGCATCAGCCGTCCCCGAACCCGGTACTTGGGCGCTGTTGATGCTCGGGCTTGGCGCGATGGGTCTTGCCCTGCGCCGCCGCAGGGTCGGCTGGCACTTTGCACCCCTCGGGCAGCAGGCGCGCTACGCCGGTTAGGCTCGATTCGGACGCCCAATCCACGTAGCCTGTACGGTTACCCAATTCACTGACGAGAGTTTTCAACATGGGAACTGCCCTGATCATCGACGCCTGCCGCACCCCGCGTGGAATTGGCAAGCAAGGCAAAGGTTCGCTCGCGCATCTGCACCCCGGCCATCTCGGCGCAACCGTGCTGAAGGCGCTGCAGGAACGAAACGGCTTCGACACAGCGGAAGTGGACGACATCATCTGGGGCACCAGCGCCCAGGTTGTGGAGCAGGGTGGCGATCTCGGTCGCATGTCCGCGCTCGCTGCCGGTTACGACATCAAGGCGAGCGGCATGACGCTGGACCGCTTCTGCGGCTCTGGAATCACCTCTGCCAACCTGGCGGCGATGGCGGTCATGTCGGGAATGGAGCATCTGGTCGTCGCCGGCGGCACCGAGATGATGTCGCTGCCGAAAAAAGGCGTGCTGCCTATTGGCGGCAACAACAAGCAGCTCCAGGCCTTGCACCCGCAATCACATCAGGGCGTGTGCGCCGATGCGATCGCAACGATTGAGGGCATTGCCCGCACCGATCTCGACAAGGCCGGCGCCGAAAGCCAGCGCCGCGCCATGGTGGCGATCGAAGGCGGCCACTTCGACAAGTCTCTCGTCCCCGTTCACAACGAAGACGGCACCGTTGCGCTCGATCGCGAAGAGTTCCCTCGACCGGGTACGACCGCAGAAGGCCTGGCCGAGCTGAACGCCAGCTTCGCGCAGATGGCCGACTATCGACACACCGAGGACTCGCTGACCTTCCGTGAGCTCATCAACAAGAAGTATCCGGACGTTGCCATCGAGCATGTTCACCATGCCGGCAACTCTTCAGGAGTGGTAGACGGCTCTGCCTGCATCCTGTTCGCTAGTGAAGACTATGCGCAGGCGCACGGACTGAAGCCGCGCGCGCGCGTGGTCGCGACGGCCAACATGGGTGATTGCCCCACGCTGATGCTCAACGCGCCGGTACCGGCGGCGCAGAAAGTGCTGCAGCTAGCCGGCATGACGCTCGCCGACATCGACCTGTTCGAGATCAACGAGGCGTTTGCCGTAGTGTCTGAGAAATTCCAGCGTGACCTGGATCTCGATCGCGACAAGGTCAACGTCAACGGCGGGGCGATGGCGCTGGGTCATCCGATCGGCGCGACCGGCTCCATGCTGATAGGCACGGCGCTCGACGAGCTGGAGCGTCGCGATCAGCAGCGTGCCTTGATCACCATGTGCGCCGCGGGCGGCATGGCACCTGCGATCATCATCGAGCGGGTCTGAAGCCCAGCCTTGGCGTGACCAGTCCGTGTGGGGCTGCGGCGACGAGCCGCGGCCCCGGCGACACCGCTGCCTGCCGGCGGCGATTGTCGTTGCGTGTCTGCCGACGACAAGGCTAGCTGCACTACTTAGGCGGCAACTCAGCTAGGTTGAAGTAGGCGCGACGCCTCGCGGCGGGCGGCGCGCGCGACCGATTTCCCTGCCGCAGACCCTCCGCAGCCGCCAGAGATCAGCAGTCCCCCGACGCACAGCGCCAGTGCGGCGCGCGCTGCGTCTCTGTCCGGCGCCGCTTGCCCTCTTCCCAGTTCAGCTATGACGGATTCGACCGCGGCCGCGTAGGCGGCCTGCGCGGCCTCGTCGCCTCGCACCGTGTCCATTGCCAGCGCGGCGAAACTGCAGCCGCCGAGCACCGCCTCACGGTTGGGGCCGTGCAGATAGTCCATGACAACCTGTCTCGCGCCTCGCGCCAACTGTTGCGGCGTTTCCGCAGGTCTCGTTCTGAGACGCTCCAAGAGATCGTGAGCGCCGTCCAGCACGGCGGCCAGCAGACCCGCCTTGGACGGGAAGTGCGCATAGAACGCGCCTCGCGTTAGGCCCGCACCGGCGCAGAGCTGATCGATGCCGACACCGTCGTAGCCGTGTCGCCGAAACAGTCGCGCCGCTGCCTCGACCAGCCGATTCCGAGTCTGCCGTTTGTGTTCCGATCCGTAGCGGGCCATAGCGTGGCTCTTCAGTGTTTGTATGATAGATAACATTCAATATATAGTATGACATTCAACATATAATGGCGGTCGCGCTTAAGGACAGTGTGTATGGCTATCCCGACGCTGCATCAGTTCGCGTTCTCTCACTTCAACGAGAAGGCGCGCTGGGCGCTGGACTACAAAGGCATCGCGCACCGGCGGGAAACCTATCTGCCGGGACCCCACATGGCCCCGATCAAGCGGCTGTCCGGCCAGACGGCCACACCCGTCCTGCAGCAGGGCGATGTCGTCACAGCGGGGTCCGCGGCGATCATTGAGGTGCTTGAACACGCTCACCCGGAACCCGCGCTCTACCCGGATGACGCGGCGTTGCGTCAGGAAGCGCTGGCGTGGCAGGCGCACTATGACGCCACCGTGGGACCCGCCGTGCGTACCGTGGTGTTCTCCATCCTGGTGAACGAGGGTGGCTATCTCTGCGCCATGTTTGGTGGCTCGAAGGGTGTCCTCAAGCGCACGCTGTACCGCGCGAGTTTTCCGCTCGCTCGTGGCCTGATCGCGAAAGGCAATGGCGTGGTTGATCCGAACAACGTCGAGAGGTGCTACGAGACGACGAGGCAGGCGTTAGGTGCGCTGGCAGATCGGGTGGGTGCCACGGGTTACGTTGTTGGCGACGCGTTTTCCATTGCGGATCTGACGTCGGCGGCGCTGTTTGCGCCTATTGCAGCGCTCGAGCATCCCGACATGCGCAGACCCAGACCGGTGCCTGCCGCGTTTGCTGAGATGGTCGCGGAGTTCGCCTCGCATCCGGGCATTCAGTGGGTAGAGTCGATCTACGCTCGATATCGCTCTATGTGACGGGCTTTCTGCGGTAGGTCGCGCTGTTGCGAAGAACGGCGCGGCTACATGCCCTGCGAAGGTGGCAAACCAGGGTACATCACATGCAATAATCGCGGTCCCGAGCCAGGCCTGGTCAGGCCTCGGCGCTCATGGCGTAGGTAGTGCAGGTAGTGTTGGCACGCATCGAGAACGTCGACGGCATCTTGTATCTGCGCAGCGGCGAGGATGCCACTCAATCCGCGGTGGACACCCGAGAACCGCACCGACTGGTCATGCAAAACCTGCAGTTCGCCATGGGCTGCCTCATGTTTGTTCCGCCGCCGAAAGATGTCCTGATGCTGGGCGTCGGCGGTGGTTCGCTCGTTCACTTCTTCAGACACTATCTGCCCGACACGAGATTGGTCGGCGTCGAACGCGATGCATCGCTGCTGGCGCGCATGCAAACCGAGTTTATGCTGCCTGTTGGCGGTGAAATGATCGAGTATGAGATCGCCGATGCGCGAGATTGGATTGCCCGTTCGAATCGTCGCTTTGATCTGATCGTCGTAGATGTTTATGACGAGCGTCAGATGCCGGACTGGGTGCAAGGCGACGAGTTCTGGTCGCGAATTGCGGATCGGCTCTCAGAGCGGGGCTGCGTTACCGCGAATTTGCTTTTCGACAGTGACGCCGAGTTCACACGAACGTACGCCTCCATCAGGCAGATATTTGCGAGCAAGACGCTGTGTACCACGGTCGAGGGCTACGACAACGCGCTGGTGTATGGCTTTCGCTCGCCGCTCGAGGCAAACGACATGATGTCGCTGATGCACAGAGCGAACCAGTTTTCGAGCGACTACGATCTGCCAGGCAACGACATGCTGGCGGCGATATACGATATCAACCCGATCGATTCCGGCTTCATTTGATGCCCTGACTGATGCTGGTGTTACACTCGATGCTCGCCAGCGGACCAGGCAGATACAGCATGCGCAGAGCTCGGATCGGATTGAAACGAGTGTTTTGGTTTTTCACTTTGGCACTCGCAATTGTCTCCAGCAATGCGACAGCGAATCCTCCCCACCAACCGCAGTTTGTCCCTGAACGTCCCGCCGCCAGTCAGTCCACTTGTGCTGGCATCCGCGGCAACGGTCAAAACCTGTTTGCTCACTACGGCGCATTGGCACGGCACGTAGAGGAGTACGGCGCCATTACCTGCGCCGCCGGTGGCAGCTCAGGCAGCATCACGACGTTCTTGTTGGAGAGCATCTGGCTTAACCCGCAGTTGCACCGCTGCGGATCAAAAGCCTGTGGTACGCGTACCCGTGACGCCCGAATGGCGCTGCTGCTCAAATCGGTCATTGGTCTCGTAGACACCGGCCTGTTCCAGGACGTCGCGACCGTGAGTGCGCTGTTGCGCGGTATACAGTCAGGCAACATCCTCGAGTTGCTGCAAAGCGATGCACCGCTGGAGGGCGTCGCGGCGTTCGAGCGATTGCTACGCGATCTGGGTCCGCTGATCAATCCGGAGCTGCTGGCGTTGTTGGCCACCTCGCCGGATCCGGTGTTTCACGTCACGGATATCATCGACGGTCTGCAAAAGGGCGTTAACTTCATTGTCGACGACCCCGCCGTGTTTCTGCGCACCTCCGTCGTTAATTTCGATGCGTTCGCGTCTCTGCTGGGGGTGTACGGCTCCTTCTATGCGGGCTACGGCCCGGAAGATCCTGGCGGCCTCCGCCGCTGGTTTCAAAAATGCGCCAAGGCCAGCACTGGCCTCACCTGGGAGCAGACACGCGAGTTGCCTGGCCTGGGCGGTGCAACCTGTGGCGACACGTTTTCCAATCTCTTCAATCAGTATCGAGAGGCGTACGCGGCGGCAGGTGGTCCGAACCGGGCAGACGACATAGTGGGTCGCTATCTGCCGGTGTTCGGTGTCACGGGTGTGCTGCGCGACGACGCATTAGAACAGTGGCAGGCGGCGCGAGCGGCTTGGATCGCTGCCGATCCCATTCTGTTTGCGCCGGCGTTCAGTGACACGGGCGTCGGCTACTGGGGCAAACCCAACGAACTGCGTGCGATCGGCAGACGTCTGAAGCGCGCTGGGAACTACGTGGCAGCGGAGCAGTTTGAGCCGCTGGGCGCGCCGCCGTGGCGCGAAGTCCTGAGGTCCTCGCCGGCTGAACCCGGGTTTTCCCCGGCCGTACCCCTGCAGAATGGTCTGCTCTCCGTAGGCGGTTGGGCAGACCCCCTCCGCGTGCTGCCCCTGCGCGCGCTGCGCGCAAAAACGACGATAGCCATAAATCGTCTGGGTGGCGTTGGGGGCTTCACCGAAAACGTCACTCGTTTGCTCAATGCTTCGGATGCGGACGTTGACGCGCTCTATTCAACCGTCATGGCCGGCAGCGTGTTCTACGACGGGCTGGATCGGGCGACCGGCGTATGGTGCACGGACTGGGACGGGCAGGGCAGCGACCCGAACCTGTTATTCAACGATGCCTACAACTCGCCCCTGATCACCGACAACCGGACCCTGCTGCGACCGCGCTTCGGCTACGAAAACGTTGGTCCCGCGTTCTCGATAGGCGGCTGTGTGCCGGGTAGGACCGCGACCGCGATTCAGCGCAGCTGGTAGCCACGCTGCTCGGACTCGTGAGATGCCCGCTGGCATAAGATCGACCGCCCTCAGCACTTCAAACAACTGGCCTCGGGCGGTTAACTTCGCCAAGAGCTGGCGTGGTTGACGCTTGCTTCTGTTTGGTCTCGCCGTACGCCGGCGTAACCTATTGATAAGTAGGTAAAATCAGCAGCGGCATACAAAATGCAGCGTCTGTCGTCTGCACGCAGATTGCGATAGGCGCTCTGCTCAATCCGAGGGGTTCAAGACATGGCTGTACGCAGCGCAGACAGACCGATCGATAAGGTCCGGGAAGAAGTTATCGACCAGTTGATCGTCAACTACGGGCATGAACAACTGTCGGCGGAAGCCTTCGAACGACGCCTGGACGAGGCGCTCGCAAGCAGCGATATCGCCGAACTCAACGAGCTGGTGCGTGATCTGGACCTGCAGTCGGATAAAACCTATGCCGATCGGAAGCGCGAAGAGCTCGCCCCGCGGCTGGATCGTCCGGTTGGCAGCAGCGGCGACGTCGAGTATTCGATCAACGTGTTTGGCGGCAACAACCGGGCCGGCACCTGGCACGTGCCAAAAGAGATCCGAATGATCAATGTCTTCGGCGGCGCCGAACTGGACTTTACGGACGCCGTGTTCAGCCACCCGACGCTGCGTATCAAAGTGCTGACACTGTTTGGCGGTGCCAGCATCTACGTCCGCGAAGACGTGAACACCATATCGAAGATCGTCTGTGTGTTTGGCGGCTCCGATTGCCAGGCCCCGGCCAGTGGCAGCAGTGATGCTCCGGTTGTCATTGTTGAGGGCTTGGTCATGTTCGGTGGCGTCAGCATCGAAGTGAAACGCACGCTGAGAGAGAAGTTCATCGAGTTCGCGAACCGGATCCGAGGGCTAAGGAGCGCCGGCAGATCCACCGAGAATCGCCCATCAGACGCGACGCCGCTGTTCAAATCGTCCGGCCCGCGATAGTGCGTCGGCCCGGCCTGATGATGGGTGGCCGATCTCTGTGCGGCCTGACAATGATCTGCGCGCTCGCTGCCTGCGGCGGCGCCGATGAGCCCATCGATCCGGAACTGCGATGTCAGGTGGGTACCTATCGGCTTGGTTCCGGCGCGCTGATCGATATCGGACTGTCGTCGGCAGAGCAACTTCGCTGGCGGACCATTGATGGTCAGGTCGGCCGAATTCGGCTGACGGACAATGGTCGCACCTGGTCCGGTACGCGGGGATGGACGCAGGAACCTCACCCGGCGCGGATCGAACTGGGCGATTGCGCGGACGGTGGAATTGTCATCGCTGGTATTGAAGGCTACGACGGGGCGGGAGCGAAGGTGCCACTCGTGGTCGCAGAGACCCGCTTTCAAGGTGCCCACGTGGAACTGGCGGGACGCCTGGTTTTGCCTATGGGCGAGGCGCCCGTGCCCATCGTTGTCCTCGTGCACGGTTCCGAAGACTACAGCGCGCGAGATTACTACTACGATCAACGCCTACTGCCTGCGCAAGGCATCGGCGTCTTTGTCTACGACAAGCGGGGCACCGGCGGGTCGGAAGGAGAATACTCACAGGATTTCCATTTGCTGGCCGCCGACGCGGCAGCCGCGCACGAGACGGCGCTGCGATTAGCCGGGAGGCGCGCCGCGACAAGCGGCTACTTCGGTTCCAGCCAAGGCGGGTGGGTCGCTCCGCTGGCCGCAACCCTGTCGAAGGCCGACTTTGTGATCGCGAGCTATGGCATGGCAGAAGGCCCGCTGGCGGAAGACCGCGACGAGGTGCAGCTACGGCTTCGTGAAGCAGGCTACGGCCAGGCCGTTCAGGCGCAGGCGAGAGAGATCACTGACGTCACCGCCCGGCTGCTGGTTTCTGACTTCGAAGACGGCCGTGATGATTTGCAGCGACTGCGCGAAGCGCACGGCGATTCGGAGTGGTTTCAGCACCTGCGAGGCGGCGTCACCTGGGAGATGGTTAGCCGTCCCCTGTGGCAGTTTCGTCTGGGCTACTTCTTTCTTGATGTGGGTACCACCTGGGCCTTCGAACCTGTACCCGTGCTCCGTTCGGTAGACTCGCGGATGCTCTGGGTTCTTGCCGGTGATGACCGATCAGCGCCGCCCGAGGCGACGCGGGAGATTCTGGCCGGACTGCAGGCCGAGGGACGCCCGATCGACGTAGCAGTGTTCCCCAACACCGATCACGGCATCTTGCGCTACGTGGAGAACGAACAGGGCGAACGGATCGAGTTGGGCTATGCGCCCGGATACCACCCGCTGCTGGTCGATTGGATCCGCAGCGGACGGCTCGGCGGCGCGTATCAGGGCGCAGAGTTAGCCCCGGCGGTCTCTCGGTAAACCAGCCTCTCGCTAGGAATGTAGTCCGACGCAATCCGCTCCCGTCTGCGACAGGCTATTCGAGACGTACGATCGCTACCAGCAGCACGGGATTGTCGAAACGATGCTCGGCGTCGAGGGCGCTGGTTGGCAACCCTGCGTCGTCGCTGATCACACCGGCGTGCATGGACACCCGATCCGCCTGATCGTCTCGAGTCGGGTTAAATCCCCCGCCGCCGACGGCGGGTCCAGGCACGGTGTCTGCAGTTTCCGTATCCGCCTCGGTGCCGGCATCGTAGGCGACCGCGTAGATCTTCCGTATCGCGCCCGCGTCCATATCGCCGATAACGATGTCCCGCACACCGGCGAAGCCGTCGTTGGTGTTTTCCAGCATTGTGGCCAAGGACAGCCGCAGGTCGGTATCCAGTGTCTCGATTGTGAAAGACAGGGTCGATGAGGCGCCCGGATCGAACGGCAGGTCTCCTGACGCGGTCGCCAGGACGCTGGATTCAGCGTCTGCTTCCCCCAGCAGGTCGGCCGTGCCGCCGCCTTCTGCGAGCGATTCCAGTCCCAGGGTTGCGGGCTCGCCGATAGTAAACATCTCATAGCCTGGACCATGCGCGACTACGGCAAGCCGCGACAGCGATTGGCCGCTCGTCAGATTGGTGCCGGTGACTTCGAACCGCGCGGTCGTTGTGGGTGGCGTTGGCGCCGGCGTTTGCGGTGGCTCTACCGGCGGGGATTCTGGGGAACCACCGCCACAGCCGGCGACGATCAGCAGCAGGCACCAGGCGTAGCGATAGCGAAGACCTGCTGACAACCTATCCGATGAATGGGTTCTGTACATGGGCTCAGTGTCCTTTGGATTGTTCAATATCAACCGACGAAGCCATTGCCTAAGTGGACGATTCTCGGCCGCCAAGACTCCTGGAGTGCGTCGCTCTTGGGGCTTATTCGACGTGTTGATCCACGAGAATCGCGTTGCCATCGGGATCGGTCAGGGTAAAGCTCGCCGGCCCCATGGCAGTCTCGTCGGTTTCCGACGTCAGCTCGATGCCCTGGGTTTTTAGGTGCCTCTGAATGTCGCGTATGTCCGTAAAGCCTGCTATGACGTTGCTCCGCGAATCCCGGCCCGGGTTGAAGGTCAGTATGTTGGACTCGAACATCCCCTGAAACAGACCAATGGTACTGTCGCCGTTCTGGAGAATGAGCCAATGCTGCTCCGCGTTGCCACCGACCAGCTCGAAGCCTAGTTTGGTGTAGAAATCCCGTGATCGTTCGATGTCTTTCACGGCCAGACTGATGGAGAAGTGTCCGAGTTGCATGGATAGGCTTCCGAGTAGGTTGCGGTTCGGCGGTTCTGAGCGCTGGGTATGGTCATCGGCAATGAAGAACAGCCATATAGAAGCCGGAGTCTGATCTCATGTCGCAGACTTTCAAGCTGTGTAGCGACGGTCGCCGCCTCGAGCAAGAGCGCGACGTCCAATAGCGCCCTGAACTCGCTGCTTCGGAGGCCGCCCGTCGCGCGTGTTGCGACTGTGTCGCCTGTCCGGTAGCGTCCGAGGTTACAGCCATTGTCCTACGCGCCGTTACGTCTGAGCGTCGGACCGGAGTTGCCGATCGCCATGGACGATGACGACAACGAACTGATCAACGCAGTGTTCGCGACCGCTTTGGATCCTGCGCGCATCCAAAATTTGATCGGTCTGTGGAACGAGAAAATTCGCGACAGTTTGACGATCGAACGCGCGCTGCTGCCGGTGTTGCAGCGATCACTGACCACGGCATTCGATATCAGCGAGCGCATCGCGCTGCGCCCGAACGTCGACAGCACACAACCGCAGTTCACCCTCGGAGCGGACGGCGCTGTTCTAGACTGCAACGAAGCAGCGAAGCTGACCTACCAGATCGACGCCGCCAGCAGCATTGACGACCTGCCATTCGATATCGCGACACGAAGCCGACTGCGGGAAACGGTCCTGGCCGCAGCACGACAGGGCATCGCGAATGCGTTGCTGCCTTGCTACCACGGTGACGGCGATACCACCGTCGTTCTGTATCTATCGGCGGTGGACAGTCGACTGGAGGTCAGCACAACGGACTTTGTGTGGCCTGACAACCTGGTGGGGCTGCTGCGGGAGGCGTTCGAATTAACCGCAGCGGAGGCGGCTGTCGCGCTGCTGCTGGTACATGGTCGCAGCTCGCGGCAGATCGCCGACCGCCGGAGCACTGCCGTGCAGACGGTACGGACGCAGGTGCGTTCGATCTACGCGAAATCTGGCGTGCACAGTGTGGCCGAGCTCACCCGTCTGATGTTCGGGGTTGCGAACTTCATCCGGGACAGCGGCCCCAATGGCGTTTTCCCGACGCATCGGGATCGCTTGGCGGGCGAAGAGGAGCGGCCGGCGCCAATTCCCGGGCAGCGTCATACCCTGGCGCTTCCCGATGGCAGGACGGTGGGCTATGCAGACTTTGGGCTGTCCGCTGGCCTCCCGGTTCTGTTTTGCCACGATGAACATTGCGGCGATACCTGGACTCAGACCGCCGTAGAGCATGCGTGCACGACTGGCCTAAGACTGATCGCGGTCGCCCGCCCTTGTTACGGCACCAGCAGCGATCTCGCGCAGGGTGTCAACGAACGCCGTATGGAGGCGGCCGCAGATTGCCTGCGCGTGCTGGACGCACTTGGGATAGATACCTTTGTCTGCCTGACCCGCGGTATGGGTGCGGCGATCGGCATATGCCTATCGACACTGGCACCTACCCGGCTGCTGGGGATCGTATCGGTTGCGCCCGCCTTGCCGGTGCGAGATGCGGATTTCAAGCGTATCAATCCGGTAGCGCGCTTGATGATCCACTCTTTGTTTCACAACAAGGCGCTGGCGAGGTTTCTGATGAGCGTACAGATGCGCTTTGTCCGGCGGCACGGGCCAAAGCGGTTCTTCACGCAGCGCTATCCCACGCCTTCAGCGGACAGAGACATCATTCAGGATCCCGCGACGATGGCTGTTATCGAAGCCGGTGTGAGTTTCTGCATGACACAGGGATACAAGGGCTTTCTCGGGGACGTTTTCGATGCGGGAATGGGGTATGAGCGCTGTGCGAACATGCTGCGCCATCCGACCATGATACTACTTGGCGAAGAGGACACGCACGGCCGCCGCGAACGTGCGCAGTACCTCGCAGCATTAGCCAGTCAGGTGCAAGTCGAGATCGTTGCCGGCGCGGGCGATCTGCTGTTTTATCGGGAACATGAGCGCTATCTTGAGCTCGTGCGCAACATGCACGATGTCTATGGTTGATGCAGCGCGCCTCGCACTGCTGTCCTGTTGCGCGGGGAATGGCCGCTGCTCCTTATCTGAAAAGACACGCCTGCAGGCCCGACGGGGTGTTAAAGCTGGCAGTCGGTGTCAAGCCTATCTAGATCTCCATTGAACGAGGCGAGACAAATCAGCTTTGCCTGAAAAGCGCCTAAGGTGGAACCTATGAGTTCGCTGGAGGCGATCGCGACTGTAGACGCTCCGGAAACGTGCACGGAACGTATAGAGCCTGTGATTCCCGACGCCTCAATACGCGTGCCCGATACGCGTACGTCAGAGTCATGAACAGCGAGTGCGTAGGTTGTTACTGAGCTTCCCAAGTCGTCTGCGATGGTAATACTCGAGTCCCTGATCGCCACGGCAGTCGACCGGGTAACCCAGAGTGAAAAAGACACCCCGAAGACATCAAGGTCCGCGAGTTCGACCCGATCATTTTCCAGCACGTGAAGGGCGATCAGGCCGAAGCCTGCCTCGATACGCATTGAAGACAGTCGAGTGTCGCTGGCTGCGACTACTACTTTGACCGCCGCACTAGAGCGCAGGGTGGTTGCTTTGGATCCGGCGCCCTGGATAGACACGAACGGTCGCATCTCCAGTGTCTCTCCATCCAGATCGTAGATGCCAGGTCCGATGTGCAGGATGCAGGGATTGTCCGCGCTGGGAACGCCACACCAGGTATCGCCGCTATCAACGTTGGCCATGGCCTCGATGGGATCGGTGTAGTCGCCCCCGACCTTGGCAACGGTGGCGCTGCCGCGAGGTATCGGCACCAACTCTACGTCCAGTCCGGGCGCCACCGCGCCTTCTCGCGATGAGAATTTGGCGTTGATGGCGCTCGCATCGATCAGTATCAGACCGTAGTTTGGCTCGCCGGATAGCCAGGCCTCGACGGCCGGCAGCACATCGAGGGTGACCACCGAGCCGACGTCACTTGCCGTCAGCGCGAGGGTGCCCGCGATGACGCTGGCGCTGTACGCGGGCGCCGTGTCACCGGTGACCGTCGCCTCGTCCCAGGGCGCAATGACCCGATACACGTCGAAGGTGCCGGGCGACTGCAGTGCGAGCAGTCGTAGGCTCAGCGTCGCCGAAACGGGATTCCCGCTCAGGCCCGCGGTGTCGAATTGCAGCAGTGTGTAGCGTGGGGTGTTTCGTCGGACGAAAAGCGCGGTCGCTGAGCCGTAGTTGGTATTCAGCTTCGAACCGCCCCGGACGTGGGCGTCGCCGATGATCGGCACTTCGACACCGTGCGCGGCCGTCGCCACCAAGAGCAACAGCGCCCAGCCTGTGCGTACTACCTTCAGCATGACTCGCCCCCCATCCAGAATTTGATCCGTCGTCTGGGAGTGTCAGGCGTTGAGGCGAGGAGCGCATACCCTTGGTGTGGTATGACGTGGTGCGTGCGTTGCGTTTCTGGTTCGCGCGATTTGGAGATTGGAATCGCTACCGACACGACACGCACTGGGTCAGATCATTAAGCCGACCCGTGCTGTTCGCTAGGTAGCAGTAACGTTGTTGCCTCTGCCCGAGAGGCAGACTCAGCCTTTCGGATAACCCTCATACGAGTCTTTCAGCGTGGCGTGGTTGAGCAGAACGATGCACCTCGTCGCACCCTCTGAGTCGCGTATGGTCGACTGCACCCAGTAGCTTTCTGTACGCCGGCTCTCTGAGAGCGTCACGACTTCGCGCTCGAGCGCGTATTCCTCGCCGACAAACAGCGGTCCGTCGATCATGCGAATCTCGAGATCGGCGAACAGTCCAATGGCAGGACCCTTCACCGGCCAACGCGCTTCACGCGAAGAGTATTCCGCCAACACGCTGATCATCTCGAATGGAATGATCGCTCGCTGCCAGGGGCTGGATGCCGCCGTAGCTGGGTCATAGTAGGGCGAGGGCTCGGTGATCTTGGTCAGCTTCTGGGCCAGGCTGAAGGGATACAGCGCCCCCATGTTTTGATCGAAGTCCATGCTGACGGTCTCTGCGTTCGCGCCTTTCATGCCCACATGCAGATCTTCGAGAATCACCAGACGCTCAGGCGGTCGCAGCTTTGCCCGGCGTCGATCCAGCTCGGTCTCTGGATGGTCCGGGCCGAGCGCTGCCGTACCGGAGAGCACGGGCGTTCCGTCGGCCTTCTCTGCCCATAGCGTGACCCGCTTCGCGCCAGGGTCGGGCACGCTGCAGTGCGCGCGCACTTCGTCGCCCTCGACGCACATATTTTGATAGTGCGCCGATATGCAGCCGCGTTCGAACCAGGCGTCACCCCAGATCGACGCCAGCAGCGGATCGAACTGACTGAAGTGCGTCGGACCTTCGATCGGCCCGGCCTGAAAGCCCAGTTCTTCTGCCGTCTTGTCGTCGTGGATCGAAAGGTGACCGCCGTACTCCTGCTCCGCGAGCATCTGCTTCGGTGCTCTCAGCGGCCCGCTCAATGTCAACTCGGTCGCGAATCCCTCACTCATTGATCTCTCCTCTCCGCCTTTTTCCGGCACAGTGAACGACGCTATAGTGCTGCAGCATCAGCGCCGCCGGCTCACGATTCTCTGCGTACGCGCTTGATGGGGTGCAGGCGCGCGCCCTCGCCGATGACGTACTCCGGAATCGCGACCTCGTAGTTGCCAAGGCTCGCGGTTTCCCCCTCAACTGCCGTGCCAGACATCATGCCGAGCGTGCCGTAGGTGCGCATGCCTAGCCGGGCGCGCAGCTTTGGGCTCGCCTCGTCCAGCACCTCCTGCAGACAGGTGACGCCCCAGTTTTCCTGTTGGCGCATCCACGGCAGGCAGTAGAAATTGGCGATGTGCCGCCGCGGGTGCCCCTCCAGATTCGCTCCGAAACCGTGCCACAGCCTGCCGTCCCACGAAAAGCAGGTGCCGGCGGGCGCCGTAATCTGTACGGCGAGCTCGCGCTCGGGCGGATGCACCAGGTGCTCGGCAGGCCAACGATGACTGCCCGGTACGACCCACGTTGAACCGCGCTCAGGCGTCACGTCGTCCAGCAGCCAGAAGAGATTGCACGCCGCGGGAAACGGCGCTTCCGCTGGCACCTGGCCCTGGTCCCGGTGCAGCACCTGAGGCTCGTGCATCGGTGCGTTGTAGACACAGCCCGTGATGCTGGACACCAGAAAGTTCTTACCCAACATATAGCCGGCGAGCGCATCGGCCTCCTCGCGCTCGACCAGGTCGAGGTATTCGCGCCCCTTGTTGACGAGGTTCGAGATACCCTGGCGCGCGGCGTGTGCGCCCGGCGGAGCCAGTTCGCCAAGTGCCCGCTCCGCGGCTGCTTGCGCCGTTAGTTTGTCGCGCAGCGTCGCGACCTCTGCCGGCGACAGCGCGTTCTTGAGCAGGCACATGCCATATTCGGTCAGGTGTGACTGCGCCTCGCCGATGTCTTCGGTCAGCGGCGGCAGCGGTAGCGGTGTTGGCTCTGGCAGCGCCTCCGCGGCGACGTATCGGGTCTGGCGGTGGCCGTCGACTAGACTCATCGGCTCTCTCCTGTATCGGCCCCGGAACCACGCTCGAATCAGTTCGAGGCGCCGGGATTCACGGACGCTCTTGCGTTATCGCGCTTCGAACGAGTTGCGCGGTATCAGCGCAGTCCGAAGTCGAAGCCGGCACCCGACTGGTACTTCCGCAGAATACGTCGCGACGTTGTCTGCACGTGCACCTCGTCCGCGCCGTCGTAGATGCGCGCGAACCGTGCGTGGCGATACATCCGCTCCAGCGGCGTGTCCTCGGTGACGCCCTTGGCGCCGTGGACCTGTATCGCCCGATCGATGACGTTGTGCAGCATAGAAGCACCGTAGACCTTGATCAGTCCGATCTCCTCGCGCGCCTCCGTGCCCTGATCGATCTTCTGTGCCGCGTGCAGCGTCAGCAGCCGGCTGGCCTGAATCTCTGCCGCGGAATCGAAGATGAACTTCTGTATCTGCTGGTGCTCCCCCAGTGTCTTGCCGAAGGCGACCCGGGTATTCGCGCGCTCACACATCAGGTCAAAAGCGCGCTGCGCCTGACCGAGCCAACGCATGCAGTGAAAGATGCGCCCCGGCCCTAGCCGGTCCTGTGCAATCTTGAACCCCTGACCACGCGGACCCAGCAGATTCTCCTTTGGCACGCGGACGTTGTCGTAGTCGACTTCCCAGTGTCCGTCGTACTGCCCCATCACCTTCACATCGCGAATGATGTTGTATCCGGGCGTGTCGGTCGGCACAACGATCATCGAAAACGCGGAGTGATCGGGTGCATCCGGTTCGGTACGAACCATTGCCGTCGTGTAGGCGGCGTAGCCCGCGCCGGATGTGAACCACTTGCGCCCGTTGATCACCCACTCGTCGCCGTCCAGTTCCGCGCGCGTCTGTAGCTGCGTGGGATCGGAACTGGCGACATCCGGCTCGGTCATGCCGAAACTGGGAAACACCTCGCCCGCGACGAGGGGCTTAAGGTACTTGTCGCGCCACTCGTCGCTGGCATATCGATGCAACATGATCGAATCCTGAAGCGAGTGGGTACCGAGCGCGGCGGTCGCTACCGACGATCGGCCAATGACCTCGTTGATGAACACGTAGTCCATGAACGGCAGGCCGCCGCCGCCGATCTCCTCGGGATGGCCCAGGGCCCACAGGCCGGCGTCTTTGGCCTTCTGCATCAGCCCCTGCATCACAGCGCCGCGCCGGGCTTCGATCTTGTCGTCTTCGAGCGCCTGCTCGACCGGGTACACTTCCTTTTCGATGAAATCGAGGACCTTGGCGCGCAGTGGCTCGATGTGTTCTGGAATCGATAGATTCAGCATGTCCGTCCCTCCCACTAGACAGACAGGCAGTGTAACGCCATCGAGAAGCGGGCAGGGAGTGCGCAGCCACCGCTACCCGAGGTTGGTTGCGGTGTGGCGCGGCGGCGTCAGGCGATGATCGTCATGCCTCGCTGACGAATCGATTTATGTCGGACAAAAGAAAGCGCGCAAGCCTGGCCGCTGAGCGGCATTTCCAGTGGTTCGATTGCGCACCGCGCCTGGTCGTCAGTCGGAAAAATCGAGCGGCCGATAGTAGGCCTTCCCCGAGCTGACGTAGTCCCCCATCAGGGCCTGGAACGTCGGGCCGGCGGAACCCTCTGCCTGCAGGGTGAGATCCTGGCGGATAAAGTTCACGCTGTCGGGGTTCCACTCGCGAGCGAGTGCCCAGTAGGTCTCTGCCGCCTCCTGCTGGCCGTGTTCGCGAAACAAGTGCGCCATGCGAAAGGCGGCGTCTGCTTTCGACTGCTCCTCGCTGTGCGCGCGAATGCTGCGCGTTACGTCGTCCGCAGAGCGTGCGTGCGCACCGGTCGCTACCCAGTCCTTAACAGCCTGCGCATAGACGTCATTGCCGAAGGTGATCTTCTGTTCGCCTTCGCCGAATTCGTGGATTGCGGAATAGGTACCCTCATCGATACGCACGACCCGACCGCTTTCATCGATCCAGGCGGAAGAGGGCACGTTGACGAAGTTGAAGGCGCTGCTGACCAGATGCTGTTCGTCGATGACCTGAACGTAGGTCGGCTTGGCCGCATCGAATATGGGGCCGGCAACCGCCTCGCCGCCGGTGTCTTCAGCCACGCAGACCAGCACAAAGTCAGGGTCGTTGATCTCTTCGAATAAACGCTGCCACACGGGCACGTCCATGAAGCAGCCTCACCAGGATGACCAGGTGACGATGAGCGCTTTCTTGCCTTTGAGATCCGCGAGTCGAAATTGTTTTCCGGCGCGGTCGGTCAGCGTTAGATCCGGCGCCATGCCGTCCTCTAGCAGTGCCGCGCGTCGCGCCGGCATCTCTGCGAAGCTCCAGACGCGAGCGTTGTGATCCGCCACGTAGGGCTGGCCCATGTGATCGGCGAACGCTGTCAGATTGAACCACTGTTCACCGTCATTCTCGACGAGCATGCCGTCGGTGAGTGGTACGCACATCGCTTCGAAGCAGGCACCTTCGGGTTTTAGGGTAAAGCCGTTGATGCGCGGCAGATCCTGCGGATAGATCAGCAGGTCGTCGCCGGGGCCGGTTTTCGACAGTTGAATCCTCTGCCCCTGATAGAGCACCGTGGAATGGCCGGGTTCATGAATTGGCCTTGGCTCGAAGGGATGCCTCAGCTCTGGGTAAGCCAGGAAGTTCTTCGCCATGCTGTCATCCGACGCGCTAGTGTGGGTCGATAGTAGCAGACCCGGGCAGTATTCCGCGGCGCGACGCGATCGCACGGCTGAGGTTGCCTGTGGTCGTCGCGCTGTTGTTGATCGTTCGGCCACTAACTGGCTATCGTTTTGTTCCCCGAAAGCGACGAGCGACCTGTGTAGTGGAAACCAAGACCCTCCTGCTCGAGATCCTGCGAGAGACCGACTTTCTCACCGAATCTGTCGACTGGCAGGCCGCGAAATTCGAGGCGACGGCTGGTCAAGTGCAGCAGTCGCTCAAGGCGATCAACAAGGCGTGCAGCGCCGCGCTCAACGGACAGGATCCCGAACCGCACGTGGCGCGATTTCTACGTCGGCATCTGGAAGCCGACGTGTACGAGGAGATGGAGATCTGGGGCAAGTTCTCACCGCCCCCGCAGTTTATTCAGGACCAGTCAGAGGAGAGCGACTGATGCGCGCCGTCGGCGCATCAGTGCGTCATGGCTGTGCCGTGTCGGTGTTTATCCGCCGGCGCTAGCCGCGCAGAAACTCGCGAATGACCTGCCCGGGGCGCTCGCCCGTGTGCTTGCAGTTGCGCACAACCACTTTGCCGCCGACGATCGTGGCGTCGTAGCCAGAGCTCTGCACCGTAAACCTTCCACCGCCGTGCGGGAAGTCGTTGACGTACTCCGCGTGATGCGTCGTCAGGTTTTCGTAGTCGATCACGTTGACGTCGGCGTGCCAGCCTTCCTTCAACAGGCCGCGCTCCTTCAGGCCGATGATCTCGGCTGACTTGCCGGAGATGCGATGAATCGCTTCTTCCAGACTGTACACGCCACGCTCTCGCGTCAGCTCACTCAGCAGGACCGTCGGTGAGTCGGTGTCGGTGAAGAAACCGACGTGCGCGCCGGCATCGCCGAGCATTGGAACCACGTGCGGCAGGCGCATGTAGTTCCACTGGTTTTCCAGTGCGCCGCCGAACATCCACATGTTGAAGAACTCGCGACCTTCGGACGCGATCAGGCGGTCGACGTAGACTTCGACCGGGTCCTTGCCCTCGGCTTCGGCGAGCTGTGCAAGGCTGCGCTTGCGATCGAAATCGAGATCCGGCGTGGCCGCGACGCCGAACGGGTGCAGCATGCCGGCGAGACCGTTCAGATCGCCCGCTTCGATACCTTCGGCGATCAGGGCCTTGCGCAGCGCTGGATTCTTCATCGCCGCAACGCGATCTTCGATGTTCTTCAACGCCATCAGCTCGCGCCACGCGGGGGATTTGCGGGTAAACGGCGACAGCTGGGCCAGCCCGAAGAAAGCGCCGCTCGGCCGCGTGTGGCAGATGCTGGCGATGCGCTTGCCGTCCTGATTGCCGGCATCCAGAAACTCGCTCCAGCGGCCGACGCCACCGTCGCCCTGACGGCCGGTGCCGCCCGAGAACAGTACCTGACAGCCGATGTCCATGCCCTGGCGGAACATCTCCAGTTCGGTTTCGAAGCGCGTCGCCATGTCGTTCGCCGACTGGAACATCGCGCCGACACCGCCGCCAGCGACGACCGCCTCCTGTATTGCCCGGGTTTCGCGCAGGTCGGCCCAGGTGCCGGGCGTGCAGCGCCCGTCGGGCACCTTGTGCTGCAGGAAGCGCGAGGTTGAGAAACCTACGGCGCCGGCCTCCATGGACTCCTTGACCATCTGGGCGATGTACGCGAGCTCCTTGTCGTCCGGCTGCGCCCCTTCGTCCATGGAGCGGTCGCCCATCGCCTCGTAGCGAACGGACGAGTGGCCAACCAGGCCGACGATGTTCAGGGCCGGCTTGAGTGCCTGGACGGAATCGAGATACTCGCCGTAGCTGGTCCAGTCCCAGGGGAGGCCATCCATGATGGCGTCTGCGGCGATGTCCTCGACCGCCTCCATCAGCTCGGCCAGATAGCGACGATTCTTCGGGCCGCAGGGCGCGAAGGTCACGCCGCAGTTGCCGATCATGGCCGTAGTCACCCCGTGGTATGAGGTCGACGTCATCATCGGGTCCCAGCCGACCTGGGCGTCCAGGTGGGTGTGCAGATCGACGAAGCCGGGAGAAACGACGCGGTCGGTCGCGTCGATGGTCTCGGCAGCCGTGTCGCCGCTGAGGTCCCCGATGCGGCTGATGCGCCCGTCCTTGATGCCGAGATCGGCGCGCACGCTGGGCGCGCCGCTGCCATCGACGAGCCTGCCGCCGGAGATAATCAGGTCGTGTTCCGTAGTCATAGAGAGCCCCCTCCTCTAGTCACCGCGTAGTTTCGCTGAACGCACAACCCCTAACTGTAGCAGGCATGTAAGGGTTCTGCCTGTACGGCGCCCCGCCCCCTCCCAAAAAAACGCTGCTGTAGCCGACGCCACTGCCTGAACAGCCGGTTACAGGCGGCCGAAAACGCCGCGCTGGTACAGATAGTCTGACGCCCGTTTCTGCTCCAGAAATTCGGACTCTGTCAGGCGTTCGACGCTGATGACCTCGTCGATCAGGTACCGGTAGGCGGTCGGCTGTAGGGCGATGATCAGGTCAAACACACCCCCCAGCAGGGCCGCCGTTGATGTCCTAGCTGGCGAATTTCGTGGCTCGTCTTCTGCTCCTGCGTCGATGGGTGCGGCGAAGTCAAACACCAACCCGCCATCGATGTCCGCGGCGAACCAACCAGTCGACGACGGGTCGTCCGTGACCGTCAGCTTTAGATTTTCGGTTCGAAACCAGTAAACCAAGGCCAATGCGCCGGTCGCGCAGGCCGCCGGGGTGCCTATCGGGAGAGCGGCGTGCATCGATTCGAAGGTTGCGCGCGCCTCGTGCGGCGAATACTCCGCGCGCTGGAACTGGAGTATCTCGGTATCCCCGGAACGCGGGCGTACGATCAACGAATAAGACTCCAGATCAACAACGTGGCGCTTGTAGTCTTGTCCGTCTTGCAACGCGATTGCCCGTTGACCTTCGACCCTGGCGTTCGACTAGTCCGCCGTAGCGGCGGCGAGCAACTCGGCGAGCGCCGCTTCACGCTGTGCAATCGCCGCATCGGTGATCGCCGCGACCTGTTCCGGCGCAAAACCGAGCTGCTGCAGGACCTCTTGGTTGGCCTCGCCGAGCAGCGGCGGGCCACCCTTCACGCTGCCCGGCGTTTCCGATAGCTGCACCAGGTTACCGACCGTTTGGGCGCGACCAAAGTCGGGCACTTCGATCTCGGTGATGTACTGGTTCGCGGCGTTCTGCGGGTCGTCCAGTACTTCATGATGCGTGCGCACGCGTTCGAAGATTGCCTCCGGCTGCGTGCGCAAGAAGGCCTCCCACTCGGACGTAGTCTTGCGACCGAACGCGCGTTTTAAGGCGGCGCGAACGTCATTGGAGTCGGTCTCCGTGCGGCCTTCACCCAAGCGCGCGCCCGGCGTCGACCAGCGGGGATCGAAGGACAGTTCGGGTTCTTCGCCGAACGCACAGATTGCGTCCCAGGCGTCCTGCTGCATGGTGTGGGCGAGCATGATCGCGCCGCCATCGCGAGTTTGGTAAATCCCGTACGGGCCGCGGATGTTGGGGTGGTGCGAGCCTGCGCGCTGCAAGCGAGTTCCCGTCATCGCCGTGTGCGTCAGCTCCCACTGCTGTAACCAGAGCTGACCGCCCAGCCCGCTGGTCTGTACGCGTTGCCCGACGCCGTGACGCTCGCGAGCGAGCAGCGCCGTTACGATGCCAAGCGCGAACTGCATCGCGCCGGTGGTGTCCGCGACGATCGAACCCGGCAGACCCGGCAATCCGTCGGGCTGGCCCGTGATGCTTGCGAGTCCACCGCGGGCGACGGCCGCGCCGTCGAGCATTGCCTTGTCGGCGTCCGGACCGCCTGGACCGAAGCCATTGACGGTGGCGTACACAAGCCGCGGATAGCGTGCGTGCAGCGTCTCGTAGTCGAGTCCCAACGCCTCGAGCGCCTGCGTTCGATAGTTGCTGCAAAACACGTCTGCCCGGGCGAGCAGCCGTTCCAGAGCCTCGCGGCCGAGTTCGGTCGTCGCATCCAGGCACACAGATCGCTTGCCGCGGTTCACCGCGACGAACTGCGGCCCCAGGGTGCCCTCGGGTGTCGGGTTGTCGACATTGCGTCCATAGCGGCTGGGATCGCCGAGCGGTGGCTCCACCTTCACGATCTCTGCGCCCATGTCGCGCAGAAAAACGCCTGCCGCTGGACCCTGCACGGCGAGGGTCATTTCCACGATCTGAATGCCTTCGAGTGGTTGCCGCTCGTTCATGGCGGGTCCTCCTTCGGCCTCGAAATGAATAGCCCGACTGCGCAGCAGTGTACCAGCGCCGCCGGCCACGCCGGCTGTATGACGAGCGACGCTGTGCGCGGGCCCCGCCGAACCGAACATCAGGCTCGAATCGCGAAACGCTCGGCGACTCCTATGCCCGCAATTACCAGCACCAATGCGACGGCATGAAACCACTCAAACGCTTCGCCAAGAACAAAGACGGCGGCGATAGACGACAGTATGGGCACGAGATTGACGAATACACCGGCGCGGCCCGGACCCAGTAACTCGACGCCGCGGATGAAACAAATCTGCGCGAGGAAAGAGGGGAGCAGGATGATCAGCACCAGCAGGCCCCAGGCGGTGGGTGTCGGGTACTGGCCGAATCCTAGCTGCCATTCCACGATAGCCATGGGAACCGAGGCGATAAAGGCGGCTGTCGCGAGCATCGCAAACCAGGTCAGCGCAGACACCGCCGGTTTTTCCCTGAGCCAGATGGTGTACCCGGCATAGAGCGCGCAGGCCAGGATGATCATCAGATCGCCCGCGTTGAACGTCAGTTGCTGCAGGCGCGTAACGTCGCCTTCGGTCACGACGAACAACACCCCGATCAGCGTGACGAAGATGCCGAGACACTGCAGCAACGTCACCCGGTCGCGGAAAACGATGAATGCGCCGATGATCACGAACACAGGCACAGTGCCCTGGATGATGCCCAGATTGAGCGCGGTCGTCTGATGCGCCGCCGCGTAGAACAGGCCGTTGAACCCCGAAAAGCCGAAGATGCCCATCAGTAACAGGTAAACAAGGTGCGGTCGCAGTAGGTCCCAGTCACGAATGACGCGGCGGTAGGCCAGCATCCATACCAGCAGCACCACGCCCAGCCAGCGCCAGGCGGTCAACATCATCGGCGAGACCTCGCCGACCGCAAGCTTGGCGAATATCGTGTTCGCACCCCAGCACAAAGTCGTCGTGCAGAGCAGCAGGTAGGCCCGAACGGGACCACTGGCAAACATCAGGAGCGGCACCGAACCTTCGGATGGTTCGTCGCGCGTTGCGGTGCGCGAGCCGGCGCTCGACAAAACGCCGCCTCGCGAAGGGGGACAAGCTCAGCGGGGTGCGTGGCCGAGGCGCTCAATGGACGTACGAAACTTGTGCTTCGGCCGTACGATGGCAACATGGATCGCGGCGAATAGGGGAGACTCATGACCGATCAGTTTATCAAGTCGGGGGCGAGCCAGGTGGACTGCCCTGCCTTCGAGCATCCGGCTTTTACCCGGCCCAAAGCGCTTTCGGACTGCAAGGTCGCGATCGTGACCTCGGCCGCGTTGCATCACGCGGATGACCGTGACTTTGACCCCGTCGACACCGGCTTTCGAACGCTTGCGCGCAAGCGCCGGGACATCGTCGTAGGCCACTGGTCGCCGAATTTTGACGCCAGCGGCGTCGCGATGGACCTCAACGTGGTCTATCCGATAGATCGGCTGGAAGAACTGGCAGCTCAGGGCAAGATCGGATCGGTTTCGGATATTCATCTCGCTGTGGCGGGCAATCAGTTCGATCTCAGTGGTATCAAGTTGGATGGTGGCCCGGCGGGGGCGGCACTGCTGAGCAAGCACGAGGTTGACGTCGTGCTCCTCACGCCGGTCTGACCGCTGTGCACGCGTACGGTCAGTACGCTCGCGCACGTGTTCGAAGCCGCGGGGATTGCGACGGTCACTATCGGCTCTATCAAAGAACAGCTATACAACACGGCGCCGCCGCGCGGTCTGTTCTGCGATTTCCCGCTCGGCAGACCGATCGGTAAACCCAACGACCCTGAGTTTCAGCACAGCGTTCTCGCCCACGCCTTTGCGCTGCTCGGCAGCGACGAACCCGTGATTGAAGACTTCGCGGCGTCCATCCACGACGAGACGACCGATACGCTCGTCTGCACCTTGCCGCCACGGTTTGACCCGGATCTGCACCCCGCGCTCGACGAAGCCAACGGCATTCGTGCGGCCTATGACCGAGCGGTCGCCAAGTACGGCCAGCGAGCGGGCGCGGATCGACTCATCGATGCCGACGCCATTCCGCGCGCGCTGGAGGCCTTCATTCGCGTTGCCGAGGGAACGCCTTGGAAAGAAGCAGGTATCCCGGGGATTCCGGCTCGGGTCGCGCAGGATATTCGCGGCTACTACGAGGTGGCCGCGCTGGAGCTTGCTGAGCATACGCCTGCCGCCTGGCAGGGCTACCGATGGTATCGGGACGATACGCGCGCGGGCAAAGTCGTGCGCCAGGCGCAGGCCGCGATGAAGGCGTCGGGCGAGAAAGCGGCGCTGTGGCGCTTCTTGCTGCCGCTGGATGCGGGTATGCCGCCGACGACATAACGGCTGCGCGCGCGTGGTCGGCGGAATCCGATTCACTCCGCCGAACATGCCTAATCGATACCTCAGTCCAGCAGAATGGGCAGCGCCTGTTGGTACGCGTCCTCGGCTCGTTCCTTGATCTCTGCGAGCGTTCTAGAGCCGATCGGATGCTCGACCATCACGAACGGATAGCCGGGCAGACCCATCGTGGCGGCGATATTGTTCGCCGTGACTTCGAACGGATGGGTACAAAGCACGACGGCGCGCTTGCCCAGCTGCTCGAACATAATCCCGTCATGCACACTGCACGTCGAGCAAGAACCTCAGTCACCCATCGCCGTGATGAGAAAGTCGGCGTGTGCTGCGAGGTCTTCGATCTTGTCGCTCGGGGCGGGCGCGCTGGCGTTCATCTTGTGGCGCATCTCGATGACGGAGCAGCCGTGGCGCGCCTCAAACAACGCGGCGGTTTCGCGCAGCAGTACGTCGGCATTCACCTTGTTGTTGTTCAGCAAGCCGATGACGGCGCCGTCCAGCTTGTCGAGGGGGGCGGCGCGCGCAAGTCTGCGTTCCGAAGACGTGCCGGTCGGATCGATCAATTGCATGCTAATTCCTCTGTCGTGTTGTGCTGTTGCTGTGTTTCGCGTGATCTTGAACGCGCGCTCTGTTTCTTGGCTCGCGAACGGCGTGCAATACGACCGCCGCTAACAGTCCAGGCACACGCCGATGGGCTTGGATTGCCGCAGCGAACCCCGGGTGCGGCTCCATGAGGGAATAAACGCCGAATGACCGCCGGCGTCGCCGCCGCCCACGACGATGAGGATGTCGTCGGGCGTCAGGCCGCGATGGATGTGTTCGGCATCGTCAGCGCCCAGCTTCTGGCCCCGTTCGTGCTCGCGCTGGTGGTACTTGCCGATCGCCTGAAGCTGCCCGACGGTCCGTCGCGCGCGTTCGAACAGGTAGGCCTGTGTCTGTTCGCGACTCCACCCGGCGTCGCCGATGATCTTCGCGTGCTCGGGCGAGACGACCAGCACGGTCTCGCCCTTGCTGATACAGCCGTAGTTGGCCATGCCATCGGCAAACGAGTCGCACAGCATCTCCGGCGTGTTGGCGCCGTGGTTTTCGAGATTGACGAATCCGGCGCCGGCGTAGACCGTCACCGAGCTGACCCCTTCGGGGTAGTCGAGCGCCTCGCACAGCCGCGGCCACGGTGATCGATCCGCGCGTTCGCCGATACAGAAGCTGAACTTCCCCGGATGACCCTGGGTCGACTTGTCGGATATCCCGGGGATCATCTTGAAGACATTCAGCAACGCCAAACGGACGGCGCGTCCGATCGTGGCGTTCGCGCGGTTGCCGGGTCCGAATAGGTTCACCCCGCTGTTCAACCCGAGTTCTTCGACGGCGGGGCCGCTGACGATCAGCAGCGGCGCGGAACCGCCGGTGCTGGCGCAGCTGCCGTGAAAGTTAAAGTCCGGTTCGTTCATCGCCTCGAACGCGGCGACCAACACGGGCAGGTATTCCGGTTTACAGCCCGCCATGACGGCGTTGGCCGCCAGCGACTCAACCGTTAGCCGCAGGCCGGTCGCCGGATGTTCGGCGATGACCGTCTCCGGCGGTCGACCTTCGAACGCTAGCATGGCGGCGACGCGTCCCGCCTCGGGCGGGACGACGGGCAGCCCATCGGTCCAACCCTGATCGAAACAGTAGTCGATGGCGCCGAGCGGGTCGTCCGGCACCTCGTGCCGGTGAGCGGTTGTGTTCATATGCCCTCAATCCTGCTCGTTTGGCCGCTGCCCAGATGAATTCGCATCTGCGTAGTACGGCACCCTGCGCTCGTTGTCGAAGTCCAGTACGGTGACCCGTTCCATCGATCGGCGATGCGGCCAGAAGTCGGCTGTTGCGCAGTGTTGCACCGCCCGGTTGTCCCACATGGCCACGGATCCGGGTGCCCAGCGAAAACGACAGCTCACTTCCGGTCGCCCGATGTTTCTGAACAGCTCTCGTAGCAGGCTACGCGTTTCGTCGTCGCCAATGTCGTGCTCGTCTGCGAAGCGGCGCGTGAACACCCGGTTTACGAATAGCACGGTCCGGCCAGTTTCCGGGTGCGTTCTTGCGACCGGATGTATGGCCATAGGCAGCTCGCCGTCCTGAGCATGGTGCGGCTGACCAACGTGTTCGGCTCGCAGCGAGGCGACGCGCGCCTTGGTCTCCCGTCTGACGCCTTGCCACAGTCCGTAGCCGTCACAGAAGTTGGTGTCGCCGCCAATCGGCGGCGCCTCGCGGCAGATGAGGACCGAACCCATCGGCGGTCGCGCAGACCAGGTCGCGTCGCTGTGCCATTCCGACGCTGCGCTGGCGTGCTCCTCCGTCGATTGCAGAGGCAGGACATCCGGATAACCTTGGGGCGTCTTGGGCGCGCTCGGGACATGATCGCGTTCGCCGTGGTGTGCGCCCAGCTCGCCGAAATGCTGCGCGAAACGCATCAGCGCCTCGCGCGACAGGTGCTGCTGATCGCGGAACATAACGACCCGGCGATCGAGCCACAGAGTCCTCAGGAAACGCACCATATCGGGATGTTCGAGATCACGATCGAGATCGATTCCGTGCACGATCGTGCCCAGCGCGGGCGCGACCGGTTCCAGCCGCAAAGCGACGCCGCAGACCTCTTGCTCGCGATACACGGCCGGTTCGAACGAGCCGGGTTGCAGCTGTGAGTCCTGCGCCCGAATGCCGTTGGCCACGGTTGCACGATCGTCCTGAGCGGGATAGCGAGCCGACGCCGCCATCCCCATTGGCGTTGTGCGCGACAGCCGCTTGCGCGGCTTTGCCTGCCCGCTTGAGGGTTGGACCATGGATCTCTCCCAATCCTGATCGACTCGCTATCCTATCCCATGCCGGAATTTGACACGACGCGTGGCTAGCTCAACGCATCCCTTGTCGTATCGCCGCATTGCCCAAACCGCGCCTGCCGTGAGTGCCATTGACGCCTTGGGAAGACTGAATCGCGGGCGCCATCACGCCTCAACCAGGCGTTCCAGCAGCGCCCAGTCCGGCGCCCCGCCGCGTGCGATCGGAATGATGACCACCTGGTCGGCGCCCGCTGCGCGCTGTGCCGCCACGCGTTCCGAAATCGCCGTCAGATCTCCCCAGGCGACGATGGCGTCGATCAGCGCATCGCTGCCGCCGTTGTCGAAGTCTGACTGCGTGAAGCCAAATGATCGCCAGGCTCGATGGTAGTAGTCGAGCCCCATGTAATAGCCCACCGCGCGTCGCGCCGTGTCGCGCGCGGACTGCGGGTCCTCGTCGTGCAGGCAGAACAGCATGGTGTTCAGCGCCTTGTTTGCGCCGAGCGCCGCCCGCGCCTCGGCGACGTGGGCCAGCGGCATCAAATAGGTGTTGGCGCCGTCGGCGTGCTGCGCCACGGTGGCGAGCATTTTGGGGCCGTGCGCGGCGACATGGACCGGCGCGTGCACCTGCGGCGAGGTGAGTTTCACCGCGCGCATGGCCGTGAGGTACTCGGTCAGCTTGCGAACCGGTGGTTGCCATACGTGGCCCCGGGCCTCGTTCAGTCCCGCGTTGGAGACGCCGAGGCCGAGCAGGAAGCGATCCTGTGACAGTTCCGCGAGCGCGCTTGCCGCGGAAACCGTCGCCACCGGATCGCGTGCGTAAATGTTCGCGATGCCCGTCGCCAGCGAGATTCGCTCCGTCGCGGCCAGCAGATAGCCTGCCGTCGCAAAGGGCTCCCGGGTGAACAGTTCGGGCAGCCACAGCCACTCGATCCCGGCGGCGTCGGCACGTCGCGCGTAGTCGATGAATTCGTTGCGATCCATACGATCGGTGTTGAACAGCAGCCCAATGCACACATTCGTCTCCTGATGGCTTGCCTCCTGGCGACGCAGTGGGACGTCAGGCTCAGGCGAAGAGACGGCGCCACACAGGTGGCGTCGTCAGAAACACGCGGATGAAGGTAACATCAAAGCCATCTGGGCGAGTCATGCGGACCGGCCGGGCTTTAGCCGCCGGTAAGCGAGCGGAGAAGAGGGGAGAGCAACATGCCAGCAATGGACCCAACCACGGGCCCGGTCGCGGTCACCGCGCCAGCGGCTACATCGGCTCGTGGATCGTGCGAGACCTCGTGCAGCACGGCTATCAGGTGCGTGCGTGTGTGCGCAATCCGGATCTGCCGGAGAAGGTCGAGCACCTGCTCGCGCTGCGCGAGCTGGGAAATGGCGACGTCAGCCTGACGACCGCTGATCTGCGCGACGAGGGCAGCTATGACGATGCCTTCGCCGGTTGTGCGGGCGTCATCCACGCGGGTGCTGCGGTCGGCTATAACCGCGAAACGCCTCAGGAGGTTTACGACGGCTGCTTCACCGAAGTGCGGCACGTCGTCGAATCGGCGCTCAAGGCGACGAGCGTGCGACGCTTTGTGTTCACCAGTTCGTTCGCTGCGGTGGGACATCCAAGGCCGGCAGGCTACGTGTTCACCGAGGCCGACTGGTGTTCCGACAACCCGGAGGGCTACAAGGGCGCGTGGACCCGCAAGAGCATCCCGAAGAACCGCGACATCGCCTACGCCATGGCCAAGGCAGAGACAGAGCGCATGCTCTACGACTTGGCCGCACAGCACGAACAGTTCGAGGCTATCTCGATCCTGCCCCTGCACGTGATCGGACCTTTGATGTGTGCCAACCACGATCAGGGTTGGAGCTGGCAGAACTGCATCCGATTCATGATGCGCGGCAAGCCCTACGCCAAGTCCCGCGGCGGTCGCATGCTGTGGAATCTGGTCGACGTTCGGGACGTCGCGAGCGCGCATCGGCTGTGCCTCGAGTCCAACGCAGCAGCCAACGGTTCCCGCTACATCCTGTCCGCGGCGGACCCGAGCGGCGAGCTGTTTACCTGGCAGCTAAGCGATCGCCTGGCGGCGTTGTTCCCGGAAGTGTCAGCGATCGGCGGCGAGCCCATGGTCGACGGCGTGCCGGAAAAACCGACCTACGATTCGCCGCGCGCCTACTGTCGGCTCGCCATGGACGAACTGGGTCTGCGGCCTCGCCCGGTGGACGAAGCGCTGCGCGCGACGGTCGAGTCCTATCGGTCGCTGGGGCTGTTGGACGCCTAGCGGCTCGCGTGCCCAGCTTGATGACAGGTCGCTGACGCCGTGCGGCGACCCCTCGGTGGGGGAGCGTAGATTCGGGCGGCATCACGCATCGATTCTCAGACCGCGTGGCGAATGACTCGATTGCGATAGGCGAGGAAGGCGATCAGTGGAATGGTGATCCAGAAGAGACTGATCATAAGGATGCTGCCGAGCCAGAACGCGAGCTGATCCAGCGAACCGGCCGGCGCGGGTGGCGCCGAATGCGGCTGGAAGTAGGTGCCCGAATACAGCGACGGATAGTCTGCGAAGTGCGCCTGCATCCTGCTGATCCAATTCCGCAGGTGCGCGAGCCGTGGATCGGCCTGCAGCGCCTGCAGCGGGGGAACCGGAATGCTGCAGTGACACTGAACGACGCCGAACAGCAGCAGGTCCACAGAGTCCGGCTGGTCGCCACCCAGAAACGGACTGTCTAGGCGAGCGAGCCGCTCCTCCCACAGGAGGTACTGGTCACCATAGTTCTCGGGATCCGGCGGGCGCCGAAAGAACACCGTCAGCCGAATCAGCAAGAAGAAGTAGAGAATCGTGAAGCTGCGGAGAAAATTTCGCGCGAAGCGCCTCGGCGCCGATGGCGCGGGGTCGCTCGCCAGACTGAACTCCCCCCAGAATCGAGTCCAGTAGTCCGTTCGGTGCAGCACGCCCTGCCACGTCTGCCGCACGCTCGCCATGTCGTGTTCCGATACCTCGGTAAAGCCGATTCGAGCGAGGATGTGCTTTGACTCCCACTCCCAGGGCGCGTCGTCGAAGCGCGCCGCCGGCATCATGCAACCCCAGGTCAAGAACACGTCTAGCGGTGGCGCGGTCGTGCGGGTGTATGTGAGCTGCTTGTCGTGCAGGCCCAGCATGACCGCCTGTACCCAGGGGGAATGATCGTTGCCGTAGAGTCTGATGCTGTCCACGCGCCGATCCCTCCCTCGGTGTCAATGTGGGTCGAACATAGCACCTCGTCCACGCGAACGCGCTAGTATCGGTTTGGGGGAGGGACGTCATGAGCCGAGCGTTTGCAGATATTCGCGTCGTCGATCTGTCGGATCGCCTGTCGGCCGCCTTCGCCGCCCGACTGTTCGGTGACTTTGGCGCTGACGTGATCCTGGTCGAGTCGCGGGCAGGCCACGCCCTGCGCGCCGAGCCGCCGTATCTGCATCACGAGCCGGGCGTCGAGCGCTCGTTGCTGCACGGCTACGTCAACTGGAACAAGCGATCGGTCGACCTGCACGCGGTCGACCTGGCGTCGCTGATTGCAAGCGCGCATGTCGTCATTACGTCAGGCGCAGAGACTCCCGACGAGCTGTCGGCATTGCCTGCCGACGGCGTACACCTGTCGCTCACTCCTCATGGGCTCACGGGGCCTCTGGCCGCCTTTCCCGGCAACAACCTCACCGCCTGCGCGCGGGTGGGTTGGGCGGCCATCAATCGCTACCAGGACGAGACCCCGCTGCAGTTGCCGCACAACCAGACCGGCTACATCGCCGGGGTGTCAGGGTTTGTTGCCGCCGCCGCTGCGCTGCTGCGGGCGCGTCGCACGGGACACGGAGAGCGAATAGACGCCAGCGAGATCGAGGCCCTGGCCAACACCTGTGCGCCCTGGGCGACGTTAGGCAACTTCATCGGCGGCGACAACTTCGCCTATGGGCCCTACGGCCCGCGCGAGCGCGGTCGACCGGGTCCGCTCTGGCAGGCGAAGAACGGCCAGATCAACTATGGCTATGGGGATTGGGGGTTTTGGACGGACGCGATGACGTTCCTGGGACTCGACGATCTCGCGCAAGACGAAACCTACATTCCGCAGTGGGGCCGCAACCAACAACCCCAGGCCCCGGTCCGCGAGGGGCTCGCTGCGGCAACCGCCGATCGTGACAAGTGGGAGCTGTTCTATGGCCTGCTGGACCGCCGCTGCATCGCGGGGGTGGTGCAAAACGCGGAAGAGCTATTAACCAGCGAGCACCTGCAGACGCGCGATTTCATCGTCCAGGCGCGGATCGCGGAGCACGATGTGGCGACGGCCGGCGCGCCGGTGAAGCTGTCGGCCACGCCGTGGCGGCTGAGAAGATCCGCGCCTACGCTGGGTCAAGACACTGCTGACGTGGTCGCTCGCGAGAGGCTAACGCAACGCGCCGATGCCGCGCGCAGTCTGCCGCTGCACGGCATTCGGGTGCTGTGTTTCACCCAGGCATGGGCGGGCACCTATGGCACCGAGCTGCTGGCGCTGCTCGGTGCCGACGTTGTTCAGATCGAAACCGTGAAGCGTCCGGATGTGTGGCGAGGCGCGGGCTCGCCCGTCCCACCCGGACTGCGCAATCCGCAGATCAAGCAGAACCCGCTGAACACCAACGGCATGTACAACACGGTCAACCTGAACAAGCGGGCGATCACCCTCGACATGTCACAACCTAGGGGCAAAGAGCTGTTTTGGCAGATGGTGCCCAACTTCGACGTCATCGCGGATAACTTCAGCCCCCACGTCATGGCGAACTGGGGTATCACGCTGGAGACACTGCACGAGGTGAATCCCGCGGTGATCATGGCGTCTGTCTCCGGTTACGGCCGCACGGGCCCGCTCGCCGAGTACGCGGCGAATGGCGCGACGACCGAGCCGATGGCGGGGCTATCCAGCCTGCACGGCTATGAGGGCGAGGCGGGGCAGAACACGGGGGGTCTCATCCCCGATCCGATAACGGGGTGTCACCTCGCTGCCGCGATCATCACGGCGTTGCACCATCGCGAGCAGACCGGCGAGGCCCAACGAATCGATGCGGGCATGCTCGAAGCGGTGGCGGTCGGCATCGGCGATGCGATGGCAGAGTTCGACGCCAACGCAGACCTGCGCGGTCCGCGAGGCAACCGTCACCCGCGCATCGCGCCGCACAATATCTACGCGGCGGCCAATGGCGAATGGGTAGCGCTTGCCGCCGAAAGCGACGCGGCGTTCGCCGCCCTGGCTACCCATCTTGAGCTGGAGGTTGAGCGCTGGCCCACGATGGCAGATCGCAAGGCCGATGAGGCCGAACTGGACCGTCACATCGGTGCCTGGATGCGCGACCAGGACGCGGCAGGTACCGCGACAACACTCGGACGTCTTGGCCTGGCCGCGGCGCGGGTCGAGCCCTTTCTGGACATCTATCGTCACCCGAGTGAGCACTTTCGCAGTCGCGGTTTCCTTATCGATGTCACGCACCCCGAGTGCGGCACCCACCCGCTGCCGACCGCGCCCTGGGTGCTGCGCGATACGCCCGAGGGTGAGATTCGCCCGGCACCGTGTTTTGGCCAGCACAGCCAGGAGGTGTTCGAAGCAGAGCTTGGGCTAACTGCGGATGACTACAAGATGCTGGTCGAACAGGGGCTGACGGGTACCGAGCGGGTTTGAGGCCTGGTCGTCGCTCACTGTTCGCAGGGACGGTACTCCCAACCCGTTGCTTTGCTGCCGTCGAGCATTGAGATTTCTGCGCGTATTCCGGTTGCTACTTTCTCGTAGGTTATTCGCTGCGGATAGTCATTGTCCGGGTTGGTAAAACTCAAGCGCTTGCCGTCCAGTGTCCCCTCGAAGGGTGTCGGGCCAATGCCGCTGGGGTAGGCGTGAATCACATAGCCTGTCTCGGTGCGATCTAGACGCAGCTGTTCGAAAAACGCTGGTTGTCCCTGCCGTTCGCTGACGCTATAGCCAAACCACTGGCTGCCCTCGCGGGAGCGCCGCCAGTTTTCCTCTGTGGTGCCATCGCCGCTGATCCAGCAGCCTTCGAGCCAGTCTGGTGCGGTGCTCGTCGCGCCGCTGGCGCCACTAGCGCTCGGTGCCTGGCAGGCGGCGACTGCGCATCCGAAGCAGGTCAGGACGACGTACCGCGTTAAGACGCGTGAAGTCCAAGTCGTCATGTGATTGCGCTCCCCCCGATTTTTTCGCCGGCCTGATTAGCTGCACGACCTGTGTTGTCGAGGCCGCGTTTGTTGGGCCTCCCGCTTCGCCGAGTATTCCCGCGGACGAACAGACCGGATCATTCTTGCAGCCGATAGGTCCAGCGCCCGTAGGCAAACAGACCTGCCGCAGCGAGAATGCCCACTGAGCCCATCAGATACCAGGCATCGCCGACGTCGTTCGCCATGTAGAGCTCGGCGGTCAAGGCGTCCGCATTCTCCCCCGTGATCTCAACAAGGCGCTGGAAGGCCTCGCCAACAGGGACTGCGTCGACGTCTGCCGGTGACATGCCGTCTTCAAGCATGGCCTGACGGGCGATGGTCTCCTTGGCGCCGTATTTGCCGTACAGGAACTGACCGATGAAGCCTTCCAGAGTCCAGCCGATTCCCAGGGGCAGCTGACTGAAGCCCAGGTACATCGCCTTCTTCTGTTCAGGTGCGATGTTGCCCAGATATTCGGAGCTCTTTGGACTCGATAGCATCTCGCCAATTGAGAAGCTGACAACGGCCGCGACAATGATCCAGACGTGGTTGAATCCGCCCAGCAGCATCAATGCGGATGCGGCCAGAAAAGTCCCTATAGCCATTGAATTGGTGGCGCGCATGAGAGCACTCCAACCTGCCACCACAAAACAGAACACCATGATCAGCATGGCGTTCAGGTTTACCAGACCCTCGGGGAGGATGCGCTGGCCGTCTGCGCTCATGCCCAGAATGAACTTGAAGAATGGGTTCGACGTCCCATCGGGACCAAACAGATGTTGGACCATCACCGTTGTGTCCACCCAATCACGGAAGTACAGCGGTGCGACATCCCAGAACGCCATCAGCATGAACCAGAAACCCGAAAACAGAACGATGTACCAGAGCATGATGGGTTTCAGTAGTTCGCTCAGGCTGTCTTTGAATAGACTGCTCTGTTCAATCTCGCCGGATTTGACTTTAGCCCGATGGGCTAGCCGCTCTTCCTTGTCCGCCTCCTTGTAGGTCAACAGCAGCAGGAAGTTTAGAGAGATGATTGCTGCGCAGGCGTAGAACACATACGCCCACTCTAGCTGTCGCAACTGCGCGGCCAGCAGGGGGCCGATGAATCCGCCGATGTTCACTGTCTGATAGAAAACGCCCCAGGCGATGGAGCTATTGGTGCGATTGGTGGACTTGACGACGGTTGCCTGAATGCCGGGTTTGAAGATGCCGGTGCCAAACGCCAACACAACCGCGCCGATCAGGAAACCCCAGAAGCTCGGAAACCAAGCCATGATGAGATAGCCGAGGATTTTGAAGACGGTAGAAGCGAAGATGGTCTCTTTGTAACCAACGCGGTCAGAAATGCCGCCGGTAAACACCGGGACGAATGACTGGACGAAGGCCCAGACGGTAAAGATGATGCCTACGGAAGAAGCGGTGAGGCCTAGGCCGCCGGATGACTGCGCATCGGTTGCATACAAGCTGCTGACCTGTCGTACCCCGTAATAGGCCAGGCGCTCGACCATCTCCATACCGCCGCACACCCAGAACACATAAGACAGACTGCCAATTGCGGCCCAGGTGCCGAGCTGCTTGACGTCCCTCGTGCTCTGGCTGTCAGCGGCGTAGTCGGATCGCATGGCGGTTTCGGATTCGGACATGCTTAGGTCCTTTTGTTGTTGGTTTTGTTGTTCGCCTTTGCATGCGCACAAGATGAGGGATTCGATTGGGCGTGGCTCGCGCCGCCTTCTCTCGGGCTTGCAGATCGAATATTGAGGTATAGACAGCCTCGAAGCGAGACTCGATTCGGACGAGCTGGGTTTTCCATCCAGCCATGAACGTGCGCAGGACTGCTAGCAGGACGATATGAACTTGGTGGATTCCCCAGGCTGAAATGGTCGATGAGGGCGCAGTCCGTTGACGCACCCCTTCACCCCTGACATGGTCGAAAACGGATGCGTGCTGGGGCGATGTCCTAACGGGGAACAGGAATCGGGAGGGAGACGCGATGTCTGCGATACAGAACGAAGCGCAGCGGCGCACGATGGTGTGCTTTGCATTCATGGCCTATTGCGGCGAGAGGATCACGATCTTCGATAATCCGACGCCGGGCGCGGCGATCAAGACATTGATCGAAGAAGCCATGCCGCAGCTCTACCCGATCGCGCCGAACGGCAACCCGGCTTGGAGCATCGCCTGGGGACCGGCGGTGTATACCATTCCTGGTGCGATACTGCAGGATCACATGATGTACGCGGTCCGCAACAACGACGACCCGAACCAGATCGTCGTTGCGATCCGTGGCACCAATGGCATGTCCGAGGTCGACTGGCTGCTCGGCGATCTGGCCGTCGAGCAGATGGTGCCTTGGCCACCCGGCGCTGTATCAGAAGGGATAGGCGGCGCCATCTCGGAGTCGACCAGCATCGATCTACAGCGCCTGTTGGCAATGACAAGTTCGCTCGACGGCGTCTCCTCACTGCTCGAATTCCTGACCAACGCGATCAGCGGCACGTCAGGCACGTCGTTCGTCACTGTGACCGGGCACAGCAAGGGCGGGGTAATGTCGTCGACGATGGCGTTGTACCTGAAGCAAGTGCAGCAGACCTGGGACCCGGCTGGTGCGGCCGTGGTGAGCAACGTCTCTTTCGCCGGGCCGACCGCCGGCGACGCCGCGTTTGCCGCCTATTCCGATTCCCAGTTCGCCAGCCCGTCTGTGTCGCCCCCGGGCTGGGACGCGTCGCTCGGGTCGAACATGGATGCATGCCGCAACTCGCTAGACGTCGCGACGCTGGCCTGGACGGCGACCAACTTCGACAAGATCGTCACGATCTACAGCCCGACTATCAAGATGGGCTGGGGTTGGTCCTTCGTTAAAGACGGCGCCCAATCGGGGCTGATGGCGGTGCTTGGGAAGCAGGACTTCACCCAGGTTGAGTTAAGCCAGGCGCCGATGACCGGCGCGCTCAGCGGCGAGCACAAGACCGGCTTCTTCACTGGTCTTGAGGCCTCGCTTAAGGCGTTTGCAGCCGAAGGCGGATTTCAGCATCACGCATACCCGGCGATGTTGGGCGTGCCTAAGGCCGGTGATCCGGCGGTGATCAAGTTGACGTAGCGACGGAACGCTCGACTTGCACGCTCCCGGATTTCTTGATGCCTGCGCGGTCGCACATCCCACGCCCAACCTCGGCTAATCCGCGGTATCCGTTATCGTCGACACCGGGTCTTATCCCACAGCGACGCCAACGATCGAACCATGACGGCAAATGACGATATTGCGAGCCTCGTTTGTCGCGCCCGAGAGGGCGACGGGCGCGCCTTTGCGTTGCTCGTCGATCGGTTCCAGGGCGCGGCTATTGCGATTGGCTACAGCTGGTGCGGCGATCGGGAAACGGCGCGAGAGATCGCTCAAGAGGGATTCTTGGAAGCGCATCGAAATCTCGCCCAGCTGCGGGACCCCGGCGCGTTCCCAGGTTGGCTGCGGCGCATCGTCATCAAGCACTGCGATCGCGTTACCCGGCGTACTCGGCCGCTCACAGTCGGCCTACCGGACGAGTCCGTCGATCGCACTGCCGTCGATCCTGCGGCGTTGCTCGAGTCTGATGAAGCCGCGGAACGGCTGCGGCTGGCGGTCGCGGCACTCCCAGCGACGGAGCGCATCGCGATCGCTCTGACTTATTTCGCGGGGCTGAGCGGGACAGAGGCGGCACACTTCTTGGAGCTTCCACTCAGCACCCTGAAACAGCGCCTGCGACGCGCCCGACGACGGTTACGTGACGAGGAAGAACGACTTATGGCCACGACGCTCAACGGGCTTTTGCCCGGTATTGCCGAAAATCTGTCCCGCGACGTGCAGTTTTTCATCGCCCTGCGTGCGGGCGACGAACGCCAGGTGCGGTCGATGATCGAAGAGACGCCTGCTCTGCTGGAAGTCACGCAAAGCTGGGATCCTGAACTGGCGCGACGCGGGGTGGTCCCCTATGCGAACGCCGCTACACCCTTGATTACGGCGATCGAACTAGACCACCTGAGCATGCTTCATGTGTTGCTGGACGCCGGGGCCGATGTCCACGGCCGCTGTGATTGCCCGACGGGAGAAGCGCCGATCTGGGCTGCCGCGTTACTCGGTCGGCTGGAACACGCCCGAGCGCTGCTGCGTCGCGGAGCCGATCCCGACAGCGTGTCGTCGGTGGGCAATCGCGCCTTGCATGTCGCCGCCATGCGCGGCCAGATCGAGATGGTGTCGCTTCTGCTGAGCTATGGCGCAGACCCCACTGCGCCCGATGCCGGTGCCCGCGTCGGACTGCCATGGACAACGGATACCGCGACGCCAACCGCCGGTCGCACGCCCGGCGAATGGGCAACTCTGTACGGCCACACTAGCGTCGCGCGACTGATTGAAGCCACCCCAACGGCCCCGAACCGCCAGCAAAGCGCCGTTCCCAGGATCGAACCGGATGGCGAGCGATTGCACACGGGCATCAAAGCGCTCGATCTGTTCGCGCCCTTGTCCCGGGGCGGGCTGGTCCGCTGTCCGTCCATTGCCGGCGTCGGACTGGTCGTGCTGCTGGGTGAGCTGAGCCAACGGTTCACATCGCTCGCCGGCGGACGCGCGATCTGGACCGGCTTTACGCAGCCGCCCTTCGATCGGTCCGATTTCCTCGCTGACATTGCCGAGTTTGGCCTGCAGAACACAGTCGATCATCGTCTGGCGCCGTTCTCGGCCTCGGCAGCCGAGCGTCGTGCCGCCTTCGAAGCCGGGCTGCGCCTCGCTGAGACGACACGGGACGAGGGTAGCGACGTTCTGGCCATCGTGCTCGATGCGCCAGGGTTCGAACGCGACGTGGAAACCGCGTTCCCACGACTGGCCCGGCCGTCGCGAGACGGGGCAATTACGACCATCGTGGTCACACCCTTTCCTGAGCGAAAATCGGGTTGGGAGACGCTGCCACCGCCGTTTACCGGTCAAATCAAACTGCAGCGTACTCGGGCGAACGCACACCTATACCCCGCCATCGATCCAACGTTGACGTTTTGCCGTACTGAGCCGGATGAAACCGCGCGCGCACGCGCACAAGCCGCGCGTTACAGACTCGCACGCTACGAACGATCGGATGCCGACTTTTCCACCCTCGGCGACTCCGGGTCGACCGGCGAAGCGGCAGCCGCGCAGGCACTGCTACGCTATCTGAGCCAACCTTTCTGGCTCACTGCACCTTTCTCCGGCCGCCCAGGTGAGCACGTCGGACGCGAGCGGCTGGAAGCTGAGATTGATCGTCTACTTGAGAGCTGAGAGTCAGCCAAAGTCGAGACAATTCGAAAGTAGGATGTAAGTGATCTCAGCAGGTTGTAAGCATGATGAGGCTGCAGTACCAATCATTTGAGCGGCGGCGACGCGCAGTAGGGACGCCTGTTTCGCGGTGTCGTCGCAGAAACCACTGAACATCTCTGTTTTTCAACAGGCACTCGAGGCGCCTGGCCCGCGTGAGCGGCGCGATGGGCTGATTATCCGCACTCGGACCTGTGGGGCGGTGATTTCCCCTGAATATTCCTTACAGTCGTTCTCGGCGTCGTCCCGCGTTTGCAATTCTCGAGCTGCATTACTAACGTCCGTTAGGGGATCGGTCTGGCCTTGTCGGCCTTGGCCCATCCGTGTAAGTTGTCGTATTAATTGACATTTTTGAGCGATTCAAACGTGATCTGTTCGCGCAAACACGGCTTCCTGTTCGTGAAAACCCGCAAGACCGCATCGACCAGCACCGAGATGGCGTTGACGACCGTGTGCGGGCCGCAGGATATCGTTACGCCCATCTCGCCAGAGGATGAGATTCAACGCCTCGCGCTTGGCCAACGGCCGGCAAACTACAGCGATGAGCCCCTGCGAGAGCGTATTGTCGATCTGGCCGCGCACACCCGTAACGCAAAGATTCTGCGACAGGTCAGGAAAATGCTTGGCCCGCAGATGCGCTTCTTCAATCACATGAAAGCGGAACGCATCAAGCAGAGGCTACCCGAGACGCTGTGGAACAGCGTTTATCGCTTCAGCATCGAGCGTCACCCCTACGAAAAAGTCGTCTCGCAGTCGTATTACATGAAAGGTGCGATGGGGCGAAAGCTAGCTGATCGTTCCATATCGGACGTCATTGAGAGCGTGATCGAACGCCAGAGTTATCTGAATTATCCGCTCTACACAATCGACGGCAAACTCGCCGTACATAAAGTGCTGCGCTACGAGCGCCTTCACGAGGAACTGAATGCGCTATTGGCAGACCTCGGTGTGCCCGAAGTAAGCAAACTGCAGAAGGCGAAGAGCGGTTTCAGAAAGAAGCGTACGCCTGCTGCAGATCTGCTGAGTCCGGAACAGAAAAAGGCCATTCAGCAGGGTGCGGCGTTCGAGTTCGAACTGATGGGCTACGCGCACTGAGTCAGCGCTCTGCGTGACTTTGCGATCGATCGTTCAGGACTAGCCCGACTTGCCGACGCATTCATCGGCCATCGACTCCTCCCTTTTTCCCCAATCAATAGCGACGCCACAGTCATATCGGCGATGTCAGTCGCGAGGCTTCTGAAGCAGCCTCACTTCGAGGGCAGTGTGTCTCTGGTTGTGGTGAGCACTCTACATCCAAAGCGCAAACTGCGTGCTCCACTCAACGCCCTCGCTATCATTGGATAAAGTTGCATGCGCGTAACCTAGGGGAGGCGGGTTAGTGAACAATTCGGGTGCGAGACCACCGAACATTGTGTTTGCTTTTGCAGACGACTGGGGGCGCTATGCCGGCGCGTATGCGAAACACCAACCGCCCGGGGGATTAAACGAGTTAATCCAGACGCCGCACTTCGATCGGGTGGCCGCGGAGGGCGCGCTGTTCTTAAACGCGCTGGTCCCAGCCCCGTCCTGCACTCCTTGCCGAAGCTCGATTCTGTCCGGCCAGTACTTTTGGCAAACGGGGTTGGGGGCGATTCTGATGGGCGCGATGTGGGACGAGTCTATTCCCACCTTTCCGCTCGCTTTGGAGGCTCAGGCTGGCTACTTCATCGGTCATACCTACAAGGTGTGGAGTCCGGGAATGACCATGAATGCGCCGATGGGCGGGCGCCGCACAGCCTTCAATCCGGCGGGTTTCAACTTCAATCAGTTCTCTCACTGGGTCACCGACAACGCCGACGACTTCGCGCCCGGGCGCGTTGGAATCGAACAAGCCAAGGCCGCGATGTACGCCGAAACTCGGGCCAACGTGCGCGCGTTCCTGGATGCGGTGCCTGACGGTCAGCCGTTTTGCTATTGGTGGGGACCGACCAACACGCATCGCAGTTGGGAGCGTGGCTCCGGCAAGACACTGTGGGATATTGACCCGGACGCACTGACGGACCGGCTACCGAAGTTCCTGCCGGATGTGCACGACGTGCGCGAGGACGCCGCCGACTACCTGGGGGAGTGTCTCGCGACCGATGCCGGGCTCGGTGTGCTACTCGAAGAGCTTGAGCGCGCTGGCGAATTGGACGACACGCTGCTGGTTGTCAGCGGCGATCACGGTGTGCCAGGAATGCCACGAGCGAAATGTAATCTCTATGACATCGGCTGCGAAGTGGCGCTGGCGGTTCGGTGGCCAGAGCGCGTGGCACCGGGTCGAACCATCGAAGACTTCGTCAATCTGATGGATCTGGGACCTACGTTCTGTGCTGCTGGTGGCCTGGTACCGCCTTCGACGATGACCGGTCACAGCCTGCTTCCTTTGTTTGAGGCGCGTGGCTCTGGGCAAATCGATGAGTCGCGCGACTTCGTGGTGATGGGGCGAGAGCGCCACATTGCACACGCTCGCGCGGGCATGCTGCCCTATCCGCAGCGCGCCATTCGCACGAAGGACTTCATCTACATCGTCAACTTCGAACCGGATCGATGGCCGATGGGCGATCCTCATGGGCTCGATGGTTCCGACCGACCTGAACCCACGGCTGAGCAACTGACGCACGATACCTTCGTGACCTTGCGTGATATGGACGCGTCTCCGACCAAGGCATGGCTTGTCACCCATCGGGAAGAAGACGACGTCGAGCCCCTATATGAGCTCGCGTTTGGCAAGCGTCCTAGAGAAGAGCTGTACGATCTGGCGCGAGATCCCGACTATATGGTCAATCGTGCAATGGATCCGGACTATGCGGACGTGCGAGCGCATCTGGAGCAACGTTTGCTTGCGTTGCTCGAGGCACAAGACGACCCGCGATTGACCGAGCAACCCTGTCGCTACGAGTACGAACCCTACGCAGGCAAGGTCCCCAGAGTATGGTTCGAAGCGGCGGCTGAGGAGCAGAGCCTGCTGAATCCGAATCGCTAGCGACAGCGTGGCGGGCAGCGTTCGCTGGTGCCTGTACTGACGCCTGCTGCTGCGTTGATCAACGACTTTGCAGCGCAAAGGCCTCCTCGGGAGACAGCACCATGCGTCGACGTGCATAGAAGGCAAAGTACGCGATCCCCGCCAGGAACCACAGTGCGACCCCTGTGACGCCTGCGCGGAAGTCTGGGTTGATGAACAGCGCGAGCAGTGCCGCCAGGGCGATCACGAGGGCGACTATTGCGCCTGCGTTGCCAAAGGGACTGCGATAGGGGCGTTCGATGTCCGGAAAGTCCCTGCGCAGGACCACGAATGACCACATCTGCATGGCGTAGGCGATCACGGCGCCAAAGACCGCCATGTTCAGAATGACCCCGCCGAACGCACCGCTATCGCCGAGCACGTGTAACAGCATAAGCACAACGAAGCCGACTACGGCTCCGACGATGAGTGCCACGTGCGGCGTTTGCCGAGTGCCGTGGGTGACTGACATCCAAGTCGGGAAGTAGCCGGCTCGGCTCAATGAGTAGATGTTGCGTCCATAGGCGAAGATGATGGCGTGGAAGCTCGCGATCAGCCCCGCTACGGCGGCGAGCCCGAGCACCGTGGCGCTGGTTACACCCAGAGTCTGCTTGAGGCCATCGAGCAGGGGTTCCTCGGTGGCCGATCCGAAGTAGGCGGCGCCGCCGCCGATGCCAGTGTTGAGAAACGTGATCGCAACGCCGGTGGCAACCAGCGTTGCGAGCCCCCAAAGCAGGCCGCGTGGCATGTCGCGTTTTACGTCGACCGACTCTTCTGCCGCGAGCGGCAACTGCTCGATGGCCAGGTACAGCCAGATCGCGAACGGCAGAGCGGCACCGACGGCGCCGATACCGTACGGCAGGTACTTGGACTCGCCGGGATTCGGCGGAATATTCCACAGGTTGTCCCATGCGAAGTGTGGGACGGCGCTGACGAAAAAGACGCCCAGAATCGCCAGTGCGAATAGGGTAATGACCACGACGAAGCGAAAAGAAGCTTCGACACCGAAGATATTCAGGCCCACAAACACTACGTAGAGGCCCGCCCACCAGAGCGGCTGCGCGGCGTCAGCCGTGCCGAAAATGCTCTGCAGATAGGCGGCGGTGAAATAGCAGACCACGGCTGTGGTGATCACATACTCCATGTTCTCTGCCAGTCCGGTCACGAATCCGCCCCACGGGCCCAAAGCGGTGCGGGCGAAAGAATAGGCGCCGCCCGTGTGGGGGAGCGCCGGAGACATTTCCGCGATGGAGAAGCACAGTCCGATGTACATCAGCGTGATGAGCGCCAGAGCGATGAGGAAACCACCGAATCCCGCCTGCCCCACTCCGAGATTCCAGCCGGAGAAGTCGCCAGAGATAACGGCACCAACGCCAAGTGCCCAGAGAGAGAATACGCCTGCGTATTTGCGTAACCCGCGGCTTTCGAAATAGCCAGCCTGGGCAGTGCGATAGGTAACGCTTCCTTCAGAGTCGGTCATGCTGGTGCACTCGCGTGGTAAGAATCGCATGCTCGAACAAGGCGACTGACGGTGCAACCCGTCAGCTCTCTGCGATATGCGGTCAAGGCACAGCAGGGCCGGGAAAGCATCCCGTCCTCGACCTCGACCATGCCCATTGCCGCACTGTTTCTTGTGATACTGTGCGGCTGTTGTTTTGTCTTTCAATTGTCGTCAAGACGTTCCGATTGCTCTTTTGGACGACCTAGTCGATAACGCGACAAGAGTGACGTGGAAAAGTAAGAAACAGGTTGGGCTGAATCCTTGAAAACTCCAGTCGGTGGCGGACCAAAGAAGATTGCGTACGCGCTCGGCACCATGAAGCGCGTCGGTCTAAAGAACTCCGCAAAGGCCCTGACGACCAACAATACCTGCAAGGCGTGCGGCCTGGGTATGGGCGGTCAGTTGGGCGGCATGACCAATGAAGCCGGAGAGTTTCCCTCGGTCTGTAACAAGAGCGTACAGGCGCAGTCGACAGACATTCAGGCGCCTATTCCCGACGAACTGCTGGCGTCATCGATTGCTGATTTGCGCGAGTTTTCAGCTAAAGAGCTTGAGCACCTCGGCAGACTCAATGTGCCGCTGTACAAAGCGCCAGGCTCGACGGGCTTCTCTAAGGTGGAGTGGCAGTGGGCGCTCAACTTCATCGCCGAGAGGCTGAAGTCAACCCAGCCCGATCGCAGCTTTTTCTACTCATCCGGGCGCTCATCGAATGAAGCGGGCTTTGTGCTGCAGCTTTTGGCCAGACTTCACGGAACGAACAACGTCAACAACTGCTCGTTCTATTGCCATCAGGCAACCGGTGTCGGCCTCGGTACAACCATTGGTACGGGTACGTCGACCGTCGAGCTCAACGATCTATCGCTGTGCGACCTGGTGTTTGTGATTGGGGCCAATCCAGCCTCAAATCATCCGCGCTTCATACATCAACTTAAGGCCGTCCGGGAGCGTGGCGGCCATGTCGTAGTGATTAACCCAGCCCGAGAGCCCGGACTGGTCAAGTTCGCTGTTCCCAAGAGCATGCGTTCTTTGATCGCGGGCGGCACCGACATCGCTTCATCCTATCTACAGCCAAAGATTGGCAGCGACAGATACCTGCTCGCGGGTATCTCTAAAGCCGTGATGGCGAGCCAGGATGAAGATCGTGCCTTTATTGACCAGCACTGCGATGGATTCGAGGCTTACCGGAGTGTGATCGATGGTCTCAACTGGGACCGAATTTGTGCCGAGACCGGATTGAGTCAGGCGGCCATCGAAGAGGTTGCGAGCATCTACGGTGCATCTAAGAACGCGGTATTCGCCTGGGGTATGGGCATAACTCACCATGTCTTCGGCTCTGAAAACGTTGAGGCTATTGCCAGCTTGGCTCTGCTGCGGGGAATGATTGCCAGACCGGGCAGTGGTCTGTTGCCGTTGCGCGGTCACAGCAACGTGCAGGGAATCGGCACCATCGGCGTTAAGCCGGTGCTGAGTGAAGCGGTCTTTGAGCAAATGGAATCGCTGCTGCAGGTTCGCCTGCCGCGCAAGCGAGGGCTTGATACCTTTAACGCGCTGGAAGCGGCGGCACGAGAACGGATCGATTTCGCCATGATGGTGGGCGGCAACCTCTTCAGCGCCAGTCCCGATTCGAAGTGGACAGAGGCCGCGCTGAATAAGATCGGCATGAAGGTCTACCTCACGACGACGCTCAATCGAGGACATCTGCATGGTATCGACGACGGGGAAACACTGGTTTTGCCGGTGAAAGCTCGCGATGAGGAGAGTCAATCGACCACTCAGGAATCGATGTTCAACTACGTCAGGCTCAGCGACGGTGGAATAGACCGTATCGATAACCTGCGGTCAGAGGTGGATATCATCGCCAGCATCGGCGAGCGCGCTTTCGACCGCAGGGCATTGAAGCAGAGCTTCGAGAGCTTTCAGCGCCACGACACCATTCGTGAGGCGATAGCCCAGACCATTCCAGGCATGGACCAGCTCAAGGAAATCGGTGTCGCCAAGCGAGAGTTTTATGTGCGACAAAGGCTGATGCACCGGCCTGAGTTTAAGACTCCAAATCGGCGTGCACAGTTCATAGCGCCTCGCGAGTTGCTAGTCGAGTCTCGGCAACCGGAAGACTACCCGTACGTGTTGGCCAGCATTCGCAGCGAAGGCCAGTTCAACAGCATCATCTATGAAGAGACGGACAGCTATCGTCACGATGCCGGGCGCGATACGCTCTTTATGGCCGCCTCGGATATGGGCGAACTTGGTCTCGCTAATGGCGACAGGGTGGATGTCGTCTCGCGGCGAGGGATTATGCGTGGGGTGAGGGTGCGGAGTTTCGAATTGCCTCGAGGCAACCTGCTCGCCTACTACCCGGAGGCCAATGTCTTAACCGAGCATCAGCTCGACCCAAGAAGTCACACACCGAACTTTAAGTCGATTCCCGTGGCGCTGCGGCGTACGGCGGCGCGACCCGGCACTGTGACGGGATAGCGCCCAATGTGCCCGAGGCGTGGCTGACTGGCGCCCGTTCTCTTTTATACCAACAGCTATGCGAGATTCTGACCCTGTTGAGGGGCAGAGCCAAAATGCTCGCTGTCGATCACCGTTGCCACCCGTTTCGATCATGTCCATCGTCGGGCACGCCGCTTCTGACCTCTGTTCAGCATCAGCTGTGTTCTAGTTCGGCATGATGATCTATTCGCTTCGTGCGGCCTCGCTTCGTGCGGCCTCGCTTCGTCGACCCAGTGGGGCATAGCGACCCGCGCCCATTCTCGCTAGGCTGCACGCTTCGAGGGCAGGGAATGCTGGCATGGATTTGGAAGGGAAATTTCGTCCTCTACGGGTGTTCGTCAGCTACTCGTTCGATGACGATGCGGCCTACCTGCAGTTAGAAAAATCGATCAAGTTGCTGGAACGTCAGGGCTATGTGACGCTCTGGAACGGGCGGAAGATCCTGCCTGGCGACGACTGGGATCACAAGGTTCGCGAGGAACTCGAAGATGCCGACCTTTTCGTTGCGCTGGTAAGCTTCGAGTTTCTGGCGTCCAGCTACATCGACGATGTTGAGCTCGCGCGCGCGCTGGAACGCCGCGCAGCGGGCGATATCGATGTCATCCCGATCATCATCGACGATTGTCCCTGGCGCGATGTTCCAAGTCTGGCAGCCTTAAACGCCCTGCCGCTTCTCGGCAACGCCATTGCGTCCTATCCGCGGCCAAACACGGCATGGAACGAGATCTATGAGGGCCTGAAGCAAGCCGTCGAGGCGCGCTGGCAGGGGCAACCGACCCGCTTCGCGCTCCAGCAGTCGGATGCGGCAGCCGGCGGTGGGACCGATGACCAGGCTGACGCCTGGCGCGACTATCTGCTGTCGATGCGCAACGCTTTCAGCTACGTGGACGTGCGCGGCATCGGCGCCGAACGCGTGGAGCGGATGGCGCTGGACACCGTGTATACCCGCCTGAAAGTTCGTGGCAGCGATCACGATCGGGTGGGGCGCAGCAAAACACACAAGCGCGGTGCGTCCGGCGACGATTCGCTCACCAATTTTGACCGCACTGTGGAGCTACGCGAGATCCTGGCCGAGCACTCTCAGGTGGCGCTGATCGGCGACCCCGGTACCGGCAAAACCACCTTCCTTCGCTTCGTGGGCCAGATCCTTGCCCGGGCCGGTTTGGGAGAGCTCGAGGCGTTGGCTCAAATCGGCCTTGATGACGGTACGATCACCGAAGCCAGCGCCGTCCCCGTTCCGATTTTTGTGAAAGCGGCGGAGTTTGCCGCCTTCCTCCACGACTCCGCGCTCCGGGCCGCCGGTCCCATGACTGGCGCGGCGCAGCTCGATGCGTATCTCGACTACTGGCAGCAGGGCCAGCGATTGTCACTCGCATCAGGGGCGTTGAGCCAGCGGCTGCGCACTGGCGGCTGCTTCCTGCTGATCGACGGGCTGGACGAGGTGGCCGGGCTTGTGCAGCGCGAGACGCTTGCCGAGCAGATCACCCATGTGCTCGAGCAGGAGACAACCGCCCACGCTGCCAATCGGTATCTGGTGGCCTGTCGCACGCGGGCCTGGGAGGGCAAGACCCAGATCCTCGGCGGGCTAGAAGTTTGTCATCTCGCCGACTTCGAGCCGGCACAGATCGCGCTGTTCTGTGAGCGCTGGTGTCGTGCGTTGTTCCAGGTGTCTGCTAGTTCGCCGCTTAGCGATCACGCTGAGGCGTATGACTACCACGGCCAACTTACCGAGGCCATTCGCGATAACCCCAGCGGCGCTACCTTCAACGCCAACCCCTTGATGCTTACCGTGCTCGCAGTCGTGCACTGGAATCGGCGCTCGCTGCCCGAGCAGCGCGCCGAGCTCTATGCGGCGGCGGTGGACTATCTGATCAAGAGCCGGGATGCGCTGAGCGAGGTGACGCCCTTCGAGCGCCTGGAGCGTCTGCAGGCGCTCGCCCTGGTGATGGCGCTAGACGGGGTGAAACGCCAGATCGGCGCCGACGAGGCGGCGAAGCTGATCGCCGAACGCGCGTTTATCGGGGTGCAGTCCGCCCGCGACTGGTTGGAGGAGGAAGCGCTGCTGTCCGGCATCCTCGTCAGCCGGGCGGACGGCGAGTTCGAATTCTGGCACCTCACTTTTCTGGAGTTTCTTGCGGCCCGAGCGCTCGCGCAGCACGACGACCGCTGGCGCCTGTTGCAACCCCACCTGTATGCCGACCGCTGGCACGAGATCGTGCTATTGCTGGCGGGCGCGCTGGTGTCGGTGGGGGGTAGGGCGGCGGTCACGCGGCTTGTCGAGTCGATTCTCGCCGATGCCGGGGCGGCGTTAACCGACCAGGCCCGCGCCGTCGCGCTAGTCAGTCGGATGCGCCGGGATGTGCGGCCCTACGGCTTCGACCCGGCCGAGCGTACCGAATTCTCGACCCTGAGCGAGGCCGTACTCGGCATCTTCATGCCGGGTTCCGCTCTGGGGGTGGAGCAGCGGGTGCGCGTTGAGGTGGCCCGGGCGCTGGGCGAGGTGGGGGACCCACGAATTGAAGAGGCTCCTGCGCGCGTGGCTGTGGCAGGTGGCGAGTTTTTGATGGGTGCTCAGGCAAACGATCCTGACGGCCCCAACTACGATGTGGATGCGTTTCGCGATGAGGGACCTGTCCATGCCGTCGTGAGCCCGGATTTAGCCGCGAGTCGCTACCCTATCACCGTGTCTCAGTATGCTGTTTTCCTGACGGAAGGTGCCCAGGTGCCGGCCCACTGGCAGCCGCAGGGCTGGACCTGGTGGCAGGCGCAGGAACGGGATGTACCAGAAGACTGGGAGGCTCAACTGCGCGTCCCGAATGCACCCGTGGTGGGGGTGTCCTGGTACGAAGCGGATGCCTGCGCCCGCTGGCTGGACGGGAGCTTGCCGACCGAGGAGCAATGGGAGTGGCTGGCCAGGGGCCGTGCGGCCCGCCGTTTCCCATGGGGTGACGAGCCACCGGATGATCAGCGTGCCGTCTTCGACGCCCCACTCGATCGCGTAGGACCCGTCGGCATCAGTCCACTGGGCTGGTCGCCTGAGGGGCTGTCAGACCTGGCCGGTAATGTTGATGAGTGGACCGCCTCCCCCTGGCGCGACAGCTATGGTGTCAAAGAAGCCGATGGCAACCGCCGGGTGTTGCGCGGCGGCGCGTTCGGCTATTCAGCTAGGGATCTGCGCGCGGCGTGCCGCTACAACTTCGCGCCTGGGAATGCCTACAGCAGCGTGGGTTTTCGTGTGGTGTGGTTGTCTCGCGGAGGACGGGGGTGAACCTTGGAGATCGGGCGGCGCGCTGGGCGCGCCGCCGCGGCGCTCTTGCGGTCTGCCGCATGGTGGAAAGGCATCCCAGCGTGTTGCTCGGCTGCTTCAACGCGGTAGGATGAACGCGGTCTTGCGGCCAACCGCCGGGTGTTGCGCGGCGGCGCGTTCAACAATTCAGCTAGGAATCTGCGCGCGGCGTACCGCAACAACAACGCGCCTGGGAATGCCAACAACAACGTGGGTTTTCGTGTGGTGTGGTTGTCTCGCGGAGCACGGGCGACCCATCAGGGTGGGCCAGAACCGCCGCCCTCGCATCAGCCAGACTGGTGTGTCGGTTGCGGGCGCGCCTCGCCCCGTCCAACCGTAAGACCAGCTTGAAGCACCGCCGACCATTCGAACGCGATTGGCGGACGTGATTCGAGCAAAGAAGAAGGACCAGAGTCTCGCTGGTAGCGCGGCGGCCGTTGGGTTGACCCAGCGTCGGCGGAGTGACTGCGAGGCTCTGGTTCGGGCCTATTCGAGTGAGCTATGCGTGACAACAGTTTGTCGTGCTCGTCTCGTGCTGGTACGTCTGAATGGCCGCTCGCCGCTGTGCTACTTGGGTACGATAAGGGCGTAACAGCGTGCAACCGAAGCGTTACTGGGATAAGTCCTAGGGAAGAACTGACAAGCCGGCACCAGGCAACAAGGATGATCATGGAAGATCTCGGACTCCCCGCTATTCAAAAAAGCTACGATCTGAACCGCTGGTTGCTCGGCCGTGTCGAGCGCATGCCGCGCACTTGGAAGTTCACCCTTGGTGATCGTCTGCAGACGGCCGCCATTGATCTGAATCGCGCACTCGTCGAGGCGGCCCATGCAAAATCCGGTGAGCGGGCACTGTTTCGTGCGTCGCGGCTGCTGGAACAGCTGCGTCTGCTCGTCCGCCTGGCTTCGGATGTCGGGGCACTTAGCAGCCGGCAGTATGAGTTTGTCGCCCGCAACAACGATGAAGTTGGACGCATGATAGGGGGCTGGCTGCGCTATACGCGTGCGAACAAGCGCGGTAACGCCACGTCGCTGTCTACTACCGGTGCATGATGCGTAGCCTGCGCACTCGACTGGAAGCGGTAGCGCGTTTTCCTAACCTGCTTGCGGCTGCGCGCGAGGCCGAACGCGGCAAACGCTATCGTCGCGACGTGCTAGCCTTCAACGCCGCCCTGGAGGGGCGATTGTTCGAGCTGCAAGCCGAACTGTTGAGCGGACGATGGCGGCCACAGCCGCACCGCCACTTTCACATCAGGGATCCGAAGCCGCGCTGGATCTCTGCGGCGCCCTATAAAGACCGGGTTGTCCATCACGCGATCTGTCGGCAGATCGCTCAGCCGTTGGAGCGAGCTTTGATCGACGATTGCTGGGCCAATCGGACGGGCAAGGGTAGCCACCGGGCGGTGCTGCGTTTGCAACAGTTTTGCGGCCGCTATCAATATGCGCTTAAGGTCGATATCCGCCGCTATTTTGCGTCTATCGACCAGCAGATCCTCAAGAATCAGCTGCGCAAGCGCATCGCCGATCCGCGTTTGCTGGCTCTGCTTTGCGAGATCATCGACGGTGGCGTTGTCCCCGAACCTCATCAGCATCAGTTCGCGGGCGACGACCTGGTTTCACACCTCACGCGGTCGGTTGGCCTGCCGATTGGCAACTTGACCTCGCAACTGTGGGCCAACACCTATCTCGGTGCGTTCGACCACTGGGTCAAGGAGACGCTGCACGCGCGTGGTTACCTGCGCTTTGTCGACGACTTCGTGCTGCTTCACGACGATCCTGACGTTGTGCGTCAGTGGCAGAGCCAACTGACCAACAAACTGGCGACGCTGCGCCTATTGCCCCATCCACGCAAGACGGTGATTCAGCCGACGTCATCTGGCGTTTCATTTCTCGGCTATGTCGTGTGGCCCAAACGGATTCGCGTTCGAGGCGCAACGGTGCGGCGGTTTCGACGTCGCTTGCGTCATGACAGTGGCCCGACGAAAGATCAACTGGCAGCCTGGCGTGGGCACACGGCACTGGCTGGCGGCTTTCGACGGCGGCATTTCCCGTTGCGTGGATTGAGCTGAAGCAGACGAGAACGAATCTGGAATCGATCGATGGCGAAAACTAGACAACGCAAGACCGAGATGCCGCCGCTCGCCCGCATCTTCTCCGATGTGCCGCGCGAGAAATCGAAGGAGCAAATACTGGCCTTCGGCTTCGAGCCGCTAGCGACCACCCTGGCTGAACTTGCGCTAAACGCGCACAACGACATGCCTTTCACCGTCGTCGTACGGGCCCAGTGGGGGCGAGGCAAGACCACCTTGCTAAAGGAAACCCGGCGACAGCTAGGTGAGCCGCACGACGACGGGTTGCGACAGATGAAGACCGTCTGGTTTAACGCGTGGAAGTATCCGGACGACGACACGGTGCTGGCCGGTTTGCTGGGTGCGCTGCTGTCAGAAATGAAGCAAGGCGATCTGTTCGATCAGCTGGCCACGTTCGTCAACGGCAGAAAGTACAAGTGGGCCAAGGGCGTGATTACTGCAGCCGCACCCTGGCTGCCGTCCTGGTTGGAACTGGATCTCGAAAGTTCCCGCTACGACAGCGTGCAGGAGAACCGTGCGTTCTACGATAGTTTCAAGGAGCTGTTCTCGGAACTGCTGTACGTCTGGCATGAGCGCACCGGAGCCTGGCGGGATACCCAGGGCTTTGACGTTGCCGGTCGTTTGGCTGACCTGTCGAGGCACAAGGGCCTCGCGATCTTTATCGACGATCTGGATCGTTGCAGCGACCATCGTATCAAGGACGTTCTGGAGGCGATCAATCTGTTTCTTGATTTGCCAGGTGTCTGTTTCTATCTCGCGCTCGACTGGGATCGCGTGCGTGACGTGCTCGCCAGCGCCGAAGGCATGGACACTGATCGCGCTGAGCGGTTTCTCGAGAAGATCGTGCAGATCTCGGTTGATCTGCCTGAGGTTCAGGAGACAGGCATCAGAGCATACCTGGACGAGCTGTCCGGTGCGGATCTTCCGGGTCTGCTAGGCGGTTCGGATGACGAGGTCGCGGCGAACGCGCTGGTGCAGGTGATGGCACGCCAGACGCCGCGCTATGTGAAGCGCGTACTCAACGATCTATCCATGACGCTTGCGCTGCTGCGCAACAGTCAGGCCAGCGGGAAGCCGGCGCTTCCGGCCGAAGCGGTGGTGGCCTGGCATCTGCTGCGCGAAGCGCACCCGCAGAAATGGCTCGAGCTACGCGCCGACCTGAACAACCTGCTGGCATTCGTGAACAACTGGCGGGAGTTCGATGCGAATGTCGATGCGCAGTCTGCGGACCCAGAAATCGGGGCGCTGCGTGATGGCCCGGTGGGCGAACTGCTGCCGCGCTTCGTCGAGCTCAATGAAACCCAGCTACAGGAACTGGTGTTTTATGGTTCACCGCCGGATGTTGGCGGCGACCACCGCGACGGAGCCGGGCGGGCGCCCGGCCGGGGCGCGTCTGGTCGGCATCTTGGTGGGGACCCGGATCAATCATACTATCGCGGTGGTGATCGACACTGGGCCCTGGTCGAGGGGGGCGAGTTCGAGATGGGCGATGCAGCGGATTCTGATGCGACACCCCATCGAGTCCGGCTCTCAAGTTATCGAATGCTGCGCTTCCCGGTTACCAATGCGCAGTACCTTGAGTATGTTCAGGCGTCGAACGCGCCCACTCCAGCACACTGGATCGACGGTGCCATTCCGGAAGGGCTGAACGGTCATCCCGTGGTTAACGTGAGTTGGGAAGACGCTGTGGCCTACTGTTCGTGGCTAACCGAGCGCGCAGTTTCGTTGGTCCGCAGTGAGGTGACCTGCGCGTTACCCACCGAAGCCCAGTGGGAGTTCGCGGCACGTGGCGAAGCGGGGCGGCGCTATCCCTGGGGTGATGATCAGCCTTCGAATGCGTTGGCTAACTTCGGTGACTCTGACCGGGGAACTACCCCATCTGGCCGCTATCCCGATGGCCGCACCCCAAACACGGGCATCGAAGACCTTGCCGGCAATGTCTGGGAGTGGTGCGCGGATTGGTACGGCGACTATCCGCATACAACGGTTGTAGACCCAACGGGACCCGATTCTGGTTCCGGCCGGGTGTTGCGCGGCGGCGCGTTCGACGATTCAGCTAGGTATCTGCGCGCGGCGTACCGCGACGACGTCGCGCCTGGGGATGCCGGCTTCAACGTGGGTTTTCGTGTGGTGTGGTTGTCTCGCGGAGGACGGGGGTGAACCTTGATGCTTGGCGAGCCGCGCTGGGCGCGGCTCGGTCTGTACCTCAATTTAGGCCCCCTAGATAGCGTACTTAGTTGCGCGTTAGTATCGTCGTCCCCGCCGATCAAACGCGCGCATGTCCTTGTCGTGCCCGTTTTTCAACTCCGGTAATTCCGCATCTAAAACACGTCCGCGCCGGGAGTGAAGCGCGCCTCGCCTGATTTGCCATTCGACGCGTTGTATTTGTAGTTCGATTCAAACGCGCGAAGTGGTTGTTGCGCAGCCCGGACTGGCCGCGGTTGCCCTTCAGGCCATGCGACGATCAGGGTGACCGACTGGCGGCGCAGACACCATCTGGACCTTTAGTTGTCATGCAGCGCTGATTTTGTGTCAGCTGCCCGTCCATTCTTAGGCCACTCTGGTCAAACGCGGCTTCCAGAGAGGCCAATTGGCAAGACATCGCAGGGCCGCCGCGGCTAACGATGGTTGAGAAACACTTCAGGGGAGGCAAGCATTGTCCTGAGCATTCGACGCCGCAAGGAGGATCTGCGCCAGACCTGATGCCAGCGTGGCGCCACCAATCAGCATGCCCCCGCCCGTCAACATGAGCGCGATACCCGTCACCCCCTGCAATCCCGCCGCTGCCATGTCGGAATAGATCGAGATGCACTTCGCCTGCTCATTGTTATTTGCCATGCCGAATGCCAGGGCTGTTTTTTTCATAAAGGTTGCCCCGATGGTCGATACAGCCACCGCTGGATGCGCTTTAGCGCCGAGTGTAAGCAAGTTAGCGGTAGTGAGTATGATCTGAGCGGCGCTGCTGGATATCTCGACGCCCCGAGATTGACCTCGACTCAGTGCTAGATCTGCGGTGGCTTGCGTTTTATTGATTAGGCCGAACGCGACATCCGCAGGCTTGCCGCTTAGCATCATTACCGCAGCGTCGAACTGAGCGAGCACAAACGCATAGAGTTTCTGATCGTTTTTGAGATCGCTATTCTGCTGCGCGATTTGATCTACCAGATCACCCGTTCTCATGACGACCGCCCCTCGTGTTGGACTAGCGCAATGCCAAAGGGCAATAGCAATGTTGCATGCAGGACATGTCAGATGTTGAAAATCGACTCGGGGACATACTCATGCATTAGCCCCCAGAGACCCAGCACGCGCTCGTGGTAGCGTAGCACTTCTCCTAGGGAAGCGAACGAAATTTGCCCGGCATGGGCCGCTGGCGCAAGCGCATGCACACACCCTGCTGGGATTCGGACTCTACCGGCATCATGAGGGACAAGCATTTGACAGACTAGAAAGAGAATCCCGCCGCCAGCCAAGACGCGGTGAGAGATCACGGGGATAGACAACAGTAGAAGGAAGCATGTCTCTACTCGCCGACAAGTGCGCAGTCTGCATCTACCGGTTGGTCCGGGGCGTGCGCCGCCAGTGCCTGAGGGTATTTAACCAACCGCTAAGGCTTGCGATTTTCCTGCTGAGCGCCCAGTTGATGTTCGCCCTGTTGAATCCTTTCGGGATCGAGAAAGCCAAAGACCGCATCTTTATCGAATCTGCTCAAGCAGCGACGGGGGCACTCTATGGTCGTCCTTGGTTCGGCGACAAGGAGCGTGCTGTTCGCTCACAGATCGTAGTGATACTGATCAACGAGTCGTCGCTGGCGTTTTTCGATACACCGTTCTGGCCATTGTCCTACGATAATCAGGCGGACATTGTGGAACGGATCGCCGCTTTCAATCCGGCGGCTATCTTCCTCGACCTGCTCTACCTGACTCCGCATAAGGCCTCCGAGCTGGTGGATGCGCGTACCGCCCCTGCCGACATGGCGGGCCATCAGCGAGATCAGCGCGGGTCAAGTGCGGCTTCTGCCATGGCTGACGAGGCAGCCAGCGAGCTCGACATGCTGCTTGCGCGTCGAGCCAGCGCGATGGCGCAACAGCGCCGCGACATTGAGACGTTCACCCGCCGCCTGTCTGCTGCCGCTTTGCGTGACGACGTGCCAATCCCGACCCTGATCGGTCCCATCGCAGCAAAGACTCAGTTCGAGCCTATGAAGGAGGCCGTGGCCAAGAGCCGAGGCCTGTTTCAAGAATCCGGTTTGGACGTTAAAGAAGACGTTCATCTGCTCTATCCGCAAACCGATCGCGAAGGCAATCGCCAGGCGGCGTACAAGCTGTTCAACGCACTTTGTGTTTCCACAAGGCGCAACTCGAAGGAAAACCAACTAGTGAACGTGCTAGAGGAGCGTTGCAACGAGTTTGATGTTTTCGCCCAACCCGACTTCGACCTGATTATTAGATGGGGCGACCGGCCTCGAAACCAACTTGCGCTCAAGGGTGAATCGGCGCAACCGCAGAGCGTTTCTCAGCGCTGTGTAGACACCAGTCTGGATGAAGATGGACGCTTCTCGGGATGGGCAATGCTCAAGACAGTGTTCGCGGATTCGCTCACGGTCATAACCGGCCAGCGCGCGAACAAGGCAGCGAACAGCGACTGCAGCTATCACGACATCTTGGCAGCAGATCTACTGTTCAACGGGCTTAGCACGGACCGACTGCAAGCCCTGCTCGGGGGCCGTACGGTCATGATCGGCGTTGATCTGCCCTACCTGCGCGATCACTTTCAATCGCCTATTCACGGTGATTTGCCCGGTGTAATGGTGCATGCGATGGCTTTGGACAACCTGTTGCAAAACGGTGTTCAGGCAGATCGGCAACCCTCGAAGCTATTTGGCAAAAGCAGTTCGATGGATGCAGCCGACGTTCTGATGCTGCTAATCAACACGATTCTCTCAATGGCTATCCTACTCATCTATCGCCACGGGCGAGAAGCCGATGAGGTATCTCGAGCCAGACAGTTCTCGCTTTGTTTGGTCATCGCCCTACTGTGCTCCATTCTGGGCGGGTTCTACTCGGGCTATCTCCTTAACTGGCCGCTCGGTTATGCCGTACAGATCTTTTTAGCTAGCTTTGGGCTCACTTCACTGCTGAGTATCGCGCATGCACGCAAGCACGAACGAGAGATCGCAATAGAGGTCTAGCAGTGAAGCGAATGTTGCTTGTTTTACAAGAAGGGAAATCGATGATGCGAGCTGTCCTGTGTCTGATTGCTGCGTTTTGTTGTTGCGCTGGTGCACATGCGGCACAGGGGAGGTGTAAAGACATTGTCGTGACAAACCGAGCGGAGATTCACTCCGACACAGTAACTCTGCATGAAGTCATCGGTGGCAAGGTCAAGGCTGTCAAGTCGCTGAAGTCCTCGGCGTTCCTCAAGAACGGCAGCGTAACGCTGCAAGACTGCGAAGCGTTGCCACGTTATCTCATTTGGCGCACACAGGGTAGGTCGTACTTGGTAGAAGAAACCAAATTCAAGTGCATTCCAGTGCAAAGCACCGGGACGACTGGAGATCGGCGCCCCGCCGGCACGCCCGGCAGTGGCGGTAAAGCATGTACAAAGTCCTAGTAGCCCCTACCAGCGTGCTGGCTCGCATTCTCATGTTGTGCGTCGCTCTGGCCTCGCCGATGGCGGCGGCAAAGCCGAAGATCCCAGCCGATCGAGTGATTGACAGCTACTCGCCGGATGCTGTGGAACAAGCAACCGGGGCCACGATCAGCGTCGGCTCCAACCCCGGTGAAGCCTTCGATAAGTCCAATCTGTCTAGCCTCGACATTGTGAACTCTGGTTACCCCAGAACATTGAAGAAGATTCGGTCTGTCATGGGTTACATCGTCGAGCGCAGCCCGGTGCCAACGCTGCGACCAAAGGTGCAGATCTACAACAACCCGCGCCCCGATGCACAGGCGGTGCACCAGGGTCTGATCGTTGTTTCCACAGGCTATCTCGACATGGTGGCAAACGAGATCGAAGACCAGCAACTTGGCGCTGATGCGCTCGCTTTTGTGCTCGCCCATGAATACGCGCACCTGCTGTACGCGCATCCTTCTGCATACAAAAAGAAACTCGAATCCACGAAGATCCAAGATGACGTGCAGCGAGGATTCGCGCTTGTGCACGAGATGCACACGCTGGACGCAAAGATAACTGGCAAGAATAGAGAAGAGTTCGGCAAGGCCAAGAATGTACTGATGGGTGCCCAAATCGCCGCCCCGTGGATCGAGCTGGAACTCTATCGGGCTTCTTACGCTCCCTACGTGCGCGAGGCTGAGCAACAGGCCGACTACCTCGCGACCGATCTGCTGTTTCGGGACAACAAAGATGGACCGAAGTTCAATGCTGCTGCAGGAGCCTCTGTGTTCAGATCGATATACAAGAGCTACGATGACTCCATCCAAGCCAGAATGCGCAAACTTGGAACCGCTATGCGCAACACTGCATTGGACGCCTCTAAGCTCGTCGCCGCCTCGGCGCCCTCGGTGTTGTTCGATGGCGCGAACTTTCGTAGCACGGTTCGCCGCAGTCTTCTACTCAGCGCCGCGCCAAGGGTGCTAAACGGCCTGAAGCAGCGATTCAATCGAAATTCCGTGCATCTGTACTACAGCGCGGGTCAGCGTGTTGATGCGATAGACGGCTATGCGGACAAGTTCTATACCACCTATGAAGACTCAATCGATCCGAGTCTTGCACTCGCTCTTGGTCTAACGGAAGCTTTTCAGGAAGAACACACGCCGGGCACAGTTGCTGAGCAGGCCTTCACGTATCTGATTGAGGGAAACGTCGAGGGCGCACGAGCCGCACTAGAGAGTTACAAAGGCGACGCTTCTCGGCATCTGCAGTACGTGATGGCGTCTGCGGCGGTCTCGTTCGCAGAAGGCAACATGAGTCGAGCGATTTTCTGGTACCGCATCGCCATTCGGCGACCTGAACGCGATGCACCCTATAACGCCTACACGGGGTTGTCGAAGTCGCACTACCGTAACGACTCGCCAAGTAAAGCGCTCGAGAGCCTTGACATCGGTATGAACCGCCACGGTACCGAAGTATTCATACTGGACAAGCTGGAACTCTTGGTCGCCATGCGCGACATCGAAAAGACAGAAGCCGCGTTGCAGACCTGTGCAGATCTGAAGGATCAGGAGCTCTACGAGCAGTGTTTCACTATCACTCGACCCCTGCTGAATCCGATCGATGATTCAGCCAGCGAGGAGAAACAAGGTGTCGGTTCAAGAGCGGTTAATGTACTCCGTCGCTTCGGGGGTAAGAAGGACGCCAACTAGTAAGCCATGCGGTCATCTTCGCCGCTATCGGGAGCGTCCAACTGTAATATGCACCAGTAGCAAGAGCAGTGATGCTTCGGATTCCGGTAAGGCAGCGGTGAGCAACGTGTCCGAAACAATAGGGATGCACGCCCGCAGCATCTGAAGCCTCATTGAGTATCAGTACCCCGCCGGTCGTAGGGATGGTATCCGCAAAGAACTCGGTCGGAGAATGTGGGGTCAGAGTAGTTACTCTGACCCCATTTCTTAGCTCGTCGCTTTACGAACTGTTCGTGTGACAACCCATTTGTGTTTGCCGATCTGGCGCAAAGGCTTGAAGCCGTGGCGCTCGAAGGTCGTTAGCGCCCCATTGAACAGAAACGCCGGGGAAGCCTTCCTACCGTCGGTATCTTCAGGGTAGCCTTCTATGCGGCCGCCGCCGAGCTTCTTGATTTGCGCGATAGCGCCTTCTAGTGCGGTGGACGCAACGCCCTGTCCGCGGTGGCCCTTGCCCGAGAAGAAGCAGGTGATGCGCCAATGCGGCAACACCGGATCGGTTGCGAGATAGGCCCTCTCGTTGTGGATTCGCGGTATTTCTGCGGCGAGCCGAACTGACACCAGCCCACGCACTCCTTGCCGGCATAGACGAGGCAGGCATGCGCCCTGCCGTCGCGAACAAGACACTCTTTGGCCTTCTTCTTCACCTCGGGTGGCTCGTCTGCGGCTTCTTTGTCGTGGTACCACATACACCAGCACCCACCCCAAACACCGTTGTTCGCCTCAACCAAGCGTTCGAAGTCGGGCCATGTTTTCCCATCGAGTGCTTTCGTTGTGTAACTGGTCAATGAAAGTCCTCTTCCCAGCAGCGAACGCAGAACACATTCGCTCGCTACGACGACAAACGAATAGCTCAACGGTATGGTTGACCGCACAGCGCTTCGCAAACAATCTCCACAAGCCCGCGAGTCAGAACACGCAGCGCAGAGCGCGCAAGACAGAATCGTAGTGCGCAAGTTGATTGATGACCAGCGGCAACAGCACTTTGTACAGCACTAAAGCCGTGCTGCAGAGGTGGGGTCAGAGTAATTGCACCAACTCCAATAGCTGCGAAGACTGCTTTTCTTGGCCGATATCATTCGGCGGAAACACCGGCGCGATTAAAGGATCGAACAAACTGGGTGTCTCGACGGCTCTGGCGGCCGATTCGACTGTAGGATGCGTTCGGTGTTTTGCTACTGCCCGCATCCAAGGCTCTGAAAGAAATCGCCTTCGAATAACAAGATTCCTGGTTAGTACATCGCGAACGCTGCGTTTTCCTCACCCAGCGAGTAGCTCGATGCTGCTAGATGGATCGCGTCTGCTGTATTGCAGATGTGCGCGCCGGCCGTGCGCAGATCTCGCCAATGTCGCTCCAACGGCCGATTCGTCCACACGGAAGCGGCGCCCGCCCGGGCGAACAGTTTGTCGACCCCATACAGCACACGCTGTACGGCGCGTACCTGGTTGCGGCGAAACACCAGCCGCTGGCCCTTGCTGATCGGGTGGCCCTCAGCCAGTTGGTCCAGCCAGGCTGCGATCATGGCGTCGACGTGGCTTACGCCGGCATCGAGATCCGCCTCGACTTCGGCCAGCGCCTCCTGCTGGAACGGATCAGACTTGCCGACGATGCCGCCGGCAGAAACGCGGGTTGGCAGCACTTCGCGGTAGCGGTCGATTGCACTCGAGGCGATGCCAAAGGTGGCTGATGCGATTGCGGCAGAAAAGATGCACCCGAACGGAATCTGATACAGGGTGTCATCGGCCTGGCGGCCGGGTCTTCCATGCACCCGGAGCTGCGGGCCCTGCAGCGGGCCGACCTGCCGAATGATTATCTGCTTCACGCGGCGACCCTGGTTTCGGCGGAGTTGGCCGGGCGGGCGGACGAACGCGGCGGCATCGAACCCGGCAAGCTCGCCGATTTCCTCATTCTCAACGCGAATCCCCATGCCGACATCGCGAACCGGCAGCGGATCGAGACGGTGGTGAATCGGGGGGTGGCCATTCCACATTCGGCGCTGCAGCCAGAGCGCTAAGTAGGTGGTGTAGTTTGCTGGCGTCAGGCCCTGAGCGGTGCTGGGCGTTCTAGGTAGGATTGAGGCGACGATTCCGGAGATGGGGGCTGTGTTGTTTGAGCCGGATCTAGTGGCTGACACGGTGATGCTAGGCGAAGATGTAGAGCATTGAAGAGTTTTGGTGGCGAGCGATGCTATTTGGTAGGCGCTTGAGTTTTTCAGCGCGTGTCTCGGTATGCAGAACTGGAAGGCAAGCCGCGCGATCACGCGTTGCAGGACAAGCTATGGTGAAACCGGCGATTGATCACTGCCACGTGAGGCAACTTCCGAATAACCGTCTTTGTATCTAGCTGGAAACTCCGCGCTGTTCGACATATAGATCCAGTTTTTTGGTTCTAAGTGATCGCCTTCTATGCGGTAGAGCTTTGCGTCCTGCGGGTTTCGCGCAGGATCCTGCCACACGGAACCACCCCAATGAAATCGCGTTCTCGCTCGGTTTTCATCCGCGTTCAAGAGAGAGTCGCTGGCCTCGTTGATTTGTAGGCCGGCGATGTCGCGCAGCGTCGGCTTGATGTCAGTTAAAGTAACCTGCGCTTTAGATGTAACTAATTCGCCATGACTGTTTGGCGGCTTGAACAGAAGCAAAGTAGAGCTTCGCGACGCGAACCATTCGGAAGGCCCTTCGTTTTGCCTCGACCATTTCCGTCGCACCTCGTAGTGACTGCCATGATCGGCATGGATCAGTATGGTCGTCTCGTTGTACAGACCTAGCGTTTTCATTCGCGCTAGGAGGGCGCGCGTCTTTTTGGTTGCGCAGCGGGCTTGCTCGACGTTGTTGGTGAAGTCCGAGTCTTGCCGTTCTATGCGTTCGCAGTGGCGGTTAAACACGTAGGGCGGATGTGGAAACTCCATGTGTATAAAGCGATAGACGGGCCTGTTCGCCGCCCCAGACAGACCTATGTTCTCGACGAAAACATCGAACAGGCGCGCCCAGCGAGCGGATTTGTTTTGCAAAGCCTGCTCGTTTTCACTAATAGGGGTCCCGGAAAACCACTTACCGTTGCCGTAGATTGTCTGCTTCAAGAGATGCGGGGAGGATCGATACAGACCCATTCCGAGCAGTTGAGCGGCCTGCGTAGAGATCGACGCGTAGTTTCCGTCCAGGTTCATTGCAGACTTGCATGGACTGGTAAAGAACGGACAGGCTCGTGATGTCGAAGCCAGCTGTGTGTCGTACCCGTGATTCCGCAGATCAATGTCGATCGAAGACTCACCCAGTTCACGACGCAAGAACTCCGTTAAAGGTTCGTCGAATGCGAACAACTTGCCGGTCATGGCTGCGGCGAGAGAAGGGTAGGTCGTAGAGAATGAACCCACAGCGTCTGAATATAGAGTGAAGCCGGTTAGCTCGTCTCGTATTTCAACATCCGCATCCAGTATCTCCTGGAAAGTCAGCGAACCGAAGTCGTCGAGCAGTATATGAAGTATGTCGTTGCGCCCGGAGAATCTGTAGAAACTATCGTCGAAGCGTGTCGTATATCGTTCATCGCTACCTTGAAACGATCCTGGTGCGGAAACAGCAAACAGCCCCTGCAGCAAGAGGAGTGTTCCTGCAGAGAAAGCCGCGAGCGGGAAAATACGATCTACATTCAGCAAGAATAGAATGGTCACCCCGAGCCAAATGGGCACTTCGTAGTATGTTCGCCAATCGTGCGAGGCGAAATCCAGAGATCTGCCATCGAGCGCGCCATAGCTGATCGTCAGAAAGCTGCCCTGCACCCAGAGTAGAATACCGAAGGCGAGTAGAAAAACGCAGTAGCGGCGCCTCACCTGTTCTCGCATGAAGTGACCCAAGCTCGTCAGCGCGATGATGAGCCCGGCCGCGGGAAGCAGGTAGTGGCTGGCGAGTGCATCGAATCCGAGAACGTATTCGTGCAGGTTTTGCGTATAGATCTGGTGTGTCTGGGCGAAAAAGAGGTTAGTACAGGTGAATACAGCGATAACCCCTAGCGGGAAGGCTTCTGTGAGTCGTCCTAGCACGTCGGCATCGTAGTGGCGTTATCAGGGTGCGAGAGGATGGGAAGGATAACCTGTCTTTTCAGAGAATAGGAAAGACAACATGTCTTTTCGCGACAGCGCGACGGTGCGAATGTTGGCTGAAACTCGTATGGGCAGGCTGGTGGCATCTTTTGCATCAGCCCTAAATCACGCCGCCGCGCCCGGGTTCACTTAGCAACCCCGCAAGCTGGCACTATGGGGTCAATGCAGTAGGGCACAAGGTCATTCGGGGCAGGTCCCACTGCGGTGTATACGGGGAGACAAGGGGGAGCCAATGTTCAATCATGTGATGGTGGGCGCAGACGATCTGCCGGCCGCCAAGCGCTTTTACGACGCCCTGTTCGGCGCGTTAGGCGTCCGACCGGGGATCATGGACACACCCGAGCGCTGCATCTATCGCGGCTCATCCGGAGTATTCATGATCAAACGGCCCATCAACGGGCAAGCGGCGACGTTCGGCAACGGCTCGACCATTGGGTTGGTCGCTGCCAGCTCCGAGCAGGCCGAAGCCGCGCACGACGCAGGCGTTGCAAATGGCGGTGTGAACTGCGAAGACCCGCCGGGCGTTCGCGAACGGGGAGGGCAGCGGGTATTTCTCGCCTATCTACGCGATCCGACCGGTAACAAGCTCTGCATCGTGCACTCGCTCGACTAGCAAGAGAACCAGCGCGGCTGGTGCCAGGGCGTTGACGAACGCCTCGCCTGCCGCGAACATCGAGTCTGGCACTGCCTGATAGGGGGAGCATGCAGGCCTATATCTTCCGTCGTTTGCTGGCGCTGTTGCCGACGCTGTTCTTCGCCAGCCTCATCGTCTTTCTGTCGATGCGCATGATTCCAGGTGACGTCATCGACCTGATGCTGGCGCAGAACGACATTGCCACCAGCCAGGACCGAGCGCGTGTCGAGGCAGCGCTTGGGCTGGATAAACCGCTGCTCACGCAGTACGTGAACTGGATGGGCGACGCGCTGACCGGCGACCTCGGGCGTTCCCTATGGCAGAACACGCCGGTTACCGAATCGCTCGCAGCCACACTGCCCATTACCTTCGAGCTCGGATTTCTAGCCCTGTTGGTCGCACTGTCGGTGGCCTTGCCGATTGGCGTGTACTCGGCGATGCGACAGGACACGCTAGGCGACTATGCGGCCCGCTCATTCTCGCTGATCATGCTCGCGGTGCCGAGCTTCTGGCTCGGCACGTTAGTGATGGTCTTTCCCTCCGTGTGGTGGCGCTGGTCGCCAGAGCTGGAATACGTCAGCTTTTTCGAAGAGCCGATCCGCAACCTGCGACACATGATCGTGCCCGCAATCATCCTCGGCCTGTCCATGTCCGCAGTCACCATGCGCATGACCCGCACCATGATGCTGGAGGTGCTGCGCCAGGATTACATTCGTACTGCCCGTGCCAAGGGACTGAGGGAACCACTGGTGGTCGTGCGTCACGCGCTGCGCAACGGACTGATCCCCGTCGTCACACTGATTGGCCTGCAGGCCCCGCTGCTGATTGGCGGTGCGGTGATCCTGGAGCAGATCTTCGTCGTGCCCGGCATGGGATTATTGCTACTTGAGGCCGTCTTCCAACGCGATTATCCGGTCGTCTCTGGCGTCTTCCTGGTTGTCGGCGTCGGCGTGCTCCTGATTAACCTGGCCGTCGATCTCAGCTATGGCTGGCTGGACCCGAAGGTTCGCCATCAATGAGTACGCCTGCTATCGAACGACAACTGAGTAGCGCACTGCTAGGGGCGGGCAAGCGATGAGCACAGCGGCCCTGCATCAATCCGGTGGGCAGGTTGCCAGGCAGCAACACCCGGTCATCCAGTTTCATCGACGCATGTGGCGCAACAAGCGTCTGGGCGCCGTGGGCGGCATCGTCTTTGCCCTGTTTCTGGTCTGCGGCATCTTCGCCGACCTGATCGCCCCATATGGCATGAACGAAACCAATCTGGTCGAGCGACTGCAGGCCCCGGGCGCGACGCACTGGTTCGGTACTGATCACCTGGGGCGCGACGTCCTGTCGCGCGTGCTGATCGGCGCACAGCTATCGATGATTGTCGGCTTCCTGGCCGCTGGCCTTGCCACGATCATCTCGATCGCCATCGGCGTGATTGCCGGCTACCTCGGCGGTCGTTTCGACATGCTGGTGCAGCGATTTGTCGACGCGTGGATGACGTTTCCAGATCTTGTGTTGCTGATCGTGGTGGTGTCCGTTGTGGGACCTGGCATGCCGCAGATCATCGTCGTACTCGGCTGCCTGTACGGCATCGCGGGGTCGCGCATCGTGCGCGGCTCTGTCGTCACGGTTAAAGAAAACATGTACACCCATGCCGCGCGCTCGATCGGCGGCAAGACTCCAAGGATCCTCTGGCGCCACATCCTGCCCAACGTGATGCCCGTGGTCATCGTGTTGTTCACCACCCGCGTCGGTGCCGTGATACTCGCGGAAGCCGGGCTGTCGTTTCTGGGCCTGGGCGTGCCGCCACCCGCACCGACCTGGGGCAGCATGCTGTCGGGTACCGGTCGCACCTATATGTATCTCGGTCCCTGGCTCGCGCTCGCCCCCGGGCTGTGCCTGACCATCGTCGTTTATGCCATCAACGTCTATGGCGATGCGCTGCGCGATTTGCTGGATCCACGCATGCGGGGTAGCCGCTGATGCGGGTTTGGCTCTTGTTTTGCCTGCTCGCAGCAAGTGCGTCCGCCAGTGAACTGCCGCGCTACGGCGGCACACTCAACGTGGGTACGGTCTATATCACGCTGTCCGCGCTCTCCTGGGATCCGGCTGACTGGACATGGAAGGCAAACCACGACGCCGGGATGATGCGCGAGCAGCTTTTCGTCGGGGATCTCTCGAAGAGCGTCGGCAACGGCGGCGAGTATCCTTTCACCGCCGATGCATACCTACCCGAGGACGCGATCCGCGGCGAGTTGGCGGAATCCTGGGTCTGGGAGACACCACTGCGTCTCGCTATCAACCTGCGACGTGGCGTGCGCTACGTCCCGAAGCCCGGCGTTATCACTAACCGGGAACTTACGGCGAAAGACGTTGTGTTCAGTTTCGAGTACACACGCGACAGTCCCAAGCGCATCTCAACCTTCCTGACGCACATCGACCGGGTCGAGGCGCGCGATCGGCATACCGTCGTGTTCCACTTTAACCAGTACCACGCAGAGTGGAACTATCGCTTCGGCTACGGTTACTACTCATCGATCGTGCCGCCCGAAATTCTCGACGTCGATGCCAAAGACTGGCGCAACGCGGTCGGCACTGGCCCCTTCACGCTGCAGCGCTACATTCACGGTAACTCGCACCACTACGTGCGCAACCCAAACTACTGGGATGCGATCGAACAGGGCGGCAAGCGTCATCAGCTGCCGTTCGTGAATGACGTCAAGTACCGCATCATCAAAGACGAGGCGACCTATCTGACAGGACTGCGCACCGGCAAGCTCGACATCCTCGAAGGCATTCGCTGGATCGCGGTCGATCATCTGCGCGAAACCACGCCCGAACTACAGTGGAACCGCTGGCTCGGCACTTCCGGTAACTTCATGGTGATGCGCGTCGACCGCGAACCCTTCGACGATGTTCGCGTGCGCCGTGCGCTGAACATGGCGGTCGACCAGCGCGCGATAGTCGAGCTGTACTACGGCGGCCACGCCGAACTCATGGCGTACCCCCAGCACCCCGGCTTCGGCGACGTGTTCGAGCCGCTTGAGTCCATGCCCGCAAGCGTTCAGGCGTTGTTTGATTATCGACCCGATGAGGCTCGCGCGCTGCTGGTCGAAGCCGGCCTGGAAGACGGTTTCACGGTTACGGTGCAGGTCTGTTCCTGCAGTCCGAACAACATGGATCTGGTGCCGCTGCTTGCAAAATACCTCGCGGACGTCGGGGTCACCCTGGAAATCCAGCCGCTCGAGTATGCCTCGTTTCTATCGGTGATGACCACACGCAATCACAGCGCCGCGTACTTGATGAATTCGGGGCACGTCAATCCGACAACGACTCTGCGGAAGAGCTTCGGCACCGACCAGCTTTGGAATCCGTCGATGTACAGCAATCCGGAGGTCGATGCGGCAATCAGCAAGATCCATCTGACCCGCGATCGAGGGAAGCGCGAATCCATGCTCCGGGCGCTAACCATACGCATGCTCAACGAAGCGCCTTACCTGTGGCTGCCGACCGCCTATATCTACACCGCGTGGTGGCCGTGGGTGCGAAACTACCACGGCGAACTACGCGTCGGCGCGGTGCGGCCGGGTCCCATCTACGCTCGCTTGTGGATCGACCAGGCGAAAAAACGCGAGCTGGGCTTCGATGACTGAACGACCACCGTTGCTTGCCATAGACGATTTGTCCGTCGTGTTCGCGACCGAAGGCGGCGACGTGCACGCGGTAGACTCCGTGCAGTTGAGCGTCGCCGCTGGCGAGACCCTCGCCATCGTCGGCGAATCCGGCTCGGGCAAGAGCGTCACCGCGCTCAGCGTACTCGGGCTTCTCGGTGGCAACGGCCGCGTCGGGCGCGGCGAAATTCGCTTTCGTGGCGAAAACCTGTTGAACCTGACCGAGTCCGAGCTGCGCGCCATTCGCGGCAATCGGATTGCGATGATCTTTCAAGAACCGATGAGTTCCCTGAATCCCGTTATCACGATCGGCAAACAGGTGGCAGAGCCGCTAACGCTGCATCGTGGTTTGAGTTGGGAGGACGCCCTGAGCGAGGCCGCTGAGCTGCTCGCCCGTGTCGCGATCCCGGATGCGGCTGAGCGGCTCAATGACTATCCCCACCAGTTTTCGGGTGGCATGCGTCAGCGTGTGATGATCGCGATGGCCCTGGCCTGCAGTCCCGATCTCATCATCGCGGACGAACCGACCACGGCGCTGGACGTCACGGTCCAAGCCCAGATCCTGGATCTTCTGCAACGAATCACGCACGACAAAGATGCGGCACAAATACTGATTACCCACGATCTGGGCGTCGTCGCGCGGTACGCCGACAGGGTCGCGGTCATGTATGCCGGTCGCATCGTCGAGAGTGCGCCTGCCACCACGCTGTACGCCAACCCCGCCCATCCCTACACCCAGGGACTGATGGCGTCGATTCCGAGCCTCGACGGCACGCCCGGGAAACGCCTGGATACGATCGAAGGTCAGCCGCCGAACCTGGCGGCGTTACCGCCAGGGTGCGCCTTTGCGCCTCGCTGCCGATACGCGCGTCCCGCGTGTCATCAAACAGCGCCATCGCTGGAGAAGATCGGTCCGGACCACCAACGCGCCTGCTATCACGACGACGCGCTGTCATGAGCCCACCGCTGTTGGAAGTAAAAGACCTGGCGGTGCATTTCCCCGTCACCGAAGGCCTTCTGATCGAGCGCGAGGTCGCGCGGGTGCGCGCCGTCGACGGGGTTTCCTTCGCTATCCAGGCGGGTGAGACTTTTAGTCTTGTCGGCGAAAGTGGCTGCGGTAAGACCACTACTGCGCTCGCCGCACTGCGTATGCAGGACCCGACAGGCGGCTCCGTGCACTTCGATGGTGAGGACATTACACAGCTAGACGACGACGCCATGCGGCCGCTGAGGCAGCGCATGCAAATGGTCTATCAGGATCCGTTTAGTTCCCTGAACCCACGCATGACGGTCCGTGACATCGTCGCGGAACCGCTGATCGTGCACCGTTGGGGCGACAAGCAGCGCATCGAGTCCCGCGTGGGCGAGCTACTGGAGCAGGTCGGCCTGCTGCCGGACATGATCGATCGCTATCCCCACGAGTTCTCCGGCGGCCAACGCCAGCGGATCGGCATCGCCCGAGCGCTGGCGCTGGAACCCAGCCTGATTCTGTGTGACGAACCCGTGTCCGCCCTGGATGTGTCTATCCAGGCGCAGGTCATCAATCTGTTCATGGATCTGCAGGATGCGCTGGGGCTCGCCTACTTGTTCATCTCCCACGATTTATCGGTCGTGCGTCACATGAGTGATCGCGTCGCGGTGATGTACCTGGGTCGGATCGTGGAGATCGCCGAGCGCGACGATCTGTTCGAGCGTCCACGACATCCCTATACCCGCGCCTTGCTGGCGGCGGTGCCGGTTGCGAATCCGGCCGCCGCTGCCGGTCGGGATGCCGAGATGATTGTTGGCGAGGTTCCAAGCGTACGTCACCCGCCCAGCGGCTGTCGTTTTCACCCGCGCTGCCCCCATGCGCTGCCGCGCTGCGCTATCGATATGCCTGAGTTGCAGGTGGTACCAGATGCATCCACTCGGGTCGCCTGTCATCTGCTTGATGAACCGGAAAGCAGCGGTGGGAACTGAGGAGTACTCGGGTAACCATGACAGGTAAGAAAGGAGAGAAGTCGACGTGAGCGTCTCCATCACACAACACAATCAGGTCGCCGTAATCTGCATGGATGACGGCAACAAGAATGTGATCAATCACGACGTCCTGGATGCGCTCGAATCCGCCTTCGATCAGGCGACCAGCGATGAAGCCGGCGCCATCATCTTCAAAGGCCGAGAAGGTAGTTTCTGTGCCGGTTACGATCTTGCGGTCATGAAGGGCGCTGACCCACAGGCGGCCAGCCGATTAGGCAGGCGGGGCGGCTTGCTGGCCAGGCGGATCCTCTCAAGCCCCATCCCGGTCGTCGGCCTCTCGCAAGGACACAGCTTCACCATCGGCGCCGTGTGGCTTGCGTGTTGCGATCTCAGTATCGGCGAACGTGGCGCGTACAAATATGGCATGACCGAGGTTACCTTGAATGTGCCGCTGACCGGCTGGGCGCTCGAACCGGTGAAGGCGAGGCTTGCTCGGTCTGAGCGCATACCGGCATTGTTGCATTCGAAACTCTACCCGCCGGAGCAGGCACAGGCTGCCGGCTTCATCGACGAGCTTGTAGCATCTGGCGAAGGACTCACCGCTGCGCTGGCGCGGGCGGAACCTCTCGCCGGATTACCGCGCGACGCCTATTTGGCGACCAAACTAGCGCTGAGGCAGTCCATATTGGACAGCATGAATCGGGATCTCGGTTAAGCCGGCTTCAACGTTCTCTCTGGTGAACGGTCCCGTGATACTCGCCTTGATGTAGGCGTCCAGCGACAAATTGCCACTTGCATCGCGGGCGAAGGTTTGCGCGGTTCAGGATGCCAGCGCATCGCGCACCAAGGTGCCCGCGCGGCCAAGCGCGCCGCGCTTCCAGCCTGCGAAGATCTTCGCGACCGGTTCCGGTTCGGATAGATCGACCTCCACGAGTTCGCCACTGGCAAGGTGGGCCGTGATGGCATGCTGCGGCACGAAACCACCGCCGAGGCCTGCGCTGAGCGCTTCTATTTTCTGTTCCATCGTGGCGACCCGCAGCGTCGGTTGGGTATCGAACACCCGCAGCGACTGCGGCGGCAGGGTGCGCGATGAGTCGCGCACGACGACGGCGCGTTCCCGCGCAAGGGCTGCGCGTGAAACTTGGCTTCGCCCCGCCATGCGATGCTGCGGGGCCACCGCGTACACCCATGGCAGCGTACCGATCGGAACACAGGCCACGCCGATGGGCACGGGAACGTTGTCCGGAGCGCCGACGACCAGATCGGCCCGGCCGGTCTCTACAGCCTCCCAGGAGCCGCCCAGAACTTCCGTCGACAGGTCGACCTCGATCTCGGGACGGGCGTCGTAGAGCGCTTCGAGCGCGGGTTGGATTGAGGCTAAGTCCAGCACCGCGTCGATCGCAATCCTCAGGCCGGTCTCCCAACCGTTGTGCACCTGTCGCGTGGTCTCTATGACGCGATCGGTTGCCGCTAGCAGCTCGCGGCCGCCGTCGAGCAGTGCGCGACCGGCCGGCGTGAGCACTGAACGGCGACCCTCGCGCCGAAACAAGCGGACGCCGAGATCGGTCTCCAGCTTCTTCACGCTGTAGGTGACCTTGGACGGTACGCGATAAAGCTCGGCCGCTGCGGCGGCGAAGCTGCCTTTGCGGTCGATGGCGTCGAGCACCTCGAGGCTGTCGAGGGTTAGCCGGCGCATAGGCGATCTCTATATTCAAATAAACTGAACATAAGCACCGAATGATTCCGATATTTTCGATGTTTCGCAAGACCTAGAGTGGCTGCCGTCGAAGCGCTGTGAAGTTGGCAACCGCGCTGCAAACCTTGGATAGGCGAAGGAGCACTGAAATGGATAGTAAAAAGACTGCACAAAATCGGATCTTGGCGAGCGACGGAGGCGTGGCCGCTTTGCTGCTGCGCGTGCCGGTGGGCACTGTATTGGCGGCTCATGGGGCTCAGAAACTGTTCGGTTGGTTTGGTGGTTATGGGCTGGACGGCACCGGTCAGTGGCTGGCGTCGATCGGCTTTGAACCCGGCTACCTGATGGCGCTGCTCGCCGGCGGTGCTGAATTCTTCGGCGGTCTGGCGCTTGTCGCCGGGGTCCTGACTCGCCCCGCTGCGCTAGTCGCCGCTTTCACCATGCTCATGGCGATGACGGTGCATCTGGGCAACGGCCTGTTCGTCAGCAACAACGGCTACGAATTTGCGCTGACGCTGCTGGCCGCGACGTCCGCGCTCGCATTCCTCGGCGGTGGTGCCTTCTCGGTCGATCAGATGATTGGTCGTCGCCATGTGCACCCGGTCGGCGCGTGAGTGCCGGTGACTCGCAACAACCCCTATATAGAACCAAGGAGATCATCATGACGCAGAAAAACTATCGGCTCCGGCGCGCCGCGGAGCGGGGTCACGGTGACCACGGTTGGCTGGACAGCCGCCACACCTTTTCGTTCGGCCAATACTTCGATCCCGAGCATCAGGGGTATGGCGCGCTGCGCGTGATCAACGAGGATCGGGTTGCGCCGGGTGCCGGCTTCGACACGCACGGTCATCGCGACATGGAGATCGTCTCCATCGTGCTGAGCGGCGAATTAGAGCACAAGGACAGCATGGGCAATGGTTCGATCATTCGGGCCGGCGACGTGCAGCGCATGACGGCGGGCACGGGCGTGACCCACAGCGAGTTCAACGCATCGCAGGAAGAGCTCGCGCATTTTCTGCAGATCTGGATTGTTCCCGAACGCGAAGGCTTGACGCCGGGCTACGAGCAGACCGCCTTCGCTTCTCAAGAACGACGCGGGGCGTGGCAGCTTGTTGCCTCGCGGGATGGGCGCGCGGGCTCGGTCACGATCCATCAGGACGTCGATCTGCATGTCGCGACGCTGGAGGCGGGCTCACCGCTTGATTTCGAACTGGCGGCGGGACGGCGCGGATGGTTGCATGTGGCCACCGGTTCGGCGGAGTTTGCTGGGGTTGCGCTCGCCGCCGGTGACGGGGTGGCTTTCGAGGCCGGTGCTGCGCTGACGTTGCTTGGCGACGCGGATGTCCTGTTGTTCGATCTCGCCTAGCGCAAGCGCTCGGCTGACGTGCGATTCTTATGGTCTATTTCTGGGGAGCCGATGCGAGGCCTTACAAGGCAGCGCGCGCCGCCAATTCGTAGGCAACAGCCGATGAATCCACCGGGTGGAAGCCCACGTCCGTCAGCGTGACCTTCACATCCAGCAGCCGGAAGCCAGCGAGCGTGCCTTCCAGCATGCAGTCGCGGAAGCCCTAGCTTCGATGAACTCTAAACTCGTTACAGCTTGATGTGATCCGCCAGGCTCTGCAGCAGGGCGTCGACCTGCTGCAGATCGTCGAGCGAGTCGAAGTTGCGCGTCGTGATATGCACACGCTCTCCCGGAACGACCGCACCAGGCAGGCGCGGGTATTCGTTCACAAGCAGCTTCAGTCGCTGCCCCATCTCGGGCTCGAAGAGTAGTGACGCCATAACAAGCGCCTCGTGCGCCGCGGGGAAGGCCCCAAGGTCCACGCTGGTCACCAATTCGGCCAGGGCCGAGTCGACGTCGTCCAGCAGCCAGGCTCGCGCGCCGAGCCGGCCGCGCACGGTCTTGTCACGCAGTACAGCGGCAACCGCCCGGGCCGTGCGCAGCGCGATTTGCTGCAGGATGTTAAGACCGGCAGAGAACGCGCGGATCAGACCAGGTTCGGAACGCAGTAGGGCGTCGATGGGTACCTGTTGCTGTGAGAGCAGATAAGCGGCCCCCAGATTCGCCGTCGACAGCGCGGCGTTGGCAGCCTCGGTCTCCGTGAACTCACAGTCCACGGCGCCGACGATCAGCACGTTACCCAGATAGGCAAGTTCTTCCACACGGCGTTCGAAGGCAATCGGTGCGTTCGATTGCAATTCGTCGAGCAGCGTCTTCAGCGGCAGCTCGCTGGTTTCACCCTGAGGTAACCGTAGCTGGGTGTCGACGGAGTTGATTTGAGCCAGCAGCCGTTCGAGTTCCGCGACGCTCGCCGCGGTTGCGGTGTCGATGTCGGGTGGTGCATCGCTGCGGGCTTGAAAATAGCGTCTCAGCGCCGGGCTATAGGCGTTGAGGTCGGCGATGTCCGCGAGATCGAGCGTCCGTGCGGTCGCGAGAAACTCGCGCGCGCTGGCGCGTGTCACATAACCGTCGGCTTCGCGACGTTGCTCGCGTTCCTCTGCGGCATCGGCGGACGCGGTCAGCGCATCGTTTTGTGTGGCTCCGCGACTTGTGCCGACGACTAAACCGCGTAGCAGAGCTTCCAGGAATTCCGCTTCGTCGTCGGCGAGGGCGAGCAGTGTCGCGCGCAGCGGGTCCCAGTATTCCGGCGTGCGTGGGACCACCCGGCAGGCGCCGAATGTTTCCGCATCTGCGTCCAACGCGATCAGTGTGCGATCGGTATCGAAAACCTCGATCAGGCGCGCAAACTGCGCGATCGCGAAGTTGAGTCCCAGCAGCGCGATGCGCTCTGCGGTAAAAGTTGCGCCCTGTTCGAGTAGCACCTCCAGCCACTCGACGAAGGCTTCGCTCGACAGTCGTTCGGTGGCTTCGGTGCCGAGCGCCTGCCACAGCTTTTCATCGAACAGCCGCTGCATCTGCTGCGGAGTGGTTGCTGCGATTATAGGACCGGATTCTGCCACGCCGATCTGATCGATGACTTGGGTCAGGGTCCTGGTGTTGAGCCGGGCGACGAGCGCGGGCAGATCGGCGTGATCCACGAGTTGATGCAGCAGGCGGGTAGAACTGCCCGAGCGAACCAGAGAGCGTCGCGGCATGGAGACCTCCTGTCGTAACGGCTTGTGCGCCAACGCGCGCAAGCCAGAAGCGGGGGCGCATTTAACGGCCGCTCGCGCGGCCTGTGAAGACTGCGATATGTGGGCGAAGTACGGTAAAATATGGCCTCGCCAGACCGGGTGGCGTAGAGCGTTCGTGTTCGTCTTGCCGAGTGCTGGTTGGTTTCGGCTAGACAGCGAATCGCCGAGAGACCTTGGCCAGCACCGGCGGCAATTCCTCGATCACTTCGATCACCTCGATCACCTCGATCAGCATGACCGGCTGTATCGGCGGCATCTGATTGAGATAGTCATGCCCAGACGTAGCGACGGTGATGCAAGACGTTGCTTTGCTGGCATCTTCGGCTTCCGCCCTGACAGTCGCGGATACAGATACACCTAGCGCGAGGTCGACGAGTAGCGTGTAGGAAGAAAAATAGGCTGCAGAAGGAAACTATGGGCCGGGATCGCCGCCGGCTCACGCCGGCGGCGACAACGCGGAGGCAGAGCGCCTCCGCAAGGTTGGGTTGGCTTACGCCTTAGAAGCCTTCCGCTCCTTCGTCTCCGCAATCACGACCTCAGCCACGTTCGCCGGGCAAGGTGCGTAGTGCGAGAATTCCATCGAGAACTGGCCACGACCTGAGGTCATGGTGCGCAGATCGCCGATGTAGCCAAACATCTCCGCCAGCGGCGCATCCGCCTTAACGCGAACACCCGTCACGCCCGCTTCCTGCGACTTGATCATGCCGCGACGGCGGTTCAGATCACCGATCACGTCGCCGACGTGTTCGTCGGGCGTGTAGACGTCAACCTTCATGATCGGCTCCAAGAGCTGGGGTGCCGCCTTGGGGATCGACTGACGATAGGCAGCGCGAGCGGCCAACTCATAGGCAACGGCCGACGAATCCACCGGGTGGAAACCGCCGTCCGTCAGCGTGACCTTGACGTCCAGCAGCGGAAAGCCCGCCAGCGTGCCCTCGATCATGCAGTCGCGGAAACCTTTGTCGACCGCCGGCCAGAATTCCCGCGGCACGTTGCCGCCGGTGACCTTCGACTCGAATTCGTAGCCGCTGTTCGGCTCCCCCGGCTCGATCGTGTAGTCGATCTTCGCGAACTGACCTGCGCCACCCGTCTGCTTCTTGTGGGTGTAGCTGTCGTCCAGCGCCTGCGTGATCGTCTCGCGGTAGGCCACCTGCGGCTTACCGACGTTCACTTCTACGCCGTGGGTGCGCTTCAGGATGTCGACCTTGATGTCGAGATGCAGCTCGCCCATGCCCTTGATGATGGTCTCGCCGGATTCCTCGTCGGTCTCGACGCGGAAAGACGGATCCTCCTGAATCATCTTGTTGATGGCGATTGCCATCTTCTCGGCACCGGCCTTGTCCTTCGGCGCGATGGCGATTGAGATCACCGGATCCGGGAACACCATCGGTTCCAGGGTCGCTGGCTTGACCGGGTCGCACAAGGTGTGTCCGGTACGAGTATTCTTCATACCCAGCAGCGCGACGATGTCGCCGGCCTGCGCGGAGTCCAGTTCGTTCCGCGAGTCGGCATGCATCTCAACGATACGTCCGATGCGCTCGTTCTTACCGGTCGCCGTATTCAACACGGTGTCGCCCTTATTCAGGGTGCCGGAGTAAATGCGCGTAAAGGTAAGCGCCCCGTAGCGATCGTCCATGATCTTGAATGCGAGCGCGCGCATCGGCTTGGCCGGGTCAACCTCGGCAAACTCGCCGGTCTCGTTACCTTCGAGATCAACTTCCGGCTGCGGCTTCACTTCTGTCGGGTTCGGCAGATAGTCGACCACGGCGTTCAGAACTTTCTGCACGCCCTTGTTCTTGAACGCCGAGCCACACAGGGTCGGGAAGAAGTCGAGGGCGATGGTGCCCTTGCGGATGCACTTCTTCAGATCGTCGATCGACGGTTCTTCACCTTCCAGATACTGCTCCATCAGGTCGTCGTCTTGCTCGACGGCCATTTCGATCAGCGCCTCGCGATATTCCTCAACCTTGTCCTTCATGTCCTCCGGGATTTCTTTGACCTCGTAGGCTTCCGGGTTACCCGTGTCGTCCCACACCCACGCCTCGCGGGTCAGTAGGTCTACCACGCCGACAAACTCGTCTTCGGTGCCGATCGGCAGCGTGAGTACGAGCGGATTCGCGCCCAGCACGTCCTTGATCTGTGCCACGACGCGATAGAAGTCCGCGCCCAGGCGATCGAGCTTGTTGACGAAGATAATGCGCGCGACTTCGGATTCGTTCGCGTAGCGCCAGTTGGTCTCGGACTGGGGCTCAACGCCGCCGGAGCCGCAGAACACGCCCACGCCGCCGTCGAGTACCTTCAGCGAGCGGTACACTTCGATGGTGAAGTCGACGTGTCCGGGGGTGTCGATGATGTTCAGGCGGTGGCCATCCCAGCTGCAGCTCGTCGCCGCGCTCTGGATGGTGATGCCGCGCTCTTGCTCCTGATCCATGAAGTCGGTGGTTGCCGCACCGTCGTGAACCTCACCAATCTTGTGGATCTTGCCTGTCAATTTCAGGATGCGCTCAGTGGTGGTGGTCTTGCCCGCGTCCACGTGCGCGAAGATGCCGATATTCCGGTAGGTGCTGAGGTCCGTCATGGTTGTAAGCTCTTGGGGGCATGCCCGGTTGACTGCCGGGTGCCGCTGGTTTGTTTTTTCAGTTTGGCCAATGCCCAGTGAGGGCATAAGTGATTGAATTTCAACGAAAAAATACGGATCGCCGAAATCCGGAGCGCGTACTCTACCACGCCAACCGGGGCGACACACGGCCTTATGGGCAAAGGCTTGCGCAATTGTGTTGCGGGGTTGTGATGATCTGCGCCGGGGCGCTGTTGGCCGAGCCCGCCTGGGGCGAGAACTATCGCTTCGATACGGGGCTGCGGCTGGGGCCCGCGACCCTGTTCGAGCCCTGGTGGCAGACGATCGAGCGGAACGACAAGCAGTGGGCGGCGTTTGAGGCCTGCCTGGCCGACGTCGAAGACTGCAGCCGGCGGGAGAGGGTGCTGCGACGCCTGCTGCGGCGGGCGCCCGAGCTGTCGCCGGCGGATCAGCTGCAGCTCGTGAATCGCTATGTGAACCATCGTGACTACGAGGTGGACCGGCGTAGCAACGATCACACGGGCGAGCGCCGGCCGCGCGGCTCACCGCGCAGTCACTGGTCGACCCTGTTCGAGTTCATGCGCCGCGGCGGCGACTGCGAGGACTACGCGGCCGCCAAGTACTTCCTGCTCCGGCGGCTCGGTTTTGCGCCCGAAGATCTGCGCGTCGTGGTGACTTGGGAGAAGCGCGAGCGCGGCTATCACGCGGTGCTGGCCGTGCGGCGTCCTGACGGCGCGGTGTGGCTGCTCGAGACCGATAACCGCATCAAGCGGCGCTCCCACGCGGGCTATCGCTACGTCTACGCGGTGAACGATCAGGCGGTGTGGGACTACCGGGACGCACCGAACTAGCGGCTGACAGCCTGTCGAGATTTAGCCGGGTGAAAAGTTCAAACGGCCCGCCGCCCAGCTTGTGAAGATAGCTGTAAACCGCTCACGGCGTCCTCTACACTGCGCGCTGCTTCCCAACCCACGATTCGACTATGCGCATAGCCATTTTCGGCGGCGACGGCTTCATCGGCTGGCCCACCGCACTGCATCTCTCTGACGCCGGTCACGACGTCGCCATCGTCGACAACCTCAGCCGCCGCTGGATCGATACAGAGCTGGGTGTGCAGTCGCTGACGCCGATGGACTCGATCCAGGAACGCACCCGCATCTGGCGTGAGGTCAGCGATAACACGATCACCTTTCAGCTTTTGGACATGGCGGGTGAGTACGAGCGCCTGAAAGGCTGGCTGGCCGACTATCGCCCGGATGCCGTCGTGCATCTGGCGCAGCAGCGAGCGGCGCCGTACTCGATGAAGTCTGATCGCCACAAGAGCTATACGGTCAACAACAACGTCAACGCGACCCACAATCTGCTCAACGCGCTGGTCGAGACCAACGTCGATGCGCACCTTGTGCACATGGGCACGATGGGCGTGTACGGCTATTCGACGATCGGCGCGACCATACCAGAGGGCTATCTGTCGGTAGACGTGCATCTCGACGAGACCCGGCGGGCCCAACAGGACATCCTCTACCCGGCCAATCCAGGCAGCATCTATCACATGACCAAGTGTCTCGATCAGCTGCTGTTTCAGTTCTATGCGAAGAACGACCACCTGCGCATCACCGACTTGCACCAGGGCATCGTCTGGGGCACGCATACCAACCAGACGCGGCGCCACGAACAGCTCATCAATCGGTTCGACTACGACGGCGACTACGGCACGGTCCTGAACCGCTTCCTGATTCAGGCGGCGATCGGCTATCCGCTGACCGTGCACGGCACGGGCGGGCAGACGCGGGCGTTCATCCACATACAGGACTCTGTGCGCTGCATCGAACTGGCCCTTGCCAACCCGCCGACCGCGGGCGAGCGCACCAAGATCTTCAACCAGATGACAGAAACCCATCGCGTGCGCGATCTCGCCGAGATGGTCGCGGAGATCGCCGGCGGCCAGGTGAACTACGTTCCGAACCCGCGCAACGAGGCGGACGAAAACGATCTGGAGGTCAGCAACGCGCAGTTCCTGGCGCTGGGTCTCGATCCCATCACGCTGCGCGCCGGTCTGCTCGACGAGATCATCGAGGTGGCCAAGAAGTACGCCCCGCGCATCGATCCGACCCGCATACCCTGCACCTCGGCGTGGACGCGGGATATCTCGACGCGCCTGCAAGAGGCGAGCACGGTTCTCGATGTGTCGTTCGATGCAGACGCCGGCGCAACGTCCAGCGCAGAGTCACGCGAACTCGGGGGATAGCCCGCATCATGAGCGCCGTACGCTTCGCCTACGCCACGCTCGTCAGCAGCCCGGATTATGTGCTGGGAGCAACCGCACTCGCTCGCTCTCTTCACGCCGTAGAGTCGAAGGCGCCGCTGCTCGCGCTGTGCACGGACACGGCGTTCGATGTGGCGGATCTGGAACGCGCTGGCGCGCAGCCCCTGCACGTCGCGCCGCCCGCACTGAGCGACGAGTTTCGACAGCGCCACAGCCGCAAAGCGATTCACGCCGCCGCCCCCTTCACGAAGGGGAACAAGCCGGCATTCCATGATCCGCTGAACAACTTCGCCAAGCTCTGCCTGTGGCAGCTCACCGACTGCGAGCGGATCGTGTTTCTTGACGCGGACACGTTGGTGATCAAGAACATCGACCGGCTGTTCGGCTATCCCGAATTTTCTGCCGCGCCGAATCTGTACGAGTCGCTCGACGACATGCATCGGCTTAATTCCGGGGTGTTCGTGGCCGAGCCGAGCACGGCCACCTATGAACGCATGCTGGCCGTGCTGGATGCCCCCGACGCGTACTGGCGGCGCACCGATCAGACGTTTCTTGAAACCTTTTTCCCTGCCTGGCACGGCCTGCCGTACACCTTCAACGCGTTGCAGTACGTCTACTTCAACCTTCCCGCGCTGTGGCGCTGGGACAGCATCAACGTCGTGCACTACCAGTACGAAAAACCCTGGCAGGCGGACAACCCGAAGGCCGATCTGCTGCGTGATCTCATCGGCCTGTGGCATCAGGTGCTGGAGACCGGCGAGATCCCGGCCCTGCCGCAGCGGCCGTGACCGATCGGCGATGACCAGACCCAAGAGCGTCGCCGTCACCGGAGCCAGCGGCTATGTCGGCCAGTTCGTCTGTCGCGGCCTAGCCGCCGCGGGTTACCGCGTGACCGGACTGTCTCGACGCCCCCACACGCAAGATCGCTTCGGCGTGTCGCGTTGGCTGCGCGGCGACCTGGCGAATGCGTCGTCGAGAAGCGCGCTGCTCGATCAACTGCTCGACGGCCAGCAGGCGCTGGTGCACTGCGCGCTCGCGCACGAGCCCGGTCGCTACCGGGGCGGCGAAGGCGGCGATCCGTCGGCGTTCTGGGAACGCAATCTGCTGCCTGGTCTCGCGCTGTTGGATCGGGCGGCGGCGCACGGCGTCCAGCGAGTGCTGTTCATGAGCAGTCGGGCGGTGTTCGATGGCCTGCCTGCGCAGAGCACGCCTCTGGCCGATGATTCCCCGGTCCGCCCAACGACCCACTACGGCGCGCTGAAGGCCGCCGAAGAGGCGCTGATCGCCGCGGCGCCCGCGGACGGCCCCGTCTGCACCGCGCTGCGCCTCACCGGCGTCTACGGTTGCATCGAACCCGTAGAGGACAGCAAATGGATGGCGCTGATTCGCGACGCGCTGGGCGGCGCAACCCCGCCCGAAGCGCGGCTGGCGAGCGAGGTGTCGGGCGTGGATGTCGCGAGCGCGGTGGGCATCCTGCTGGCCGCAGCAGAGGGCGAGGTGCGCGGTCGGGTCTTCAACTGTGCGGACAGGCTCGTCAGTCGGCGGGAGGTGCTCGCGTTGGTGGCCCAGCAAACGGGCCGGTCGCTCGAGCTGCCCGAAGTTGGCGTGCCGCCGGCGAGGATCATGGACTGCGACGGCTTGCGGTCTCTGGGTTGGGAACCGGGCGGAGACAAGGAGCTGACTGCGACCGTGTTTGCGCTGGTGGCGCGGGTGCCGCAATAGGTGCCGAGATAGGCGCCGCGCGCCTAGCTGACCGTCAGACCGAGCAGCCCATCGAGAGTGTCCAGCCTGCGAACGACCAGGCAGTCGTCTGGCAGTTCGACCTCTGATTGCGACGCGCGCTCGGTCAGCCAGCAGGTCCCCATGCCCAGCCTGGCCGGTCCCAGCACGTCGTTGGCGAGCGAATCCCCAACGAACAGCACTTCTGCCGGCGCGAAACCAATGCGCTGCAGCGCCTGACGATAGATCTCGGGGTCCGGCTTGCACGACCGGGCGGATTCGCTGCTTAGCGCCCAGGCGAGCAGCGGCTCTAGACCGGATCGCGCCAACAGGGGTAGCAAATAGTCGTCGTCGATGTTGGAGACGATCGCGCACACCAGACCCGCGTCGCGCAGCCGGCCCAGCAGCTCGACGACGCCGTCCCGAAGTCGCAGTTGGGTGGTGACCGTGGCGCGCTGGGCGACGAAGAAGGACTCGGCGGCTCGCTCATCCGACCAGCCCAGGTGCGCGGCAAACTGAGTGAAGCAGTCGATGACCAGATCCCTGTGCAGGAAGAACGACTGCGCCGCGTACGCCGTTTCGATCTCAGCGCGCAGCTCGTGGTAGCTGCGTAGCGCCTGCGCATCGGGCGCGGGCTGTCCGGCGGCCTCGACCGCGGCGAGCAGATTGCGCTCGGTGAGTTCGCGCGGCAGCGGCTCGAACAGCGTTCCGCCGAGATCGAACAGCACGGCGCGCAGCGGCGGGGGCTGGCCGGTCATCGACCGCGGCGCTCGGCGTCGCAGCGTGTCGGCGCGCGCCGCGACTGTGCGGATGGCGGCACTTGATTCGGCGCCAGCATATCTAGAAAGGCCAGCTCTGCTGCATCAGCGTCAGGCCAATGCCCCCGGCCGCGCCGGAGACGACGAGATTCCAATCCCGCTGTCGGGCGCCAAAGACGCGAGTCACTAATGCGGCGACCGCAACGATGACGGCCACGACCAGGAGCTGCCCCAACTCTACCCCCACGTTGAAGCTGAACAGCGGCAGCGCTATGGCGTCCTGATTCATCAGCAGCGCGCGGAAGTAGTTTGAGAAGCCCAGGCCGTGAATGAAGCCGAAGAACAGCGCCATCAGATAGCTGGGCCACATGGTTGCCCCCGCCTCGACGCCGCCGCGGCCGACGACGTTGTGCGCCGCGGTCGCGACGATCGTGGTGGCGATCAAAAATTCCACGACGCGCGCTGGTATCGGCACGCTGCCGAGTGACGCGATCGCGAGCGTGACGCTGTGGCCGACGGTGAAAGCCGTCACCAGAATCAGGATGTTGCGCCACTGCGATAATCGATACACCGCGCACAGCGCGACCAGAAACAGGATGTGGTCATAGCCGGCGAGATCCGATATGTGTTCGAACCCCAGGCGCAGATACAGCCAGAACCGATCCACCTCAAAACTCCAGTCGGTGACTCGGCGTCTTCTTGCTCAGCATCAGGCTGCGCGAGTCGCTGTCGACGTGCACGTAGACGACGTTGTTCTGATCGAAGAACAGATCTGTGAACACGGCGTTGCGAATGTCGAGCGTGCGCAGCGGCGGCGCCTGCCGATGTTCGAACGACACCGCCAAGGCCCGGTTGTCACCCTCGCCGCTGAGCGCTTTGCCGCTGATCGCGAGCGCGACGGGCGTGTCGTTGGCTTTGACGCCGAAAAACTCGTTCAGATAATCCAGCAGCAGTCGTTCGGCGTTTGGCGCCTCGTTGGGTTCGGCGAAGCGCAGCTCGGTGCTGTGCGGATCGAACACCAGCGCCTCGTTCACGTCGGTCAGAAACAGGCGCAGGCTGATCGACAGCGTCTCACGTTCGGCGCTGTATTCGATCTCGCACAGCGACAGCCGCAGCGGGTGGGCCGTCGACGAAGGTGCGCAGACCAGCAGCGTGGCAAGTAGACAACAGCAGGCCGACGCGCGGCGCGCACGCAAGCGCGACTACCCGTTGGCCTGCATGGTCTTCGCGACGTCCTGCACGTCCGCGAAGACGCGCAGGACGTTGCCGCCCCAGATCTTCTCGATGTCGGCTTCCGAATAGCCGCGACGCACCAGTTCGATGGTGATGTTCATGACTTCGCTGGCGTCGAACACGCCCTGGATACCGCCGCCGCCGTCGAAGTCACAGCCGATACCGACGTGGTCGATCCCGGCGATGCTGACGATGTGGTCGATGTGATCGACGGCCTGCGCGACCGTCGCTGGTGGGTTGGGGAATTTCTCGTTGATCTCGCGAAACGCCAGCCGGCGCGCCGCGCGCTCCTCTTGGGTCATCTCGCTCGAGGGCGGCGTGGCTGCGCGCAGCTCGGCCAGTGCGGCGTCGCGTTCCGGGTTGTCCGGCGCGGTGCGCAGATAGTCCGAGAGCATGGTGAGCTGCACCACGCCGCCGTTGGCGGCGATCTTGCGCAGCATGTCATCGGACATGTTGCGCTTGTGGTCGGTCACGGCGCGCGCGTTGGAGTGGGTCGCGAGGATAGGCGCGCGCGAAACTTCGATCGCGTCGTAGAACACGGCGTCGCTGGCGTGCGATACGTCGATCATGATGCCCAGTCGATTCATCTCGGTGATCACGTCTTCTCCCAGCGCGCTCACGCCGTCGTGTTCCGGTCCCTTGTCGTCGGTCGCGGAGTCGGCGAGATCGTTGTTGCTGGAATGCACGAGCGTGATGTAGCGAACACCCTTGTCGAAGTACAGCGACAGGTTCGCCAGGTCCGAGCCGATGGGATAGCCGTTCTCGATGGCCAGATAGACTGCCCGCTTGCCCGCCTTCTCCAGCTCGTAGGCGTCTTCGGGCGTGAGCGCGAGCCCCACGTCCGCCGCGTTGGCCTCGATCGATGCGAGTACGGCGTCGATCATCTGCAGGCACAGCGCCTTCGCGCGGCTGTGACCCGCGTCATCGCGTATGTCCTGGGCGACAAAGGCGGCGAAGAAGATCGCGTCCAGGCCGCCCTCCTTCATGCGCGGGTAGTCGACCTTCGATCCGGTCTCGCGCGGGTCGTGCCGCACGGCCATGTCGAAGCCGGGCTCGATCATGCGCAGCGGCGTGTCCGCGTGGGTATCTACCGTCAGCACCCGATCGTGAATGGCCAGCGCGCGCGCCAGCATCTCGCTTTCCGTCTCGCCGGCCGGGTCCGGCACGCCGGGTGACACGCCGGGAGAACTCGTGCAGCCGGCCGCGATGACGAGCGGGGCCAGGAGGGGAAAAATAGAGGATCGCAGAGTCAAGGCGGCAGTTCCGTGGCTTCAGGTCGCCGCAGTATTACAAATCGGCTCGCGATTTGCGGCTCTAGCGCGACTCGCCGCGGCAGAAGCAGGACGACCCGACAGCCACGTCGGCGCGGGCCAGCATTCTATTGAGCTGGGCCTTCACGTGCGCGATCTCGTTCGTTGCGTCGCGACGACTCAGGCATTCATGCAGGCCGTGCAGCGCCCAGATGTTGTTTGGATGCTGGCAGGGTCGCGGCAGGGCGGCGGTGAGCCCGAGGTCGTCGCGATAGACGCGCTCGGCCTCATCGAAGCGCTCCTGTTCCATCAGCAGCGCGGCCAGCGCGTGGCCCGGCGGCTGCATCCAGCCCCAGGGCTCGTCATAGACGAGCTGACTGCTCAGCGTATCGGCGCGGCGCAGATGGTCGAAGCCGGCCTCGATGTCGCCGGCCTTGTAGCGCAGCTCGCCCTGCGCCATCTGTGCCGCGATCTTCAGCACCTCGGCGGCCGGGTTGTTGAACATGTAGCGGCTGTCCTGCACGTTCGCCTGCGCCTCGAAGAAGCGCTGCAGCTCGGCCTCGGCCTCTTCGTGGCGCGCCAGATTGGCCAGCGCCACCACGCGCGCGTAGCGCTGCAGCGCGGTGGTAAAGCTGAACAGTTCGGCGTCTGCCGGCAGCGGCTGAGCGATGATTGAATCCCACATACCGAAGCGCACCTGCACGTGGGACATCACGCCCCAAAACGCTTCGAAGAAGTCCGGCATGAAGGCGACGACGTCTTCCGGCAGCAGGGCTTGCAGTTCTGTGGCTGCGGCCAGCGCGGTCTGCCGCTGGGCGGCGAACATGGCGCCGTAGGCCTCGAAGTGCACGTTGTGAATCCGATAAACGGTGTAGAAGTTGTGCGCCCCGCGCAGCGCGGTGAACTTGCGGTCGACGCGCGCGGCCTCGTGATTGCGGTGGATGACGTTGTGATGCTCGCCGCACAGCACGTCGATGTGGGTCGCCATGTGCACGAGATGCCCCGAGTCGGGTACCAGCGTCGCCAGGCGGTCGCCGTGCGGCAGCGCGAGCTCCGGCGTCGGCGACATTTCCATCAGGTGGATGTACATGTGCAGCAGCCCTGGGTGCCGCCAGGCGTCGGCCGACGACGCGAACGCCGCCTCCAGAACCTGGCGCGCCGCTTCGGTCGAGGCGCCCTCGGCCGGCTGGCCGGCAGCGATGTCCCACAGCGCCCAGGGCGTGCGCCCCATCAGGGCCTCGGCGTACAGGCTGGCCACGTCCAGATCCTGGGCATGGTCCGCATAGACCGCGCCTAGCGCGTCTGCGTAGGCGTCGTTGTAGGGGCCGAAGTCTTCTACCGCCGCATCAGTCGGGTAACGCACCCGCAGCGCATCCAGCAGCGCGCGCTCGACGGCGTCTGCGCTGCGCAGACCCAGTTCGATGGCGCTATGGGCGGTGGTCAGGCAGTTCTCGCGTTCCTCCGGTGAGAACATCTCCCAGGCGTTGTTGTAGTTGGGGCCGACGGCGTAGGCGATGCCCCAGTGGGCCATGGCGCAGCCCGCATCGGCCTCGAGCGCGCGCTCGAAACACTGCACCGCCTCGTCGTGATTGAAACCGTAGACCCAGGTCAGCCCGCGGTTAAACCACAGCTTCGCCGCTGCGGCGTCGGTCGCAATCTCGCGCTCCCAGTCACCGAGATCGAAGTAGTTGGATGCATCCACCTCAGGACGACTTTGTGCGCAGGTCGGCCAGCGCGTCGCGCAGTGTGAAGGGCGTGTCGCGATGCGTCGCGCCGTCGGCGGCGCTCAGCTCAGTGACCCGGCGGTATTCGCCTCGATCGTTGGCCTCACGGAAGCGCTTAATCGCGCCGCGCAGCTCGCCGACGCGTCCGCGCGCACCCATGCCGAAGCCCTCCATCGTGCTGCCGTATACCAGCGCCTGAAAGCCCATGCGATGCAGCAGCTTGGGACTCGCGCGTTCCAACACCTCGGGATCGACCGACAGCACCCAGTTCTCCTGTGTGCGCATCCACGACTTGACGTTGCTCATGGTTGCGACGAAGCGCTGCTTGTCCGAGCGGTTCGCGCCGGTGCCGTGCAGCAGGCGACCGTCGAACACCATGATGGTGCCGCCCGGCGCCTCCAGATTGATAGCGGGCGGCAGGTCGTCGATGCGTCCGCCGGGGGCGGCCGCGGCGAGCAGCCTGTGCGAGCCCGGGATCACCAGCGTACCGCCGTTGAACTCGTTGACGTCCTCGAACAGGTACATGGTGTTCACCAGGGCCGGTGCCTCGACCGTGACCCAGGGCAGCAGCGGTCCCTGATCGATGTGCAGCCCCTGCGGGTAGCCGCCGGGATCGGCACCGTTGGCGAGAAAGCTGTGGCAGATCCAGCCGTGGCCCAGGGTCTCGTTCATGAGCTGTTCGATCAGCGGTCCCGCCTGCACGGCGCTCGGGTCCTGCTCGATGCACAGCTCAAAGAGGCGGCCCTTGTTGACCAGCGTGTGCACGTACTGACCCGACGGCGCGTACTGGGCGACGCCGGCCAGCTTCTCGCCGGCGGCCTGGTCGAGCAGGCGCGACTTCAGCGCGTCGTACTGGTCCGCCGACAGCGCGTCCTCGATCAGCGTATAGCCCCACTCCCGCAGGTCGTGGCGCATTTGTGCGATGTCTTTCGTCAGCTTTGGCAGGGGCTGGTCGCGCCAGTGCGGGTGCTTGCGCGCCACCGTGGTATCCCAGTACTGCCCTGTGCCCCAGGCCAGCGGCTGTTTCAGATTTGGCGGCGTCAGCCAGGGGTTGTCGGCGAACAGCGATCGCAGGGGTTCGCCGCTGCGCAGAAAATCCCGATACAGCTCGGCCTCCGGCGGTGAGGCGGCCGCGACGGCTTCCGGCGTGAACTCGCTAGGTACAGGCATCCGCTCTCTCCCCTGATCGCTTGGCCTACCCCAATCCTAAGCGAACTCCCAGAAGAATGGGACGCGCCGGAAGGTTCGTCATTTTTGCCTTACCAGGTGAACAGGCCCGCCTGGGTCGGCCCGGGATTGCCGGTCAGCAGCCGTTCGTACGCCGCCACGATGGCGTCGGCGCCGGCATCGTCGGTCAGCTCGAGGCGGGTCTCGATCCACGGCACAAAGCCATTCCAGGCCGCCGTGAACCGATCGTGGAAGGCGGCGTGCCCGCCGTCGGCCGCCTCGGCAACGTCGGGTATGAAGAAGAACCTTGGCTCCGGTCCGCTGAGCTCGCCGGTGCCTTCCTCGCCGCCCTGATGCGTGCCGCCGATGAGAATCGATTCGCCCAGTAGCTCGCCGAGGGCCGCGTGCACCCGCTCTTTCACCCCCTGGCTGCCGGCGATGTCGACATAGACTGCGGGACCCTCGACCGCCGCGAGGTCCAGATCGTCGTAGGTGGTGATCGCATCGTACACGCCCGCGGCCGCGACGAATTCGACGTTGCCCGCAGACGTCAGCCCAACGACCTGCACATCGGGGTGGCTCTGCTGCAGCGCCCAGGCGGCCGACAGCGCCGTCTTGCTCGATGCGCTGGAAATCACGACCGACCGCGCCGTCCCGGCCAGGTCGTCCGCCAGCGCCCAGCCGGTCATGAACAGCGCCCACATGATCGCCTGCACGCCCTCGCGATCGGCCGCGTACAGCGGATCGGCGTCGCAGCGGTACAGCCGCTTGTACCAGGGATGCCCGGCCGCCCGATGCGCGCTCTCATCCTGAAACGCCAGCGCGCCGACCGCGTCCGGCGCGACGATCAGCTCGCTGGCCATGGGCAGATAACCGAAGATGCGCTCGCCCACCGCGATCTCGCCGTGGCGGCTCTCGCTGACCTCGGCGAAGCCCCACACCGGTATGCAGCCCCACGACTCATCGACCGGAAAGTGCGCCCAGTAGCCGAGGAAGTCGCCGGCGATGGCGTAGGAGATGTTGTTGGCCGACAGGCCGAAGCGATGGACGGCGAGCCGCACCTGGCCGTCGGCCAGCTCGGCACCGGGTTGTTCCCGCACCGTCACCGCTGAGAGGTCCGCTCGATTGACGACGATCTGCTGCATGAGGTTTCCCTTTGTCGATTCCTATCCCGTCTACCGGAGTGATCTTGGCAGGCACGGGCGGTGACTTGAAGCCCGTCGCCGCGGCCATGGCCCAATGGCGCCGGGCTCGCGCCAGGATGGCATCTGGAAGCCACCGACGACACGGCATTATGCTGCCGTTCGATTCACTGTCAGCGCGATGCGCCGGAGACATTGCGATTGAACCAGATGCACACGAGACAGACAGCGATCAGCGACCGGGCTGTCTCCACTCAGGTGTCCGCCTTCCCCTGGTATGACCTGCCGCCGGTGCAGCGGGCGAACGATGCGCTGTGGCGTGCGTGCGTGCTGCCCGGATCTTATCTGCGCACCGACGACGCGAGCGCGCTGTGGCGGCGTCGCGATCTGCTCGTGTCTCAGGCCTGCGGGCTGGATCTGTTTCTGGCCGACGCACCGATCGAGCCTGTTGCCGCTCCGGTGTTCCGACTCGACTGTGCGGCCGGGCACTATTACAGCTACATCGTCGGCGAGCGGAACGGTAGGCGTGCCGCCGTTAACGCGCTGTCGTCGCACTCGGGGCTGACTGCTCTGCTCACATGCTGTCAACCGATGAGTCTCGTCGTCAGCGGCTCACACAGCAAGAGTCTAGCCATGCTGCGAGCTGGGCTCGTCGACGTGGCCGCCATAGACGCGGTGACCTGGCACATCCTGCAGGCGGCCGATCCCGATGTTGTCGCCGGACTGCCGGTTGTCGATCGCTCCGTCGCTGCGATGGCCCCGCCGTTCGTCGCGCGTCGCGATATGCAGCCCCAGGCCATCATCGCGGGCCTGCGGCGCGCAATGGAGAGCGATGCTGTCGCGGCGGCGCGGGAGGCGCTATGGATCGACGACGTACAACCGGTTAGTCGCGCACAGTACGCGGAGGTACTGGCAGCCTTCGATGCGGTGCGGCACCGGGGCGGAGCGCTCTTGGAGAATGGCTCCGGCGCCGCGGTCGCGGACCCATCTATGGGTGCCCGCGCTGCGGGCGCGGTCTCGAAACATTTGAAATCACCCGTGCAGGCGGAGTAGAACGGTCAGCGGGAGAGCGTCGCGCAATGCGACGAGGAGGAACCCATGGCAGAGGAACGTGGTGCCAGTCGTCAGGTGCAGCGCATCAACGACTATTCGCAGGCGACGCTTGCGCCCTATGCGATATCGGACGAACTGCGACCCGCGATCGAGAGTCTCGATCTGTGGCGCAACGTCGAGGAGCTGCAGACGCGCGGCTATACCGTCGTCAACGAGGCCGCGAGTGCAGCCGATCTGGACGAGCTGCGACGCGTCATACACGCGTTCGCGGCACAGACGGAAGGCCCCGGCAGGGACAAGTCTGCGGCGATGCTGCTGGGTCGCCATCCGATTGTCGATAAGATCGCGACGTTGCCCAAGCTCCTGGCGCTGGCAGAGGCCAGCGTGGGCAAGGGCTTTCGCGGCGGCCAGTTCATTGGCTCTATCAAGCGGCAGGGCGATCCCGCGCTGGGGCTGCACGCCGATCAGAACTGGATGCCTGCGCCGTTTCCGGAGCACAACTGTCTGCTGACCTTCTGCATTCCCTGCGAGGGCATGACGGCCGAGGGCGGCGCGACCACCATCGTGCCGGGATCGCAAAGTCTGCGCCGTCACCCGCACGTGGAAGAGCTGGAGGACTGCGAGCTGATTCCCATCGAAGTCGCCAAGGGCGACGTGGCCGTCTGGGACGGCTCGGTCTGGCACGCGTCCGGCGCGCGCGACATTCCGGGGACACGCACGGTCCTGCACGCGACCTACCAGCGGCTGTACACGCAGCCGATCGACGACTACCGCTATCTGCTGAGCGACCCGGACTATGTCGCCGCCGCGTCGCCGGAGCTGCTCGGAGTCATCGGCGCCGATCTGTTTTTCGGCACCGCAACGGCAACTAGCGGCGGCACGGATATGAAGAAGTTCATGCGCAGCGCCCGCTACTCAAAGCGCTAGACCGCCAGGAATCACACGCACGATGAGCCTCGCACAGTTCTCTCTGGCCGGAAAAAGGGCGCTGGTCGTCGGCGGGCGCCGCAACATGGGCAAGGGCTTCGCGCTCGGGCTGGCCGAGGCCGGCGCGGACGTCGCCGTGTCCGATATCAATCTCGCGGACGGGGCGCTGCAGTCGGTCGCCGATGAGATAGCCGCGATGGGTCGCCGTTCGGCCGCGATCAGGGCCGACATCGCCGATCGAGCGTCGGTCGACGAACTCATCCGCGCCGTCGTCTCGGAGCTGGGCGGCATCGACGTGCTGATGAACGTCGCCGTGCGCTATCACCGCAAGTCCTTGCCGGACCTCGACGAGGCCGGCTGGGATGAGCTGACCGACGTCAATCTGAAGGGCTACTGGAACACCATTCAGGCGGTCGCGCCCATCATGAAAGACCAGGGCGGCGGCAGCATCATCAATCTGTCGTCACGTGGCGGCCTGAAGGCCCACGCGGACCGGGCGATGGGCAACTATGCGATCGCCAAGGCCGGTATCGCCATGATGACGCGCCAGTACTGCCGCTATCTCGGTCCGTACAACGTGCGGGTCAACGCGATCGCCCCGTCGCTGGTGGAATGGGAGCAGCACCCCGCGGGTGACTACTACCGCGATAATCCGGACAAGAAGCCGACGGGTCCGCGCGCGCCGCCGCCGGAGCCCACGGAGGCCGAGAAGTTCGAGGCCTGGTCGACCGGGCCCGAGAATCTGCCGTTGGGGCGAGTGGCGACCTTCGAAGAGATGGCCAACGCCGCCGTCTTCCTCGCATCTGACGCCGCGAGCTACGTGACGGGACACGTGCTGTGCGTGGACGGCGGGTACATGGCCTGACGGCGTAAGCCGGGACCGATAGTGGGGGCAACCGATGCTTGGTGACAACTGGGAGCTCAACCACGTTGGGCTCATCGTGACGAATAGAAACGCCGTCCTGCGTCACCTGCAGGCGCTGGGCGTCGGCGTCAGCGTGGGTCCGCAGCCGCTGTTGCCGCACGAAGACGGCGAGGGGTCGCTGACCTACTACCGGACGCTTGTCGGCGAGCCGGTGACCAGCACGTACAAGACCGGCGGCGCGCATACGTTCAACGACGGCGAATCGCAGATCGGCGACTGTCAGCTCGAGTGTATTCAGATGCGGCCGGGTCCGGGCTCGTTCTTCACAGAGTATCTGGACCGCCAGGGCCCCGGGATCAATCACATCTGTTTCAACTCGCCGACGGTAGAGGCGGACACCGAGTGGCTGCGCGGCAAAGACTGCGATCTCGTATTCAACGCGCTGGTGAACGGCAAGACGGTCGAGAACTATCTCGACACGCGAACGCACGGCGACATGATGGTGTCGCTGCGGCCGCCGCCGACGGACTGGGAGCGCGCCTGGAAGGCGAACAACGAGGCGCATCCGCTGGTCACCGATTGGCGTTTCCTCGGGCCTGGAATCGGCGTTCGCGATCTCGATGCGACGCTCGATTACTACGCGGCGCTCGGATTCGCGCCGGAGGGCGAGCTCAGGCTCGACGCGCGTCTCGGCACGCGCAGCGGATCGATGCGGGTTGGTCCGCTGCGCTTCGAGTTTGTCGAGGCCAGCGGCGCGGACTCGCCGTACAGCGCATCGCTCGCAACGCGCGGAGAGGGCGTCAACGATCTCGCGTTCGGCGTCGCGGATATCGCCGCCGCGGGTGAACGGCTGGCGTCGCGCGGTGCCGCGTTGCTTTACGAGGCAAACGACGGCAGCGCCGCGTACTTCGACACGCGGGCCGAGGGCAACATCATGATCCGACTGGTGCAGTTGGCGGCGGCGTAGACCTGGCTTCAGCCGCGGCGACGCTTGCGGCTGCGGCCTGCATTCACGAATCCGCAGCGACGGCGCGCGCCGCGCGCGTCAACAGTCCGTTAAACGTGCGCCCGGCAAGCTCCGCCTGCGCGTCGTCGTCCTGCTGCAGCTTGTGGCGGACCTGCAGGTAGTAGCCGGCCTGAATCACGTCGTGCCAGGCGGGATCCAGTTCGCTGAGGTAGACGTCGCGCTGCAGCGACGGCCGATCCACGTGTGTCGCAATGAACTGCAGAAACTGGTCGTTGACGAACCAGCTTTTCAATCCGGCCTTCTCGCGCCGGTGATTGATCGGGGCCAGATAGTCGATGACCGGTCGGTCGTCGCTGTTCGTCGCGGCGTGTCGCACCAGCTCGTGTTCCGCGCTCAGCCGGCCCGCGTAGTGGGCCAGCAGGGGCAGCGTGTCGCCGTCGCTGTTGCGGTGCTCGGCCAGCGCGCGTCGAGAACTGCGCAGCAGGGGCGCGTTCGCCGACAGCGGCTGAGCTTCTTTGTGACCGATCAGCGCCAGCACCGGCCGATCCGCCCAGTAGTTGCCGCGCCACATACTGACCATCGGAAACACGCCGAGCATCGAGCGTGCGATGACGCCCAGCTCTTCGTCCGTGAGCTGATACAGCGGCAGCCACTGCACGTACAGGCCGTCGCTCGGCAGGCGGGTCGCGGCGCGTCGATAGTGATCCACCGAATACAGCGACCCGACGCCGGCGCGCCAGGGAACAAACAGGTCGCTGATGATCAGGTCGAACGTCTGGTCCGTGCCGCGTAGCACGTTGCGGCCGTCCTCCGCGACGACGCGCACCCGCTCGTCGTCGAACAGGCCCGCCGTGAAGTCGCCGAAGTAGTCCCGCGACGCCCGAATCACCGAAGGCGCGATTTCCGCGACCACGACCTCCTCGACCGGGTACGACAGCGCCGCGCCCGCTGTGATGCCGGTGCCCAGACCGAGGTAGAACACGCGGCGGGCGTTAGGATGCAGTTGCATGGGCAGATGCGTCTGAACCTCCTGTGTCAGCACGTCGCCGGTGCTGCCCAGGGCGTACCAGTTGTTCAGCTTGGTGCGCAGGTGTCCGTTGCGACGCACGACGGCCACCGTCGCGTCCGCTCCTTCCCAGACCTGTAACAGCTGTTCGCTGCGCTCGTCGGCGTTGATACGCACCAGGGTGAAAGCCGACGGATCCAGCACGGCGGCCAGCGCGATCGCGCTCAACAGCGGCGCGGCTCGCAGGCCGATCGGGACGGACGCGGCCCGCCTCGCGAGGTAGGCCGCCGCGAGCAGATACACGCCCGCGATCAGCGCGACGCTCCACCACAGACCCAGGGTGCCCAGCAGGAAGAAGCCGGCGGCGATGGACCCGGCGATGGCGGCGAGGGTATTGACCGTGATCAGCCTGCCGACGATCTCGCCCGCCGCGCGATCGGCGGGCTCGGCCAGTTTGAACAGATACGGCAGCAGCACTCCCAGGCCGACTACCGGCAGCCCGATTGTCGCCGTCACCAGCCAGACGATCTGCGCGGCGTAGCTGCCGAAGTCGGCGTCGCCGCCCTGGTAGGCGCTGCTGTTGGTGAGCTGCTCGAACATCAACGGCGTGCCCGCGATCAGCAGCCCGGACGCCGTCAGCAGCACGATCAGCGTCGCGCGCGGCTCGGGCGCTCGCTTCGCGATCAGGCGGGCGCAGGCGCCGCCGACGGCGAGCGCGAGCAGAAACACCGACAGTATGGTGGCGTACGAGTACACGGAGTTGTGCAGTACCTGGGAGAACATGCGTATCCACAGGACCTGCAGCGCGAGCGTCGCGAAACCCGACAGCGCGGCGAGCGCGGACAGCGTGGTTTCCTCTGGCGCGTCGGTGCCGGCGCTCGCTGTGCCGGATTGGATGCCCCGTGCTTGCGGCGTCGTGACAGCGGCAGCAGGCCAGCGACGCGCGGCGAGCAGCGCGATCGCGGCGACCAACAGCGTCGCGCCCATGGTCGCCGCGTAAGTGGTGTCGAACCCAAACAAACGAGGCAGCAAAAAAGCGGCGGCGAGCGCGCCGCTGGCAGCGCCGAGCGTGTTGATCGCGTAGACGGCGGCGGCGCGCGCGCCCAGCGTCTCGCGTCTGCGCACCAGATACTGCGCCATCATCGGCAGGGTACCGCCCATGAAGAACGCGGCGGGAAAGAACAGCGCCAGTGCGAGGAGGAACTTGATCAGCACGAACGCGAGCGGCGCACCGGCCAGCGCCTCGTACAGCGCGCCGTACAGCCAGTCGTACAGCGTCAACAGGAAGAAATACAGGCCGGCGCTCAGCGCCACGCCGATCTCGAGCCAACCATAGGCGCGCAGCGGCTGCGCGGTTGTCGCCGCGCGCCGGCCCCAGTACGCGTTGCCCGCCGCGATGCCGGTGAAGAACGCCGCGAGCGCCGCGGCGGCCGCCTGCGCGCTGTTGCCGAACAGCAGCGCAAGCTCCTTCATCCACAGCACTTCGTAGATCAGCGCCGCGGCACCGGAAACGAAGAACAGGGCACCGGCGAGAACCGCGATCTGGCGTTCGGACTGTTCTGACATCCTGGTTGCGCGGCGCTTTAGTGGCGTATTGGAGAAGGGCGGGCATCATAACCCGCCGGCTCGGTTTCGACGCTGGCCGCGGCGCGGTCATTACCGGAGGGGGGCCACGCGGCTTGGGTCGGGTCTGCCAATTGGCAGCAGCGGTGTTAGATTTCTTGTGTTGGTATTGCGCGCCCTTGGGAAAGACAGGGGAGGGGCGGCCTTGCAGTCCACCGACATCACCGCACGGCGTCTCTGGCGGCGCCGCGCCATCAAGAGCGTACTTTCAATGACCGACTATTGGGACCGGGCGCGCGCCTATCTGCTGAGCAAGCCGGCGGCCGAACTCGATTATCCGTTCGGCCCGGACGTTGCCGTCCCTAAGGTGCGCGGCAAGATGTTCGCCACGCTAGGCGAAGAGGCCGGCGTCGCGCGCGTCAATCTCAAGTGCGACCCCGAGGAAGCGCTGATGCTGCGCGACGTGTTCGACGCGGTGACGCCCGGCTATCACATGAACAAGACCCACTGGAACACGGTGATCCTGGATGGCTCGCTACCCTGGGGCGAGATCGAACGCATGATCGACGCGAGCTACGCGCTGGTCGTCAGGGGCCTGAAGAAGGCCGAACGCACGGCGCTCGAAATTGAGTTCGGCAAGACCGCACTCTACGGAGAGACTTCCGCTTAGGGTGCAGCGCGGCCGCTATTCGACGATCCGGCGCAGTCCGCCGATACCGACCGGCGCGCTCTTGCCGCCCGCGCGCGCTTTCTTCACGACCTGCCGCAGCGTGTAGTCGGCGTTCAGCTCCGCCGCCGACGAACCGGGGCCCAACTCGCCCACGCGCTGATAGGCGTCGGCGTCGCTCGCGAGCCGAAAATCGACGGTCGCCCCGGCGGACTCGCCCGGCACGCCTTTGGCGCCGAAGCCGTGGCCCTCGTTGGTCTGGGTGCCGGTGGTGGCCTGGAAGCCCATGCGATGCAGCAGCTTGTCGCTCGCGCGCGCGAGGACCTCTGGCCGCACAGACAACATCCAGTTTTCCTGCTGACGCATCCAGGGCTTGTGCATGCCGTTCAGCATGACGATTCGCGGTTCGTCCGTGTGGTTGATGCCGGTGGCGTGCAGCAGCCGGCCATCGGTGATCACCGTGGTGCCGGCCGGCGCATCGACGTTGATCGCGGGCGGCAGCTTGCCTACCGGGCGCCCGGCGCGCACGGCCTCTGACAGGATGCGATGACTGCCCGGGATGACCAGCGTGCCGCCGTTGCGCTCGTCGATGTCGGTCACCGCCGTCAGCACGTTCACCGACATCGGGCTGCTTGAGCCCAGGTCGTTGCTCTGGTCCTGGTGCAGCGCCTGGGGCACGCCGCCGCGCAGGGAAATCGCCGCGATGAGCGAGGTGCAGATCCAGCCCGGCCCCAGCGCTTCTGTGACGAGCTGTTCGACCAGCGGTCCGCCCTGCATGCCGTCCGGATGCTGCTCGATGAGCAGCTCGAAGCAGCGGCCCTTGTTGACGCAGCAGTTGATGTTTTGGCCGCTGGGCGTTCGCTGCGCGATGCCGGCGCGTTCTTCGCCCTCCGCCTGTTCCTGGACACGCCGCCGCAGGGTGTCGATCTGTGCGGGCCCGAGCGCGTTGGCGACCTTGCAGTAGCCCCACGCCAGCATGTCTGCGCGCAGTTGCTCGATGTCCATGGTCGGCGCGGGCAGATCCTTGTCGCGCCACGCGGGATGCTTGGCGCCGGTCGTGGTGTCGTAATACGAGCCCGGTCGGAACTCCCAGTTGCCCCAGTCGGCTCTGCGCTTGGGCGGGACAAAGTAGATCTCCGGATTGGCCTCAAGCACGGAACGCATGGGCTCCTGCGAGTTCACCTCGGCGTGATACATCTGCATCTGCGGTTCGGCGCGGGCACGGATGTGCTCGGGCGCGAATTCCTCAGGCACGGCGCTGGTCGTTGTACCGGTCATCTGTCCGACTCTCCCCAGAGTGGAGCGCCCAGTATACCCCCGCGCGCTCTGGCCGACCCGGGTGCGCGGGATTTCGCCTTCAGTCGCCGTCAGCGCGCCGCACGGGCTCGACGCCGGCGACGCTGATCAACGATTCCACGCAGTCGCGAATGGACTCGTCGAGCGGTCGAAATTGCACGCCGGTGGCGCGGCGCATGCGCTCGTTGCGCAGCTCGCAGCCCGCCCAGATGCCGCGCAGCTCGGCCTCGCGAGCCTGTATCCGCTCCGGAAACGGGTCTGTGACGGCAGGGGTTGCGTGCCGGAGTTCCGGCAGCAGCCGGTCGATGTCGGCGCAGATGTCTTCGACGTTGCGCATGTCCGTCGACCAGGCGATGTAGCGCTCGCCGTTGGCGACCTCGGTGCTCTCCAGCAGGCGCAGGTGGCACAGCGCGTCGTCGCGCACATCGACCGTCATCCAGGGTCGGTACGCACCGTTCTGGTAGTACTTGCCGATTAGCATGGTCTCGATGTTGTGCTGCCAGGGACCCTTGTCCTTCTGGTGCGTCGCCAGGATCGGCCCGACGTTGTCGCCGGGACAGCAGGTAATCGCGTCCCAGGCGCCGCTCGCGGCGGCCGCTTCCGCAAACGCGCGCTCGGCGATGATCTTGGCCATCGAATAGCCCTGGCCGCGTTCGGGCGTGCGCTTGGGGTTGGCCTCATCGGGATAGCGATCCTCGTAGCACACCGGGCGCTTGATGAGTTCTCGTATGTCCACCTCCGAGATCACCGCGGCGATGCTGGAGGTGACGATGACGCGACTCACCGACTCGGCTTTGTTGACGCTGTCGATGATGTGCTCGCAGACGCGACTGACGTAGTCCTGATCGTCATAGTCGCTGACGTGGGAAATGTGGGCGACGCCGTTGGCGCCGGCGAATATGGTGTCGAAGCAGCCGGCGTCGTCCAGATTGGCCTGATGCAGAGTCAGCCGCCCAGACGCGTGGCCCGGCAGCGCGCGCAGAAATCCGCAGCGGGCGTCGTCGGCAGGATCGCGGACGCAGGCGCGCACCCGATAGCCCTGGTCCAGCGCGAGTTTGACGACCCAGCCGCCGATGAATCCGGTCGCTCCCGTCACGGCAATCGTGCCGCCCTTTGGTATTGGCGCCATGTCTCCTCCTCCCTTTGCCAAGTGCCAAGCATACCCCGAGCAGATCGGTGCCGATTCCTCTGGCGGCGCGCCCAGTCGGCACGCGGCCGCAAATCAGTGCTACAGTCGGGGCAAGGACCATGGCAGAACGCAAGGAGACCGATATGACACCTAGTCGACTGATTTCGTTTGCGACCGCGGCGCTGGCCGCGGGTCTGACGGGTTACGCCGCCGCGGACGACGCGCCGATGCGGGTGGCGGAGCTGGAGGTCAAGCAGCGCATCGAATCGATGGAGCAGGTCAACGTGACCGCCGAGATCGCCGTCGATCCCACGGCGCCGGCGCCGACCCGCGAGGTGACGGCGCTGCTGGACGAGCTGCTGCTGCTCGACGCACAGGAGGCCGAGGCAGAGTCCGACAACGCCGAGTAACGATTGCCGCCGCGCCAGCCGGCGCGAGCGTGTCTGGTTCGGCTAGTCCGGTCGGCAGGTGCCGTATTCGACGAACAGCGAATCGCCTTCGGAAGCGCCTGCGTCGGCGCTGTCGCCCGCCGCGAAGGTCCAGCCGCCGATCGCCGCGCGCGAGAAGCGCGCGTTGGCCGGGTTCAGCAGCAGCAGCGTCGACGGCGGTGTGTCTCGGCATGCATAGCCGGCCTGCGCACCGGCACCGCGGACGGCGTCGCAGCGCAGCTCAACCGCCGCCTCCCCGCGCGGCCTTAGCGTCAGGTACAGCGCCGGGGCCTCACCCTCCTGGCCCGCCTCCGCGGGCGTGCGATGGCGCATCAGAATCTTGTTGTGGCGCAGTCGAAAGCGCGACTCAAAGAACTCGGCCGCGCCGTAGCGTTCCGGAACGCCGGCGTCGTCGTGCAGGCCTGCGGTCTGTTCCGCCTGGCACAGGCTGCTCTGTGGCCAGCGGTTCGCGTGCGGATTATCGAGCGGCGGTCCCGCCACCGCGGCCCGACCGATCGAGGGAAGGAGCCACAGACCCAGCGCGACCGCGGCCAGGCTCGAACGGAACGCTGGTCCATCCAGCGTGGGTGACCAGCGCATTGTTTTGCGCGCGAGCGTTGTGCGCATCGATTGCCGGCTCTCCGGGGTATTCGTCATGCGGCCCAGTCTAGCAGCGCGCTTCTTCATGGCCGCTCTCGCCGCCGCCGTAGTCATCGTCCTGACGATTGCGGTACCGGCGCGCGCGGACTGGCGCGAGTTCGAGTTGGATGGCATGCGCCTCGTGACGGACCTGCCCGCCGCCACTGCCAATCGCATGCTCCTCGACCTGGCCGACTATGAGGGGCTGGTTGATGCGTTCGTGCCTGAGCCGCCGATTCCGCGCGCGCCGGACGCAGGCGCGCAGACGCGCGAGCGCCCCGAGATCTGGGCGTTCGCCCGCGCGCGTGACTTTCAGCGCCTGTTTCGGCCCTCGCACTACGCGGCGTTCACGCTGCCCGACGTGCGGCGCATCGTGCTGGTGATGGGGCCGTCGACGACGCGCGGGCAGTTGCAGCACCATGTGCATCTGCGTCACGAGTACGTGCACTTTCGCATGCGCCTGGGGCTCTTGGACGCGCAGCCGCTGTGGTTCGAAGAGGGCTTCGCCGATCTGCTGTCGCATGCCCGGCGGCGCGGAGATCGCTGGCGGGTGGGTGCGCGTTCAGGGGCAGACCCTGCGCTCGCGCCGCTGCCCGTGGAGACGCTGCTGAGCCTGCGCAATACCGATGCGCTGCGCTACGACCAGGCGCAGTCGTTCTACCGCTGCGCGGAACTGCTCGTGCGCGAACTGGTGACTCGGCACCCGCCTGCTGAGCTGCTGGCGAACCTCGCGCTCGAGCCGTCGGATCCGCAGGCGACATTCGACAGTTCGCCGCAAGCCCTCAACCAGCTCTTGCGCCGCTCGCTGCAGAGATCGCTGCGCCCGGTGCTCGACGTGCCCGCAGCGCCGCCGCCCAGCGAGCCGCGTATTGTTGTGCGGCCGGTGGACGAGCTCGAACGCCTGCTGCGGCTCGGCGATGTCGTGGCGGCGGTCAACGCGCCCGGGGCGGTGGAGCTGTTCGAGGCGGCGGTCGCCGCGCGCGGCGGCGTGCCGGCGGCAGTTGGGCTGGCGCGCGCCCGGCGCCTAAACGGCGATCGTGGCGGCGCCGGACGGGCACTGGAGCTGGCGGAGGAGCTGTCCGCTGACGATGCGTCCGCGCGACTGATGATCCGCCTCGAACAAGCCTACAGCGCAACAGAGAGCTGCATCGACGTTCGTCAGGATGCGTGTCGGTTGCGCTGGGAGGCCGCGCGCGACGAACTGCGCGCGGTGTTGGAGCAGACGCCGGACGACTTTCGCGGCATCTATCGGCTGGGCCTGGCGCACCTGTTTCTGGGCGAGAGCGGGGCCGCGATCGCCTATCTGCGCATCGTGTTTCGACGCGCGCCCTGGTCGCCCAACGTCAACTTCTTTCTCGGCGAGGCCTATCGGATGGCCGGCGATCCTCGTGCCCGCGTGTATCTGGATCGCGCGCGACGCTGGAGCATGGACGCGGCCCTGTCGCGCTCGATTGAGCTGGCCTTCGATGAACTGGACGGGGTCAACTCGCTGTCGCCGGCAGAGACCGCGCCGACCCGCGGCGATTGAGTTTCAGGTCGCGGTTCGCCTGCACGGCGGGTGCTAGCATCGCCGTTGGGTGCGTGGCCTGCGCGCGCCCGATCTGCCTCGATCTACATTGGTAGCGGAAGACATGGACTTATTCACCCTGCTGCTGCTCTTCACGACGCTGCTGTTTGCGGCGCTGTTGGCGGCCATCGCCGGCTTTGTGCTGGCACAGAAGTACGTGCGCCAGATTCGTCGCCGTTTCGGCATCGATATTGAAAAGAAATTTGCGCCTCTAAACGACAGGCTGTCCCGTTTCGCGCCCGAGTTTTACTGGCACCGCAACCGGCGGGTCGGCTGGCTGAAGAGTGCCGCCTGGCAGGAATACACCCAACCGGTATGGGGTTACGTCGATGTTCACTCGGCCGTACCTGGCGACACGGTCCGAGTGTTTCTCAGCAAGGATGTGGATTTGAATCGCCGGCTGCGCGGCCGCCTGATCGCAACGCGCGTGTCCAGCCTGGAGGAGTCGCCGCCGATCTGGTCGAGCGATGTGATGGATGTGCCCTGCCAAAAGCTGAACTACGAGGCCGCGGCGCTAGGCACCTGGTGGGACAAGTGGTGCGACCTCACGCTAGATGATCAATGGGAATCCGGCTTTTATCGCTTTCACTTCATTGCCGTGAAGCCGAACGGGGAAGACGGCGCGAAGACGATCGATGTCGCGTTCCTGGTCGTGCGCAACGCCGAGGCGAACGGCGACATTCTGCTAAAGATCCCCACCGCGACCTATGCGATCTACAACGCTTTCGGCGGCCACAGCGCCTACAACTCCAACTACATGGGCAAAGGTAAGGGCAACAGGGGGCAGCTTGTGTCCTTTGACCGCCCCTGCTTCATGCGCAAGCTGCGCGTGTACGAGCAGTTCATGATCACCTGGATCGAAGAGTTTGCTGCCAAGCACGGGGTGCGTGTCGACTACACCACCAGTTACGACATCTACCGCGACGCCGACACGGTGGCGAAGTACCCGCTGATGGTGATGACCGGGCATGACGAGTACTGGTCGAAGGAAGAATTCGACAACGTCTATCGCCGCACCTTTGAGCTCGGCAAGAACACCATGTTCCTGTGCGGCAACTCGGTGTTTTGGCAGGTGCGGTTCGTCGATACCTTTGCGTCGGCAACCGGCGACGTACGCAATCGTCAGCTTGTCTGTATGAAGAGCCCGAAAGATCCCGTGCGCTATCGGTTCGACGAGTCCCGTTGGGCGGAGGCGTCGCTCGAACTGACGACGCGCTTTCGGGATGAGGCGCGTCGGCCCGAGACCATGATGCAGGGCGTGGCGTATGCCATGAACTGTGGCGGCGCAGGCGCGAAAAAGTTCAGCTACTACGTCGCCGACACGGATCTGCCGTTCTTCAAGGATACGGGCTACAAGGCCGGTGACTTTGCAGCAGACGTCATCGGTCACGAGTGGGACAGTCGCGATCCGGATTGGTACGACGACGGCAGCGGCGCCGAACTCTCCCGGCTGTGGGACCCCGAACGCTCACAGATTCCCTATCTCGACGCCGAGCGTATGCACGTGGTGCTGCAGGGTGAGGGGCGAGCAACAGATGGCAAGATGCGCCCGTCGGAGGCCGTCTACTTCGAGACCGATTCCGGCGCCAAGGTGTTCTCGTCGGGTACCGTCGCCTGGGCGCACGGGCTGTCGAAGCCCGACGCGCGTCAGGAGTCGTTTCGCCAGCTCAACGAAAATCTCTTTCTGTACTTTCTCGACCGGCTGGAGCCGTAGCGTCGATCAGTCCCAGGTAAAATCGTCGCCTAACAGATCGCGCAGCTCAGCGTTGGACTGGGCGTACAGCGCAGCCAGCCGCTCGACGGTCGCCGGCGGAATCCGATCGTAGGAACCCACGACGCGCGGCGTGAGGTCGTCTGGCAGCACGACGTCGATGCCCAGGAAGCGATAGACCTTCGCCAGCTCCTCGGTTGGATTGCCGTACAGCGACTCGAACTTCAGAAACAGCATCTGCTCGCGCGGAAAGTGTTCCAGCCAGCGGCGTATGTATCGCGCGTAGTGGCCGCGCTCCAGATACTGCCGCTTCGGTTCCAGGTAGTGCTCGCTGTCCGGGTCGGTGGCTGCATCGAAGCCGGGCTCGCCGTCCTGTTTCGCCTGCATGTGGTACTGGGAAAACGCGCGCGTGATCGGGTTGCGCAGGATGGTGATCAGCTTGACGTCGGGCACCAGACGTTTGACGTCGGCCGGAACGCCTGCACCCCAAAAGTACAGCGGCGATGCCTCGCCCGTGATCTTGCCCGGCTCGATGTATGGGAAGTGGCTGCGATACCAGCCATCGCCCTGATCGCGAAAGTAGTTGAAGTACCGAATCGCCTTGCGCTGCGCCGGATTGATCTGCGGATGCTGGGACAGGTAGGCGTAGAACGATGTGGTGCCGGATTTCATCGTGCCGTTGACGATGAAGTCGGGCAACGCGCGACGGTGCGCTGTCAGGCGGCGCATCAGGTAACCGTTGGCGTAGAGATCGCGCCAGTCGCGCCGGCTGCGGCCCAGAATGTTCACGGCGTCTTTCCGCGTCGTTGCATCGCGGAAATGCTAGCACGCTGCCGCTGCGCGCCCTGTGATGCAGGCACGCTGCGAAACGCGCTACTGCTGGCTGATCATGACGATATCCTGGCTGCCTTCGACCCGCAGCGTCAGCGCGGTTGCGTCGCGGCGGCAGTCGCCGTTGCCGTTAGTGCGCATGCTGCCGTGCTGTGCCGTGGCCCGCGCGCCGGCGGGCACGCAGAGATTGACGCTGTCGTTGGTTGCGCTGCGTTGGATATCGACGCGCGGTGGAATGATCAGTTCTATGCGAACCGACGCGCGATCGGCCGCGGGCGCCGCGTGGGTTGCGCCGCTGCCCAGCAGGGCGATAACCGCGAGCGTGGCCGCGAGCAGGGCCGTGACCTGACGACGGGGTGAATTGTGGGCTGCGCTTGTCATCGGAGGAGACTACGCAACCAGCGCCGCTCATGGGTCCGGTTCTTGTGCCGCTACTGTACGCAGATGGTCATAGACTGACGCGGATGGTCACCGAGCGCTTACACCCTCGAACACTGAGCGTCACTTGTAGGCCGGTCGTAAATGTTGGCGAAACAATCAGGCGCTTTGCTGCCGCGTTGCCACCGTTTTGAGGGCTACTGCACCCAGAAGGCGGCAATGGTGGCGACCGTGATCGCGGCCAGAGTCGCGTTGATCAGGCGGCGTTTGCGCGCGTCCTGAAACTGGGCCTGCAGGGAAGCACCTGCTGCCACCCACGACAGATTGCACAGCGTGCCCAGCGTCGCGAAACAGCAGCACAGCACGGCAACGGCCACCGGCACGCTGTGGTCGGCTGCCAGCGCGAGATTCAACCCCGTGATGGCCATCATCCAGGCCTTGGGGTTCGATACCTGGAACAGGCTCGCCTCCCAGATCCGCATGGGGCGCGCGGTCGCCTGGGTCTCGACGACGCTGAGTCCGAGCATCTGCCAGGCGAGATAGGCGAGGTACGCGGTCGCGAACAGCTTCAGCGCCGTTTCGACGCCGGGCACCGTCAGCAGAATCTGGCCGAGACCGAGCCCGCAGAGGATCACCAGCCCGTACACCCCCAGGTGAATGCCCAGCACGTGCGGCAGTGTCGGCCGCAGCCCGAAGTTCAGCCCCGAGGCCGCCAGCAGCAGGTTGTTGGGGCCGGGTGTCAGGGTCGAGATGACGACGAATAACAACAGGGGTAGCCAGTATTCCACGGCGAGCGCTCGGTCGGTGACGGGATGATTTACATTAGCGTGGCCGTGCTCTACGGTACAGATTCAACATATCTATAAATGTACCGATACAGATGATGTTTCGTGCGATCTGTATCGCTTGCACGCCAAGGAACTGTACTGGTCGTGGCCTATCTGTATCAGTCACTCGCGAATCGTCTTGCCGGCAGTATCGACAGCGGGCTCTATGCGCCCGGCGATCGGCTGCCCGGCGTGCGGGTGACCAGCCGCAACGAGGGCGTGTCTCCCGCCACCGTCGTCGCGGCCTACGAGCGGCTGGAGGTCGACGGCTACGTCGAGTCGCGCCCGCGTTCAGGCTTCTTCGTGCGACCGCGCCGGGCTGCGCTGCAGCAGGAGCCGGGACTGAGCAGGCCGGCATCGGCGCCGAAGGCGGTCACCGGCGCTCAGCTGGTCGCGCAGATTGTTCGCAGCGTCGGCGCGCCCGAGGTGGTGCAACTCGGCGCGAACATTCCCCACAGTGGCTTCCTACCGACGGCGGCGCTGTCGCGCGAGCTCAAGGCCGTGGCGCGGGACTACGTCGATCGGCTGGGCGACTACGAGGCGCCGCCCGGCCTGCCGCGGCTGCGCCACGGCATCGCCCGCCGGATGGCGGACATCGGCTGTTTGGCGCGTCCCGACGACATCCTCATCACCCACGGCGCGCAGGAGGCCGTCTATCTGGCCCTGAAGTGCGTGACCCGGCCTGGCGACGTGGTCGCGGTGGAGTCGCCGACCTACTACGGCATCCTGCAGGTGCTGGACTCGCTCGGACTGAAGGCGCTGGAGATACCCACGCACGCGCGCACGGGCATTTCGATAGACGCGCTGACGCTCGCGTTGGAAAAGTGGCCGATCAGGGCCTGCGTGCTGGTGCCGAATTTCTCCAACCCGCTCGGTGCCCTGCTACCGGATGTGCACAAGCGCGCGCTGCTGGATCTGTTCGCAAACTATCCGGACGTCACGGTGATCGAGGACGACGTCTACGGCGATCTCGCCTATCACGAGCGTCGCCCGTCGATCCTGAAGAGCTACGATCAGCGGGACCAGGTGATCTACTGCGCGTCGTTTTCCAAGTCGCTGTCGGCCGGCCTGCGCATCGGCTGGATCGTTTCGTCGCGGCACGCAGAGCAGCTCGCGATTCACAACTTCGTGCACAACTGTGGCAGCTCGCTGATCAACCAGCTCGCGCTCGCAGCACTCTTGGAAAAAGGCAGCTACGAACGACACCTGCGCAGCATGCGCGTCGCATTGGCGCAGAATCTCGGCCGCCTGTCGGAACGCATCGCGCAGCACTTTCCAGAAGACGTGAAGGTCTCGCGGCCCGAGGGTGGCCTGTCGGTCTGGGTCGAGTTACCACAAGGGACGGACACGACGGCGCTGTTTCACCGCGCCTACGCGCAGGGCATCAGCATCGCACCGGGGCAGACGTTCTCTACCGATCCACACAAGTATCGGCACTGCATGCGCCTGAATGCCGGTGTCGCCTGGAACGAGCGCCTTGAATCGGCCCTGCAGACGCTGGGTCAGCTCATCAAGACGGCCTGATTTCGTCGCGCTCGCGTGGCGCTCGCGTCACGCCGACTCCGCCAGTCTGGCCTTGTCGCGCTCGAACAAGCGGCCTGCGAGATAGAACGCGGGGATGGCGAGCATCGAGGTCAGCGTAAAACCGAGCAGCGCCTTCGTGTAGGGCTCCGCGATACCGGCACCGATCATCATGTCGATCGCGATGCCCGCCGCGGTGACGCCGATGCCCACGCCGACGAGGTTTAGCGTTAACAGATAGAACGCGACGATCGTCGCGCGCACCGTTGGCGGCACCAGTTCCTGCACGGTCGAGAAGGTCGGGCCATAGAAGCAGCCCAGCTGGAAAAAGCCGAGGAATATGCCCAGCCAGAACCAGATGGATTCCGGCGGCACCAGCCGGTAGGCGATGTTCACCGGCGTCAGCAGCAGCATGATCCAGAACAGAAACATCGGACGGCCGAGCCCGGTCTTGCGCTGAAACCAGTCGCTGCCGAGGCCGCCGAACAGGTTGCCGAGGATGCCGCCCGCGATGCCGATCCAGCCGGTGTACTGGGCGATGATCGCGCGATCGAAACCGCGTTCCTGTACGTACCAGAGCTGATCGAAGGACGCGGCCCCCAGTATGAAGTGATACAGGACGCCGCCGCCGATCGTGAGCATGAGCGCCGGAGATTGCGGCAGCGTGCGCGCAACCGTTCGCGCGATTTCCTTAAACCCCGGCGGCTTCTCTGTCACGACGTGACGGCGCGGTGTCTCTGGGATGAACCACATGATCAGCGCGAGAACGACGCCGATCGCGCCGAGCAGATAGAAGCAGTTGCGCCAGCCGATGGCGGGCCCCAGATAGCCGACGATCAGCAGACTGAGACCGGTGCCGACTGGCACGCCCATGTAATAAAACCCGGAGGCGAAACCGAGGCGATGTGCCGGGAAGCGGTCGGACAGCAGCGACATCGACGTCGGCGTCATGATCGATTCGCCGACGCCGATAAACATGCGCGGAATGGCGAGACTCACGAACCCGCGCGCGGCGCCAGAGACCGCGGTGAGCACGCTCCACAGCGCGAGCCCCGCCGCGATGAGTCGCGTCCTGTTGACCTGATCGGCGAGGGCGCCCATGAACAGCCCCATGGTCGAATAGAAGAATAGGAACACGAGCCCGGTGAGCAGCCCGAACTGCGTATTGGTCAGTCCCAGATCCGGCACGATGAAGTTCGCGAAGCTGCCCAGCAGCCCGCGGTCCACGAAGTTCATGACGTTCAACAGGGTGAGAAACGCGAGGAATCCCATGCTGCCTGGCAGCATGGCGTCGCGCTTGTCGGCGGGCGTTGCCGCGGTCGAGTCGTTCAAGAATCTCTCCCCCAAGAGTCTCTGAGCTCTCTGAGTCTGCCTGATACAGATCGCGCATGCGACGTTGGCGCGCGCGGGTCACAATAGACCGACCACTCGCCAGGGAGCTGCTCATGAGCGAATTCGAGAACAAGGTTGTGATTATCACTGGCGCCGGCGGCGGCATCGGCCGCGAACACGCGCTCGCCTTCGCCAGCCGCGGCGCCCGCGTCGTCGTGAACGATCTGGGTGGCAACGTGCGCGGCGATGATCCCGGCGGGGTGGGGGCCGCGCAGGCCGTGGTGGACGAGATCACGGCGCTCGGCGGCCGCGCCGTTGCCAGCACGCACTCGGTGGCCGATGCGGACGGCGCGCAGGCGATCGTGCAATCGGCGCTGGACGCCTTTGGCACGGTCGACGTGGTGGTCAACAACGCGGGCATCCTGCGCAATCGCACGCTGAAGAACACGACCCCAGAGGACATTCGGGCGGTGATCGAGGTTCACCTGCTGGGGAGCGCCTTCGTGACGCACGCCGCCTGGCCGGTGTTCTACGAGAAGGGCTATGGGCGCGTCGTGCTCACCACGTCGGTCTCCGGCATCTTCGGCCAGTTCGGCCAGAGCGCCTACGGCGCGGCCAAGATGGGCATGCTCGGGATGATGAACGTCCTTGCGCTGGAGGGGCGCTCGCACGGCATACTGGTCAACTGCCTGAGTCCCGGTGCCGACACGCGGATGACGGCCCTGGATCCCGGCATCGACGCCGACAATCCGCGCCCGCAGATGCACCCCAAGCTCATCACCCCAGTCGCGCTTTATCTCGCGAGCGAAGCCGCGCCGACCGGGGTGGTCATGCACGCCCTCGGCGGGCGATATCTGCGCAGCGAAACCGTGGCCAACCAGGGCGTCCAGCTCGGGCAAAACGCAACCTACGAGGATCTGCTGGAGAACATCGACGCCGTAATGGACATGCACGGCGCGACGCCGCTGGCCGAGCCGGGTAACCTGAGCGCGTTGTTTGGAGAAGACTGACTCGCGAATCCGGGACGAACGAGGGATGCGCGATGCGTGCCGCCTATCGAGCAGACTACTGCGACGTCGATCAGATTGAACTGCGCGACCTGCCGTTACCCGAACCCGGCCCGCTGGAGCTGCGGGTCCGCGTCGCCGCCACTACGGTCAATCGTACCGACTGCCACAACCTGACCGGCAAGCCGTGGATGATGCACCTCGCCCTGGGCGTCGGACGACCACGCTTGCCAACGGTCGGCACCGATGTCGTGGGCGTGGTGGATGCCCTCGGCGCGGACGTGCGCGGCTGGCAGGTGGGCGACGCGCTCTGGGGTTTCAAGGACATGGGACTGGGCTCGCAGGCAGAGTTCGCCTGCGTATCGGTGCGCGATCCCGTGTTGCCGCTGCCCGCGGGCGTTGACCCACTGGCGGCGGTGGCGAGCCTAGAGGGTCCGCACTATGCGCTGAACTTCCTCAACAAAGTCTCGCTGCAGCCCGGACAGCGCGCGCTCGTCTACGGCGCCATGGGTGCCGTTGGCTCCGCGATCCTGCAGCTCGCGAGAAGTAAGGGCGTGCAGGTGACGGGGATCTGCGGCAGCGCCGATCTGGCGAGCAGTGCCGCGCTCGGCAATCCGACGCTGCTGAACTATGAGACTGGCGAGCTCGACGCCCACCGCGAGCGCTACGACTATTTCTTCGACGCGGTGGGCAAGCGCAGCTATGGCTTCGCTCGACGCTGGCTGGCCGACGATGGGATCTACATCAGCTCGGAGCTGGGTGCGGGGTGGCAGAACCTCTGGCTCACGCTCGCCGGCCGGTTAACGGGCCGACGACGGGTGCGCTTTCCGCTACCGCTAAGGCCGCGGGACAGCATGCGGACGATGGCAGACCAATTGGTAGCCGGCAGCTATCGTCCGCTGATCGATCGACGGTTCTCGCTCGCTGATATCCGCGATGCCTACCGCTACGTGGATTCCGGGCGCAAGCAGGGCAACGTTGCGCTCATCGTCGACGCGGACCTGCTGGAACGCATGAGCGCCGACACGGAGCCGGACTGATCGTCGCGATCGCGATCTAGTCTTTCTGTTTGGGCGCGCTCGACGCGCCGCCCATCGCCGCGCCCATCATCTGGCCGAAGGCCTGCTGCATCGCACTCATGGATTCCACGCCGCCGACCACGAGCTGGGAGGCCAGCTTGGCCATGTACGCCGGATCCGAGAAGGAATCCATACGCTGCTGCATGCGTTCGAGCATCTTGTCCTGCAGGGGAGCAACGTTCGGGAGACCGAAAAACTGTCGCGCCTCGTCGGGGCTGACATCAATGTCGATGGTGACTTTCACGGGCGCTGTCCAGTTGACGGGTGGGTCGGCGATTGTCGCTCAACTCTGGCGTTCGTGCAGCCTTCCGGCTTCAGGGCTGGTCAAACGCCCTGTGCCGGGGTAGCGTCAGAGCCAAGGTACGGTAACCAGACGAAACCCGCGAAGAAAACTGCAAGACATCGACAAGACGCGGGTAAACAGTCGATACGTCGACCGTTTGGACACCGTTTTGGACACCAATCGGGCGCGACACGCCAGGCCCTAGCTAGGGATCCGAGCTAGAGACCCGAGCTAGATAGAGGGAGAGGGGGAGAGCGCGTGGAACAGCTCAGCATGCAGGACGCATCGTTTGTCTTCATGGAGTCCGTTGCGACACCCATGCAGATCGGCGGCCTGTATGTTTACGACCCTGCCCAGGCGCCCAACGGCGAGCCCAACGAAGAAGCCGTCCTGCAGTACTTCGACGAGCGCCTGCACCTGGCCCCCATGATGCGCAAGAAACTCGTGCGGGTGCCGCTGGACAGCGACTATCCCTACTGGATCGACGATCCGGACTTCGATCTCGAGTATCACGTGCGGCGGATCGCGCTACCCAAGCCGGCGGATCTCGAGACCCTGCGCACCATCGCCGCGCGTATTTTCGCGCGACCGCTCGATCTGCAGCGACCGCTGTGGGAAACCACGGTCATCGAAGGACTCAACAACGTGCGCGGCGTGCCAGAGGGGTCTTTCGCCGTGCTGACCAAGATGCACCACGCGGCCGTCGACGGTGCCTCCGGTATGCAGATGGTCGAGATCCTGCACGATCTGGAACAGACGCCGCCGCCAGTGCCTCGACCCACGACTTCCTGGCAGCCGGGCACGGCCCCGAGCGATGCGGAACTGATGCTGCGCTCCACCGCCAATCACATGATGAACCCCGTGCGCTTCGCCGAGACCGTCGTACGGCAGATGGGCGATTTTCCGACGCGCGTGCGGCAGACCATCGAGACCATGGCGGGCGCGCGCGCGGCGGGAACGGGGTATTCGGTCGTGCCGCGCACGCGCTTTGGCGGTCTGGTTTCCGCGCAGCGCGTCGTGGGGCTGGTCAGGGTGCCGCTGGACGAGATCCGTGCCGCTCGCAAGGTGGTGCCGGGCGCGACCGTCAACGATGCCGTGCTCGCGATCTGCGGCGGCGGTATCCGGCGCTACCTGGAGGCCAAAAACGAACTCAATCGCAAATCGCTGATCGTGATGGCGCCCGTCAATCTGCGCGGTTCAGCCGAGACCGCGAGCGGCGGCAATCAGGTCGGTGCGCTGTTCGTACCGATCGGCACGCACATCGCCGATCCCGTGGAACGGCTGCGCGCGGTGCTGGCCGAGACCCAGTCGAGCAAGGCGATCGTGGACGCGGTGGATGCCCGGGCGATGACCGACTACTCGCGGTTCGTGCCCGCCTTCACCGCGGCCATGGCGGGTCGGCTGATGAGCAACCTGGCGGCGGCGCCGCAGATGGCGTTCAACCTGACCATCACCAACGTCCCCGGACCGCAGGTGCCGCTGTATTTCATGGGCGCGCCCATGGTCACCAGCGTCGGCCTGGCGCCCCTGTCACACGGCATGGGTCTGATCATGCCGATCACCAGCTACAACGGCGAGCTCAGCATCGGTTTTACGAGCTGTCGCGACATGATGCCGGACCCCGAATTTTTCTCGACCTGCATCTACGAGTCCTTTCAGGAGTTTGCCCAGATGACGAGTGCCGCAAAATGACGGACGAACAGCAGCCGCACAAAGGTTATCGGGGCCGCGCCCAGGGCGTCGGACTGAACTCCGCTCTCGGCGTTGACCGCGAATCCTTCGTCGAGGGCTGGCAGCAGCTGATACGGACCGGCTTCGCGCAGCCGCGTGCCGCGTTCGAGGCGGCCGCCGAGTTCAATTTGGAGCTGCTGAACATTCTGGCGGGCAACTCCGATCTGCAGCCGGAGCCGATGGACGGCCGCTTTCACCACGAGTCCTGGTACGAGGACCCGCTGTATCGACGCATAGGTCAGATCTATCTCGCCTGGTGCAACTCGCTCGACGACTGGCTCGCGAAGTCGGCGCTGGAAGGTATGGATCGCGAACGCGCGCGCTTTCTGCTGGATGCGGTCAAGGACGTCTATGCGCCGATGAATTCGCTATTGGGCAACCCGGAGGCGATGGAGCGCCTGCGGCATACCTCGGGTTCCAGCCTGATGGCTGGCTTGCGCAACTTCATGAACGATCGACGCCACAACTACGGCTATCCCGCGGTCGCTAATCGCAAGGCGTTCGTGGTCGGTGAGGACGTGGCGTGCAGCGAGGGCCAGGTGGTGTTTCGCAGCGAACTGTTCGAGCTGATTCATTATCGGCCGCTCACGGAGGAAGTAGCGCAGGAGCCCCTGCTGTACGTGTTCAGTCAGGTGAATCGGTTCTATCTGGGCGATCTGACGCCGGATCGCAGTCTGTTCCAGTAGCTCCTGCAATCGGGACAGCAGCTGTTCGCGATTAGCTGGCGCAACCCCGAGAAAAAGCACCGCGACTGGTCGCTGGCGACCTACGCGGAAGGCGTGATCGAGGCGATTCGCGTGATTCGCGACATGCGCAGCGGCGTCAAGGTCAATCTGATGGGCGCGTGCGCGGGTGGACTGACCGCGGCCATCGCAGCCGGCGTGCTTGTTAAGAAACGTCGCGACTGGATCAATTCGCTGTCGCTGTTCATCAACGTGCTGGATAGCCGCACGGAAGACAGTGATTTCGGCCTGTTTGTCTCGGAGCGCTCGGTCGCCGCGCAGAAGGCATCGGTGCGCGCAAAGGGCTTCTACGACGAAAAAGACGTGTTCGAGATGTTTGCCTGGCTGCGCTGGGAAGAAAACATCATGAGTTTCCTGCGGCGCAATTATCTGTTGGGCGAAGAGCCGCTGGCGCATCCGCTTTTGTTCTGGTCCATGGACTACACCCGCATACCCGCGGCTATGCACAGCGATCTGCTTGAGCTGTCGCTGAACAACAAGCTGGTGAAAGGCGAGTGGCGCGCGATCGGCCAGCGCCTGCAGCTCGAGCGCTGCGGCTACCCGATCTACCTGATGGCCGGCAGCACGGATCACATCACACCCTGGAAAGCCTGCTATCGCAGCACGCAGATGTTCGCTGACCAAACCACCTTCGTGCTGACCAACCAGAATCACACGCAGACCATCTGCGCGCGCACGGATAACAAGCATCTGCGCCATTGGACCAACGCCGAGCTGCCGGAGGATCCGGACGCGTGGCTGTCCGGCGCGACGGAACATCAGGGCTCCTGGGTCTATCACTGGATCGACTGGCTACGCTCGCACAGCGCGGGCGACTACGCGGCGGACGGATCGCTGTACGCGCAGACGAAGTATCCGCCGCTCGATCCGGCGCCGGGACGCTATGTGACGGGCTAGCGCCCGCGATAAGAACCAAGACGGGGGAATCGAGATGTCGGTCTATATCATGCTGAGCACGCTGACGGACGAGGGGCGCAAAACGTTGAAGGAGCGCCCCGAGCGGCTGGGGGAGGTCAACAAGGAAGTCGAGTCGATGGGGGCGCGCGTACTGTCGCAGTATGCCGTGCTTGGCGGATACGACTTCGTCAACGTGATCGACGCGCCGACGAACGAAGTCATGGCGCGGATCGCCATGGAGCTGGGTTCCCGCGGGACCATCAAGGTGACCACCCTGCCCGGGATGAGCATCGATCAGTTCGTGGAGATGATGCAGGCGGCGCCACCCAAGAAGACTGACTAGTCGCTGACCGCGAACCAAGCCGATAACTTCGACGGGAGCCGTTCATGCCGCACTTCGTCATGCTGATGCGCTATCATTCGCCGGGCGTGAAGCTGTTGAAGGACCAGCCCTCCTTCCTACAGGAGGCGATCGCCTCGATAGAGCGCTGGGAAGCGAAGGTCATCGAGAGCTATCACCTGCTGGGCGAATGGGACGTCTGCCTGTTCGTCGAGGCCCCCAACAACTTTAAGGCCTACCGCGCCTCGCTCGCTCAGGAACTCAGCACGACGGGCCAGGTGCAGATCCTGCCGGCGATCGACCTGCCGGTGTTCTCGCGGCTGATGCAGCAGAGTCTGCGCACCGGCGGTCCCCATCGCTGGCAGATCAGCGCGTGGGCGCGGGCCGCGCGTTTCCTGATGCATCCGTACGCCTATGCGCGCTGGCGCTGGAAATACTTCAAGCCCTTCAACGTGACCGGTCGTGAAAAGCTGGACGGTCTGAAGGGTCCCTGCATAGTCGCGGGCAACCACAGCAGTCACATGGATCAGTACGCGCTGCTCGGTGCCTTGCCGTGGCGCATCGTCAGCAACATCTACTTTGGTGCCGCCGCGGATCGCTGGTTTTTGGAAGGCCGCAAGGAATGGACGCTGCAGCCCTGGTACCAGTCGCTTGTCATGGGCCTGTATCCCATTCAGCGCGGCGGCGGATCGAAGGCGCTCGAGTATCCCAAGTGGTTGCTGGATCGCGGCTGCAATCTGATGCTGTTCCCAGAAGGTACGCGTGCGCGCGGTAACAGCCTGAACCGCTTCAAGTACGGCGTGTCGATCCTCGCGCTGGAGAAAGATGTGCCGGTCGTACCGATCTATCTGTCGGGGCTGCGCGAAATGCGGCCGCCGGGAACCCGCACGATCGTGCCCGGACCGGTCACGGCGCACATCCTCGATCCGCTGCACTTTGCGCCCGGCACCAGCGTGCCGGATGCGACCCGGATGCTGTTCGAGGCGATGAGCGCCGCGCACGAGCGCGACCTGGCAGAGCGCGCGGCGATGCGCGGCGATGCGCTCCCGGCAGGTTCAGCCGCCTGACACGCCCCTAGCAGCGTCAGTCGCCCAGGGAACCAATGAACAAGGTCGTGTTATCGACGAAGCACAGGCGACTGCCCTGATCGTCGAGCGCGTAGAACAGGGTCTCGCCCCAGGGCATTGAGGCGATGTCGCTCAAGAGCGTGCCGCCTGCGGCAACGATGCGCTCGCGATAAGTTTCGAGATCGGCCACCGCGAAATACAGGTACTGGTTTTCGTGAAAGTGCCAGCGTTCGGTTGGCCGGTCGCCATCGTCGTCGGGGCTGTAGCAGGCGAGCAGCGTGCCGCCGCAGTTGAAGTAGTGACGACCCGGAGAGACGCGTTCGCCGGGAGTATCGAAAACACTGCCGAAGAAGGCACTTGCCCGCTCGATGCTGTCGACCGGCAGGATGGTTCGATAGAGACGGATATCGTCGCTCATGTTGTCTCGCTTGGCCCGCAAGCCCGGGCCGTTGTCTGAATTGCCCGCCGTCCTCGCGCCGCGCCGCTAGTCGGCGGCGGCCCCGAGTCGCAGGATCTCGGCGTACATCTCGACGGCGCCAACCAGGTTGGCGATCGCAATTCTCTCGTTGGTGCCATGAAAACCGGTCAGGTCCGCTGGCGTCACGCGCATGGGATTGAAGCGATACGCGTCGAGCGCAACCTTTCCGTAGTGCTTGCTGTCAGAGCCCGCGATCATCAAACCCGGCGCCACCACGATTTCGCCCTGGGTTGTCCCGAGCGCCGCCGCGATCGCGCGATAGCCGGGACCGGCCGCGCTCGACACCGGCGAGGCGGGCGCACCCGCGCCGGGTGCGACCCGGATCTCGATGTCGTCGTCGGCCACCGTGCGGCGCACGTGTTCGATGACCGACTCCACCGTGTCGCGCGGATGGATGCGAAAGTTCACCGTGGCGCTCGCCTCGATCGGCAGCACATTTGATTTGATGCTCGCGCTCAGCATGGTGGGCGCCGTGGTCGTGCGCAGCATAGCGTTGCCGAAGTCGAGCCCCGCAAGCTGATCTTCGATCAGCGGCCCGAACAGCCAGCGGTTTGCGAACAGCAGGCGATTGCCGAAACTCATGTGGCGGCTGAGCGCGTCGAACAGGTCGCCCGACAGACCGGTCAGGCCGCCCGGCAGGGGCTGCGCCTCCAGTTTCGAAATCGCCTCGGCCAGCCTGCCGACGGCGGTCTGGCGTGGCGGCATCGACGAGTGGCCGCCGGCGGCGATAGCGACGATGTCGAGCGTCACGCTGCCTTTTTCGGCCACGTTGATGATCGCGGCCTCGGGCAGTCCCGGCAGCATGCCCTGCAGGATGAATGAGCCTTCGTCCAGCGACCACTGGAGCTGCACGCCCTGCTCGCGCAGATACTCGGTAACCGCGGCGGCGCCGCGCGGCCCGCCAACCTCTTCGTCGTGGCCGAAGCTGAAATAGACACTGCGCGCGGGGCGCCAGCCCGTTGCGAGCAGCGCGCTCGCGGCCTCGAGCTGAGCAATAACCGCGCTCTTGTCGTCCAGAGCGCCCCGCCCCCAGATGACGCCGTCGCGAATCTCACCCGCCCAGGGCGGCACGCCCCAGTCGTCTTCGGTGCCCGGTAACACGTCGACGACGTCGTAGTGTGCCGTCAACAGGATCGGCGCCAGCCCCGGATCGCTGCCGGGCAGACGGTACAGAGGCGTGAAGCCGCCATGCAGCGAACGTTCGGTCGCCGCCACAAATTCCGGATAGGTGGCGGCGAGCCAGGTCAGGAAGGCACGAAAAGTGGCGCCGTCGACTCGTCCGGGGTCGCGGTATGAGACGGTGCGGAATCGAATTGCGGCGGCGAGGTTGGCCGCGATCGCCTGCTCGTCCAACTGCAGGCCCGGACCGCTCTCGACCGCCCCGACGCTAGGGTTGGCGCTCGGCGTGTGCAGCGCGGTGCGAATGAGCACGACGGCTGCGATGACCGCGACGAGCACGGCGACGATCTTGAGCAGCGTTCGCATGCTGCGTTTCCTTCAGGTCATGGCCTGCGCATGTTAGCGGCTTATTGGGAAGAGAGCTGGCTGTTGTGGAGGAGGGGGCGGGGCTGTTTTTTTGCCCCGGCAGCTATCGCGCGGATTGCGTTGCAAGCTGCTGATGGACGCAGGCGCCAAGCTCGCGCTTAGCGCCTGCATCAATGCGAGCGATACCCTTAGCTGATAAAGCCCATGCCTTCGAGCTTCAGCACCACGCGGTGGGCCGCGAGATCCGGCGTCAGCTCTTCGGTGTCGATCGACAGTTCGGGACTCTCAGGCGTCTCGTAGGGATCGGAGATGCCGGTGAATTCCTTGATCTTGCCCTCGCGCGCGAGCTTGTACAGGCCCTTGCGGTCGCGGCGCTCGCATTCTTCGAGCGTGGTCGCGACGTGCACTTCCAGGAAGCCGCCGAGCGGTTCGATGAGATCGCGCACGTACTTGCGTGTGTGCGCGTAGGGTGCGATCGGTGCGCAGATGGCGATGCCGCCGTTCTTCGTGATCTCAGAGGCCACGTAGCCGATGCGCTGGATGTTGAGGTCGCGGTGTTCCTTCGAGAAGGTCAGCTCGCTCGACAGGTTCTTGCGCACGACGTCGCCGTCCAGCAGCGTCACCGGGCGGCGACCGTCTTCCAGCAGCTTGACCATCAACGCGTTGGCGATGGTGGACTTGCCGGATCCGGACAGGCCCGTGAAGAACACGGTGAAGCCCTGTTTCTCCTTCGGCGGATGCGCCTGACGCAGCTCTGCGACCACCTTCGGATACGAGAACCACTCGGGGATATCCAAGCCTTCGCGCAGGCGGCGGCGAAACTCGGTGCCGGAGATGTTCAGCACCTTGTCCTCGGCTTCCGTCTCGTCTGCCGGGATGTACTGCGCCTTGTTCTCGACGTAGACCATCATCTTGAACGGCACCATCGCGATGTCGAGCTCTTCCTCGTGCTGCTGGAAGAGCTCCTGCGCGTCGTAGTCGCCGTAGAACGGATTGCCGTTCGAGTCGTTGCCCGGACCCGCGTGGTCACGGCCGACGATGAAGTGCGTGCAGCCGTAGTTTTTGCGGATGATCGCGTGCCAGATCGCCTCGCGCGGACCTGCCATGCGCATGGCGAGGTTCAGCAGCGACAGGGTCGTCGTCTGTTCCGGGTACTGCTCCAGCACGTGTTCGTAGCAGCGCACGCGCGTGAAATGGTTGATGTCGCCCGGCTTGGTCAGGCCGACGACCGGTTGAATCAACAGGTTGGCCTGCAGCTCGCGGGCGGCGCGGAACGTCAGCTCCTGGTGTGCGCGGTGCAGCGGGTTGCGGGTCTGGAACGCGACGATCTTGCGCCAGCCCAACTTGCGGAAGCGGCCGCGGGCCTCGGCCGGCGTGTCGCGCAGCAGCTTAAAGTCGTAATGGGTCTGCGGCTCGACGCCGTGCACGCGACCGCCGACGTATACCGGACCTGCCGTGTTGTGCAGATAGTCCACGGCCGGATGCGCGACGTCGTCCTTGCCAAATACCAGCTCGGCCTCTTTTGCCTTGTCGGGACGGTAGATGTCCTCGACGTCCATCGTGGCAAGCAGCACGCCCTCGGGGTCGCGCAGCGCGATCCGCTGGCCCGCGCTGATCTGGCCGGCGAAGTCCTCCGACACGTCGAGGCAGATGGGGATCGGCCACAGCGTGCCGTCGGGCAGGCGCATCTTTTCGCAGACCGAGTCGTATTCGGCCTGGGTGTGAAAGCCCTCGAGCGGGGAGAACGCGCCGTTCGTGAGCATGTCCAGGTCACAGAGTTGGCGAGCCGTGAGGTCCCACTGGGGGTACTCGCCGGCCTTGCGCTGCTCGTCTTCAGCCGCGCTTTCGTTCAGGTAGAGATCTTTCAGTTCCCCACCGTGGGGTTCTTTAAATGCGCCCATGTCGGAATGTGTCCTTCCAGGTTAATTCACTCGTCCGGGGTGATGCGGCGGAGGTTCCGCCAGTGAGCGCGCGATTATAACGCCCGGCTTTCTTAAACGAAATTGTCATAAGAGTTGCCGGCGTCTCTCAGCACCCCACGAGTGCCCATCGCTTGCGCTGCCACGCACCGAGACAGCGGCCATTAGACGGTTTTTCGGCTCGCCATTCCGTGGGGTACTCTGCAATTGCGGGGCTATCTACAGCACAGACAGACCATCGATCACTCGACGTCAGGCGGAACCGTCAACTGGCTGGTCTGTCGGCGCTGCCCCGGCCTTCCGTCGATATTGGAGACAGATCAATGAGTGGCTATCCGGGTTTTCGTATCGCGGCGCGCAGCCGTGGCATCGGGTTCGGCGTCGCGAGTCTCGCCTGTGCCCTGTTGAGTCCCGCGTTCGCCGCACCTGCCGCCACCGACTACGCACGCTACGCTGGTGCTGCCCCGATGGAGACGGTGCTGGCCGGCTATCGTGCGCTATTCACCTGCAGCGCGCACTTCCACGCCGGACGCGCGCTCGACGACATAGAGCGTGTCGAGCTGGTGGACACGCAGGCGTTCGAGCTGCCGCCGCCGCAGATCGACGCCCGGCGCCGCTTTGTGCGCGCGGCCGGACCGGGCGGCGAGACCGCGGTGGCCGCGTATCGCGACAGCATGGGCTGTACGCTGCTGCCCCCCGACTGGTCGGAGGCCGATCTCGCGAGCCTGCCCTACGTCGCCTACCCGCCGGTGCCGAATCGGTCCGCGCAGAATTTTCCGGACGGCGATCGGGTCCGGCTGCGGACCCCCGCCAGCCTGCGTCCGCTGCTGCGCGATGCGTTCGATGGCGCGACCTACGGCGACGGCAGCGTGACTACCGCGGTCCTGATTGCGCACCGCGGCAAGCTGATCGCGGAGCGCTACGCACCAGGCTTCGGTCCGCGCAGCGGCTATCGCACCTGGTCGACGGCCAAGAGCATCACGGCGACCCTGATCGGCATCGCGGTGGGCGATGGTCTGCTCGAGGTGGATGCGCCGGCGCCCATCCCCGAGTGGCGCCATCCGCACGATCCCCGCGCGGCGATCCGGCTCGTGGATCTGCTGCAGATGTCGAGCGGCCTCGAGAGCTCGGGATCCAATACCAACGCGCTCTATTTCGGCGGTGCCGCCATCCTGCCGGCGATCACGACGACGCGGCTCGAGGCGCCGCCCGGCACGCGCTGGCAGTACGCCAACAACGACACCCTGCTGTTGCTGCGCGCGCTCGAGCACGTGCTCGACGATCGACTGGCCTACCTGCGCTTTCCCTATGATCGGCTGCTGCACAAGCTGGGCATGTTCGATACGCGCATGGAGACGGATCACGCCGGCCGCTTCATGGGCTCCAGCCAGGTGTACACGACCGCCCGCGATCTGATGCGCTTCGGCCTGTTCTATGCCGCGAAAGGCGTCTGGCGCGATGAGCGCATCCTCCCCGAAGGTTGGACCGACTTCGTCGCCCAGGCGGCGCCCGCGCGGCCGAGGAAAGCGGGCGAGCGCGGCTACGGCGCGCAGTTCTGGCTGCTCGACACCATGCCGGGCGTGCCGGCGGGCACCTACACCAGCGCGGGTAACAAGGGTCAGTACGTGACGGTCGTGCCGGGGGCCGATCTGGTGATCGTCCGCACCGGCGTGGACCCGAACGGCAAGCGCTGGGCGCACGATCGCTTGGTCGCCGCGGTGGCCGCAGCCTTGTGAGTCGGGCACCATGATCGGCTGATAACAGATCAACCGGTGGGAGGTGCCGTGAGCTACGAGACCATTCTGTACGAGGTCGAGGACAACGTTCTGACCCTGACCCTCAATCGGCCCGAGCGGCTGAACGCGTTCAACGCGACCATGGGCGCGGAGCTGATGGACGCCCTGGACCGCGCGGACGCGGACGACGACGTGCGGGTCATCATCGTGACCGGCGCCGGACGAGGATTCTGCGCGGGCGCCGATCTTGCGGGCGGCGGCAACACCTTCAACAACGCCGAGCGCGACGCGAGCGAACATCGCGACGGCGGCGGCCTGCTCACCCTGCGCATCTTCGACGTCAACAAACCAATCATTGCCGCCTGCAACGGCCCGGCGGTCGGCGTGGGCATTACGATGCAGCTCGCGATGGACATTCGTCTCGCCAGCACGAATGCGCGCTACGGCTTCGTGTTCGCTCGCCGGGGCATCGTCCCGGAGGCGTGTTCCAGCTACTTCCTGCCGCGCATCGTCGGCGTCAGTCAGGCGTTGGAGTGGTGCTACAGCGGCCGCGTCTTTCCCGCTGACGAGGCCTTCCAGGCTGGCCTGGTGCGCCAACCCGTCGCGCCCGATGAGCTGTTGCCGACCGCGCGCGCGATGGCGAAAGAGATCGTCGACAACACCAGCGCCGTATCGGTGACGCTGGTGCGGCACATGATGTGGAAGATGCTGGGCGCAGACCATCCGATGGAGGCGCACAAGATCGACTCGCGCGGCATCTACCACCGCGGCAAGTCGGCGGACGCGAAAGAGGGCGTCGAATCGTTCCTGGAAAAACGCCCGGCCGTTTATCCGGACAAGGTCAGCGACGGCATGCCGCCGTATTTTCCCTGGTGGGAAGAGCGGGAATTCTCCTGAGCGACACACCGAAGCTCTATTACGGCTACTACCTGATTGGGGCGGCGTTCGTCGCCCAGTTTCTCGCGATCGGCACGCAGAACTACGTGCTGACCGCGTTCATGGCGCCGATGTCGGAGGATCTGGGCTGGACGCGCACCGAGTTCAGCACGCCGCGATCCATCGGCCAGTTCGTCATGGCGGCGGCCGGCGTGTTCATCGGCGCAAGCGTGGACCGCATCGGTCCGCGGCCGCTGATGCTCTGCGGCCTCAGCGTGCTCGGCGCCGCCATCTATGCGACCTCCTTCGTCCAAACGCTCACGGGCTGGCTGCTGCTGAACGGCATTGCCCTGACGCTGGGCGCCGCGCTAATCGGCAATCTCGTCGTCAACGTGACCCTGTCGAAGTGGTTCGTCGAGCTGCGCGGCAGCGCCGTCGCGTGGGCGGCCATGGGCGTCTCTTTTGCGGGCATCGTCATCACGCCCGGCATTACCTGGGCGATCGATGCCTATGGCTGGCGCGTGGCGTGGCAGCTGCTCGCGGCGTTCACCGTGTGCCTGATGGTGCCGGTCGCGCTGATGATGCGGCGCGCGCCCGAGGACTTCGGCCTGCACCCCGACGGCAAGAGCGCGGCGCAGGTTGCGGCCGGGGAGGCCGCCGTCGCGGCGGCGGACTACAGCAATTCTCTGACGCGCGCCCAGGCGCTGCGCACGCCCGCTTTCTATCTGCTGGTGACCGCGTTCGGTTTCTTCAGCGTCGGCATCAGCGTGATGCTGCTGCAGACCGTGCCCTACATCAGCGACGCGGGCTTCTCGCGCACCACGGCGGCCTGGATGATTACCGTCGCCTCTATTCCCGCGATGCTCACCAAGCCGGTGTGGGGCTATTTCATCGATCGCTCGGAGCGACCGCGCCAGCTCGCGGCGATGTCGGCCGCGCTGACGGCCTGCGCGATCTTTTCCATAGCGGCAGCGCAGTCGGCGCAGAGCCTGTCAGGGCTGGTGTTCGCCTACGCGCTGCTCGGCTGCGGCTGGGGCGGCATGATTCCGCTGCAGGAAGTCATCTGGGCGCGCTTCTTTGGGCGCCGTCATCTGGGCGCCATACGTGGTGCTGCGCTGCCGATTGCGCTCGGTCTGAGCGCCGCGGCGCCGATCCTGTCCTCTTACTATTACGACGTGGTCGGCAACTACGACGGCGCGATCCTGATCGTGGCGGCGCTCAACCTGCTGTCCGCGCTCTTGATCTGGGCCATTCCGAAGCGCGCCTGAATCGGTCGCGTCTCAGGCGAACTCGGCGAGCTTCTGCTTCATCGCCACCAGCGCGCTCTTGTTGGCGTTCTTGATGGTTTCCATCGACGGCGGCTCGCCGCTGATGTCGCCGAGCTCTTTCAAGACCACGTGGACCTCGTCGTGGCCCTCGATGCCCTGCATGCGCGTCAGCCAGGCCTGCACGCGAGGATAGTCGTCGAACGACCAGACGTTGGTGAACTGGGGCTGCAGCTGGCCGATCTCCACATAGGCCGCGAAGTCGGCGATGGTCACGGCGTCACCGGTCAGAAAGTCGTGCGCCGCGAGCCAGCCAGATTCCAGCGTTTTCAGCGCGCCGGTCAGCGTCGCCTGCGCCGACTGCTGCACCGCTTCAGGAATGTTCAGATCTTTGCGAATGCGCGGTGCGACCAGGCCGATGGAGGCGTCGCGCACGTTGCGGTGGTGGTAGTTCAGATACCAGTCGACGCGCGCGCGCGCCTCGAAGTCGGTAGGGTAGACATCGTCCCAGCCGTGACGGTTGCACAGGTAGGCCATGATCGCGTGAGCTTCGCCTAGCGTGAAGCCGGTGGCCGGGTCTTCGATGGTGGGAATCGTGCCGCCGGGGTTCTTCGCCAGAAAGGCGGGATTGCGACTGCCGTTGTCGCCCTTGGAGCCCGGGTTGATCAGCACCATCTCGAACGGTGTGCGCTTGTAAAACATGAGCCACATAACGGCGCGCACGGGCTGCGAGAAGGGGACCCCGTAGAGGGTGATGGGTTGTTGGCTGGTCATGTTCGCTCCCCGATGTATCGCTTTACACGACCTGACACTGTAGCAGCGTTCGCGTAGGGCGACAGCCGCTTGGCTGCCGTGCGGGCCCCGGCGACCTGCGATACCCCGCCGATCAGGAGGTACACTGGGGCAATCGCGATTTTATCGAGGACACCGCCATGGCCGAAATGATCCCGTCTCTGGCGCAGCGGACCGCTGCGCATCCGCTGACGCCACCGGCGCGTGAAGAAATCGACGGCGCGGGGCAACTTCTGAAGGACCAACTGCCGGGCGGCATTGTGTTCGGCTCGATCGGTTTGGTCGAACCGGACAAGGCGCTGGTGAAGCGCTGGTCGGCTGACGACGCGCCGCTGCCGCGCGAACTCCGGGTGCTCGGCTATGACATCGCCGCGAAGAAGAGCTTCGATGCGCGCATCGATGCGCGCGCGCAGGAAATCACCTCGCTGACCCATCTCGACGAAGGGCACGTGCCCATCAATTTCGCCGACGTCGTACGGGCGGTGACCATCATCAAGGCCGACGTCGGCTATCAGGCCGCCATGCGCGAGCGCGGCATCGAGGATCTCACCCACGTACAGATCGATCCCTGGCCGTCGGGCGGCTTCGTGCATCCGGAGGTGCCCGACGGGCACCGAGTGTTGCGCGGCATCAGCTTCGTGCGCGAGGACAAATTCGACAACGGCTACGCGCGGCCCGTGCAGGGCCTCATCGCCCACGTCGACCTGACTGCGGGGAAGGTCGCGTATTTAGAAGACCACGGTGCGGTGCCGCTGCCGCCCGAACACGGACGCTACGATGCGGCGAGCCAGCCGTCGCTGCGCGACGATCTCAAACCCATCTCGATCACCCAGCCGCAGGGCACCAGCTTCGAGGTTGATGGCCACCACGTTTGCTGGCAGAAGTGGGACTTTCGCGTCTCGATGCATCCTGCACACGGCCTCGTTCTGCATCAGCTCGGCTATGAAGATCAGGGCCGGCTGCGACCGATCCTGTATCGGGCGTCGCTCGCGGACATGGTCGTGCCTTACGGCGATCCCGACCCGATGCACTCCTGGAAGCACGTGTTCGACGCCTCCGAAGCCTCGATCGGCGCGATTCCTAATTCGCTGACGCTGGGCTGCGACTGCCTGGGTGAAATCCACTATTTCGACGTGGACGTCCTCAACCACGAGGGCCGCGCGCGCACGATTGAAAACGCGATCTGCATGCACGAGGAAGACTTCGGCATCGGCTGGAAGCACTACGATGCGCAGACCCAGTCACAGGTGGTCCGGCGCCAGCGGCGGCTGGTGATCAGCGCGATACACACCGTCGGCAACTACGAGTACGGCTTCTTCTGGTATCTGTATCTCGACGGCACGATCCAGATGGAGGTGAAGCTGACGGGCATCGTCGGCGTCAGCGCCGTCGCCGGCGATACCGATCCGGAGTTTGCGCCGCTGATCGCGCCGAATCTGGCGTCGCCCGTGCACCAGCACCTGTTCAACTTTCGCCTCGATTTCGATCTGGACGACACGCCGATGAGCGTGTTCGAGGTCAACACAGAGGCGCTGCCGGCAGATCATCCGGACAACCCCAACGGCACCGGCTTTCGCGCTCGGCGCACGCTGCTCGATACGGAGGCCGCGGCGCAACGCGAGGTCAACGCGGCGTCGTCGCGCAACTGGGTTGTCGTCAGCTCTAGGTCGCGCAATCGACTTGGCAACCCCGTGGCGTTCAAGCTGCTGCCGCAGGGCACGCCGACCCTGCTCGCCAGCGATGACTCGCCGGTAGGCCGCAGGGCTGGGTTCGCCCGCCACAATCTGTGGGTCACGCCGTTCGAGGCGACCGAGCTGTCCGCCGCCGGGGACCACACCAATCTGCACCCGGGCGGCGACGGCCTGCCCAAGTGGACGGCGCAGAACCGCAGCGTGCGGGATACGGACGTCGTCCTGTGGCACACGGTCGGCCTGACGCACGTGCCGCGACCGGAAGACTGGCCGGTGATGCCGGTCGAGTACTGCGGCTTTACCCTACTGCCGGTCGGTTTTTTTGAGCGCAATCCGGCGCTGGACGTGCCGAAGTAGCGCGCCTGAGCTCGGTTTCAGTTGCTGATCGCGCTCGTCAGAGCCTCGAGCGGGTCCGCGGCGGTGCCGTTCTTCTCGGCCTCCAGCTTGTCTTCAGCGGCCGCAATGAAGCCGCGCAGCGCGTTGCGAAAACCTTCGCCGTCGACGAACGGATGAGGGTCGCTGGCTGACCGCGTCCTGAGCCGCTCGGCGCGTTGGAACACCTCGCCCATCGCGGCGTGGTTCGGCAGGCTCGCGCTGACTGGAACGGATAGGGTGTTGAGCAGGCGATCGTAGCTGTCCAGATAGCTTTGCGTTCGCGCGACGCCTGCGAAGTTGAGCCCGACGCCGCCCAGCGTCATCGCCCGATACTCGCGCCGACCGTCGTAGACGGGATAGCGCAGCGTGAGTACGCCCTCGGTGTGCCCCGGCGTTTCGAACAGCTCGATCAGCGTGCCGCCCAGTTCGATGATGTCGCCGTCGCGCGCAATCTGTCCCGCCGTGGGGACGTCGAAAGCAAAGTCCGGGATCGCCGCAGGCTGGCGCGCCAGCGCCCAGTCGGATTCGGTCATGACGACGGTTGCGCCGAAGCGGCGACTGATTTCGGCGGCACCGCCGGCGTGGTCGAAGTGGCCGTGGGTGACGATGACGTAGCGAATGTCGGCCGGATCCAGTCCTAGTCTGCGCATGTTGTCGAGCATCCGCTCGACCCACTTGCCGTACAGGCTGTCGATCAGCACGAGTCCGGCAGGCGTCTGCAGCACGTAGGCGGCGACCCATTCGATACCGACGTAGTAGAGGTTGTCGAAGATCTGAAACGGCTCGACGGCCTGCACCAGCGGATCGTTCCATCTGCGGATAAGCGACCGCAGGTCGGGTCCCGGCGTGACCCCCGCGCCGACCTCCTCGACCTCGGCTGGTGGCTGCGACGCGCAGGCACCGAGTCCCAGCGCCACGCCGACCAGCAGCCCGGCAAGCCGCCGCCGCTGTCGACTGCGCCGCGAATTGGAGTGATAGTTAGTCCGCATGCCGCTCCCCCGCTGCCCGAGACGTTCTCTGTGCTCCCTTGGGGGAAGATTCTAAAGGAGACGGTTATGAGTCAGCCATTCGCGGGTATCCGCGTGGTCGATTTCACGCAGGTGCTGGCCGGGCCGTTTGCGACCCAGCAGCTCGCCCAGCACGGTGCCGAGGTCATCAAGGTCGAGCCGCCCGGCAGCGGCGACATGACACGCAACCTGATGAAGGGCCAGAAGGGCTCGCCGTCTTTCGTGACCTGCAACATCGGCAAAAAGAGCCTGACGCTGGACCTGAAGGGACCCGCCGCGGCGCCGGTGATGCAGCGGCTGCTGGCGACCGCCGATGTGCTGGTGCAGAGCTTTCGGCCGGGCGTTATGACGCGCCTTGGGCTCGGCTACGAGGCGGTGCGTGAGATCAAACCCGACATCGTATATTGCTCGATCTCCGGTTTCGGGCAGACCGGCCCCGCGTCTCATCTGCCCGCGTTCGACGGCGCGATACAGGCGGCGTCGGGCATGATGGCCATCACCGGGCACCCGGAGACCGGGCCGACGCGCACGGGCTACATGCCGGTCGATATGGCCACGGGACTCAACGCTTCTTTCGCCATCTCCGCCGCGCTCTATCGACGTCTCGCCAGCGGCGCGGGACAGCACATCGACGTCGCCATGATGGATACGGCGATGGTTCTGCAGGCGTCTCAGGTCAGCGCCTATCTGATCGGCGGCGCGATCCCCGAACTGTTCGGCAATCGCTCGCCCACGCGGGCGCCCACGGCGAACGTGTTCGAGGCCGCCGACGGCTATCTGCAAATCGTCGCACTGAAGGAGCCGCAGGTGGCCGCGCTGTTTACGGCGCTCGGAATCGGCGAGCGGCTGGCCGACTTCGATGGCGGCGCCGATCGCATCGAACGCACCGCGGAGATCAACGCGCTGCTCGAACCCATACTCCGCGGCCAGACGGTCGAATACTGGCTTGCTGCCCTCGAGACGGCAGGCGTGCCCGCGGCGGCGATCCGCGACTATCCGGCGGTCACGGCCGACCCGCAGTTTGAGGGCAGACCGATTTTCGCGACGACCGAGGTAGAGGCGGGAGAGCGGGTGCGCGTCGTCGGGGCCGCACATACGACCAGCGAAGATCCGCCCCACGCGCAGCGACCGGCGCCGGAGCTGTCGGAGCACACTGATGAGATTCTCGCCGAACTCGGCTTTGACGCGACGGATATCGACGGCTGGCGCGCCGCGCAAGCAATATAGGCGTCCCATTTTCGGAGCTCGGGAGACAGGCCTAAGGCCATGACAGAACTTAGCGTTGGCGGCGCGCTCGCACCGCTGCTTGAGGCGCGGGGTGTTACCGACGTTTTCGGCATACCCGGCAACCACACGGTCGAGCTGTATCGCGGACTCGCCCAATCCACGATCCGCCACATCACCACGCGGCATGAGCAGGGCGCGGGCTTTATGGCCGACGGCTACGCGCGCGCCACGGGCAGGCCGGGCGTGTGTCTGTTGATCAGCGGGCCAGGACTCTTAAATGCGGCGACGGCTCTGGGCCAGGCGCTCGCGGACTCTGTGCCCGTGCTCGCCATCGTCGCCGTCGGCGCGCGGGAGACGCTGGGTGCGGGGCTGGGCACGCTGCACGAGCTGCCGGAACAGCTGCAAACGGCCGCCGGCTTTTCGCGTCTGGCGCTGCGGGTGTCTGCACCCGAGGAGTTTCCCGTCGCGCTCGAGCGCGCGTTCGAGCTGTTCGCGACGGCCCGTCCGGGACCAGTCGTGATCGAGATTCCGACGGACGTGCAGAAGCTCACCTTTCCCGGTGCCGCGGAGGCGCACAAAGCGGTGCAGGGCGTCGGCATGGTGCCCGCGGCCGATCCGGGATTGATCACCGACTGTGCGCAGCGTCTGCACGACGCGGACGCGCCGCTGCTGGTATTGGGCGGCGGCGCGGTTGGCGCGGCCGACGAGTGCCGGCAGCTCGCCGTGGCCCTCGACGCGCCGGTCATCGCCACCTCCAACGCCAAGGGTATCGTGCCGCCCGGGCACCCGCTGCACGTCGGCGGCAGTCCGTCGCTGCCCGGATTGCAGGCGGCGCTGGCCGAGGCGGACTGCGTGCTGGCGATCGGCACAGAGTTCGGCGAGACAGACTACGACCTGCTGTTCCAGGGCGCGCCAGCGGCGCGGAGCGGGTCGCTGATACGCGTCGACATAGACGCCGCGCAGCTCAAGCGCAACCGGCGAGCAGATGTTGCCGTATGTGCCGACGCCGCTGCGTTCGTGCCCGCGCTGCGAACGGCTCTCGTCGAGCGCCCGGAACGCGGCGGTGCAGCGCGCGCCGCCACGCTGCGCGACGGCTGTCTGCGCGAAGCGCACTGGCACGCCGAAATGGCGCAGTTCTTTGCCACCCTGGGCACGTCGCTCGGCGACGTCTGTGTGGTAGGCGATTCCACGCGGCCGACCTACTACGCGACCTGGCAGTACGAGCCACAGCGACCGCGCCGCTACTTTCATTCGGTCACCGGATTCGGCACCTTGGGCTACTCGATACCTGCAGCCATGGGTGCGGCGGTCGGGCTGGACGAGCCGGTCCTGTGTCTGATTGGCGACGGCGGCGCGCAGTTCACGTTGACCGAGTTTGCGACCGCCGTTCAGGAGCGGCTGCCCGTGTGCTTCCTGGTCTGGGCTAACGCCGGCTATGAGGAAATCACCAACAGCATGATCGGCGCCGATGTCAGTACCGACAGCACGATGATCGGCGGGCCGGACTATGTCGCCCTTGCCGCGGCCTATGGTTTGCCCAGCGCGACGCCGCGAGATCATACGGCGCTCGCGTCAGCGCTGGCGGAGGCGGCGGCGCGAGAGGGCCCCACGCTCGTGCTGGTGCGGCAGGAAGACTTCCTGAGCCAGCCCAGCGGCGAATGGTATTGAGCGGCGAAAGGACCGGCGACTGGAGCGAACACGCGCATGAATAAACAGCTGCACTTCTCGGAAATGTCGGCGCGACTCGCGGCCCCCGGCGGCGACGTCTGGGCGGTTCACTACGAGGCGCTGGCGCGCAAAGCGGCGGGCGACGATGTGCTCGTGCTGAGCGTGGGCGATCCGGACTTCGACACGCCGCCGCTGATCGCGGAACACGTCGTGCGCAAGCTGCGCGCCGGCCGCACCCATTACTCTCCGGCGGCGGGCGAAGACGGCCTGCGCCAGGCGATCGCGGAACTGGAGACCCGCTGCACGGGCAAACCCTTCACGCCGGAGCAGTTCGTCGTGTTTCCTGGCGCGACCGCCGCGCTCTATGCGCTGGTTCGCTGCGTGCTGGATCGCGGCGACGGCCTGCTTGTGCCCGAACCGATGTACGTCGGCTATCACAGCATGTTTGCGGCGCTGGACGCGGACGTGCAGACCGTGCCGCTGCAGCCGCCCAATTTTGAGCTCGACGTCGACGCGCTGCTGGCGCGGGTGCAGCCCAATACGCGCGCCGTGTTGGTCAATACGCCCGGCAACCCGTGCGGCAACCTGATTCCGCCGGAGACGCTCGCGCGCCTCGCCGCTGAGTGTCGGCGGCGCAACCTGTGGCTGATCTGCGACGAGGTTTATTCGTTGATCACCTTCGAAGAGCCGCACGTGTCGCTGCTCAAGTGCACCGATGACATGAGCAACATCGCCGTCGTGGACGGCCTGTCGAAGTCCCACGCCATGACCGGCTGGCGGGTCGGCTGGGTGGTCGCCGACGAGCCGCTGGTACAGGCGCTGGTGAATCTGAGCGGCGCGGCTTTCTTCGGCGTCTGTCAGTTTGTGCAGGACGGCGCGGAGTTCGCGCTGCGCACCGACGCCGAGGGCGTCGAGCACATGCGTCGCGAGTATCAGCGGCGACGCGACTATGCGCTGGAACGCATCGCAGCCATTCCGGGTCTCGAGTGTTTTCGCCCGCGCGGCAGCATGTTCGTCATGCTCGATGCCAGTGCTCTCATGCCGGCCGACACGGCTGATCCAGGTGCTGCGTTTGCGCGGCGGCTGTTGGACGAGGCGGGCATCTCGACGATACCGGGCAGCGCGTTCGGCGACAGCGCGCGCAACTACGTGCGTCTAAGTCTCACGGTCGATGAGCGCGAGCTGGGCGAAGCCTTCGATCGCATCGATCCGCTGCTGAACTAAAGTGGCGCGATGAGTCCTATTTCGCACACTTACTTTTCTCAGCGGCTGCGACTGCACTATTGCACCTGGGGAAATCCCGAGCTACCCACTATGCTGCTGGTCCACGGCATGCAGGATCACTGTCGGAGCTGGGACTGGTTCGCGGAGCGCTTCGTCGACCGTTTTCACGTCGTCGCGCCGGATCTGCGCGGTCATGGCGATTCGCAGTGGGTGCGCGGGTCCATCTACCATCATCTCGACTACCTCTACGATTTGATCGCCCTGGTGCGCCAGTCGGAGTACGCGCCGCTGACGCTCGTCGGCCACTCTCTAGGTGGCACGATCGCGGCACTCTTTGCCGGCTCGCAGCCGCAGAGCGTGGCTCGCCTCGTATCGATTGAAGGCGTTGGCCTGTGGCAGGACGACGAACGTCCGAGTCTGGAGGTGCCGCAGCAGATTGCGGAGTGGGTCGACAATCTGCACGCGATGTCGGCTCGCGTGCCGCGCCGCTATCCGACGCTCGCGGCCGCGGTCGAGCGCATGCAAAGGATGAACCCCGGCCTCAGCGCCGAGCAGGCGCAGCATTTGACCGCCCACGGCACCAATCAGAATGAAGACGGCACCTATACGTGGAAGTTCGATAACTACACGCATGCGTGGGGACCAACGGGCGTGCCCGAACCGCAGACGCGCGCGCTGTGGGAAAACATCGGCGCGCCGGTCCTGATCCTGAATGCGTCGGACGGCTACGCGCACCGAATAGGACAGGGCGATACGCTGCGGCACTTTCGCGACGTCGAGCTGCACGATATCGAAGAGGCGGGCCATTGGACCTACCACGACCAACTGGATCGCGTGGTGGAGCGGGTGGCGACGTTTGTCGATCGCACGCCGACGGCGGCGAATCCTGTCGCCACCTAGACCGAGCATTACCCAAACAGCGATCCACCGAGAATGAACCAACTGAGGAGAGACGATGGCGATCTATGAGAACGGCGATGTAACGATTCACTATGAAGATGCCGGCGCTGGCGATGCGGTGCTGCTGATCGCACCCGGCGGCATGCGCTCCGCCGCGTCATTCTGGACGCGTACCTCCTACAAACCCATCGAGCAGCTTGCGGCCAGCCATCGCGTTATCGCGATGGATCAACGCAACGCCGGCGCGTCCCGCGGACCGATCGCGGCTGACCACGGCTGGCACACCTATCTCGCGGATCAGCTCGGCCTGATGGACCATCTGGGCATCGAGCGTTTTCACGTGCTCGGCATGTGCATCGGCGGGCCCTACATCATGAATCTGATCAAGGCCGCGCCGGAGCGCGTCCGCAGCGCCGTCATTTTTCAGCCGATTGGCGTGCACGAGAACGAGGCGGCGTTTTTCGAGATGTTCGATAGCTGGGCTGACGAGCTGAAGCCAGGCATGCCGAATCCCGAGTCGGACTGGAACGCATTTCGCGCCAACATGTTCGCCGACAAGACGTTTCTCTACGTCGTCGACGACGACTTCGTCCGCGGCTGCGCGACGCCGATCCTGCTGTTCGAAGGCGACGATCTGTATCACCCCAAGCCGACGTCCGAGCGCCTGCGCGACCTCGCGCCCAATCTCACCTACGTCGCCGACTGGAAAGAGGGCCCGGCGGCGACCGCCGCGGAAGAGAGCGTCAAGGCGTTCCTGGCGGCGCACTAGCCTCGCATCCCAATGCCGCGGCAGCCGTTCGCCGCTTTGCTAGACTGCGCGGTTTTCGCTTGGACGAAGTGAAGCCGTGAGCGACACGCTCGGACGTGGCACGCCCCTGCGTCGCCTACTGCCGTATCACAGCCGCTACAAGCTGCCGTTCTGGGGCGGCATGGGTCTGCTGGTCGCGGCGCGCGCTTTCGAGGCCGGCGTCCCCTGGTTTCTGAAGACGGGCATCGACTCGGTGGCAGCGGGCGCCTCGCGTACAGATCTGCTCTGGCCTTGTCTCGGCATCGCCGCCTGTGTGCTGGCGCGCTATGTGAGCATCGTTTTCGGTCGCCTCGCGATCCGCCGCATCGGCGTCGCGGTGGCGTACGATCTGCGCAAAAGGGTTTACGCGCATCTGCAGCTGCAGGGCAGCGGCTTCTTCGCGCGGTTCCCGACCGGAGATCTGATGGCGCGGGCCATCAACGACATCAACCTGATTCGTCAGCTCATCGGCGGCGGCCTGCGCACGCTCATCGTCATCGCCGGTGCCGCCGTCATCGGCTTCACTTGCATGTTTCTGCTCGCGCCCGGGCTCGCCTTGCTGCTGCTGATTCCCCTGCCGGTGATTGCCTGGACCGGCTGGCGCATGTCTCGCGTTGTGTTCGCACGGTCCAGAGCCGTGCAAGAGGGATTTTCGACCCTCTCGGAGCAGGTGCAGGAAAATCTCAACGGCATACGCACGGTGCAGGCGCTGGTGCAGGAGGAGCGCGAGATCGAGCGCTTCGATGCGATCAACGGTGACTACGCCGAACGCTTCTACCGACTCAGCGCGGTGAACAGCCAGCTCGCCGCCGTGATGCCCTGGCTAGGTGCGTTTGCGACGGCGATCATCCTCGGCGTTGGCGGTACGCTCGTGCTCGATGGGCACATGACGATCGGCACCTTTACGGCCTTCTTTACCTACGTCGCGATGGTGCTGTGGCCCGCTCGACAGGCGGGTCAGCTCGTGACGTTGTGGCAGCAGGGCGCCTCCGGGACCGAGCGCTTGTTCGAGCTGCTCGACGCTGAGCCCGAGATACAAGGACCCGCCGCAGGCCTAGGGCCGCTGCGTCTCGATGGGCGGGTGCGGCTCGACGCCCTGGGCTATCGCTATCCCGGCACGGCGGCGGCCTCGCTCGACGGCGTAACGATCGAGATTAGCGCCGGCGAGACCATCGCGGTGCTGGGTCGGGTCGGTACCGGCAAGTCGACGCTGCTCAAACTGTTCGTGCGCCTGCTCGACCCGCCGCCTGGAACGCTGCTGCTCGACGGCGCGGACGTGCGCGAGCTGCCGCTCGGCGAGCTGCGCGAGCGCGTCGTGCTGGTGCCGCAGGATCCGTTTCTGTTCGGCGACACGCTGCGCAACAACGTCAGCTACGACGCGCCTGCGCGCCCGGCAGAGCGCGTGTGGGAGGCGTTGACCGAGGCCGCGCTCAGGCCGACGGTCGAGTCGATGCCGGATCGGCTTGGCACCGTGGTCGGCGAACGCGGGGTGACCCTGTCGGGCGGTCAGAAACAGCGCAGCACCCTGGCGCGGGGGATCATCCAGGCGCCGGACATACTGCTCTTGGACGACTGTTTCTCCAGCGTGGATACCGAGACGGAGGAAGAGATACTCGATGCGCTGTTCGCCGCGCGCGCGGGGCGTACCACGCTGCTCGTTTCGCACCGGGTGAGTACCGCCCGCCATGCAGATCGCATCCTCGTGCTGGATGACGGCCGCATCGCAGAGCTTGGCACCCACGCGGAGCTGCTCGCCGCCGGCGGCTGGTACGCGGCGCTCGAAGCACGGCAGCGGCAGCGGCGAGAGGCAAGCCATGGCTGAGGCGCGCGACTACTCCGTTTTCGACGCCGAGCTCGCGGGCAAGTCATTCGACGGCGCCGCGGTCCGGCGACTGTTTGGCTGGGTGCGGCCACATTGGCGCCATGCGCTCGCCTCGGCGCTGCTGGTGCTGTGCGCGTCCGTGTTCGCGATCGCCATGCCGGTGATCGTCACGCGCGTCGTCATCGACGGCCTGTTGATGCAATCGGAGCGCGCGTTCGATCTGCCCGACTTCGGTCTCGGCGCGCTCAACGCCGCGAGTGCGGCCGCCACCGGCCTCGGGCCGCTGCTGTCGGCCGTGCTTCTGTACCTCGCTGTGACCACGCTGTGGGTGCTCGCAGCGCATTTACATCGGCTGACGATGGCGCGCGCGGTGCTGGGCGCGCTGCGCGATCTGCGCCGCGACCTGTTCGCGCATCTCGAGACGCGCGCGACCTCTTTCTATGACCGCGTCGCCGTGGGGCGCGTGATGACCCGCGTCACGAACGACGTCGAAGTGCTGTTCCAACTGCTACAGGGCTTTGGCGTGCTGCTGGGTGAGTTTGCCCCCTTCATCGTGGCGATCACGGTCATGCTGCTGATCGATCCGGCGCTGACCGGAATACTGATGCTCGCGCTGCCGCTCGTCGCCGTCGCGACCTATCTGTTCCGGCGCTTCACGCGGCGCGTTTACCGCGCGATTCGACAGAGCATTTCGCAGCTCAATCAGAACCTGCAGGAAAACCTCGCGGGCATGCAGGTGGTGCAGCTCAGCCGTCGGGAGCAGCACAACCTCGAGCGCTACAGCGAGATCAATCGCGACAATCGGCGCGAGGAAAATCGTGCGGTGCGCGGCGAGGTGCTGTACGGCGGCTTCGTCGACAGCATGGCGTCGATCGCGGTCGGGGCCATTCTTTGGTTTGGCGGCGGCGCCGCGCTGCAGGACCAGATCTCGCTAGGCAGCGTCGTGCTGTTCACCCAGTTTGTCGACATGCTGTTTCGTCCCGTCGTCGCCCTCGGCGAACAGTACAACGTACTCTTTCGCGCCATGGCCAGCCTGGAGCGCATCTATCAGGCGCTCGATTGGGACGAGCAGGCCGCCGAGCCGACGGCTCCCGCAGCGCTGCCTGCGCGGCTGGCGGGTTCGGTGCGCGTGCGCGGACTGAACTTCGGCTACACGGCGGATGCCCGGATTCTGCATGACGTCAGTTTCGACATCGCGGCCGGCGAGACGCTCGCGGTTGTCGGCGCGACCGGCTCCGGCAAGAGCACCATCATTCGGCTGCTGACGCGCATGTATCGGGTGCCCGAGGCATCGATCTTTGTCGACGATATCGACATCACGCGAATCCCGACCAGAGAGCTGCGGCGCCGGATCGGGGTCGTGATGCAGGACTTTCACGTGTTCTCCGGCACCATCTTCGACAACATTGCGTTGAACGACCCGGCGCTGGATCGCGACGCCGTCGAGCGTGCGGCGCGCGCCGTCGACGCGCATAGCTTCATCGCGCGATTACCGAACGGCTACGACACGGTGCTCGAGGAGCGCGGACGCAACCTGTCCCAGGGCCAGCGCCAGCTGCTCGCGTTCGCCCGGGTGCTGGCCGCAGATCCGGAGGTGCTGGTGCTCGACGAGGCGACCGCCAGCGTCGATACCGAAACGGAACAGCACATTCAGGCCGCGCTGCGACGCGTGACCGCCGGCCGCACCTCCATCGTGATCGCTCACCGGCTGCAGACCATTCAGGAGGCCGATCGGGTTCTGGTGCTCGCCGCGGGTCGGGTGGTCGAGGTGGGCCCGCATGACGAGTTGCTGGCGCGACGCGGCGCCTACTACGCTTTGCATCGGCTGCAGTTTCAGGAGGATGGGGCGTGACGGCAGAGACGATATTGGTCGTCGGCGGCAGCGGCGTCGTCGGGCGCGCGGTGCTCGAAGCGTGCACGCGCGAGCGTCAGGCGCGCGGTTGGCGCGTCGTCGGGCTGTCGCGGCGCGATCCGGAGATAGACGGCGCCGAGCACGTGTCGCTCGATCTGCTGGACGCCGACGCCTGCGCGCGCGCGGCGGAGCGCTTCGATGGCGTCACGCACGTGGTTTTTGCGGCGCTGTTCGAAAAGCCGGGGCTGGTCGCCGGCTGGTTGGCAGACGATCAGATGGCGACCAATCTGGCGCTGCTGCGAAACCTGCTGACGCCGCTGTTGGCACGTGCCAACAGTCTCAAGCACGTCGCCCTGCTGCAGGGCACCAAGGCCTATGGCGCCCATATTGCGCCAATGTCTGTGCCCGGCAAGGAGCGCGCGCCGCGCGTCGAGCATCCCAACTTCTATTGGCTGCAGGAGGACTGGCTGCGCGCACGCAGGCCGGGCGCGCCCTGGACCTTCACCATCTGGCGGCCGCCGCTCATTCTGGGCCACGCCCCCGGCGCGCCGATGAACATACTCGCCGCCATTGGCGCCTTTGGCACGCTCGAGCGGGCGGCGCGCGGAGATGGCGCCTGGCCCGGTGGTCCGGTCGGCCCTATCGACGCGGTCGACGCCGATCTGCTGGCCGCCGCGATTGTCTGGGGCTTCGACGCCGACGCTGCGCGCGACGAGACCTTCAATGTCACCAACGGCGACGTGCTGGTCGCGAGCAGCGTATGGCCGCGACTGATGGCGCGCTTTGGACTACCCAGCGTCGCCGAGGCGCACCGGAGATCCTTCGTAGCGCTGTGCGAGCGGTCTGCCGAGTGGCGGGCGGTGGCCGAGGCGCACCGGCTGCGCGAGCCGGATCTCGACCGCTTCGTGGGTGATTCGCTGATCTATGCCGATCTGTTCTTTAACACGGGCGGCGATGTCGTGCCGCCCAGTACCCTGCTGTCGTCCATCAAGCTGCGTCAGGCCGGCTTTCACGACTGCCGCGACAGCGAAGACGTCATGGTGGGCTGGCTGGCTCGACTGCAGGAGGGCGGCTGGTTGCCGGGCGCCGAGAATCTGGCCGCAGTTCGCTAAGTCGCTGTAAATAAAGATAAATTATCTGACAAAGCGACGACGATGGCGCCCAGGCCTTGAATTGGTGGTGGCTGCATCTATATAAATGGATAGTGCACATTCACCACCGAGGTCTCATCACATGGCTAATCAACCGGTAGGCAACGCGATCGGCCGCGAGGCCAGCGTTCTCGCCACTAACAAGGTTCTCCGCAACACCTACATGCTGCTGGCGTTGACGCTTGCCTTCAGCGCGGTGGTGGCGACGGTGTCGATGTCGATGGGCGTGCCCTACCTCGGTTTCTTCCCGACCATCATCGGCTTCTTCGCCCTGCTGTTTCTGGTGCACAAGACGGCCAACAGCGCCTTCGGCCTGGTGTCGATCTTCCTGTTCACCGGGTTCCTTGGGCTGACGCTCGGGCCGCTCCTGAACGCCTACATGACCATCGCGCCCAGCGCGATTCCGCAGGCGCTTGGACTGACCGCGTTCACATTCATCGGGCTCTCCGCCTATGTGCTGACCACCAAGGCAGACATGAGCTTCCTGCGCGGCTTCGTTGTGATCGGCGTGTTGGTCCTGCTGGGCATCATCGGCATCTACGCCATCATGCAGTTCACGGGCGGTACGGTGCCGCCTGGCATCCAGCTCGCGATCTCCGCCTTCGTCGTCCTGCTGATGAGCGCGATCATCCTCTATCAGACCAGCGACATCGTGCACGGCGGCGAGACCAACTACATCCTCGCCACCACGACGCTGTTCGTGTCGCTGTACAACCTGTTCACGAGCCTCCTGCACCTGATCGGCTTCATGGGCGACGACTAGCCCGACCGCGACTCACTTCGCCAACGAAAAACGGCCCGCAACTGCGGGCCGTTTTTGTTTGTCGCGATCGTAAGTCGCGCGAGTTGTCGGTACGCCTAGAACACGTAGCCAATCCCCAGGCCGTAGGTGACGTCGCTGCGATGCGCATCCTCCGGCGGGTCGGTCTCATGGCGGAAGTCGACCCGCAGGCTCGCCTGCACGGCGTCGGTCAGCGCGAAGCGCACGCCGGTCGATGAGTCGAACACCTGACCGCGACCGCCGCCGAGAATGGCGAGGATGTCGTGGTTGTGGAAGAAGTCCAGGTTGCCGCGCAGCAGGCGGGTGTAGTCGAGACCCCAGCGCAGCGCCGGGTTGGATTCGTTGCCGAGCTCGCCCTCTAGTTTCTCGAAAACCTGGCTGACGCCGATCTCGGTGCTCAGGCGGCTGATCGCGGTATCCCACCACAGCTTGCCGGCCGCGACGCCGACGGTGATGCGCCGATCGACGCCCTTCAGGTCGTCCTGGAAGTACTCGACGTTGCCCGCCCAGTACCAGTTGTTTTGCAGTATGCGACGGTAGTTGTAGTCGATCTCTAGCTGCGCCTTGGTCGTCTCGCCCTCGGCCTCCTCGTCGCCCCAGGCGAACGACAGGAAGTGATCGTTCGGCCCGTGGGTGTAGCGCGACTCGCCGAAGAGGTTGATCGTCTGCACCTTCGAGTTGCCGTTCGAGCGCGTCGCCAGCAGGTCGAGGCGAGAATCCCAGACCGGGCTGCCGTCGTCGATTACGGCCAGCAGCGATATGTCGGTCGCCTTCGCGGGCACGACGGATCCGTCGACCAGCAGACCGTCGCGCACGACCGAACCCGTGAAGCTGTCGCCGGATGCCAGCGTGACGTCGTACTCACCTTCGGTCGACAGCTCGACCACGTTGTCCATGTTGACCACGATGGCGCCGGCGTAGGCGGTGGTGACCGTAACGGAGCCGGCGGTGATGTTATCGACCGTACCGGTGATGCGATCGCCGTTGTCGAGCAGCAGCACGTCGGCACTAGCCGCGCTCGCGCAGAGCGCTGCGACCGCGACCAGGGTCGATTGCAGCCGAGCTTTGGGTGTTGGGGTTCGTTGCATGATTATTGTACCTCTATCCTTGGGCGACGCGTGTGGCGGCGAACTGCAGTATCGCGGCCATGTGCTCGCTTGTTGTCGAATCGTTTGCTGAGCGGCTTGCTGTGTGCGCCGCCGCGGTTCCTGTTCGGTCCTTTTCGTCTGAGAGCGTCCTGTGCGTGCGCCTCGAGCTCGGCTGCTCGACGGACGGCCATCCTTTTCGCTCGCGAGTTTGCCCCTAGCCCAATGGGATGCCGCAGCGTTCGCGCAGCGCCATGCTACAAAAGAGTCTGCGGATCGATTTCCAGAGCAGGGGCTATTTACCCGGAATTTACGGGGTATGCGAGCGATTTCGGGGTGGGGCGGGCGTCAGGCGCCGATTTGGCCTCTGCGCGCCGCCTCAGCGTCGAAACGAGCCGAGCAGTCCGCGTATCAGCGCGCGACCGAGCGACGTGCCCATGGAGCGCAACGTGCTTTTCAACATCGCCTCGCCGGGCGTCTGCCGGCTGCTACTGCGACTCGACTTCTTCTTGGTTTTTTTCGCGGCTAGTTTGGCAGCCGCGGATTCTGCCGCCTGTTCGGCACGGGCGCGCAGCAGCTCGTAGGCAGAATCGCGGTCGACGGCCTTGTCATAGACTCCGGCGACGAGCGAGTCCTGCAAAGCCGCCTTGCGTTCGGCGACCTTGAGCGGTCCGATGCGCGACTCCGGCGGTCGAATCAGCGTGCGCTGCACTGGCAGCGGCGCGCCCTTGCGATCCAGCGCCGAGACCAGCGCCTCGCCGGTTCCCAGTTCGGTCAGCACGGCCGCGGTGTCGATGTCCGGATTGGTCCGAAAGCTGTCAGCGACGGCGCGGATCGTGCGCCGGTCCTTGGGGGTATAGGCGCGCAGGGCGTGCTGGACCTTCAGGCCCATCTGACCGAGCACGTTGTCCGGCAGGTCGAGCGGGCTTTGGCTGATGAAATAGATGCCGACGCCTTTCGAGCGAATCAGGCGCGCTACCTGTTCGATCTTATCTAGGAGCGGTTCGGGCGCACGCTTGAACAGCAGATGGGCCTCGTCGAAGAACATCACGAACGTAGGCCAGGTTGGATCGCCGACTTCCGGCAGCGTCTCGTACACCTCGGACAGCAGCCACAGCAAGAACGTCGCGTAGACGCGCGGCGACTGCTGGGTCAGTCGGGTGGCGTCGAGAATGCTGATGACGCCGCGACCGTCATCGTCGCGCCGCATGAGATCGTCCAGCGCGACCGCGGGTTCGCCGAGAAACGCCTCGCCGCCCTGTTCCTCGAGCACGAGCAGACGCCGCTGGATCGCCGCGATGGACGCGCTGGAGATGTTGCCGTACTGCAGTCGCAGGGCCTTGGCGTTCTCGCCCATATGCGACAGCAGCGCACGCAGATCTTTCAGATCGAGCAGCAGCAGGCCCTCGTCGTCCGCCAGGGCGAACGCCGCGTAGAGCACGCCGGTCTGGGTGTCGTTGAGTTCCAGCAGGCTCGACAGCAGCAGCGGCCCGATATCCGAAGTGGTCGCCCGGATCGGGTGGCCCTTCTTGCCGAACACGTCCCAGAACAGCGTTGGAAAACCGCGCTGGTTGTATTCGGGCAGCGGGATCTTGCCGAGTCGCTCGTCGATCTTCTTGTGTGGCTTGCCGGGGGCATTGATCCCCGACAGGTCGCCCTTGATGTCGGCGGCGAACACCGGCACGCCCTGCCGCGAGTAGGCCTCTGCCAGCACCTGCAGCGACACGGTTTTACCGGTGCCGGTGGCGCCGGTAATCAGGCCGTGTCGGTTGCCCATGGAACCGAGCTGTAAGACAAGCTCGCCGTCGGCTGCACCGACGGCGAACGCCTCCTGGGTTTTTGTCATGTTTCGGCTGGGTCTGCGCCTAGTGGGTGACCACGCGCGGCAGTTCTTTGGCCTGCGCGACCCAGTCGGTGACCTGCTTCTCGGAGGGTACGGAGCGAACGAGCTTCTTCTCTTCGTTCACCTTCACCATGGCGGCCGTCAGGTTCGCCGCGTTGCGCTGCGCGAGCTCGGGTACGGTGTCCACGCCTGCCGCTTCCAGCAGCTCGGAGTACTCGCCGCCGACGCCCTTGATTCGGCAAAGATCTGCGGCGTTCACCCACTTCAGCACCAGCGCGTGGCCGATGCCCGATGCGTCTTCGATTTCCTTGCGGCCCTTGGCGCTGGCGCCTTTTTCCAGCAGCTCCTCGCAGCTATCGACGCCGCAGGCTTTGAGCTTTTCTTCGTACGCAGGTCCGATGCCTTCGATCGTGGTCAATGCGGTCATGTGACTGTCCTCTTTTAGATTGTTGTCTTGGATACGAAAGGGTGGTGCGTGGTTGTTGTCGCGCTGCTGTGCCGTCCCCCGGCGCGCTTTTCGCGCCCTAGCACGGACAGTTTACCGATCGCTCAGTCCCGGCGCACCGGCCGATGACAGGCAGAGCATGACCCGCGAACTTCGGCGATTACTGCCGCAATTGTAAAATGCCAGAAAATGGTGGCGTCCGGGGACGTTAGTCGTCGTTTCTGCATCGGACAACTTGGACAGTTCCCGGTAGAGTCGGCTACCGACGTTGACGCACGCGGGTGCGCAGGGCCTCAGTCGCTACCGGGTGGGTGTGATTGGTTTTCAGACAGGCTAAGTCTGTCTCGTAGCCGCAGCGTCGGTATCGCAAAAGTCGTGGATGCCGCGTAGTTGTTAGATGTACGGTCAACGAAGCGTTGCCGTAACCGCCAGGGTTTGCAGTTTGCGCCCGACGGTTGCGGCGTTGCGTATTGGCCGAGAACAGAAAGCCAGCAGCTGCGTCGGAAATAAGTAGATCGAATAAAAAAGACAAACGCAACCGGCAGCCGCCAGCTCATGCGAAAAACAGGTCCGATGTGCGGTCGCAACACGACCAGACCCGACCGACAATCGCGCGATAGGGCGCTTTCTGCCAGGTTGCGATCCGGATGAAGAACCCGACGCGCCAACAGGCAACGCTAGGAAGGGTAGAGCCAGCACGAAGAGTTTATCGCCGCGTAGGCAGGGACAAGGAGACTCAGACAAGCCATGAAGATCATTCTTCTCGAAGACGATCAGGCCCAGGCAGACATGCTCTGCGACTGGCTGGAGGCGGAAGGCCATCACTGTGAACACGCGCTGACGGGTGCCGACTTCGTTGCTCGGCTGAAGCAGGCGGATTTCGATCTGCTGGTGCTCGACTGGGAATTGCCGGACATGACCGGCATCGACGTGCTTAAGTTGGTGCGGAGCACGGTCAACTGGCATGTGCCGATACTGTTCGTCACCCAGCGCGATGCCGAAAGCGACATCGTCGAGGCGCTGTCCTGTGGCGCCGACGACTACATGGTCAAGCGGGCGTCGAAGGCCGAGTTTCTCGCGCGCGTCACCGCGCTCTCGCGCCGCCTCGGCAGCGCGGAGTTGGAGGTGTCATTCGGTCCGTTCACCTTCAATCTGGAAAACAAGACCGTCATGCGCTGCGGTGAAGAGATCCGGCTGACCGCACGCGAGTTCGAAGTCGCGCACTACCTGTTCCAGCGGATGGGTCGCCTCGTGTCACGCGAGCAACTGCTGCGCGACGTCTGGCGCGTTACCGGCGTCAACACCCGCACGGTCGACGTGCATGTGTCGCGCGTGCGCAAGCGCCTTGGTATCACTCCGGAGGGCGGCTTCCGCATCAAAACCGTGTACCAGCATGGCTATCGTCTCGAACAGATCGAATCCACTGAAGCGGCCTGATCGTCGGCCGCTGCGCCGGCTTACATCTTCTCTGTGGCTGCTGTGGCTGCTGTTCCTGCTTGCGCTACCGGCGGGCGCCGCGGAGGACTGGCAGTACACGGTACGCCCCGGCGACAAGCTGTGGAACCTGGCCGAGAAATACTGCGGCACGCACACCCGCTGGAGAGACCTCGCCGCCCACAACGCCCTGCAGGATCCGACGCGCCTGAGGCCCGGCAGACGCCTGGCCTTTCCGCTCGCCTGGCTGCTGCAGCAACCCGCCAGCGCGCGCGTCGTCTATGTCCGCGGCGATATCTTTCTCATTGACCCGAACGCGGCCGGCGAAGCCCCGGCGGTGCCCGGGCGCGAGATCGTCATTGGGCAGCGGCTGCGCAGCGGTGCGGATGGTTTTGCGACGATCGAATTCGCGGACGGTTCCCAGTTTCAGCTCGCGCCGAGTTCGGAGGTCGTCTTCGATCGCATGACGACCTATGGCGACACGGGCATGGTCGACACGCGAATGCGGCTGGTCAGCGGCGCGGGCGTGTCGCGCGTCAGCGGCAGCGGCTCGCGCTATCGAATTTCGGTGCCGCAAGGCGTGGCGGCCGTGCGCGGTACGGAGTTCCGGACCCGCACCGAGGGCGAGCAGGCATTTGTCGAAACGCTTGAGGGCAACATCGGCTTTGCGGCACCCAGCGGCGACAATCGCGACATCGAGCGCGGCGAAGGGCTGATTGCATCTGCCGCCGGCCTGGTGGTCGAAGAACTGCTGCCGCCGCCGGCCTTCGCCGCCCAGCCGGCGTCGCTACCCGGCCACGCGCAGCTCGCGTGGTCACCGCTCGCCGGCGCGAGCGCGTATGTGGTCAGCGTGTATGAGGATGCGTCCCGGACGCGGATGTTGACGCGCGCGCGTCAGTCGGCGAGCGCGTACCCGCTGCGCGATCTGCCCGGGGGCACGCTGTACGTCAGTATTCTCGGCGTGTCCGAGAGTGGTCTCGAGGGCGAGGAGGCGACGCGCGAACTGCGCGTGCTGGCCGGGTTGCCCGCGACGCACTGGATCCGGACGGAGCAGCCGCGCCGTCGCCTGGTTAATGGCGCCCCATGGCGCGACGGCTCGAGTTCGCTGCAGGCGAGCTGGCAGGGTGTGCCGAACGCTGAGCGGTACCGGGTGACCGTCAGCCGCGCGGGCGAGATCATCGAACGCATCGAAACCAGCGAGCGGTCGGCCCGGTTCGACGGCCTGGCAAACGGCACGGTCAGCGTGACGGTGCAGGCGCTAGCGGCGGACGGTGCCGGCGGCGACATCGAAGGCGAGATTGCGCCTGCGGTCGAACAGGAACTCTCGCCGCCGCTGTGGATCGGTCTGCTCGGGCTGCTCGCACTCGCCGTCGTTGCGCTGTAGCCGCCTGCCCGCACGCCGCGCTTCTTCAGGGCGACTTCCGCGCTGTGTTCCATCGCGGACACCGCGCCTCGGCGGACAGACAGGGATCGCACTGCTAGGCTCAGCCGATGCCTGAATCTGCGCGTATTCGAGTCAGCAACCGACGCATCGCCTTCGAGCTGTGGCTCGTCTACGTGCTGGTCGTCGGCTTTGCGGCCGCCGCTACGCTGGGCGGTTGGCTGAGCGCGCTGGATCGGCTCATCTACGACAACATCGTCGAGCAGCTAGCCGGGCCGCTGCCCGAAGACGTGGTCATCGTCGGCATCGACGAGCAGAGCCTGTATGCCCGCGGTCGCTGGCCCTGGGGACGGGGCGATCAGGCGGAGCTGCTCGAGGTCATCGCGAGTGGAGAGCCGCGCGGCGTCATGGTCGACATTCTCTACAGCGAGCCGGGCAATCCGCGGGATGACGAGGCGCTGACAGCGGCTCTCGGCGCCTTGCCCAACCTGACCCTGCCGATCGTGATCGACGCGGTGTCCCAGGCCGGTGCGCTGCTGGAGGTGATGCCGCTGCCCGAGCTCATTGACCTGGCGGAGGCGCTCGGTCACGTGCACCCAGAGTTGGACGACGACGGCATCAGCCGCGGCGTGTTTCTCTTCCACGGCGTGGGGGAGCCCCATTGGCCGCACGTGTCGCTTGCGCACGCAAACCGGGCGAGCGGCGCCGAGGATGCCCTGGAGCCGGGCGAGCAGTGTGAGGGCGAGCTCTATTCGCTGCGTAACATCGTCTGCGACTATCGACTGGTGCCTTTCTCCGGTCCCCCGGGCACGTTCAGGACGGTTTCCGCGCTCGATCTGCTGACCGACGAGCGCGGCGCGCTCGCGCGCAAACTGCGCGACAAGACGGTGCTGGTGGGCGTCACCGCATCCACGGTTTCGGACTGGGTCACGACCCCGGTCTCTGGCGAGAGCAGCCCGATGGCGGGGGTCGAGTACAACGCGAACGTGCTGGCGACAGTGCGCGGCGATGCGCTGATCACCGTTGCGCCGCTAGTCGTCACGCTCGTCTGCGTGCTCATGCTTGCCTCATTGCCGCCGCTGGTGCTGCCGCGCCTGCTGCCCGGATCGATGCTCCTGGCGACCGTCGGCTTCGTCGTGCTGCCGCTGGCGCTGTTTGTCGCGCTGCTGTTCATCGCGCGCTTCTACGTGCCGCTGTCGGCGGCAGCGGTTGCTGCGGCGCTGACGTTTCCCCTGTGGAGCTGGCGGCGTCTCTCGGCCGCCTGGCGGTTCTTCTCCCGGGAGATCGAGCGGGTCGACGCGGAGCGCCTGCAGCTCGGCCACGCGGAGTTCGATCTGGGCCGCTTCCACAAGCTGGCCGATCACGTCGCGCAGGTGCTCGGCGGGCGGGCGCGCGTTGGGGTCGTGCCGCGAGATGCAGAGTATCAGGGCGTGGTCGTGGATCGGCTCGGCGACGGCGATCACCGTCTCACCGGAAGGGCGCTCTTCGGCGATCGCACCTTCGAGCTGCAGATCGTTCGCGCAGAGCTGTTCGCCGGGGACGAACGCCGCTATCTGGAGACCGCGTTGACGGTGGTCGAGCCCGAACCCGTCGCCCCGGCGTCGGTCGAGCGCATGGGGCGCGAGATGCGCCAGCTGAACCGCCTGGCGGACGACGTGCGCACGACGCGCGACGTCAACATGCGCAGCCTGGAGCAGATCACCAGCGGCGTGTGTCTGGTGTCTTTCGGCGGACTGGTCGAGTACGTGAACTCGTCGTTCACCGATCTAACGACGATCACCAGCGAGCGCAATCTGCTGGATATCGAACGGTCAGTGCACCTGCCCGCCGGTATGAGCTGGGTCGAGGTCGTGCGGCGGGTGGTGGTCGATAACGAGAGCGTGAGCTTCGAGACACGCACGCGCGACGACGCGACCATCCTGGTCGACTGCGCGCCGCTGAGGCTTGAGGCGGGGTTCAAGGGTTACTGGCTGATGACGGTCGTCGACGTCAGCGATATCCGACTCGCTGAGCGCCAGCGCGAAGAGGCGCTGGCCTTTCTCTCCCACGATCTGCGCTCGCCCATGGTGTCGATCCTTGCCCTGGTTCGCGGCAAGGCGCCGGGCGAAAACGGCACGGGGGCGGACGGTCCAGTGAGCGGGATACTCGACCAGATCGGCGCCTACGCCGAGAAGAGCCTGAACGTCTCGGAGCAATTCGTGCAGCTCTCGCGCGTCGAAAGTCAGGAGCAGTTCGAGACCTACGACGTCGAGCTGGGTGCCATCGCCTGCAACGCGCTGGAACAGGTGCTCGACCAGGCGCGGGCCAAGGGCATCGCGATCGCGTTCGACGACCGCACCGGCGACGACGGCCTGTGGCTGAACGCCAACGGCGAGCTGCTCGAACGCGTGATCGTCAACTTGCTGACCAACGCCGTGAAGTACTCGCGTGAGAACTCGACGGCCGCCCTGGTCGTCTACGCGGAGGCGGAGACGGGTGATGCGTGCTGCGAGGTTATCGATCGCGGCTACGGCATCCCGAGCGCGGAGCTCGCGCGCATCTTCGAGCCGTACTTCCGCTCGACGGTTCGCGAGATCGCCGCTCAGCGAGGAGCCGGCCTCGGCCTGCGCTTCGTGAAGACGGTCACGGAACGGCACGGCGGCGAGGTCGAGGTCGAGAGCGCACCGGATCGCGGTTCGACGTTCCGGCTGCGTTTTCCCGCCGCGCGACTGCTTTCAATCGACTCTCTCGACGACGATCTGGAGGCCGTCTCGCCCTGAGTCGTCGCACGCCCTCCGGCTGCGCCTCTTTTCCTGCTACCTCGACCGGGTTCACAGAATACCCCGGAACGAAAATGCGACCCTTGTCGACAATTCGTGATGACCAGAAGACTGCCGAAGCGGCCCTGGTTATCGATGTCTGTCGATAGTGACTGTCCCGCCGGCTCGCGGCTTGCCGCAAGCCGGTCGGCGCATTCGCGGTGCGCGCTCATATGGAGCGCTGCGAGGAGCCTTACGCGATGTCGCGACCTGCCAACCCCCTTTCGAGTCAGCCGCGGGACGGATGGCGAGCCCGGTTGCCTGTGCTCGGCCTGTTGTTGGTTGTCGGCTGCTGGGTCAGCGTGCCGGCGCTGGCGGCAGACCTCGACGGCGACCTGGTCGATGACGCGATCGATCTGGATGACGACAACGACGGCATACGCGATGACGTCGAGGTCCCAACGCCGCCGAGCGTCACGCTCGACCAGGTGATTGCTCTTCCCGCCAGCGCCTTCGTCGCCGGCGGGGGCGTGGTGCCTGACGGCGCCAGCGGCCTGCGGTTGACCGACAGCGCGGGGCTCTACTTCGCGGACGTCTATCAGGGGCCCAACACGTCGGTTGGTGCGCAGGCGAGTTTCAACGCGGCGACGGGCGAGATATCGAGCGCCGGTGCGGTCAACAACACCGAGATAGTGGAACTCATCTATACCACCGGCAATTCGCCCACCGCCGTCACGTTCAAGGACATCGCTTTCGACCAGATCGACAGCCTGACCGATGGTGACGATCCGACTTTGGTTCGGGACGCCTACGTGTTTGGCGAGCCCGGCACCTGGACACCGCTGGGCACCGGCGGTGCGGGTTCGCCGGCGGGCGCCGTCGTTGCGGTGGACGCGGGTGCCGCAGATGGCGTCGGCGCCTACGTCTTGACCGATCCAGATGATCCGGCGGCGCCGCTGAGCGAGATCGGTCAGTTCACCGTGCCGCTGGCGCTCGACGCCACGCTGTCCGATGTGCTGGTCAATATGGAGGGTGAGCAGGACGGCCACGACGTGGACTTTGCCTTCACCGATTCCCACTCGGCCGCGACGCTCTATGTATTCAACTCCGGTGGTGCGAACGGCTCCTGGTCGTTCTTCATGCCGGAACTCGCCGTCACGCCGGTGCCGGAGACCGACAGCGACGGCGACGGCATCGACGATTACTTCGATCTCGACTCTGATAACGACGGCATCGGCGACCTGCGCGAGTCCGGCATCGAGACCCTGGGCCTCGGCTACGCCGCGTTCGACGCCGACGGCGATGGCGTCATCGACACCCTGGTCGACACGGGTCTGCTCAGCAACTCCACCGCGGGCAACGGCCTGGACGATCGCATCGAGAGTGCGGTCGGCGCGGCGGGCAGCGGCGTGACGCCGCGCGACAGCGGCGGCGCGATCGGCGTGGCGGACTTCCTCGATCTCGACAGCGACGGCGACGGCCTGCCCGATGCGGTGGAGGCTCGCGCGACGCTCGGCTATACGGCCTATCCCGCGACCGTCGATGGGACCGCGGACGCCGATGACGACGGCATCCTGGATCTGTTCGACGCCAACGCGGTCCGCGGCGGCACGGGCAGCAGCATCGCGAGTCCCGCGGACACGGACGCCGACGGCACCCCGGACTACCTGAGCCCTGATGCAGACGGCGACGGCACGAGCGACGGCGCGGAGGCCGGCACTAGCCTGAGCGCGAGCAGCGCGAACCCGGACGGTGCGATCACCGACGCTGACTCTTTCTTCACGATCTTTACTGACACCGACAGCGATGCCGTCGACGTGGACTGGCGCGAGTCCAGCGTGGCCGACGCCGACGGCGACGGGACGAGCGATCAGGCCGACGCGGCGGACGCCGACCCCTGCCTGCCCAGCCAGTTTGGCAACGGCTGCACGACCGACACGGACGGCGACGGCGAAGCCGACAGCGTAGAGGGCGAGACAGCCGACGCGGACGGCGACGGCACGCCCGACTATCTGGAGTCCGCGATCGCCGACGCCGACGGCGACGGTAGCCCCGACGAGGCCGACGCGCAGGACGCTAACCCCTGCGTGCCGCAGACGATCGGCGCCGGTTGCGGCACAGACAGCGACACGGACGGCCTGACTGACCCGGTCGAGTTCGCGCTTGGCACCGACTATTTCGATCAGGACACCGACAACGATGGGCGCACCGACTTCGAGGAAGTCGGCGCCGACGGCGCGATGGGTGCGCTCGATACCGATCCGCTCGATGCGGACACGGACGACGACGGCCTGCGCGATGGCGACGAGGTGAACGGCAGCGGCGCGCTGTCGGCACCGACCGACCCGCTAGATGCCGACAGCGATGACGACACGCTCAGCGACGGTCTGGAGGCCGGCGTTGCGTCGGGCGGCGTCAGCGGCGGCACCAGCGATACGCTCGCTATCGCCTATCTGGGCACGGCGCCTGCGTTCGTTGGCGACGCCGATCCGGCGACGACTACAGACCCGAATGCGCAGGACAGCGACGGCGACGGCCTGGACGATGGCGCTGAAGACGCGAACGGCGACGGCCAGACGGTAAACACGATCGGCGGCACGGGCACCGGCGGCAGCGGTGAGACCAGCCCCTCGCTTGCCGACACCGACGGCGACGGACTGAGCGACGGAGACGAGCTGAACGGCAGCGGTCCGCTCGCCGCGATCGGCGCGACCGACCCGCTTGACGTCGATACCGACGACGGCGAGATTCAGGACGGCACCGAGGTGCTGGTCGACGGTACGGATCCCACGGCCGGCAATGCCGTCGACGACATCGGCACCGATACGGATGGCGATGGACTGAGCGATTTGGCTGAGGCGCTGTTGGGCACCGACGCGGACGATCGCGATACCGACGACGATGGCATCGAGGACGCCGACGAGATCGGCAACGACGCGAGCGTCGACGCTGGCGATACCGATCCGCTCGATGCAGACAGCGATGACGACGGCCTGCGCGACGGCGCCGAGCAACTCGGCGCGGACGGCGTCGCGGGCAGCGGCGACGAAACCGATCCGCTCGTGGCCGACAGCGACGGCGACGGTCTGGCGGATGGTCTTGAGCTGGGCGTCGACCAGGCGGTTTCCGGCGGCGTCAGCAATGGCGAACAGATGGCGTTCGCGGGCACCGCGACCGCGAACTTCGTTGCCGACGCCGACCCCGGTACAAAGACGGACCCGACGTCGGCAGACACCGATGCCGACGGTCTGGACGATGGCGCGGAGGACGCGAACGGCAACGGTGCGGTCGACAACAGCATCGGCGGCACGGGTACTGGCGGCAGTGGCGAGACCGACCCCGCGCTTGCCGACACGGACGGCGACGGTCTCGACGACGCCACCGAAGTCAACGGCAGCGGCGCGCTCAGCGGCTACGGCGCGACGGACCCGCTTGATACCGACACTGACGACGGCGGCTCTACCGACGGCGCGGAGGCGCTGATCGATGGCACCGATCCGACGACGGGCAACGGCGGCGACGACCTGTCCGACGCCGACGGCGACGGGCTCAGCTTCAGCGTGGAGTCGGCGTTCGGCACCGATCCTGAGGACGCGGATACGGATGAAGACGGCATCGACGACGGCGCGGAGCTGGGCGGCGACGGCAGCCTGGATGCGGGCGATACGAGCCCGACCGACGCGGACAGCGACGACGACGGCCTGGGCGACGGCGAGGAGCGCGTTGGCGCCGACGGCGTGGCAAACAGCGGTGATGAGACGGATCCGACGGTCGCGGACACCGATGGCGACGGCCTTGCGGACGGCCTCGAGCTCGGCGTCGTGGCGCCGGTGCCTGGCGGCGTGAGCGACGTCTCCGGCAACGGCTATGCAGGCACCGACACCGGCGCGGCGGCCTACGCGCCGGACGCCGATCCGGCGACGCGCACCGATCCGCTGGCCGGCGACAGCGATCTCGATGGCCTGAACGATGGCATCGAAGACGCGAACGCGGACGGCGCGGTGGACGCGGCGGAGACCGATCCGAATCTGGCCGACACCGACGGCGATGACCTGAACGACGGCGCCGAGCTGCAGGGCACGGGTCCGCTCGCGGGCATTGGCGCGACGGATCCGCTCGTCGTAGACACCGACGGCGGCGGCATCGGCGACGGTCGCGAGGTGCTGATCGACGGCACCGATCCGAACGTTGCCGGGGACGACATCCAGGACACCGACGGCGACGGCGTGCAGGACGCCGCAGACGGCGCGCCGAACGATCCTTGCGTGCCTAGCGACGAAGCGCAGGCATGCGACACGGACGGCGACGGCGTTTCCGACGGCGCGGAAAATGCGGCCGGGACCGATCCCGAGTCGAGCGATTCGGACGGCGACGGCATCGATGACGCGCAGGAAACCGGTGACACCGACGGCGACGGCGTGATCGACGCGCTGGACGCCGACTCGGACAACGACGGCATTCCCGACGCGGTCGAGGTTGGTGCTGCCGCGGAACCCGCAGACAGCGACAACGACGGCGTGATCGACGCGGTCGATCCGGACTCTGACGGCGACGGCATACCGGACGCGCTGGAAGGCGCGGGCGACTTCGACCAGGACGGCATTGTCGACGCGCTCGATCTCGACAGCGACGGCGACGGCATTCCCGACGCGCTGGAAGCGGGCACCGTAATGGCGGACGACAGCGACGGCGACGGCGTGATCGATGCGTTCGATGCGGATAGCACCGGCGGCGCGGACGCCAATCGCGACGGCGTGGACGACGCCGTTGCCGTGCTCGACAGCGATGGGGACGGCGCGAGCGACGCAACCGATATCGACGCCGACAACGACGGCATACCCGACAGCGTCGAGGCGGATGTGGATCCCGTGCAGGACGCGGACGGCGACGGTATCAACGACGCCTTCGACGTCGATACCAGTGGCGGCTTCGACTTCGACAGCGATGGCATCAAGGATCTGGCGACCCTAACCGACACCGATGAGGACGGCGCGCCTGACTATGTGGATCTGGACAGCGACAACGATGCGGTACTCGACGTCGCCGAGGCGGGTGGCGCGGACGCGAACGGCGACGGCATCATCGACGCCGCCGAGACCGCGCAGGGATCGCTCGTCGCGCCGACCTCGACGCTCGGCGGGGTTGGCGACTGGCGCCTGCTCGACAGCGATGGCGACGGCGTCGGCGACATCGAGGCGACACCGTTCGCGAATCTGGATGCGGACGGAGACGGCGCGATCGACGCGGTCGCGGATGCCGACGGCGACGGCATCGCCGATGCCATTGATAAGTTCCTCGGCTTCGCAACGATAGTCGACGCCGACAACGACACGATCCCGGACAGCGTCGAGGGCGCGGGGGACGTGGATCTCGACGGACTGGCAAACAGCGCGGACACGGACAGCGACGGCGACGGCATTCCCGATGCAACGGAGGCGGGGCCCGACCCCCTTGCCCCGGTCGACACGGATCGCGACGGCACCCCGGATTTCCTCGACCAGGACAGCGATAGCGACGGTCTGCTGGACGCCACGGAAGGGCTTGCGGATGCCAACGGTAACGGCGTGCCCGACTACATCGACGTCGACGCGCGGCCCTCGCCGCCGTCGCCGCCAGTGTCGAGTGGCGGCGGGGGTGCCGCGGGCTGGGCCTCGCTGCTGGCGCTGTCGCTATTGGCCTGGCGCCGGCGACGGGGCGCGACGCGCCGCTGACGGCAGAGGCATAATTGCCGCCATGACAGCGAAACCACTGTCGGGCGGCAGACTCCGCTCGGCGCTCTTCGCGCCGGCGGTGCGCGTCGACTTCATTCGAAAACTGCCCGCACGCGGCGCTGACGTCATCATCCTCGACTGCGAGGATGCCGTGCCGGGCGATGCCGAGGCCAAGGCGAGGGCGCGCGAGACGGTGCGCGACGAGATGCCCGGCCTGCTGGACGCCGGCTGCATCGTGCTGGCGCGCATCAACGCGCCGAACACCCCCTGGTTCGCAGACGACGTCGCCGCGCTCGCAGACTGCGGCGTCGCGGCGCTGGTCTTGCCTAAGGTGGATGTCGTAGCGGATCTCGATGCCCTCCGGACGGTACCGGGCATCGGCGCCGGCGCGCTGGTCATCGGTCTCGAGTCGGCGCCGGGCGTCGCCGATGCGCGTGCGCTGCTCGCCCACCCCTTGGTCGCGGGCGGCTACTTTGGCGCGGAGGACTTTGTCGCGGATATGGGTGGCGTGCGTACCCCGGGCAATCTGGAGGTTTTGTTCGCACGCTCGCAGATCGCGCTCGCTGGCCGACTGGCGGGCGTGCCTGTGTTCGACCAGGTCGTCACGGAGTTCGGCGACGGGGACCGCTTCGAACGAGAGGCGCGCGAGGCCCGGGCGCTCGGCTTCGCCGGCAAGCTGTGCATACATCCGGCGCAGGTCGAGATCGCGAATCGCGCTTTCGCACCGTCGACGGAGGAACGCGAGCGCGCGCGGCGTCTGCTTGAGGCCTATGATGCTGGTCTTGCGCGCGGCGTGGCGTCCGTCGACTTCGATGGCCAGATGGTCGACGAGGCGCTCGCCGTGCAGGCCCGGCGCCTGCTGGATAAGTGACGCGTTCTGATCTTCTGCTGGCGACCGCCTTTGTGAGCGTGCTCGTGCTCGCACAGGTCGGCCTGGAAGGACTCGGACTGCCGCTGCGCTACGAACGCGGCGGACTCGCCGCGGGCGAGCTCTGGCGGGCCGTCAGCGGGCATCTGGTTCACCTCGGTTGGGTGCACCTCGCGCTGAACGCCGCCGCGTTCGTATTGCTGGCCCTGCTGGCGGCTAGCGCGCGGCTCGCGGTCGTACTCTGCCTGCTGTTCGCACCGCTGATTTCGGCCGCGCTGTTTGTCTTCGCACCCCACGTCGAATGGTACGTTGGCCTGTCCGCCGCCCTGCACGGCCTGTTCGCGTGGATCGCATTGGACCTGGTGCGCGAGGGCGAGCGCCTGGGCTGGCTTGGGCTCATCGGCCTGTGCGTTAAGCTAGGGTTCGAGCAGTGGAACGGTCCGGATACGTGGACGGGCGGCCTGATCGGGGGCGCCGTCGTCATCGAGTCGCACCTGTACGGCGCCGCTGCCGGCGCGCTGTGCTGGCCGCTGGCTCGCGCGGTGCGGGGGCTGTTTCGCGAGTAGACTCTGATCGACAACCACACGGGCGGCTTCGGCCGGGGAGGGTGAACGCATGGCGGTACTTGCAGGGGACTGGGGTCGACCGGTCAACACGTCGGCCCATGAGAAGGGCGGCATACACGACGACGAGACGGCTCAGGATCTGGGCTTCTCCGGCGGCACGGTCGCCGGCTCGCTGCACATGGAGCAGTTTCCACCGCTCCTGCTCGAGCACTTCGGCGCGGACTGGTGGCGGCGCGGCAACCTGAGCCTCTACTTCCGTCAGGCGACGATGGATCGCGACCCGGTGCGCTGCTTCCTCGAACCCGGCGACGCCGACCGCGCCCGGGTGTGGATGGAAAACGAAGCTGGCGATGTGATCATGAGCGGCAGCGCGGCGCTGGGCGAAGATCTGGAATCAGAGCTGCGGCAGCGGGTGGCGCAGGTGCGACCGGCGACCGATCTGCGGATGCTGGCAGACATCCGCGTCGGTGAAGTCTGCGAACCGCTGACCGCACGGGCGGGCGACGATCAGATCGACGCCCGGCTCAAGGTGATCACCGAGCCGCTGCCGCTGTACGAGCACAACGCGCAGGAGAACGCACGCTGGGGTGGTCGCGTGCTGCCGGCCGCCGCCTGCATTCACACGTTCCGCGGCGTCGAGACACCGCTCGCGCCGGTGCGCGGTCCCTTCGTTGGCCTGTTCGGCGCGATCGAGATTCAGTATCTCGCCGGTCCCGTCGTCAGCGAGCGGGACTACGAGCTTACGGGGCAGGTGCTCGCCGTCAGCGAAAGTCCCAAGACCGAAGTTATCTGGTTCGAGGCAACACTCGCCGATCCGACGAACGGCACACCTGTCGCCCGCATGATCAAGATGGACCGCCTCATGAAGGGCGCCTCGCCCCTGTGGCAGGCAGAGGCGTCGGGCAGCGAAGCGTGAAACTCTATGACGTGACCCAGGCACCCAATCCGCGTCGGGTGCGCATCTTCATCGCCGAGAAGGGAATCGACGTCGAGCTGGTGCAGGTCGACATGATGGGCGGCGAGCACAAGCGCGCGGAGTACTTGCGCAAACACCCGAGCGGCAAGATTCCGGTGCTGGAGACGGACGACGGTCAATACATCGCCGAGACCGTCGCGATCTGTCGCTATCTGGAGGCGCTGCACCCGGAGCCGAATCTGCTGGGCGCGACGCCGTATGAACTCGGTCGCGTTGAGATGTTCAATCGCATCCTGGAGTTCGAGCTGTGGCGCGAGATCGGTACGAGCTGGGTGAACGGTCCTGTCGTTGCGAAGCTGGCCGCCGGCCGCTTCACGCAGCTGCCCCAGGCGAGGACGCTCTCGGATGCCGCGACGCGACGTTTCTATGCGCGGCTGGATAACGAGCTAGCCGAGCGGGAGTGGATGGCCGGTGAGCGCTACACGATTGCGGATATCACCGCGCTGACCGCGATCGATTTCGCGACGACGCTGGTGGACTTGAAGCCGGCAGAGGAGCTCGAGCGGCTGTGGGCGTGGCATGCTCGCGTGTCGGCGAGGCCGAGCGCGGGGGCTTAGGCCTAGGGCCGGGGCCTAGAGGGCTGGGGGATAGATAGGAGAAGAGGGCCAGCGCGGCCGCGCTGACCCGGTGGCGGAGCGCGTCAGGCTTCCTGGCCCGACGCGTCCTGACACGATTAGTTCCAGACGAGCTCTTCCTGACCGTTGGTCAGGTTGAACTGCTGGATCAGGGGATCTACCGCTGCATCGTAGAAGTAGTAGGTCCCGAGCAGGCTCTCGATTTCGTTGCTGACTTCGATCGTGGTATTGAACGTCGCGTCGGTGAGCGGCGCGCGTACGATACAGCTTTCAAAGTCCACTTCGAATCCCGTCGGCCCAGCCGTGAAGTCCGGGCAGATGGAGAGATAGCCCGCATCGCTCGTCGACGCGATGTCGACCACGATGTCCATCTCCCAGGCCGTCTTGAACTCGAACATCGGGTCCGCATCCAGACTCGCCGTGCCCGCGTTATCCGGCGGATCGTCAGCCGGCGGATCGTCGGCCGGCGGATCGTCAGCCGGCGGATCCGCAGGGGGATCCGCGGGCGGATCGGCCGGTGGCGCCGTCGGCGAACTGGAGCCGGCGCCGCCACAGCCGGTGAGCAGCAAACCCAACAGGGCTGCCATCAACAGTTGTTTCTTGGTTGTCATCGAACTGGGCTCCCGTTAGTTGAAGAATATGAAGAATTCGTCGTAGTTCTCGGCAGAGAACCAGTCCGGACTTTCCGCGCCGTCCGATTCGACGAATTCGTCGAACTGCGGATAGGCCCAGAGCAGATCCATGAACTCCCGCGGGTAGTCCCAGCGACGTGCCACTTCCAACGCCCAGGGCAGGCCCTGTGAGGTCTGGTAGTACAGCGCGGCACCCGGGATCGATGCGTCATCTTCCAGGCCGAAGATCGACAGATCGGCTGCCTCGGTCGGCGCCTGGTTCTTCAGGTGAATCTCATAGGCGCGGCCCGGCGGGTCGGTAAAGAAGTCGCCGTGGAAAGCGCCCGGCGTCGCGAACAGGAATGGGTCGAAGGCACCCATGATGTTGGAGACGATTGGCGCAGTCAGGGGAATCGTCAGGTCGAAGGTGAACTGTACCGCGCCGCCGCAGCCCGGCTCGGTGCGGTGAAAGGTGCAGTCTTCGCCGGCCTCGACCGTGTTCCAGACGTTGTAGCTGATCATGAAGATCGCGTCCACACGCCCGCCTTCGAGCGGACTGTCTTCGGGAAGATCGTTGATCTTGAAGACCACGTTGCTCGCATCGACCTGCGAGGCGAGTATGCCGGGCAGCCGGATACCGAAACCGTTCTCGTACGCGGCACCGACGGCGGCGATCTCGCCGAACACGCGAATGGCCGTCACTTCGCCGTTCGAGCGGAACACGCCGGTGCGCATGCGTGCGACCAGGTCGTTCATGTCGTAGTCGCCTTCGAACGGCCAGTTGTCCTCGAAGCCGATCGTGGTGAAGCTGTTCGAGCCGGGATACCAGGACACGCTGGTCGACGCGGAGCTGATCTCTACCTGATAGTCCTCGACCTCGCCGTCGCTGACGCCGCCGGTCGGCAGCAGTCCGCCAGTCGATGCGATCCTGAAGCGCGCCCAGGTATCGCCCGCGACCGCGGTCGGCGGCGTGTCGAACGCGACTACGTTGGGGCCCGCGTTGACGCTCAGATCCGTGACCACCTGATCCTCGGGATCGAAGGTACCGTCCTGATCGAAGTCGACCCAGCCGTTCAAGATGCCGGACTCGCTTGCCGTCACGATCATGACCGCCTTGAGGCCGGCCTCGATGCCCGTAGCGAGCTGCAGGCCGTCGTCGTCGTCGTTGCTGTCGATCTCGTCATCCGACAGCGGGAACGGCGCGGCGTCCGATTCGCCGTCCAGCTCCGAACCGAGGAACAGCGTGGCGTTTTCAGGGATGCCGTGACGCGCGCCGTTGGCAGCCAGCGACGTGCCGTAGCTGAGCGGTGCGTCGCCGAAGTCGACGTCGGTATCCGAGTTGTCCTGCAGCGGGGCGAGGGCGCAGCGCGCGCCGTCGTTGTTGCCGGATGACGGGCCGACCGCGAACAGCGTCGCGTTGAAGTCCTGGCCGTCGATGTCGACGGAATACAGATTGCCGTCGTTGTTGCGCGAGAAATACAGCCGACCCTCGACGTCAAAGTAGGCGGCGCCGAACGTGCCCGATACACCGACGTTGCCCAGCTCGATTGCGCTGCCGGAGGTCACGTCGATCTGATAGAGGATGCCCGTCTTGTCGACCGCGTAGGCAAACCCGTCGGTCGGGTGGAACGCCATGTCGAATATGCGCATGGACAGCGTGCCGCCGTCGACGACCTGAGTTTGCTGCAGGTAGTCGTCTGCGGTCTCATCCAGATTGAAGTAGTACAGCCCGTAGTTTGAGCCCCGGCGATAGACGTAGTACCTGTTCTCCAGCACCGATACGTCGCCGATGAAGAACGTGCGGTCGGTGGTGACAACCGCTTGTTCCAGCGGCTCGACCTGATAGTCGTCACCGACGCGCGCGGGACCTCCGGTTGCGTAGTTCCAGACGTAGATGTATCGATCGTGGACGGAGAAGCCGATCGCGTTCACGGCGCGACGGGTGCCCATGTCGTCCTCCAACAGACCGTAGTCGCCGGTCACCAGGTTGACGTCGTACATCGTGGCGCGGCCCTTCTGATTCAGAAAAGCGCGCGTCGGTCACTCGTCGAACGGTGCCGCGAATGCGGTAGATGCGAATAGACACGAGCCCAGCGCGGCTGTCGCCACGCCAGCTCGCAAGCTGCTTGCAAGCATGTAGTCGTCTCCTTTGAATGCGATGAGAATGTTGTAGGACTGCAGGAAGGCTAGAATCTGCGAGCGGTCACGCCAGCCAAGGCAGGCGTTTAGGTGACGTGCGTGTTCGTTTCTGCGAAGTAGTTTTGTGCGCTCGGAAATTGCACATGCTGCGTCTCGTTTTGGCCGCGTCGCGCGGCGAACAACCGACGCCAAAGTCGGGATCGACCGCCGCTCCGCTGACGCGCCGAGCGTCGACCACAGCAAAATTCAGGGAGAAACCGATGAGCAACGTGATGACGCGGCGCGAAGGCGCGATCACCGTAGTGACGATCAACCGCCCGCAGGTGCGCAACGCGGTCGACAGACCGACGGCCGAGGCTCTGGCCACGGCGTTTCGTGAGTTCGACGCGGATCCCTCGCAGAGCGTTGCGATACTCACCGGCGCGGACGGCACCTTCTGCGCCGGTGCGGACCTGAAGGCGGTCTCCGCGGGCGGGGGTAATCGCCTGCGCGAGGATGGTGACGGCCCGATGGGGCCGACGCGATTTCTGCTCGATAAGCCGGTCATCGCGGCTGTCGAAGGTCACGCGGTTGCGGGCGGGTTGGAGCTCGCCGCTTGGTGCGATCTGCGCGTCGCGGCCGTGGATGCGGTGTTTGGCGTCTACTGCCGGCGCTGGGGCGTGCCGCTGGTGGATGGCGGCACCGTCCGCCTGACGCGCCTGCTCGGCCACTCCCACGCGCTGGACCTGATTCTGTCCGGGCGCGGCGTCAGCGGCGACGAGGCACGCAGCATGGGGCTCGCGAATCGATTGACGGCGCCTGGTGAAGCGCTGGACGGCGCGCTCGCCCTCGCGGAGCAGCTCTGCCAGTTCCCGCAGCTGTGCATGCGCAACGATCGTCGCTCTTCCTACGATCAGTGGCAGCTGCCGCTGGAGGACGCGCTGCGCCACGAGACGAGGCTGGGAATCGAGGTGATTGAGTCGGGCGAGACCCGCGCGGGCGCGACGCGCTTTGCGCAGGGTAAGGGGCGCCATGGTGATTTCGACGACATCTGAGCGCACGTAGGCCCGAGCGCTGTGGTAGCGGTAGGTCGGCCGCACGCCAGCGTCGGGTGAATCGACCCGATTCGCCGTCAGGCCATGGGTGGTGGCCCGACACGCATACTCGCGTAAGCTCACAGCAGGGCATCACGGACCAAGGAAAGGATCGGACCATGGAAAGGACCAAGGAAAGGATAGTGAAAGCAGCCTACGGATATCTCGGCGTAGTTCTGGCAGTTTGTTTGGTCGGACCGCGGCTCAGCCTTGCGAACGCCGACTACGATCCTTTTTCGTGCGCTGAGCCGCTCGTGCGGGAGGCATTTGGTACCAGCATCTCGCAGCGCAAGGTGCCGCGCTACAGCACGTCGATACCGAAAGATCTGGGCGAACTCGCGGTGCCGGAAGCGCTCGCGTTCGTGGGTAGCCAGACAACAGATCATCAGATGCGAGTGATCTTTAGCTTTTCCGGAACGCGCCAAGCCGGGCATGCTGTTGGGATCGAGATGCTCAAAACCAGCGGCTGGACCATCCTGGAAGCGACCAATGCGCGGAGAGGCTATCGCGGATTTCTTCCTGCCGGTGTCGCTCGAGAGCACGTAGCTGCGTGCCGTAGTGGGTCGCAATTGCAGGTACAACTCGTGGCTCGTTCAGCAACCCGTGGCGCCTTTGTCGAGCTTTTTGCGCCTGTAGAACAATCCCCCCAAACCTGTGAAGACCTGCAGAGACTGTCGAGCGTGGAGGATCGATACGACGCGGGGACGCTCGCAGGTGAGCTGCCCGTGCTCGAACTACCGGAAGCGTCTCAAAGCTCGAGTATGGGGTCCGGTGGCAGTAATGATGAGTATGGCGCGCATGTTGTTGCGACGCTCTCGATGAGTCGTGAAGCGTTCTTTCGATTTCTGGCAGACCAGATCGAGACTCAGGGTTGGATTCCCGACACGGCCTGGTCAGGAACGCGGTCGACCGGCGCGGTTTGGACCAAGTTCAGCGCAGAGTCTGGCACTCTGTTCGGCGTGCTCCATGTCATTGAGGCGGGTAGTGAGAGGTTCAACGTGCGCCTCAATGTATCGAAGCTCAGTGACCGCCGTGCGGGCTCATTCAGGATATCGGGTTGATGCAACCACGCTGGGCGAAGGGGACCTGTGCGGAACACGCCCGACGCTAGAACGCGAGCCGTCGATACACCTTCGTCAGGGCGAGCGGCAATTCCTCGATCTCCTCGATCACCATGTAGCGCTCTTTCGGCAGCATCTGGTTCAGATAGTCGTGGCCGGACGTATCGACGGTAATGCAGAACGTTTCGATGCCGGCCTCCTCCGCCTCCGCGAAGGCCTTGGCGGTGTCCTGCACGCCGTAGGAATGATCGCCTCGATCCGGGCCGTAGTCGCAGTCCTGGGGAAAACCGTCCGAGATCATGATGATCAATCGGCGTGACGCCTCGCGGCGGTGCAGCTTCATCATCGCGTGGCGTATGGCGGGCCCCATGCGGGTGCTGCGTCGTGGCTGCATGTTCATGATGGTCTGCAGCACGCGCCCGCTGAGCGCCTGGCCGAGTTCCTTGACGAGAAACAGCTCGACCTCGTCGCGCCCGTAGCCCGAGAACCCGTAGACGCCAAAGTCATCGCCGAGCGACGACAGCGCCTGGGCCATCAGCCACAGGGCCTCGCGCTGGACGTCGATGATGCGGCGCTTCGGGTCCTCCGGTTCCAGCGGCTCGTCGACGAAGGCGTAGGGATCCTCGTCCTGGTCATACACGGGCGCAGGCGCGTTCGGATCCGGAATCGCATCGTCGGTGGACGCCGACAGATCGACCAGAAACGCGGTCGCGATGTCGCGCTTCTTGCGCGTGTTGGTGCTGTACACGCGGGTTTCGGTGACCCGGCCGGTGCGGCGATCGATCTCATGATCGATCAGCGCATCGAGATAGATTTCGTCGCCTTCCTCGAGCGGCCGGATGCGTTCCAGCGATGCCGGTCGTATGTTCTCGAACTGCTTGCGCACCTGGCGGGCAAGATCCCCCACGCGGCGCGTGAGTTCGTTCAGCAGCTCGGGATCGCCGGGTTCCAGCGTGTGCTCGAACAGTCGGCACCAGCCGCGCAGGTACTTGCCGTCCAGGTGATTCCATTCGTCATATAGATAGCTGCGGGCGTCCGAGTGATCGGTGGCGGGCGCGCCGCGCAGCATGCGCGCCTTCTGCATGTCGATGCGTCGCTTCAGGTCGTCCCGATCTGCGTTGGGCGTCCGCATGATCGCGCTGTCGCCGGGATTTTCGCCGGGCGAGATCTCCACGTCGTCGTCCAGCGTCAGCAGCTCGAATTCGAGCCCTGCGATCGCCTCCTCCTGCTGAGTCATCTCGACCATGCTGTCGGTCGGATGCTCGGCGTTGGCGATCTCCTCCATGAGCGTCGGATCTTCGATCGCCTCCACCTGCTCCAGCGAGAACCACGCTAGCAGTGCCTCCGTCAGAGCGACGCTGTCCGCCACGCCCGCCGTCGGCTCGCGCAGCGCCCGCGCAGATTCGCAGAGCGCGCGCAGTTCGCTATCCAGGGCGGCCGCGTCGGCGGCGTTCGCGCCGGGGTCGCATTCCAGAAGCAGCAGCGTTTGCTGCACGGCCTCCAGGCGGTTGGTGGCCGGCTCAAGCGCGTCGAGCCAGCGCTCTCTGTTCACGTCGTTCAGATAGCGCGCCATGCCCGGGAACTCGCGGCGGATGCAGGCGTCGTGACGAATTGCCTCCAGACGATAGAAGAAGCGTCTGGCCAGTCCCGGATTGGGCTGTGCACGAAAGTAGCGCTGCAGGGCGCCGAGAATATCGCCGCTGTCACTGGTCGCCGCGTCGTCAAAGGTGAACGCATGGGTGCCGAACAGCATCGGCGCGAGCTGTTGCAGCACGACCGCCTCGTAGCCGCCCAGGACGGCACGCGCGTCGCCCGCCAGTGGCGGTTCCAGCGGCAGGTGCAGCGTGCGCAGCGTTGCGCCCGGCGTCGCCTCGCGATCCGCGGGCAGCACGTGGTACGCGCGCCCCGCGATGCCTTCGGTAAACAGCGCGAGGCGTGGCAGCAGGTCGATCAGCGGCGAGTCGGCGTCGTCTGCCGCGGCGCGCGCCTGGGGTTGGGCCATCGACGTCTGGCCTAGGCCGCCGGCTCCGCCGGCAGGACCGCGTCGATGATGTCGCCGACAGCTTCCATGATCAGCGCGTCGTCCGTGATCGCCTGGGTGATCGCGTGTTCCGCGGCGCGCCGCGGCGTCAGCCCCGCGTTGACCAGGCTCGCGCAGTACACGAGCAGGCGCGTGCTGACACCCTCTTCGAACCCGTGTTCCTTGAGGTTGCGGATCTTTTCGCCGACTACGCTCAGTCGATCGGCGAGCTGGGCATCCGCGCCGCCCTCGGCGACGATGATCTCCGCCTCGCGCTCGCGGGTCGGGTAGTCGAAGTCGATGGATACGAAGCGCTGGCGGGTGCTGGGCTTGAGATCCTTCAGCGCGCTCTGATAGCCGGGGTTGTAGGAGATCACCAGCAGAAAGTCCGGGTGCGCCGCCAGCAGCTCGCCGGTGCGGTCGATCGGCAGCAGTCGGCGGTGGTCGGTGAGGGCGTGGATGATGACGGTGGTGTCCTTGCGCGCCTCGACGATCTCGTCGAGATAGCAGATGGCGCCGGCGCGCGCGGCCCGCGTCAACGGCCCGTCAGACCAGCGGGTCTCGCCGTCGATCAAGAGGTAACGACCGACCAGATCGCTTGCGGTTAGGTCTTCCTGGCAGGCCACGGTGATCAGCGGCAGCTCGGGCTCGCGTTCCTCGCTCAGCGCCCAGCTCATGTACTCGACGAAGCGGGTCTTGCCGCAGCCGGTGGGCCCCTTCAGCAGTATCGGCAGGCGCTCTTGATACGCGGCGCGGAAGATCTCGACCTCGTCTTTCTGGGGGAGGTAGTAGGGGGCGGATTCGGTCACGGCGGTCTTCTTTTGCGATTTCGGTGCGTGTCTGGTGCCCACGGGCGGACCCGCGTGGTGAGCTCGCGCGATGGACTCACGCGACGGACTCGCGCGGTAGGCCGCGCGGCGCGGCTTGGTGCCGAGCGTAAAAAGGACCACTGTAGCAGGTCGCCTCTTGTATAGTCGGGAGTGAGGGGGAATGCATGGCCAATAACACGACGAACCTGCTCGAGGCGATCACCGCGCTGCTGGCGCCGGTATTGAACGCACTCGACGGGCTGCAGTTCGCGGGTCGCCATCTGCACCCGCCGGTTATTGCCACCCTCGGCGAGAACCTCGATCGCTTTCGCGAACCGCTGCGCGAGGCGCATGACACTTTCAAGACGATCGACTGGCCGCCCCACCTGCAGGACTTTGCGGAGCGCATGGACCAGGCGGCCACGGCCACTCGAGCGGGCCTCGACGGCGTGGTGGAGGCGGCGTTCGCGTCGAATCCCGTCATGAACGGCTACCGCGCGGTCGGTCAGGGCGTGCGGGCGCGCGAGGCGCTGTATCCGCTGGCTGCGGTGCTGCCGCCGCTGTCCCGGTTTTTCGTTGCCGAGCAGGCGCGCGACGATGAGGATCTCGCGGCGCGCCTCAGCGCTGCAGCTAACCCGACCGAGCAGTATCAGGAAGCGGCGGTCGGGGTGATCCACATGGAGAACGACCTCGACAGCCGCGGCGGCGCGTCGCTGTACGTGCCCGAGTACTACCGGCCCGACACGCCCATGCCGCTGATCGTGGCCCTGCACGGCGGCAGCGGGCACGGCGCCAGTTTTCTGCACACCTGGCTGGTGGCGGCGCGCAGCGCCGGTGCGATCCTGCTGGCGCCGACGTCGGCAGGCGGCACCTGGTCGCTGCAGGAGCCGGCTGTTGATCACGAGCGCCTGCAGGGGATGGTGCAGCGGCTGGGCGAGACCTACGCGATCGATCGATCGCGGATGCTGCTAACCGGGATGTCGGATGGCGGCACGTTCACGCTGCTCTCCGGTCTGCACGAAGATTCTTTTGCGACTCACCTGGCGCCGATATCCGGCACCTTTCATCCGTTTCTGATGGAAGTCGCGGAGCCGGGACGAATCCGGGACCTGCCGGTGTATATGGTGCACGGCGCGCTCGACTGGATGTTTCCGGTCGACAGTGCGCGGCTTGCGCACCAAACGCTTGGCGGCGCCGGCGTCGACATCACCTATCGCGAGATCGACGATCTGTCGCACACCTATCCCATTGAGGAAAACTGGCCGATCCTGCAATGGCTGCTGCAACCGAAGTAAGCGTCGAGGTTGTTGGCTACCAGCCGCGTCTGGCGGAGGCGTTCGCGCGCCTGAATCGAGCCTGGATCGAGCGCTACTTCGAGATGGAGGCCGAGGACGAGAAGTCGCTGGGCGATCCCGAAGGCTACGTCATCAACGACGGCGGCGAGATCTTCTTTACCCTGGTCGACGGCGAGCCGGTCGGCTGTGTCGCGATGGTGCCCGTCGGCGGGGGCGTGTTCGAACTAGCCAAGATGGCCGTGGCGGCGGGGCAGCAGGGCAGAGGCCTGGGGCGGCTGTTGATGAATGCCTGCATCCGCTTCGCCAAGGAGCGCGGTGCGCGCGAAATCTATCTGGTTACGAACGACGTTCTGACGCCCGCCATGGGCCTGTACAGATCATCGGGATTCATCGAGCGCCGGATGACCGATGTGCGCTACACGCGCGGCAACACCGAGATGCGTCTGCAGCTTGGCGATGATGCCGCGGCGACGCTGTGAGGCCGCGCCGTTGACGGCGGACAGGCTCATAACCCGTCCGGCTGAAGCCGGTCGGCAATAAGGAGAGCGATAGCCATGAAACTCGGACTGATGCTCGGCTACTCGGGCGCCCACTTCCAGGTGCCGATCGAAACCGTTCAACTCGCCGAGCGCCTCGGGTTCGACTCCGTCTGGACCGCGGAGGCCTACGGCTCCGACGCGATCACGCCGCTCGCTTACATCGCCGCACATACCGAGCGTATCAAGTTGGGTACCGCTGTCATTCAGCTCGCGGGACGCACGCCCGCGAACGCGGCCATGTCGTTCGCCACCCTGGATGCAATGTCGCACGGGCGCGCGATCTGCGGCATCGGCGTCTCTGGCCCGCAGATCGTCGAGGGCTGGTACGGGCAGCCGTGGGGGCGACCCTACTATCGCCTGAAGGACTACGTGACGATCATGAAGAAGATCTGGAAGCGTGAGGCGCCGGTCACCCACGAGGGCAAGGAGATCAGCCTGCCGTTTTATGGCGAGGGCGCGTTGGGGATCGGCAAACCCCTGACCTCGATTCTGCACACCAATCCGAACATTCCGATCTATCTAGGCACGGGCATGGAATCGACCGTGAAGCTGACGGCGGAGATCGCGGACGGCTGGCTACCGCTCGGCTATGTGCCCGAGTCGTCGGCACTGTACGAGCCCTGGATTCAGGCGGGACTGGACAAGGGCGGCAAGTCGCGCGACGACTTTGCCGTGCAGGCGATGACTTCGGTCATCGTCACAGACGATGTGAACAGCGCGCTGCAGCGGTTGAAACCCACGATCGCGCTGTATGTTGGCGGGATGGGGCACAAGAACAAGAATTTCCACAAGGAGATGATGATTCGGCGCGGCTTCGGTGACGCTGCGGAGCGCATCCAGGAGCTGTATCTGGCGAAGCGCAAGCCCGAGGCGATCGAGGCCGTGCCCGATGAGTTTGTCGATCAGGGCGCGCTCGTCGGCGACGTGCAGCGGATTCGCAATCGTTTCCGCGACTGGGAAGTCTCCGGCGCGACGTCGCTGACGATTGGCGGCGACGCGGAAGCCATCCAGGTGATGGCGGGCGTGGCGGAGCTGCCGCGGCAGGCGGTCTAGGCCGCGGATATGCAGCTCGAGATCTTCTCCGACATCGTCTGTCCCTGGTGCTTCGTCGGTAAGCGGCGGCTCGACGAGTTGCTCGCAACGGACGCGGGAGAGGGCGTGTCATTGCGCTGGCGCCCTTATCAGCTGCGGCCAACGATTCCGCCGGGCGGCATCGATCGCCACGAATACCTGGCTCAGCGTTACGGCGATGCTGCCGATCCGGCGCGGGGTCCTTCCCGGGTCGTGGAAGAGGCGGCGACGGTGGGCCTCGCGCTCGACTACGGCGCTATCGGCCGGATACCCAACACGACGCTCGCGCACCGGGTCATGGAGGCCGCCTTCGCGACCGGCGACGCCGCGGCGCAGCACGATCTGGCCGATGCGCTGTTCGCCGCCTACTTCTGCGAAGGGCGCGACGTCGAGTCGCCGGAGGTCCTGGGCTCTTGCCTGAGTGCCGTCGGGCTGGACGCGACGCTGGTCGACGCGCTGTTGATCGATGATGTTTACGCGGACGACCTGCAGGCGCAGCGCGAACGCGCGATCGACCTTGGCATCAGCGGCGTACCGAATCTGGTCTTCGCGGGAACGTTTTCGCTGCCTGGCGTGCAGAGCCTGGATTCGCTGCAACAGATTTTCGAGCGCGCAAGAACGCGTCTCGGCGACTGATTAATACTGCGCGTGTGCGCATTCACAGACACCTGAAAGGAGAGTAACCGATGGTCGATTTCGCCATTCCAGAAGAAACCAAGGCGATCCGCGCGAAGGTGCGCGATTTCGTGCAGAGCGAGTGCATCCCCGCCGAGCAGGACTGCACCGCCGACAACTTCGACAGCGTGCTGGCGGAGCTGCGGCAAAAATCTCGCGCCGCTGGCCTGTGGTGTCCATTCATACCGGTCGAGCACGGCGGCATGGGGCTGCGGCCGCTTGCGAATGCGCTGGTCCAGATGGAGCTGGGTGAGAGTTTCCTTGGCGCGCTGTCGTGCAACACGCAGGGTCCGGACGACGCCACCATGATGACGCTGCTGGAGCACGGCACGGACTATCAGAAGGAGAAGTTCCTCGCGCCCATCCTCGCCGGCGAGAAGCGCGTCTGCTACTCGATGACCGAGAAGGCTGCCGGCGCGGACGCCACGGGCATGCAGACCAAGGCCGAGCTGGACGGCGACAACTGGGTGCTGAACGGCGAGAAGTGGTTCAGCTCCTCGGCGAGCGTCGCCCAGATCGCCGTTGTGATGGCGAAGACCGATCCGGACGCTGCCCGCCACGAACAGTTCAGCACCTTCATCGTCGAGCTGCCGAATCCGGGCTATCAGATCGTACGCAACATCGAGACGATGCAGCCGCACTCGCCGCTGGGTCTGAAGCTCGGTGGATCGCATTCGGAGATCAAGATCGACAACCTCGTCGTGCCGCGGGAAAACCTGCTGGGCGGTCGGGGTCAGGGCTTCAACATGGGGCAGCACCGGCTCGCGTACGGGCGGCTGCGGCACGGCATGCACAACGTCGCCATGGCGCAGCGGGCGCTCGACCTGGCCGCCGCGCACGTGGTGGGACGCAAGACCTTCGGCAAACGGCTCGCCGATCGGCAGGGCGTGCGCTGGATGCTGGCGGACTGTGCGGCCGAGATCTACAAGGCGCGGCTGATGCTGCTGCACATCGCCTACAAGGCCGAGAACGGCATGGACCTGCGACAGGAGAACGGCATCGCCAAGGTGTTCCTGGCCAACATGGTGCATCAGGTCGTCGATACCTCGATCCAGCTCCACGGCGCGCTCGGTTACAGCGAGGACACGCCGCTGGCGCGCTGGTATCGCGGCATCCGCAGTCAGCGACTGGTCGATGGCCCGGACGAGGTGCACCGCTGGCGCACCGGAGCAAACGTAATCAAGCAGTTCGAGGAACACGGCACGACAGCCGGTGCCTGCGGCGGCGAACTGCTCTGATCGTCGCCGGGTGGCCGGGGCGTCGTTGGATCCCCGGCGTAGTTCGATAGACGACGAGCGCAAACGCGCGGAGCGAGACTGCAGATGAACTGCAAACGATGGACGCTGTGCCTGACCCTGACGATCTGCTGGATCGCGTCGGGCACGGCCTTCGCAAAGGAGCGGTCTGTGAAGCAGATTCGCAGCCTCGACGATGCGCTGAGCTGGGAAGTGCCGCAGAGTCCCTGTGAGGCACCGAAGGATCCGCGCATCGCGTCAGGCGGGCAGAACTTCGATCCGGCCAATCCGCAGACCAGTTCCTCTTACGACCTCGATCACTACACCCTCAGTCGCTTCGAACGAAAGATGAAGCGCTGGCGCAAGTGCGAGAGTCGCTATCGCGAGCGGCTGTATGCAAACGGCATGGCGTTACAGAGGGTAGCGCAGCAGGCGTCCGCCGAGCAGCGCCTCACGCAGGAGCAGCTCGACGTCATTCTCATTAAGGTCGCTCAAGTTAAGCTGATATTGAACCCGCAGGATTAGCGCTTCTGCGTTAACGAATACGAAGTGGATTTCTAGCGAGTGTTCAGCGTCGCTGCCGCGCGTTCCGATTGCCGTAACACTGTAAAAATTGCCTCGCACCGCGCGCGCAATTGTGCTCGGCTTTGTATCGTGTGGCATTCTATTCGGTCACGGTACGGAAGCGAAAAATGAAACCAAGGAACGAACGATCGTTTAGAGGTCGGGGCTATAGTGTTGCTGCGTCGCTGATGTTTCTGTGGGGCTTGAGTTCGCCCAGCTCGGCTGCGGTGTTTTACGTGGAGCTCTTCGGAGACGACAGCAATGACTGCCGGTCTGCGTCGTCGCCCTGTCATAGTATTGCTGGGGCGCTGGCGCAAGGCAGCGGGCCAGACCGTATCATTGTTGGCGACGGCCGCTATCCAGGCGCGTTCGAGATTGACCGGCGTGGTGTCCGCATCGTCTCCCGCGGTGGCAGAGGTGCTACCTTCATCGGCAGCGGCTACGAAAACCTGCAGATTCTCATTCTTGCGGATAGCGGGCGAATTGGTCAGCGGGGTCGCGGCTTCACGATCTTTGGCGATATCACGATCATGGCTGACAACGCAGTTATCGAGGATAACCACATCACATCGGCCGAATCGGAGTCAGAGGCCTCGACTGGTTCTTCAGTGATTACGTATGCGAATCGAACCTTTGTCCGATACAACACCATTGATGGATCGGTTAGAGCGATGCCACCAGATGCTGACGGCTTCCACATTCAGGGGCTCTCGATTTTGGACAATGTTGTCCAGGCGATAATGTTCGTTTCGACCAGTTTCATCAGCAATCACAAGATCGCGGGTAATCGCGTCGCTGGCACGCTAAACGGCTTCAATACATTTCCTGGCGATAGGTACCTGCGTGAATGGAGTGACCTGAGCAAGAACATTATTCGCGATAACGATTTCGGATCGCGTGTCCTCATCTACGGTGGCGATTATTTTTTCGAGGATAACCGAACCGATTTCGTGCACCTGATAGCGCCAACTGGAACCGTCGTGCGTGATAACCACATTACGGCAAACGAGGCCGTATGGTCGCTCATATTGTCGGGCGGCAGAAAAGTGGCGGTTGTCGGCAATACGATTACAAACACCGGGGCCGATACCGGTGTTTCCATTGGCGCGACGACCGATGTTCGCTTTAGAAGCAACAATGTTTGGGGAACGAGCTGCGCCTTCGACTTCAATCAAAGACCGATTGACGCGACGCCGCTGGTTTTCGCCAACAACCACTATGGCGCACCCGGACAGCCAGATCTTGCGTGCACCGACGGTGGGGAGGCACTTGAAGCGTCCGGTGCACTCCGGCTGAATCCACGCGCAGAACCGAACAGGTACTGAGTTCGTCGTTGGTTCGCTGGCTACTCCTGGCGGCGCTCGGCGGGCTCATGGCCTGCGGCGCCCGGCCGGAAGCCGAACAGGCGCGCGCCGCCGAATGGCGGGCGGATGACCGTGCGTCCAAGCAAAACTGTACGCTGTCGCCGCCTGCCACGTTGGATGAGTTGCTCGCCAGACACGATACCGAGGTGTTCGGTCGCATTCCCGATAGTGCGCTGCATTCGACGGTTGAGATGGGGGAGGCGACCTGCGCATCTGAGCCGTCGGCGGCCTTCGCCGGTGAGCTGGCGACACTTGCCCTTGCGCTCCGCGGATTGAGCTACGAAGTTCGAATCGTCGATGCGGCGGACGAGCGGCCGCGAATCGCCGCGCTCCTGCTTGCTGATCAGGTAGGTTCAGAGTCGCCTGAGACTGCGACCGGCCAGGGGCGGCCGGACACGGCTGTTGATTACTGGCTGCAGAGTTTTCAGGGCGGTTCGATCCACGAACGACGTCGAGCACTGGATGAGCTGGAGCTGGATGCCGAAGGTGTGGAGCGTCTGCGGCAGCTTCTGGGATCCGATTCCGAAAGAGCGGCGCGGCTGATGGCCGTGGCGCGACTTGATCTCAGCGACGGCCCGGAGGCGCGGCGCCTGCTGCTGGAGACGCTGTCCGCCGGCGATGATGATCTGGTCGCGACCGTCCTAGACTCCATGCAACGCTGGCGTGAGCCGCAGCATAGGCATCGCCTCGTGCCCCTGCTTGAACATTCGAACTCAGGGATTCGGGAGTCGGCCGATCTGCTGCTACAGGAGATCGGATTGATGTCCGATCAGGCGGAAACCGAATCGGTGTCGTCGATCGTTACGAGGGATCAGGTAGCTATTCAGGACGCGCTCACCGAGGAGCGAATACGCGAACAGCTACAGGCGCTGGAATCTGGCGCACAGTAGGCCGTCGCGCCTTGTTCGCTTTGATCGGCAGTGGGTGTGAAATCACTCGGAACTGATTCCTTGCACGCCTTCTGCGACATCCCTTTCGAACATCTCCTGTAACTCCCTCGACGCCTCCTTGGCCAGCGCCTGCATCTTCTCTTCGTCGTTGCGTGAATCGCGATGCTCATAGAGCCGATGTTCGTCGTGGGTGCGGAACCGCTCGATCGTATCCTCGGCCGTTTGCGCATTGAAGCCGAGACCGACCAGCGCGGCTCGGGCGATATCGAGCGACGACAGGAACGTATCGCGCTGCACGTACTGCACGTTGGCATCCATCAGCTCGTAGGCGTGGCGGCGGCTCAGCGCGCGTCCAAGGATCGTAATCTGCGGGAAGTGCTTGCGCACCAGTTGGGCGGTCTTCGTGCTTTGCGCCTCGTCGTCGATCGCCAGTATGAGAATGCGCGCAACTTTTGCGCCAGCCGCTGTCAGCAGTTCGAGCCGCGTGGTATCCCCGTAGTAGACCCGATTGCCGTACTTCTTCACGAAGTTGATCTGTGCGTGGTCGGAATCGAGCGCGGTGAATGGGATGCCGCGCGCGCTCAGGACACGAGCGGCGATCTGGCCGAAGCGGCCGAAGCCCGCAATCAGCACGGGCGCGAACTCAGCCGGCAGGCTCTCTTCATCACCGGTGGCTTCGCTGCCGGCCAGCGTTCGATCGGCCAGAGCCAGCAGCAGCGGCGTGGTTATCATCGACAGCGACACCACGACGACGAGCTGGGAGGCGAGCGTCGTGTGCAGCGTTCCCGCGGCGGCTGCGATGCCAAACAACACGAAGGCGAACTCGCCGCCCTGTGACAGTACGATGCCCAGGCGCACGGCCGCGGGCGTGTCTAGGCCGACGACCTTGCCCAGTGCGCAGAGTACGCAGAATTTGACGGCAACCAGCGCCAGCACGAGTGCCAGGATTCGTCCGGGCGCATCAAGCAGCGCACTCAGATCCAGCGTAAAGCCAACCGCGATGAAGAACAGGCCCAGCAGCAGTCCCTTGAACGGCTCGATGTCCGCCTCGAGCTGATGACGAAACTCGGAGTCGGCCAGCAGCACGCCCGCCAGGAACGCGCCGAGCGCCATGGACAGCCCGGCATACTCGACCAGCGCCGCCGTGCCCAGCACGGTCAGCAGGGCGGTTGCGGTCAGGACCTCGCGCACCTGACTGCGGGCGACGATCGCTAGCGCGAAGCGCAGCACGTAGCGACCGCCCAGCACCACGCCCACTAGGACTAGCACCGCCTGCAGGGCGTCGGTGCCGCGGCTGCCCTGTTCCGCTGCCACGCTGCCGAGCAGCGGGATCATCGCCAGCAGCGGTACCACGGCGATGTCCTGCAGCAGCAGCGTCGCGAACGCGTTGCGCCCGTGGCGCGTGCTCATCTCGCCGCGCTCGCTTAAGAGCTGCAGGGCAAACGCGGTGGAGGACAGGCCGAGGATGAGCCCGACGATCGCAGCAGACGTGGCATCCAAGCCGAGGGCCACGGCGATGCCGCCGATCGCGGCGGCGGTCAGCAGCAGCTGGGCGCTACCGAAGCCGAAGATCGGCCGCCGCATCGCCCACAGTCGGCTGGGCCGCAGCTCAAGGCCGATGATGAACAGCAGGAACACCACGCCCAGCTCGCTGAAGTGCAGGATGTGTTCGCCGTGCTCGCTGCCGACAAGTCCTAACCCGTAGGGCCCGATCGCGACGCCGCCGATCAGATAACCGAGCACGGCACCAAGGCCGAGCCGCTTGAATAGCGGCACGGCCAGTACGGCCGCTGTGAGAAAGATGATGGCTTCAAAGATCACTATGGTTACTCGTCAACCGGCGGCTCGATGGATGGGGTTGCGCATGTCGCGCTCGCGCATTTGGCAGACCTACTGATCTGGCGTGATCGAGAAGTTCAGCTTGCGCGCGCTCTGATACGCGTCTCGCGCCTGTATGCGTTCCAAATAGGCCTGTGCGATGGCTGCGAGCTCGAACTCATAGGCGAGCGCCCATTCCAGCACCGTCGTCAGCACGATGTCGACGCCGCGAAAAGTATCACCCAGCAGATAGGCCCGCCCCGGCTCGAGCTGGCGGTAGACGAGCGGCACGTACTTTTCGAAACCGCTGCGTGCCGCGTCGATCGCCGTCGGCGCCTCGCCGTAGATGTGGGCGAGATCGCGGTGTTTTCGAATGGCGTACAGGAACTGGGCGTCCAGCTCCATCAGCAGAAACGACAGCCACTCGTCGTAGCGCGCGCGCGCCTTGATCTCTGTCGGCACCAGGCTGCCGTCCCCCAGCGCTGACAGATAGTGAATGATCGCCGCGCTTTCCGTGAGCACGAAGTCGTCGTGGATCAGCACGGGGATCTTTTCTTTGCGGCTGAGCGCGAGGAACTCGGGCTTCTGGGTTGCGCCGGAGCGGCTGCCGATCAGCTCGACCTCGTAATCCAGGTTCATTTCGCGCGCCGCCCAGTGGGCGCGCATCGTTCGGGTAGTGGCCCCGCCGATGATCTTTAACGTCATTCGAACAGCTCCGCCTGCTCCTGATTCGATTGGTGACCGAAGTGCGTCATCGCGTAGCTGACACGATCTTCCGCGACGGCGCTGCGGCGCCCCAAGGACTCGATGTGCGCCAGCCTCGGTCTCAGGCCCTTCTGGTTAGTGACCTGAATGGTCAGCCCCGGCCGCGCGTTGAGTTCCAAGAGCAGCGGTCCCCGCTCGCGGTCGAGCACGATGTCGGCGCCGAGATAGCCGAGATCGGTCATGTCGTAGCAGCCGGCGGCAAGATGCAGCAGGCGCTCCCAGTTGGGCACCTGCAGATGATCCAGCGGTGCGTTCGTGTCGGGATGTGTGGTCACGATTCTGTTGTTCTGCACGGCGGCGATGCTGCGGCCGGTCGCGATGTCGAGGCCGACGCCGATGGCGCCCTGATGCAGGTTCGCCTTGCCGTCCGACGCCCGGGTGGCCAGCCGCAGCATGCCCATCACCGGATAGCCCATGAACAGGATGAGGCGGATGTCGGGCACGCCCTCGTAGCTCACCGCTTCGAAGATCGGGTCGGCGATCACTAAATCCTCGACGATCGCCTGATCGGTGCGTCCGCCCAGAGAGTACAGGCCGCTCACCACGTTGGACATGTGCCGGCGCAGATCAATCCAGGTGATTCGCTCGCCGTTGCTGCGAATCAGCTCGTCGGTCTCCTGATCCCGGCCGATGATGACCAGAATGCCCTTGCCGCCGCTGCCGTGCGCCGGCTTGACCACGAAGCGCTCGGTGAGACGCAGGCGCGCCTGGACCGCCGCGACCTCTCGCTGTGTGCGTATGACGTGCTGCAGATTCGGCACAGCGACGCCGTACTCTTCGGCCAGCAGCTTGGTCTGCAGCTTGTCGTCGACCAGCGGATAGTTGCGGCGATCGTTAAAGCGACTGATGTACTCGACGTTACGACAGTTCATGCCGAGCATGCCGAGCCGCTTCAGTCGTCTGGGCGTAATCCACTCCATAGTCGCCGCGACTCAGTCCGCGCCGCGCATGCCGCTGAAGCGCACGAGCTCCGTGAGCCGATAGCCGGTGTAGCGGCCCACCAGCAGGATGAGCGCCAGCAGGCACAAATGCAGTTCGGGAAAGTTGAAGGCCAGATGCTGTACGACCGGCTGCTGCATGAGCAGGAACGCAATCGTCGCGACGAACAGGCTGCCGCCGCCCTGAATCAGCACCTCTTTCGGTCCCTCCTCTTCCCACAAGATCGACATGCGCTCGATCGTCCAGGCGAGGATGATCATTGGAAAGAACGTAATGGTCAGGCCGCCGATCAGACCCAGGCGATAGCTGACGATGCTGACCACTGAGATGATGCCGATCACGACGATGACGAGGGTCGCGATGCGCGCTACCAGCAGCAAGTTGAGCGCCGATAGATAGGAGCGGAGCACCAGCCCTGTCGCCACGACGAGCAGGAAACTGATCAGGCCCGTGACGAGCTGGGTCTGCAGGAATGCCAGCGCAATCAGGACCGGCATGAAGGTACCCGAGGTGCGGATACCAACGAGGATGCGCATCAACACGACGACGAGCGCGCCGACCGGCAGCAGCATGATCAGCTTGAACAGACTCTGTTCTTCGATCGGCAGCGAATACAGCGACAGCAGGGGGTTGGCGCTCTGGGCGCTGACCAGCGACAGCGCGCTGCGGGTCTGATTGATCATGCTGAACAGCACGCGACTGTTGGTGCCGCCGATGACCTCCAGCACGCTGGGTTCGCTCGTCTGCCACAGCAGCAGGTTGTCGGGTCGCTCGGCGCCGTCTGTCTGCGGGTCGAGCAGCCGCCAGCCGCTGCCGTCCCAGACCTGTACCAGTTCCCGCAGCTCCTGTCGCCGGCGCCGATCCTGCAGATCGAGGGCGGTGACCGTCCGGGCGGCGACGCCGGCCTGGCGCAGCAGCCGGGGTAGCAGCCGCGGCGGATCCCACTCCGACAGCAGCAGCGCCACGTTCTGGTCTACGGGCGTGGTGTTCATAAGAACCAGCAGCTCGCGGGCGAGCGTATAGCCGTCCGCGCTGCGCGGGACGGCGCTTGCGAGCAGCGAGGCGACGGCGGTGTCGTAGGGCTCATCCCACACGAGGCTCTCGGCAGTCGGCGCGGTCTCGTCGGCGGGCGGCGGCGCGAAGTCGGGCGCCTCGACCGCCTCGAACTTGTAGAACAGGGTCTGGATGCCGCGCGCGTCGCGCTTCGACCAGCGAATGAGCTGCTGCGCGCGCCCCTGCTCGCGGTGCGAACCATAGCCGGGCGACGCGGCTGTGCCCTCGAGAAAGGTGAATCCCGCCTGCACGGGCGGCAGGGTCAGCGCCACCTGCACCGGATCGCCGCTGGCCTCGAATTCGACCTTGGCCTCGATTTGCCAGACGCTCTGGGCGGTACCCGGCAGGTAGGGAATACGATAGGTATCGTGCCGAAACACGGCGGTTGCGATGCCGCCCGCGAAGAGTGCGGCCATGATGAACAGGTAGGGCCAGCGCTGCGTCATCTTGCGTGGCCGGGTCGTTGTTTCACGTGCGCTTTTAGGAGTGCCTGCTGCACGCGTGTCAGCGCCCGGTGCTGCCTTCCTTGTCGTTTTTACCAGTCAGGCGAGGCTGGATGAACTGCCTACCCACGTCAACCAGCGCGACGTCTTGCAGGAAGCCGCGGCCGAGCTGGATCGCATGACTGCCCCGCTCGCGCTCCGTCAGGATGAAGTCGAACGAGTCGCGCACGTCGCCCAGGGCGATGCGCAGGCGCACGACCGGCCGCTTGCTGCTCTTCATGACCCGGCGGACCTTGCGCTCGACGGTGACCGTCTGGCCCTCGGCGCCTTCTTCTTCGCTGGTATCGATTGTAAAGCGCGCCCAGTCGTCGCCGTCGCGCTCGAAGGCGATGACTTCACTGGCGATCAAAACGTTGCTGCTTGCGCCGGTGTCGATCCGGGCAGTCAGGCTGATGCCCGGCGGTTCCAGCCAGACGTACTCGGCCTCGCCGACGACCATCTTGTCGTCGTTCATGATGATGGTCTGTACCTCGTCGGCGTCGCAGCTGGTCGTCACCGTTGTAGGCCGCTGGCAGGCGGCCTCCAGCAGCTTCGGAATGCCGCGCAGCCCGGCGTCGATCCGCGTGAGGCGCTGGTTCAGGGCCTGGTTATCGTCGGCCTGAGCAGCCCCCAGTCCCTCGATGTCGCTGCGGGCCGCGGCCATCAGTCCCTCTAGCTTGGCCATGTTCTCGGCCGCGGGCGCCGGATCCACCGTGGCGCAGCCGGTCAGCAGCAAAGCTCCCAGCGCGAGCGCGACGGCCGGCGCGGTAGCTCCGGATCGTGCTCGAGCCGCAGACCGCTTAACAGGCCGCCAGAATTGCCGGGATGGGTGCATGGGAGTCCTCGCGTAGAGCCGGCGAGTCTACTCACTGGTCGCGGTTGGGTCGATCATGGATATACTGTATAAATAACCAGTATCGGTCCGAGAGACGGCGATCGCGCGAGCAAGCCAGCTCAGCCTACGAACAGGAGTTCTCTTAGGACCAGATCTTAGTACCAGAAGGCAAGAGGAGGCACCGTGGGTCGGGACGCAACGAGGCGGATCACCGGGCAGGCTCCCGGCGCGAGCGCCGGCGGAGTCGGCACTCCGGCAGCCGCGATTCAAGCTGCGAGCGGAGGAGGCGCAGTCGAGAGTAAGGGCGCAGTCGAGAGTAAAGGCGCAGTCGAGAGTAAGGGCGCAGTCAAAGGCAAAGGCGCGGTCAGCAACCGCGAGAGCCGCTATCTGCCGCTCGTCACGATCTACGATGAGGGCGAGGCGCCCGTGCCGGCCAAGCGCGTGCAGCTGCTGCCGGATCAGACAAAACGGCTGATTACGCGTAATCAGTCGCCGGACATCCCGTTCGATCGCTCGATCAATCCCTACAAGGGCTGCGAGCACGGCTGCGTCTACTGCTTCGCGCGGCCGACCCACGCCTATCTGGATCTGTCACCGGGACTCGACTTCGAAAGCCGCATCTTCTACAAGGCCGACGCCGTCGCGCGGCTCGAGCGCGAGCTGTCGCTGCGCAGCTATGTTCCCCGGCCCATAGCGATAGGCACCAACACCGATCCGTATCAGCCGTCCGAGAAGACCATGCGCATCACGCGCGAGATCCTGCGCACGCTGCTCGAGCATCGCCACCCCGTCACGATCACGACCAAGGGGGCAGGACTGTTGGAACGCGACCTGGACGTGCTGTCTGAGCTTGCCGCTCACAACCTGGTCAGCGTCGCGATCAGCGTTACCACGCTCGACAACACGCTGAAGGGCCAGCTCGAGCCGCGGACACCCAGCGGCGCCCGACGCCTGCGCGCGATCGCGGCGTTGAAGGACGCCGGCGTGCCGGTGGGCGTGATGGTCGCGCCGCTGATTCCGTGGATCAACGACAGCGAGCTGGAGGCGATTCTCGAACAGGCGGCGGCCGCCGGGGCCACCCGTGCCGGCTACATTCTGCTGCGTCTGCCGGGAGAGGTGCGCGAGCTGTTTGCCGAGTGGCTGGCGGTCCACCGACCGGAGCGCGCGCAGCACGTGCTCAACCTCGTCCGCGATACGCGCGGCGGCGAGCTGTACCGCGCGCGCTGGGGCGAACGCATGACGGGCACGGGACCGGTTGCCGAACTCCTGCGGCAGCGCTTCGAGGCGGCGCGCAGACGCCTCGGGCTGACCGTCAAACACCCGCCGCTGAACGTCGAATCGTTTCGGGTGCCGACGCCGCAGGGCAGCCTGTTCTGACGGAAACTCCAGTAGAATGGCGGCTCACCGCGCCTGCTTCTTTTCGGTCATCAGTCTCCCATGAGCGACGCCGCCGCCAGCTTCGAGTTCATCTACCGTGATCGCGCCTTCGCGGTTCACGTGACGCCCGGCGAACGCCTCGCGTTGCTGTACGAGGGCGTCGTGCGCAAAGAGCGCGCCCATCTGGGGCGCGAACCGCTGTACGTCTGGACGAACGTGGAACTGGAGTGGGAAGAACACCACTACGTCGAGGTCCGCTACTGGCCGAGTTCGGGTGCCGTACAGGCCACCGTGAACGGCGCGCGGGTCCACGAATGGCAGGTCCCCTCCGGTGGCATAGGGTCGGCATAGGCGGACCATGACGAACACCGCTGTGAACACCGCCCAGCTCGCGCAGGAGCTGGAGACCCGCGGCTTCTGTGTCGCTCGCGGCTATCTGGGCGCCGCTGAACTCGCGCTTCTGAGCGAGCAGGCGGAGGCGGAGCTGGCGCGACGCGTCGAGCCGATCGAGTACGAGGCCGACGTCGGCTATCCCGGCGCCCCGGTCAGCCGCTCGGCGCCGGGCGGCGGCACGCCGCGCCGGCTGCTGCGCGCCTGCGATCGAACCGCCGACTTTCGCGCGTTTGCGACCTCCGCGCGGCTGGGCGAACTGCTGCTCGCCACCGCTCCCTGGCTCGGCCCGCGACCCCAGCTTGCCCAGGGGCACCACAACTGCGTGATGACCAAGCACCCGGGTTTCAGCAGCGCGACCCACTGGCATCGCGACGTGCGTTACTGGGCCTTCGAGCGACCGCGGCTTGTATCAGCCTGGCTTGCGCTGACCCCCGAGGGTGCGGCCAACGGCGCGTTATCCATCATTCCCGGCAGTCATGCCGCCGAGATCGCCGAGTCGCGTTTCGATCCGGCGCTGTTTCTGCGTCCGGAGGACGCGCAAAATCGGGCGCTGATCGAGTCGGCCGTCGCGCTCGAACTCGCCCCCGGCGATCTGCTGCTGTTCGACGCTCAGGTGCTGCACGCGGCCGGCCGTAACGACAGCGAACGCACGAAGCTGTCTGCGGTCTTTACCTATCACGCGATTGATAACCGGCCGCTGCCGGGCTCTCGATCTGCCGCGCTGCCGTCGCTGCCGGTGGCGACGGGCGGCTGTTAGAGCACAATCAGAACAAGATGACGTCTGCCTGGCGCGTCCGCTCGGGCAGACGGGAGGCGGGCCTGTGAGCGATTCGACCAATGAAGATGATCTGTTTCGCGAAGCCATGGGCGACGTCGCGCCGCTGAAGACCCGCGCGACCGCGGAACGGGGGAAGCCGGGTGCCCCAACCGCTGGACAGCAGCAGCGCCGCCACGACGCGCAGCATGATCGGGACGAAGAAGGCGACGAGCGCGGCCTCACGCTGGCCGAGGTGCCGCCGGTTGACCCGCACGCGGAGCTGGGCTGGAAGCAGGACGGGGTGCAGCGTCAGGTGTTCGAGCGGCTACGCGGCGGCGACTATCCGGTCGAAGCCAGTCTCGACCTGCATCACAAGACGGTGAAGGAGGCGCGCCTCGCGCTGTGGAATTTCCTGACCGCGGCACACGACAGCGGCAAGCGCTGTGTTCTGGTCGCCCACGGCCGCGGCGAGAAGAGCCCGACGCCCGCCAGACTGAAGAGCTTTGTCGTCCACTGGCTGACGCACGTGCCCCTGGTGATCGCCTGGCATACGGCGCCGCCGCGCCTGGGTGGCACCGGCGCCGCGCTGATCCTTGTTCGCAAGTCCCGCGAAGGCAAGGCTCAGAATCGGGAACTGCACGGCGGCCGGGCGGAGTAGCTCGACCGAGCGGCTGGCCTCAGAGCCGGCCTTTGCCCAGGTCCAGTCGACCGCGCGCCAGATTCAGGCGCAGCACATCGGACGCGCCTTCGGTGAGCTGATACACCCGCACTTCCCGATAGAGCGCAGCGAGCGGGTGACCCTCGCGCAGCGCCTGACCGCCCACGAGCTGGATGGCGCAGTCGACGACCTTAGCGGCGGCCTCGGAGGCGAAGACTTTGGTTGCGATCGATTCGTTGACGATGTTCTCGCCGGCGTCCCCCAGGCGTGCCGTCCGATAGAGCATGCTGCGCGCGGCGTAGGTCTGGATGCGGGCGTCCGCATATCGCAGGCGCACCGACTCGAGCTCTGCCAGCGGCCGGCCGCCGCGATGGGGCTTGGCCAGATGCGGCTCCAGGTCTGTGAGCACGTGCAGCATCAGGCCGGTGCACTGGGCCGCGATCACGAGTCTCGTGTCGCCAATCTGTCGCAGCGCGCGCGGCATGCCCTCGCCGGGTCGGCCGACGACGTGGTGCTTGGGCACCCGCACGTTGTCGAAGGTAAAGGCGACGTGGTGGCTGCCGTCCAGCGAGGCAAAGCGGTTGCTGGCGCTGACGCCGAGCGCGTCGGCGTCGATGATCACCATGGCCGGACCCGCGTCATCGATGTGGATCAGCGCGGCCATAAAGTCCGCGTCGGCGCCGCCCGTGACGTAGGACTTGGCGCCGTTGATCACGTAGTCGTCGCCGTCGGCCACCGCCCAGCTATGGCGCGGCGCGTCATCCGGTTCGGTGAACGCGAAGGCGGAGCGTTTGGCGCCCGCTAGCAGCGGTTCGAGATGCGTCTCACGCAGCGGGCCGTCGACCCCGGCCAGCACGCCGGGCGCGGGCCCGAAGGCGGCAGAAGCATCGGCCACGCGCGCCGCGGCGATGGCCTCGCGCGCAAGCGTCAACTGCAGCAGGCTGCCCGGCTGGCCGCCGTACTCGGCCGGCTGGGTCATTTGAAACAGCCCGATCGCCTTCGAGGCGGCGACGATGCGCGCGCGTCTGGCCTGCGGCGATTCGCCGTCACGCTGCGCCAACTCGTCGGCGATGAATGCGTCGAGTTCGCTTGCGAATGCGGCGTCGGCCGCGCTCAGTTGATCAGGCATTGCTCCCCCAGTGCCGTGCGCGTTCCGGCCGGAACGGCGTCTTGTTGTGCGGCCGATGCCGGGCGCGTCGCCCTCAGACCGCGGGACCCATCAGGATCATCATGATCGCGAACAGTAGCAGCACGCCGACCATCGCGCCGTACAGGATCAGGCTCTCGCGCTGCGCCATGCGCTGCAGGTACGCCAGCACCTCGTCTTCGCTCTGCGCGGTGATCGCGCTGGTCAGGCGGTAGCGCGTGACCGCACCCGCCCGCTTGGGCAGTCGCACGAACAGCTCTGGCGTGCGCTTCAGGCGTTCGTCCACGTCCAGGATGCTCATGCCGGTTTCGCGCGCTACCTGGGCGGGATGCAGCCCAGTTTTCGGTTGGCTGTGGAACAGTCGATACAGCGACATCAGGCGCTGCACGCGGCCGCGAAAACGAAAGCTCAGGACGTTCATTGCGGCAATTCTGCCACGAAACAGGCGCGCGCCGGGGCGGGGTGCCCCTCGACGGTCAGGCTGGCGTCGTCCCGGTTCAGGCACTGCGCCAGCGACTCGAAGCGCATCCACTCGGTGGTGCGCTGTTCCTCGACGCTGGTCGGGATCACACCCGAGGCGCGGGCGCCCACGAAACCGCAGTCGTTCAGCCAGTCAAGCACGGTGTTGACGCTCGGCACTACGTGCACGTTGCGCATGCGCGCGTAGCGCTTGTCTGCGTGCCGGGTCGGGAACAGATCGGCGGGCGCCACCAGCGTCTCCAGCACCAACGACCCGCCCGGGCGCAGGTGCGCGGCAAGCTCGCGCAGGTGATCGCGCGGTTCGCGCCGGTGATAGATCACGCCCATCGAGAACGCCACGTCGAACGGGTTCTGCGGTGTGAGCTCTTCCAGACGCAGCGGCAGCACAACATTGGCGACGGGCGTCTCGGCGTGACCGAGCGCGTGGCTCACCGCCAGGTGCTGGTAGTAGAACAACGCCGTTGGATCGATGCCGGTCACCGCCCGTGCCCCGGCGGCCAGCATGCGCCAGCCGTAGTAGCCGTTGCCGCAGCCGACGTCGAGCACGCGGGCATCCCGCAGGGGCGGTTCGAGCGCCTCGATGCGTGACCACTTCCAGTTGCTGCGCCACTCCGTGTCGATGAACACGCCGTGCAAATCGAATGGTCCCTTGCGCCAGGGGTGCAGCTCAGACAGCGACGCCCGCAGGCGCCGCCTTGCTGTCTCGCTGGGCAGGCCGTGCGCCGCGACGCCCGCGTCGAGGCGGGTGCGGACCCCGGTTACTGTCGGCAGCGCAGCCAGCGCGGCTTGCCAGCGCGGCGCGTCGCCGTGTTCTAGGACCCGGCGGCGCATGGTCGTGAACAGATCCTGGCGCGGCAGCTCTCGCAGGCGTCGCTCGATGTCGGCGGCGTCGTAGTTCCCCACGGTCAGGGAAAGGCGGCAAACGCCGCCCAGTTGAGGCAGCGATACCACACAATCGAGCGGGCGAAGCCGGCCTGAGCCAGGCGCTCTCGATGGGCAGTGATCGATTCCGGAATCATCACCGCCTCCAGCGCGCTGCGCTTCTGCGAGATCTCGAGCTCCGAGTAGCCGTTGGCCCGTTTGAAATCGAGATGCACGTCGTTCAGCAGCGCCTGTTCTGAAGGATCCTCCAAGACAATTTTTTCGGCGTACACGAACACGCCTGTCGGGCGCAGCGCCTCGCGAATGCGCGTCAGAAGCGCGAGCCGTTCGGCCGGCGGCACGAACTGCAACGTATAGGTCATGACCACTGCGGCGGCGTCCTCGAGCGGTGTCGTTCGCAGATCGTCGCGACGAAATTCGATGTGTTCGTCTTCGATCGCGTCGCGCGCGCTGTCGATCATCGGCAGCGAGTTGTCGACGCCGATGATGCGGGTCCCCGCGGGACAGTAGCGTTGCAGCGCGAGGGTGGTCGCACCGCGGCTGCAGCCCAGGTCGTACACGGTGGCCGGGGGCGTGACGTAGCGTCCGGCGAACAGGGCGGACAGCGGCAGAACCGTCTCATAGGCCGGTACCGAGCGGCGGATCATGTCCGGGAACACGTTGACTACCCGTTCATCGAAAGCGAAGTCGACGAGCTGACCCTGTTCCTCGCTGTAAATGGCGTCGCGCTGTTTGCTGGTTGGCTTGCTGTTCGGCTTTCTATTCGGCTTTCTGTTCGGCATGAGGGCCCAAGGGGTCGGTAAATCTGCGCTCGACGCCGTTCGCTGCGTTCTGACGCGCGTCTTCGGAACAGCGTTACTAGACTGATACTGTCACATTTTACGTCACCGTCGAATGATACCATCGCCGCCAGCGGGCCCTGGCCCGCGCCTCATCTCCTGGTAGCCGAAACACATGGCGAAAACGAAGCCCGGCAAGGGCGGCAACATCGATCTGAACGATCCGCAGCTCTATATCAACCGTGAGCTGTCGCTGCTTGAGTTCAATCGTCGCGTGCTCGCGCAGGCCACCAACCCCAGCGTGCCGCTGCTCGAACGGCTGCGCTTTCTGTGCATCTCCTGTTCCAATCTGGACGAGTTCTTTGAGATTCGATTTTCTGGGCTGCGCCAGCAGGAGGTGTTTGGCGCCGATCAGCGCGGTCCCGATAATCTGTCGCCGACCGAACAGATTCGACGGATCGCCACCGCGGCACACGAGCTGGTAGACGCACAGTATCGGGTGCTGAACGAAGATCTGCTGCCGGCGCTGGCCTTGGAAGGCGTGCGCTTCTTGACCAGCTCGCACTGGAACACGAAGCAGGCGCAGTGGGTTAAACGCTATTTTTCGCGCGAACTGTCGCCGATTCTCAGCCCGATCGGTCTCGACCCTGCGCACCCGTTTCCGCAGGTGCTGAACAAGGGTCTGAATTTTATGGTGACCCTGAAGGGTAAGGATGCGTTCGGGCGTAACAGCGGGCGCGCCGTCATCCAGGCGCCGCGTTCGCTGCCGCGCATCGTGCATCTGCCGGAAGAACTGCGACAGGCGCCCTACGACTTCGTTCTGCTGTCATCGATAATCGAGGCTCACGCAACCGATTTGCTGCCGGGTATGAAGGCGACCGGCTGCTACGCTTTTCGCGTGACGCGCAACAGCGATCTGTTCGTCGACGAAGAGGAGGTCGAGGATCTCCTGCAGGCGCTGGAGGGCGAACTGCCGTCGCGCAACTTTGGCAGCGCGGTGCGGATGGAGGTTGCGGCCGAAATGCCGCAGGACATCGTCTCGTTTCTGCGTGCGCAGTATTCGCTCGATGAAGGTGACGTCTATACCTGCGCTGGTCCGGTCAACCTCAATCGTCTGGTCGCGGTGCCAGGCCGGGTCGATCGCTCCGAACTGAAGTATCCGTCGCTGCAGCAGCGCGTCCCGCCCAGCATTGCGGAAGCGAACAGCCCGGCAGACGTGTTCGCGGCCGTCGACCGACGCGACGTGTTGATCCACCATCCGTTCGATTCGTTCCTGTCGGTCGTCGAGTTTCTGCGCAGCGCGGCGAAGGACCCGAAGGTACTGTCGATTCGACAGACGCTGTATCGCACCGGCGCCGATTCGGTCATCGTCAAGGCGCTGATGGAGGCCGCCGCAAACGGCAAGGAAGTGCTCGTCGTCATCGAGCTGCGGGCTCGCTTCGACGAAGAGGCGAACATCGAGCTCGCGACGCTGTTGCAGGACTCCGGCGTGCAGGTCGTTTACGGCATCGTCGGCTACAAGACCCACGCGAAGATGTCGCTGGTGATCCGCCGCGAGGGCAAGAGCCTGAAGCGCTACGTGCACCTCGGTACGGGCAACTATCATCCGAAGACCACCAGGCTGTACACGGACTACGGTCTGCTGACCGCCGACGCCGAGATCGGTGAGGACGTGCAGAAGCTGTTCCAGCAGCTAACGTCGATGGGACGTGCGGGCAAGCTGAAAAAGCTGCTGCAGGCGCCGTTCACGCTACACAGCTCGCTGCTCGATTTTATCGAGGGCGAGATCGACGCGGCCGCTGCCGGCAAGCCGGCGCTCATACAGGCAAAGATGAATTCGCTGATCGAACCAGAGATCATCCGCGCGCTCTATCGGGCCTCGCAGGCGGGCGTGCGCGTGCAGCTCATCGTGCGCGGCATTTGCTCGCTGCGCCCCGGCATTGCCGGTGTCTCTGACAATATCGAGGTGCGCTCTATCATCGGCCGCTTTTTGGAACACACGCGGGTGTTCTATTTTCTAAACCGTGGTCTCTATCTCGCCAGCGCCGACTGGATGGGACGCAACTTCTTCTCGCGCATTGAGACCTGTTTTCCCGTGCTCGACGCGCGCGTGGCCAAGCGCATCATGGCCGAGACATTCGATAACTATTTACGCGACGACATGCAGGCGTGGCAGCTAAATTCCGATGGCAGCTATGTCGCCCCGCAGTTGGGCAAACGTGGCGGCCACAGCGCTCAGCAGTGGCTGCTCGAGCATCGCGACTTCGACTAGCTCCATTCTGGGGCGGGCAGGCGGGCAGACGAGACAGGCTGCTCGGGTCGAACGCTGACGCGAACCTGGTGATCAGTGGGTGGTGATCTTCAGCAGCACGCCGACCGCCTGCAGATAGTTGGCCTCCTCCGTGAGATCCAGCCGCGTCAGGGGATGCTCAGCGAGCCAGTCCTTCGGTAGCGAGATGGTCAGCTGATCGTCTTCGCCAACCAGTTTCGCATCGGGCAGGGTGTTGCGATCTCGCGCCCGGTGCAGCACGCAGCTAACGCGCAGCAGCACGGCCAGCCGTAGCAGACGCAGGCGCGCGCTGTCCTCGATGTCGGGCAACAGGTCGGGTGTGAACTTGCGCCGGTGTACGCGCACCAGCGTCGCCAGCCTTAGCTGGTCCAGGCGCGAAAACCCTGGCAGATCCATGTTGTCCAGCAGATAGGCGCCGTGCTTGTGATACTGAGAGTGCGAGATGTCGAGGCCGATCTCGTGCAGCCTGGCCGCCCACAACAGCGCACGCCGCAGCTCGCCGTGGGCGAGATCCCAAGGCGCGCGCGCCTGTTTCCACAGCGACTTGGCCGTACTGGCGACGCTGTGGCTGTGTTCGCGATCGACGTGATAGCGCTGTTCCAGATTGTCGACGGACGCGCTGCGCACGTCTTCGTGCTCCATTCGGCCGATGATCTCCAGCAGTAGGCCTTCGCGTAGCGCGCCCGAAGAGACGCGCAGTTGGTCGATCTCCAGTTCCTCGATGAGGGCCGAGATGATCGCGATCCCGCCCGGAAACACGGGCGTCCGGTCTTTGCTGAGGCCGGCGAGCGATAGGTTTTTGACGTCGCGCGCGTCGACCACGATGCGTCGCAGTTCGTCGAGTGATTCGGGAGTGATGCTTTCGCTGCTCAGGCTGAGCGCAGCGAGAACGGATTGTGTTGCCAGCATGGTGCCGGAGGAGCCGATCGCGGTATCCCAGCCATGTTTGCGATAGCTGCTGCGCACGGGTTCGAGCTCCTGGCGCGCGCGGTTCATCGCGCCCTCAAGCCCCTTCGCGGTGATCTTGCCGTTCGGGAAGAACTTGGCCGACAGGCTCACGCAGCCCATGTACAGACTGTCCATCAGCTTGGGCTCGAAGCGACGCCCGATGATCAGCTCGGTCGAGCCGCCCCCGATGTCGATGACGAGGCGGCGCTTGTGTTCGTCGTCGAGCGCATGAGACACGCCCATGAACAGTATTCGCGCCTCTTCACGACCCGATATGACGTCGATGCGGTGGCCCAGCGCGCCCGTCGCCTCGCGCAGGAAGTGGCCTGCGTTGCTCGCCTTGCGCAGCGTGTTGGTGCCGACGACGCGAACATTTTCGCTCGGCAGATGGCGCAGTCGCTGGCCAAAGCGCTGCAGACAGTCGAGTGCCCGCTTGGTCGCGGCCGGCGTGATCGCCCCGCTGTTGTCGAGACCGTCGGCGAGACGAACCATTTCCTTGATCTTGTCGACGGTGGTGAGGTGACCGTCGCGATAGTTGGCGACGACGAGATGAAAGCTGTTCGAGCCAAGATCCAGTGCAGCGAGTTGATTGGAGCTGGTCGCGTCGCTCATGGCCGCACTAAGGGTCGGAAAGCGCGCATGGTACTGGCGATGGCAGATCGCGACAATGCGTGGGTGCGGTTCGCGCGTTCGCGTTGGCGCGACCGCGAGCGTTGTCTAGTGACTTCGGCCTGGCGGTCGGTCAGGCGTCGGGCGCCTTCGCGACGACCGAAGGCGGCAGGGGACAGTCCAGCGCCGCGGACAGTCCCTGCAACAGCGCGGCCTCCGCTGGATTGATGACGCCGTCGTACAGCACGGCGCTGGCGCAGGCCTTGAGCAGCTTGGGTTTTTGCAGCGGCGCAAGATCGCGCAGTTTGCCCAGCGCGGCGTCGAGTTGGGCGAAGTCGATGCGAGTGTCATCCGCGAGCGGCCAGTCGGCCGTCCCCGCACCCAGTTGGTCGAGCGCGTCGGCGAAGGCGCCGCGACGGTCGGCGTCCTCGTCGTGCCCGACCTGGCTCATGCAGGCGATCAGCAGTACCGACTGATCGCGCAGTCGTTCGATGCGGCGGTAGCGGACCTTTGGCTTGCGCGGCGTGCGGATGTGGGGCTCCAGCTCTTTGCGCAGCAGCTTGTGCAGCACCCACTCGAACAGCTCCACGCGGGTGTCGGCGAGGATCAGCCCGTGCACCCGCTGCAGCAGCTCGGCGATCTGCTCGTCCGAGCCGCGCTTGAGCGCGGGGACAGCCATCTCGAGCAGCGCGAGTCGATGCAGATTGTCCGTGACGCGCACGCGCCCCCACAGCAGGGCGAGCAGGGCCAGGTCCTGCAGGCTCAGTCCAGGCCGCTCGCGGCCGCCGCGTTCGAGCGGACGGCCCAGGACCGCCTTGCTGGCGTCGAGATCCGTGGTGAGCAGCGCATACACCAGCAGCCGCGCCGCGTAGGGGTCGTGCGCGGCATCTAGGCAGCGTTTGTCGGTCGTGTCGACGATTGCATCGGCCGTGCGCACGCTGACGGCGTCGGGGCGCCCGACCTGCTCCGGCAGCGATTCGACGTCCACCGGCACGCCCTGAATATCGGACAGGGCGGCAAGACCTTCCGGCATGTTGCGAGTAAGCCGCTCCAGTTGTTCGGGAAAACTGCCGTGCCAGCTCGGATCGATTGCCTTGATGCGTACCTCGAGCGGTGGGTGCGTCGCCATCATGCGGCTGAACAGCATGCTCTGCGCCTGACCAAAGAACATGTGGCTGGCTTCGCTGACGTCCGAGTTGCCGAGCCGCGAGCCGCCCGTGCCGATTTTTTGCAGCGCGCGGGAGATGCCCTGCGGGTTGCGCGTGAACTGTACGGCCGCGGCGTCCGCGAGAAACTCCCGCTGTCGGCTGACGGCGGCCTTGATGAGGTTGCCGAAGAAGGTGCCAGTGTAGCCGATCACCGCCAGGGTGGCACCGAAGAGGATGAACCCCATGCCGGCACCACCGGTGTCGCGTCCCCGGCCGCCCACGCTAATCCCACGTGTGCTGCCGCGCAGCAGCATCTGGCCCACAATGCCGATGAACAGGATGCCGAACAGGAGCGCAATCAGCCGCAGGTTGATGCGCGTGTCGCCGTTCAGGATGTGGCTGAATTCGTGCCCCATCACACCCTGCAGTTCCTCCCGATTTAGAAATTCGAGCGCGCCACGGGTGATGCCGATGACCGCGTCGTCCGGAGTGAAGCCCGCGGCGAATGCGTTAATCCCGGGCTCGTTGAGCACGTAAACGGGCGGCACGCTGATGCCCGAAGCGATCGCCATCTCCTCGACCACGTTGAGCAGGCGCCGCTCGGCGAAGTCTGTCGTGTCGGGCGACACGGGAATGCCGCCGACGCTTTCCGCGACCGCGCGCCCACCGGCGTTGAGCGCGACGCGCTTGTACAGGCAGGCCGCCGCCACCACGCCGAGCACGCTGGCCGAGATGATCAGCCAGGTCTCTGGCGGTACCAGGGCGAGACCCGCCCGCACGCCGTCGTACAGCGTCGTGCTGGTGACACGCATGTCCGAAAAGAACAGGAAGTAGGCGCCGCCCACCACCAGGTTCGTCAGCACCAACAGACAGATCAAGGCGAGCGCGAACAGCGCGACCAGCTGCCAGGTTTTACGCCTGGCAGTGTCCTGAGCCTCGAAGAAATCCATGGCGCTCGCGCGCGGAGTCGGAAGTACGGGCGCTAGCTGAAGGACACGTTCGGGGCGGCCTGGATCTCGGCCGAGTCTTCGAATTCCAGCAGCGTGGCGTCCGCCGTGTGGCCGAACATGTCGGCGAACACGTTGGGCGGAAAGGTCTGCTTATAGGTGTTGTAGGCCATCACCTGATCGTTGTACGACTGCCGCGAGAAGGCGATCTTGTTTTCTGTAGTGGTCAGCTCCTCAGAGAGCTGCATCATGTTCTCGCTGGCCTTGAGATCCGGATACGCCTCGACCGCGACGTTCAGCCGTCCCAGGGCCGCACCCAGCATGCCCTCGGCCTGCGCGAGTTCGGCCAGCGCGGCGGGATTGCCTGGATCGGCGGACGCCGCCGCCAGTCCGTTCATCGCCGCGGCGCGGGCGTTGGTGACAGCCTCCAGCGTTTCCCGCTCGTGGTCGAGATATCCCTTGGCCGTCTCGACCAGATTCGGGATCAGGTCGTAGCGGCGCTTGAGCTGCACCTCGATCTGCGCGAAGGCGTTCGCAACCCGCTGTTTCAGCGTCACCAATTTGTTGAATATCGCGACCACCCAGAACGCGAGGGCGGCGATGATCGCGAGAAGAATAAGAAATTCCATGTCCTGACTCCGTGGTCGGCCCGTTCTCGATTGGCTTCCATGCTACCAGTTGGGCGGCCAAACCCAACGGGCGAATCGCCCGGCGCGCCTAGTCCGGCAGTCCCAGTACGCGCTTTGCAATCACGTTGAGCTGCACCTCGCTCGTGCCGCCTTCGATCGAGTTGGCCTTCGAACGCAGCCAGCTCCGCGTCACGCCGAGCTCGTCCGCCGCGAACGCATCGCCCGCCCAGCCCAGCGACTGGCTGCCCATGGTGTCCAGCAGCAGCTCGAACTTGCGCTTGTTTTGCTCGCTGCCGTAGTACTTGAACATGGACGCCAGATGCGGATTGGCGTTACCGCTGGCCGCCTCCTGCGCGCCGCGCGCCAGGGTGAGCGCGAAGGCGCGATCGTTCAGTTGGTGATGGGTCACGGCTGCCCGCAGCGCGTCGTCGGCAATGCGGCCACCGTCGACGCCGGCGAAGTCCTTGGCGCGCGCCGCGAGCGGCTTGCTCGCGCCGCCGATAGAGGTGCCGCCGATGCCGGAAATCATCTGCCGTTCGTGTTGCAGCAGGCGCTTGGCAATCGTCCAGCCCTTGTTGAGTTCGCCGACGAGCTGGCCCTTGGGCACCCGCACGTTGTCGAAGAAGGTCTGGCAGAACGGCGATGCGCCGCTGATAAGCTGTATCGGCGAGGTCGACACGCCCTCGGATGCCATATCGAACAGCAGGAAGCTGATGCCCTCGTGCTTCGGCACTTCGGGATCGGTGCGCACCAGGCAGAAAATCCAGTCGGCGTGGTCGGCGTAGGACGTCCAGATCTTCGCGCCGTTGACGAGGTAATGATCGCCCTCGTCCACGGCTTTCGTCTGCAGGGCCGCGAGGTCGGAGCCGTGCCCGGGTTCGGAATAGCCCTGACACCAGCGGATCTCGCCGCGCACGATGGGCGGCAGGAAGGTCTGCTTTTGTTCCTCGGATGCGAACTCGAGCAGCGCGGGCCCTAGCATCCAGATGCCGAAGCTGGAGAGCGCGGGCCGCGCGTTGATGCGCTTGAGTTCCTCGCTCAGCACCCGGGCCTGGGGCCCGTCGAGGCCCCCGCCGCCGTACGCCGAGGGCCAGCGGGGCGTGGTCCAGCCGCGACTCGCCATGTTGTCGAGCCACGTCTTCGCTTCCGGATTCTTGTACGTTTCGCCGCGTCCGCCCCACACCGTCTCGTCTTCGGGCATGGGCGTGCGCATGCTCTTCGGGCAGTGCTTGTCGAGCCACTTGCGGGTGTCTTTGCGGAAGGCATCCAGGCTGGTCACGTTGTTTACCTCTTTTTTTGGGTGCGGGTCGTTGGCCGCTATCGTCTGTCTGTGTCGCGCGTGCTGGTCGTCCGCGACCGTCGGCGAGTCGCGCTCGGCGGGGACCCAGTCGCAGGGCGCGGTGTTTCTTCGCAGGACATCATAAATCACCGGCGAGGACGAGGCCTGTGGCCACGCGACGGGGTGGCGCTGGCTATACTGTCGCGATGAATACCTTCGATCAGCAGGCCCTGCGGGGCGTCATGGGCCAGTTCTGTACTGGGGTTGTCATTGCGACTGGTGCCCCGGAGGGCGTGCCCGCGGGTTTCGCGGCGCAGTCGTTCGTCTCGCTGTCGCTCGATCCGCCGCTGGTCGCGCTCTGTCCAGGCAAGACCAGCACGAGCTGGCCGAAGCTCCGCGAGGCAGGCGCGTTCTGCATCAACGTGCTCGCCGCCGAGCAGGGCGACGTCTGCGCGGCGTTCGCGCGTCCGGGCGGCGGCGCCGGCGAAGACAAGTTCGCCGGCGTTGACTGGCGACCGGGACAAACCGGCGCACCCGTCCTCGGCGGCACGCTCGCCTACATCGAGTGCACGCTCGAGCAGGAGATCGAGGCGGGCGATCACTACGTTGCCATCGGCCGGGTGCAGGCCATCGAGCAGGTCAGCGACGCCGGGCCGCTGCTGTTTTTCCGTGGCGGCTACGGCGAGTTCAGCGCCGCCGGCTGACGACCGCGATCTCGCGCGGCAGCGTCGCGCTACGACAGGCCGACGACCGGGACCGCCGCGCCGTGCACGTCGCGCGCGGCCGGCGAGGCCAGAAACAGCATGACGCCGGCGATGCTCTCCGGCGCGACCCAGTTGGAAAAGTCGGCGTCCGGCATCGCCTCGCGGTTCGGCGGGGTGTCGATCAGGCTCGGCATCACGCAGTTGACGTTGATGCCGGATGCCTTGAGCTCCTCCGCCATCGTCTCCGTCAGGCGAATCACCGCACTCTTCGACGCCACATAGGCGCCCATGGTGGCGGCCCCGGCAAGGCCGGCGCGAGCGGCCACGTTGACGATGCTGCCACCGCCGCTCGTGATCATGGCGGGGACCACGGCCCGCGCCATGTTGACGATCGAGCCGGCGTTCAGATCGAGCATCAGCTCCCAGGTTCGGGCCGGCGTCTCGTGTACCGCATCTCCCATCGCAAAGCCGCCGGCGACGTTTGCCAGCACGTCGATCGGGCCGTGCGCCGCGACCACCTCGGCCACGGCCGCCGCGCAGCTGTCGGCATCGAATAGATCGCAGCGCGTGATGCCCGGCTGGTCGACGATGTCCAATCTGCCCACCGCAGCGCCGGCGTCAGCGAAGGCCTGCGCAACCGCGGTGCCGAGTGTGCCCGCCGCGCCGGTGACCAGTACGGTCTTGCCCGTGAAACCGCTCACGGCTTGAGCGCCTCCAGCGCGTCCCAATCGAGGCGGCCGAATTCGCCGCTTGGGTGGACGGGCTGAACGCAGACGTGGCTCGCACCCGCGTCGATATGCTCCTGAATGCGCGCACGAATGCTGGCCTCGTCGCCCCAGGCGAAGGTTTCGTCGACGAAGCGCTCGGAGCCGCCGTCCGCCAGGTCCTCCTCGGTCAAGCCCATGCGCAGCCAGTTGTTGCGGTAGTTCGGCAGCCCGATGTAGATCTGTGCGGTGCCGCGCGCGGCAGCCAGCACCTGCGCGCGATCGGTCTCCAAGATGACCTTCTGTTCCACGCACAGCCAGGCGTCGGGGCCGAGGATCTCGCGCGCCATCTTCGTGTGCACAGGCGACGAAAAGTAGGGGTGGGCGCCGGTGCACTGGTCGCGCGCGAGTTCCAACATCTTTGGCCCCAGCGCCGCGATGACGCGCTTCGGCGGCTGCGCGTGTCTCGGGCCCGTATAGGGAGAGGCGTCCATCTTCTCCAGATAGCCGCGCATGGCGCTGAGCGGCTTCTTGTACTCGAGCCCGCGGACGCCTTCGACCATGGGCGCGTGAGAGACGCCCAGCCCGAGCAGAAAGCGATCGTCCGACTGCTCCGCGAGCGTGTGTTGAGCGGCGAGGGTGACGCCCGGTTCGCGGTGATAGATTGATGCGATGCCGGTTGCGATGTTCAGCGTCTTGGTGTTTGCGAGCAGCCAGGAGGCGAGCGCAAACGGGTGGCGGCCGACCGTCTCGGGTATCCAAAGGGCGCCATATCCCAGCGACTCGATGCGCTGTGCCATGGCGGCGGCGTCGGGTGCCGCCATGCCGTCGGTGAAGTACCAAACGCCGTACTTGCCGATATCCATGTTGCTCTCTCCCTGTCTGATCGTGTTGGTTTGTCTTGTTTTTTTGCCTTCGTGTGCCGCGATCCGAATGCGCTCTTGACGGGCGCGGTACACTGGCGGGCTGCATTGTATCGCAACCCCGGGCGCCCTCACGCCGCGTCGCCCTTCACCCAGCCAGCAGTACACGGGACCCATCATGACCCAGGCCAACAGCGCAGCCGGCGAACGCCCGGGGATCTGGGAGCTCGCGTTTCCATCGATCCTCGGCAACCTGCTGTTCACCGTCGTTGGCATCGTGCAGACCAAGTTCGTCGGCGAGATCGGCACCGAGGCGCTCGCGGCCACCGGCGCCGGTCAGCGCGTCTTCTTCGCGCTGCAGGCGGTGCTGATGGCCGTCAGCGTCGGGACCACGGCGCTCGTCGCACGGGCGTGGGGTGCCGGGGACCGGGTCGAGGCCAGTCGCGTCGCGCTGGCGAGCCTGCTGTTGGGCGGTGCGTTCTCGGCAGTAGCGATGTTCGTGGGCATGACGTTTGCCGGACCCATCGCCGGTATCTTTGGGCTCGACCCCGTCAGCCAGGCGCTCGCCGCCGACTACATCTTCTGGCTGAGTGCGTTCAACCTGGCGTTTGCCGCCATCTTCATTCTCGGCGCCGCGCTGCGAGCGGCGGGGGACGCCTGGTCGCCGCTCTACATCGGCATGGCGGTCAACGTCATCAATCTGCCGCTGCTGTACGTGCTCGTGTTTGGCAAGTTCGGGTTTCCGGCGCTCGGCTCTACGGGTGCGGCCTTCGCGGGCGGCCTGTCCTTCGTGTTCGGCACGGTGATCATGCTGTGGCTGTGGATCGCGCAGCGCTTTGAGCTCAAGTATGTGGCCCAGGGCTGGTGGCGGCGTGCGCGCGTACGCGCCCTGTTGGACGTCGGTTATCCCGCCGCGATCGAGCAGCTCGTGTTTCAGGTGGGGTTCTTTGTCTTTCTCATGCTGATCGGCAACTTCTACGGCACGGAGGCCTTTGCGGCATACAACATCGGCGTCAACCTCTTGATGGTCTGCATGACGGTTGGCTTCGGGTTCTCGATCGCCGGGTCCACGCTGGTGGGTCAGCATCTGGGTGCGGACGATGTCGACGGCGCGGTAAGGAGCGGTTGGCGATCGCTCGGCTTTGCGGTGCTGTCCATGGGCAGCCTCGGCTTTCTCATCATGCTTAACGCCGAGCCGCTGGCGCGCTACTTCATCGTCGACGACGAACGCACGATTCGCTACACCGTACAGTTCACGCAGCTCTTGGGCGCCAGCACGCCGCTGCTGGCGGTCGAGTTTGCGATCGGCGGTTCGCTGCGCGGTGCGGGAGACACGCGCTTTCCGCTGCTGGCGACCATCGCGGGACTGATCGGCATGCGCTGCGGGCTGGCGGCGCTCGCCACTTGGCTGGAGTTGCCCGTGTTCTGGGTGTATGCGAGCCTCGTCGGCGACTACCTGCTCAAGGGTTCACTGCTGCTTTGGCGGTTCCGGTCCGGTCGCTGGAAGTCGGTGCTGACCCTGCAGGGTCCGGCTAGCGGAGCCGACGCGCGCGGCTGAACACCAGCGCTCAGCCGACAGCGATCAGGGAAAGGCGACCAGGGTTGCGCGATCAGGGATAGATGGGGTTAGCGGAAGGGAGGGTCGGTATCAGCGATGCCTGAACTGCCGGATCTGAATGTCTACCAGCAGCATCTAGAGCGCCGTATCCGGGGACAGGTTCTCGAAGATGTCCGCCTCGCCAGCCTGTTCGTGCTGCGCACGGCGCAGCCGCCGCTCGATGCCGTTATCGGCACGCCGATTCGCGACATCACGCGCATCGGCAAACAGATCGTGTTCACCTTCGACGACGAGCTCCACCTCGTCATTCACCTGATGATCGCCGGTCGGCTGCGGTGGCGGGACGCGGCCGTGAGCATTCGCGGCCGCAACGTACTGGGCGCCTTTGATTTCGGGGATGGTTCGCTGCTGTTCACCGAGGCGAGCAAGAAGAAGCGTGCCTCGCTGCGCGTCGTGGACCGACAGGGGCTCGCCGATCTCGATCTCGGTGGGCTCGAATTGGCGGCTATCGACGCGGCGGCCTTCACGCAGCGACTCCACGACAGCGGTCACACACTGAAGCGCGCGTTGACGGACCAGCGGGTAATCGCGGGGATCGGCAACGCGTACTCCGATGAGATTCTCGTACGCGCGGGTATGTCGCCGTTTCGGCGCGCCAGCCAGCTAAGCGCCGACGACGGCGCGCGGTTGTTCCAGGTTTGTCTCGACGTCGTGAGCGAATGGACGGCGCGCCTGAGCGCGGCGACCGGTGACAGTTTCCCCGACAAGGTCACGGCGTTTCATCCACAGATGAATGTCCACGGCAAGTACAAGGAACCCTGCGGGATCTGCGGTGCCTCCGTGCAACGCATTCGCTATGCAGAGAACGACGCGAACTATTGCGCCGCGTGCCAGACCGAGGGCCGACTGCTGGCCGACCGCTCGCTGTCGCGGTTGTTGAAAGACAACTGGCCCAAGCGTCTCGAGGATTTAGGCTGAATTCAGTCGTCGTCGGAATCGCCTTGTTGGGTCGCTGCGCGCAGCGCCGTTGAGGAGATGTCGAGACGAAACTCTGCCTCGCTGACCCCGTCGCAGAGCTGCGCCAGAGGCTCGGGTAGCTCGCAGTCGGTCAGCGTCAGAAAGCCGCGTTCGTCTGCGCGCCCAAACACCAGGAATCGCGTCCCGAGCGCCGCAAACTCGTCGAAGGCCGCGAACATAGCCGCTTCGCTTGCGTAGTAGCGCGGTGCCGCAATGCGCACGATCGTGTCGACGCCAACGAGGAAGTGCGCGTGCGGAAACTGCCGGGCCTTCTCGATAAACGTGGGCAGTCGGGTCAGCCACAGCGGCGCTGCGTCGAACTGGCGCCAGCGAGCAGTGATCGCTGCGTAATCCAGCGGCGGCTTGTCGACGTTGTCGATGCAGATCTCGAAGGCTACCGGGGCGGCCAGCCTCTGGCTTGCGAACGTCGCCATGCGCCGGTGGCCGTCGTGGAGCGGGTTGAAGGCACCGGAGAAGAGGATTTTCGGAGGCCCGTCCTCAGCGAGTTCGTTGGGTGTCGCGACGCGCGTGCCGGTGAGCACCTCGCGCCATTCGGGTCGGCCAGTGGCGGTGCGGATTGCGGCGTCAAACGGGGTCGAGCCGCCGACGTCGGTTTGTAGGGCTTCCCCCAGCAGGGCGAACGCGGCCTCGACCAGCGCGTGTTCCTCGCGCGCGCGATCCGTGTCTGACTTGTCGAAGGCGACGCTCAGCTCGAAGGTCGCCGCGTCGGTCTGCAGGGCGAGGTGCGCGCGATGCGCACCGCGCTTCGGCCGATTGGTCGCGAGCGCGGCGGTTAGCCCGAAGCCGAACAAGTCGCCCCGCTGCTCAGGTTCCGCCGCGCTCAGTGCGCGGGCGCGCTGCCAGGCGCAGGTAGCCAGCGCGGCGGCAGTCGTGGGTGAGCACGAGCGGTCGGGCGCACCGCCCAGCAGTTCCGTCAGCGAGGCGGTTGCGTAAGGTACTTTGGCCTCCAACACGGTGGCGGAGGCGCCGGGTTCGGTGAGCAGGTCGGCCAGCAGCTGCGAACCGCCGCCGGTGACGTAGAACACGCCGAGTCCGGGCCCCGCATGCAGCGCTGCCGCGCGCCGGTGGCTCATCTCGTCCGGACGCGCAACGCGCAGGCTGTGCGTGCCCCGGTCTTCACGCCAGGAACGTGTCGACGTGCGCGCAAAACTCGTCGAGCTGGTCGTGATGTACCCAGTGGCCAGCGTTCTCGATGGTGGCGAGCCGTGCGTTCTTGAAGCGTGCGATTCGACCGTCGTCTTCGGGGTCCGATGCCCAGGACTCTGCGCCGCGCACCAGCAGCACGGGCGCGTCGATTCGGCCGTGCAGCTTGGCCTGTTCGTCGAAGGGTATGCCGAGCGGTGGGAAGGCGCGAATGTAGTTGTCGAACTTCCACGAATAGGTGCCGTCCTCATTGCGATTCACGCCGTGAATCGTCAGATGGCGCGCCTGCTCGGCGGTCAGGTGCGGATTCTCAGCCTGCATGCGTTCGAAGGCTTCCTCGACCGTCGGATAGCGACGCGGCGTACGCCCCGCGACCTGACGCATGTCGTCGATCCAATTGGTGACGCGCTTGTGCAGCGGCTGGTTGAAGCGCTCTTCGATCATCTGCGGGGGCGGGCCTAGCCCTTCGATGGCCACTAGGTGATCAATGTTCTGCGGGAACAGGCCTGCATAGTTCAGCGCGATCGAACCGCCCAGCGAGTGGGAAACGATCGTCAGCGGCGTCATCTGGGTCTGATGCAGCAGTTGGGCAATGTCGTAGATGTAGTCGATGTGGTCGTAGTTACCGCCGACCAGCCATTCGCTGTCGCCGTGGCCACGCAGGTCTGGGGCGATGATGTGATAGCGATCGCGATAACGCTGCGCAAACCAGTCCCAGTTGCGGCAGTGATCGCGGCCGCCGTGGATGAGCAGCATCGGCGGCGCGTCCGGATTGCCCCAGTCGACATAGTGCAGGCGTAAGCGCTGTGAGAAGTAGATGTGGGAGGTTGGCCCATGGATCTCAGAGCTCACGGCTGATCAACTCCTTCATGATTTCGTTGGTGCCGCCGTAAATGGTCTGTACGCGGGCGTCGGTGTACATGCGCGAGATTTCGTATTCATCCATATAACCCGCGCCGCCGTGTAGCTGGACACAGGTGTCCAGGATCTGCACCTGCTTCTCGGTGCACCAGTATTTCGCCATGCTGGCTGTCGCGGCATCGAGCTGACCGTCGAGGTGTTTCAGCAGGCATTGGTCGACAAAGTTGCGTCCAATCAGCGTTTCTGTTTTGGCCTCTGCCAGCTTGAACTTGGTGTTCTGGAAATCGAGCACACGCTGACCAAAGGCCTGCCGTTCGCGAACGAAGTCGAGCGTGAGATCGATCGCTCTCTCGGCGCAGACGACGGCCGCCTGGGCGATGTTCAGGCGCTCTTGCGGCAGTTGCTGCATGAGCTGGAAGAAGCCCTTGCCTTCCTCTTCGCCGAGCAGGTTGGCGGCGCTGACGCGGGCGTCTTCGAAAAACAGCTCGGAGGTGTCGGCCGCCTTCTGCCCCATCTTTTTCAGATTGCGACCGCGCTTGAAGCCTGGGGTCTGCGCGGCTTCCACGACGAGCAACGAGATGCCCCGCGCGCGCTCGGCGGGATCGGTCTTAGCCACCACGATGATCAGATCGGCATGCTGGCCATTCGTGATGTAGGTCTTGGATCCGTTGAGCACGTACTCGTCGCCGTCACGAATCGCGGTCGTGCGGATGCTCTGCAGGTCCGAGCCCGTGTTGGGTTCCGTCATCGCGATAGCGCCGACCATCTCGCCGCTGGCCATCTTGGGCAGCCACCGCCGCTTTTGCTCTTCGGTGCCGTAGTGCAGGAAGTAGGGCGCGACGATAGCGCTGTGTACCTGATTGCCGAAGCCGACGACGCCCGCGCGGAACATCTCTTCCATCACTACGGTCTCGTGGCGATAGTCGCCGCCGCCGCCGCCATACTCTGCGGGCATTTCCGCGCACAGCAAGCCGGCGGCACCGGCCTGCGTCCAGGCGTCGCGGTCAACCTTGCCTTGTTCCAGCCAGCGCTCGGATTGAGGCACGAACTCCTGCTCGTAAAATCGTCGCGCCGCGTCCTGCAGGATGCGCAGCTCCTCGTTCAGCCATGGGCTTTCGTAGTGACTCAATAGGGGTTACTCCGTAGGGGCGGCGCGCGCTGATGCGGCGGCGGCCGACCAGTTTACCGAATACGGCGCGCGAACGAAGGCGTGCCCGGTCGGACTGGCGGTCCGTGGCTTCACGCAGTGTTTACACTCGGGCGGCGCGTGTGGGTGCCCGGCCCAGGCGATTCCGCTATTCTTGCCGCGATTCATCGGGTGACCACTTTTTTGGAGAATGAGATGACGATGGTTATGAGAACGCTGGCAGCCGGCCTGCTGATTGCGGGGCTCGCGGCGTGTGCCGAAGAGCGAAATGCGGCCCAGGACGCCATGGGCGATGCGATGGACAGCGTGACCGATGCTGCCCAGGGCGCCGTCGACGCAACGACCGATGCCGCTGGCAACATGGTCGATGCAACCAAAGACGCAGCCGGCAACATGGTCGATGCGACCAAAGGTGCCGCCGGGAACGTCGTCGACGCGACCAAGGACGCTGCCGCCGGTGCTGCAGACATGGCCTCTGATGCCGCCTCCGGTGCCGCAGACATGGCCTCTGATGCCGTTGCCGGTGCCAAGAACGTCGCTTCTGATGCCGTCGATGCGGCTGGTCGTGCGGCAGATGGCGTTGCGGATGGCGTCAGCAGCGCAGCCGACGGCGTGCGTGGCATGGGCTCTGACGTTGCGGATGACGTCGACGCCAAACTCAAGGCCAAGATGGGCGGCAACTAAACTGCCCTAGACGGTGCTATTCGGCGGTCTGGCGCAATGCCAGATCGCCGCGCCCGCCCGCGATCCCGTTCCTGCTTGTTTGTAGCTGCCTGGACTGCACTTTGCCGCGATCCCGCGTCGCTGTTCACTCGGCCCACTCCGCTAGTCCAAACCCTTCGACCCCCACCCGCACCCCCGCTCGGCCCTGGCCGCGTCACGATACGGCCATAAGTTTTTGGTCGCCGCGCCGCGAATTTGCCGCACTGGCGAGCATGTCTTGCGGTGCAGTAAACTGCTTGGGTTAGGTCTCGGGCACCGCTGCGGTGTCCTGCGACTGCACCCAAACCCTTGTTGAACCGCTGGGGAGTTGAACCGCTGTGACGAAACCGTCGACGGGCGGAGGGGAAACGGGTGTTCAGGCCGCTCGTCGATGTCCGCTCGGGCGGACCGAGCGACCCATTGGGACCCGGCGACGGGAACCGCTGTGTATCGGCAAATTGTTCATTGGCGAATAACTGAAGAGAGGACCGTCCATGCGTGACGTAGTGATAGTAGATAGTGTGAGAACCGGCTTGGCGAAGTCCTTTCGCGGAAGCTTCAACCTGACTCGTTCCGACGACATGCTGGCGCATTGCATCGACTCGCTGTTGGAGCGCAACGGCAGCCTCGACCCGAATGAAGTTGAGGACGTGGTCGTTGGCGCCGCAAGTCACGCCGGCGAGCAGGATGGCAACCTGGCGCGCCTGGCCGTCGTCCTGTCCAAGCTGCCGGTGACCACGGCGGGTCAGACCATCAACCGTTTCTGCTCCTCTGGCCTCCAATCGATCGCGATCGCCGCGACGCAGATTGCTTCCGGTCAGACCGACATCGCGATGGCCGGCGGCGCCGATTCCATCTCCATGCGCACGCGCCAGGAGGCGGGCAAGGCGGAGCTGAACCCGGTGCTGCTGGAAGAAAAGCCGGACATCTTTATGGCCATGGGCAACACGGCTGAGGTCGTTGCGCGGCGCTATCAGGTGACCCGCGAGGCACAAGACGAGTACGCGCTGCAGTCCCAGAAGCGCTACGCCAATGCGGTTGACCAGGGCTGGATCGGCGAAGAGATCACGCCCATGAAGGCCACCATGCTCAAAGTCGACAAAGAGACGGGCGACCAAAGCAAGGTCGAGGTGATGGTGGACAAGGACGAGTGCAACCGTCCCGACACGACGCTCGAAGGCCTCGGTAAGCTGCCGCCGGCGTTCGAAGAAGACGGTTCGGTGACGGCCGGTAACGCATCGCAGCTGTCCGACGGCGCGTCCATGACGCTGCTCATGACCGCAGAGCGGGCGAACCAGCTCGGCCTGTCGCCGATGGGCGTGTTCCGCGGCTTCACGGTCGCTGGCTGTGAGCCGGACGAAATGGGCATTGGCCCCGTGTTCGCCATTCCGCGGCTGCTGAAGAACGCAGGTATCGATCAGGACGACATCGACCTGTGGGAGCTGAACGAGGCGTTCGCTTCGCAGTGCCTGTACTGTCGCGATGCGCTGGGTATCGACAACGAGAAGTACAACGTCAACGGCGGCAGCATCAGCATCGGCCACCCGTTCGGCATGACCGGATCGCGGACCACAGGCCACATCCTGCGCGAACTGCAGCGCCGCGAGAAGCGCTACGGCGTCGTCACGATGTGCATCGGCGGCGGCCAGGGTGCTGCTGGATTGTTCGAGCGCGCGTAAGCCGCTAGCCCCTCTTGGGGCTATCGCCAAACCGCCTGTTTCGCTGCGGCAAAGCAGGCCCGACAACGGGGCGCCTGGCGCCTCGTTGTCTTTTCTGGATGTTGTACGGGCACGACGCCGGCCGGTCCCAGCCCCGGCCTCTTCGCAGACAGGGTGTTACACATTGAAACGGATCTGCCGTTGCTAGGTCGGACGACACTGTGTCCTAATCGGTACTTACCGGGTCAGTTGGACAACACTTGACGCCACGCGCAGCCGCCATAGCACCCCAACCGGCGGGCCTTCTGGGCCTGTTGCCGGGCGTTGTCGCCGCCGCAAGGCTCAGTCTGCTGGCGGCCTGCGTTGCCCTCACCCCGCAGGTGCTGCACGCCGACGCTGCCGCGCCGATGGAAACGACGCTATCCCCTTTGGCCGCGGCATCGACCCCGGCCGATCCGAACGTACCCCTTCTTGCACAGACGGTGGCGCAGACGCCGCTCGCACTGGCCGCCTTTCCGGGTGATCTGACCGCGCTGAGCGACGTCGAGCTGACGCTGCTCAATGGTCGCTGGGCAGAGCTGGAACCGCTGCAGCGGCGGGCGCTCCTGCGTGAAAATCGCGAGCGGATGCGCGCGCGTGCGAGCGGGGCGGCGCAACGCCCGGCCGGTCGCGTCCGGATCGAACGTCGCTTCGGCGTCGTACGTCGCCAGGACGGCGGCGTGGTCGCGGTCGAACGTCGCAAGGTCGTGCGCGTGCAGCCCGGCCAGCGGCGCTTCGGCGTTGGTTTCGAGCGTCGACAGAGCGAGGCCGGGATCGGCGAGAATGCCGCTGCCGCGTCGGATATTGTGCCGGCTAGCGCAATGGGCACGGTCGCGGAGCACGCTCCCGCGCAGCCCGCCGAGGCGGACCAGACAAGACCCTGACCCCGGTTCCCGGTAGGGTTACCGGTATGTCCAGCCCCCTGTCCCTGCAGATCCATCGGTTACTGGTCGTTGATGATGACGCCGAGCTGCGCGAGCTGACGGCTACCTATCTCGAGCGGCAGGGATTCGAGGTGGTGCTCGCCCAGGACGGTGCCGCCATGGATCGGGCGCTGGCGAGCGGCTCCATCGATCTCATCGTGCTCGATCTGATGCTGCCCGGTGAAGACGGACTGTCTATCGCCAAGCGCCTGAAGGCCAACTCCGCGCTACCGATCATTATGGTGTCCGCCCAGGGAGAGGACATCGATCGCATCGTTGGGCTCGAAATTGGCGCCGACGACTATCTGGCCAAACCGTTCAACCCACGCGAGCTGCTCGCGCGCATCCGCGCCGTGCTGCGACGCGGAAACCGGTCCGAGACGGACGACGACAGCCACCTGTTCGAGTTCGGGGCGTTCTGCCTCGACACGCGCAGTCACCAGCTGACCCGCGGTGACGAGAGCGTGGCGCTAACGTCGGCGGAGTACGATCTGCTCGCCGTGCTGGTGCGTCATCCCAACCAGGTGCTGAATCGCGATCGCATCCTCGACTTGTTGACCGGCGCTGAGCGTTCGCCATTCGATCGCAGCATCGACGTCCGGGTGACGCGCCTGCGGGGCAAGCTCGAATCCGACCCCGGCGCGCCGCGGTTCATCCGCACGATCTGGGGTAAAGGCTATATGTTCTGTCCTGATGGCGAGCGCTGAGCGCATCGGCGGTGGCTCGCTGCTCGCTCGCACCTCGCTGGTGCTGGGCGTCAGCGCCTTCGGCATTCTGTTGACCGCCATCTTTGCCCTCGACCGTCTGGTGCTGCAGCCGATTCTGCAGCAGTCGGCGACCAAGGACGCGGCGGAGATGATTCTGTTTGCGCAGACCTGGGTGGAACTGCCGCCGGATGCACGGCCGTACTTTGAACTGGAGCTGGCGGAGAAGCACGATCTCATCATCAGCGGCGAGGCGGATACGGGCCGCGTCGGCGCGCGCCCGCGAGCGGTATCTGCCCGTCGGTACGCCGAACTCCTGGTGACCAGTCTGGCCGAAGAGCTGGCGATTCCCGTCGATTTGCGCGTCGGGGAGGGGCTCTTGTGGGTCACGGTGCCGATGGGCGGACGCGAGATTCAGCTCGGCTTCTCCGAGGATCGACTCGGCGTGCCGCCGTTTTATGTCGCGTTTGTGATCATCGCCGCGGTCTCCGCGATCGTGTTCCTGACGTCGTTGTTCATCGTCCAGCGCATCATTCGACCCCTGGTCCGCGCGTCGAAGCTTGCGGAGACCTTCCGCGGCGGCGGCGACTTCGTGCCACTGCCGGAAAAGGGGCCTCGCGAGCTGGTGTCCTTGGCGCGCAATTTCAACACCATGGCACGCGAGATCGCGGCGCTGATCGACAATCGCACGACGCTGTTGGCGGGCGTCTCTCACGATCTGCGGACACCGCTCGCACGCATGCGGCTGGGCGTCGAGCTGCTGCCAGACTCGGTGCCGGAGGCCGACAGGGCGCGCTTCGAGCGCAATCTGATCGGCATGGATGAACTGATCGGTGACGCACTGCAGTTTGCCAAGGGAACCGCCGAGCTGCCGCACGCGGTGCCGGTGGCGCCGCTGCTGCGTGATATTGCAGCGGCGCAAGAATCGAGCATTGAGTGTCAGATCGCGGTCCCCGATGGGCTGCGCATGCGGGTTGCGGTCGGCGCGCTGCGTCGCGTCGTGCAGAATCTTGTGTCCAATGCGCTCCAGCACGCGCAAACCGTCAGCCTGGTCGCTCGCAGCGACGAACGCGGACTGGAAATTCTGGTCGATGACGATGGGCCGGGAATTCCGGTTGAGGCCCGCGAGCAGGTGTTCGAACCCTTCTTCCGCCTGGATCGCTCGCGCAGCGTGCATTCCGGCGGGAGTGGCCTGGGACTCGCCATTGTTGCCCAGCTTTGCCAGGCCCACGGCTGGTCCGCCTCGATTGACGACTCGCCGAGGGGCGGCGTGCGGGCCCGCGTCGTTATCCCCGTGGAGGTGGACGCCTAGACTGACGCTTTGCCGGTACGCCTGTAACAAATTGACACAAACGGGCGGTTGCCGGAAATCCGTCGGAAACAGGCCGGTGTCATAGTGCCAGCGTGGATGGACGCTGCTTCTGCTTTTGCAGTCGTCTCGCACAATCTTGTGGGCGCTTAACGGGGCCTAAATCGGCAAGGGTGTTGCGGGTACGGCCACAGAGGCGAAACAACGCTCGTCCACATGAGGCAATCTCTATCCCCTATAGGCCTCGTCGAAGATCGGTAACCCCGGTGTAGAGACGAATATGGTCGTTGGCCTGCGAGTCACTCTCCTGACTTGCAGGCTTTTTTTTGTCTGCCGTTCGCCTGTTCCCGGCCGGTTTTCGGCTGAGTGCCGCCCAATCGCAACGGCTGCATTTGCGTTCTGTTTACGCTTGGGCGTCGCGCAGTCGAGGAGTTTGCCGCACGCTTTACCTGCTACTCCGCCCGGCGAAAGACAATTATTTTGCTCTATGAGCCGCGCGAGACACACGCCTGTCCGCACTTGGTGCGACTCCGGGGCGTAAGCAAGATTGCTGTACAAAACACGGGCCTTGGCCTACTCTAGCGCCGCCGAGAGGGGGTAAAACACAGCAATAACAAGACTTTACTCAGCGGGGGCATTCCTTGTAGCAGTTGCCCTCCCGATACACACATAGTGGTTCGATCAGGAGCATCTGAAAGAATGAATAAAAGACAACTCGTAGGGATAGCGTGCCTGGTTGTGGTGATGGGGAGTGCTCACGCGGCCGACCTCCATGGCCCTTCGAAAGGTCTATATCTGAGTGGCTTCGGGCACTTCTATGCCCCGCCCGACAACACCGTACTCGATGACGATTTGGAGCTGGGGGTTGGCGGCGGCTTCGGCGTCGCGTTCACCGAGCGTTTCCTCGGCGAGATCAACTATCTCAAGAGCGATCACGACGTCACCGGCCTGCCGGGCGATGCCGACACCGAACAGGCTTGGATCGATCTCATCTACAAGCTTGAGTCCAATGGCAGGCTGCTGACGCCCTACGTGGTCGGCAGCTTCGGCCGCATGGAAGCCGAGCCCGGGCAGGGGCTGTCGCGCGAGCGCGAAAATCAGGCTGGCCTCGGCCTCGGCTTCTTCCACGACCTGTCCCAGCGCTTCTCGCTGCGCGGTGACGTGCGCGGCATCTACACGAACGATGGTGGCGGCGTGCAGCCCTTCTTCAAGCTGGGTTTGACTGCGGCGCTCGGCGCGGTGAACAAGTCGCGCGGTCCCGTTGATAGCGACGGCGATGGGGTCTACGACGCCGACGACCGCTGCCCCAATACCCCTGCCGGTACCGCCGTAGATGCGACGGGTTGTGAACCGTCGGGTCCCGGCGATGCGGACGGTGACGGCGTCACCGACGATATCGATCGCTGTCCGACGACGCCTGCAGGCGTCGAAGTGGATTCGCGCGGTTGCGCCCTCGACGGTGACGGCGACGGTGTACCCGACTATCGCGATCGGTGCCCGGACTCCGAGCGCGGTGCTCGCGTGGACGCTGACGGCTGCTACGTTGAGCTCGAGCAGGAAGTCACGATCGACATGAACCTCGAGTTCGACACGAATTCGGCCGCTCTGCGCACCGATCACTATCGCGAGATACAGCGGGTGGTCGACTTCCTGCGTCAGTACCCGACGGCCAATGCCGTGATCGAGGGTCACACCGACAGCAGCGGTGCGGCGGCCTATAACCAGTCGCTGTCCGAGAAGCGTGCGTCGTCGGTGCGCGACTATCTCGTCAATCAGGCAGGCGTTAGCGCCGATCGCCTGACGGCACGCGGCTTTGGCGAGACACGTCCGAAGGCAAGCAACGATACCGCCGCGGGACGCCAGGAAAACCGCAGGGTGTCTGCCGTCGTAGCGGGCACGCAGACGGTTCGCCAATAGGGCTTTTGTTCAGGCGCCGCGGTGGGCGAATGTCGATTCGACGTTTGCTCGACCGCGGCTGCCGGACTTCCATGCCTCAGCCGGCGCGCCTCGTGCGCGCCGGTTTCGTTTTAATCACCCCCAATCTTGCTGACGATTCCCCGCGATGCCCTCGCGAGGTGCCACGGCAGAGGAGTTGAATCGTGAAAACCCTGATCCAGTCGCTGGGTGTTGTTGGTCTGGCGTTGGTCCTGGTGGGCTGCGAGAGCGCCTACTACAGCGCGTGGGAGCAGTTCGGCGTGCACAAGCGCGACCTGCTGGTCGATCGCGTCGAAGACGCGATGGAGTCCCAGGAAGAGGCCAAGCAGCAATTCAAGTCCGCGCTTGAGCAGTTTGCGAGCGTTGTCCAGATCGAAGACAGCAATCTCAAGTCGATGTACGAGGAGCTCAACGACGAATTCGAGAGCGCGAAGGACCGCGCGGACGCGGTCACGGGCCGCATCGACGCGGTGGAAGACGTGTCCGAGGATCTGTTCGACGAGTGGCGCGGCGAGCTGGAGCAGTATTCCAGCGCGAGCCTGCGCCGTTCCAGCGAGACCCAGCTGCGCGACACCGAGCGCAAGTACGAGCAGCTGCTGTCGTCGATGCGACGCGCGGAATCCCGCATGCAGCCCGTGCTCGACGTATTCCAGGATCAGGTGCTGTTTCTCAAGCACAACCTGAACGCCCAGGCCGTCTCGTCGCTGAAGTCAGAGCTGGCGGGCATCGAGTCGGATGTCGGCAGGTTGATCGCGGACATGGAAGATTCGATCTCGCGTTCGCAGTCCTTCATCGACGATCTCGAGGCCGGCGCCTGAGCGTGACCGACTTCGACAACATTCGCTACGAGATCGAGGGCGCGATGGCCCTCGTCACCATCGATCGGCCCGAAAAACACAACGCCATATCGCTGGCCACGCTCGACGAGCTGCAGGCCGCCGTCCGCCTTGCAGAGGCCGACGAGCGCGTTCGCGTCGTCACCATTACCGGGGCGGGCGGGCGGTCGTTTGCCTCTGGCAGCGATCTCAGCGAGGTCATCGATCGGGATCTACGCAAAGCCCTGGAACCCATCGTCCAGGGTCTGGCCGATCAGTTGGAACGACTGCCTAAGCCGACCATCGCGGCCATCGACGGCATCTGCATGGGCGGCGGGCTCGAGATCGCGCTCGGCTGCGACCTGCGAATAGCCACGCCGCAGTCGCGATTCGCGACGCCTGAAGGCAAGCTCGGCATCATTCCTGGCGGCGGCGCTACCGCGCGCCTGCCGCGACTCGTTGGCCGCGGCTGGGGCATGGAGATGCTGCTGATGGGAGAGCCCATCGACGCCGAGCGCGCGCTGTCGATCGGACTGGTCACGCGCCTCGTCGAACAGGACGAATTGCTCGCAGAAGCGCGTCGCATGGCAGAGCAGCTCGCCGCGTTTGCGCCCTTCGTGCCGCACACGATGAAGATGATGGTGAACTTTGGCATGGAGGCCAGTCTGGCCGGCGCGCAGATGCTAGAGAAGTACGCCCAGGGTGCCCTGGTGCAGACGGAAGACAAGGTCGAGGGCATCGGTGCCTTTCTGGAAAAGCGTCCACCCCAGTTCAAGGGCCGCTAGCACGCAGGCGCCCTCGCCGCGTCCGAACAGCGGCTTGCCGCCTCCAAACCCTTCGGTGATACTCGATGCTCGACAGGCTGTGAGAGAGCAGCCGTCCGGCACAGAATTAGTGGGGGAACGCTATGCCAGCCGACAGATTTCCTGTTGAAGCCAGCCATATCATGATGTTCGCGCGCTCCGTCGGCGACGACAATCAGATCTACTACGATGCGGATTACGCTCAGGACACTGAGCCGGGCACGGTCATCGCGCCGCCGACCTTCGCGCAGGCGAGCGCGCAGTTCGACCCGAACTATTTCCTTCGCCCAAAGATTGGTGAGGACTGGTTTGGATCCGGCGGCTCGCCGACGGGGATCAAGAAGTCCGAAGGCGGCGGTGGCGGCGGAGGCGGCGGTGGCGGCCTGCACGCAGAGCAACACTTCGAATACCATCGCCACCTGAAACCCGGCGATGTCCTGACCGCGACGACTAAGCCAGGGAAGACCTGGGAGAAGGAAGGCAAGCGCTCCGGCAAGCTGATCTTCAGCGAATCGGTCACGGAATATCGCGATCAGAACGGCGAACTGGTCATCACGGCGACCGGCGTAGGTGTGCGCACCGAACGCCCGGTCGACAGCAAATAGGGGGTGCCGCATGGCTTTGAAAGCGAGTGAACTGAAGGTCGGCGATACCTACACGGAACGCCTGGTCGAAGACCTGAAACGTACCCAGATCGTGCAGTACGCGGGCGCCTCCGGCGACTACAATCCGCTGCACACCGATGAACTGTTCACCAAGGAAGTGGCGGGTTATCCGACGGTGTTCGCACACGGCATGCTCACGATGGGCATGACCGGACGCATGCTGACCAACCACGTCGGCGATGGACGGCTGGCGAAGTTTGGCGTGCGCTTTACCTCTCAGGTTTGGCCGGGCGATACGCTAGACGCTACGGCGACGGTCGAGGGGCTGCGCGAGGAAGGTGGCGAGCACTTCGTCGACCTGTCCGTCGAGACGGTCAATCAGGCGGGCGCCAAGGTGCTCACCGGCTACGCGGCCGCACGCGTCGACGCCTAGAGAAGTCTCCGGCCGGGGCTACGCCAGCTCCGGTCGATTTCTGTACTGCTCCAGCGATTCGGGATTCGCCAGCGCCCCGACGTTTTCGATGGCGTCGCCGTTGACGGCCGCCGTGATGGCGAGTTCGACGGTCTTACCGGATCTCGTCTTCGGTACGTCACTAACCTGCAGTACCAGATCGGGCACGTGGCGCGGGCTCGTCTCTGTGCGGATGTGCGCCTTCAGATAGCGCACTTCGCTGTCATCCAGCACGGCGTCCGGATCGCGCAGCTGCACGAACAGAATGATGCGACTGTCTTCCTGCCATCGCTGGGCGACGACCACCCCTTCGTTGATGTACGGCAGTTTTTCCAACTGGCGATAGATCTCTGCCGTGCCGATCCTGACGCCGCCGCGATTGAGCACGGCGTCCGAGCGGCCGTGTATGCGCACCGCCCCCGTCGCGCTGATTTCACCAAAGTCGCCGTGATGCCAGACACCCGGGTAGCGTTCGAAGTACGCACGGCGGTAGCGCGAACCATCGTCTCCGAAGAATCCCAGCGGCTGAGAGGGGAATGGCTCGGTGCAGACCAGCTCGCCCTTCTGGTCGATGATTGGATTTCCGGCGTCGTCGACGAAGGCCAGCGCCATGCCGAGCCCAGGCCCCGATATCTCGCCGGCATTGACCGGTGTCCATGGATTGCCGAGCGCGAAGCAGCCCAGGATATCGGTGCCGCCACTGATCGAGGCGACCTGCCTGCCGGGCAGCTGCTGCGCCAACCAACGGTAGGATTCGTCGGGCAGCACGGAGCCGGTCGACAGAATCAGCCTCAGTCTGTCGAGCTTGGGGTACTCGAGCGCAATGTCGTAGCCCGATTTCGCGAGGTGAGACACATAGCCTGGGCTGATTCCCAGCGCGGTCACCGACTCCTGTTCGGCGACGCGCAGCAGGGCGCCGAGATCGGGGCTGAACGGCGCGCCGTCGTACAGCACGATCGTCGTGCCGCCAGCCAAAGCGCTCACAAGCCAGTTCCACATCATCCAGCCGCAGGTGGTGTAGAACATCAGACAGTCGTCGGCACCGAGATCGCAGTGCAGGTCGTGCTCTTTGCGGTGCTGCAGCAGCGTGCCCGCGATGCTGTGCACGATGCACTTCGGAGCGCCGGTCGTACCCGAGGAAAACATGATGAACAGCGGGTCGTCGCCGCGGTTCGCGGCGTAGCCCGTCGCGGCGAACGCATCGACCGGCGTGCTGCGAATCGCGTCGATCTCGGCGTCCCACAGCAGCCGGGTCGCCGGCAGGGCGGCGGCGGTGGTCTCGACCTTTTCCCGACAGTCGAACGGCTTCCCGCCGTAGCTGTAGGCGCTGGCCGCGATGAGCAGGCGCGGTTGGATCTGACCGAATCGGTCCAGCATCGCTTCGGCGCCGAAGTCCGGAGAACAGGAGCTCCAGGCCGCGCCCAGACTCGTTGCTGCCAGCATCGATATGAGCGCCGTCAGTCCGTTGCTGACGCAGCCCGCGACGCGCTCGCCGGGCCCGACGCCCAACTGTTGGAAGCGCAGGGCCGTGCGTGCGACCTGGTCGGAGAGTTCCGTAAAGCTGAGGGCCTCGCGGCTGCCGGTCTCGGTGACTGCGATCACCGCGGTGCGCTCGCCCTCGAAGCGCAGCAGGTTCGCCGCGTAGTTGAGCCGAGCGTCCGGAAGGAAACGAGTATCGAACATGGTCTCGCCGCAGCGGTCCCTGTCGCCGGCAGCGCCGACGATGCCGGTGTGTGTCCATACCGCACGCCAGAACTCATCCGCGTTGTCGATCGACCAGCGATGCAGATCTGCGAAGTCGGACGTCTTCTGGTCTAAACCCACGGACGCACAGAATCTCGTCAGCGAGCTCGCGAGACGGTCGTCTTCGTCCGGCGACCAGATCGGCACATCGCGTGTGCTCACGCCGGGATGACCTTCCGGAAGTGTCGGATGGTGACGTTTTCGAACAGCCCGGCCAGCGCGTAGGGATCGTCGGCGGCGAATCGTTCAGCGCTCTCTTTGTCGTCCGCATCCAGCACGATTAGCGAGCCGATGACGCTCTCTGCAGAGTCGTCCAGCAGAGGGCCGGCTAACACGACGCGTTCGCCCGCAGCGCTGAGAAAGTCCAGATGCGCGGGGCGCGTCTGTTGCCGAAGGGCCTGCGAATCTGCCTTGTCTGTGCAGTAAATGGCGAAGTGCATGGGCGGGTCTCTACTGAAAAAAACGCAGTAAAACACGCGCGTTCCCCGGCCTCAATTGCATCCGTCAAAGGACCGACGCGCGCCGGAAACTGCGCGTCAACGACACGTCGCATGTGTGTGGCTTCTTGTGCGGCGTGCAAAAGAAAAGGGAGTCGGTCGTCAACGTTCGTTCATGCCCGCTTCCGCATAATAGCTCGTCGCTGGCTGGCTCGAACCGATTAGCCACCGCGGCTGAATCACGCAAGGGAGCAGAGGTGGACCTGATGTTTCGTTTCATCGCCAAAGTACTGCTGGTGTTGCCAATTCTGATTCTGGCGCTGGACGTCGAGGCGGCTCGCCCCAAGGGCGGATCGTTCACGCGCTACGAAATGATGACCGGCAAGATCAAGCGTAGCTACTGGGTGTTCGTTCCGGAAATCATCAAGGACGCCGACAAGATGTCCGCCGTCATCGCGTTTCACGGCAAGGACATGACCGCCGAGAAATTTCACAAGTTCATCGATCCGGGCCTGGAGGCAAACGACTATGCCTTCATGATGGTCTACCCGCAGGCGAGGGACAATCACTGGCGGGCCGGGCGCGGTCCCGGCGTCAATTCCCACTGGGCCGACGATGAAACGTTTGCGATTGAACTGATCAAGAAGATCGTCAAAGACCACAAGGCGGATCCGCAGCGGATCTTCAGCATGGGCTATTCGAACGGCGCGCAGATGGCGACCAAGCTGGCCTGCAATCACGCCGACAAGATCTATGCCGCTGCCTCCATTGTGCATTCGATGAACGAGTGGGGCTGTAACCCATCGCACGAGATCTCGATGATCTACATACAGGGTATCAAGGACCCAGTCGTGCCCTACAAAGGGGGCGGAGACTTCTCTTACGCTTCGCACCTCGAGAGCATCGACTTCTTTCGTGAGGTCAACAACATCAAGTCTGGCGCCCGCGTGGTCAAGGTCAACGACACGCTGAAGTGCCGCCACTACTCCAACCAGAAGCGCAGTACCTTTGTCATAGGCTGTCGCCTCTATGAAGACGGCCACCAGTGGCCGGGCAGTAAGGGCTTCAAGAAGGACAAGTACGGTCCGGTCAATACGTCGCTCGACACGAACTACTTCGTACTGCGCAGGTTCTACAAGCTCAAAGCGGAGAAAAAGAAGCGCGATGCTGCGCAGATTGTGTCTAAGGGCTCGATCAACGCGGGCATGACCCCAGACAAGCTCACGAAGCTGGTCGAGGTGCGGAAGGCGCGGTACCGCAAGACGCTCGGGCTGACCGCAGACGAGGCGGGCGCCAAGCTCGCGAAAGAAAAGGCGGACGCCGCAGCGCGCGCCAAGTATGCGAAAGCGGAGGCGGAGAAAAAGGCCAAGGTAAAGAAGCAGGCCGACGCCAAGAAACAGCAGGTCGCGGCCGCGAAGGCCCAGGAGCAGAAGGCGAAACGGCGGAAGGCGCAGGAACAGCAGGCGCGAGAGAAGAAGGCCGCCGACGACAAGCGTGCGGCCGAGTTGCTCGCGCAGGCGGAGGCTGAAAAGCGGCGCGCGCAGGACAAGGTCGCGGCGCGACAGCAACCCGCGAGCGCGCTGCCATCACCTAGCGCGACGCCTGCCCAGCAGGCGGCCGCGCCGCTGGCGCCACCGGCACGCGTGGCCGAGGTGCCGGTTGACAGATCGCGTGCGCCGACACAGCCCGCCGACGTGCCCGTGTCACCGCCCGCAGGCGCACCGCTGCAGCAGACGCAACTCGCTCGCGTGCGCGCGCCCGCAGCGGCTGACTCTGCGTCGAGCGTGCCGCAGTACTATCGCGGTGGCCCGTCGACCGGCGGGCTTCCCGGCCTGGGCGTCCCGGGGCCCAGCCGCTGGACGCCGCCTCTCGAGGCTGCGCCCGAGAGCGCCCAGTTCAGTGCGCTTAGCAAGGTGCACCGCTTCAACGCATTCCAGAGCTCGCACGGCATCTCCGCTAGCGTCGTGGCCCCCAGCTATCCGGCGCTGGTGCAGAACATGGGACTTGCGCTGTTCGTCACCCCCGCCGACGTCAGCATCGAGCAGGCGAGCTCCATGCTCGCTGCCGAGTCGCAGATGCTGACGTACAGCATGCTGTTCGTGCACATCGCAACCGACGCGGATGCGAGCGCGCAGCGGCTGTTCGCCGTGCAGCGACTCCTCGATCAGATCGAGGCGCACTTCGGCCTTGATGCGCCCCGCCGCTTCGCGGTGGGATTTTCGGCGGGCGGCGATCTGCTTCAGGGACTTTACTGCGATGCGCCTGCCAGCTTTCGCGCCATGGCCACGATCGGCTACGCCTGGTCGGAGCGCGACTGTGAGCCTATGCCGCGTCTGCCGCTGCTGGTAATGCAAAGCAAGACCGATGCCCGCTATCCCTTCGCAAAGAGCGATGGCGGTCGGCTGAGTCACGGCGGCCTGATTGCCGCCGTCCGAGCGGGAACGGCACAGCCCCTGCTCGAGACGCCGCTGCTGCTGCAGGCCGATCATCGATGTCTGGCGTGGGGCGAGGCGGGCGCGGAACCCGTGTTCGTCAGCTGCGTGCAGGACTGGGGCGGCAACACCGTTCCGGGCGCGCGCGTGGACCTCGGCGCTGCCTACGGCGACGTGATGACGAGCTTCGACGGTCCCGCCTATCTCTACGGATTCTTCAGCCGCTACGACGACAGCCGTTTCAGCTTTTCGCGCAGCGTTTCACCCCTGGTTTTTCGATAGTTCCATAAAGGCATTTCGATGATGAGAGTAGTACTTCGAAACCTTACCCGCGTTGCGCTCGCGATCGCCCTGACCGTTTCCGGAGCCAGCGCAATGGCGGCCGGCGGTAGCTGTCCCGTGCGCAAGGCGAAGCTCACCGAGGAGGACCTGGAGATCGCGCGTGTCGCGTGGAAGTACATGGAGAACAACCACAACCTGGAGACCGGGCTGATCAACGCGGTGAACAACTACCCGTCGACGACCATGTGGGATACGGGGTCCGTGCTCGCGGCTATCCTGACGGCTCACGAGGTCGGCTTCATCCAAAAGAAGCGCTTCGATGAGATGGTTTCGCAGATCCTGACGACGCTCGAACACCTGCAGCTGTTCAACGGCGACGTGCCAAACAAGGTCTACAACACCAAGAACGGCATGATGGTGAACTACGCTAACCGCCCCTCAGAGAAGGGCATTGGCGTCTCCGCGCTCGACCTGGGTCGCATGATTTCCTGGTTCAACATCCTGTCGTGCCTGCACCCGCAGCACAAAGAAGCCTCCGAACGCGTCCTTGCCACCTGGAACTACTGTCCGGTGATTCGTTCCGGACAGATGTATGGCATGGCCTGGAACGAGGGTAAAACGAAGGCCATAAGACTGCAGGAGGGGCGGCTCGGCTACGAGCAGTATGCGGGCAAGGTGTTCCGGATGATGGGCTTCAACCAAGACATCTCGGCAACCTACCACAACAAGTTCACGACGACCGCGAAGGTCGAGAGCATGGACATCTACGTCGACAAGCGCGACGCGATGACGCTCGGCGCAAACAACTACGTGGTGGCGGAATCCTACGCGATGGACGCAAAGGAGAACGGTATCGACGCCGAGCTCAAGCCCATCCTTGAGAAAATCTATCGAGTGCAGGAGAAACGCTGGCAGCGCACCAAGATCGTCACGGCGGTGTCAGAGGACAACGTGGATCGGCGGCCCTACTTCGTCTACAACACGATCTTCTCGAACGGTGAGCCCTGGGCAGCGATCAACGACATGGGCGAGGACTTCGAAGAGCTCAAGACGACCTCGACCAAGGCCGCCCTGTCGATGGCCTATCTGTTTCCCGATCGGCCCTACAGCAAGGTGATGAAAGAGCGGATCTGGGACGCCCGCAATCCCAAGGGCGGCTGGTATTCCGGCGTCTACGAAGATCACAAGGGTTTCAACACCGCGACCACGGGCAACACCAACGGCGTCATCATGTCGCTGATACTGGGCAAGCTTTATGGCTCGCTGAACGCGATCTGCAGCAAGTGCAAGAAGGGCGTGAGCATCAAGCCGGAGCTGGTGGCCTCGGTGAACGACCTGAAGGCCTGCGCCGCCGCGCGGCCCACCCGGCTCGCGGCCCACGACAAGCGGGTCAAGAAGGGCCGGGACATTCTCGACAAGCAGATCGAGATCGCGAAGGCGATCGCACGCAAAGAGTCGGCGAAAGACATCGACGCGCTCATCGCGCAGATCCAGGGCTTCGAGGCCCAGGCGAAGGCGGGCAAAGGCAAGGAAGCGGGCGCCGGGGTGAAGGGTCTGAAACGCACCATCTGGAACATGAGCATGAAGCTCGAGTCCGAGCAAAAGGCCCTGCGGTCGCTGATGGGTCCCATCGATGCGCTGTCGGGCAAATGGACCTACGGCGGCAAAGCCTCGTCGGCGGATCTGCGGGGCAAGCTCAAGGCGGTCGCCGACCGACTCCGCGCCGGCGGCTGACCGGGCGGCGCGCGCCGGACCCGAGCCGGCGCGCCGCCATGGAGTCGCTCCCGCTCCGAGACGCTTAGGCGAACGCCCCTCGGAGCGCCTCCACGGCCTCCTCGAAGCCGGGCTTCGAACACTCGAGCACCGCGCTGGTCGCCAGGAAGTCGTGGATGAGTCCAGGCATACACCGATAGCGGGTCGGCACGCCGGCCGCCTGCAGCGCGTCGGCATAGGCCTTGCCCTCGTCGCGCAGGGGATCGAACTCCGCGGTCAGCACCAGTGCGGGCGGCAGACCGGCGAGGGTAGCGGCTTTAAGCGGTGAAGCGGTGGCCTCGTCACGCTGCTCGGCTGGGCAGTACTGATCCCAGAACCAGCGCATCGTCGATGTCGCCAGCAGGTAGCCCTCGCCGTTGTCGGCGTAGGACTGGCGGCTGAGATCGTGGTCGACGACCGGATAGCTCAGCAGTTGGAAACACAGCTCGGGTCCACCGTCCGCGGCGGCGCGCTGGGCGACCACCGCAGCCAGATTACCCCCGGCGCTCTCGCCGGTCACCGCGAGCTTGCCGTTGCTGCCCAGGGCCGCGGCGTTGTCGGCCGCCCAGCAAGTCGCCGCCACGCAGTCGTCGACGGCGGCGGGGTAGGGGGACTCTGGCGCCAGTCGATAGTCCACCGACACCACGACGCAGCCGACTGCGTTGCACAGCAGGCGGGACACCCCGTCCGCGGTCTCCAGATCGCCGATCACCCAGCCGCCGCCGTGGAAGTTCATAAGCACGGGAAAGGGGCCCGTGCCGGCGGGGGTGTAGATACGCACGGGAATGGTCCCATGCGGCCCGGACAGCTGGTCTTCGCGTACCTCGCCGACCTTGATCTCCGGCGCGGCGGGCCGCATCGCGCGGTACATCTCGCGACCCTCGGCGGGCGAGAGGTCCTCGAGAGCCGGCCCGCCGGCCTCGGCGGCGGCGGCCAGCATGGCGGCGAATTCGGGTGCAAGTGGCATGGATGTCCTCCCTCCTGACGATCCGGGTTCTGTCCGGGTTTTGGGCGTGGCTGACTGAGACGGGGTTCCGCCTGCGACTGTGCCGAACGTCCGATCACGATGACCGTTCAGCTTAATGGGGATTCGACGGCCTGTGTAGGACTGCTAACATAGCTGTTTGTTAGAGCCGACGGGACGTCCATGACTCACCGAAACACCCTGCACGATCGTGCCCAGACGGCGGATGCGGCCGAGGCCGCCGATCCGGTCAAGCAGTTCAACATGCTTGAGCAGACGATGCTCAAGAACCGCACGCTAACGATCTTTGGCGAGATCAACAAGGACGTCGCCCAGCGCGTGGCCGAGCGGCTGCTGGCGCTGTCCTTCGAGTCCGATGATCCGATCACGCTGTTCATCGGCTCGCCGGGCGGTCACGTCGAGTCCGGCGATACCATCTTCGACATGATCCGCTTCATCAAGGCGCCGGTGCGCATCGTCGGCACCGGCTGGGTCGGTAGCATTGCGACTCACATCTATCTGTCGGTCGATCGGGAGCAGCGCTACTGCCTACCGAATACCCGCTTCCTTATCCATCAGCCGGCCGGCGGCTTCGGCGGCGACGCCAGCGACATCGAGATCCACGCGCGAGAGATCCTCAAGACGCGCGAGCGCATCAACCAGATCATCGCCGAGCAGACCGGGCAGACTCTGGAGCGGGTCAACGAGGACACCGAACGCGACTACTGGATGAGCGCTGAGGAGTCCCGTGAATACGGTCTGGTCGGGCAGATCATCGACAGCGTGGCCGACCTACCCGGGTAACTGAGCGCGTGGCTCTGCTGACCGAAGCAGTCGAGGTCGTCGGCTACGAGAGCTGCGCAGGGCTGAAGCTGGATGCCCAGGTCCAGCTCCCGGGCGGTGCGACGGAGATGGTCGTGCTCGCCCATGGCGCCGGCGCGGGCTACGACCACGCCAACATGCTCGGCATCAGCCGGGGGCTGGCGGCGCACGGCTTCGCGAGCCTGCGCTTCAACTTCCCCTTCATGCAGCAGGGCAAGCGCCGCGTCGACTCTCGAGAGGTGTCGACCGCTGCGATCGCGTCGGCCGTCGATTGGGCCCACCGAACCTATCCGAACCTGCGCCTGTGGGCGGGCGGGCACTCGTTTGGGGGCCGTATGGCCTCCCACTGCGAGCTCGACTATGAGCTGCCGATCGAGGGGCTGGTGTTCTGTTCGTTCCCCCTGCATCCGGCCAAGAAGCCGGATCGACTGCGGGCCAAGCACCTGCCGTTCATCAACAAGCCGATGCTGTTCATGACGGGTACGCGGGATGCGTTGGCTGATCCGCTGCTGCTCGCCGAGGTTGTCGGCGAACTCGGCGACCGGGCCAGACTGCGCTGGCTGGACACGGCCGACCACGGCTACAAGACGCTGCAGCGCACCCGGCTGCATCCTAGCGATGTCTTCGACGAGCTTGGCGAACATCTGGCGGAGTTTGTCACCAGCCACGACGCTCGCGGCTAGTTTCTCTCGGCAGCCGTCACACCGTTCTGCGAGCGGCGCTATCCTTTTTTGGACGCACCTGACTAAGCCAGTTCCAGACCCGATAGACGGTTATTCGAGCGCCACTTCTTCATCAGATTGAAAAACTCGATCGGACCACCGCCGTAGAAGTTGTTCTGGGGCATGGCGTTCACGTGCCCTTCGTTGTTGTAGTACCCGGGCGTGCAGGCGCGCTGGAAATCCTCTGTCAGCCTGGCCTTGTTGATGATGGTCTGAACCCATTCGTCCTCGGCTTGCTGGCTCGCCTCCAACCGCGTGGCACCGCGTCGCTTAACCTCACCCAGAATATGGGCGAGGTGGATGGCGTTCTCATCTAGCGAAAACGTATAGGTCGCAGTGAATCCGGCCTGTGCGGGACCGAAGAAGAAGCAGTTCGGAAATCCGCGCGCGTGCATGCCGTGAAAAGTGGCAAGCCCTGCGGACCACTTCTGTGAGACCGTTAGCCCGTCAATGCCGTTGATGCTGTAGCCGGCGCGGCGTGAGTAGTCGGTGCCGACCTCGAAGCCCGTTGCAAAAATGATGCAGTCGACCTCGTACTCTGTGCCATCGAAGACAACGCCTTTGGCTGTGATCTCATCGACCCCTTTGCCATCAGTATCGACCAGATGGACGTTGGGCAGGTTGTAGGTTTTTAGGTACTCGTCGTGGAAGCAGGGTCGCTTGCAGAACTGACGGTAGTAGGGCTTCAGCGATTCCGCCGTCTTTTCGTCGTGCACCGTTTCGTCGGCGCGCGAGCGCACTCGCTCCATATTGGCGAAGTCCGCCAGTTCCACCTTGCGCTCGATGTCCATGTGCCGCATGGCTTTGTTCGTCAGATATTGCTTGATGCCAAGCCGGTACAACTCGCTTGAGAACGCGCCCTGCACGGCCCAACCCACCAATCGCAGCGCGGAGGGCCGCTGGCCTTGCAGCTGTCCGAACAGCCGTCGAAAGGCCTCGGTCCAGCCGTCGCTGACCAGATCTTCTTTTACTGGGGCACCCGTCATCAGCGACTCGAAGTTGGTGCGGCGCTCGTGCTGCCAGCCCGGCTGCTGGGTACTGAGCCAGCCCGGGTCGGTCGGTTGGTTGTTGCGTACGCTGATCGACGACGGTGTTCTCTGGAACACGTGCAGCGATTTCGCCCCAGCGCCCAGGTGCGGCACGCACTGTACCGCTGTGGCTCCGGTGCCGATGATCGCGACGCGCTTGTCGTTCAGCTTCTCAAGATTGCCGTTGGCGTCTCCGCCGGTGTACCCATAATCCCAGCGGCTGGTGTGAAAGGTGTGGCCGCGAAAGCGATCGATGCCCTTGATGCCGGGCAGCTTTGGGCGGTTTAGCGGTCCGTTCGAGTGCACGACGAATCGCGCCTTCAGCACGTCCTGTCTGTTGGTTGCGACCGCCCAGCGGTGAGCGTCTTCGTCCCAATCTGTGGAGACGACTTCGGTCTGCATCAGCGCAGTCTCGTAGAGTCCGAACTTCTCGGCCAGCACTCGGCAGTATTCGAGCGTCTCCGGTGCGTCCGTGTATTTCTGCTTGGGTACAAAGCCCGTCTCTTCGAGCATGGGCAGATACACGTAGGCCTCTATGTCGCACGATGCGCCGGGGTAGCGGTTCCAATACCAGGTGCCGCCGAAGTTACCGCCCTTTTCGATGATCCTGATGTCGGTGATGCCCACTTCCTTTAGCCGCGCGGCGGCCAGCATGCCGCCGAAGCCGCCCCCGACGATGACGACCTCGACCTCTTCTTCGATGGGTTCTCTTTCGAAACCGGGCTCCACGTAGGGATCATCGACATAGCGTGAGAAGTCACCGCGGACCTCGACGTACTGGTCGTTGCCGTCGGCGCGAACGCGCTTGTCGCGCTCGATACGGTACTTTTCGCGCAACAAGTCCGGATCGAAGTCGTAGCTTTCGGCGGTGTTCTGGGACATGAGGATCTCCCTGTGGCGGATCTGTCTGGAATCTCGGGCGCCGTGGGGCGCTCTTGTTGTTATGCGTCTTTCGTCTGGTGCGTCTGGTGCGTTAGACCTTATCGTATGCGGGCGCTTCATCTACGCTTGCCTTTCGCCGCCTCGAGTCCAGGGCGACGTTGCCGGTCTTGCACAATCGGCAGGGTATAATGGTATGAGATCGACGGTGCCAATACGAGACTGTCTAGCTTTTGCGAAACACTCATTCATGAGCTCATTTGCAGATTCAAAACGCCACCCCGCCGTTGCCCTCGCGGCCGTCTGGCCTCGGTCGCGTGCGACAGCGCTATGGCGCGCACAAACGCGACGGAGGATCGAGTTTGAATAAGTTTCTCGTTGCTCTGTCGGCGCTGCTGCTGTTGTCGGGCTGTGCGGCGTCTCCGGACGCCCCAGTGAGTAGTGCCGCGCCCGCACCGAATTTCGTTCCCGGTCACAGCGTCGAGCGCGCCCTTGCGCAGCATCGCCGGCTGCCGGCGACGGACATCTGGTGGACCGTCAACGGCCCCGACATGAGTTGGAACAACCGCAACCTGCAGCAGCTGTTTCCGTCGGTGCCGGTCTATCGAGATGGCCCGGTACGGGAGCTGGCGCGCGCGGAGGACCCTCGCATCGGTTCGTTCAGAGTGATCGAAGCGAAAGCGAATCCCACGCTGGATAGATTTCTCGCTAGCGATGACTCCACGGCGCTCGGGCTCGTGATCCTGCACGAGGGTCGAGTCGTGTACGAACGCTATCCGCGCATGCAGCGGCACGAAAAACCGATCTACTGGTCGGTCGCCAAGGTATTCGTTGGGCTGTTGGTGCGGCTTTTAGAAGAGGAGGGCCGCATAGACGTGTCCGCGCCGATCGAGCGGTATTTGCCTGAGCTCAAGCAGTCGAGCTTGGCTGGTACGCCGATCCGCGCGCTGCTCGACATGGCGAACGGACTGGACTGTGCGGATGACTACGAGGACTGGTCGAGCTGCTATTACCGCTTCTCAATGGCGATTGGCGACGGCTATCGCACGGCCGACGCGCCGTCGGACCCCTACGAATTCGTTCGGACTGCGAAGATCGCTCGGGTTGCGCCCCCCGGCACGGTGTTCTCCTATTCCGGCCTCAACACCTTCGTCTTAAGCTGGCTGGTCGAGCGCGTAACCGGCATGCCGTTCGCGGACGCGTTTAGCGCTCGCATCTGGACCCACATTGGCGCTCGAGCTGATGCGGCCTATATGGCGCCGTTCAACGGCGTACCGATCACGCCGGGCGGTTTCTACGCGCGACTCACCGATCTCGCGCGCTTCGGGCTGCTGTACACGGACCACTGGCGGCAGGTCAGTCTGGCACCCATCGTCACATCGGCGCACCGCGAACTCCTGCTGCGGGGCGGCGATCCCGGGCTGCGTGCAAACGCGGGGCTGCCGGATGCTGCAACCAGCGGAATCCAACACAACGTCTACCAGTGGGATGCCGTGTTCACCGATGGAACGCTCTACAAGGGCGGCTGGGCCGGTCAGGGATTGATTGTCAATCCCGACGCGGACCTGGTCGTGGTGTTCGCCGGCTATTTCAAGGACGCAGAGGGCAGCGAGACCAAGCTGACGCCGATCGTCTTTCGGCTAATCAGGGCGCTGTTTCTGCAACAGCGCTGAGCCGGTTGTCCCAGATGCGCCGCTGCGGCGCGGATATCCGGCTCTTTTCGTGGCTCTTTTTGTGGCTCTTTTGTGCCGAGGGTGCGTCTAAAACTTCTGCCGGAAGCGAAGGCCCAGCGTCCGCGGACGATTGGTGGTCACGCGGCTGTCCCAGCTCGCACCGTTCCTGAACACCTCGCCGCGTTCGTCGAACACGTTCCGCAAGAACAGCTCCGCGGCCCAGCTTTCGCCTTCCAGCCCGACGGCCAGGTTGACGATGTCGTAGGCGCGCTGCAGCTTTCGAGTCCGAATGTCGTTGCTGCCGTCGAACAGGTCGCTATAGGACTTGCCGGTGTGGACATAGCTGCCCTGAACGAAGGCGTCGCGGCCGCCGACGGTGAAGTTGTACCGCGACTGGATGTTGCCCTTGAATTCTGGCACGCGCGGCAGCTCCCGGCCGTCCTCGGCGTCGGGGTTGCCATCTCCGATGTTGGCCTCGTTGATCCAGTAGTCCTCCGTGATCTCGGCGTTGATCACCGACAGCGCGAGAGACACATCCCAGTTGTCGGTTACGAGGAAACTGACGTCGCCCTCAAAGCCTCGGCTGCGAGCCGTGCCGACGTTGTCCGTGAGCGTCAGCGGCGAAACCGAGACGTCGAACCGAGAGAGCTGGAAGTCATCCCAGTTCATGTTGAACGCGGCGAGGTTGTAGCGCACCCGGCCGCCGCTGGCGCTGCCCTTCAGGCCGATCTCGAAGTTGTCGACGAAGTCGGGTTCATAGACGCCGCCGATCAAGGTGTTGAAAACGCGATTCAGTCCGCCCGGTCGATAGCCCTGAGAGAACGTGAAGTACGCCATCATGTCCTCTGTGATGTGGTATGACAGATTGGCCTTCACGATGACGTCATTATCGTCCGTGCGCAGATCGGTGTTGAAGTCCTCGACCCTTGGCCCGAATCGATCCGGGAAAAACACCGTGCCGGAAAATCCGCGCAGCGCGAGGTCGTTGTCGAAATAACGCGCGCTGACAGAAGCGGTGAGCTGGTCTGTGACATCAAACGCCACCTCGCCGAAGAACGCGAACTCTTCGAACGTCCGCTTCTGGTCGGTCGTCCAGTAGATGTCGGGTTCTTCCACGGCGGCCCCGGGCACGCCCGCCAGGCCGAGCACGTGCCACTCCCAGTCGAAGAAGTGAACGCTGTGCTCGTAGAACGCGCCGAGCAGCCAGCGAAAACGTCGTTCCTGATCGGACATCAGGCGCAGCTCGTGGGTGTCGCGATTGTACTTTTCGTCGTTGGTGAACTGCTCGCGCGGGTCCACGCACTGACCGAAATAGGAGACGTAGCAGGAATAGAAGCGCTGTACGAATCCGCCAGAGACGTAAAAGTCGCTGTACAACGAGTAGTCGGCGCGACCTTCCACGTCGCGCTCGAGATGGGCGGCTGAGTAGGTCAGGTCGAGATTGCCCAGCCTGCCCTCGACGACGAGTGAGAGCTGGGTCCACTCGTCGTTGTTCTCATCGGGCAGCCGGCGCGCGACCTCGAGGTCGCCGACTTCATCTGGGTCGTGATCCCAGACACCCTGGCTGTCGAGCTCCTGGCGCATCACACCGGCCGTCGCGGTCCAGTTGTCGTTCAGGTCGATGCCGAGCTGGGCTCGAAAGCCCCAGGTGGTGGCCTCGTTGAAATCGTCTTCGGCGATCTCGTCGTTGGTGACAGTGATGTCGGCCGCCGTGGCGATGTCTGCCGGGTCGCTCAGGCCCGCTCGCACGTTGCCGTTGTTGAACGTGTAGCTGGACGCCACGTTGTCGATAAAGCCGGCGTCTTCTTTCAGCCAGCCGACAACACGCAGCGCGGCGCGATCGGAGATCGGTACGTTGACCATGCCTTCCAGCAGATAGCCGACGTCGCCGTGGCGGATGCTGCTCGCCTCCGCGTCGAAGCTGGCCGCAAACTCGCTTGGATCAGGTTTGTTGGTGATGATCCGAATCGAACCGGACTGACTGTTGGCGCCGAATAGGGTGCCCTGCGGGCCCGCAAGTGCCTCGATGCGCGCCACGTCGTAGATGTGCGGGTTCAGGTAGGAGTCGACCGCCGTGATGGGCTGTTCGTCCAGATACATCGCCACGTTCGGAGTTGAACCCAGCGCGCTTTCGCCGCCCGAGGAGATGCCGCGGATATAGATGTTGCCCGTGCCTGGCCCCAACGAGGCATAGTTGGCGGATGGAAACAGCTGCACGAAATCTTCGAGGTCCGTGATGCCCAGGTTTTCCAGGTCCGTTTCGCCCAGCACGTCGATGCTGATCGGGACATCCTGGATGTTCTGGTCGCGCTTCTGCGCGGTCACGATCACCTCTTCGATCACGCCGTCCTGTGCGGCGGCGGACGCGGCCATGAGCGCGGTACCGGCTCCGATCAGGGCACTGCGCCTGATGACGCTGGCGATGGGTGAACGAGAAAACGGCGGGTTGCGCAGGCCTGGACGCTTGGGTCGCATGATTGTCTTGATCTCCCCTCTAGACAACGTTGCAATGTAGTTCATTTCACCCGGCATAGCGAATCTGGTCAGACCACCGCGAGCTCTGCGCCGAAAGCGCGCCCCTGCCGGATGGGTGATTCGTTTGTTTGGATCGAGTACGCGAGCTGCCTCGCGAGGGCGCGCCGATCAATCGAGATAGGCGGTCAGAGGAGCAAGCTGTTCTTCGAAGTGTCGCCAGTGCTGCACGGCCGAGGCGTACAGGGGCTGGCGCACCTGTTCGGAGCTCGCGGTGCGCACCGCGCGCTCGTTGGTGTGGAAGTCGAGGCAGGCTGCGTCGAACGCCAGTCCACAGTGATCGAGCACGCGGCGCACCTGAGTGTCGATGTCGGAAATGACGTCTTCGTACTGGACGCGCAGCACTCGACCTGGGAGCACCATGTCCCAATGCCCCATCAGTTCCGCGTAGTCCCGATAGTAACGCCCGATGTTGTCGAGACCGTAGGTAAACTCCTGACCTGCCGCGAATAGCTGCTTGAAGGCTGAGAAGCAGGTGGCATAGGGGTCTCGTCGCGCATCGATGATCGTGGCGTTGGGCAGAATCAGGTGGATGAGCCCAACGTGGCGGAAATTGTTGGGCATCTTGTCGACGAAGAATGGCGCGTCCTGGCGCTGGATTCGCGTAGCGTCGAGATACTCCTCACCCAGCGCCCTGCACTCGCTCTCGGTGAGAGACCAGAGCGCGTCGGGATACCTTGGATCTTCCTCGGGACTGCTTCTGGCGGCGAGGCGGCGCGCGAACTGCAGGATGTGAGGCAACTCCATCGTGCCATCCACGAGCGGGTGGCTGGCCAGGATCTGTTCGAGCAGCGTAGAACCCGAACGCGGCAGCCCGACGATAAAGATGGGGTCGCGCGCAGTTACTCCGTAACCGGCCCTCGCACTGAAGCGCTCTGCGCTGCACGAGGCCTTGATGCGCGCGGTCTCCCGCGTGTTCTCGTCGGCGTCGAAGCGGCTGAGCCGCTGCATGATGTCGTTACCGCGCTGGTAGTAGTCGAATGCCTGCGCGTACTGCTGTTCGTCTTCGAGCGCCTTGGCCAGCGCGAAGCTCAGGTTCGCCTCTTCGCGCGGGCCCAGGGGCTGCGCGGTCGAGTCGAGCGCAGCGCGCATGCGCTCGATGTCGACGGTCGAGAATCTGAAGGTCTTCAGATTTGCCAGGCTCCAATACGCCTCGCCCAGACCGGGATCGGCGTCGATGGCGCTGCGATAGGCGGCGATCGAGTCCGCCTGGCGTCCGACCGTCTTCAGCGCGTGACCGTGGCTCATATGCAGGCGGGCGTGACCGGGCACGCGTTGCAGCACCCGCTCATAGCGCGAGATGGCCTCATCATAGTCGCCGATGTTCACGAGTACGGATGCGGCCAGCACCGGGTGGGCGAGGTTTTCGGGCTCCAGTCGTTCCAGAGTGGCGAGCTCCGCCAGCGCCGCTTCGAAGCGATTTCCCTTCGAGAGCGCGCCTGCATATTGATAGCGGGCGACGTGGTAGTCGGGCGCCAGCTCCAGCGCGCGGCGCAGCAGTGTGGCCGCGTCCTCATGCCGTTCGAGCTGCAGGCCGATGTCGGCCAACAGGCGAATGGCGTCCACATCCGTCGGGTAGCGTTCCAGATAGTCCCGGCAGATGCCCTCCGCCATCCCGAGCTTGCCTTCGGCGGTCAGTTCGACCGCCTTCATCAGTCCAGGGTGCTTACTCGACAGCGCCATGTGCCTGCGCAGCGCCGCGTCAGCGCCCGCCAGATCGCCCTGCTCCTCGAGCAGTTCGCCCAAGGGTTGCCAGAGCGCAGCGAATTCGGGATCGGTTTCCGCGGCGCGCTGCAAAGTCGACAGCGAGCCGCGACTGTCGCCGGTGGCTCGCTGCGCCAGTGCGAATTCGAGCTGCACGCGCCCCGACGCCTGCGCGGCGCGGGCCAGCGGCGTCAGCAGTCGCAGCGCGGCCTCATGCTCGCCGATGTAGCGGCACGCGACGGCGGCGATGAAGCTGGCTCTCGGCTCGCCGGGGTGATGCCTGTGGATCTCGCGCGACTGGGCGATCGCGGCCACGTACGCGCGCTCGGCAAGCAGCTTCTGCGCCTGTCTAAGCGCCGTGTCGAGCGTGCCGGATTCCAAGGCGATGAGGGTCCTGAGATTGCGATTCGGCGGTCATTATAGGGTCAGTCGCCGATGGTCGACGGCGTCCAGTCGCACCCTGCGCAGTCGGCGTCGACGCCGTTGGCTTGCAGCACGCCGCGAGCGAACTGGGTCCACACCACGTTGGGTACCCAGACTCGGTTCATGTCGGCTTTCGCCTGGGCCAGCGGCACGTCGAGCTCTAACACACGGTACAGCAGGGCAAACACCGAGGCCCGAAAATTGGCCTGGCAGTGGAGCAGCGTCTTGCGCTCTGGCGCCGCGCGCATCGCCCGGGCAAACGCGTCGTACTCGCGCGCGAGAGGCGCCTTCCAGTCTACCGGTATGTGGATGTAGTCGAGACCCAGCTCTTTGACGATGCGGTCCTCGGCCTTCAGCGACCGGTCCTGATCGCTGAAGGCGATGTACACGACACGCTGAAATCCATCGGCCTGCAGTTCGGCGAGCTGCGCGGCCGTCGGTTGCCCGGAACTCGCGAACCGCGGCGAGTAATCGTAGTAGTTGAAGACACCCTCTGTCGTCATCATGTGCTGGTTGCGCGGATTCGCGGCGCCATCTTCTGCACAGGCTGCGGCGCATACGACGAACAGCAGCATCGCGAGGGCTCCGGCGCGATCCGAACCGAAGCGCGTCACGGTGCCTGACTCGAACGGGACTGAATGCCCCAGCGACCGTTCAGGCGCGTGACGATGTAGAGCGATTCGTAGCGACCGATGGACTCATTTTCCGCATTGAAACGCTCGAAGGTGGTCGCGATGTGCACCTTGTCGGGCGATGCCATGACGATGTCTCGGCGCATCCAGTGAGAGTGATCCCAGCCGATATCGGCAAGCGCACGAAACGGAGGCTTTGCCTCGAAGGCTGACTGATCCTGCCAAACCCGCACGCCGCCGCTGGCGAATCGAACGTGAGGATAGTTCAGCGTTTCGGCCCAGGCGCTCATATCGCGTCGATTGAACGCGGTCATAAAGGCGTCCAACACGCCGAGGGCGGCGTCAATAGCCGCCTGCTGTTCGGGCGGGTGCGCACTCGCGGTGCCAGATGACCCCATTGTGAGTACGGCGGCCAACAGAAAGGCTTGCGTTGATGATCGAAGTCCACTTCCTGCGATCGATTGGCGGTTCTGCAGCGTCATGAATAATTTCCAGCTCTGCTTGCATTGTCTCACAGCGACGGACGCAAGAATCTCGCGCGGCTGCCGACGGTTTGTGACTCGATCGGGCGATCCATTTTTGTCCGACATATTACCGTCGGTCTCTCGTTGGGAGATTGAAGGAGACATCGCGGACATAGCGCACGGTGCCTTTGCTTTCGCTGTATATTGTGAAGGGGCGTGCCGGCAATTTCATTGACGACCCGCCGGCGCAGACCGCAAGAGCGATCGATGTGGGGGAGGTGACTATGCGACCGCAGCGCGATCAAAGGGCGCTCCTATTGGTTGAATCATGAGCAGGCCACGTAAACCCAACCTGTTCGTCGCCATGCCATTCCACAAGAAGACGGTGAAGGAAGGCATCACTGTCGACTTCGATCGAATCTACAATGAACTCATTGTGCCGGCCGCCGAAGCGGCCGACTGCGCGCCCTTCCGCGCCGACGAGGAAAGCGCCGCAGGCGACATTCGAACCGATATGTTCTTCGAGCTCGTGACGGCTGACTTCGTGCTGGCGGACGTCTCGAGTCGAAACCCCAACGTACTCTATGAGCTTGGCATCCGTCACGGCGTTACACCCAACGGAGTGATCCTGATGGATGGTCAATGGGGTTCGAGACCTTTCGACATCGCGATGGATCGCTCACTCAATTACGACGGCCAACTCTTTGAGGCACGCCCTTCGTCCGCATACAACTCCAGCGATTCGGCGAAAACAGAGCAGGAACGCAGGCGACTAATAAAGCAGGAACGCATACGGCTCACGAGATTGCTAGCGGACGCAATCGCGAGCGATCTCAGAACGGTGAGCAGTCCGCTCTATAAGGAATTGCCTGGTCTGGTACCGGTAGATTGGAGCGAGATCAAGAGCGCCCGTGCTCGATACTATGGCAGCGAGTTTGATAGCTGGCGCGCGCGCGTACGGGCAGCGAGGCAACAAGGGCGCGTTGGCGATGTGCTGACGCTCGCCCACGATGCTCCCAACCGATTGTACGAATGGCGTCAGAGACTCGATGCCGCGCGTGCGCTGATAGAACTGGGTGTTTCACAGCGCGCTGTCGAGCTGCTGCGGGAAATGGAGTCGGAAGACGCCAGCTGTGTCGAAACCCCTTATCTCAAAGCGAAGGCGTTGATTGATTTGAAGCGGGTGCGGGACGCCGATCTGACTTTCACAAAACTCCTTGATGAAAAGGCAGAACATCTGGGTGACCGGTCCGAGGGTTTTCGGATTCGTGGGCGGGTCGTCAAGCAACAGTGGCAGAACCAATGGCAACACATCGAAGACTTGGCGCAACGCCGGCGCGAGGCGCGCAAGTCCTGGCCCAGCGTTGCTAGCAGGGCTCTGGACTACTACAAAGAAGCTCAGATGCGCGATCTGAGCTCTTTTCATGCGGGTATTAATGTGGTCTCGCTGCATAGGCTTGGTGTTTTTCTCGGCGTGGCTCACTTGAACGCGAACGACACTGAAGTCGACGACCTGGTCGGGCTGATCAGAACGAGCGCGCGGGCACGCATGCAGGCGGATCGGCGCGAATTGCGAGCAAACACGGATCACAGGGCCGCGATCTATGCGGAGGCTGTGCTGGCAGAGCTTGCGTTGCTCAGCGGAGACTTGGAAGGCGCCGTCGATGGTATCCACAGGGTGGTCACCGATCCTGAAACCTCTCGCACGCAGCTTGTGTCACTCGATGATCAGATGGCGCTCTATCAGAGTTTGGGTTTTGAGAAGAGCGCTGTCTCTCGAATTCGGGCAGAAATCGATGGACTTTTGGCAAGAAGACACCCGCTGTCTGCGGCTTCCGAATACAAGCGGGTAATCCCCTTCTGCGGCCAGAGTTTCGACAGCGTTGAGTTCATCGGTGACGTGGAAGAGGCCATTCGGGAAAAGACTGAGCAGCTTGAGATCGACGAAAGCTGTCTTATTCTGTGTAATGCCAGACGCGGAACCGAGCTCACTTTCGCAAAACTGGCCCTAGGGAAAGGCGCTGCCGTCAGGTTTTTGCTGCCCGAAGCCCGTGCGCAATTCCTGCAGCGGGCAGTGAAGACTGAACGCGAAAACACCTGGGAAGCGGTGTTTCAGAGTTTGTTAGGTCATGACAAGTGTGAGGTGTTGGAGCAGTCAGCTTTTCTCGGGGCGCCGCCGATAGGGCTCGATCCCTATGATAGAAACAACGCATGGTGTCTTGAGAGTGCGCGTTCGGAAGCCGATGCGACGATCACGCCAGTGACCGTTCGACTATTTGCCACTGCGGAGCGTGAGCTCGATCTTAGAGGCAGTGTCGATCACTTCATCCAGACCGCCGAACGATTTGATATGGAGATCGAGCGACTACGGATCAAGATTCCTACGCTCGAGCCGACCCGCTTGACCGGCATGGGTGTTCTCGTGGCAGAGGCAGGACATGCCTCCTACCTCCATGAGGTGAGCGAAAACATCACCGTCGGCAGGGCGAAGGATAACGACATTATTCTGCGATCGGGCCGCGTCTCGCGCTATCACTTGAGGTTGGAACCCACGTTTCAAGGCATTCGACCGATCAATCTATCTGCTCATGAAGGTGCGACAATGATCGGCGATACCGCGATGCCGATGCCGTCCGACCCCGGTGAACACTCGCCCGTCTTTTTGCAGGTGGGTGACGTCCTTTACCTGTCCGGGGATGTGGAGATCAGCGTGGTTACCCATCCGCCCTCGGAACAGGAAGCGCCGGCTCGGACATCTGCTGCAACCGTCCACTAATGCTGAGGAACGGCGAGGAACGCCGAGGAATAGCGAGGCTTCGTCGAGATCACCAAATGCCGTATCTCTGAGGCCCGATTCCGCCTAGAGTAGGCGGTTTGGTCAGTAGAGAACAGGCGACGATGCAGGACGGACGAGTTGCCGGCGCGGATCAGGTGAACTCTGGCTATGCGCGCTATGTGCTCGGCGTGCTGATCGTCGTCTACATCTTCAACTTCATCGATCGACAGATCATCTCGATCCTGGCGGAAGAGATAAAGGCGGATCTTGGGATTGGCGACGCGGAGATCGGCTTTCTCTACGGCACGGCCTTCGCCATCTTCTATGCCGTGTTCGGTATCCCGCTCGGCAAGCTCGCCGACGTGTGGAATCGCAAGCAGCTCATTGCCCTCGGCCTGTCCTTCTGGAGCCTGATGACGGCGGCTTCCGGCTTCGCGCGCAACTACGGCGCGCTCGCGGCTTGTCGCTTCGGCGTGGGGGTCGGTGAGGCGAGCGCAACGCCCGCCGCGTTCTCCATGCTGTCTGACTACTTTCCGCCGCGGCTGCGCGCCACGGTGCTGGCGGTGTACTCCAGCGGCATCTACATCGGGGCGGGGATCGGCCTGTTTCTGGGCGGGGCAGTCGTCGAAACCTGGTACGACTGGTATCCAGATCCGCAGGCGGCCCCGCTGGGATTGAAACCCTGGCAGGCGGCCTTTCTGACGGTCGGGCTGCCGGGCGTGCTGGTGGCGCTGTGGGTGTGGACCCTGAAAGAACCGCTGCGAGGCATGAGCGAGGGTCTGACCAGCAAGCCGCACCCGCATCCGTTCGCGGCCACCGGCGCGACCCTGGTCAGCGTTCTACCCGTACTGTCGCTGTTCGGTCTGTATCGTCTGGGTGGCTGGGCCGCCGTGCGTGCGAATCTACTCTGGGCGCTTGCGCTCTTCGCGATCTTCGCCGGGCTCTACACGGCCATGCCAACGCTGCTGCAGTGGCTGATGCTCGGGCTGGGTGTGTACATCACGGTTACCTGGGTTGCGCATCTGAAATACTCAGACCCGGGTACCTACGGCATGATGTTCGGTTCGAAGGCCTTCGTGCTCGCGACCATCGGCTTTCCGGCGATCTCCTTTGTTACCTACGGCGTCGGTTTTTGGTCGCCCGCGTTCATGCAACGGGTGCACGGCGAATCGATCGCAGATGCGGGTCTGTATCTCGGGCTGGGGGCGGCAGTCGGCGGTTTCGTCGGTATCGTGCTCGGCGGGTTTCTGGCGGACTCCCTCAAGCGTCGCTGGGCCAATGCCAGGCTTTACATCGGACTGAGCGTGCCGGTACTCGCCCTGCCGTTTGCGCTTGGCTTTCTCTATACCGACAGCGTCGTGGTGGCCTATCTCTGCAGCTTTGTGTTCAGCGTGCTGTCGCCCGCCTGGATTGGGTCGGGCACGAGCACGACCAACGACCTCGTGATGCCCCGCATGCGCGCCATTGCATCGGCCTACTACGTGCTGATGAACACGTTTCTTGGTCTGGCTCTCGGTCCTTACCTCATGGGACAGATCAGCGACGCCTACATCGGCTCGGGTATGGCGGCGGGTGATGCGCTCCGCAGCGCCATGACCTGGGGTCTGCTCGCGTTCGTCGTCAGCATGCTGTTTCTCGCGCTGGCCATGCGGTATCTGCCCGGCGACGAGCAGAGCCGACTGGATCGTGCTCAGGCGCTGGGAGAGGATACCGGCGCCAACTAACCCAACCCGCGTGGCGTCACGTGTCTTCAGACTTCGAATCTGGTGGCCTGAGCGCGCGGACAACTAATCAACGTTTACTGGGAGCATTTTGACGTGCAGTTTGATGAGGTCCTGCTTGGGCGGCGTAGCATTCGCGGGTACAAGCCCGACCCTGTGCCAAAGGCGCTGATCAAGGAGATTCTGGGCATTGCCATGCGTTCTCCTTCGTCCATGAACACCCAGCCGTGGAATTTCACGGTCGTCTCCGGCGAGGTGCTGAACCGAATCCGAGCCGGAAACACGGAGCGCAACCTCGCCGGCGTGCCGCATTCACGCGAGTTCCGCATTGGTCAGCCGTTCGCCGGCGAGCATCGCGATCGCCAGGTTGGCGTTGCCAAGCAGCTTTTTGCCGCTATGGGCATCGCACGTGAGGACAAGGAAGGGCGTCAGGATTGGGTGCTGCGCGGATTTCGTCAGTTCGACGCACCAGTGTGCGTGATCATCACCTACGATCGCGTGCTGGCAGACAGCGACGACACCGCGTTCGACTGCGGCGCGGTCACCACCGCGCTGGTGAATGCCGCCTGGTCTCGAGGCCTGGGCGCCGTGATTAATAGCCAGGGCATCATGCAATCGCCCGTCGTTCGGGAGCACGCCCGCATCGCCGAGGATCAGGTGATCATGAAGGCCGTCGCACTAGGCTGGCCGGATGAGCGCTTTCCGGCCAACGCCGTTGTGTCGGAACGCAAGAGCGTCGATGAGGCCGCGCGCTTCCTGGGCTTCGACGACTAGTCTCTGGGGACGCGATCAGGGGCGGTGCACGATGATGTCGTCGCCGCCTGCCGGCAACTCGAACCACATCAGGTCCTTCGTGAGCACGAAATGCTCGGGCGTGCCGCGCATGAAGACGGACTCGGCGATGCTGTTGGGCGGCACGGGCACCAGGTGATAGAACGCGATCATGTCGACGTTGGAGCGCGTCGCTAGATCGATCAGGGACTGGGTGGAGGCGTGATAGTCGATCACGTCGTTGACGATCGTGGAACGTCGCGTCAGGCCGGCGTCCGCTAAGGCCGCCGACAGAGTGTTCACCGTTTCTAGCGACAGCGCGTCGTGTAGTAGCAGATCCGCGCCGTCCGAAATCCGTTCCGTTGTTTCGGTCACGTTGCTGTCGCCCGATATGACGACGCTGCGGCCGCGATAGTCGAAACGATAGCCGACGGCAGGATGTATCGGTGGGTGCTCGGCCGCATAGGCTGTGATCTTTAGCTGGCCGTTTTCGATGACGGTATTGGCAGCAACGGTCTGGTGCGCCAGCACGCCGAGCGCGGCGGGCAACAGGTCCTCGCCGTGGTGCGTCGTGCGGTAGTGACGATCCCGCCGGTAGCCGAAGTTAACCGCCTCGATCACCTCATCCACACCTTCGGGCCCGTAGACGGTCAGGGGTTCAGGTCGCCCGCCCACCCAAGACGCGAGATTGACCTCGTAGATCTCGGCGATGTGATCGGAGTGGAAGTGCGTCAGCAGCAGGCCTTGCAGGCGCTGCATCGGCAGGCCAAGGCTCGCGATGTTGGCGCTCGACCCCGCACCTGTATCGATCAGGTAGAAATGCTCGGGCGTGACGACCGCGATGCAGGCCTGGGCCTGACCCGCTCCCAGGGGCGATGCGCTGCCGCAGACGTATACCTGCAGACCCTGCGATACCTTGAATTCGGCGCTCGCGCTCTGTGCCATGGCCCCAACGCCGCGGGAGAGCAAGGCGTCCTGCACGGCGGGCAGCCGGAGCGAGCATTGCGCAATGCCGAGTATTGCGAGGACCACGACGAGGAGAATCAGCGCTTTCTTCATTTGCTAACCCGGTTTGCTGCTGGCTTGTCTGCGGCGATCGCGGTTTCGCCGCCGCGTGGCGCTGCATCATAGCGTGACGGGACCGCGGTTAGAGCGGACCCGGAAAGGAAGAAGTATCCTCTGGCGTGACTAGATCTGGCGCTGGGTCAGCGACGACGGCCGCTGCGCGCGATCTGCGATCTCTGCCTGGATTTCCCGCACGCGCTCTTCCGTCAGGCTGTAGTTCCACAGCATGGGTAGCGCTACGAACTTGAACAGGGCAGGAACCACCGAGTAGAAGATCGCCAGCCACAGCAGTGTCTCGGCGCTGTTGGGGTTGTTGATTGGATGCGCGAGGCTGTCGAAGGCGATGAGTCCAGCAGCGATGCCGGCCGCGACCAACCCGCCGGCGTAGGCGAGCTTGCGGGTCATGGTCCAGATGCTGAAGTAGGCGCCGCCCTGGTTCTTGCCGGTGCGTGCGGTGTCGACGTCGACGACGTCTGCCGCCATGGCGTACGGCAGCGCCGACAAGGCGCCGATGGACGACCCTTTCAGCATCATCACACCGATGAAGAACACGAATTTGCCGGTGGGTATGCCCTCGAAATAGGTGACTAGCTGCCGGTACGTGCTGTCTGGCAGGAAGGTCAGCAGCTTGTCTGCTGCAAAAGGCGTAAACCATTCAGCAGGTGCGATCGCGATGAGCGGAATGAAGCACGACCATGCCGCGTACCAGCCGATGGCGCACATGGTTGCGCGGTGCTTGCCGATTCGTCGCGACAGCTTTAACCACAGCGGTATGGCAACGATCTGACTGATGAAGTAGGGCGCCAGATAGAATCCATACAGCTCGCCCGCCAGCAGCACGTGCTTGACGAAGAAGAACGACAGCGAGTTGGTCAGCGCGGAACCGATCGTAGAGAAGAGGAAAATGAAGACCAGCTTCCGGTAGGGCTCGTTCTGCCAGACGTAGCGGAAACTCTCGCGGATAGGCATCTTCTGGGTATTGCTTTCGCGAATCGCCGGCTCCGGCACGCGAAACAGCAGATTCGCCACGAAGATCGGCATCAGCACGCAGCAGATGATCGACAGGAAGTAGACGTTGTCTGCTGGCCGGGTGAAACCCCAGAACACGATCAACGCCGGACACATCGCGCCGATCAGCGAGCCGCTCACGCTGAACCCCTCGCGCCAGCTCATGATCAGGGTGCGCTCGTTGTAGTCGCGCGCGAGTTCGGCGCCCAAAGCGCTGTACGGCACGTCTTTGATCGTCGCGCCGACGTACATGATGACCAGCGCCAGCAGCAGGTAGGGGTATCCCGAGCTCATAGTGATGCCGAACAGGCTGATGTCGCTGAACTCGATGAACGGCACCCAAAGCATCCATACGCCGAGCAGGAAAATCGGGGTGCCCAACAGCATGAAGGGCTTGCGGCGCCCCCAGCGAGAGCGTGTGCGATCGGACAGCAGGCCGACGACGGGATCGGTCAGGCCGTCGAACACGCGCGACAGCGCAAGCGTCAGCGCGACGAAACCGAGCGACAGGCCAAATCCCTCGGAGTCGGCATAAACGGCCGGCAGATAGACGGCCAGCGGCAAGTTGATCATCGACAGCGGCATCGCCGGCGCGCCGTAGGACGCGTACTGATAGGCGGTCAGCTTTGGCTGTGACGCTGCGCTACTGCCGGTGTTCGCCGTGGTATCGGGCTGTGCCATCTTCCGTCCCTCCGGCGATGTTGTTGGCGTGATCGCGTTGCTTAGAAGTTCTTGAGACGCTCCTCCATGTCGGGTGCTCTGCCGGGTGACTCGTAGCGCTCGAAATCCAGCGCTTCCCGCAGCACCATGCTCTGGCCGCGATTTACCAGCATCTTGTCTGCGCGCAGGGTATGCCAGCTATTGGCCAGGAAGGCGCGCGCCATCTCCTGCGTGCGCTCATCCAGTTCCTCACGCGGCACGCACAGGTTGGCTATCCCCAGCTCGACCGCTTCTGGGCCACCGATCACTCGGCCGCTGAACATCATCTCTTTGGCCTTCACCGGACCGATGCGCCGCGGCAAGCGCTGACTCATTCCCCAGACCGGGGACATGCCGAACTTGCCATGGGTGTCGGCCAGCTTCGCGTCCTCGGCGACGACCATCAGATCGCAGGCCAGCGCGAGTTCGAGTGATCCGGTGTAGCAGTGGCCCTGGATCGATGCGATCACGGGCTGCGGCAGGGCTTCGATGGCGTCCAGCGTTTCGGCCTGAAAGTGGGCGCTGGGGGCCTTGTCTCCGGCCTGGATGGCCCTGATGTCATTGCCAGCAGAAAAGGAGCGGCCGTTGCCGCGCAGAATGACGCAACCAACCGAGTCCGGCGCTTGCGCGATGGCATCCACATGGGCGCGCAGTTCGACGAACAGCGAAGGGCTGAGCGCGTTCAGGGCATCCGGTCGATTGAGGCTGAGGATCGTCAGGCCGTCATTGTCGCTGCGTTCTACGAGGGGTTCTGTCATGGCTCTGCTTTCCTAGTGGCCTGATGACCCGATGGGCCAGTGGGGCCCTGCGAATTGGGCTGTGCGTCGAATCTGACTGAGGCTAACAACCTAGCCGACTGCGGACCAGTCCGGCGAGTCCCGCGACGTGAGCATCGTGCGCGCCCAGGGACGTGAGCGCCCGGTCGAGCTCGAACAGATAGTCGCTGTTTGCCCCGCTGGGTCCGTGACTGCGCGCGATCTGCGCCGCGATCTCGGCGTCGGGGGCCGGGCCAAGGTGGGCGAAGTTATCGGGCGTGGCGACGTACACCAGGCCCGGCGTTGGCGCGTCGATGCCGTCCACCTGCAGCGTTAGATCGAGTCGCTCGTAGCCGTTCTTTTCGCGAAAATCTAGATGGTCGAGGATGACGTTCGTCTCGGCTGCCGCGATTCGATAGGCCATGCCGACGCAGACCGCGCCCGGTTCCTCGATCAGCGTGACCACCCTGCCCGGGGCGTCGGGCGTGCCGCGATGGTCGTGGGAACCCTGCCAGAAGCGCCGCGCATAGCCCGAGCAGGCAGCGCGGCGCCGCTCCCGGTACGCGAAGTCGATCTTCCAGATCAGCGAGCCGTAGCCGAACAGCCACCAGTCGTCGCCCGCCGATCCGCTCGCCGCCGCGATGTCCTGCGGATGTTTCAGGCCAGCCCCTTCGATACTTCGAATGCCTTGTGCACGGCCCCGCGCAGCTGCGTATCGAGCAGATAGTCGATCGCGCTGTGTGCGAGTGCTTTCGCGCCGTCCAGGGCCGCCGCGTCTCCCATCTCTGAACCCGCATACTCGGCGAAGTCTGGGTGGTGAATCACCACGTTTCTGGGCGCCGCCGCGAGCATCGGGTGAATGCCGGGCACCAGATAAGTCACGTTGCCCATGTCGGTGCTGCCTGCCGCGGCGCGCCACATCTCATCGCGATTCACGAACTCTCGGCCGAGCGCCTCGGCGTTGACCTGGAACGCATCGGCGAGCGGCCAGTTGGTGTTGAGATCCAGATAGTCGACGCCCGCCCAGTTGACCTCGACCTCCGTCCCGCTCGCCGTCGCGCCGGCCTGAAAACAGGCCTCGACTCTGGGCTTCAGGGCATCCAGACGTCGCTGGTCGGCCGCACGGACATAGAACTCACCGGCCGTTCGATCCGGGACGATGTTGGGCGCCTGGCCGCCTTCGGTCACGATGCCGTGGATGCGTTCGTTGTCGCGGATGTGCTGACGCAGATTGGAGATGCCCTGATAGGCCAGCAGCAGTCCGTCGAGCGCGTTCTTGCCGCGGTGCGGCATGGCGGATGCGTGCGCCGAGACCCCGTGGTAGATGACCTCGACCTCCGCCACGCAGATGCTGGGCATGGTGGTCAGATTGACGCCGGCCGGGTGCATCATCATGGCGGCGTCGCTGTGCTGGAAGGCGCCTGCGCGCGCCATCAGTTCCTTGCCGCCACCCTTTTCTTCCGCGGGTGTCCCGAGCAGCCGCACCGTCCCCGGCAGTTCCTGTGCGACCGTGCCGAGCGCGACGGCGGCGCCCAGCGCGGATGTGGCGATGAGATTGTGTCCGCAGGCGTGACCGATGCCGGGCAGGGCGTCGTACTCGGCGAGGATGTCGACCTGCGGGCCGCCGTTGCGCAGCGTAAAACTCTCGAAGGCCGTTTCGAGCCCGTAGGCGTCGGCGGGCGCCTCCCAGCCGAAGTCGCGGCAGGCATCGGTCAGGGTTTTGCAGGCGCGATGCTCTTTGAAGGCGAGCTCTGGGTGCGCGTGTATGTCATGCGAGACGGCGAGCAGGTCGGTGCTGTGATCGTCGATGAAGCGGTTGATCTGCTGTTTCAGGTCTTGGGCGTTCAGGCTTTCGTTCGTCATCGGCGGCGCTCAGTGCAGTTCGGCCAGAAATTCGAGCAGCGCATCGTTGGTCTCCTGCCAGCGTTCTTGCTGTATCCAGTGACCGCTGCCGGGCACAATCACCGAGCGACTCAGCTTTGGCAGCGTCTCGGGAAAACGCTCGATCGAGGCCGCGCCCCAGATGGTCGGTCCGTCTCGCTCGCCGCCAATGAATAGCGCGGGAATGTTGATGGGCTGGTCCCGATAGGCTGCGAGGTCATTGAAGTCGCGGCCGACGTTACGGTAGCGATTGAGGCCACCGGTCAGGCCCGTGCGCTCGAACTCGCTCGCGTAAAAGTCGAGGTCCTGTTCCGTCATCCACTCAGGATGTGTGTCGGGATAGATAAACATGTCCTTCATTTGCGTGCCGCGGGGAATCAGCGCCACGTTGGGCTGATGTTTCGGCTCGCCGGATGCGCAATAGTAAAACCCGTAGATCCATTGCCGCACGTCGGGTTCGATCTCCGCTTCGGCCCGGCCCGGCTGCTGGAAATACTCGACATAGAACTCGTGCTCGGCGCCGGCGACCATGCGAAAAGCATCCAGCGGCGCCACGTCGCCACGCGGGCTGTAAGGCACCGACAGACCGGCCACGCCGCGGAATAAATCCGGACGCAGCAGCGCCGAGTTCCAGACAATCGGCGCGCCCCAATCGTGGCCGATCAACGTGGCACGCTCGGCGCCGAGCGCGCCCACCAGTGAGACAACGTCACCCACCAGCGCGAGCATGCGATAGGCATCTACCTCCACGGGTGCAGAGGTGCGTCCGTAACCGCGCACGTCGATGGCGACCGCGCGGTAGCCCGCCGCGGCCAGCGCAGGCAGCTGATAGCGCCATGAGTACCAGGATTCGGGGAAACCGTGCACGAGTATGACGAGGGGACCGTCTTGCGGTCCGGACTCGGCACAGTGGATCCGAATGCCGTTCGCGCTGACGGTGAAGTGTCTGCTGTCGCTCATTGTCCATCCCCAAAACCGGCGCTGCTTGCGCACTTGGCGCGCGTGTCCCGAGCGCTGATCATCTCAGGCGCGGCGGCCATTCTCCAGTCTGCCCGGTGTCGCGCCTGCGCTCGCGTTCGACGGTATCCGGGTGCGACACTAAACGCTCATCAAGCCGGGAACACTGGGAGGTGGCCATGAGTCATGACTATCAGCTATTGAACGTAGTACGCAGCGGCAGGCTTGCGGAGGTGGTGATCGACAATCCCCCGATCAACGTCATCACGCCTGCCCTGTACGGTGAACTCGCGGCGCTGACCGAAGAACTGAAAGCTGATGCGGAACTGACCGTCGTCGTTTTCAAGAGCGCGGACCCTGACTTTTTTCTGGCGCACTACGACGTCTCCAACATACTCGAGTTTCCCACCGACACCGAGGCACAGCGCGATCAAGAGCTGAACCCATTTCACGCGATGTGCGAGCGCGTGCGGACGATGGACAAGGTCACCATCGCGCAGATCGAAGGTCGTGTAGGCGGCGGCGGCAGCGAGTTTGCGGCCAGCATGGACATGCGTTTCGGCGTGGTGGGCAAAACTAAGATCAATCAGATGGAGGTCCCGCTGGGCATACTGCCGGGCGGCACGGGTACCCAGCGCCTGCCACGTCTCGTCGGCCGCGCGCGCGCCATGGAAATCATCCTCGGCGGTGACGATCTGGACGCCGAGACCGCGGAGCGTTGGGGATACCTGAACCGCATCTTCACGGCCGACGAGATCGATGGCTGGGTCAGCGCGTTTGCGCGCCGTATCGCGAGCTTCCCCGTGCCTGCGGTGCGCCTTGCGAAAGAGTCGGTCGACGGCGCCTCCCAACCGCTGCCGGAAGGGCTGGCCGACGAGGCCTATCTGTTTCAGCGCCTGCTGCGCACGCCTGAAGCCCAGCGCAACATGACGCGATTCCTGGAGATCGGCGGTCAGACCCGGGAAGGTGAGCTGCGGGTCAACGAGTTGAGCGCCCAGCTAGGCGAGGATTAGCCTGCGGACGCGTAGCGGTCGGGGTCAGGGCGGCCGCGGACGCCGTCGCTGGTGGTCAAAACTCAAGAGTCGAGTTGTCGATCACTTCCTTCATCACGAAAAACGTGCGCGTCTGTCGCGCGCCGGGCAGTGCGATCAGTTGCTTGCCGTGGAGCTCGTTGAAATCCTGAACGTCGCGGACGCGGATCTTCAGGAAATAGTCGAAGTCGCCGGCGACGAGGTGACAGTCCAGCACGAAACTCAGCTTTTGAATCGCGGCCTCGAACCTGGCGAAACTCTCTGGTGTCGAGCGATCCAGCACGACGCCGACCATAACAAGCGTGCCTCGATCGACCTTCTCCGGCGCGATGCGTGCCCGCACATCTTCGATGTAGCTCTCCTGGAACAGCCGCTGCGTGCGCCTGTGGCAGGTGGCGGCGCTGACGTGAACCCGGTCCGCGAGTTCGGCGTTCGACAGTCGTCCGTTTGCCTGTAGTTCGCGCAGAATGTTTAGGTCTACCGCGTCGAGCGGCTCATCGGAAGATGCTTTCAATTTTGCGGCTCTAGCTTAGTGAAAAGGTTCGATATGGCGATTTATTGACGATTATATGTCGAAAAATTCGTAGTTTTGAGAGCTTATTTCGTGGTCACATTGGTATCGTTCGCGCAAATCACCCGATTGAGCGCCAATGAACCTCGACAATTTTGATCGCTATCCCCTGACCTTTGGTCCGTCTCCGATAGAGCACCTGCCGCGCATGACCGCTGCTCTCGGCGGCAAGGTCGACATCTATGCCAAGCGCGAGGACTGCAATTCCGGCCTGGCGCTCGGCGGCAACAAGCTCCGCAAGCTGGAGTACATCGTGCCCGACATTCTGCGCTCCGGCGCGGATACCCTGGTGTCGATCGGGGGCGTGCAGTCCAATCACACGCGCATGGTGGCCGCCGTCGCGGCCAAGCTGGGCTTGAAGTGCCGCTTGGTGCAGGAAAGCTGGGTTCCGCACGAGGACGCGGTCTACGATCGGGTGGGCAATATCCTGCTGACGCGCCTCATGGGCGCGGACAGTCGCGTTGTCGATGACGGCTTCGACATCGGCATCCGCAAGAGCTGGGAGGACGCGATCCGTGAGGTTGAGGCGGAGGGCGGTAAGCCGTATGCCATCCCCGCCGGTGCGTCGGTTCACAAACTGGGCGGGCTCGGCTATGTCGGCTTCGCGGAGGAGGTGCGGGCACAGGAAGCGGATCTTGGCTTCAGCTTCGACTACGTCGTCGTCTGCGTCGTCACCGGATCCACCCAGGCGGGCATGGTTGTCGGCTTCGCGGCGGACGATCGGGCGGATCGGGTGATCGGCATCGACGGCTCGGGTACGCCGGAGCAAACCTGGTCACAGGTGCGCGAGATCGTCACGAACACGGCCGAGCTTGTGGCGTTGGGTCGCCCGGTGCGCGACGACGAAATCGTCATCAATCCGGACTATGCCTATCCCGCGTACGGTGTCCCCAGCGCGGAGACCAACGAGGCCATCCGGTTTGCCGCGCGCACGGAGGCGATGATCACGGACCCGGTTTATGAGGGTAAGTCGATGCAGGGGATGATCGATCTCGTCCGCAAAGGCTTTTTCCCGGAGGGTTCCCGCGTGCTCTATGCCCATCTTGGAGGTGCCCCGGCGCTGAACGGGTATGCGTATACCTACCGCAACGGCTAACGGTGGGCTAGCGGTCTGCTAAGGATGGAAGCGGCGGCAGACAGAGTCTGCGCTCAAAGGGCCGCCAGCAGATTGCTGTAGGACGGCAGGCCGAGTTCGGTGGCGATCTCGGCGTCCCATACCTCGTCGAACATCGTCAACGTCGCAGCACTCAGCAGCTCCTTCGAGGAGCCACCGGTTACCTTCGCCGAGTCGCTGCCGGGTGGCAGGCCGATCAGTTCTTCGCTCTGCTTTCTCAGCATCGCATCGTCGAAGCGATCCCGATGGCGCAGCATGAATTCTCGCGACGAATGTTCCAGCGTCAGGCTCAGGAGCTCGTCGTCGAGCGCGACATCGATGAATGCGGCGATCCGCGCGATGGTCGGCTCGGGATCAGCCAACATGTGCTCGTAGGCGAGAAACAGGACGTCGGCATCATTGCGGCGCGGCCACCATGATTTGAGATGGGCGTAATAGCCGCGCGTCTTCAGGAAGGTCGCCTGCAGATACGCGTTGATCTCGATCGCTCCGGGCTCGACGTACCAGCCCTCCATGAATCGGAACGCCGACACCGCCGCGTTCGCGGGATCTCTCACGACGTTGATGTACTTGCCGCCGCGCGGCATGTCATCCCAGGCGAGATGACTCTTGAACGCCCGTGGGTTGGCGCGCTGCTCGGCGTCCAGATCGATATCCAATCCTGCGCTGACCTCGATCCATGGCACAACGCGCGAGATGTCGTCGAACTCCATGTCCCCGCGTGTGCGCAGCGTGTGCACGATCTGTTGGGTCCATGTGGTGCCGCTCTTGCCGTAAGGCGTAATGACGACGTCCGTCGGCCGGAGTTCTAGTCGCAACCCTTGTTCGCGGACCCACTTCCGATCCTGTCGATTGAACAGTTCCCCCAGTTCCTTGAGATTTGTCGCTCGCGCAGTCGTCATTGCACCTCCCCGTGCTCTGTCTCAGGCGCGATCACTCAGATCGCGCATCGCTTGGTCCGTGCTGAAGAAAATGCTGCCGGATAGCGCCAGTGGTAGCTCGGTTTTTTCGAGCGCCAGCAACACTTTTCCCTTCACCTCTGCCAGGTGCAGCTTGATGTCCATACGGCGCATGTTTTCGTTGACTCGGCGCAGCATCTCTAGGCCGCTAACGTCGATCAGGTTGACCGCGCTGAGATTCAGCAGCAGGTGGCGGGTACGCGGCTTCTGCTGCAGCACCTTGAGCAGGCGGTTTTCGATTTGATTGGCGTTCGCGAAGTAGATGTTCTCGTCGATACGCACCGCCGCGACATGCACAAAGGTCTCCACCTTGTGGCGTTTGCTGCTGCGAAAGATCTCGCTGTTCGGTATGCGCCCAATCAGCGTGACCGTGGGTCGGCTCGAACGCCGAATGAACAGCGCGATCGATATAGCGACGCCGACCAGCAGGCCGGTCTCCACATCGGTCGCCAGAACGAAGCCCATGGTGACGAAGTGGGTGATGACGTCGTGATGATAGAAGTCCCAGTCCTTGCGCAGGCTCCTGAAGTCCATCAGCGAGTACACCGAGGCGGCGATGATGGCTGCGAGCGCGGCCTGGGGCAGCCGCTCAAACAGCGGCGTTAGGGCGAGCAGAGTGAAGATGATGACGACCGCGCACACCAGCGCGCTGATCGGCGTGCGCGCGCCGGCCGAGTAGTTGACGCTCGAGCGCGAGAAGCTGCCGGCGACCGGATAGGCCCCGGTGAACGCAGCGCCGATGTTGGCGGCACCCAGAGCGATCAGGTCCTGATGGCTGTTCACCCGCTGGCGACGGCGCGTCGCGAGCATCGTGGCGACCGTGAAGCTCTCGACGTAGGCGACCAGCGCGATGATCGCGGACGACGGCGCGAGATCGATCCATAGATCGGGATCGAACGGCGGTACGGTCAGCGCCGGCAGGCCTGCCGGGATCGCGCCTACTGTCGCTACGCCGAAGGCGTTGTCCAGATCGAACATGACGACCGCGACTACGGACAGCAGCACGACGAACATCGGCCCGGTGCGGTTCAGCGCGCCGTCCGGCTGCGCGCGAAAGAACGGGCTGATCGCCCGATGGGCAAAGCGCTGTACCAGAATCAGCACCAGCAGCGAACCCACGCCAATCGCGAGCGCCGCCGGGTTGATGTGGGTGAGTCCTTCGATGAACGCCTGCAGATTGCCGATCGTACCGGCGCCCACCGGTGCCTCCTGGCCGATCAGCGGCAGGAGCTGGCTCAGGATGATGATCAGCGCCGCGGCATTGACGAAGCCGCTGACCACCGGGTGGCTCATGAGATTGACGATGCCGCCCATGCGCGACAGCCGCAGTACCCACAGCAGCAGGCCGGCCTGCAGGCTGATGACGGTGGTAATGCTCAGATACTCGTAGGAATAGGCCGGTGCGAATTCCTTCACCGTCGCGGCCACCATCAGCGCGGCCACCGCGACGGGACCGACGACGAGCTCGCGGCTGGATCCCAGGATTGCGTACAGAATCATCGGCACCAGGCAGGCGTACAGACCCGCTTCCGCCGGTAGGCCGGCGAGGAACGCGTAGGCCACAGCCTGGGGCACCGTGATAACGCCAAGGATCACGCCCGCCACGGCGTCGTGACTGAAATCGCCCGACCGGTAACGGCGCAGCACATCGAGAATGGGCAGATAGCTGCGCCAGTTCTTTACCGGTTCGAGTCTGAAAGCCACGCGGGTTCTCTGGTTGCGCCGAGTAGTTTGCGGTCCGCCCGCACGTCGCAGAATCGGCGCAGGGCACGGCATTGTACTCGCTCACGCAGTCGCGATAGCCTCGTTTGCCGACACGAACGAAAAAATGTGGGGGCGTTATGGTTGCCGGTGCCCATCCTGAGTGGCTCGCGCAGGTCGAGGAAGACGTGCTGGAACCGGATCTGCGCATCATCGATCCGCATCACCACCTCTGGGATTACCCGGACAGCCGTTATCTGCTGGACGAGTTGCTGACAGACATAGGGTCGGGTCACAACGTCGTAGGCACCGTCTTTGTTGAATGCGCGGCCATGTATCGTGCGGACGGCCCGGACGCCCTGAAGCCGGTGGGCGAGACGGAATTCGTCAACGGCATCGCCGCGATGGGTGCCAGCGGTGGCTATGGGGCGGCGCGCCCGGCGGCGGGTATCGTCTCGTTCGCTGATCTGACGCTGGGTGCATCGGTTGGAGAGGTCCTGGACGCGCACATCGCGGTCACGCCTCGCTTCAAGGGCATCCGCCACGCGGCCGGCTGGGATGCCTCGCCCGAGGTGCGCAACTCGCATACTCGACCGATAGAGCATCTGTATTCAGACAAGGCCTTCCGCGAGGGCTTCGCCGAACTTGACCGTCGCAACCTGTCGTTCGAGCTGTGGCAGTACCATCCGCAGCTTCCCGAGGCGACCGATCTCGCGCGCGCGTTTCCGAATACGACGTTCATACTCGATCATTTCGGTGGACCGCTGGGCGTTGGGCCGTACGAGGGCAATCGCGACGAGATTTTCGCCCGCTGGCGCGAAGACATCGCCGAGATGGCAGCGCTGCCCAACGTCACGGCAAAGCTCGGTGGGCTGGTAATGGCGGTCAATGGCTTTGGCTTCAACAAGCGCGAGATCCCGCCGACATCCGACGAACTGGTCGCGGCCACCCGGCCCTGGTACGAACACGCGATCGAATCCTTCGGTGCCGAGCGCTGCATGTTCGAGAGTAACTTTCCCGTGGACAAGGTCAGCACGTCCTATCGCGTGCTGTGGAACAGCTTTAAGAAAATCGCGGCGGGCTGTTCGGCGGCGGAGAAGGCCGCGCTGTTCCACGACACGGCTGCGCGCGTCTATCGTCTCGACTAGTCGCGGGCGCCGTCGCCTTGTGCGGGCGCCTAGGCGGTCTGCAAAATCGTCCAGACGCCGACGGAGATGAAGCCGATACCGGCGACAAACGACAGCACCCTGGGTTCGACATACTGCGAGATCTGTGCGCCCAGCAGTACGGCGATAGCCGTGCTGAGCACGAGAGCGAGCGACGCAGCAACGAACACGGTGAATTTGCTGGACTGGGCCTCGGAGGCATAGAGCATGGTCGCGAGCTGCGTCTTATCCCCAAGCTCGGCGAGCAACACCGTGCCAAAGACCGTCATGAATAGGCTGATGCTCATGTCGCCGCCGCCTCCGTGGGCTGGTCCAGATACTCGCTTAACCCATAGCCGATACGGTTGCCATCGAGGCGATATTCCGTCATGCCCTCGCCGACGTGGGTCTGGCTACCCTGACGTCTGTTGCGCAGCGGTATGAAACTCATCACCGTACCCTCTAGATGCCGCTCGGCGCCGTTTTCGAGCTGTAAGCGCGCTTCCAGGCGACGATGGTAGCGGGTGCCCGGCTCGTATTCGGTGGTGATTGTCGCCCGTTCGATTCGCACGAGTTCCTGGCCTTCGTGAAACAACCCGCCGCCCTCGCCGTCGCCGTTGGTTCGAACGATCATGCCCAGATCGTCGCCGAAGTTGGCCGTGATCCAGCGGTAGGAAGGCGTCGCCTGCCAATAGCGAGGACCCCAGGAGTGATCGCGTAAGCCCCAGCCGTTGAACGCGATGGGCTCGCCGTCGACGGTAATCTGGCCGTGCACGCGCATGTGTTGTTCGGTGTGGGCGCGGGCGAACTGATTGTCGTCCTCTGGTGTGCCGACGTGCCCGTACATGGGGCCGACGGCCTCGTGGATTAGATCGATCGCCATTCGCTGCCGCGGGTTGTCCCGAAAGGCTGCGCCCGGGTTGGCCATCTGCCGCGGCTCGCGCAGATACACAGCGGGTCCGTCGTAGCGGGTTCGAAGGCGCTCCGCGGGCACCTCGACGTCGATGCGTAGCCCCCCGGCATCCCAGCCGTCGTTGTCGCTGATCTCGGGCTTGGCATAGTTGAAACAGGCGGAGCCATCGCCGTTCCAGACGATGGCCGTCATCTCGGCGTAGCCCTCGTTGGCCCGGTTGCCGATGCGGACAAAGCCGCCGCGGTTCTGCGAGCGGTCGAAGAAATTGAAATAGACCGATTCGTTGAAGTTGGGCTCCGGGCCCAGCTCATGGGTATTGTCATCCTCCGGACGGATGTTGCCGTAGAGGCGAATGCCGTTGGCGGTCTCGATCATCGTCGCTGCTTCCCTGGCAATTTTGTTGTAACCGTACCACCCATGGCCTGTCGGTTTGCAACCAGATCAACAACCGGTGCCCGATGAGCGGCGCCCATGTCGTCCCGCATGCGATAATGCTCGAGAGCTTGAGTTCACCTTCTTTAATCGACCCAGACGGAGGCCCAGGTGGCTGATTCGAACGAGTTTTATACGTCTGCCCAGCGCGGCGTGCAGGATGCGATCGGAACTCGGCAGCTGGCCGATGCGCTGCAGGCGGCGATTGTTGTGGATCGCCTCGACGATGCCCATCGCGCGTTCATCGAGAGCCGCGACTTCTTCTTTCTGTCGACCGTCAGCGCTGCCAGCGAGCCAACCGTCTCACACAAGGGCGGCGGGGTCGGGACGGTGCGCGTCCTCGATGACAAGCGCCTGATGTTTCCCGCCTATGACGGCAACGGCATGTTTCTGTCGCTCGGGAACATTGTCGACAGCGCCAAGATTGGCCTGCTGTTCATCGACTTCGAGACGCCGAACCGGCTGCGGGTACAGGCCACCGCGCAGCTGTCGCAAGCGCCTGAACTGCTGAACGAGTATCCGGGCGCACTGCGTGTGGTTGTAGCGACGATCGATAGCGTGTTCGTGAACTGCGCGCGCTACATCCATCACTATGAGCGCGTAAAGACTTCGCGCCACGTGCCAGAAGCGGACGGTAGCCAGCCCTACGCCACCTGGAAGCGCATCGACCAGCTACAGCCCTTCCTGCCGGATGCGGATCAGGGCAAAGCGACCGGGCACGGGGGCACGCTTACCGAAGCAGAGTACGCCGAGCGACTTGCGCGCGGAGAGTCCTGAGCGCCATCGGCTGGCGGCACCGTGGCGGCTGCCGTTTGGGTGTCCGTTCGTCGCAGGTTTAGTCGTAGTAGGCGGGCGATTTCGCGAGCGTCTTGAACAACGCCATGTCGTGTTCGATCCACAGCGTTGCACCCTCGGCGACGAGCAGCGCCTCGACGCGATCCATCGCCTGCAGCGTCCGCTCGCGGCTCGTGTTGAAGGCCGGCGTTCGGCGTTGGGCACGGCTGAAACGAAAGTGATAGAGATCCCCGGATAGCACCACGGGTCCGTAGTTCGCCAGCCGCACCAACAGCACCTGGTGCCCCGGCGTGTGCCCCGGCGTGCTGATGATCTGCACGCTGCCGTCGCCGAACACGTCGTGGTCGCCGTTCAACAGGCGCCGGCGACTGTCGCGCAGTTCGCTGTACAGGCTTGGAACGAAGCCCGTTGGCAGCTGCTCGACGGGTCCGAACGCCGTGTCGTATTCCGCCTGCTGGATCAATAGCTGGGACTTGGCGAACAGGTTGGCCGCGCCGGCGTGGTCAAAGTGCAGATGTGAAAACGACACCTGCTCGATGTCGTCAGGCGTCAGGTTCAGCCGCGCGAGCTGATCGACGACGCTGCGCGGATACACCGTATAGAGTCCGGGCGCCGCCTCCACACGCTCGCTGCTGCCTGCCTGTGCAATCGGTAGACCGCCGTCCCAAAACAGGCGCCCTGCCGGATGGTCGATGAGGTAGCAGGGCACGATCATTTCGCGCACGTCGCTCTCGTCGTCGTTGACGCCAAAGGCCGCGATGGTGTCGTAATAGATCGTGCCGCAATCGAAAACGTAGAGCCGGGGCGAGGCGTGCGCCTCAAGCGTGTGGTTGTCGTTCGGTCCCTGCACCGCGCAGCCGCCGAGAACAAACACAACGACCGCCGCTATGATCAGTACCTGCAGGAATCCGAGCCAGCCAGGGCGGGCCGGCGAGGTGTTTTCTTGCATCGACAACCTACTGTGGCCGTGTCCGGGAATCAGCATAGCGCCAGCCGTGGCGCATGAACATCTCGGCGCCTGTCTGTGGGCCCCGCCGCCGACGTGCCGGTGGATGCTTCAGAGCGCGCAGGGTGAGCGATGATGCTGCAGCACGGTCTCCAGCGTGGTTTCCATAAAGGCGCGGGCCGTGGCAACCGCCAGACCCTTCCGGACGTGGATGTGCCCTGCCGCGATGGTGGTCTCGCTACTTTCGTCATACAACAGCCCGTGCAGGCCGAGGAACCCCGACAGATAGTTGCCGCTGGTTCCTGTGCGATCGATCTCGACGGCGCCGATGTCGAGTGCCCGGGTCGCTGCCTCGATTTCTGCGAGCGGCAGGGTGCTGGGCAGCCGGTTGCCCGCACGATAGCGGCTGATGCCTGCCCATGAACGGGCGTCGATGGTGTTTTCGCTTGGCCAGCCGTGGCGACCGTGCTCGTCGCTGCGCCAATCGGCCGCGGGGTTCACGCTCTCTTCGGCGCTCGCTGGTTTGCCGTGGCCGCCTTCGATGGCCTCCAGTTCCCAGTCAGCGCCGTTGCCGCGGCTGGTCGTGATGATGATCCGCGGCTGGTGCGCCTCGGCGACCCGCCAGAAGTCGGCAGACGTGTCCTGGAAGTCGACTCGGAAGTCCGAGTCCGGCGAGCCGACCCAGCCGTCGCTGCCGAAATCGTCGTTGGTTGGATCGCCGTCGGGCGGGAACTCGGGTAGGTAGGCGTAGACGTCGTAACCCAGCCCGCGCCAGTCCTCTCCCTGCCAGCCATCGGTATTTTGGGCGGGGTTCTTGCTCCATGCGCGCAGCATTTCATTGGTCGGTGGCCAGTAGCCGATCAGCAGTGCCGCAGGGCGATCGCAGGTCCCGCGCTGTGCGCTGCTGATGGCCGTGGTGTTCTGACAGGCGCCGAGGGTTGCGCAGATGCCGAGGCCCACAAGCAAGCGGGCGAGGTGGTGATAGTTCAATTCAATCGATCCATGGTCCAGACGGGAAAGGCGAGCGGCTTCTTCAGATAGATGCCACCACCGACGTTGACGAAGTGTTTGTCGAGGCGCTTCGCGTACCATGCCTTGGGCCGCAGGTACTGCTGATCGTCCGTGCGCTCTGTGTCGCACAGGCGCCAGTCCTCTTTAGTCAGCACGCCGAGGAAAAGCGCGGACCGAGTGAGGCGGGACAGATTGTTGATCGCCCGCGCGCAGCTGCGATCGTCCAGATACGCAATGACGTCGTTACAGACCACCAGATCGAATGGTTTGGCGCTTTGGAAGTCCACGACCGAACCCTGCGTCCAGCCGTGTCGCTCGCAGACGTAGCTGCTGTATTCCACGCCCGTTGTCTTCGCTTGCGGATAGCGCGCGCCGAGCGCTCGCAGCACACGGCCCAGCCCGCAGCCGATGTCCGCGATGCGCTGCACTGGTACCTCGAGATAGCTCAGATAGGCGGCGATGAAGGCCGCCTGGCGCTCGGCCTCGGCCTCGTCCACGGCGCAGGTGCGCGGATTCTCGTAGAAACGGTCGTAATAGTCCTGGTCGAAGTCGTCTCGCATGGCCAATCGGCGATTTGCTAGCATGCATTTAACCCCGCGCCCCGGGTGCCTGTCATGGCATTCCGGGCACCGATCGTCAGGGACGCTCAGCGGGAGCCAGCACGGGGGGAACACAAGCTATGAACGTGTCGAGTAACACCGCGGTAATCGCGGCTAGAGAGGCCGACGCCGACCCGGTCGTCGTGGCGCTGAGGGCAGCACTGGGCGACGCGCGCGTCCTGACCGGTGGCGATGTCCATGGCCGCTCGGCCGGCATCTGGCGCACGGACACCATTCAGGCCAAGGCGCTGGTGCGTCCGCGAGATACGGCAGAGGTCGCCAGTGCGATGCGGATCTGCCACGCACACGATCAACAGGTCGTCGCCCAGGGCGGTCTGACCGGCCTGGTCGAAAGCGGCCTGACCGGGCCTGACGATGTGGTGATCTCTCTGGAGGCCATGTCCGCCATAGAGGAGATCGACTCGCTTGATCGCACGATGCTCGTGCAGGCCGGCGCGATCCTGCAGACCGTGCAGGAGGCCGCGGAAGAGCATGGCCTGATGTTTCCCCTGGATCTGGGCGGCCGTGGCAGCTGCACGATCGGCGGCAATATCGCCACCAACGCGGGCGGCAATCGGGTGATTCGCTACGGCATGATGCGCGACATGGTGCTGGGTCTGGAGGCCGTGCTGGCGGACGGTACGGTCATCTCGTCGCTCAATCGGATGATCAAGAACAACGCCGGCTATGACCTCAAGCAGTTGTTCATCGGCACGGAGGGCAGCCTCGGTATCGTGACCCGTGCGGTTCTGCGCCTGCGCGAGCTGCCTAACGAGCGCGCGACCGCGTTTGTGGGCGTCGAGGACTTCGCCAAGCTATCCGACTTTTTTCGGCACATCGATGCGCGCCTGGGCGGCACGCTCAGCGCCTTCGAGGTGATGTGGGACAACTTCTACCAGCTCGTTACCAGCGCGCCCGCCCAGCAGCAGGCGCCGCTGGCGGGGACCTATCCTTACTATGTGCTGCTCGAGGCGATCGGCTCAGACGCGGCGATGGCCGAGGCGGCTTTGGCGGATGCCTTTGAACAGGAGCTCATTGCGGACGCGGTCGTGGCCCAGTCCGAAGCGCAGCGGCTGAATCTGTGGGCGATGCGCGATGACGTCGAGCAGTGTTTCCGCTATGCGCCGGTCTTCACGTTCGATGTCAGCATGCCGCGGCCGCGCATGGAGGCCTACGTGGCCGAGGTCAACGCCGGCCTGGCCCAGTCGTTTCCGAATGCCGAGGTCAACAATTTCACGTTTGGTCACATGGGTGATGGCAACCTGCACTTCGTGATCAGCGTCGGCGCCGATGAACCGGGCGATCGCGAACGGGTTGAGCGCTGCGTCTACGAGCCGCTGGCGGCGATCTCGGGCAGCGTGTCCGCGGAGCACGGCGTCGGCTTGGAGAAGAAGCCCTATCTCGACATTTCTCGTAGTCCGGACGAGCTGGCGCTGATGCGCACGCTTAAGAACGCGCTCGATCCCAACGGCCTGCTCAATCCCGGCAAGATCTTCGACGCCTGAGCCGATGGAGATTCATGACTTTACGCTGTCGGAGCTTTGCCGGCGCCTGAAGAGCGGTGAACTGGCCGCGACGGCGGTCGCCGAGCACATGCTGGCGCGCATCGATGCGCTGAATCCGCGGCTGCGGGCCTATACCGTCGTCACGGCGGAGCAGGCGCTGGCCGCCGCCGCCGAGCTGGACGCGCGGCGCCAGCGCGGGGAACCCTTGGGCCTGCTGCACGGCGTGCCTATCGGGCTGAAAGACCTGCTTGCCACTCGCGGCGTCGTGACAGCGAGCGGCACCCGCGTTATGGCGGGGCAGGTACCGGATCACGATGCGACGGTGGTTGAGCGTCTGCGCGATGCCGGTGCGATCGCGCTGGGCAAGCTGCAGCTCACCGAGGGTGCCTACGGCTCGCATCACCCGGAGCTGCCGCCGCCTGTGAACCCCTGGTCCGCAGAGGCCTGGCCGGGCGTGTCTTCTTCGGGATCGGGCGTTGCTGTCGCCGCGCGGCTGGCTTTCGCTGCCTTGGGCACCGATACGGGCGGTAGCATTCGCTTTCCCAGCGCCGCCAACGGCATCGTCGGCGTCAAGCCCACATACGGCCGCGTCAGCCGCCACGGCGCGTTTCCACTTGCAGAGTCGCTCGACCATATTGGTCCCATGGCGCGCACGGTTGAGGACGCCGCGCGCGTGCTGCAGGTGTTGGCCGGACACGACGCGCGGGATCCGAACGCGCTGACCAGCACCGTACCCGATTACCTGGCCGGCCTGGATGATGGCATCGAGGGTTGGCGTTTCGGAATCGATTGGGCGTACGTCGAGACGGGCGTCGACCCAGAGGTCGTGACCGTAGTTCGCGACTTCGCGGCCGTGCTGCGCGAACGCGGCGCCGAGATCGTCGAAATCGAGCTGCCTGAGGGCTATCGCGTGCTCAGTCGCAACTGGGTCGTGACCTGCGGCGCCGAGTGCGCCAGCGCGCACGAGGGCATGTGGCCCGAGCAGTCGGAGCTGTATGGGCCCGACCTCGGGCGGTTGATCGAGTTCGGTCACCGCGTGGGCGCACTGCAGTACGCGGGGCTGGAGCGCGTGCGCGAGCGCTTCCGGGTCAATGTGGAGGCACTGTTTGCCCGCAACGGACTCAGCGGGATTCTCTGCCCGGCCTTAATTATCCCGACACCGTCGGTCGAGCAGATGGACGAGACGACCGAAGACGACGATCGGACAGAGTTCATCACATTCACCGCACCGTTCAACTACTCGGGGCACCCGACCCTCACGCTGCCGACCGGTCTCGCGCCCAATGGTCTGCCGCAGTCCGTGCAGATCGTGGGTGCGCTCGAGGCGGAGGCCACGCTGCTGAAGGCGGGACAGGCCGCGCAGCAGAGTTTGGCCTTTATGGCGCGACCCTCCGTCTAGAAACGTAACAATGGGAAAGCACGTGCGTATACAGGCTGCCTTGATGAACGCGGCGGACCAGCCGCTCACGGTGCAGACGCCGGGCGACGGATCTGCGGACGAACTGATCGCGCTGGGCTACTCCGCGTTCAGGCGCTCGCGAGCTTCCTGATAGCGCTGCACGTCAGCCGGATCGGGGCTGGGATATTCGAGTCCGAGCTTCTTGAGCTCTTTGACGATGATGCTCGCGACGATGACGCGCATGCTGCGCTTGTCGTCTGCGGGAATAGCAAACCAGGGCGCGTGTTCGCTGTGGGTATGGCTCAGCATCTCGCGGAACGCATACTGGTAGGCGTCCCAGTGGCCTCGTTCGTCGAGATCGGAGTGACTGAACTTCCAGTTCTTCTCCGGATTGTCCAGGCGACTCATAAAGCGCGCCTTCTGCTCATCCTTGGAGACGTTCAGAAAGAACTTCAGCACACGCGTGCCGTTGTTGGCGAGATGGCGCTCCATCGCATTGATATCATCGAAGCGGCGTTGCCAAAACGATTCGTCTACCCGCCGATCGGGCAGCTTGCGGCTGGCGACGATGCCGGGATGCACGCGCACGACCAGCACCTCCTCGTAGTGAGAGCGATTGAAGATCCCGATGCGTCCGCGTTCCGGTACCGCGCGCCAGCAGCGCCACAGGAAGTTGTGATCCAGTTCCTCTGAATTCGGCTTCTTGAAGTTGAAGACCTGGAAGCCCGCAGGGTTCACGCCGCTGGTCACCTTGTCGATGGTGCTGTCTTTGCCGGCGGCGTCCATGCCCTGGAAGACGAGCAGCAGGGAATGCCGGTCGCTCGCATACAGACGCTCCTGCAGCTCCGCGAATTCATCGACCAATGCCGCCAAGCGCTTGCGCGCCTCTTTCTTTCCCATAGGCTGCGCCAGCGCGGTCTCGAGCGGATGTCCCGCGCGATAGAGAAACTGCTGCAGGTTGTCGATTTCTGTCACGGATCGTCTCGTGTCTGCGTTGTGAACCAGGGGGATTGATAGTGGCGATGTGCTCGACGGTAAGCAATCGACGCGGTGCTAGAATCGCGCCATGAGCGAGCGATTTAAACTGGTGTTCAGGGGCGAAGTCCGTGACGGGCAGCACCCTGCCGTGGTTCGCAAGAAGCTGGCGAAGCTAATGAAGGCGTCCGACGAACAGCTCGCGCTGCTGTTTTCGGGCAAGGGCGTCACGGTTCGCAAGAATGTCACGGCCGCCGACGCACAGAAGTACTGCAGTGCGTTCGAAAACGCCGGAGCAATTCTGCACGCCGTCGGTGAGGACGCGCCAGCCGCCGCCGCGCCGGCGGTGGCCGACGAGCCCGCTCGAACACAGCCTCCTGCGGCGGCTTCGACGCCGGTCACCGCTACTTCTGCGGCCGCGACACAGCCGACAGATTCCGATTCCCTGCAGGTTGCCGCTGCCGGCGCGGATTTGCTCAATACCGGCGAACGTCCGGTCGTACAGGCGACTCAGGTCGAGACCGATCACCTGAGCCTTGCCTTTCCCGGCACGGACCTGCTGGACGCGCTGCCCGAACCTCTACCTCAGGCGCCGGATGTGTCGCACATGTCGCTCGACGCCTTGGGCGCGACCCTGGGTTCGGGTGCTGACGTGCCGCCGTCGCCACCGGCACCAGACGTCGACTTTAGCCTTGCTGATGTTGGCTCGGATATGGGTGCGGCCCCCCAGGACGCATCGCCCGCGGCACCCGACGTATCGCACATAGAGTTGGCGGAGACCGAGGGACCCTGAGGTTCCGGTGGGCTGGCGTCGCGCGCCGCCAGCGGGCGTGTGTTATTGGCCGGGAGACGTGCCGGTAGAGAATCGCCGACCGAGGTCGCGCAACACCGGGTCGTCAGTCGGCCCTTCGTACCAGATCTCGCCCCCTTTCATGACGAACTCGATATTGCGCAGCACGTCCAGACCCTGCAGCGGATTGCCGTCGACCACGATCAGATCGGCCAACTTGCCGGGTTCCACGGTTCCGAGTTCATCGCTTTGACTCAAAATTTGCGCGTTGGTCAGCGTGGCCGCCGAGATCACCTGCAGCGGCGACATGCCGATATCGACCAGGGCGCGCATCTCGAACCAAATGGCGTCGCTGTGGAAGTTCAGCGGACTTGCTGCGTCGGTGCCCACGCCGATGACGGCGCCGGCTTCGACAAAATGCGCTGCGTTGGCTTTGGCGTTGCGCGTTTCGCGACCGATTTCTTCGAAGTAGGGCAGGCGATGAAAGTACTTGAAGGAGTCCATGACTTCCGTCCAGATGTCACGCGGCATGTCCTGGCGATGCACCGGGTCGTCCAGGCGTTCCGGGAAGGCAACCGTCGCCGGATACACCCAGATTCGATGGGACAGCGTCTGCACTACTGGGATGTTGCGGTGCGCGATCGCACTGACCAGGTCGTCATCGTAGCGAGGGTTGCGACCGGAGCCGACGTGCTGGAAGACGTCGACGCCCGCGTTGAGCGCAGCCTGGATGGCGCCTGGTTTGTATAAGTGGGCGTGGACCTTCACGCCGTGCCGATGGGCCTCCTGGACGATGGCGCGATAGTCCGTCTCTGTCAGTCCTACCCAGGTTTTGATTACGTCGACGCCCCGGTCGATGAGCCTTTTCGCGGCCTGGGCGCCTTCCCGGGGACTGTTGATGATGATCTGGTACTCGTCCGGAACGCCCCGCAGGTATACCCGCGTGATCCAGGGCCCGCTGACGGTGAGCCGAGGTCCCGGAATCTCGCCGCTGCGGATTCGTTCCCGAAACGGCAGGATCGCGAGCGGCGTGCCTAGATCGATGGCGCTTGTAACGCCGGCCCGCAGCATCTGCTTCGCGGCGATGGGCATTACTTCATCGAGGCGCTCGGTGCCCTTGATGAACTTGTAGTAGCGGTCATAGTCGCCGTGTCCGATCAGGTCGACATGGACATGGGCGTCGATTAGACCCGGCAGAACGGTACGGCCCGACACGTCGATTAAGCGTGCGCCTTCCGGTATGTCGATGTCTTCGCGCGACCCGGCGGCGAGGATGCGATCGCCCTTAACAATGATGCGCGCGCGATGCACCGGTGCCGCTTCGTACCCATCCACCAACATCCCTCCGTCCAGCGCGATCAGTTCGCTCACGGCGACGGATGGGGTTACCGCAGAAACGCCGACCACAGCCAGCAGCGAAAGCAGATTATTGGGGGTCTTCATGGCGATCGGTCCGGCAAATCGGGCGGCAGGATCCCATCGTGCATCTTGGCGATGCGATTTGCATCGGCCACGGGCGCTCGCGCATGGGGATTCGCGCGCCTGGGGCCTCGCGGCGGCGGGCGTTGCGCCCGCCGCCTTGGTGGCTTGTTGCCCTAGCCGTCTAGGCCCAGGATGATCGCCGCCAGGCGTGCTCGCGCCGATTCCCAAACGTCGGGATCGGTCGACCAGGTCGGCGGTGCGTGCACGTAGGTGGGATCGTTCGGATCTGCCACGCCGTGCTCCCACATGATGGTCGGCACGATCTCGTCGATGATCGCCTGGGTTGCTGCGGGGTCGATGCCCATGGCCAGCTCTAGATACTTCACGTCCTGTATCCCACGTCGCCAGTGCTTCATCCGCAGGCTGGCGATCGGGCCATTCATGCCCCGGCTTTCGTCTGGGAAGACCCGATCGGTTCCTGGATAGAACAGCACGCCGTCGCCGTTGGAATAGTTGAAGAAGCCGGTCTCGCCGATGACCGAATCGAAGCGATCGTGGCTGCCGAACGTGTGTGCACTCTTGAACACGTTGGTGCGGGTACCCAGACGGAACTGCGCGCCTTCCGGGTCGACCTCGGTCAGATCGCGCGTCGCGGGCCCGCCGAGGAAGTTGTTCCAGTAGTTGCCGTTCCAGTAGTACCAGCGCGAGATGCCTTTCTTGTACTGACCCCACGGCAGTTCGCGCAGCGCGACGCCGTCGTCATCGGTTACGAAGGTTCCGGAGGCCGGGCGACGACCGTTGTACATGAAGTAGCGGCGGTCGGGATCCGCGCGCAGAGCGGCGGTTGCTTCCTCCCACTCTTCCGTAACGCCGACGGAAATCACCGTGCTGAGGATGTTCATGTCCGGCAGCCGGCTGTTGTACTCCAGCGGTGGCGCGGTAATGAAGGTGTCGAGGTTGCCGCCCGGTCCAGGATTCTCCTTGATGAAGCGGCTGACGATGTCGGCGTACTCGATCGGCAGGCGTGGACCGTCCTGAATGTGGGATACCGCCGGCTCGTCATCGACATACAGAAAGCGCTCCGCGCCGGGCGCGTTCTCTTGGAACCAGGACTCCCAGCGATCCGTGCGGATCTCGAGCTGTCGACGCAGCTCATCAAGCGGCGCGTTCGGGTCAAAGTTGGGGCTTTCTGGATCGTACTGCGACAGTCCCCACCAGTTCGCCCAGTTGCTGTAGCTGCCGATGCTGAACACGTCATGCGGCTGGTTGGCGCCGGGGCCCGCGTAGCCGTTCGCAGCGGTGTAGAGACCGCCGGTCAAGCGCCGCGCCCAGTCCTCGTTGGGATTGTCGAGCGGCAGGATGACGTCTGGGATCAGCTCATTCAGATCGGTGAGGCTGAGACCGTGACGCCAGGCTAGCTTGAAGTGATTGTCGACCACCCGACGGTAGTTGAGCCGCTGTGTCTCCGGTATGAGCGCGTTGCTGATACCGAGGAAGTAGCGTTCTGCGATTTCTGAGCCGGCGATATGCACCATCGTCTTCGCCGGGGAAGCGTCGGGCAGCTCGAAGTCCAGCACCTCGATTTCGACCGGAATGCTCTGGTAGGGCGCGTCGCCGATGCGCACCGTGACCTCGCCGCTGAGCGTGCCGGCCGGCGCGTCCTTGGGCAGATAGACGTCGACCCAGAAGCTCTGGCTGTCGCCGCTAGCGACGGACACGTAGTCGCGGATTTCCTTGGGTTCCGCGATGTCCGGGTATGACCTGTCGTGATTGGGACGGTCCGTCCAGCCGCCGCGACCCACCGCGGGGGCGGCGGGCTGGAAGTTGTCGAAGGGCCGACGCAGTTCCTCGGGCACGTGGGTCTCGTCGTACAGCTCGTAGCCGATGCGGCTCAGCCCGAAGATTTTCAAATAGCCGACGTTGAAGACTTCGATGGGCTTCGCGTTCCAGTCGAACAGGGCCGAGCGCGACTTGTTGGTCGTCGTCAGCTGATACTCGCCGTTGCTTAGCGTGTCGAAGTCCACGGCAACCGCTGGCAGATCCGCGCCATTGTTGTCCACGACGACGTTGAAGCTGACGACTTCGTTGCGCGCGCCGAACGTGCGAATGGTCGTGCCGTCCCAAACGGCGTTGACCGTATCGATTCCCTCGAACGAGCGGATCTCTTCCTGCACGACCTTGTCGCCGCCATCGTTCACCCACACCAGCACATCCACGCCCTCAGGTGGCGGGGGCGGCGGCGGTGGCGGGTCCTCCGGCGGCGGATCTTCTGGCGGCGGTGGGGGCGGCGGAGGCGGTGGCGGTGGCTCGGGCACGTCCAGGCCAAACCAGACCCGAAGGTCGTCGAAGGCCGGCGTTTGCAGCGTGACCGCGCCGATGCCGGCGTAGCTGTCCAGCACATAGCTGTAGAAAGTGAACTCGTCAGAGCCCGCCGCGACGGCGATGGGGTCGTTCTGGTACGAGCCGCAGTCGAAGTCGCTGGACGGGTGAACGCCGCCGCCGGGATTCAGGAAGACGTCGAGGTCCTCCAGAATCGGGGACAGTTCGCCCGCATCGTTCAGGAAGCTGATGCTGATTTCGCCGCAGCCGCCGGGTTCCAGCTGGAACGGCTGGCTGGTGATGCTCATGCGCGTCGGCGGGTCGATCTCTTCGGGCGGTGGCGGTTCCACCGGCGTATCAACCGCGTTCAGTAGCTGTTGCAGGCGCACGCCGTTGGGTGCGGTGATGCTCAGGTAGTTCACGCCAGCCACGAGGCTGCGCATGTAGATCAGGTAGGTTTCGCGATTCGCTTCCGTCGCGACCATTTCGGTGTAGTTGGTCGGTCCGCATGCGGGCAGGTCGCAGGGGAACACGCCGGCCGGCGCGATATCGATGATCTGCCCAGGCTCCAGAATAACTAGAGCGTCATCGGCGTCGAAAAACTGAAACTCGACGCCATACACCTCACCGACCACGATGTCGGGAAGTTCGGAAACGATGCGCACCTCGTCGATCTCCATGGCCGACGCCGGTGTCGTCAGGGCGGCGGTTAGGAGCAGTGCGAGGCCGGTTGTCACCAGCCCATGTAGCCGAGCGCGCACAGCGCTCAAGCGTTCGATTGGTACCACTGTGGTCCCTCTTTCAGGTGGGTTGTGGAAGGCCAGGGCAGGGGACCAAGGGGTCCCGGGCACCCGCGACGGGCGGGTAGCCCTAATGTCTGCTCAGCCTCAGACGATCATACGCCGTTGGCCGAGCAGGGAAAGGATAGGCAGGAGAATTTACGCTTTTCGCGCCCGGCCTAGTCGACGCGCGTGCAGAATCCGCTGTAGCCAGCGCCTTCCATGGACGTCAAGACCTCCTCGGCATGCTCGCCGGATTCGCACAGCGCGATCATCGAGCCACCGCCGCCGCCGCCCGTGAGCTTGGCCCCCAGACTGCCCCGAGAACGCGCGATATGGATCAGCTCTTCCAGCTCCGGCGTCGATAGTTGGAGGGCATTCAGATAACCCTGGCAGAGGTTCATCAGCTCGCCCAGATCCTGGAGTTGACCCGCCTGAAATGCCTCTGCCCCTGCTGTCGTCAGGGCGCCAATCTGATCGAAGATGCCGTCGTAGCGCGTTTGATGGCGCTGCCAAGCGTGGCGCACCCGGGCGACGGTCTCTGCGGTGAGGCTTTCCTTGCCCGTCAGGCCGACGACCAGATTCAGCGGCGCGCCAGGCGCGATCTCACGGAACTCCGGCGTGCCGTCGTTTCGGTACCACAGGGGTCGTCCGTAGGTTGCGAGCGTATTGTCGATGCCAGAAGGCGTGCCGTGGGCCGCCTTCTCGCATTCGAACGCAAGCGCGTTGATCCGCTCTTCCGTCAGCGCCAGACCGAAGTGCTCGTCCAGCGCGCGAACGACGGCCACCGCGAGGGCTGCGGAGCCGCCGAGACCGACGGCCTTGGGCAGATTCGGGAAGACTTCGATGGTGATGTTCTCGCGCTCCAGATCGAGCGCGGCCAGCGTGTCGTAGATGATGCCGCTGATACCCTGGCCAGCGCCCGACCGAATCTTCTGCTCTACGCCCCAACGCGGCACCAGGACCTGGACGCCGTCCGTGCCCGGCTGCACGGCCGCTTCGACCGCCAGGGATATGGGTACCGCCAGCGCCGGACGCCCATAGACGACGGCGTGTTCGCCGAGCAGGATGATCTTGCCGAAGGCAGTGACGCGCCGAGCTTCCTCGGGCCGCTGACTGTTGGCGCGGGTCATTTGATCGACCAGTTCCCTGGCCTTCCACACCTTGATGTCGCCGCTTTCGATCAGCGCCTCGACCACGGACTCAAACAGGTTCTCTGGCACGCCCGCTGTGCTGGCGACGCTGCGCGCGTGCAGCGTCATGTGATTCTGCTGGATGCCATCAGTCGACAGCGCCCGCAGTGCCGCGAAATTCTGCGCGAGGCCGACGGTGCCCATCACCCCCGCCAGCTCGGTTGCGTTTGGTGATCCCAGCAATCGATGGTTGATTCGCACCGTGGGATTGGTCTCCAGCGAGCCGCCGACCGTGCCGACCTTCAGCGGAATGTCGATTTCGCCGACCAGCTCACCTTCGTCGCCGACGAACCAGCGCGTCAGCGCCTGATAGCGGCCGGTGCGGGCCGCATAGGCGTGTGCCGCCGCCTCTATTGCCCGCCAGTCGTTGCCGGTTGCAAGCGCGACGGCATCGATCCCATTCATGATGCCCTTGTTGTGGGTTGCCGCCCGGTAGGGGTCGACCACCGCGAGGTCGTTGGCCAGCACGATGCCGTCGCGCACCTGCTCGCCTGAATAGCCCTTGCCTGCCAGGTTTTGCACCGGAATGCGCACGCTGGCCCGCACTAACGAGCGGTCGGTCAGATTCGACAGAATGCGCAGGAACACCTTGCCGCCGGTGATCGACTCCACCATCGACGCAATGCCCTCGCACATCCCGTTGACCAGATTCGCGCCCATGGCATCGCGGGTGTCGACGAGCAGGTGCAAAACCACCATGTCCCGGCCGTCCTCAGGCGCGACATGATGAAACACCTCGATGCTGCGTGCCCCGCCGCCGCGCGCGACCATCTTGGGGTGAAGCGAGTTCGCCAAGTTGACGATGTCGTCTTCGGCGTCCCGCAGGGCCTGCATCGCCCCCTCGGGATCGTCGATGTTCACCGCCTGGACCTGACCGATAAGGATGGGCTCGGTCGTGGTGGCGGTATAGCCGCCGCCCAAGCGCGCGGTTCGTGCGGCCCCCGACAAACCCGCCACGATCGACGGCTCCTCGACACACAGCGGCACGACGTAGTCTTTTCCGTTGATCAGGAAGTTCAGGCCAACGCCCAGCGGCAGGCCCATCACCCCCACCACGTTCTCGATCATCTTGTCGGCGACAGGGAGACGCAGCGTGTGATCCCCTGTTTGGAGGAGTTCGAGATCTTGGTCGGTCAGTAGCTGCCGCTGGTGCAGCGCCATAATGCGTTCTGGCAGCGACATGCGGAAAAAGTTGGGGATTCGAGAGGACGCTTCATTAGCGGACGATGAGACCATGCTGTGCGATACCCAATTCGATTGTTGCGTAGTTCTTTGCGATGCCACGCGCAAAGCGATCGAGTTGGTCAGGCCCGTCGCTAATGGCGATGCCGAGATCGCCGCCGCCGGCGCCGCAGGGTTTGTAGACGACTCCGCAGGCCTCAGCAGCGCTCTGGCAGTCACGATGTTCCGCCGAATAGATGCCAATGCCCGCCGAACGGTCCATCGCTTCCAGCGCCGCCGCGTAGCGGGCGAGATTATCTAGGTTTAGTGCCTCGTCTGCCAATGTTGTGGCCGCATCGATCAAGGCCTGCAACGGGGCCGGGATACCGCCTTGGCGCCATGCATCGAACCGTCGAACGAGCGGTGGCGTGCTGGCCGCTACGCCGGTGTCAATGAAACGATAGTAGAGATTGTTGGGCCACGCTCGCGGCTCGGTGTGTCCCGATGCGAAGCGGATCAGACCACCGTGCATAGAGGCGGCGATGTCCAACCCGCTGCCGACGCCTCCCTGGCTTGCGCTGTGCGCCGCTTTCGCCAGGTCAAAAGTCAGTTGCCGCCCGGACCGCGCCGCCAAGAGACCACAGCATGCGACCGTCGAGGCCGCAGACGAGCCCAAACCCAGCTTTCGGCCCGACTTGGCATACATCGCGCTGGTATCCAGCAGGCACGCGTGTGCCATGGAGGGATCTTGGCCGACTGTCGCCAAGGCGTGAGCCCATAGCCGGGCGGGATCGCTGTCATTGAACGTCGACGGGTCGGCGAGTTCTTCGGCTGGGTGAGTGCTTGACCCCGCAAACCCGATGGCATCGAAGCGCCAGGTCTGAGACTCGGTGTCGCGTGGTGTGAGCTCTGCGCGAACGCAGCGATCAACTGCCATGACGAGCGCGGGAGCACCGACCAGTACGGCGTACTCCCCGCAGAGCACTAACTTGCCAGGGGCTACCGCCGTCAGCGCGGATGGCGGAGAGTCATTGGCGGTCAATCAACTATCCTTGCACCCTGTCCCAGGCCGACAGTGCGGGTTTCCAGCACACCTGGAATGCTCTTTAGTTCGGCCTCGACCGAGGCCACTGCGGACGGCTCGCACACCGCTTTGACTTGAGGGCCGGCGTCTATCGTGAAGAATACCGGCGTGCCTGAATCTCGCATCTTTGCAATGGTGTGCATCGCGGACATCGTTGCAGCGTTCCAGTAGATCAGCGCCGGTTGAGTCGTCTGCATGACCGCGTGCATCTTCAAGCAGCTGCGCTCGCTTGCTTCTGCCAGAGACTGGAAGTCCTTTCGCTCCACTGCCTGAACTGCCTGGTCGAAGTCATCTTGTGCGGACTCCACCCAATTGGCGTAGTACGGTGATGTTTTAGCGGATAACTGCATGCCTTCAGTCGATGAGATCTTCTTTGCGTCTCTTGACGTTATGGCAATGACAACTTGCAAATTCCAGTGTTCAGGTGGAGCTATCTGCCTGGCGAGGTAGTCGGGGCCTGTTAGGCTGACGAAGCCACCAAACATGGAGCGTGCCGCCGACGCAGATCCGCGGCGGGCTAGCCCGCTCAGTTCGGTGGGCGAGAGATTCCAGTTGAAGGCGTGGTTTAAGGCGGTAACCAGTGCTGCGAAACCTGAGGCGGAGGAGGCTAGACCGGCGGACGTGGGGAAGTTGTTTGCTGAACTCACGCAAATAGGTGGGAAATTGAGACTTGAGTCGATGGCCTCGATTGCGAACCTGATATCAGAGATACCGCTGCTCCGTATCGACTCCCCGTTGAGTTGAAACTGATCGATCGAGTGCTGCTTGACTGTGGTAAGAGAGTTAAGGCCTTCCAATGTCAGCGAAAGTGAGGGTGTCGCCGGAGCATTGATCCCAAGATGAGACTTGCCCCAGTATTTTGTCAGCGCGATGTTCGAGCACGCGATTGATTCTACTTCTTCGTGATCCATCACTGTGCTCTTGCTGATGTGTGCGCACCATTTGCGCGGCTGGGAAAGCTAATGATGAAAGCCTTTCCTCGCCTTGATTGATGGAACAGGATTCCACCACCCATTTGTTCGACGGCGCTTTTGCAAAAGGCTAGCCCTATTCCGGTTCCGTCGATACCTTTGGTCGTATAAAACTCATCGAACATTTGTCTTTTCACCGACGACTCTATGGGAGCTCCGTTGTCGCTGACTCGAATTTGATTTCGAAACCGAGATGTTCGCAGAGAGAGTATCACTTCGAACTCAGCATAGTCTTTCGCGAAGTCCAAAGCGTTTCCGATTAGATTGTACAAAACATGAGTAAGCACTGTCTCTTGCGCGGCGAGTCTAAAGGTCTCTCCGGATATAACTGTTACTGCTCCGCGCTCGATGGGATTCCTGTAGGGATAGTTTTGTACGGCACGCTGGATTACTTCTCTTACGTCACAGGAATCGTTGCTCGGTCCGAGCTGATCAAACGGTCGAGTTGTCATTAGTAGTATGTTGATCATAGTATTTGCATGATCGACTTCGGACTCAATCCTTCTGGCCAACGAATCAATCGTTTCATCTGCACTGCACTTCGAATTTGTGCTTCCGATTCGTTGCGCGAGCATTCGAATGGTCATTAATGGTGTTCTCAGCTCATGAGCAACCTTTCCACCTACCGCGCTAGCAGCCCTCAGTTTCTGCTGCCCAATAAAGGTCAATCGCTGGTGCGTCAAGATGCCGAACCAAAAAACGGTCAGCAGCGCAGCCAGCATCCAAAAGGAATAGAACAGCAGATCCAGCCCGCTTCCATGCGTCGTGCTGAACAGAACCAGTAAGCAGATCACAAGCACGATTGACGAGGCGAACAACGGATACCGTTGGTCTCGGAAAAACGCGAAATATAGGAAAATTGATATGAAGTACTGGCTAAACCAGTAGCCAAGAGTTGTATCTGAGAGCGTTACGGCATACAGAGCTAATGCTCCGAAAAGAGAGGGCAGCAAGAGGGTGCAAAATACTATGAAATACGCCCTTTGGGTCGAGTCCTGCATCTTGTTTCGAACGCTTCGCACGAACAGTGGAAGGCCGAAAAAGCAGATTGCACCTCGAGGAACAATGGACCAGCTCTCTTGAAGTGCGAACAATTCGCATGCCGCAGCTGCCACATGAGCTGTGGCGAGTAAGAACCAGTTCCTAACTGACAGCACTGGAAGCATACTCTGGAACGAGAGTTCGATCTGATTCGCCCATCCAAGCGCGATATTTTGGTCTAACTCAGCGCCTTCTTGTCTCATCGAGGTTCATGCCAATTGGTCAACAAGGAATATCCCGCTCGATTCGTGTTCTGGATTTGGATTTTGATGTTCGCTCTCGCGTTACCTGTTGCTTCGCGAATACAGATCTCCGCTGACATATCAGATTCTCTTATCCCTTCCGGCAGTGAGTTTTCTATCAGGATCGATGAATTTGGTCGAATTTTTGACGAAGACAATTTTCAGATGGTTGTCTGGGAGGGGCTCCCATGCAGTGCCGAGGGGTTGAGACAGGTTTTTGTTTTCGAAAGACGGCTGCAGGCGATTAACGGTGTCGAATCTGTTCGGGGACTCACTCTTCCTGCATCGACCGTCATAAGAGAGCTCGATGATGAAATATGGACGGTCACATTTGTCGAGTACGTGCGAGAACATCCGGAACGATCTTGGTGCAGCCTTTTGCGCGGCCTACCGGAGCTATCTGCCTTTGTTTCTCGGAGTTCGCCTGCGATCGCGACGCTGTTTCGTATTCGTGATTCAGATAAGGAGTCAGCTGTATCTGCGGTTTACGACGAGCTACTGACATCACTTGAGTCAAGCGAATCGGCTGCAAACACATCAGGGCGGTTGGTTGGTGAGATGATAATCAGTGAGGAGGTGGTGAGTGTTACTCAAAGTGATTCCTCTCTTGCTATTGTCATGCCGATAATCGGTGCGCTAGTAATTTGGTTGGTAACAGGATCAGTTTTCCTTGCCGTGCATAGCGCGTTTGGCGCTTTGGTTTCCGTGTCTTTTGCGCTTGCCTTTATGCAAGTGGCGAACCTAAGCCTTTCTCCGATTACCTCCTTCCTTCTTTTTTTAGTCTTTCCACTGTCTGCGTCGATGGCTGTTCACGTGTATGGCTATGTTCAGCCCAATCTCAGACTTGCCAGTCCGGCCAGTGCGATAGTCTTTGCTGGTCTCACGACTGCAGCTGGATTCCTATCTACCTATGTATCTTCAGTGCCGGATCTCCGGATACTGGCTGTTGTCGGCAGTGGCATGATAGTCGTTCTTTCGCTCTATTACGCAACGCTGGTATATCCGACTGCGAAACGCCTTTCTATGTCAGGCTCTCTCGGGAGAGTGCGGATGCAAGCAAGGTACCGGTTTCTTTCGTCCAGGTCAGCATTTCTCGGAGCAACGGCTCTGTCCGTAACAGTCCTGTTTCTGGGGCTCCCTTCTATGCAAGCAGAGTATGGCCCATCCGACTACTTGCCGCTTTCAAATCCCGTACGCGCAGAATTCGAGCACGTGGATGCCGGCTTTGGAAGAATGTCCGTCCCGATTGTTCTCCGAAATCAAGATGGCATATTCGATCGCCAGTATCTTGAGAAAATCCAGCGATTTATCGAGCGTGTCGAGAGGGAGCACGAAGGCGTTCGAATCGACTGGTTCTATCCAAGACTAAGGAAAGTCGCCGCCATGCTTTCAGGGTCAACCAGAGAAGCGCCTTCGACCCAAGTGCTAGTGCAGGCGTATGAGCTATTTGTACGCTCGGATATCTCGGTTGTGTCTGAAGATTATCGAGAGCTGGTGTTGACTTGCCAATTTCGATACTTGAAATCGAGCGAGTATTTGGAGTTTAGAGACGATGTTTTCCGATTGGCATCCGAAAACAATCTTGAGGTCGGTTCGTTCTCTGGACGTGCTGATGTCTACTTCGAGATTGGGCACGGCATAGCTTGGGACGTCTTGGTGGGAATGCTCATTATGGCTTTCGTCGTCTTTGTGCTCTTTTGCATCTACACAAAATCATTGCGAACATCCGTCGTCGCCTCTGTCGTCAATCTGATATCCGTTGCTATTGGTGTTGGTATGCTCGGAATTCTCGATATTGACTTAGAGTTGGGCAGCGCTATTGTGCTGGCGATTGTTTTTGGCATCGTGGTGGATGACACAGCCCACTTCGTCTCCAGGTTTCAATCAGTACTCGATAAGGACGGCGACTCTGCTCATGCTGCGTCGCTGGCGATGACAACAATCGCTTTTCCAATGGCTGCTAGTACGATTGCGATAGTGTTGTGCTTTTCTGTGTTCTATTTCGTTGAGTTGAAGCTGTTGACTGATTTCTCTTTGGTAGTGCTCTCGGTGCTCAGTTCGGCGCTAGTGATTGATCTAGTCGTGCTTCCCAAGTTGTTAGCATTGGTTCATCGAACTCGCGCTGTCCGATGACTCGATCCGCGATGCCGCGATAGCAAGTTTCAGAGTGTGCGATTGTGAAACCGGCTTCATTGAACGCTTCTTCGAACTCCTTCGTGGAATGTCTCCAATACTCACCGTTGGAGGCCGTCTTCTCAATCTGGCGATTCGCCTTTACTGCGGGAAGAAGTTGGCGGTACAGCGATAAAGTACCGAGCAAACCTCGCGACTTGTATACTTTGGATAGTATGTCTGCGCTGAATCTATGCGTTTGAATCGGGCGCCCTGTATCGACTACGTATATGTATCCCCCTGGTTTCAGCTTGTGCCTACAATCCTCCAAAACTTTTTTCGGGTTCTTGAAGCTGTACAGTGCGTTGATCATTATGATTAGGTCAAAGCTGTTCCCCAGTGAGGGCAGTCTCTCCACCGATTCTTTGTGTATCTCGACGTTTAGACCTCTTTTCTCGTATTTTCTTTCTGCGATGCTAGTCATTTCGGAGTTCCAGTCGAAATGATGCAGTTCGGAGCTTGGTAAAACATCCGCAGTAGTTAGGACGAAGTTGCCAGTTCCTGCGCCGATATCGCAGATTGATGCAGTGTTGTGTAGTTTTGAGTGTGCTACGAGCCACTCCCGATAGTGCTCAATGAGCTTCTGGTAGTGGTGATTCACTTCGCATAGTTGGTCGTAAGTTCTTGCGTATTCCCACCATGATACTTCGGTATCCATACCTTTCATTTCGTTGCTTTCCTTTCTGTTCTCGGCTTTCTTGATCGGTTTGATGCGATCCAAGCGAGAGGAGACAGCATTCGGTAAACGTAGATCCGCGCTGCTGAAAGGCCGTCGAAGCGTAGGATGTTACTGCGATCCAGAAACTGATAGGTGTCCTTCCATATAACGTTCCATTCAATGGGTCCGACGCTCACACCTTTCATCATCGAAGGTAGGTTGCCGATGAGTACATGATGAATCATGTTCTGGTAATCAGGGTGCTCGTAGCGCACCCCCGTATCGCTAAAGCCTATGGACTTGTACGTCTTTAGTAGTTCGGGTGTAGACCCGATGATCACCCAGTCCCGACGGGATTGAATGCAAACAATTGCGATTTCTCTGACGAGCGAAAGAAAAAGATCTGAGCCGCGAAAGGAGGGGTGGGTACACGCCTTTGAAACTTCTACTGTCGTTTCCCTGCTAGGAAAGTCCGCCGGCCAATCTACGACCTTTTCGATTTCGAACTTCTGACCTTGTTCGGCGAAAGTAACACGTGCAGTTGAGACAAGTTTCCCGTCGATGGTGCCTGTCAGTATTCGGGATCTCGCATCGAATAGGTCCGATAGTTTATCTGCGGTAATATCCTGTTCAATCTTGCCTGCCTTCTTGTAAGCGGCCAATCGCAAGTTCAGTACCTCTTTGTACGTCGAGTCTGAAGACACAAAAGAGTAGTTGACTGCAGAGCCAACAGATTTTGGCAGAAAGTTGCCCTCTCGTAACTTTTTCAGGGAAACACCTTCAGCGAACTGCAGAAGGTACTGCGCAATAATAGATCTTGAGGACTTCTCCAATGATTGGAAAGACACTCCTATCGACAAGTAGTCTTTGCCGTTGTCAAGGGTAAATCCAATCCGTGAGACTGACACCGGTATTTGGGTCTGACCAATCGAAGGAAAGCTCGCTTGGAGTTCGAAAGACATTCCGGGGACGATAAATTTGTTTCGCAGGCTCGTGAGTAGCTGCATGCCTTCCGGCGATATATCCCTTATCTTGAAGTAGAGATAATCGTTGAACTTGACGGGGTTTACACTGACTGCGGTTGGGTGGTACTGGCCGCTACAGTTCCATCTAGTTGACTTTCTTTTCTCTGTCGCATTGTTGCTTGCAGTGCTTTTCTGGACGAATCGAACGCCGATTCGAACGTGATCATCATGCGGTAAATCGTCCTCTACGATTAGCCCCTTGAAGTTTGTCCGTTGTCCTCCTATCAGAAGCGTCAGATCAACGCTATCTCCTTTCGCGATTCCGTCGTTCCTACGAACCAGTATTTCGATCCCTAGAGGACTGATTCTCCAAATCTTTGCTTTTGAAAATTCCGTCTCTCCGACTAAGCGATACATCGCATGCACGTTGTCGCCATCGCGTACGTCTGCGGGGAATACAGTCTCGTGCAGTTTCCGGAAATCGAGGTCTAAGTTGGCGTACGAATCCGACTCAAATTCTACTTGTTGCATTGTGCTGCTCTAACTCCAGTTCTCTCTCAATGTAGTCAAGAGAGGATCGGACTATGTCGTGGTTATTGTCCGACGGAGGTAGAGCGAAAATACGCCGAATCGTCGGAAAGTCTCGGATCGAGAGACCTTCCTGGTCTAAGTCAATGTCCAATGTCTCTAGCGAGAGACCCATCTCGTCCAGCAGTTCTTTGGAGCGGGGGCAAATCACGATATCTGAGGTGTTTAGATGTTCTTGTAGCCCTGGAGTCTTTGTTAGATCGTCGAGGCGGCTAAGAAAATTCACTGGTGAACCGAGGGCCGTGATTTCAATCGACGAATCGAATCCACCGAGATTGCCCACCACTGCTTCGCCGACAGAGATCAATATGTACCTGCGGATCTCGACATCGTTTCTTGACTCATTGAAATCTATATTGAGTCTAGCTACGTCAAGGCCGGCCGATACACATCGCAGTAAGTTAACACCAATACTATCTTCGTCGAAGTAAGAAAAAAGTAAATCACCTACCTTCCTGGGAATGCCGTGATTTGACTCTACAGCTTCTGAACACGCTTTGACGTTGGGTAGTACGCCTCTGTTGATATATGAGTCCAGATCTTTGGACCCTTCGGTGAAGCCGCGAATGTCGCTAAACAGGCAAGCGACCTCGAGTTTTCTGGGCGTGAGCACGCTATCGATTGCTTGTAGCGCGGATATTCCCCCCTCCTGCATCTCTTGCTCAAGTCGATTGAAGATTACCCTTGGAACGAAAGCTCTCATTCGATCGGCGAATTCGATATTCAGTTCGATCAGTTTTTTCTGGGTCGCTAGGTTCTCTTGCGTAGCAATGAAGGACCTTATATCCGATTCGTGACCTAGGCGAATAACAGCAGCGAATAGTGCTGTGACTGTTGTGGCGCTCAGCAGGTGCGGCAAAGACAGTCCGCCATTCAATAAGGCTGGAAACTGTATGGCAGTAAAGAACACTGCCGCAGTCACCGATGTCGAAGTTGAGCCCCGGAGCACGACGGATCCAATTGCCGCGAACGCAAAGCAATAAAGATAGTTTGACTCCGGATACCAGACGAAAACTTGGCCCTGCCAATAGCAAAATGTGGTGTGAATCAGGAATGCTGGAGCCTTGTAAAAACGAACTTCTGCGGCTTTGGTCGAGTAGAACACGATGCCTGCTAATGCTAGTCCGGCCATCCCGTATCGGTAATAGAGCCACCTTTCTGGTGGCTGCAGTTGCATTGGTACATCAAAGAAATGGTAGTGAGCGAGATAGAGAATTAGGGCGATCGTAAAATAGATTCGAGCGCCGAGGATAAAAGCCCGCTTGTGTTGGCTATCCCATATCCCGCGCCATGCTGTTCCTGTCAGCAACAGACTCGGACTTATTGTTACTAGTATTTTCTCTAGCCAGCTCATTTGATTGCGGACAGCTCAGCGGTGCCCGTTGCCAGTGTTCATAGTCAGATAGTCAGTCACAAGCGACTTTTCGAGAGCTTTCACCCGTGTAGTGAGTGTGTCGATAGTGTCATTTCTCTGCACTATGATGCTCTTCTGCCGGATTATTCTTCCGCTGTCGTACTCTTTGGACACGTAGTGCAACGTCGCACCGGTGACGCGTTCGCGTACTGCTATGACGTTTTGGTGAACGTGTTCGCCAAAAAAGCCTTTTCCGCCATAAGCCGGAAGTAGCGAAGGATGCGTATTGATGATCTTGCCTTCGAACGAGTGGAGTGTTTTCTTGCCTATTGGTTTCATGTAGCCCGACAGCAGTACCACGTCTGCTTGCGCTCGATGGAGTGAGTCACAGATCGCCTCATCGAGCTCTTGTTCAATGGGATGGGTCTTGCTGGATAAGTGTCTAACCGCTGCTCCGTACGAGTGCGCACGCTTGAGTGCGGTCGATTTGCTGTTGTTGCTAATCACTAGGCATAGACTGATGGAGGCTCTCCATTTCTGAGCATCCATGACCGCGTCTAGCGAAGACCCATTGTAGGAAGCGAGTGCGGCGACATTCACTTTAGATTACCCATGCAATCAGCTGGCGAATGCCGGTGATCTCTCGGTGATGGGCCAATACATGCTGATTGCTAGCCTAGCGCTAAACGTTAACTTAATTGTAAGCCTGCCCCGGTAACCAAGTCACCAACCCCGGGAAATTGAACAGAACCAGCAGGCCCAACAACTGCAAGGCGATAAACGGCGCTACTCCCCGATAAATGGTCCTTACGTCGATGCCTTCCGGTGCTACGCCTTTCAAGTAGAACAAGGCGAATCCCACGGGTGGGGTCAGGAAGCTCGTCTGCAGGCAGACCGCGAACAGGATCGTGAACCATACCGGATCAAAACCCAGGCCGATCACCACCGGGGAGACGAGGGGCAGGATGATCAGGGTAAGTTCGATCCAGTCCAGAAAAAAGCCGAGCAGAAAGGTGGCGAACAGTATGCTCAGGATGATGCCGCTGGGTCCGAACGGTAGGTTTAGCAGGGCCCGTTCGATCAATTCATCCCCTCCCAACCCCCTCAACACCAGGCTGAAGGCCGTCGCGCCCAACAGCACGGCGAAGATGAAGGCGGTAGTGCGGGTGGTCTCGGTCAAGACTTCGCGCAGCATGCGAACCGAAAAGACGCCGGCGGCGATGGCGAGCAGCAGCGCGCCGGCCGCTCCGACGCCGGCGGCCTCGGTGGGGGTCGCCAAGCCGAAGAAGATTGATCCCAGCACGGCAAGGATCAGCAGGGCCGGGGGCACTACGGCGCGAAACAGATCTCGCAGCGCACCCCAGTCGAAAGACTCAGATGGGCTGGCAGGCGCACCTTCCGGGTTGGCGATGCCGTATGCGATGACGTACGCGATGTACAGTCCGCCCAGCAGGACACCGGGCAGCACGGCGCCTAGAAAAAGGTCCCCAACGCTCATCGCCATGCGGTCGGCCATGAGGACCAGCATGATGCTGGGCGGGATCAATATGCCCAGCGTGCCCACTGCGCATACCGTGCCGCTCGCAAACGCCTTGTTGTAGCCCTGCTGCAGCATTGCCGGCAGGCCGAGCAGTGCCAGCAGTACGACGGATGCACCGATAATGCCCGTGGTCGCGGCCAACAGCAGGCCGATCAGTATGACGGTGATGGCCAGTCCGCCGCGGACGCTGCCAAACAGACGCGAAAAACTGGTCATCAATGCCCCTGCAATCCCGGAGCGATCCAGCAGAAGTCCCATGAACACAAACATGGGTAGAGCGACCATCACCCAGTTCTTCATGACGTCCCAGATGCGATCGACGCTGATGCCGGCGTAGTTCCAGTCCACCCCGGTCGCAACGCCGAGATCGATCTCCAGCACGATCGCGAGTGCGGTGAAGAGGGCGGCTAGTCCGCCGAGCACCCAGGCGACGGGGAATCCGGTCAGTACGAGCGCGATAAAACTGGTGAACATCGCGACGGCGAGCCATTCGCTTCCCGTCATCGTGTTGGCTCGTCGTCGAAAGCTGCGGCATCTGGCGCACCAAACAGGCAGCGCCATACCCGGGACAGGCGGCCCGCAACCGCGAGCAGCAGCAGCGCAAAGCCTAGTGGCAACGCTGCCTTGATCAGCCACCTCAGGGGCAGTCCGCCCGGCGCCTGCGACACTTCGCTCAGGCGATAGCTGTCGTAGACGAAAGGCAGGCTGAACACCAGGATCAGGCAGATGAATGGCAGCAGCAGCAGTAAGATGCCGTACAGCTCGATCCAGGCCTTGTGTCGCAGACTCAGGCGCTCATGGATCACGTCGACGCGGATGTGATTGTCGCCGCTGTAGGCGTAGCTCAGGCCCAGCAAAAAACCCACCGAATACAGGTGCCACTGTATCTCTTCAAACTCAATGCGTCCCTCGCCGAACGCATAGCGCATGGTGACGTTGACGACGATAACCACCAGAAGTGCAACCCAGATCCAGGACGCCGCCCGACCGATCCTGCCTATGAATCGGTCGACGGCCTCAGAAAAGGGCGTGCTTGGCAGCATCAGTTGCCTTGCTCGTCGAAGTCGCGCGGCAGGTACGCCAGGCGTTTCCAGTGTGCGTAGTCGGCGCGAAAGGCCCGCTGTGAGGCGTAGATCTTTGCGAAATCCGGGTCTTTGTTAGCTTCTTCCTGCATCACCCGTTCGGTGACGGCCTGTAATTGCCGCAGCATGTCGTCGGGCAGTCGACCGGCGGTTACGCCAATACCGGGGAAGCCGGCGATGATGCCGCCCTGCAGCTGCTCGCTGCGTGCGAGGTTGCGCGTCACTCCCGCCGTGCAGGCGGCCTCGACCGCGGCCTGATCAGCGCCCGACAGGCGCTGCCAGCTCGATTGGTTGATCGCGAGATGAGATGCGGTAGAGGGCTGGTGCCAACCCGGGAAGTAGTTCAGTTTCGCGACGCGGTCGAAGCCCAGTTTTTGGTCGACCACGGGCAGCGAATACTCGGTGGCATCGATGGCACCTTTTTCGAGCGCCTGAAAGATCTCGCCGCCGGGGAGCATGGTGACGCTTGCGCCGAGTTCGCCGATGACTTTGCCGCCGAGGCCTGCGAAGCGAATCTTGAGACCTGCGACGTCGGCGAGGCTATTGATGGGGCGACGAAACCAGCCTGCGGTCTCTGGTCCGATGATGCCGCAGAAGAGCAGGTGAACGCCGTACTTGGCATACAGCGCCTCGCCAAGTTCGCGACCGCCGCCCTCGAACCACCAGGCGCTGTACTCCCAGGGCTCTAGTCCGAAAGGGACGGCGCCGAGCAGCGCTGAGGCGGGGATCTTGCCCTGATCGTAGCCCAGCCAGGTATAGCCGGCCTGCACTTTGCCGTCGCGCACGGCATCGACGATGCTGAACGTGGGCACGATCTCACCGGGTTCATATACGTTGAGGTCGATGCGTCCGGATGAGAATCGCCGCAGCAGGTCGGCGACGTAAACGATGTTGTCGCCCAGCGCCGGCAGGTTGGTCCCGAACGCGATCGGCACACGCCATCGCACGCTCGCCTGTGAGGCGACGTTAGTGGTCTCGGTTTCGCTCGCCGCAGCGCCGCCCGGCGCACCGACGGGGCGCAGCGCTAGGCTGCCCAACAGGCCCGCGGCGAACGCGATGACCACGGCGAACAAGGCCGCGCGCAGACTCATAATTTGCTTCTCAAACTCCCAGCGAGGCGCGGAATTGTCAGTGCGAAATCAATGGGTTGCAAGCTTGCATCGCGTCGACTGCGGCGATCTTGTGAGCAGAACTGCGCCAAACGTAAGCATATAAGCAATCGCTCTGCATCGGCGTTTGTTTTGGTGCAGGGCATTCGATAGGCTCGCCGGTTCGGATTGGGAACCGCCAAGCCACAACGGCCAAGTCCAGTCCGTGTCTGGCACAGCCGAAAGGTCTATCTGAAAGGTCGATAACTATGCAAATCGGGGTCCCCAAGGAAACCTGGTTAGGCGAGAAGCGTGTTGCGCTTGTTCCTGCCACGGTGAAGAAGCTAGTGAAAGCGGGCTTTGAAGTGGCCATCGAACCTGGTGCCGGTATGGCCGCGGGTTTCAGAGATGGCGACTACACCGAGGCGGGCGCCAGCGTCGATAGGAAGCGCGACGCGATACTCAAAGAGTCGGACATCGTCCTGCGCGTGCGCAAGCCGGCGGCTGACGAGGTCGGAAAACTGAAGGACGCCGCCCTGCACGTCAGCTTTCTCGATCCGTTTAACGAACGAGATCTCATCGACTCGCTGCGCTCCAACGGCGTGACTTCGATCTCTATGGAGATGATTCCGCGCACGACCAGGGCGCAGAAGATGGATGCGCTGTCTTCGCAGGCGAACCTGGCGGGATATGTGATGGTGCTGCAGGCCGCGTACCACTGCCCGAAGATCTTCCCGATGATGATGACGCCGGCCGGCACGATCGCCCCGGCACGGGTATTCGTCATTGGTGCGGGTGTCGCGGGGCTGCAGGCGATCGCCACGGCCAAGCGCCTGGGCGCGCGCGTTGAAGCTTTCGATACGCGGCCGGTCGTTGCCGAGCAGGTTCAGTCGCTGGGTGCGAAGTTTGTTGAGATTGATCTGGGCGAAACCGGCCAGACCGACCAAGGCTACGCGAAAGAGCTGACGGCCGAACAGTTGGAGATGCAGCGTGCCGGCCAGGCAAAAGTCATCGCTCAGTCCGATGTGGTGATTACCACGGCGCAGCTCTTTGGCCGCCCCGCGCCACGTATCGTTTCGCGGGAGATGGTTGAAGCCATGCAGCCGGGCAGCGTTGTGGTCGACATGGCCGTGGAAAGTGGCGGCAACGTCGAGGGTTCCAAGCTCGACGAGGTCGTCGACATCAACGGCGTCAAGGTGCTCGGTATTGGCAACCTGCCAAGCGAGGTCAGCCGCAACGCCAGCGAGATGTACTCGAATAACCTGTTCAATCTGCTCGACGAGTTCTGGGACGCCGAGACCAAGACGCTGAATCTCGACCCGGAAGACGACATCGTGGCCAACTGCGTGATCACGCGCGGCGGCGAGATCGTTAACGAAACGATCAAGAATCTGTAGGAGCTCCAAACATGGAAGCCATATTTCTCGCCTTCATACTCATGTTGTCCATCTTCCTGGGCTTCGAGCTGATCTCTAAAGTGCCCGCTACGCTGCACACGCCGCTGATGTCGGGGGCCAACGCAATTTCCGGGATTACGATTGTCGGGGCCCTCGTCGCGGCCGGCGCCGCGTTTTCGGGCAGTGCCACCACGCTGGGGTTTCTGGCCGTCGCGTTCGCCATGATCAACGTCGTCGGGGGGTACATGGTCACGAACCGCATGTTGGCCATGTTCAAGAAGAAAGATGACGGTGCGGAGGGCGGCAAATGAGCATCGCTGCAGTTAACCTGGTTTACATCGTTTCTGCCGCGCTCTTTATCTTCGGCCTGAAGCAGCTTGGATCGCCGGCCACGGCGCGACAGGGCAACTTGCTGTCCGCGCTGGGGATGGGCATTGCGATCGTGGTTACCCTGTTTTCTGGCGAGATCCTCGAGTACCAGTGGATCATCCTGGCAGGGATCATTGGCGGCGGCGTCGGCGCCTGGGCGGCGCGGACCGTCGAGATGACGTCAATGCCGGAGATGGTCGCCCTGTTTAACGGCTCTGGCGGTATCGCCAGTCTGCTTGTGGGCTGGGCTGCGCTCTACGGCACCGAAGTGTCCGGCTTCACGGCCTTTACCATCTTCTTGTCGATGCTCATCGGCGGGGTCACCTTCTCGGGATCGATCCTGGCCTGGGGCAAGCTCAGCGAGAAGATGCCCAGCGGCGCGATCGTCTTCGGCGCCCAGCGGATCGTCAACGGCCTGATCCTGGTTGCCCTCGTCGTCTCCGGCATCCTGTTCTGCATGAACCCGGAGCCGTGGACGCTCGCGTTCATCCTGATTCTGGTGCTGTCGCTCGTGTTTGGCGTCATGGCCGTACTGCCGATCGGTGGCGCGGACATGCCTGTCGTCATTTCGCTGTTGAACAGCTACTCGGGACTGGCTGCCTGTGCTGCAGGCTTCGCGATCAACAACAACATCCTGATTGTTGCGGGCTCGCTGGTCGGCGCCAGCGGCATCATCCTGACCAACATCATGTGTAAGGCGATGAACCGGTCGCTTGCGAACGTGCTGTTCAGCGGCTTCGGCGCCACCAAGACCGCGACCAAGGTCGAAGGCGAGGTGAAGCCGATCGTGGGCGAGGACGCCTATCTCATCCTCGAGGCCGCATCCTCGGTGACCTTCGTTCCCGGCTACGGCATGGCGGTCGCCCAGGCACAGCATGTGGTGCGCGAGCTGGGTGAACTCCTGGAAGGCAACGGCTGCGAAGTGACCTACGCGATCCACCCGGTCGCGGGGCGCATGCCGGGTCACATGAACGTGCTGCTCGCTGAGGCCAACGTGCCCTATGACCAGCTGATCGAGATGGATGACATCAACCCGCGCATGGACAACATCGATGTCGCGGTGGTAATTGGCGCGAATGACGTCGTTAACCCGGCCGCGCGCGAGGACGAGAACAGTCCGATCTATGGCATGCCCATCATCGATGTCGACAAGGCGCAGACGGTGTTCGTCCTGAAGCGCTCCATGTCCTCCGGATTCTCCGGCGTCGACAATCCGCTGTTCTTCGGTGAGAACACGCGCATGCTGTTTGGCGATGCGAAAGAGTCGATAGCCGGTCTCGTCGCCGAGTTTAAGAACTAGCCAGAAGGGGCCCGCGCGGCCCCATCTCGCGCAGGCTTTGGACAGGCAAGACCATGCGCTATCAGATCGTTGACGTCTTCGCTGAAACCGCTCTCGCGGGTAATCCGCTCGCCGTCGTTTTGGACGGCGCGGGGCTTAGCGACCAGCAGATGCAGGCGATCGCGCTGGAGACTAACCTGTCCGAGACCACCTTTGTGGTCGAACGGTCCGCCGAACGCGCGACCGTGCGGATCTTCACGCCGACGACGGAATTGCCTTTCGCCGGTCACCCGACGCTTGGCACTGCCTGGGTGCTGCGCGACGGCGCCCAACGCTTCACGCTCGATTTGGGCGTCGGTCCGGTTGCCGTCGAGTTCGACGCGGATGGCGTCTGCTGGATGGCGCCGCCGCAGCCGACGGTTACTGGCACCCTCGACGTCGAGCAGGCGGCCGCCTTGATCGGTCTGAATCCCGCCGACCTGCACACAGACTATCCGATATCGCTCATAAACATCGGACCGCAGTTTGTTCTCATCGGTGTCCGGGATTGGGCGACCCTGGAACGGGCGTCGATGGACGGTGCCCTGCGAGCGCGGCTGCTCGACGCCGGCGTGCCGGCCTGGAGCGCCTTCGTGTTCTGCGCGGGCGCAACCGCAGGCGCGCCGGCGGGCGTCGACTACGCGGCGCGCATGTTCTTCGATGCACAGGGCGTGCGCGAGGACCCGGCCACCGGCAGCGCTAACTCGGCCTTTGCCGTGTATCTGCGCGATCTTGCAGGTCAGTCCCCGGGCAGCTACGTGGTGGCTCAGGGCGACAGCATGGGGCGACCGTCGCGTATTCACTTAGACATCGGCGACGCGAACTATCGTGTCGGTGGTAAGGTCCAAGACGTGGCCCGGGGTGAGTTCACGCTTTAGCCGCTCTTCCCTATGGTGCGTTGGCCTGTTGTTTCGGTGTAGGGGATCGAGCGTTGGAAATCACATTCTGGGTGCTGGGGCTGCTGGCTCAGCTGTTCGTGTTCTGCCTCGGGCTTGGCCTGCTGGCGGTCATCGCGATGTTCATCGTCGACGTCACTCAGAAAAGTCACGCGATTCGCCGCAACTATCCGGTGGTCGGTCGCTTCCGCTATCTGTTCGAGCACCTGGGCGAGTTTTTTCGCCAGTACTTCTTCGCGATGGATCGCGAAGAAATGCCGTTCAATCGCGCGGAACGCAACTGGGTGTATCGCGCCGCCAAGGGCGAGCCGACCACCGTAGGATTCGGCTCGACGAGAGATCTGCGCCGGGCAGGCGCCGCGCTGTTTGTGAACTGTCCGTATCCCACGCTCGAAGAAGATGCGATGCCGACCAGCACGCTGACCATCGGCCCCGACTGCGAGCATCCGTACACCGCACAGTCGGTGTTCAATATCTCGGCCATGAGCTACGGCGCGCTGTCTCGCCGAGCGGTGTTGGCGCTGGCTCAGGGCGCGGCGCGTGCCGGCTGCTGGATCAATTCCGGCGAAGGGGGGCTGTCGCCCTATCACCTTGAGGGCGGTGCGGACGTCGTGTTCCAGCTTGGCACTGCAAAGTTCGGCGCTCGCGACGCCGAGGGTAATCTGGATGAGGTGGCGCTGGCCGAACTCGCGAGCCACCCGCAGGTGAAGATGATCGAGTTGAAGCTCAGCCAGGGGGCTAAGCCCGGCAAGGGCGGGATGCTGCCGGCTGCCAAGGTCACCGAAGAAATTGCCCGTATTCGCTTGATCCAGCCAGGGACCGCGGCGATCAGCCCGAACCGCCACCCGGACGTGAACTCGCCGCAGGAGTTGCTGGACCTGGTCGCGCGTATTCGCGGTGCGACCGGTAAACCCATAGGCATCAAGGCTGTGATCGGCGCGTATGGCTGGCTCGATGAGCTGTTCGAGGAAATCAATCGTCGCGGCAAGGCCAGCGCGCCTGATTTCTTCACCGTGGACAGCGCGGACGGAGGCACAGGGGCGGCGCCCCAGACGCTGATCGACTACGTGGGTCTGCCGTTAAAAGAATCACTGCCCCTGGTATGCGACGCTTTGCACCGACACGATCTGCGCGACCGGGTCGCCGTTGTCGCCAGCGGCAAGCTGACCAATCCCGGCGAGGCGGGCTGGGCGCTGTGTGCCGGCGCTGACTTCGTGGTTTCGGCGCGCGGCTTCATGTTTGCTCTGGGCTGTATCCAGGCCCTGCAGTGCAACAAGAACACCTGCCCGACGGGGATCACGACCCACGATCCCGACTTGCAGAAGGGGCTCGACATCGAAGACAAGGCGCAGCGCGTGCGGCGCTATGCGGAGACGATGCGCAAGGAACTCGGCACGCTGGCGCACTCCTGCGGCGTCGCCGAGCCGCGGCTGCTGCGGCGCATGCACTGTCGCATCGTGCAGGACGATGGCTCCTCTATTGCGCTGGACGAACTGCATCCGGTGCGCAATATGCCCGCCGGGCAGTCGGTTGCCTGAAGAGAGCAGAGAGTTCTCGTTCCTGAGATTGAGGCGCTTGCCGGCAGGTTAGCGCGAGCGGCCCGTGAGACTGCGGGCCGGGGCTTTGGCTGCTATAGCTTTAGGCGATCGAGCGCTTGCGCCCCGGGGCACGCTGCTCGCCCACGACGCTGCCCCAGTCCGACATCAGGGCCTGGCGCATGCTATGCAGCAAGTCGGGACCGATACGCTCGGCGAGCGCGCCCTCTGCGGCCTGCAGGGACTCCAGCGCCACGTTGATCAGCTCGGCGCCTTTTTCGCTGAACACGATGCGATTCGCCCGCTTGTCCGAAGGGTCGGGAATCTGCGTGACGATGTCTTCCTTCTCGAGTTCGTTGACCTGCTGCTGCACGGCCTGGCGGGATATACCCAGTATGCGCGCGAGCTCGGCCGCACGCGTCACGCCGTTGCTGACGTTGATCAGGATCATCGTCTGGGTCCGAGTGCGCGTCGGCAGGCCGGCTTGCGCCAAGCCGTTCTGAAGGCTCTCGTCCATCCAGTAATACGCGCGCAACAGGCCGCGCATCAGATTTTCCTGGGGTTCGGAGGCGAGTTGATTGTCCATGCTCAAATTCGAGTCCCGCAAAACACCCGTTAGGTCCAAGCATTGTAACCCGTAGTCGGGCAAAAAAGGAAAGACGACTTGTCAAAGCTCGCAGTGCGAAACCCGACCAAAATGCTGACGCGAAGCCACGCGCGGCTGGCTCTGCGCAATGGCGTTGAATCGGCGTTAGGCTAGCGAGTCATTCAAGGGGGTCCAATTGCAGCAGCACGGCGAATACGAGATTGTGGCCCCGAGCGCGGCCGTTTGGGCGGCCCTGCATGACCGGGCGGTGCTCGAGCGCTGTATCCCTGGCTGCGAGCGTCTGGATCAGGCTTCTGCCACCGAGTTCGCCGCGAAGCTGCGTGCCGAGGCGGCTGCGGGCAGCAAGATCGAGCCCACCTCGCTTGTGCTTAGGGATCTCGCTGCCCCCAACAGCCTGCAACTGACCGCTGTCGTCGACTCGACCGGCGCCGCTGCCAGTGAGGTGGCCGTCAGGCTCGAACTGTTTGAGGACGCGGCATCTCGAACGCGCCTGCGCTGTGCGCCGGAAGCAAACTCGGGCGGCGAGGGCGCCGAGACGGAGAGCGCCGCGCTTCGCGATGCGGCGCTCGGGCTGGCGGACGCGTTCTGCGCGCGCTTAGGTGCCGAGTTCGATGACCGAGGATCCGCAGTTGCGCAGGGGGCCGGAGATGGAGCCCAGGAGATCGACTACCAGCCCAGTAACCAGTGGTGGATCTGGGTCGTTATGTTCGGCGTGCTGCTGACCGCCCTGTTGCTGGCCTTCTGAGCGCGTTGCTCGACGCGCGAATGCGTATACTTGTCTACATGTAGATAGACTAGGTCAAATAATAGCCATATAGTGGCCGCAGGATCAGGGAAGCGATTCTTAAGGTGGCCGCGACGAGCGACGTGTTGATTGTCGACGACGAAGTGCTCGTGCTGGAGGTGGTTCAGGCGATGCTTGCGCGGCTCGGTCACGAATCGAAGAAAGTGCTGTCCGGCGAAAGCGCCGTCAACGCGCTCGCCAAGAGCAAGTACGATCTGGTCTTACTCGATCTCGTGCTGCCGAAGATGGACGGACTGGACGTCTATCGAAAGATCCGCAAGCACAGCGGTCTGCCGGTCCTGTTCATGACGGGCTATCCCGAGCAGGCTGACGAGCTGGAGCTCGATGCAGACGACAAAGTCGAAGTGCTGCGTAAGCCCTATACGCTCGGTGAACTCCAATCCAAACTGGCGGCGCTGCTGCCGACCGAGGTACCCTCAGCGCTGGGCGAAGACTCTTCCCTGGCGTTCTGATGCTCCGCTGACGACGCGCCGGGGGTTCGGGTCGCGGTTCGAGCCCCAACCCATTGCGGGAATAGCTCAGTTGGCAGAGCGTCGGCTTCCCAAGCCGAAGGTCGCGGGTTCGACCCCCGTTTCCCGCTCCATCTTTCCTTCTCTGTTTATCCCAGCTATCCCAGCACCCGGCGCGGGAATACAGGCGGGTCGGGGCGGCGTGCTAATGTCGCGCCCCGCGGATTTATCCGCATAACCATGGGGGCGCGCCAATGGCGTCTGAGCCACGCGCGCCGGCGCGCGAATCGCAGCAGCAGCCGATGACGAACAAGCAGGCCTGGCGCGTGGTCGCCGCCCTGTTCGTGCTGCTGACCATCTCCTCCGGTTTCGGTTTCTACAACCTGTCGGTCTACCTCAACGCGCTCAGCCAGCAGAACGGTTTCGCGGTTGAGCACCTGTCCTTCGCCATCACGCTGTTTTTCGTCGTCAGCGGCCTGTTCGGCGTCGTCATCGCGCGGCTATTGGAGCGCGTTGATGTGCGTTGGGTGCTAACTGGTGGCACGCTGGTGTGCGGCGTTGCGATGGCGCTGGTGGGACGCGCCGAGAGCACGACCCAGTTGCTGGTGATCTATGCGCTATTCGGCGCCGGCTATGCCGGCGTGTCGTTGATTCCTGCCACGACGCTGGTCGCCCGCTGGTTTCCGGGCGCCAATCGATCCGTGGCGCTCGCCACGGCGTCGACCGGGCTGTCCCTGGGCGGCGTGCTGATCACGCCGCTGGCGGCCTATCTGCTGGAGACCCGCGGCCTCTCGCGGGCACTGCCCGAGTTTGGGCTCGCTTTCGCGGTCTGCCTGCTGCCCATCGTTTGGCTGTGGGTGCGCGAGCCGAGCACGCAGGCCGCAAGCGCCGCGGCCGACCCAGCATCTGAGCAGCCCGAAGGCTGGCCGGAACGGCAGGCGATGCAATCGCGCTTCTATCGCGCCATCACCATCGTCTTCTTGCTGCTGCTGGGTTCTCAGGTCGGCGGCATTGCCCATCTGTACAACCACGCGGAGCTCTTGACCGATCGCGTAACCGCATCAACCGCCGTGCAGATTTTGGGGCTGGCCAGCATCACGGGGCGGCTCGCCGGCGGCTGGCTGCTGCGCTATGTCTCCACGCGCGGCTGGCTGGTCGGCTGTGCGCTGGGGCAGGCGGTTGGCTTGGTTGTGCTGGCGCTGGCCGCGGGACAGTGGCAGCTGTGGCTCGGCGCGCTGTTTTTCGGCCTGACCGTCGGCAACATACTGATGCTGCTGCCACTCGTGCTGGTCGAGGGTTTTGGTCTGCGCGCCTATGCGCGACTGTACGCCACCGCGAACGCCGTTAGCACGATCGGCGTCGGCGGCGGCCCGGCGCTGCTCGGGCTGCTGTTCGCAAGCAGCGGATATGCCGTTGCCTTCTGCGCGGCTGCCGCCTGCACGACGCTGGCAACAATCGGCGTGCTGATCGCCGGCCCCGTTCCCGATCCACAGAGGCTGGGGTCCGAGAGCCTGCGTCAGCCTGAGGTTTGAGACCACCAGGGCGCCGCTGTAGGGTAGGCGCCTCGTCGATTTCAGGGCATGGCCATGTTGTTTCGCCGCGGGCTCGGGGCATCAAAAACGGAGCAGGACCAACGCATAATCGTGCACCCGGGGCGGCAGTGGCTCGCGCGGACGGCATCGGTCTGCGGAGTCGCGCTGCTCGCACTCGGCCTGCCTGCACGTGCCGCGTTGCCAGGATTTCTCGCCAGCGGCGACGCCTTCCCCAGTCTTGCGCCGATGCTGGAGGAAACTTCTCCCAGCGTCGTCAACATCGCGACCTACGCCCAGGTGCAGGTCTCTAATCCGCTTTTCGACGATCCGTTCTTTCGCCGTTTCTTCGCGCTGCCCGAGGGGCGCCGCCGCAGCGTTCGGCGCACCCGCAGCGCCGGGTCTGGGGTCGTCTTCGACGGGCGACGCGGCTACATCGTGACCAATCGCCACGTGGTTGCCGGCGCCGACGAGATCGAGGTCGTGCTCTCCGATGGCCGTACGCTGCAGGCCACGTTCGTCGGCCGCGATACCAAGGTCGACCTGGCGGTCCTTAAGGTGGAAGCAGAAGATCTAGCCTCGATCGCCTTCGCCGACTCCGGCAACGTGCGGGTCGGCGACTTTGTAGTCGCGATCGGAAATCCCTTTGGGCTGCGCCAGACCGTGACGTCAGGCATCGTCAGCGCCCTCGGTCGCAGCGGCCTGATGTCTGAAGAATTCGAGGACTACATTCAGACCGATGCGTCCATCAACCCCGGCAACTCTGGCGGCGCCCTCGTTGATCTGAGCGGCAAACTCGTCGGTATCAACACGGCCATCTACTCACGCACGGGCGCCAACGTCGGTATTGGCTTTGCCCTGCCGGCCAACATGGTGCGGGCGATCGTCGAAGAACTGATCGAACACGGGCGGGTGCGCCGCGGCTATGTCGGCCTGGGCGTTCAGTCCCTCACGTCTGAACTGGCCGGGGCCTTCGACGTGGATGTGCGCGACGGCGTGATCGTGGTCGAGGTGCAGCCGGGCGGCGCTGCGGACCAGGCGGGCCTCGAACCCGGCGACATCATCACTAAGGTCGGCAGGCGGGACATCATGCAGATGTCGGATTACCACAGCCAAACCGCGGTGATGGTCGTGGGGGACCGGGTGCGCTTCGACGTCCTGCGCGACGGCCGGTCCCGACGCATCACGATGAAGATCGGCGAGCCCAGCGAGTCCTCCGTGCCCGGCGAGCGCCTGGACGACCGGCTGGAGGGCAGCGTGCTGCAGAATTTTCAGGAACCCGACGCGTCACCCGATTCGGCGCTTGGCGTGTTGGTCAGCGACGTCAGCCGTGAATCGGCCGCTTGGCGCTATGGCCTGCGCGAGGGCGACGTGATCGTCGGCGCCAATCGCTCCGGGGTGAGAAACATCGCAGACCTCGCGCTGCGCTCCGGTCGCGGCGATCCGCTGCGCCTGGAGGTCTATCGCAGCGGCGAATACGGCCACATCTGGTTGCGCTGAGGCGGTGTGCCGGGGACCTCTCGTACTCGTCGCCGTTGGCTCGAACATCGCGACGACGGATTGTTCGCGCGGCGACCGCGTGCGTTCCGCGCTCGCCGACCTGCGGCGTCTCGCGGCCGCTGGCTTTCAGGCCTCAAGCCTGTGGCGCAGCGCGGCGGTGGGCGGTCCCGATGACGCTGCGGACTACGTCAATGCGGTGGCTGCGTTCAGGGTCGCGCCGACCGTGCACCCCTGGTCCATGCTGCGCGCGCTGCAGCGCCTCGAACGCCGCGCCGGTCGCCCCACGCGGCGAACGCGCAACACGCCGCGGACGCTCGACCTTGATCTCCTGACCTTTGGCGACTGGCATCGCGATTCCGTGCTGCTGAGCGTGCCGCACCCGCAGGCGCTCGCGCGGCACTTTGTGCTGCAACCGGCGAGTGAAGTGGCTCCTGGACTGCTGTGGCCAGGCACCGAACGGACCGTCAGTGAATGGCTGGCAGCGCTGCCTCCCGCGGGCGACGATCTGCGTCGGCTGAACGCCGCCGACGAAAGCCTGTAGGTGTTGTCCAACTTTTGCCCCGGCAACCGGGGCGCCGTGTCGCGCTGTTATAGTGTGGGCGACGCAATTTCGGCGGCCAGAGATACGAGGGATATGGGGAGGCTGAAGAGCGCGCTTGAATCTGCAGCGCGCAGCCGCGCGCCGTGGCGCGGGACCTGTGCCCGCGCGACCGCGGCGCTGCTGGCGTTGCTCTGCGCCGGACCTGCGCTTGCGTACGACGGCAAACAGCATCAGCAGCTGATGTTTCTTGCCGCGCGTCAGTACAACGTTTGTGTCGAAGAACTCGGCCTGCAGCCGATATCTGCTTTAGAGATTCGCTATGCGGCGCGCGCGGCGGTAGAGCAGGCGGACGCCAGCGTGTTTCGCCGCATGTTTCGCTGGGGCTTTTATGAGCGCGAGCAGCAGACACCGAAGAGCTCGCTGTGGGTCGTTGAGACCCGCATGCACGAGCACTTCAACGAGCTGCTGCGATCTCTCAGCAAGGCCGATACCGCGCGTCAGCGCTTTTCGCTCGCCGGTCGCATCGCCGCCTACGTGCAGGACGTCTCGTCGCCCGTCCGCGTGGTGCCGATCTACACGACGCGGTTCTGGCGCTTCGATACCAACGACCGTTTCGACAACTACAGCATCGCGGAGCGCGACGTGGCCGCGGCGCTGGCCGATAGCTGTTCCGTGCTGGTCGATGATGGCGCGGACTATGACCGCATCCTGCGCGATACCGCGGAAGTCACCATCGACGCCATTCGTCAGCCCATCGACGGCCTGCCGACCACCTGGCAGGCGTTCTGGCGGCTGGCGAGCGACCCGTCCGACTTTGGCGAGTACGGGGCCGCGGGCAATCGCTTTGGTGTCCGCACCCAGTTTCGCTGCGCCGCAGCGCCGCTGGGGGATGCGACGGCAGACCCAGAACAGGACCCCAAAGAGCGCTGCGTGCTGCTGAAGGCCGATCCGCTGTATCTCGACTTTGCTCGCTCCCAGCACGTACTGGCGGTTGTCGGCACGATGCGGGTGCTGCATCGGTTGCAGCATCCGCTGCAGCCCGTTGAGATGCCGGATTTACCTGGCGCCACAGAGGCTCCTGACGTGCAGCCCTCGACTGATGACGCGGCCCTCACCGCCGCTCCGGCTGCCAAGGAGAGTGACGGTTGAACGACGCCGTCGTCGCCTGGCTGCGGGATGCCCTGCCGTGGCCCCAGTTTTTCTTCTGGGTTACAGACGCGGGCGGACCGCTAGGCTGGTGGCTGCTGTTGCAGTTCATTCTGCTGTTCGCTGGCACGCAGCGCGGCCTGCGAATCGCGTGGCTTGCTTGCCTGGCCATCTGGAGCAACACGGTGCTCAAGTACCTGCTGGTGGCCCCGCGGCCGTTTTGGATTGACGGCGGCGTTGAGGCGCTGCGGGTGACCGACGGCTTCGGCATGCCCTCGGGACACGCGCAGGGGGCTACGGCACTGCTCGTCGGCTGCGCGCTGCTCGCCGCGCGTGGGCGTCGCGCGTTGCCTTGGGTGCTGGCGCTGGGGGCGGCCATGCTGATCGCCGTGTCGCGGGTCTATCTCGGCGTGCACTCCGTCGCGCAGGTGATCTGGGGCTTCGCGCTTGGGCTGGCGCTGTCGCTGGTGCTGTGGCGCTATCTGCCGGCGCTGGAGGCCTGGGCGCAGGCGCGTTCGCTACCGGCGCGGGTTGGGGCGATCGCCGCGCTCAGCGCTGCCGCAGCGGCCGGACTCTGGGCTGCTTGGCGCCGTGCTGCCAACGTGGACCTGCCATCCGAGTGGGCGGCCAACGTTGCCGCAACCGCCGCTCGGCTGGGAGAGCCGCTGGAGGCGGGCGCTTTCGAGCCGGCAGATCCCGGCGCGATCGCCCTCGCCTTGTTGCTGCTGGGCTACTTGCTGTTGGCGCTGGTCGCTCGTCAGCGCGGTCACAGGGTGGCGGCCGGCGGGCAGTCGATGGCGCTGACCGTGGTGGCCGCCGTCGCGATCAATCTTGTGCTGTTCGCCGCGCTCAACGCGCTCGGCACGGGCCTGCTGCTGTGGCTGCTGTTCCAGCCGCTGCTGGCGGTCTGGCTGCCGCTGCGCTGGTTTGGTGGGGCGGATGCCCCTGCGGCAGCCTCTGGGGCAGCAAGGTAGACCATGCATCTCGGACTGACCCCATGGGATATGACGCCGACGACGATGGCCGAGCAGGCCCGACTCGCAGAGGGCTGGGGCTACGAATCCATCTGGTTGCCAGAAAATCACTTCAGCGGTCAGTTTGCGGTGCCTGACCCACTGCTACTGCTGGCCAGCATGGCTGGCGCGACCGAGACCATTCGACTGGCCACGACCTCGTTTCTGCTGCCGCTGCGGCATCCCTTGCAGGCCGCTGAGCAGGTCGCCGTGCTCGACCAGGTGTCGAACGGGCGCCTGATCCTGGGGCTGGGTCGTGGCTATCAGAAGCCGACCTACGCGGCGTTCGGCATCGCCATGCGGCAGAAACGCGAGATCTTTGCACAGACGCTGACGACCATGCGGCGCGCCTGGGCGGGCGAAGAACTGGTCATGCTAGAGGGCGCTGATCCGGTGCGTCTTGCACCGCTGCCGATACAGCAGCCGCACCCGCCGCTGTGGGTGGCCGCGTTTGGCCCCAAGGCGCTCGCGCAGGTCGGCTCGCTCGGTCTGCCGTATCTCGCCTCGCCCGTCGAATCGGTGGATGCGCTGCGCGCCAACTACGCGGCGCTGAACGATGCCTGTGTGGAGGCCGGCCACCAGCCGCCCGAGGTTGTGCCGGTGATGCGGTCCATGTACGTATCAACCGACGCGGCCGAGGTCCGCGCGCTGCGCGAGCGGCTCAGCGACGCGATTGCAGCCCAGGCCAAGGGCGGTCCGGCGCACCTGCAGAAGGCGGCAGAGGCGAACGTCGACGACATCGCGATCGTGGGTGAGCCCGGATTCGTGCGCGACCAGGTCGCGCGCTATGTCGATGACCTGGGCGTCACCCATCTGATCGCGACCCGTCTGCGACTGAGCGGCATACCGGTCGAAAAACTGCGCTTGAGCACGCAGCGTCTGGCGGAAATACTGGTGCGCTGAGACGCCGCGCAGATCCTGCGCGGTATTGCAGACACAACCTGCGCGGTATTGCAGACACAAAAGGGAGGCGAGCATGACTTACAACATTCTTTGGCCAACGATGCGCTGGCCCGACGACCGACACATCGAGCTGGACGCCGCGGGGGAACACAGCGCCGTGTTCGTCGATCGCTTTGCCGACGTCAGCGACGAGCAGTGGGCCGCGTGTGACGTCGTCGTATCGACGCTCGACATCCCTGAGGAGCACCGCGCCAAGCTAAGTCGCTGTCGGATATTCATTACCCCCAAGGTCGGCTTCGACAACATCGATCTGTCCGTTTGGGGCGAGTTGGGCATACCGGTGTGCAATGTGCCTGACTACGGTACTCAGGAAGTCGCCGATCACGCGCTGGCGCTGATGATGTCACTGATGAAAGGCATCACCTTTCACACCCGCGAACTCAAGGCGGACATCAAGGGCAACTGGCGTCCCGCGCTGAATCCTTTTGGAAAGCGTCTGTCCGACTGCACGTTCGGCGTCCTGGGGCTCGGACGTATCGGCACCGCCGCGGCGCTGCGCGCCAAGGCGTTCGGCATGCGGGTGGTGTTTTTCGACCCCTATCTGCCGAACGGCTCTGACCTCGCGCTCGGCGTCGAGCGGCTGGACAGCCTGCAGGCGCTGATGGCGGCGAGCGACGTGCTGAGCGTCCACGTACCGTTGTCTACCGAAACCGAAAAGCTGCTGAACGCAGACGCGTTCGCGCACGCGAAGCCGGGCATGGTGCTGATCAACACGGCGCGCGGTCCGATCATCGATCTGGATGCGCTGCACGATGCGCTGCGCAACGATCAGGTGCAGGCCGTGGGTCTGGACGTGCTGCCCGTCGAACCGGCCGATCCCAACCATCCGTTGCTGTCGGCCTGGTCCCGCGACGAGGAGTGGGTAAAGGACCGACTGCTGCTGACGCCGCACTCTGCGTTCTATACACCGGAGAGCATGCGCGACATGCGCGCCAAGGGCGTCCACGTAGCGATCGAGTACCTCGACGGCGGGCGGCTGCAGAACTGCGTGAACGAGCACCTGTTGCTGCGAGGATGACGCCGCGCCTACGCGAGGCGCGCTAGCACTGATAGGTCGGAGGTGACATGCGACGTCCGATCAGCACTGCGCCCGGTTTTGTGTAGTAGCTCATGCGACCTATCAGACAGCGCCCTAGTTGGTTGCCTAAGCTTCAAAGCCGGCACTCAGGAACGCGGCCAGGGAGAACGCATTCCGGCTTGGAAAGGCTAAAAGCGGACCAATTTGTGCCGAGGAAGAGGAAGCACGAATTGACACCTCGATGACCGAGGTATAAATTGGCTCCATGACGAAGAAAATTCCCGATTTTGAAGACCCGCGCTACTGGAATAGCACCATTCGGATGAGCATGTCGAAGTTCTTCATCCTCTGTGCTCTGACTGAGCGACCTTTGCACGGCTACGACGTTACGGCAGAAGTCGAGCAGCGTACTCAAGGCTTTTGCTCCCCTGGTGAAGGGACAATCTACCCCGTGCTCAAGCAGTTTGCGCAAGGCGGTTACGTCACCGTGCATTCGGAAACTATTTCCGGGCGGGTGCGTAAGGTCTACACCATTACGGATAGAGGCCGTCGGGCTTACAACGTGGGACTGGCTGAGTGGCAGAAGGTTACGGCCTGTCTTCAAACCTGCTGCGTGGCCGCGTAAAAAAATTTGGATTTATACATCGAGCATCAATGCATTGGAGATCGAATTGAATAACGTATCGCGAAATCAGAAATCAGTTGTCGTGGTCGGAGCAGGCCCGGTTGGACTAGCTGCCGCCGCTCATCTGACGGTGAGAGGGCTGAAGCCGGTCGTGCTTGAGAAGGGTTCGCAAGCCGGTGCGGCCATTCAACAGTGGGGCCACGTACGTGTGTTCACCCCGTGGCGCTATGTGACGGACTCGGCCATGGTTGAACTGCTCAGATCGACCGGCTGGCAGCACCCGGATGAGGACAGCGTTCCCGTCGGATCCGAAATCGTAGACGAGTACTTGAAGCCGGCCGCCGCTTACTTCAGTAATCAGGTGCGCTACGGCGCGATGGTCACCTCGATCACGAAGGATGGTGTTAGTAAGTCGGTCTCCGAAGGTCGCAATGACGTGCCTTTCGTAGTGCACTATAGGATGGACGATCAGCGCGAGTATGTTCTTAAGGCTGATGCCGTCATCGACGCCACGGGCACGTGGTCGAATCCCAATCCCATCGGTGTGAACGGTGTCCCCGTACCGGGTGAAGAAAAGTTCGCCGAGAGGATCACTTACGGCATTCCGGATGTGCTGGGCAAAGACCAGGCCGACTATGTGGATCAACGCACATTCGTCCTGGGCGCAGGACACTCCGCCGCCAGTGTCATTCTGGATACGTTGAAGCTGAAGGCGGAGCATCCGGAAACGCGGTTGCTCTGGGGCTGGCGTAGCCAAAATGCTGATCGGCTTGTTGGCGGCGGGATCAATGACGATCTGCCCGCCCGAGGCGCACTGGGAAGCGCAATCAAAGAAGCTCTTGAAGCAGGCGCTTTAGAAATCCTCGCACCCGCTAGAGTGCTCCGAATCGATGGTACCGACACGGGTACGAATATTGACGTGCTCGTGGATGGAGTTGAGCGCTCTGTAGAAGTAGATCGCATTGTGGTGACGACAGGCTTCCGCCCTCACCTCGACATGTTGCGGGAGCTGAGACTCGATCTGGATAGTGTGGTGGAGGCGCCCCGTTTGCTGGCGCCGCTAATCGACCCGAACTTGCACTCCTGCGGCACGGTTCCGCCGCACGGTGTGAAAGAACTGACCCACACCGACGAGAACTTCTACGTCGTGGGCATGAAGGCCTATGGCCGGGCGCCGACGTTCCTGATGAAGACCGGCTATGAGCAAGTACGCTCGATCGCGGATCACCTCGTCGGAAACTGCGAGGCAGCACTTCGCGCAGAACTCGATCTTCCGGCTACGGGCGTGTGTTCGGCCAGCATCCAAGATGCGGCAGAAGCTGGCACTTCGATTGTGGAGGCTGTCTCTGCGACGTGCTGTAAATGCTGCTAAGTCGTTGGCGATTGTCGGCGTTTGGGCTCGCCCAAATCTGCTCCTGGGGAACGCTGTACTACGCGTTTCCCCAAATGGCAGCGGCCATGGAAGAGTCTCTCGCATGGGCTCGTAGTGAAATCTACGGCGCCTTAACTGTTGGACTTCTGTTGGCTGCGGTTGCGGCAGTGCCCATTGGTACTCTTATCGACAAAGGCCTTGGTCGAACAGTGATGGTTGGTGGGTCGATTGCAGCCGGTGTGCTGTTTCTAGTCTGGTCACAAGTCAGCACAGTCACCCAATTCTATTTGACCTTTTCTGGCATCGGGCTACTTCAAGCAGCCGTTCTGTATACCGCTATGTTTGCGGTGTTTGCTCGCCACTACGAGCCTGAACAGACACGCGGCTATATCACCACACTGACCTTGTGGGGTGGTTTTGCGAGCACGTTGTTCATTCCACTAATCGAGCTACTTCTGGTCTACCTCGATTGGAGAACCATCCTCATCGTACTCGGTGCCATCAACATCTTTGTGTGCGGAGGTCTCTACTCGCTCCTGCCGCATGGCGAAACCCATGAAGGGGAGTTTCTGTCTAATCCTGAACGCGAAAAAAGCCCAACAGGCGTTGCAGGTTGGACGCTATCTCAGCCAGTTTTCTGGGCGCTGGTGATCAGCGTTTCTGCCTACGCGTTGCTCGAGAACGCCTTTCGATTTCATCTTTATCCCATGCTGCTTGAAAATGGCTTAACTAAAGACAACGCGGTCTTCTTGCTCGCGTTGCTGGGACCCGCTCAAGTCGTTGGCCGAGTTTTGTTAAAGTTCTTTCAGAACACGAATGTTATCCTTATTGGTCGCGTAGTGTTTACTGTCATACCGACCGCTCTGCTTCTAGTGGTTGTCTTTCCGGAAAGCGCCGTTTGGCTTGGAATCAGTATCGTGGCCTACGGCGCTGCTGCTGGTGTGATGACAATCGTTTTCGGAATGGCTGTGCCCGAACTGATGAGTCGAACCTCCTACGGACTCATCAATGGGATGCTGAACGTGCCGAGGGCCGTTCTACAAGCCTTTGGTCCAACAATTGCTGCCCTTATCTGGGCTGCGTTCGGAGGCTACCAGACACTGATGGCTGCGCTCGTTGCGTTCGGTGTGATGGCTAGTCTGGCATTCGCTCTAGCGAGCGTCTTGAAAATCCGCACTCACAGTAGCCGCTAATTCAAATTGGCTTTCACTGCGAATGAGTGCTTTGGGTTAGGAAGCGTTGCTCGGCTGCAGATAACGCAGAACATCTGCCTCTTCTATTTCAGGCATCGGATAGTCTATGCGGCTCGCTCAGCCTTTGGCTGGAACCAACCGAAAGCAGCTGCATACTCAAGCGTGGTCGGCGACTACGTTGATAACCGCCTGATGTTCGAGAAGTGCCTTAAGCGCGATAATCACCTGGTTGAATCCGCCGGTAGAATCTAGCCCGTTCGAAACAATTTCATCCGTCGTACCCTCGAACCCGCTTTCTTCAATAGTCAGTCTTGTATTCCCGTCCTCGGTCTCCACAATCTGCCAGAGCACTTCCGTAAATTGGTCACTTCCCCACCATTCGATCAATATTGACTCGGGCTTCACGAGTTCCTTTACCCTGACTTCAATGGCGTAGGCGTCTTTTTCGGTACCTACATACCAGTGCACAGTTTTGCCTACTTCCAACCCAGTGTCTCGGCGAGTAAACCAAAACTTGCTCGTTGTTTGAGCGTCAACGAAGGCATCAAAGACGTCTGACGGAGCCGCTCGCACGATGGCCTGAGCTTTGGCAATGATGCTGTTCATGGTTTGTCCCGCCGTCCGCGCATGCATCAAGGCCAGTGATGGGTTGCGCTGTGATGAAGTGGCTCGCGCCTCATTGTCGTCCGCTCTCGAACAGCCAGCGAGTATTTGCCATGAGATGCCAACTGTTGCAGCTATTCGTCGAGCTCGAATGGACTCCAACCCGCCAGTTCCTTCTGGCGCCGGTTTAGCTCAGGCACCGGCGGCCACTGATATTTGTGTCGATCTTCGACTGCCGTGATCTGCGGAAACTCGTCGGCATTGACGAACACGTCGCTCCAGTTGGTCGTCGATGTGCGATCCGCGACCGCGCGTTTGCGCCGCTCGATAACTTCTGGATTGGATTTGCTGCGCGGCATCATGCAGATCAGGCTGGCCGCCCGCAGCAGCTGTTTGTCGTCGGGCGGCGTTTCGCTGCCGGGCCCACTGCAGTGAATCGTGCGCGAGTCCCACAGCAGCATGTCGCCGGCCTCCATGTGCGCCTGTATCGGCTGGGTGTTGGCGAGCAGCGGATCGTCGTTCGGAAACCGGAAGTGATCGATGCTGGAGTGTATGCGGGCGAGGCGGGCCACGTAGTCCGTCGGGATGCTTGCGAAGCGGCGATGGCTGCCGGGAACAACGACATTGCCGCCGGTAGACGGCGAGGTTGGTAGCAGATTCACCAAACCCTGCACGCAGTGCTTGCCCGGCCGGCCGATCGGGTGCTGATCGATGTGCAGCCAGCTCGGTCCGTCGTTGGTGCGCCAGGCCGAGTTGTGGCGCCAAGGCCGCCAGATGGTCACGCCGTCGAAGCTGGTCAGCAGATCGTTCGTGTCCCAGATGGCCGCGAAGCTGTCCTGCACCGCGGCCACATCGCGGATGAACCACTGGGCCGCGCTGTGGCCGATGCCGTGGCTCGGCAGGATGCCGCCGTGCACCGCGGTGGGCCATCGGTCATCGTCCCAGGTGTCGCAGTCGTTGCGGTCGATGCCGGTGCCGAGGCCCTCCAGATAGTCCCACAGTAGCTCGATCGCGGTTCCTGCCTGATCGGTTGTCAGCGCGCTGCGGATGACGACGTAGCCGTGCTCCTCCAGGTAGGCGACAGACTCTGCCGAACCCGCGTCCAGCCGCGGCACCTGCGCGTATCTGATGCTGATGTTTCTCACGGGGCCCCTCCTCGCCGCCAGCATACACCCGCGGCGTCCGGCGGGCGTGCTGCGGCATAATGCGTCGCATGAAGAAGAGTGCGGCCAGGCTGGGTGATGCGGAGGTGCGCGACTACCGTCGCGAGGGCTGGTGCGTGCGCGCGGGTGCCCTGAGCGCGCACGAGACAGCCGCGCTGCGCGACGCGGTCGAGCGCGTGGGCACGTCGACGCTGCAGCGGATCGCCGAGAAATCGGCCGCTCGGACCTATCATCTCGACGGCAATCGGTTCGTCGATATCGGCCACACGACCGTGCAGTTTGAGCACCACGAGGATAGCCAGACGCTGCGGGTGATCGAGCCGGTACATGACCTGGAACCTGAGATCGACGCATTGCTTGATGACCCGCGTATTGCGATACCCATGCAGCAGCTTTTGGGGACACAGGAACTATCGCTGTGGACGATCAAGCTTAATCTGAAGCGCCCGCTCGAGGGCTCGGGGTTCGGCTGGCACCAGGACGCGCCCTATTGGATGCATGACCACGATGATGTCGACAACTTGCCGAACGTGATGATCGCGCTGGACGCAGCGGACAGGGGCAATGGCTGTCTGCGCGTCGTGCGCCGCAGCCATCTACAGGGGCGCTTGCCCGGGCGCGAAGACGGCTCTCAGCTCGAAGGCTTCTATACGCACGATCGCTTCATTCGCGATGCCGACGTTGTGGACATCGAGGTAGGGGCGGGCGATCTCATCGTCTTCCATCCCCAGCTCATTCACGGCTCACGCCCGAACGCGTCGAACACGCAGCGCCGCGCGCTGATCGCGACCTATCAGGCCGGCGTCAAGCCGGCCCTGAAAACCGGCGAGGTGCGCCGTATCGCCCGCCTGCCGGAAGACATCGAATCCAGACAGAGGCAACGCGCATGACCGACCAGCCCATCAGCCGCTTTTCCGTTCCGGCCCTCGAAGACATGCCCGCGGACATTCGCGAACGCATCGAGGCGATCCAGGAGAAGTCCGGCTTTGTCCCGAACGTGTTTCTCGCGTTCGCGCGTCGGCCCGAGGAGTTTCGCGCGTTCTTCGCCTATCACGACGCGCTAATGGAACGCGACAGCGGCCTGACCAAGGCTGAACGCGAGATGATCGTCGTCGCGACCTCCAGCGCCAATAGCTGCCACTACTGCGTCGTCGCGCACGGCGCGATCCTGCGCATACGCGCGAAGAATCCGCTGCTGGCCGACCAGATCGCGGTCAACTATCTGAAGGCCGACATCACGCCGCGGCAGAAGCTGATGCTGGATTTTGCCTTGCAGGTTGCTGATGGGGGTGCTGCGATCGAGCCCGAAGATCTCGATGCGATGCGCGACGCGGGCTTCAGCGACGATGATATCTGGGATATCGGCGGGGTCGCGGCGCTGTTCGCGCTCAGCAATCGCATGGCGAACATGACGGGCATGCGACCGAACGATGAGTTCTACGGGATGGGACGATGAGCGCCGCGCTAGGTGTCGATTTGCAGATAGCGCCTAAGTTTATGAGTCAGGTAGTAGAACGGAATCGTGTCCAGCAGCGCCACGACCATCTTGAAACCGTAGTTGCTGACCATGAGGCCGAACAGCGCGCCCACCGTAAAGTCGCCCGCGAGATAGGCGGCGCCAAAGGTCACGGTGATCACCATGAAGGAATCCACCATCTGGCTGATCAGCGTCGAGAAGTTGTTGCGCAGCCACAGGTGCTTGCCGCGCGTCAGCTTCTTGAAGAAGTGAAAGAGCTGGACGTCGCAAAACTGGGCGGCGATGTAGGCCAGCATCGAGGCGAACACCGCGCCCGAGGTGCAGGCATAGATCAGGGTAAACAGCTCGATCTGGCCGCTTAGCGTCGCGCCGCTGGGCGTGCTGATCTCCTGGGCGAGTGTGAGCGCCTGCCAGGGCGCCTGAGCGTCCCCGGCCGGCAGCGCGTTGCCGAGCCACATGAACGCCAGGATAAAAAAGTTCAGACCCAGCCCGACCCAGACCAGGAAGTTCGCGCGCGCCCGGCCGTACAGCTCCGATATCAGGTCGGTGCACAGAAACGTGAGCGGATAGGGCAGGACGCCGACCGCGAGCGACAGCGGGCCAAGCTGTATGAAGCGTGTGATGCCGAGAATATTGAGCATCGTCATCGCGCATAGGAAAAAACCGGCCAACACGAGGAACACGCGCTCGCGCCGTTCATGCAGATCGATGCCGTTCGTCGCGTCGTTCGCTCCGTCGCCGACGTCGGCTATGGCCGCGTCGCTCATGACTCGACCTGGCCGAGATTGGCGTGCAGCACCGCGCCGTTGATCACCGGGTTGTTGGCGGCGAACAGCAGCAGATCCGCGATTTCCTGCGGTTCGATCAGGCGCCCGAACGCGCTAATCGCTGCCACGGCGCTCATCGCGTCTGCGGGGACGTGCTCGCGCAGCATCTCGGTGTCGGTGAAACCGGGGCACACGCACGCCGTGTGAATGGTTCCGCCAGCGAGGTCCCGGCAGGTCGCCCGCATCATGCCGATGGTCGCGTGCTTGGAGGTGACGTAGCTGAAGCTGTTCGGGACCGCCTTTTCGCTCAGCGTGGAGCCGACGTAGAGGATCGATGAACCGGTCCGCATGTGCGGTATCGCGAGATTGTTCAGGGTGTTCGGCGCGATCAGGTTCAGCTCGTAGATTGCGCGCAGCGTGTCGCTGTCGGTCTCGCCCACCTTGTCGTTGTCGAGGCGGGCCGCGTTGTGAATCAGGCAGATCGAATCCGCCGAGCCGAGCAGTTCGCCTAGCTCTGCCGCCAGCGCGGCGCGGCTGGACGGATCGGCGAGATCGCAGGCGATGGAGCGTACGCCGTCAGCGGGGCAGGGGCGGCGCGACAGATTCACGACCTGGAAGTCGGCGTTGCGGAACGTTTCGGCGGCCGCGAGGCCGATGCCGGCGCTGGCGCCGGTGACGATGAGTAGCTTCACGTGTTCTCCCTGGGATCGAGTGTCAGCGGCCCCTAGTCTACGCCGGCTGCCTGCCACTCGGCGCGGGCCCACTGATTGGGACCGGAGGCGACGCGCAGCACCAGTCGGCGGACCGGTAGCGCCGCGATGCGCTCCTCAGCGCGCACGCGCGTCAGCATCCAGCGCGCCAGTTCCTCCACGGTGATGTTGCGGACAGGCAGCACCAGCACGTCGCGTTCCAGAAACGGCATGCGCTCATCGGCGAAGCGCACGATCACCATGCCGTCCTCGCGGTCGACGGACAGCCAGGGGGAGTGCGCCGGCATCAGCGTTTGCTCGTCGAGCTCACCGCAGATCGCGCGGACCGCGTCCTTGACGATGTTGTAATCAAAGCACAGGCCGGTTTCGTCGACCTCGGCCTCGATGTCTATCGCGACCTGAAAGTTATGACCGTGCAGGTTCTCGCGCTCGGTGGCGGAGAACAGGGTGAAGTGCGCCGCGGAAAAATGCAGATAGTCCTTGGCGATCTCGATCGTCGTGATCGATGTATCTTGTTTCCCGAGATCGGTTTGCGGGTCGGCGGTCCGGCGCGGTTCAGTCATGGCGCTATGCTACCCTACTCGGCCGTCTGTTCGGCGTGAAAGGGGAGAGTCGCGCGTGGAAGAACCTGCGGAGTACCGCATCGAAGGGGGCGGATCACCTGCCCGTTCGCTTAACGATATGCGCGTGGACGCTCGGGCCGCCGGCATGTGTCCCGAACGGCTGCGGCGCGTCGCCGCGCACCTGGACAGGGCCTACGTCGGTCCCGGCAAGATCGCCGGCGCGCTGCCGCTGGTGTTTCGTAAGGGTGCACTCGCGTACGCCGAGACGCTCGGTCGCATGGATCTCGAGCGCGACAAGCCCATGGCGCTCGATACGATCTTCCGTATCTATTCCATGACCAAGCCGATCACCTCGGTAGCGCTGATGATGCTCTACGAGGAGGGCGCCTTTCAGCTCGGGGATCGCGTCTCGCGGTTCATCCCCGCCTGGCGCGATCTGCGGGTCTATCAGTCTGGCGTGTATCCCACGTTCCAAACCGCGCCGGTCGAGCGCGAGATGACCGTGCGCGATCTGCTGACCCACATGTCGGGCCTGACCTACGGTTTCATGAGCCGGACCAACGTCGACCATGCCTATCGTCGCGCCCGCATCGGCGAGGTCGATGAAGGCGCGACGCTCGCGGACATGATCGAGCGGCTTGCGCACCTACCGCTCGAGTTTTCGCCCGGCACCGCCTGGAACTACTCCGTCGCCACCGACGTGTGCGGTCATCTGATCGAGGTGCTGTCCGGCCAGACTCTGGCCGAGTTTTTCGCGCAGCGCATCTTCGCCCCGCTCGGCATGGTCGACACCGGTTTCACCGTGCCCGACGACAAGGTCGAGCGCTTCGCGGCGAACTATGTGCGCGGACCCGACAAACGTCTGCTCTTGGAAGACGACCCGCAGGACAGTCGCTACATTCGGCCGCGCAGCTTTCTGTCTGGCGGCGGTGGCCTCGTCTCGACGGCGGCCGATTATTTGCAGTTCTGTCGGATGCTGCTCGGCGGCGGAGAGCTCGAGGGGCGGCGCCTGCTCGGCCGCAAGACTTTGGAGCTGATGAGCGCCAATCATCTGCCCAACGGCGACGATCTGACCCGCTGGGCGCAGGGGTCGTTTTCGGAGACGGACAACCAGGGCTATGGCTTCGGCCTCGGCTTCTCGGTCAACCTGGGACCTGGGCTGACGGCGACGTCGAGTTCCGCCGGCGAGATTGCCTGGGGCGGGGCTGCGAGCACGATTTTCTGGGTCGACCCGCAGGAAGACCTGGCGGTGATCTTCCTCACCCAGCTCATGCCGAGCGGCACGTTCAACTTTCGCGGCCAGCTCAAGTCGCTCGTCTATCAGGCGATCGTCGACTAGCCGGCAACGCTCCGCTGCCGGTTTGATGCCCCAGGGCCGCGCGGTGCGTCGCGCGAGCAGCCGCTAGCCGTCGCTCTGAATGCGATCGTTGATGAGGCCGTAGAACTGGTGCTCCGCACCCTGGAACAGCCAGCCGAGGTGAATCTGGCAGCTCGCGCAGCTCGCGAAACGCCAGCGATAGCCCGGAAACCAGCTATCCGCAGCGGTCGGCTCGCCGGCGATCGCGCAGCCGAGCGCCTGGGCGTAACAGCGCACGTCGAATTCGATGCCGTGCGGGTTGACGCAGAAGTGCGTATGGGCGCCGTTGATCTCGATGGCCGCATCGCAGCGCGCCAGCACGTTCGAACACTGGGCGCAGTAGACGTATTGCTCGGTCGCCTCCTCGTCGTCGAGCAGCGCGCGCAGCTTGGGATCGAGGGTTTCCGGGCGGTCTAAAACGTCTACCATCGGCGCTGTACCGTCGGCGGGCCGTTGCTCGCCGACGCCATGATTCAGTTGTTGGAGGATAGCACCCTGGCTTCCCTACCCAAGTTCAGCGAGATCCATGCACGTGCGGCCAAGCGCAAGGGCGGCGCCGCCGCGCTCGAGGCGCTGTTGCCGAAGGCCAAGACCGGCGCTGCGCTGAAGCGCACAAAGGACGATCGCTATCTCGCCGAGATGGCGGCCTGCGTGTTCCGCTCGGGCTTCGTGTGGCGCATCATCGAGGCGAAGTGGCCCGCATTCGAGGAGGTGTTCGCCGGCTTCGATCCCGTCGAGTGCGCCATGCTCTCGGACGAGGACCTGGAGCGCATCGGCGGCGACGCCCGCATCGTGCGGCACGCCAAGAAGATCCTATCGGTACGCAACAACGCCGTATTCGTGCGCGAGATTCGCGAGGAACATGGCGGTTTCGGTCGGTTCGTTGCCGACTGGCCGGCGGCAGACTTCGTTGGGCTGTGGGAGCTACTAAAGAAGCGGGGCGATCGTCTGGGCGGCCAGACGGGCCGCTACTTCTTGCGCTTCATGGGCAAGGAGACGCCCATGCTGTCAGGCGACGTGGTGCGTGCGCTGATCGACGCAGACGTCGTCGACAAGAACCCCACGAGCAAGAAGGCGCTGCTGGCCGTGCAGGACGCCTTCAATCAATGGGCGGAAGAGAGCGGCCAGGACCGCTCGGCAATCTCGCGAATACTCGCCTGCTCGGTCGACAGCGCCGACTGACGGGCGTCAGCTCGCCGACTCACGCATGAAGTAGTTCAGAATCAGGCCGCCGATCAGCCAGAAGCCCATGTCATAGACAAAGATCGCGGTCTTCCAGCCAATTGGGTAGTTCCACCACACCACGTCGCCGAAGTTGGAAAACACGGCGGCCATCAGGCCGGCCAGCAGGGCGTTGCGCAGCCGATTCGAGTGCATGTGTTTCAACAGCACCGCCAGCAGCAGCATCGTCACCAGCATGTGCAGGAATCCCAGACCCATCGCCGCCGGATCGCCGGGCGCGGCTGGCGTGTGATCGATGTTCACCATCGCCCAGACGCCCTGATCGAGCTTCGCGACCATGTCCTCTGGCGCGTTCTGCGGGCTGGGCACCCCGTAGATGCCGCTGTCCGGAAAGGTCTGTGCGAGCAGACTCTGGGCGGCGGACTCGTCGTCTACCTTATGCCAGCTGTTGTACGGCAGCGGTGTCGCCGCCCAGAACACAAAACCCCACATGAAAGCCACGAACGCGGCCACCACGACGCCGATGAGAGTACGTCCGTTCATAGTGTTTTCCCCCTCAGGAAGTCATCGATCCGGTGATGACGGCTACGCTGGCCGTCGGTGTCTGCACACGCTGTTGCAGAAGCAATAGTTGTGGTGCTGTTATAGGCTCAATGTTCTTATGCAGCAAGCGCTGCCGCCGCCGCCGAGATGGCTTCAACAATTCGGAGTAACTGCATGCAGCTGGCCCTGACCGCCGAACAGCTCAGCTTTCGCGATTCGGTGCGCGAGTTTCTGGCGCGCGAACTGCCGAGCGAGTTCGCCGACAAGATGCGGCGGGGGGAGGGGCTGGCGAAGGCGGAGACGATCGAGTGGACCCGGCGACTGGCCGCACAAGGCTGGGCGGCGCCTGCCTGGCCGGTCGAGCACGGCGGCACGGGTTGGAGCCTGGTGCAGCGCCACATCTTCGACGTCGAGTGTCGCCTCGCCCACGCGCCTTATCTCTCTGGCTTCGGCTTCACGATGGTCGGGCCCGCCATTGCCCGCTTCGGCACGCCGGAGCAGCAGCGCGAGCATCTGCCCAAGATCATCAACTCCGAGCGCTGGTGGTGCCAGGGCTATTCCGAGCCGGGAGCGGGCTCCGATCTCGCGGGTCTCGCGACGCGCGCGGAGCGCGACGGTGACGAGTACGTCGTCAACGGCTCAAAGATTTGGACGTCGGGCGCTGAACAGGCGGACTGGATCTTCTGCCTCGTGCGCACCGACCCGAAGGTGCAAAAGCAGAAGGGCATCAGTTTTCTGCTGTTCGATCTCGACACGCCGGGTGTGCGGATCGAGCCGCTGTATGCCTTCAACGGCAAACGCCTGTGGAACCAGGTGTTCTTCGACGACGTGCGGGTGCCGATCGAGAATCGCCTCGGCGAGGAAAACCGCGGCTGGACCGTCGCGAAGAGCCTGCTTGGGGATGAGCGGCTCATGGTCAGCCGCGTCGCCGAGAACAAGCGCATGCTCTCGCTGATCGGCGATGCGCTGGCAGGGGAGACCGACGGCGGCGCTGCGCTGGACCAGCTCGGGCACTATCGCCGGGCCATGGACGAGCTCGACGTGCGCCTGCAAGCGCTGGAGATGACGAGCCTGAGGCTGCTCTCTCAGGCGGACTCGGGCGCCGAGGTGGGCGCAGAGCCGTCGATGCTGAAGCTCAAGGGCAGCGAACTGGTGCAGGCGATGGACGAGCTGTTGTTCGACGCCGCGGGACAGTGGGTGTTGCCGAGAGATCGCACGACGGGCACCGCGGCGGCAGCGCCGGTCGGTCCCGACTGGGCGGAGTATATTGCGTCGGGCCGCTATCACCACCGCGGCTACACCATCGCCGGAGGCTCCAGCGAGGTGCAGCACAACATCATCGCGAAGGCGGTGCTCGGCCTCTGAGTCTGCGCCGCGTTTGGCCGCTAGTACGGCGCGCTACAGCAGCTCCTTCATCTCGACCGAGGGGTCCGCGAGTTTTGCGGGGTCCACAGCCTTGCCGTACATCTGCTTCGCTGCCATGAACTCGCGCGGGCAGTTCACCGCGTCCACGGCGACCACCTTGCCATCGCTCATGTGGAACACGGCGAATTCGTTGGCCGCCATGTCGCCGCGCAGCACGCTGTCTTCGCCGTCTGCGGAAAAGCCCAGCATCTGCAGCTTCAGCTCGTACTGATCCGACCAGAACCAGGGCACGCTGGCATAGGTCTTGTCCTTGCCGGCGATGTTGGCGGCGCACACGCGCGCCTGCTCCATCGCGTTGGGCACGCTCTCGAGCCGCAGTCTGCGCCCCAGTATCGGATTCGGATGATTGCAGCAGTCGCCGATGGCGTAGACGTTTGGCACGTTCGTCAGGCAGCGCTCGTCGACCACGATGCCGTTGTCGCAGCTAATGCCCGCAGCCTCGGCAAGTTCCACGTTAGGCAGCACGCCAATGCCGACGACGACCATGTCGGCCGCCAGCGTCTCGTTGCCGCAGACGACGCCGCTCACCGTGCCGGTGCCCTCGAACCTGCTTGCCGCCGTGTTGACCCGAATATCGACCCCGCGACCGCTGTGCAGCTGGTGATAGAAGGCCGACATCTGCGGCGTCGTGACGCGCTGCAGGATGCGGTCCTCCATCTCCAGGACCGTCACATTGGCGCCTACGGTCAGAGCCACCGCCGCGACTTCGAGACCGATGTAGCCGCCGCCGACGATCACGAGCCGGGTGTCGCCGCTCAGCTCGGCGCGAATGCCGTCGACGTCGGCGATCGTGCGCAGATAGTGCACGCCGGCGAGGTCTGCGCCGGGGATCGGCAGCAGGCGTGGGCGCGTGCCCGTCGCGAGAATTAGATGGTCCCAGGTCGCACTGCCCTCGCTGCTGGTGATCGTTCGTGCGGCGGGGTCGATCGACTCGACGCGCACCCCGGTGTGCATGCCGATGTCCTTGCTGTCGTAAAACGCGGCGGGTCGCAGATAGACCTTCTCGACGCCCTGCTCGCCCGACAGGTAGGCCTTCGACAGGGGCGGGCGCTGATAGGGTGGGTGGGGTTCGTCCCCGTAGACGTCAATCGCGCCTTCGAAACCCTCCTGGCGCAGGCTGGCCGCCGCCTGGCCGGCACCGTGACCGGCGCCGACGATGACGACCCTGGAATCGCTGCTCATGCTGTTCTCCTGTGTAATCCGCGTCCCGGTGCTGGCGCCGCAGGCTGCCCGATTGCCGGGCTGACGAGTGTACGGGCAGAATGCCGAGAGTTGAACGTCGTGCGCCGCGCGCGGACGCCGTCCGCAGATCGAGATCGAGGAGGCAAGGGAGACGATGGCAGATTTTCGAACGCTGACCGAGATGGTGCAGCTCGCACGGCAGAATCTGGATCGCGAGGTCTGGGACTATCTGGTCGGCGGAGCGGACACAGAGACAACCCTGAAGCGCAATCGCATGGCCATCGACGCCCTGCAGTTCCGGCCCAAAGTGCTCACCGACGTGCGCGAGGTCACCGTCAGTACGGAGCTGCTGGGGCATCCGCTGCGCATCCCCGTCATCCTGCCGCCCATAGGCAGCGTACAGCTCTTCGAAGAGGGCGGCGGCATATCCGTCGCGCGCGGCGCGGATGCCTTCGGCACGATGCAGATTCTGAGCTCGGTGGCGGCACCCGACTTCAAGGCCGTTGCGCAGGCGACCGCGGGCCCGAAGATCTATCAGCTATATCTCATGGGCGATCAGGCATGGATGGACGCCATCATCGCGGAGTGCATCGAGGCCGGCTACGCCGGCTTCTGTCTCACCGCCGACACCCAGGTCTACTCGCGGCGCGAGCGCGACATCCTGAAGGGCTGGGTGCCACCGTCCGGCAGCGGCAGCCCGGGTAGCAGCTTCGACTACCAGGCGCGCATGAGTTGGGACACCGTCGCCCACATCAAGGAGACGTTCGATATCCCGCTGGTCGTGAAGGGGATCAACACGGCGGACGATGCCAATCGCGCCATCGATGCCGGCGTCGACGTGATCTATGTGTCGAACCACGGCGGTCGGCAGCTCGATCACGGTCGCGGCTGTATCGATTCGCTGCCCGAGGTGGCGCGCGCGGTCGATGGTCGCGCGCCGATCGTCGTCGACGGCGGCTTCCTGCGCGGCGCCGATGTCGTCAAGGCACTGTGCCGGGGCGCCGACGTGGTCGGCATGGGGCGGTTGGAGGGCTTTGCGATGGCCGCCGGCGGTGCCGCTGGCATCGAACAGGCGCTGAAGATCGTCGAGCACGAGATCAAGACCACCATGGCGCTCATGGGGGCCCGGTCACTGGCCGAACTGGACGATGCGTGGCTAGAGGTCGCAACGCCCGCCGTGGCGCCCCACGTGCTGAGCGCGCTGCCGCTAATTGACGAGTATTAGGAGCCCCGTTTCCGGGGTGACCAGAGCCATCGCGCGAGGCGTTGTCCGAGCGATGCGATAACTCGCGCCCGGTCGGGCAACGCTTGTGGGTTGGTTGCCGTGGTCAGGAGCTGCCGGATCCCTGCGGATTGGGTCCTTTCGGCATCAGCAGCGGGAACGGCGTGACCTTGTCGCCTCTGGATTCCTTGATCTTTGCCTGACCCTCGCGTTCGACTTCGTCGATTCGAATCACGGCGTGCATGGGGATGAAGCTGCGCTGCACGCCGTCGAACTCGCTGCGCAGCTTGTCTTCGCCCGGGTCGATGACGACCTGGGTGGACTTGCCGAAGACGTAGTCCTCGATCTCGACGAAGCCATACAGGTCGCTCGAGTAGATGTTCTTGACGTAGACCTCAAAGACCTCGCCCTGATTCAGGAACTGGACTTTGTAGATGCTGTCTTCTTCGCTCATGTGGTTCTCGCGGATCGGGTTGCGACGACTTGGCGGACGGCGCGGGGCAGGCCGCTCGCGGCGGCCTGACAGCCCGAGGCCGAAATGACGCCGCGACAGGCGGTTGTCGTAGCCGCTTTATATAGGTGTGCGGCCCAATTTCAAGGGCTTATAATCCGCGACCGATTTTTGCCCCGTCGAGGGTCGCCAGAGGAACCCGATGTCGCGCGCTCGCAAGGTCTTCATCCAGACGCACGGTTGCCAGATGAACGAATACGATTCCGATCGTATGGTCGACCTGCTGCGCGAAACCCGCGGCTATGAGCCGACGAGCGTGCCGGAAGAGGCCGACCTGCTGCTGCTGAACACCTGTTCGATACGGGAGAAGGCCCAGGAGAAGGTCTTTCATCAGCTGGGCCGCTGGAAATCGCTGAAGGCCGCGCGCCCCGGCGTCATGATCGGCGTGGGGGGCTGCGTCGCGAGCCAGGAGGGCGAGGCCATCCGCCAGCGCGCCGACTACGTCGACGTGGTGTTTGGGCCCCAGACCCTGCACCGGCTGCCGACGCTGCTGGATCAGGCCGGCGGACCGCTCGGTGTGCCTGCGGTGGACATCGAGTTCCCAGAGATCGAGAAGTTCGACTCGCTACCGCCTCCCAGCGTCGATGGACCCAGCGCCTACGTCTCGATCATGGAGGGCTGCAGCAAGTACTGCAGCTTCTGCGTCGTGCCCTACACGCGCGGTGAAGAGGTCAGCCGGCCCGTGGCAGACGTCATGCGCGAGGTCGTCGGCCTGGCCAGCCGCGGCGTGCGCGAGATTCATTTCCTCGGTCAGAACGTCAACGCCTATCGCGGCGAGATGGACGGCGATTTGGCCGACCTGGCGGAGCTGATTCGCTACACGGCGGACGTTGACGGTATCGATCGCATCCGCTTCACCACCTCGCATCCGGTGGAGTTTTCGGATCGTCTGATCGCCGCGTACGCCGACGTGCCCGAACTGGTCGATCACGTGCATCTGCCAGTGCAGGCGGGTTCTGATCGCATTCTAGCCGCGATGAAGCGCGGGCATACCGTGCTGGAGTACAAGTCGCGCATTCGCGCGCTGCGCAAGGTACGCCCCAACATCGCGCTGTCCTCCGACTTCATCATTGGCTTTCCGGGCGAGACCGACGCCGACTTCGCCGCGACCATGGCGCTGATCGAAGAGATTGGTTTCGATACGTCCTTCAGCTTCATCTACAGCGCGCGGCCCGGCACGCCCGCCGCCGATCTCGCCGATCCCACGGTCGATTCCGTGAAGAAACATCGCCTGGCGATTCTGCAGGATCGCATTCGCGCGCAGGCGCAGGCGATCTCAGAGGCCATGGTCGGCAGCGTGCAGCGCGTCCTGGTGACCGGCGCTGCGCGTCGCGGCGAAGGCGAGTTAGCCGGACGCACGGAGAACAATCGGGTCGTGAACTTCCCGGCGGACGACGAGCGTCTCATCGGCGACTTTGCGAACGTGCGGATTAGCGCCGCGCTGCCGAACTCGCTGCGCGGCGAGTGGGTCGCCTAGCGCCATCGCGCAACCAATCGGCCGCCTGATTGACAGTACCTGCGGTCGGGATATGCTAAGGATGTGTTCATAAACAGTGCGTGTCTTGAACGAAGACAGCCCCGAGCCTCCGGCTCGAACCTCGGCCGCATCGACAGCACCCGACAATGGCGTCGGCGGGACCACCCCGCGCAGTCTTAGGCGGCCCCCTACTCACCACGAACCCCGATCGCCTGGGTTCCTCGACGTCTTGTGCGATCAACGAAGCCTCCATGCCCTCTGATTCCCAGAATACCGACACACCCGTTGGCAGCGCGCCTGAGTCCGCCGCCGAAACGCCCAGCGACGACAATGTTGTCAGCATGACCAGCAAGGTGGAGCTCGTGCCGGACGACAGCCGCCGCCTGGCCGCGCTCGCCGGTCCGCTCGATCAGAACATCAAGCAGGTGGAGCGACGCCTGTCCGTGCAGATTCGCAGCCGCGGCAACCAGTTCACGGTGCGCGGTGCCGAGGCGCGTGTTCGGGCGGCCTGCGCGCTGCTGGCGCAGCTATACGTCGAAACCGCCGATCGCGATGGCCTCGACGGCGAGACCGTGCACCTGTTTCTGCAGGAGTCCGGCATCGATGAACTGCTGCGGGCGGAACAGCCTGAGCCCCAGGCGGCAGACATCGTCCACACCCGGCGCAAATCGATTAAGGCGCGCGGTGCGAATCAGAGTGCATACGTTGGCCGCGTGCGCGAGTTCGACGTCAATTTTGGTATCGGGCCGGCGGGCACGGGCAAGACCTACCTCGCGGTTGCCTGCGCGGTCGAGGCGCTCGAGAACAAGCGCGTGAATCGCATATTGCTGGTGCGACCCGCGGTCGAGGCCGGCGAGAAGCTCGGCTTTCTGCCGGGTGATCTCGCACAGAAGATCGACCCGTACCTGCGCCCGCTGTACGACGCGCTGTATGAGATGCTGGGCGTCGAGCGGGTCAACAAATACATCGAAAAGAACATCATCGAAGTCGCGCCGCTGGCCTTCATGCGCGGTCGGACGTTGAACAACAGCTTCATCATCCTGGATGAAAGTCAGAACACGACCGTCGCTCAGATGAAGATGTTTCTCACGCGCATCGGCTTCGGGTCGACGGCGGTGATCACCGGCGACATCACCCAGATCGACCTGCCGCGCGGACAGGGCTCGGGGCTGATCAACGCGATGAGCGTCCTGCGCGGGGTGAAGGGCATCAGCTTCACCAGCTTTACGTCCGGCGATGTCGTGCGTCATCCGCTGGTGCAGAAGATCGTCGAGGCCTACTCGAGCTTTGACGCGAGTCAGGCGGCCGCGCAGCGGGACCAGGCCGATGCCGGCTGAGGCGCGAGCGGTGACCGAATCCCAGGGGCTCATGACTGAGGTGCAGGTCGTGTGCGAGTCATCCGAGCTGCCAGACGCCGACGCGCTCAGCGCCTGGGCCGCGCGGGCGTACGACGCCGTCGCTGACGGCGCAACTGGGGCCGAGCTTTGTATTCGCGTCGTCGACGCCGAGGAGGGTCACGCGCTTAATCTCACTTACCGCGGACGCGACTATGCGACCAACGTGCTGAGCTTCCCGGCGGACCTGCCGATTGAGGACGTGTGCCTTTTGGGCGACATCGTGCTCTGCGCGCCGGTGGTGACGCGCGAGGCTGTCGCCCAGGGCAAATCGCTGGCTGCGCACTACGCGCACCTTGTCGTTCACGGCGTGCTACACCTGCTGGGCTTCGATCACGAGGAAGAGGCGGCAGCGACGCGCATGGAGGCGCAGGAGATCGCCATCCTGGGCCAGTACGGCATTGCCAATCCCTTTGAATTGGACGCCGCGCAAGATGGGTGAATCGAACGGCATCGATCACGAAGAGCGCGGCTGGCTCGCGCGCCTGACAGACCGTTTCAACGCCGAGCCCGCGGACGTCAAGCAGCTCGAAAAGATGCTGCGGGACGCCTCCGAGCGGCAGATCATCGATCCAGAGACGCTGAACATCATCTTCGGCGCGCTGAACCAGACGCAGGTGCGTGCGCGCGACATCATGATCCCGCGTTCGCAGCTCATCTGCGTGAACGCGTCGATGAGCCTGACCGAGCTGCTGCCGGTGATCGTCGAATCGCGGCACTCGCGGTTTCCGGTCATCGGCGACGAACTCGACGACGTCAAGGGTGTGCTGCACGCGAAGGACCTGCTGCCTCTGCTGCTCGAACGCGACATCGAGACGGGTTTCGATCTGATGAAGATCGTGCGCACAGCGCGCGTGGTGCCAGAAGGCCAGCCACTGAACCTGCTGCTGCAAGAGTTTCGCAGTACGCGCAAGCACATGGCGCTGGTCGTCGATGAGTATGGCCACATCTCGGGCGCCGTGACGATCGAGGACGTGCTCGAGCAGATTGTTGGCGAGATCGAAGACGAGCACGACATCGAGGAAGACGATTTCATCAAACAGCTCGATGCCAACAACTACACGCTCAAGGCGACGACGCCGATCGAAGACTTCAACGAGTTTTTCGCGGCCGATCTGGAAGAGAGCGAGTTCGATACGGTCGGCGGCGTCGTCCTGAAACGCTTCGGACACCTGCCCGAACGCGACGAGGTCACCGAGGTCGGTGATTTCCAGTTCACCGTGCTGAGTTCCGACAGCCGGCGCATCACCCTGCTGCACCTCAAGCGTCTCGCCTGAGGCCGACGTGCGGTTGCACACTCCAGGGCTGGTGCTTGCTGGCGCCCTGATTCCCTTTGGTTTTGCGCCCTTCGGCTGGTGGCTCGCCACGATCGCGGGGCTGGCGCTGGCGTTTGCGCTGATGGCGGACGCGCGTTCGCTGCGCGATGGCGCGTGGCGGGGCTGGCTCGTCGGGGTGGGTAAGTACGGCGTGGGTGCCTCCTGGGTTTACGTGAGCATTCACGAGCAGGGCGGGGCGAGCCCCGAACTGGCGTCCTTCCTGGTGGGGCTGTTCGTCGTCGGCATGGCGCTGTTCTCCGCGCTGTTCGGCGCGCTGTTCGCACTTGCGGTCGCGCCGCTCCGCCCGGGTGCGAGCGGTGCTGGCGCCTCAGGCACACAGGACGCCGCGCCCTCGAGCCTGGCGGTGGTCGCGTTCGTCGCGGCCTGGGTGCTGGCCGAGTGGTCGCTGACCTGGCTGCTCACGGGCTTTCCGTGGCTGTTTGTCGGCTACGCCGCGATCGATACGGCCGTGGCGGGCTTTGCCCCGGTGATGGGCGTGCTAGGGCTGTCGACGCTGCTGGTCCTCGGCGCCGCGCTGCTGGTGGTGGCCTGGCGCGGTGGGCGACACGCGCGCCTCGGCGGCGCGCTGTACTGGCTCGCACTGTTTGGCGTGGGCTATGGCCTTGGCCACATCGAGTGGACGACGGCCGGCGAGCCGCGCGATGCGGCGCTCGTGCAGGGCAACGTCGAACAGCTCACGAAGTGGAATCCGGAGAATCGCCGGCCCATTGTCGCGCTGTACGACCAAATGACGGCCGATCACTGGGAGGCCGATCTGGTGATCTGGCCCGAGGCGGCAATCACGACCTACGGTCGGCCCGCGCTTCCCCTGCTGGCACGCTGGCGGGCCAAGGCCGCGCGCAGCGAGACAACGCTGGTGTTTGGGATGCCGGACGTGCGGCCGGACGCCGCGGGCGACTACCGATACTACAATTCCGTGCACGCGCTCGGGCTCGGCTCGGGCCAGTACGACAAACAGCGGCTGGTGCCGTTCGGCGAGTACGTGCCGCTGGAAGGCCTGCTGCGCGGTCTGATCCAGTTCTTCGACCTACCGATGTCCCGCTCCGACGCCGGCCCGGCGGATCAGCCGCCGCTCGACCTGGGCCTGGTGTTCGGCCCACAAGGCGGCTCGGAACCGCGCGCGGCCGCGCGAGGCGAGACGATCGGCGCGGGGATCGCCATCTGCTACGAGATCGCCTACCCGCGGCTGGTTCGGCTCGCGGCGCGCGCCTCGGAGGTGCTGATCACCGTGTCGAACGACACCTGGTTCGGCGCCTCCATTGGCCCTTATCAGCACCTCGAGCTCGCGCGCATGCGGGCGCTGGAAAACGGACGCTACGTCCTGCGCGCGACCAACAATGGCATCACTGCGGTGATCGATTCACGCGGGCGCGTCGTCAGTGCGCTGCCGCAGTTCGAGGCGGGCGTGCTGCGCGGCAGCTGGTCACCGCACACCGGGAGCACGCCCTACACGACCGTCGGCGATTGGGTCCTGCTGCTGGTTCTGGTGCTGGCCTTACTGGTATCCCGACGGCAACGCGCCACCACCACAGCTCCCTGATCGGTTCGCCTTACCGCTGGGCGGATAGTGGTATATTCCGCGCCTTTCGACTTCGCTTTGGCGCGCCGGGTGTGCGCCTGACCCTGAGTGGGACCCGACATGATCACTCCGTACGACCCGCAAGCCGTAGAGCGGGACGCCCAACAGTATTGGCAGGACAACGATTCGTTTAAGGCGCCCGACAACCCGGGCAGCGACGCCTTCTACTGCCTGTCGATGTTCCCTTACCCCAGCGGCCGCCTGCACATGGGACACGTGCGGACGTACACCCTGGGCGACGTGATCGCGCGCTATCAGCGTTTGAAAGGTCACAGCGTGCTGCATCCCATGGGCTGGGACGCGTTTGGACTGCCCGCCGAAAACGCAGCCATCAAGAACAACATCCCGCCGGCGAACTGGACCTACAGCAACATCGACTACATGCGCGGGCAGATGCAAAGCCTTGGCTTTGGCTTCGATTGGTCGCGCGAGTTTGCGACCTGCGATCCCGACTACTACCGCTGGGAACAGTGGTTTTTCCTGCGCCTGTATGAGAAGGGCCTGGTCGAGCGCCGCAGCGCGATCGTCAACTGGGATCCCGTGGACCAGACCGTGCTGGCGAACGAGCAGGTCGAGAACGGGCGCGGCTGGCGCAGCGGGGCCGTCGTCGAGCGGCGTGAGATGCAGCAGTGGTTTCTCAAGATCACCGACTACGCGGACGAACTGCTCGATCAGCTCGACGAGATGCCGGGGTGGCCGGACTCCGTCAAGAATATGCAGCGCAACTGGATCGGTCGCTCGCACGGTCTGGAGATCGACTTCGCCGTCGCCGGGCGCGACGAGTCGATCACCGTCTACACCACACGGCCGGATACGCTGCTCGGCGCCACCTACGTCGCGGTCGCGGCTCAGCACCCGCTGGCGCTAGCCGCGGCTGAGCACAATCCGGAGCTCGGCGCGTTCATTGAACGCTGTGCCAATGTGAAGACCGCGGAGGCGGATCTGGCGACCCTGCCGAAAGAGGGCATGGCGCTCGGTGTCGAAGTCGAGCACCCGCTCACCGGGCGGCGCCTGCCGGTGTGGACCGCGAACTTCGTGCTGATGGACTACGGCTCTGGCGCGGTCATGAGCGTGCCCGCGCACGATCAGCGCGACTGGGAGTTCGCGCGCGAGTATGGCCTGCCTATCGAGCAGGTGATCGCGCCCGCAGACGACGCGCCTATCGATCTGGACGCCGAGGCGTTCGTGGCTCGCGGCATTACCGTCAATTCGCCGGGCTTTGATGGGCTTGAGTTTCAGGCCGCTTTCGACGTCATCGCGGACGCGCTAGAAGCGGGTGGACGCGGCCGCCGTCGCACGAACTATCGACTGCGCGACTGGGGCGTCTCGCGGCAGCGCTACTGGGGCTGTCCGATCCCGATGATCCACTGCGACCACTGCGGCGTGGTGCCGGTGCCGACGTCGGATCTGCCGGTCGTACTGCCGACGGAGGTGTCCTTCGAGGGCGTACGTTCGCCTCTGCACGACATGCCCGAATGGCTGCAGGTTCCCTGTCCGGTATGCGGTCGGATGGCGCGGCGCGAGACGGACACCTTTGACACCTTTATGGAGTCTTCCTGGTACGCGAACAAATTCACGAGTCCGGGCGCTAACGCGATGCTCGACGACCGGGTGAACCTGTGGGCACCGGTCAATCACTATGTCGGCGGCATCGAGCACGCGATCTTGCACCTGCTATATGCGCGCTTTTATCACAAGCTGCTGCGCGATGAGGGGCTCGTCGCGTCAGATGAGCCGTTCGAGCGGCTGCTGATGCTCGGCATGGTGCTGCGCAACGGTCGCAAGATGTCGAAGAAGGACGGCGACGCCGGCGACCCGCAGATGCTGATCGACCGCTACGGCGCGGACGCCGTGCGGCAGGCGATGATGTTCGCCGCGCCGCCGGAGCAGAGCGTGGAGTGGGCAGAGGGCGGCCTCGAGTCCGCGAGCCGGTTTTTGCGACGGATCTGGCGCGGCGTCGAGGACCACCTCGCGGCGGGCGAGGTGCCGGCCCTGGACGTCGCGGCGCTGAGCGACGCCGGACTCGAGCTGCGCCGCAAGACCCACGAGACCATCGGCCGGGCGGACGACGACTACGGCCGCCGGGTCCAGTTCAACACGGTAGTCGCCGCGGGTATGGAACTCGCGAACACGATCGCGAAAACGCCGGACGAAGGAGCAGACCGCGCGGCGGTCCGCGAAGCCTGGAACGCGCTCGCGCTGGTGCTGTCGCCGATCACGCCGCACGTCTGTCACGCGCTCTGGCAGGCGCTGGGTCACAGCGAACCCATGGTTGACGCCGCGTGGCCTGCGGTCGACGACGCGGCGCTAGAGCGTTCGACGATCGAACTGGTTGTTCAGGTTAATGGCAAGCTGCGGGCGCGCATCGACATGGCCGCGGACGCGGACGAGACCGCGGCGCGCGAGGCTGCGCTCGCCGACGAGAACGTCCAGCGATTCGTCGCGGACAAGTCGCTGCGCAAGGCCATCTACGTGCCCGGCAAGCTGGTGAATCTCGTTGTCGGCTAGCCGCGGCTGGCGTGGCGGTCTGCTCCTGCTGCTGCTCATGCAGTCGGCGAGCTGCGGCTTTGCGCTGCGCAGCTGGGACATCGGCGATGCCTATGAATCGATTGCGCTGGTCGGGGCGCGCAACGACGCCATGGTTGTTCAGCTGCGGCAGGCGCTGGCACAGACGGGTGTGCCCTTGCGCGGCACGGCGGCCGACGCGGCGCTCATCGTCGAGGTGCTGGACGCGCGCGACGAACTGCGCGCCGCTTCGATCTCCGGCGGCGCCCGAACCGCGGAATACGAGCTGTCGCTGGGGCTGCGGTACGCCATCAAGACTGCGGACGGCGGCTATCTTGCGCGGCCCGCGTGGGCGTCCGCGCGCCGCATCTATCGCATCGACCGGGGCAATCTGGTCGGCAGCAGCGAAGAGCAGGCGCTGCTGCGCCGCGAGCTGAGTGCCGATCTGGTGCAGCAGGTCATGCGAGCCGTCAGCGCCGTGACCCGCAACGCGGCGCCGACGTCTTGACCGACACCACGCCCGAGCGCTTTGCCAGAGACTTCGCCCGGGAGATACCCGCTATCGTCCTGATCGCCTGCGCGGAGCAGCTAGACCGCGAGGAGGTAGGCGATGCCACGCTGCGGCTCGCCCGCGATCAGGGCTACACCGAGCGCAGCGTCTATCACGTCGAGCGTAAGGACTTTGCCTGGCACGAGGTTGGTGCCGACGCCGACGCGCTCTGCCTGTTCAGCGAACGTCGCGTGCTCGACGTGCGTGTCGACAAGAAGCTGATCGATCGCAAGGCGAGCGACTTTCTGCGGGCGTATGCGGAACGGCCCGCGCCGGACACGCTGCTGCTGCTGCGCACGGAGTACCTGACCAAGCGCGACAAGTCCGCCAAGTGGTATCAGGCGATAGCGCCCATCGCGCTGGCCGTGCACGCCTATCTGGTCAAGGACCGCGACATGCCGCGCTGGCTGCAGCGACGTGCCCAGGCGCAGGGCCTGGATATCGCGCCGGATGCGCTGCGTTTTCTGGCTGAACGTCTGGAAGGTAATCTGTTGGCCGCCGCGCAGGAGCTATCGCGGCTAAAGCTCGCGGGCGGTGGGCGCGTGGAGCTGGGCGACGTCGAAGAGAGCGTGCGCTCCGCCGGCCAGTATCGGGTCTGGGACATGCTCGACGCCGCTTTCGAGCGGGACGGGCGTCGCGTGCAGCGCATGTGCCGCACCTTCGCGGCCGAGGGCGAGTCCGTTATTCCCATGCTGGCGGCGCTCACGTCCCGGCTGCGGGGCGCGGCTCTTGGGGCCCGCAGCGAGGCCCTGCTGTCCGAATGCACCCTGGTCGATCTGCAGGCCAAGGGCGCGATGCCGGGTGATGCGTGGCGCTCGTTCGAACGGCTGCTGCTGGGTCTCGGCGGGGTGCGCACAACCCCATCGCTCAGCCAAAACGCCGATATTCTGCAGGACTGAACCGCACCCCGGCAGCCGATTCGACCGACGCCTTGGGCGGCCGAATGGGCTCGCGCGGGGGCTGCCAGCAGGCTCTTCGCGACGTCCGCTATCCACACCGATCTACCCGCGTCCAATCCACTCCGACAGGTCGTGTTCCGTGCTGCTTTTTAGGGTTAAATGGCCGACTGCGTTACGAGGTAGATGAAGCATGGCCCCCGAAGAGTCCGGTCTGTCGACCGACATGCAGCCCGACACCACCATCAAGGTCCGCGAGGCGTTTGGTATCGATCTGGACCTTGAGGTTCCGGCGTTCAGCGAGCGCTCCGAATACGTGCCGATGCTGGACGAGGCTTATCTGTTCGATCGCGATACGACGCTTGCGATCCTGGCAGGCTTCGCGCACAACCGCCGGGTGATGATTCAGGGCTACCACGGCACCGGCAAGTCCACCCACGTCGAGCAGGTGGCCGCGCGCCTCAACTGGCCCTGTATTCGCATCAACCTCGACAGCCACATCAGCCGCATCGATCTCGTTGGCAAGGACGCGATCGTGCTGCAGGACGGCCAGCAGGTTACCCAGTTTAAGGAAGGGCTGTTGCCCTGGTCGCTGCAGCGTCCCATCGCGCTTGTGTTCGATGAATACGACGCCGGTCGGCCCGACGTCATGTTTGTGATTCAGCGGGTGCTTGAAGTCGAAGGCCGCCTGACGCTGCTCGACCAGAACAAGGTCATCAGCCCGCATGCGGGCTTTCGTCTGTTCGCGACCACCAACACGATCGGTCTTGGCGACACCACCGGCCTGTATCACGGCACCCAGCAGATCAACCAGGGTCAGATGGACCGCTGGAGCGTGGTCACGACCCTGAACTATCTGCCGCACGAGCAGGAAGTGGGCATCGTGCAGGGCAAGGCCGCGGCCTACGAGGGCGAGTCCGGGCGGCGCACGATCTCGAATATGGTGTCGGTCGCCGATCTCACCCGCAAAGGCTTCATCAACGGCGACGTCAGCGTCGTCATGTCACCGCGTACCGTGCTGACCTGGGCCGAGAACGCGCAGATCTTCAACGACGTCGGCTTCGCCTTTCGGGTGACCTTCCTGAACAAGTGCGACGAGCTGGAGCGGCCGATCGTCGCCGAGTACTACCAGCGCTGCATGGGCGAGGACCTGGGCGATGCCACCGAAGGCCTCACGCTGCGGTCTGCGTGAGCCGACCGGGTAACGACGCAGTGTGCAGCGCGGACCAGCAGGCATGAGCGAAGAAGGACCGGGGGACGAACACGCCCTTGAGCTCTTCAAGCGCGCCACCACCGCGACCATCCGCGCCATCGCGGAAAACGACGAGCTCGACGTCAGCTTCGGGCAGGGCCAGCCCAGCCTGCGCGGCAACCGCGTGCGCGTGCCAATGCCGGAGATGGGCGCGTCCGCCGAGGAGCTGAACGCGCTGCGCGGCGCCGGCGACGAGTTCGCTCTGCGCCTGCGTTATCACGACTCCAGCGTCTACGGGCAGCATGCGCCCAAGAGCGGTCCCGCGGAAGAAATGTACCGCTGGGTAGAAGATGCGCGTCTGGCCTCTATCGGCAGCCTGCGCATGGAGGGCGTCGCGCGAAACCTCGATGCCTGTCTGGAAGAACAGTGCCAGCAGGCCGCCTTCGATTCGATCACCGCCGAGACCGAGGCCCCGTTGTCCGTCGCGGTCGGTCTGATGGTGCGTCAGGCGCTGACCGGGCGCGATCTGCCGCCGTCGGCCGAGAATGTCGTGCGCTTTTGGCGCGACTATGTCGATGAGCGGGCGGGCCAGGACATCGAGGCGCTCAAGGACTGCATACACGAGCAGGACCTGTTCGCCGACCGCACTCGCGAGATCATTCGCGACCTCGGCCTCGCGTCCGATCTCGACGAACAGATTCCCTCCGACGACGATCCCGAAGACACCGAGACTCTGGACGACGGCTCCGACGCCGAGTCTGAGATGCTGCCCCAGGATGTGGTGCTCGACGACGAGCAGATGGGCGAGGAGAGCATGGACGGCGAGTCCACGGCGGTAGAGATGGACGTCGACATGGACTCGTCGGAGCTGGCCGCGGAGGCAGATCCCGACGAGGCGCCGCCGCCGATGCCCGACGACGCGGGCATGATTCGCGTCGACGTCAATTACGACGCCTTCACCCACCAGTACGACGAGGTCGTGACGGCGGAAGAACTGTGCGATTCCGAGGAACTCGCGCGGCTGCGCGCGCTGCTGGACCAGCAGATGGTGTCGCTGCAGCACGCCACGTCGAAGCTCGCCAACCGGCTGCAGCGACGGCTGCTCGCGAAGCAGAATCGCACCTGGGAGTTCGATCTGGAGGAGGGCATTCTCGATTCTGCCCGGCTCGCGCAGGTGGTGGTCGATCCCTCCAGTCCGCTGGCCTACAAGCAGGAAAAGGATATGCCGTTCCGCGACACCGTGGTGTCGCTTTTGATCGACAGCTCCGGCTCCATGCGCGGCCGCTCCATCACCATCGCGGCGATGTGCGCCGACATCCTGGGCGCGACGCTCGAGCGCTGCTCGGTCAGGGTGGAGATTCTGGGCTTCACCACGCGCGCGTGGCGCGGCGGTCAATCGCGTGAGCTGTGGATCAATCAGGGCAAGCCGTCGAACCCCGGCCGCCTGAACGATCTGCGCCACATCGTCTACAAGGCGGCGGATGAGCCCTGGCGGCGCGCCCGGCGCAACATCGGACTGATGCTGCGCGAGGAACTGCTGAAAGAGAACATCGACGGCGAAGCGCTGATCTGGGCGCACAACCGTCTCGCCGTGCGCAGCGAGTATCGCAAGGTGCTGATGGTTATCTCCGACGGGCTGCCGGTCGACAACTCCACGCTGCTGGTGAACCCGAGCAACTATCTAGAGCAGCATCTGAAGTACGCGATCGATCAGATCGAGAACTACTCGGATATCGAGCTGGTTGCGATCGGTATCGGTCACGATGTGACCCACCACTATCAGCGGGCCGTGACCATCACCGATGCGGAACAGCTCGGCGGTGCGATCACCGAGCAGCTCGCCGCGTTGTTCGAGCTGCCCGGCTGAAGCGCTGGGGCCTTACCTAGCCGACGACTTGCATGCGCTTTATGTCGGGCGGTCCACCCCGGGCGCTAAGCCTGGCTTAGCGCCTGGTTGGATGGCCGAATCGCCGCGGCTTTAACCAACGACCTTCATGCGCTTGATGTCGGGCGGTCCACCCATCAGTCCGGCGAAGCCGGCGCCTGCCGCCTTGAAGTGTTCGCTCTGGCCGTGGGCGGCCAGCGCCGCCTCGTCCTCGTAGAGTTCCATCACGTAATAGTCGCCGTCGTCGTCCTTCACCAGCGTGTAGAGATGATTGCCGGGCTCGTTGGCGCGCACCTGTTCGGCGAGGCCGAGCATATGGGCCTCGAAATCCGCTTCCTTGCCGGCCTTGACGTTTAGCTTGGCGAGCACTGCTAACATGGTTTCTTCCTCCAATTCGCGTTCGTGATGATCGATCAAGATAACAAGCTCCACGGTCGAGCACACCTTGCGGCGGCGCTCGCGCGTTACGCGCGTCGTCATCCCAGCGAAGCCGCCTGCGCCGATCGCTTTCGCCGCTTCGTCGAGGAAGAGCCGCGCTGCTATGAGCGCGACTGCTGGCGCGGTCACGTGACCGGGGCGGTGTGGTTGGTGGATGGCAGCGGCGAGCGGGCGCTCCTGACCCATCACCGCAAACTCAACATGTGGCTGCAGCTTGGCGGCCACAGTGACGGCGACCCGGACACGACGGCCGTCGCCCTACGCGAAGCCCGGGAGGAGTCCGGACTGGTGGTCGAACTGCTCGACACCGACATATTCGACATCGACATCCACGCGATTCCGGCGCGCGATGCCGACCCCGGCCACGAACACTTCGACGTGCGGCTGCTGGCGCGCGCCGTCGGCTCGGAGGCGTTCGTCGTCTCTGAGGAGAGCCACGACCTCGCCTGGGTGCCTCATGCTGACATACGCCGCTATACGCAGGAGTCGACCATTTTGCGCATGACGAGCAAGTGGCTGGCGCTGCGGACCTGACGGCAGCCAACCCGGACGCGCGGACGGTAATGACGGCATTGCGGTTGGCTTCTGCGACGCGATTTGTCGGCGGTTTGACTCTCGTAACGCCTTGACCTATAAGGTGGAAACGCAGTGGGGGAGGGGTTCGCCACGCGTTGTAGTCGCCGGCTCAGATGCGGCCAAGAGCTTTGCTCCTGGCCCCCGCGAGCGGCAGAACGTAAGCGCCTCATCTTCCTCGCCGGTTGCGGTTGGACGTCCCGGGCCATTGGGCCTGAGCGTGCGCGCACCGTGAAGCGAGCCGTGCCAGTCACGATCGCCGAACGGTGATCGACACGTTTCTCGACCAATCAGCAGCGATGATTGTCTCGGGCCGGTTGCCGTGGTGGGCGGCAGCGGTCGCTGGGGTTGCAGCGGTGTATGGACCGACCTTGTTGGCGGCCTGACGCCCAAGCGGCCTGAATCAGAAATAGACGCCTAAGGCGTCAACAACGGAGGGGTATATGCGTCTAATTGCACGCCGTGCGGCCGGTTTGGCCGCGCTGGGCACTCTGCTGCTGCAAGCAGCACCGGTCGTCCAGGCCGAGGAACAGCGCCGGCAGATCGAGGAGGTTCTCGTCACTGCAGAACGACGCGAGTCGTCGGTGCAGGACACGGCCATTTCGATCACCGCGTTCACCGGTGAATTCATCGAGGACTTCGGTCTGCGCAACCAGGAAGACCTGCAGGCCTACCTGCCGGCGACCACCGTGCAGCCCTACGACGTCGCGATCCGCGGCGTTGGCCGACTGTTCCGCGCACTGGGCGGCGACCCGGGTGTCGCGACCTACTTCGACGGCGCCTATTCCGAGGACTTCGGTATCGCGTCGACCGAGGGCGGGCTCTATGACCTTGCGCGCATCGAGGTGCTGCGCGGTCCGCAGGGCACGCTCTACGGGCGCAACGGGGTTGGCGGTGCGATCAACTTCATCAACAACAAGCCCACCGACGAGTTTGAAGGCGAGGTCCGCACGGTTCTTGGCACCGATGACACCTTTGAGCTTTACGGTCTGCTCTCTGGCCCCATAACGGATAAGCTGCTGGCGCGTTTTACAGGCGTCAAGCGGACACGCGACGGGCTGGTCAAAGAACGCGGCGACGGGCCGGATCAGGAGAACTACGGCGACGAGAACTACGCGCTCGCGCTGCAGTGGAACCCGAGCGACACCGTTACCATCGACTTACGCGGCAACGAGCGCAGCTACCGACGCGTCATGGCATCTGCACAGGGTGCGGGAGCGATTGTCACCAGCGAAAATGGCGGTCTGGGCGATCCGGTCACTGGCGCTCTGCGGGATACCAGTTCGCTCGTTTGGGGCTACCGTGCCGTGGATCCCAACACTGCCTGCCTGAGTGCAGTTGATCGCAGCGTCGTTTCTGGCCTTGAAAACCCCGCGCTGCCTGGTTCGGGCACGATGCTTGGCTGTACCGTCGGAGGTCAGCAGCTGTTTCAGTTCAACCACAACGGTCTGACGCGCTTCGCTCAGCGAGTTACGCCAGGCGTAGATGCGGTGAACAGTGAGTTTGCCCGACCTAACTTTCAACGCGGCGCAGATCAGGCCCTGATCGACTCGCTGTTGGTTGACGGCGGCGGCGTAGACAGCGATGGCAATCGCGGCAACAGCGTCGGCAGCCTCGACGGCGATGATCTGCAGGTTTGGACCAACGGCCTGAACGACGAATACTTCGACCATCAGTCGGCGATATTGAATGCCGCCTGGGACGTCAGCGATAGCGTTACGATCAAGTACATCGGCGGTTATACCGACTATCTCTATCAGCGAACGACTGATGACGACAGGACAGGTCAGGCCATTCTCGATGAGCAGTTCTATGCGGCGCAGGAAAACGAGAACTTTCAGCACGAGTTGCAGTTCTTCATCGACTTCAGTGCTGATTTCACGCTGACCTCCGGCCTGTTCTACTACGAGAACCAGATCGATCAACGATTGGATTTCTACTCGTCTAATTTGCCGCGTCTCACCCAGGCGGCTGATCTGGGCAACCAGGCCCTGCCGTTCTTGGCGACCCTCAATCCGGGTGGTGTTACACACAACACGGCGCGCGATATCTGTGGCATCGACCTGCTCGGCGGCGGCTCTGCGGATCGGAGCGCGCGTGTGGATGGACCGGCCGGTTCGGTCATCAGCGCGTCATGCCTGTCTGACGGCCCTTGGATTGGTGAAACGCTGGGTGATGGTAATCGCACCCAGAGTGGTCCGGATACGGCCGGTACGTCCTTTATCTGGGATACGGAAAACCGCACGACGGCCTACGCCGTCTACTCTCAGGCAGAGTGGCAAATCAACGAGACCTGGGCTCTGACCTTCGGTGGCCGCTATGCGCGGGACGAGAAAGAAGGCGAGGAAAGCCTCTTCCTGTATCGTGAGACAGCACTCGCTCCGGCGGATCTGCTTTCCTTCAACCAGTCGACCGGCGCGCTGGATGCGAACGGCAATCCCACGGCCTGTGCGCTTGCCGAGGAGTGCCCCATTCGTTTCCGTGGTGTGCCTTTCGCCCGCTCGCTCTATCGGGCTATCGAGAACGACTACGACGCGGTTACCTACCGGGTGAACATCGACTACACACCGTCTGATGCGCACCTGATCTACCTATCTGGTACCTCCGGATATCGTGCGGGTGGCTTCAACCTCGGCTTCTTCTCCGCGGTTCCGTCGTACGACTCTGAGGAAGTGTTCTCGGTAGAGCTGGGCTATAAGGGCCAGCTCCTCGACAACCGTTTGCAGATCAACGCGAGTGTCTACAACTACACCTATGACGACGTCCACCTGCAGTTCGCGGTCTCCACCGCGCTGGCCGGTACGTCCACCTCTGTGACCAACGCGCCGGAGGCACGCAACTCGGGCTTTGAGGCCGACTTCTTGTGGCTCGCCACCGATCGTCTGACGCTGGGCGGCTCGTTCTCCTGGACCGATACAGAGTACACGAAGGAACTTCCGGCCGGCGGTATCATCGACACGCAGGATCCGTTCGCACCGATCGGCTCTGCGGTCGACACCGTCTACAACACGACTGAGCTGACGCGTCCGATCAAGGGCACCCAGCTGCTGCGGATTCCGGAGTTCAAGTTTTCCGCGTGGGCCATGTACATGATCCCCATGGGCGAGAACGGCAACATCGAGTTCATCACCAGCTACTCCTGGCAGGATGACGTGGTGTGGAACGTATCGAACTCCGATCGTGACACCGCGCCGGACTTCGCTCGCTGGGATGCGCGGGCCAACTGGACGAGCGCGGACGAGCGCTGGGTGGTTGGCGCCTACGTCAATAACATCCTGGACGAGATCGGCGTGCGTTCCATGAACGCGGAAGACCAATCCCAGGGTTACCTGCGCACGGCGACCCCGACGCTGCCGCGCCAGGCTGGCGTGGAGCTCCGCTACCGGTTCGGCGCCTTCCGCTAGGAAGCACCTCGAACCAACCAAAAAAGGGGCGCACGATGCGCCCCTTTTTTTCGCCCCCTCCCTCTCCTGCCCCAGGCTTCGTTACCCCTCACCTTCCGCGAAAGCGGAAGCGACTGCGAACGCAGTCGCCGCTGGCGCGCAGCGCCAGCATAAATAGCGGAAGCGACTGCGGACGCAGTCGCCGCTGGCGCCCAGCGCCAGCGTGAAGAGTTAGTGTATGATCCCCGGCCACCGAAATCGGAGGTTCTGCATGGGCGACGCTGGCGGCGACGAGAGCGACACGATTAACTGGGCGGCGACCGAGCCGTACCCGGACCCGGCCGCGGCAGTGGCGCGGCTGATCGAGCTCTACGACCAGCAGATCGACATTATTCGGACGCGATTCGAGCGCTTCGCCGCCGGTAATTTGGATGCGCGCGACGATGACCACGGCGTCTATCCGGCCATCGTTGTAGAGATCCCGGCCGTTGAGGCCACCATGACCAACCGCCTCGCCCTCGGCCGGGTCGCCACCCGCTCGTCCTTCAGCACCACGGTCACGCGCCCGCGGTTGTTTCAGACGTACCTCGAACGCCAGCTCGGTCGTATCATGGCGCGGTTCTCGGCCACCATTCGCATCGGTCTCTCCGATCAGCCCATACCGCTGTCGTTCGCGCTGGAATCGGTCATTGCCCAGCTCAGCAAGACGCAGCGCGATCAGCTGCAGACCTACTTTTACCTGCCTAATCTGGTCGCGACCAACGACGACATCGTCGACGGCAAAGAGATTCTTAATCTCGATGGTCCGACGCCGCTGTCGCTGTTCAAGGCGGAGCGCATCGACTATTCACTGCACCGCATTCGCCACTACACGGCGACGAGCCCGGAGCACTTCCAGCCCTATATCCTGTTCACCAACTATCAGCGCTATGTGGACGAGTTTGTTGAGCATGGCCGCGAAGAGATTCGTGCCGGGCGAGCGGCGGCCATCGTCGAACCAGGCGATCGAATCACGCGCGAAGACGGGCAGCCGTCTTGCCCGGAACTCGAGAAGATGCCGCAAATGCCGGCCTATCATCTGGTCCGACCCGGAGGCGGTGGGGTCACGCTGGTGAACATCGGTGTCGGCCCGTCGAATGCCAAGACCATCACCGACCACCTGGCCGTGCTGCGTCCCAACGTATGGCTGATGATTGGCCACTGCGGCGCGCTGCGCCGCACGCAGAGCCTTGGCGACTATGTGCTCGCGCACGCGTATCTGCGTGAAGACCGGGTGCTCGATCACGTGCTGAAACCATCGATACCGCTGCCGACGATCGCCGAAGTGCAGCTCGCCCTGTCTATGGCGATCACGCTAGAGACGGGCTGGAGTGGTCAGGAGCTAAAGGAGCACGTGCGCACGGGAACCGTCGTCACGACGGACGATCGCAACTGGGAGCTGAAGTTCGAGGAGTTCGCGGTCGACTTAAATCAGTCGCGTGCGATCGCCATCGACATGGAATCGGCGACGATCGCCGCGAACGGCTATCGCTATCGGGTGCCGTACGGCACGCTGCTGTGCGCATCGGACCGACCTCTGCACGGCGAGATAAAGCTGCCGGGGATGGCGGATTCCTTCTATCAGGCGCGCATCGGTCAGCACCTGAAGATCGGGCTGCGGACCCTCGAGCTGCTATCCGAAGAAGACAACGCGGGCACGCTGCACTCGCGCAAACTGCGCAGCTTCGACGAGCCGCTGTTTCGCTGAGCGCCGCACTGCGTCGCCTTCGGATTCGGATTCGTTCCCGCGAGCGGCGTCAGAAGTCGACGCCGACGGTCACGCCGACTCGGCGCGGCTCGCCCAGCTGGGTAAACGCGCGCGCGGTGTAGAAATCGCGAGGATCGTTGCCGAAGAAGAACCCGCGTACGAAGTAGTCCTCGTCCGTGAGATTGCGGGCCCACAGCCGCGCGTACCAGTTGTCGGCACGATAGCTGATCGAGGCGTTGATCAGTTCATAGGCGCGCGATCGCTCGTTGTGCGAATCGGAGAAGAAAAACGCATCGCGACCTTCGAACTCGAGTCGCCCGACCCAGCCCGGCAGCGGCGCGTATTCGACGCCGGCAAAGAACTGGTAGTTTGGCGCCTGAGCCTGGTCGCGACCGTCCAGGTCAAGCGGTGAGTTTAGGGGAGACTCGTCGTACTCGGCCGACAGCAGGCCGAGCGTGCCGAACAGGCGCAGTCGTTCGTTGACGCTCACGCTCGTTTCAATCTCGAGGCCGTAGTTGGTACCCTCGGCAGCGTTGTCGGTGTAGTCGATGAATTCGGAGCTGCCGTCGGGCCGCACGATGACGAGCGATTGTGCCGTCTGCACGCTGTCGCGCAACATGACAAAGGCGGCGACTCGCAAGGAGCCCCGGCCTTCCGCGAAGCGGCCCTTAAAGCCCATCTCGACGTTCCAGGTTTCCTCGGTGCCGAAGTCGCGCAGCTCCGCGGGCAGCGAGCCGCTGGCGTTTACGCCGCCCTGCTTGTAGCCGCGCGATACGTTGCCATACAGGAGGTTATCCGAGGGCAGCGTGAACTCGGCGACCACGCGTCCGCCCAGCGTGGTCTCGTCGGGTGAGAATTCGACGCCCAGGCTGTCGTCGTAGTCGATGCCGAGGCGTTCGAGGCGCAGTCCACCGGCGACACGCAGCCTATCGCTCACGCGGACGCCCACTTCGCCGTAAGCCGCCACGCGGTCGACGCCGTAGTCGCTGAAGAAATCGTCGGGCGCGAACGTGTAGATGCGCTGCAGCTCGACGTCCTGGGTCAGGGCGAAGACGCCGGCGATCCAGTCGATGCGATCGGTGACCTGTGAAATCAGGCGGGCGTCGAATGAGGTCGTTTTGCGATCGCGCAGATACTGATCCGTTGACGTGTAGCCGATCGGATCGAACCCATCGAACGTCCAGTCCTCGTCGTAGCCGTAGTCGATCTCGCTGTCCGCGTGGCTGACGTAGCCGGCAAGCCGTAATCCGCTCGCGAAGCGATGGTCTAGGGCGATGCTGCCGTAGATCGTTTCCTGAGCGTCACGTCCCGGCTCGTCCGAGCGCGTGTCGCGGTCGTTGTCGAGTGAGAACGCGTCGTAGCCGTTGTCGATGTCGACGTAGCCTAGCGTAACGGTGACATCGGTGTTCTCCTGCGGCTCGAACAGCAGCTTGCCGCGCACCGTCAGTTCGTCGCGCTCGTTGCTGTCGTCGACGTCCAGGAAGGTGTTGTCGATGAATCCGTCGCTGCCGAACTGGCGTACGGCCAGTCGACCGCTGAGCTGCTCGCTCAGCGGTCCGGTGACGGTCGCGCCGATGCCGAGTGCGCCGAAGTTGGCGGCGTCTGCCGTGATTGACGCTGCGAAGTCACGCTCTGGGTCATTCGTGACGACGTTGACGATACCGGCGAGCGCGTTCGCGCCGTACAGCGTGCCCTGAGGACCGCGGAAGATCTCGATCTGCTTGACGTCGAACGTTGTGGCTACCGTGCCGATACCCGATAGATCCACCCCGTCCACCAGCAGACCGACGGACGGGTTCAGCGGCTCCGCGAACTGGCCGCGCTCGCCGATGCCGCGAATCTGCAGGAAGCGACCGCGCGACGCGCCGCTCGAAAAGTTCACGTTCGGGGCCCAGCCCAGTACCTCTTCGAGGTGGTTGATGGCGGTCTGTCGCTGATCGCCCGGGTCGATGACGGTGACGCTGAGGCTGGTGTCGTCGATGGCCAGCTCCCGCAGCTCGCCCGTGACGATGATCTCTTCGATTGCCGGCGTCTGTGCGCCCACGAGTCCCGGCAGCCATAGCAGCAGGGCGCCTACTACAAGCCTGCGGATTCCCGCGCGACTTGTGATCGCGCGCGTAGCGATCATGCGGCAAGTGAGGAAACGGGTCAGGGCGAGATCGGGACGGTGTTGCAGGCTCATCGAAAGCTCCGGGTGTTGAGGGCGCTAGCGCCAATGTGCCCGGGAGTGGAGCCTCGATCGGCGTGACCATTAGCGCCTGATCCTACTTCTGCAGCTACCAACCTATCCCTGCGCCGGCATTATCCGGATCAGGTTCAAAGGGTCCGCGCCGCGCGCGTCTCAGGAAGACCACCCCTTAGGCGCGCGCATTGTGCCCTGCCGGGGCGCGACAACTCAAGCGGTGTGAGATTGGACGCGAGAAGCGCCGATGTGGTGTGACGTGGGGAAAGTCACGCAGCCTGCCTGGTCCGGTTGGGCCAAACAGGCTGCTGTGGTGGTTGGACGACGCGACTAGACGCGCTTGGGGCGGCGTCTTGCGCCCATCAGGCCCACCAGTCCCAGGCCGAGCAGCACCAGCGTGCCCGGTTCGGGTACTTCCTGCAGATTGAGGTTGAGATCCCAGTGATGGCTGGCCATGTCGCCCTGAATCCAGGACGAGGCGCCGAACGCATTCGGGTCCTTGGCGTTCGCGCCCAGTCCCCACTGAAAGCCAAACGTCCCGGCCAGTTCGTCGATGGTGAAGACGGTGCCGTCGATGTCGATCGTGCCCATCACGCTCGTGAAGAAGTCGATGTCGTTGGTCGCATCGTCGGCCGGCGTCCACGGGATGCCGCCTTCCTGTTTGTAGTCCAGCACTTCTGCGAAGTCGCTGTAGACGAGGCTGATTGTAGCGACCCGATCATCCGGACTGATCGCCGTGCCGACCAGGGTGGCCGAGGACAGGTCATCTTCGATGACCAGCGTGCCGCTGATTGAGAAAAAGTTCGAACACGCGCTGTCGCTGAACTCTTGGTTGGTCCAAAGACCGTGCGGCGAACAGTTGTTCACGCTCGTGTCGGTGACCTGATAGATCGTCGCAGCCGATGCTGCGCCGCTGGACAGGCCAGCGAGAAGTGCAGCGGTCAACGCTGCCCGAGTGGTCGTTTTCATTGTACTGCTGTGTGTGACTTCGGTGCCGGATACCCTAGCGAAGGGGCGGGCGTGCCTGCAGTTAACCGCTCGTATGAATCGTTAGCGTGGCGCCACTTTTATCTACATTGTGGCTACAAGACCGCGTTCGTTGCGGCGCCCAAAAAAACGGCGCGGGTCACTTTACGGGGTGGCTGTCGGTCAGGCGCTGTACAGATGGCAGGCGACCTGGCGCAGGTCAGCGCCGAAGTCTGAGTAGGTTCGCAGTTCCGGCGTTTCGCTGCGGCATTGCTCTGTCGCGTGTGGACAGCGCGCGGCGAAGCGGCAGCCCGGTGGCAGGTTGATCGGCGAGGCGATTTCGCCGCGAATGTCTTCCGGTGGACGATTACGCTCGCTGTTTGGATCGGGCTCCGGGTTGGAACCGATCAGCATCTGCGTGTACGGATGCTTCGGCTCGAAGAAGACCTCGTTGGCGGCGCCGACTTCCACGAGCGAGCCTAGATACATCACGGCCATGCGATCGCTGACATAGCGCACCATGGACAGGTCGTGGGCAATGAACAGCAGCGTCAGTCCGAGTGACTCTTTCAGCTCGCTGAGCAGGTTGATGACCTGGGCCTGGACCGAGACGTCGAGCGCGGAAATCGGTTCGTCGCAGACGACAAATTCGGGTTCGAGAATCAGCGCGCGGGCGATGCCGATGCGCTGCCTCTGGCCGCCCGAGAATTCGTGCGGATAGCGCGCCGCGTGATCGGCGTGCAGACCCACGCGCTCCAGCCAGTGCAGCACCCGGTCGTGGATCGCGACGGCCGGAAGGCTGGTGTGCAGCTTGAGACCTTCGCCGATGATCTCACCGACCGTCATGCGCGGATTCAGCGAAGAGTAGGGATCCTGGAAGATCATCTGCATCTTCGCGGCGTTGTCGCGAAAGTCTTGCGGCTGATACCGCTGTGGCAGCTCCGCGCCGTCGTACAGAACTTCCCCGGAGGTCTTGTCGTGCAGACCCAACAGGGTCTTGCCGAACGTCGACTTGCCGGAACCCGACTCGCCGACGAGGCCGACGATTTCCTGCTCGTGGACCGTCAGCGTCATGTCGTCGACGGCGTGCACGACCCGGTCGCTCGCGACGCTGAAATGTTTGGTCAGGTCGATGGCTTCGACGAGCGGCTTCATCGCGCGGTGCCTGCGGCCGTTTGTCCCATCAGCTCTGCTGGCGGGTTGGGCGCGGCCTCGTGATGCTGCCAGCAAGACACGGCGTGGCCCTCGCCCAGTTGGAACTCGGGCGGCGGCTGGTCCGCGCACAGACTGACCGCATGGGGGCAGCGGGCGCAATAGCCGCAGCCGGGTGGCGGCGCAAACAGATCCGGTGGACTGCCGTCTATGGGGCTCAATGACTGCTGGTGTTCCGGATCGTTGGTCGGCATCGCGGCTCGCAGCCCGTGTGTGTACGGATGGCCGGACGCATAGAACACGTCGGTCGCGGTGCCGGTCTCAACGACCTCCCCGGCGTACATCACCGCGACGTGATCTGCCATGCGCGCGACGACGCCCAGATCGTGCGTGATCAGAATGATGGCCATGTCCGTGCTGCGCTGCAGCTCTTTCATCAGGTCGAGGATCTGCGCCTGGATAGTCACGTCGAGCGCGGTCGTGGGTTCGTCCGCGATCAGCAGGCTCGGTTCGCACGCGATGGCGGTCGCGATCATGGCGCGCTGCAGCATGCCGCCAGAAAACTCAAAGGGATACTGCTCGGCGCGCTGCTGCGGCTCCGGTATACGTACGCGATCCAGCAACTCGACGGCGCGGCTCAGCGCGTCGCGATTGCTCATGCCGCGATGGACGACGAGCGTCTCCGCGATTTGTTCGCCGATCTTCATCGTGGGATTCAGTGATGTCATCGGATCCTGGAAGATCATGCCCACTTCGGACCCGCGCAGCTCGCGCCCGTCGACCTGTGAGCTGCCGATGATCTCGCTGCCGCGAAACAGGGCGCTGCCCGAGGTGATGCGCCCAGGCGGCATCGGTATCAGCCCCATGATCGACTGCACCGTAACGGACTTGCCGCAGCCGGACTCGCCGACGATCGCCAGGGTTTCCCCTGCAGCGACCTCGAAATCGACCCCGCGGACCGCCTTGACGACGCCGCCGTAGGTATCGAACTCGACCTTCAGATTGCTAACGCTCAGCAGCGGATCGCTCATGGCTATTCCCTCGACCGCATACGGGCGTCCAATGCGTCGCGCAGACCGTCGCCGAGCAGGTTGAATGCGAGCACTGTGATGCTGATGAACAGCGCGGGAAAAATAAGCTCGTGAGGCGTCGTCAGCATGGTTTTCAGGCCTTCGTTGCACATGCTGCCCCAGCTCGGCGTCGGCGGCGCGACGCCCATACCGATGAAACTGAGAAACGCCTCAGTGAAGATGGCGGACGGCACGGCGAACGTCAGCGTCACCAGAATCACGCCCAGCGTGTTGGGGATCATATGGCGCCCGATGAGATAACCCGAACTGGCGCCGAGGAGCTTCGAAGCCTCGACGTAGCCCTGATTCTTGATCGATAGAATCTGGCCCCGCACGAGTCGGGCGGTGGCGGGCCACAGCAGGATTACCATCGCGATCAGCATAGGGAAGATACCGCTCTCGCCGGGACCAATCCCGAACGCGATCTTGAACACGATCATGAACAGCAGGAATGGCAGGGCGACGACGAAATCGGCAAACCGCATCAGTAGCTGGTCGAGACGGCCGCCCGCGAAACCCGCGATGCTGCCCACACTGATGCCGATCAGCACGTACAGTATGGGCGCAAAGATCCCGATGAAGAGCGACGTGCGAGCGCCGTGCATCAGGCGAGCGAGCAAATCGCGGCCTAGATAGTCTGTGCCCAACGGGTGTGCGGTCAGCCGCAATTCGGCGCCGACAGGCAGCGTGTCCTCGGCGAGCCCCTTGTCGATGGCTTCTTTGGCGGTGATGACCCGCCTAACATCGATGGTGCGCTGCAGAAACGCGGTCGTTTCCCGCTGGTTTTCGTCGAGCGCCACCACGCTGTAGTAGTATGTGCGCGGCTCGAGATCGAGTCGATCCTCGAAGAATCTCGGTGCTCCGCCGAAAACGTCGCCAAGCGGCAGACCCAGCGCGCGTTCCGGCCCAATCGGAAAGATGTTGCGATAGATTCGATAGCCGCCGCTGGATCCCGGTATGGATTCCCAAGACAGGCGCACGGACTGCGACGTCGGCGGTTCAATGACGGCCAGACCGTCGGCGCTCGGCGCGACGTCGCTAGTGTCCCAAGAGGAGTACGGTGCCGCGATCGTGGCGCTGCGATCGGCAAACGGCGGCTGGCTGACCTGATCGAGATCCTGCAGGGCCGGATCCATCGTCCATATGAAGGGGCCAACCAGCGTCAGCAGCAGCAGACCGACCACGATGTACAGCGAAATGAGCGCTCGGCGATTGTCTTTCAGTCGCCGCCACGCGTCCTGCCAATACGACAGCGACGGACGACTGATCGTTTCTGCGCTTCTGCCGGCGGCTAGAGGTGCGAAATCGGAAGCTTTGACCGATCCGGTAGCAATTGTCGACTCGGCCATCGTCTATTCCAACCGCACGCGTGGATCGATGAAGCCATAGATGAGGTCGACCACGATCACCATCAAGACCAGGAACGCGCCGTAGAACACGGTGGTGCCCATGATGACGGTGTAATCGAGCTGCTGCACGGCCTCGACGAAATAGCGCCCGAGCCCCGGAATCGCGAACACGAGTTCGACCACGAAGCCCCCTGTCGTAATGGCCGCAATCGCGGGCCCCAACACCGTGATGACCGGCAGGATCGCGTTGCGCAACTGGTGTTTCAAAAAGATGCGGGTCGGCGGCAGGCCCTTGGCGTTCGCCGTGCGAATGAAATCGGCGTTCACGATCTCGAGCATGGAGGAACGCATCAGGCGGGTCAGGAACGCCATCGTCGACAGGCCGAGAACGAGCGAGGGGACGAGCATGTGCCCGACGCTGCCCCAGCCCGCGACGGGCAACACCTGGCGTCCGAACAGCCCGTTCAACTGTACGAGACCGAGCTGTCCGAGCGCCGCAAACACGAAACTGGGGACCGAAATGCCAAGAATGACCAGGAACATGATGACGATGTCGGGCAGACGGTTGCGGTACAACGCGGTGAGCGCGCCCCACAGGATTCCGCCGAGCGCCGCGAACAGGACGGCGAGAATGCCGAGCGTGGCCGACACCGGGAAGTGCTCGCGAATGATGTCGTTGACCAGACGATTCTGCTGGGTGAACGAGATACCGAAGTCACCGCGCACCATGTTGCCGAGATAGATCAGGTACTGATCCGGGAACACGGCCCGGTCGAGGCCGTACTTGGCTTCCAGGTTGGCGCGTATCGCCGTCGACACCGCCTTGTCGTTCATCAGCGGATCGCCGGGCACGTTGTGCATGGCGATGAAGGTTGCCGTCGCGATGAACCAAACCGTTAACACGCCCTGCAGCAGGCGTTTGCCGGTATAGGCCCACATCAGTTGGCGTCTACCAGTCGCACGCGGGAATAGTCGGGATCCGGACCGACCGCGCGGCGTGCCATGTCGATCATGCGGGGGTCCTGCACGAAGACCTTGCCGCGTTCGTAGTCAGGCAGGATCACCGCGTCTTCTTTCAGGATGCGCTGGATCTCGCCGAACGCCCGCATGCGCACGGCCGGCTCCAGCGAGGCCTGGGCGATGCGTACCTGCGCGTCGAGCTTCGGGTTGTTGTAGCGACCACGATTCTGCAGATTCCAGGACGCGAACAGGTCGCCGAACGTCATGGGATCGTCGAAGTCCGGACCCCAGCCCGCCATGACGATGTCGAACTCGCCGTTCTTCATCTTCTCCAGGCGCTGCTTGAAGATCTGCCGGTCGAGGCGCATATCGAGCCCCAGGTTTTCGCGCAGCTTCGCTTGGATATGCTCGGACTGTTTCACCGAGATCGGCGTGTCGCCGGACAGCAGAACGAGCGGCGGCCAGGCGTTGAGACCTAGCTCGACGCGCGCCTGCTCCAGATGTTCACGTGCCCGCTCTGGGTTGTAGATGCGCTGTGCGGGCGGATACTCCTGCCGGAACAGTGTTTTCTCACCCATCAGCCAGATTGGGAACAGGGTTTCGCCGGGCAAGTAACCCGGCACCTTGATGACGCGAAAGACCAGTTCCTTGGGGTCCAGCGCCATCTCGATCGCGCGGCGAAAATTCAGGTTCGTGCTGACGCGACCTGGACGATGATTGAACTCAAGGTAAAACACGCTGCCGTCGACGAAGCGCTTGATGTGCCACTGCTGCTGCAGGGCGTCCGGCAGGGTCTCGGCGTCGAGTTCGGCCATTGCCACACGCCCGTCCTTGAACAGGTTGACCGCGGTGTGTTTGCTGTTGGTGATGAACGGAACGTGGATGCTGTTCAGATAAATCGAGTCGCGGTCCCAGTAGTGCGGATTCTTCTCGAAACGCATGCTCGCGTTGTGGACCCACTCGGACAGCACGAACGCGCCGTTGTACAGCATCTCGTCCGCGTCCGCGCCGTAGCGACCGTTGGTCGAGCGGTAAAAGTCTTCGCGCACTGGATAGTAAACGTTGAATGCGACCAGCTTGTCGAAGTAGGCCACAGGCTGTTCGAACTCGATCTCCAGCCGGCGATCGCTGGCGGCGCGAACGCCCAGCGTCTCGGGGGCTGCCTCGCCGCGGTTGATGGCCTCGCCGTTCTTTACCGGGTAGAGAATGAAGGCGTAGATCGAGGCCGTCGCCGGGTCCAGCGCGGTGCGCCACGCGAAGACGAAGTCGTGCGCGGTCACGGGCTCGCCATCGCTCCATTTTGCGTCCTCGCGGAGCCAGAACGTTGCGCCGTTCTCGCGAATGTCCCAGCGCTCGGCCACACCCGGTGCTAGCTGATTGTTGATGTCGTAGCGCAGCAGCCCTTCCATGATGTGACCCAGCACCTGACCGCTGTCCGTGTCGGTCGCCTTCATGCTGTTGAGCTGCGGGGGTTCGTTCTGGACGATGACGCTGATGCTGCGCGCTTCGAGATCGACGGCCTTGGCGGCGCTGGCGTCAGAGCCGGTCGCACTCGCCGCCCAGTTGAGCAGCACCATGAGCAAAAACAGCGCAGCGACGCTGGCGGCGATCAGGAGACCGAGCTGCAGCAGGGCGGCACGGTTCAGGGAGGCGGCGCTGTTCTCAGCCATGCGGCGCTCGCCCGGATGCACCCGCAAAGGGTGACTGACTGTACTGCTTGTGAGGCGCGACCATGGCGAGGAATGGTCCTATGTTCGCCCCTGGTTGTCACGCTCTACAGGTGCTCGCGCGACCCCGCCGGCCGCGTTGAGACGCCCGCGAGGGATGGATCAGCGCGTGCCGCGTCGCGGCCTACATGATCTTGCGGCTGACCATGAGCCAGAAGTGCTCGGCGTCCGCCCGGCCGCGCCGCCCATCGAAGTGCGCCCATACCGCGTCGAGCTTCGTCTTGCCGATGTTGCAGCGAAAGCGCAGATCGACCTCATGGCCGCGCACGGAATCGCCGCGCCAGCCTGAAAAATCGTGGTAGGCGATGTCGACCCGAGGTTTGCTGACGCGGCCGCGATCGGGGAAGCGGTATCCCGTTTTCACGAACCGGTCGCGTAGGCCCTCTGCTGGCGTTTTCAGGAACTGATCGCTCAGGCCCGCAAACTTGTGCTTGCGCGCCAACGGCGTCTGAAAGCCAACGTCTCCGTCGCCCTCCATCAGTTCGAATCCACTGGCGAGCTTCCAGGCACCGGCAGACCAGCGCGCGGTGGCGGCCATGTAGCGCAGATCGACGTCGCGTGGATTGTTCTCCCAGTCACGCTGATGGGCGAACTCGACTTCCAGATTTGGTCGTAGCGATTTCTTTTTCCCTGGCGTCTTCAGGCGCGCGCCGGTGATCCGCAGCGAGTTCGCCGCCGCCTCGGGGGAGTGAATGGCGTAGTGATAGGCGTCCATGCGCGGCGCGTCCTTGTCGCTCGAGCCGAGCAGCCAGTGCGCGTGCAGCACATAGCTGTCGCCGGTCCATTCGCCCTGCGGATGATCGTCGCCGCCCACGCGGTGCACCTTGTTAAAGAACGCAGCAGTTAGTCCACCGCGGCTGCCGAGCGGGGCATCGAACCGCACCGCGTCGTAGGTTTGTTCGTTCAGGCGAAACCGCGCGGAGCCGATGAAGCGACCGTTGGTCAGATCGAGCCGCTGGCGGCCGACCTTGACCGCGACGCGGCCCTGCCGGTAGCGCACCCAGGCGCGATTGATCTCCTCGGCGTTCGGATCGGTGATGACGGGGCGATCGGGGTCGCGGTCGACGCCGTCGTCGAAGGTTCCCAACTTCGTGTCAACGATCGCTTCGAGCTCGACAGCGGCATCGAAGCGGTCGTTGAAACGCAATGCGGTGCCGAGATGCAGATCGAGTACGTGGGCGTTCGAGTCGGCGGGAAAGTCGCTGTGGCCGTAGGTGTGCGCCTTGAGGCGCGTGCTGGCGAAGGGCTGCCAACGTGCTTCATCGGCGACCGCGGGTGCCGTGCCGAGAATGGCGAGCAGGAGAGTAGGGACCAGCGGACGGGGCCTCGGTCGATCAGCGTCTGAGCTCACAGGTTGCCTGCGGAATTTTTATGGTCCGACAATCGTAGTTCAGGATTCGAGGCGCGCCGGTTCGAACGCGCAATCTGTGATGCACTTGGCAACTTTTCTCGCCGACGTGCCGCCGCGCGCGCGTGTGCCGGCGCTCTTCTTGAGTGCCTGCCAGACCGGCCGATACAGAACGAATCAATCTGTGTGGTCCTCGGGAGTCCTGTTTTGCGTAGGCTGTGGCCGTTGTTCTGGTTGCTCGTTCTGTTTGCCGGTGGGCTGCGTCCGCTCGCGGCGGAAACCCTCACCTTCGGAATTGTTCCTCAGCAGTCCGCCAAGAAGCTGGCGCGGCTGTGGACCCCCGTGCTCCGCGATCTAGGCGAGCGCTCCGGCCATGAGGTCGTGTTCGCGACCGCCAAGAACATTCCGACGTTCGAACGTCGGGTTCGCGACGGCCAGTACGACGTCGCCTACATGAATCCTTACCACTTCGTGCGTTTCAGCGATGCCCCGGGCTACCGGGCGCTGGCCAGGCAGAGAGACAAGCGCATTCGCGGCATTATCGTGGCCAAGAAGAGCGCGGGCATCGCCTCTCTTGACAAACTGGCGGACGCGACGCTTGCGTTCCCGGCCCCCGCTGCCTTCGCCGCCAGCATACTCACGCGGGGCGAACTGGGCAGTCGCGGTGTACCGTTCTCGCCGCAATATGTGTCGTCCCACGACTCGGTGTATCTCGGCGTCGCGCGTGGCATGTTCCTGGCGGGTGGCGGTGTGATGCGTACGTTTAACAACGCGCCGGAGGCCGTACGGAATCAGCTCGAAGTCATCTGGACGACGGGGCCGTACACGCCGCACGCGATAGCGACCAGGCCAGGCATGCTCGACAGCACGCGCGCCGATCTTCGGCGGGCGCTGCTGGAAATGAATGAGTCACCCGAATCTCTAGAGCGACTCGCGAGCATCAAGTTCAAAGGCTTCGAGATTGCGAGCTCGCAGGACTGGGACGATGTTCGCGGCTTGAATCTGAACACGCTGCTCGCCGATTAGTTCCTGCGGCCTTTGACCGTGAGGTTTTCGCTGCGAGCAAAGACGATCATCGGGATTGCCACCATCGAGGCGGCGCTTCTGCTGGCCCTGGTGATCACGGCAACTAACTTCATGGGTGAGCGCGCCAACGAAGATCTCGTCAAGTTTGCGCGCACCACATCGACTCTTTTTGCTACCACGACCAAGGACGCCGTCCTGTCGTTCGATCTGGCCTCGCTGGATTCGTTCGTCGCCGAGGTCCTCAAGAACCCCGATATCGCATACGCGCGGGTCGTCGGCGGTCAGGGCGAGGTGTTCGCCGAAGGCGGTGCTGCCCTGCGCAGCGATACTCCGTTTCGCGCCGACGTCGACGTCGCCGGCGTTGACGACGGCGTGTTCGATGCGTTTGCGGAGATTGAAGAGGGTGGGGAAGTCTACGGTCGCGTCGAGATCGGCGTGAGCGTCAGCGCGATCGTCGAGGCCATGGGCACCATACAAAACTGGACGGCGTCGATCGCGGTGGTGGAGATGCTGCTTGTGGCCCTGTTCTCCTACGTTTTGGGGGCCTATCTAACCGGGCAGCTCTCGGAGCTCACGACCGCGGCGGGCGCGGTTTCCCGGAGCGTCCGGGACGGTCGCTTCCAGGAGATTCGGGTCGCGGTGAGAGGCAGGGATGAACTCGCCGATGTCGCCCAGGCCTTCAATACGCTGGTCGAAAATCTGTCGACCGAATACTCGCGGCGTGAATCCTATCAGCGCGATCTCGAGGCGCTGAATCAGACACTCGAGACTCGAGTCGAGCGGCGCACGCAGGCGCTGCAGGCCAGCAACGACGAACTCAGAGAATCGAACAGCGCGCTGCGCAACGCTCAGACGCAGCTGCTGCAGTCCGAGAAGATGGCGTCTATCGGCCAGCTCGCGGCGGGTGTCGCGCACGAGATCAATACCCCAATCGGCTTCGTGAAGAGCAATCTGGGGACGCTGAAGGAATACGCGGCGGTCTATCGAGAGGTGTCGACGAGCGCGGGCACGCTGGTCGAAGCCGAATCCGTCGAGCAGCAGCAGGCGCTGCGTTCGAGCCTGCACGCGCTGCTGGAAGAAGAAGACATCGCGTATGTCAACGAGGATGTGCAGGACCTGGTCGGTGAGTCGATTGCAGGCCTTGAGCGTGTCAAAGAAATCGTCGACGGCCTGAAGCTGTTCGCGCGCAGCGACGACACGGGCATGGAACTGACGAACATCAACGACTGCATCGCCACGACGCTGAAGATGGTTGGCGGCGAGCTGAAAGCGCGGTGTGAGGTGATCGCGGATCTCGAGGACGTGCCGCTGCTTGTTCTGCACGCCGGTAAGATCACGCAGGTGATGACCAATCTGTTGGTCAACGCGGGGCAGGCGATCGATGGTCGGGGTCAGATCACAATCACGAGCGCGGTTCGTGGCGATCAGGTAGCCGTGGTCGTGAGCGACGATGGACCGGGCATCCCGCCCGACGTACTAGGCAAGCTGTTCGATCCGTTCTTTACCACCAAGCCCCCCGGCGAGGGCACCGGCCTCGGTCTGTCGATCTCCTACGGCATTTTGCAGGAACACGGCGGCAGCATCAGCGCGGCCAGTGAACCGGGCTGCGGCGCAAGCTTTACGCTGCTGTTTCCGATACCGGACGCTGACCTTGGTGATGAACCTGCTACCCCGGAAGCGGCGCTGTCGATACCGGTCGAACAGGATGCGCGCTAGACAGGCAAATCCGAGACGTTTCGTTTTTCTGGAATGATCGGCGCTTACGCTAGCCGTAGGCGTTGCGCAGCAGATTTCCAACGATGCGTTCGAGATGGACGAGCGTGCTGCACTCGTGCACCTGATGGCAGTAGGCCCCATAGCGGCGCATCTCGGAGTCTCCCGAGTCCCAGGACTGGCGCGCCTCCGGGTTCAGCCACATGACCGTCTTGGCGCGGTCATACAGCTCCTTCATGATCTCGGCCTTGTGTTCGCCGTAGTTGTTGCGCGCGTCGCCGAGGATGATGATGGTTGTGCGGTTGTCGATGTCAGGCAGGCACATGCGCTTGAAGTCTTCGAGCGACTGGCCGTAGTCCGTGCTGCCGCCAGCATAGTCGCGCAGCGTCTTCGCAATCGCGTCTTCGATGTTGTTGCGCTGAAACAGATCGGTGACCTCGGCGAGGTCGGAAGAGAACGCGAAGGAACGGACCTTGGGCATCACTTCTTCGAGGCTGTACAGGAAGGTCAGCATGAAGCGCGCATAGGTTGCGACGGAGCCGCTGACGTCGCAGATCGCAAACACGCGCGGTCGATCGATCTTGACCGACTTCCAGTGCAGATCGAAGATCGCGCCGTCATAGCTCATGTTGTGGCGCAGCGTTCTGGGAATGTTGAGCTGGCCCTTTTTGAAGACCTTCTTGCGCCGCGAGTACATGGTGCACAGCTTCTTGGCCATGCGGAACACGATCTCCTGGATCATGCGGAAGTTGCGCTGCTCGACGTTAGATAGCTTGACCTGTCGGAGCAGTTCCTCGCGCAGCTTGCGCCCCGTCGAGTCGGCGAACAGCAGGAACTGTTTTTCGACGTAGTCGCGCACCTGTTCGCGCAGCAGCTCGCGCCGGCCCTGCAGCGCTTGGCCCAAACGACGATCGGGGACCGCCTTCGAGCGGCGCAGGCCGCCGATCTCGCGGTTCAGATCGTCGAGCCCCATGGCCTCCATGATGCGACGGGTGTAGAGACCCTTCTGGGTGAAGACCTGGATCTCCTCCAGATTGACCTCGCGTGCGCCTTCCGCCATCTTGACGGTCAGCTCGACCATCGAGTTTGCCATCAGCAGCTTGCCGAGATCGGATGACGCCTCCGACATCGGGCCGGGTCCCAGGTCTTCTTCTTCCTCTTCGAGCTCGTCATCGAGACCGGAGCGGCTTTTAGGCTTGCCCTTGCGCTTCGATTTGCTCTTGCCGGGCTGTCCCGGCTCGCGCTGGCCGCCCGACTGCTGGCCGTCGCCGTCACCCTGCTCGTCGCCGCCGTCCTCTTCGCCCTCGCCGTCTTCCAAACCTTCCGTTGTGTCGGTGTTGGTACTGACGTCGTCGATCTTGAAAAACTCATCGAAGCAGGCGTCGAAGGTGTCCTTTTCGTCTTCGGTCTTGGGCAGTACCAGCGCCAGAGAGCGCTTCAAGTGCTCGCGATCGCGGTAGCCGACAAGATCAACGGTCGTGAACGCGTCCAGCGTTTCTGCCGGCGAGACGCGCACGTTGGAATTGCGCAGCGCCTGTATGAAGTGTGCGAGGGTCTGGTCCATAGCGCGCTCGGCTAGCCTTGGCTCGCCTTCTTCGCGGTATTTGTGAGCGTCGTCAGATCGGACTGCACGTTGCTGATGTCCTCCTGAAACTTGAGGATCACGTTCAGCGTATCCCGCACCAGATCGGCATCGAGCGTTTCAGAGTTCAGCAGCAGCAGCGTGCGTGCCCAGTCGATCGTCTCCGAGATCGCGGGTACCTTCTTCAGGTCCATCCCGCGCAGCTCCTGAATGAAGGTGACCAACTGTTTGCGCAGCTCCGGCGGGATGTCCGGGACGCGCGCTTCGATGATGCGCTGTTCGAGCGCGAGATCGGGGAAGGGGATATACAGGTGCAGACAGCGCCGCTTGAGCGCGTCTGATATTTCGCGTGTGTTGTTGCTGGTCAGGAAGACCAGCGGCGGCTCATGCTCCGCTTTGACCGTGCCGATTTCTGGAATCGATAGCTGATAGTCCGAGAGGATTTCCAGCAGCATCGACTCAAATTCATGGTCTGACTTGTCGATCTCGTCGATCAGCAGTACGCAGCCGTCTTTTTCACGCAGCGCGTGCAGCAGCGGCCGCGGTTCTAAAAACTCCTCGGAGAAGAAGATGTCGCCGAATTCGTGCAGCCGTTGCACCGATTCGGTAAAGCCCTTCGCGCCCTGCAAAACCTCGTCGAGCGTCTCCTTCAGAACCTGCGTGTACAAGAGCTGCTTGCCGTACTTCCATTCGTAGATCGCCTTGGCCTCGTCCAGCCCCTCGTAGCACTGCAGCCGGATCAGCGGCAGTTCGAACATGGCGGCCGTGGTTTTCGCTAGCTCCGTCTTGCCGACGCCGGGCGGTCCCTCGATCAGGATAGGCTTCTTGAGCTGATAGGCGAGATAGACGGCGGTCGCGATCTGCGAGCTGCAGATGTAGCGATGCGCCTCCAGATGCTCGCGCACGCTGTCCACCGAGGCGGCCATCTGCTCGATATCGGTCATGGTTGTCCCCCTGCTCGACCTCTGCCCGGCAGTTCATGCCGCCGGTGCGCGCGCCGTGAGTGCTTCACAGGCGCAAAACGTCCTATTATCCGGGTCAGTCAGTCGGCTGTATAGCGACGCTTTGTAATGCCCGGGCCGTACGGCGCAGAGACGCCGCGCACCGGCCGTTTGGCCGACTGGGGCACCGACTGGACGACTGCCCCTATTTGGGGCGATCGCCGCAGGATGCAGGCCTGAGAGAGAGGGGACAACGATGCACCTGATGACCGCCTTCCGGGATTTGGAGCGGGGGGCTGAGCGCGCGTCGCGTCGCGCCGCTTTTTTGACTGCCTGGGTATGCCTGCTGCCGCTGTCCTCGGTGCCGGCGGCTGCGGCGACGGTCGTGCACGCCGGCTGGCTCTTTGACAGCGCCAGCGGTCGCATGCTCACCGAGCAGACAGTCGTCATCGACGCCGGCAAGGTGGTTGCGCGCGGCGACGGGTTCGATGCGCCTGGCGCGGCGGACGAACTGATCGACCTGAGCGATGCGACCGTCATGCCCGGCTGGATCGACATGCACGTCCATCTGGACGGCCAGCTATCGCCCGCTTCCTATGCAGAGCGTTTTCGCCTGGAGCCGGCCGACGCGGCGCTGCGCGGGGCGGCCTACGCCGAGCGCACCGTCATGGCAGGTTTCACCACCGTGCGCGACCTCGGTACTGCCGACAACGTGGCGCAGTCGCTGCGCGACGCGATCGCGGCGGGCTACATCGTCGGGCCGCGTGTCTTCACAGCGGGGAAGTCGCTCGCCACGACGGGCGGCCACGCCGATCCCAGCAACGGCGTCAACTCGAGCCTGCGCGGCGATCCGGGGCCCGCGGAAGGCGTCGTCAACAGCGCGGCCGATGCGTACAAGGCCGTTCGCCAGCGCTACAAGGAAGGCTCGGACCTGATCAAGCTGACGGCGACCGGCGGTGTGCTGTCTCAGGCGAAGAGCGGGCAGAATCCCCAATTCACGCCGACCGAGCTGAACGCGATCATCGCGGCGGCCAAGGACTATGGCTTCAAGGTCGCCGCCCACGCCCATGGCAGCGAGGGCATGAGGCGCGCCGTCGCCGCCGGCGTTGATTCGATCGAACACGGCACCTTCATGACGCCGGAGATCATGCGGCTGATGAAGCGCAAGGGCACCTGGTACGTGCCCACGATCATGGCGGGCAACTTCGTGGCGCTGAAGGCCGAAGAGCCCGGCTACTTCTCGGAGCTTGTGCGTCCGAAGGCGCGTGCGGTCGGACCGCAGATCCAGGGCACCTTCGCCGCCGCCTATGAGGCGGGCGTGAACATAGCGTTCGGCACCGACACCGGGGTGTCCGCCCACGGCAACAACTGGCAGGAGTTCCTGCTGATGATCGAGGCCGGCATGCCCGTGCTTGCGGCGCTCACCAGCGCCACCAAGAGCGCCGCCCAGCTGCTGGGTCAGTGGGAATACCTAGGCAGCCTGGACATTGGCAAGGCGGCTGATCTCGTGGCGGTACCGGGCGATATCCGCACCGATCCGCAGCTGTTCGGCAAGGTCAGCTTTGTCATGAAAGAGGGCGAGCGCATCAAGTGAATGGCTGGCGCAAGTCTGGGCTGGCCGCCGTCGCCCCGAGGGCGACGATCGTGTCGGCGCCGACCTGCTGCCGATGGGGCTGAACCCGGCCTTCAGCGCGTTCATCGCGCGTCCTTCTGTCTCTCGAGTGGCGCTGCGCGTCGCGACCTGGCTCGATCGACCGCTCATGCGGCTCAGCCGCGGACGCTTCCGCCTGAGCTTCGTGATACCGGTTTGCCTCGTCTCCATGCGCGGCGCGCGCACGGGCGAGAACCGTGAGGTGCCATTGCTGTATGTACCGCTCGACGAGGGGGACGATGCGATCTTGCTGGTTGCCTCCAACGGCGGCCAACCGCGCCATCCGGCGTGGTATCACAACCTGCGCGCCCACCCACAGGTGCGCGTTTTGTTCAGCGACGGCGAGCGCCCCATGATGGCCCGCCTGCTGGCGGGAGACGAGCGCTCCGCTGGCATGGTGCAGGCTTGTGGGGTCTATCCCGGCTACGCCGTCTACGAGCAGCGCTGCGAGCGACAGATACCGGTCTTCAGGCTGTCCCCGGTTGCGGCGAGCGAGTGACGGGCGCTAGCCGTGCACGCGCAGCAGGCCTTCCTGCGCAACCGATGCGACGAGCTCGCCGTCGCGAGTGAAGATAGAGCCGCGGTTGAAGCCGCGCGCGCCGCTCGCGCTCGGGCTGTCCTGCGCGTACAGCAGCCACTCGTCCGCGCGAAACGGCCGGTGAAACCACATCGCGTGGTCGAGGCTCGCCATCTGCACGTTTTCTTCGGCATATGAAATCGAGTGCGGCAGCGTCGTCGTGTCCAGCAGGCTCCAGTCCGACAGAAACGCCAGCACGCACTGGTGCAGACGCGGATCGTCCGGCAGGCGCTCCCAGGCGCGCATCCAGCAGTTCTGCTGCGGCGGCCGCACGGGCGGATTGAGGATCGCAATGTTCTGATCGACCGGCCGCATCTCGATCGGACGCCGGCGACTCATGGTGTCGCGATACTCGGCCGGCAGCTCGTGCAGGCGATCGGCCAGCAGCTCGTCTTCGGTCTTCAGATCTTCGGGCGGCGGCACGACCGGCATGTCGAGCTGATGGGAGTAGCCGTCTTCGGCGACCTGAAAGCTGATCGACATGCTGAAGATCGCGTGCCCGCGCTGCACGGCGACCACTCGACGGGTCGTGAAGCTCTTGCCATCGCGTATGCGATCAACGGTATAGAGAATCGGAATCGTCGTGTCGCCGGGGCGCAGGAAATAGCCGTGCAGCGAATGGGCGTGCCGGTCAGGCTCGACTGTGCGCGAGGCGGCGACCAGCGCCTGGCCCAGCACCTGACCGCCATAGACGCGCTGCCAGCCCTCGTCGGGGCTGATGCCGCGAAAATGATTGTTGTCGATCTCCTCGAGATCCAGCAGTTCGAGGAGGTCGGCGAGCGTGCGCGCCATTGGCCGTGCCTAATGCAGCAGGATCAGTACTTATAGCTCTCCGGCTTAAAGGGACCTTCCTGCGGCACGCCGATGTAGTCGGCCTGGGTCTTGGTGAGCTGCGTCAGCACGCCGCCGAAACCCTCGACCATCAGCTCGGCGACCTCTTCGTCCAGCTTCTTCGGTAGCACTTCGACCGTTACCGGCGAGCGTTGGTTCTCGTCCTGATCGGCCCACGCCTGTTCGAACAGGTGCATCTGTGCCAGTACCTGGTTCGCGAACGAGCCGTCCATGATGCGCGACGGGTGGCCCATCGCGTTGCCCAGGTTCACCAGTCGGCCTTCGGACAGCAGGATCACGTAGTCGCTCGGATCATCGCTGCGATAGATCTGGTGCACCTGCTCCTTCACTTCGTCCCAGCGCCAGTTATCGCGCATGAACTGGGTGTCGATCTCGTTATCGAAGTGGCCGATGTTGCAGACGATGGCGCCGCGCTTCAGCGTCGACAGCATGGCGCTGTCGCAGACGTTGGCGTTACCGGTGCAGGTGACGATGAGGTCGGTGTCGTTGAGCAGCCGGGTGTCGATGTCTTCGACCTTGCCGGTGTTGTTGCCGCCGACGTAAGCGGAGACGACCTCGTAACCGTCCATGCACGCCTGCATGCCGCAGATCGGATCGACCTCGGTAACGCGAACGATCATGCCTTCCTGGCGCAGGCTCTGCGCGGAGCCCTTGCCGACGTCGCCGTAGCCAACGACCAGCGCCCGCTTGCCCGCCATCAGCATGTCCGTCGCACGCTTGACCGCGTCGTTAAGCGAGTGGCGGCAGCCGTACTTGTTGTCGTTCTTCGACTTCGTGACCGAGTCGTTGACGTTGATGGCCGGCACCTTCAGCTCGCCTTTTTGCATCATCTCGATCAGACGATGCACGCCGGTGGTGGTTTCTTCCGAGACGCCGTGGATGGTCTCCAGCATCTGCGGGTACTTCTCGTGAATCATCAGCGTCAGATCGCCGCCGTCGTCCAGCAGCATGTTGGCGTCCCAGGGCGTGCCGTCCTTCAGGATCGTCTGCTCGAGACACCACTCGTACTCTTCTTCAGTTTCGCCCTTCCACGCGAACACGGGCGTGCCGTTCGCGGCCATTGCAGCGGCGGCGTGATCCTGGGTCGAGAAGATGTTGCACGACGACCAGCGCATCTGCGCGCCGAGAGCCGCCAGCGTTTCCATCAGCACGGCGGTCTGAATGGTCATGTGGATGCAGCCGATGATCTTCGCTCCGGCGAGCGGCTGCTCGGACTCGTAGCGGCGTCGCAGTGCCATCAGGGCGGGCATCTCCGCCTCCGCCAGCGCGATCTCCTTGCGTCCGAAATCGGCGAGGTTGATGTCAGCGACCTTGTAATCGGTGCTCATGGGGGTCTGTCTCCTTGATGTGATCGGCATCGGTATCACGCGCGTTCGCGGCACGACGAGCCGTGCGCGCGCCGTGCGGTGGCCAGTCCTTCATTGTACTGGTGCCAGCCGGATGCGCGCGCACTGTAGGCGAAGGTGTGGCGAAACTCAAAAAGTAAGCGTGAACTGGTCGCGGGCTGTGCCAAAATTGGCGCATGAATCTCGCGAGCGAAAGTAAGCTGCCGGATGTCGGCACGACGATATTCACCGTCATGTCGCGGCTGGCCGGCGAACAGGGCGCCATCAATCTGTCGCAGGGCTTCCCCGATTTCGACGGCCCGCCGCGGTTGTTGGAGCGCGTCAACTACTACCTGACGCACGGCTACAACCAGTACCCACCGATGCAGGGCGTGCCCGCGCTGCGGGAAGCCATCTGCGCCAAGGTCGAAGATCTCTACGCAGCGCGGCTGGATGCGGACGCCGAGGTGACGATCACCTCCGGTGCGACCGAGGCGCTGTTCTGCGCGATCACCGCGGTGGTGCGTCCGGGCGACGAGGTGCTGCTGCTGGATCCGGCCTACGACTCCTATGAACCCGTGGTGCGACTGGCCGGCGGCGTGCCGGTGCACGTGCCGCTCAGGCCGCCGACGTTCGACGTCGATTGGGATCGCGTGCGCGACGCGCTCACGCCGAAGACGCGGCTGCTGATGATCAACACGCCGCACAACCCGACCGGAGCCGTCTGGTCAGCAGCGGACATCGAGGCCCTGCGACGGCTGCAGGCGGAGCAATCCTTCTATTTGATCAGCGACGAGGTCTACGAGCACATGTGCTTCGACGGCCGCGCGCACCTGAGCCTTGCGCGTTACCCGGATCTGTTCGAGCGCAGCTTCGTGGTGTCTTCCTTCGGCAAGACCTATCACACGACCGGCTGGAAGGTGGGTTACTGCCTCGCGCCACCCGCGTTGACCGACGAGTTCCGCAAGATCCATCAGTTCAACACGTTCACGACCAACACCTTCGTGCAGCATGCGATCGCGGACTTTCTAGTGGAGGCGCCTGAGCATCACAAGGATCTGCCGGCGTTCTACGAGGCAAAGCGAGACCTGTTGTGCGAGCTGCTCGCGCCGTCCCGCTTCACCTTCACGCCCAGCGCCGGCACCTACTTTCAGCTCCTCGACTATTCCGCCATCAGCGGCGAGGGTGATCTCGACCTGTGCAAGCGGCTGACGCGTGAGATCAAGGTCGCGAGCATTCCCGTGTCGGTCTTCTACGAACGGCCACCCGACGATACGTTCATTCGCCTGTGTTTCGCGAAAGACGACGCGACGATCGCTCGCGCGGCGGAGATCCTGTGTCAACTCTGACCGTCAGCTTCGTTCAGAGCGAAACGCGCTGGCACGATCCGGCGGCGAATCGAGCGCTGTTCGATCGGGCGCTGGCCGACGTGCCGACGGAGGCTGAGCTGGTGGTTCTGCCGGAGATGTTTAGCACTGGGTTCACGATGGCGTCCCGTGAACAGGCCGAACCGATGGACGGACCGACCGTTGCCTGGCTGCGCGAACGCGCGGCGCAGCGCGGCCAGGTGCTGACCGGCAGCGTCGTGATCGAAGAGGGCGGGGCCTACTGGAATCGGCTGCTGTGGGTGACGCCCGCCGGCGACGTCACCAGCTATGACAAACGTCATCGATTTCGCATGGCGGGTGAACACGAGCACTACAGCGCGGGCAGCGCCAGGGTGGTGGTACGGCTGGGCGCCGTGCGCGTGCTGCTGGCCGTCTGCTACGACCTGCGCTTCCCGGTGTTCGCGCGTAATCGCAACGACTTTGATCTGTATCTGATCGTCGCGAACTGGCCGGCCGCCCGGCAGTCCCACTGGGACACGCTGCTGCGCGCGCGGGCGATCGAGAATCAGGCTTTTGTCGTCGGCGTGAATCGGGTGGGCACGGACGGCAACGAGGTCGCCTACGGCGGCGGCAGCGCCGCGATCGACTTTCAGGGCGAGCCGCTCGTCGCGCCGGGCGATGCCGCCGGCGTCTTCACCGCGCGGCTGGATCTCGCTGCGCTGGCCGACTATCGGGGCGCGTTCCCCGCCTGGCAGGACGCCGACGACTTTACGCTGGCGACGGACTGAGTCGCGCGCCGCGAGCGGACGCGTCGCCCATCGCCCAAATTGCGACGACGCTGACTCAGGTCGCGAAGCGCGCGCGGCTGCCAAGGGGACGCTCTATACTCGCGCGCATTCGTTGCGGTCGGAAGGCAGTGAGAATTCGATGAAGTGGGCTTACTGCGTGGCCTGCGCAGCAGCGCTGAGTCTCTTGGTTGGTGGGCTGGCGGGATGTAGCGCCGATGCGCCTCCTGCGGAGCCTGCGCCTACCGGTCCCGAGATCGAGCGCGCGCTTGCTGAGCTAGCCGTGGATCCGGCCGAGATCGATCTGGCGGCGGGTGAGGCGTCCTACAACCGCTACTGCTTCTCTTGCCACGCGTCGGGTGTGGCGGGCGCGCCCAGAGTGGGTGACCGAACGGCCTGGACGCCGCGCGCCGCCAAGGGGCTGGACGCGCTGGTCGCCGCCTCCATCGCCGGGGTGCCGCCCGGCATGCCGCCTATGGGGCTGTGCATGAGCTGCGAGGAGCGCGAGATGCGTGACACCGTGGCCTGGATGCTGGTGCAGTAAGATCTGAAGTCGTCTGATCGGCGACATCCTGTGTCTCGCCGGCGTGCCTCAAGTGGCGATTTGTGCCGGGTGTCGGCGAAACTCGCCGGCCTTCGGCTGGGCGCGAAGCGGACGGCGCGACGGCGTCGGGGTGCTAGAAAAAACCTTATTTGAATCAGCAACTTAAAGCCGCTTTTGAGGTCTTATAGGTGTGATCACAAAGGGCGCGGCCGGCACGAAACTTGCCTCCTAACTAGTACAGACGAGTACAGACCGGCGCGTGCCGGAATCCAGGGTGAGGCGGGACACGAACCGGCTCCCGATTGCGTACAAAACGGGAAGTTCTCGGTGTTCGTAACCAGCCAGAGGAGGTTGAAACGATGAGTCGCTATCTGCCAGGTGATGTGTTGTCCCGGCGCAAGGGCGTCGTCATGCACCGGGGCATTGCCTTAGGTGATGGCCGGGTGCTGCACAACACGCCGCGTCGCGGCGAACACATCAGCAGCGAGGCCGAGTTCGCGGCGGGCCATCGCGTGCGCGTACAGCCGCAGGCCTACGGCGCTCGCCGTCGGGCCATCGCCCACGCTACCGCGCTCGAATACGGTGCCGGCCGCCGCTACAACCTGCTGGGCAACAACTGCGAACACACCGTGCATCGTGCGAGCGACGGCGAGTCGCGCAGTCCCCAGCTGCGTGGCTGGCTCGCCGGTGCGGGCTGTGCGGCGGTCGCCTTCGCGCTGACGCGCCACGCCGGCGTAGCGGCGGCGGGGTTCGCTCTTGGGCAGAAGCTGCTGCGGCGCTAACCGGGCCAATCGCCCGGCAAAGGGGCGCGAAACGAGCCGACGCCGGGAACCACCAGTCGATGACAGTGCAGCAGCAATCGTGGCGCTGCCTGCGCGGGGTCGTCGGGTCGACCGTACAGGTGGTCGCCGCGCAGCGCGTGACCGATCCAGGCCAGGTGCACGCGCAGCTGATGCGTGCGTCCCGTCAGGGGCTGTAGCAGCAGCCAGTCATCACGGCAGCGCAGGCGGGTCTGGCTGGGATGACCGCCGCCGTCATCGGGCGCCAGGCGCCAGATGCGATCTTCTCTTTTTATGGACTCTCGCGGACCGGCGACTCGGTAGCGGGACTTGCGCCCCTTGCGCAACGGCAGATCGATGAATCCGGTTCCGCTTAGCTCCGGCCGGCCCACGCAGCGCGCCGCGTAGTACTTGCGGACACGACGCGCCGCAAACAGTTTTGTCAGCTCCCGCTGGCGCGCCTGGCTGGTCGCGATCAGCAGCGTGCCACTGGTGCCCTTGTCCAGGCGATGCACCTGAAATGGCCGTACGGGCGCTAATGCTGCGCGCAGCGCATCCCAAAGGCACGGAGCACCGCTGCGATCTGCCAGCAGCGATACGCCGGCCGGCTTGTCGAGCACCAGCAGATCGTCGCGCTGCGCCAGAACCGCAATGCTGCGATCGCCGATCATAAACTCGGTGCGGTTATCCGTGTGTGCGTGCATGCCAAGTGTGTCGTCTGTTGGGACCAGAGTCTGTCGGCGAATCGGTCACCTACGCCGGGGGCACCTGCGCACTGAGAAGTTGAGTACCATACCCGCATGAACTTCAGAGATCTCCGTTACCTGGTCGCCGTCGCCGAACACCGTCACTTTGGCCGCGCGGCCGAAGCCTGTTTCGTCAGTCAGCCCACGCTGTCCACCCAGCTCAAAAAGCTCGAGGAATTCCTCGGCGTCACGCTGGTCGAACGCAACAATCGACAGGTCATGCTCACGCCTGTCGGCGAGTCGATCGTTGCACAGGCGCAAAGAGTGCTGCGCGAGGCCAACCAGCTCGTCGGCATCGCGGAGGCCCACCGCGACCCCTACGGCGGCGACTTTCGCCTCGGCATCATTCCGACCGTCGCACCCTATTTCCTGCCGCGGGTACTCGCGCCCCTGCGCAAGGCGTTTCCGAATCTTAGCCTGCAGCTCACGGAGTCGCAGACCGCGACGCTGACCCAGCTGCTGAAGAACGGCGAACTGGACGCGGTGGTGCTGGCGCTGCCGCTTGAGGATGAGCAGATCGAGGAACGGGTGCTTTATCGAGAACCCTTCTATCTCGCGGTCTCGAAGAAGCACGCTTTCGCCCGCCGCGCCAGCGTCCGGAAGAGCGACCTCGGCGGCCAGGACGTGCTGTTGCTGGAGGACGGCCACTGTCTGCGCGATCAGGCGCTCGAGGTGTGCAGCGCCCATAGCGCGGTGGAGAACACCAACTTCCGGGCCACGTCGATCGAGACGCTGCGGCAGATGGTTGCCGCCGACGTTGGTGTGACGCTGATGCCGCAGCTCGCGATGGGCGGGCGCCAGGCGGGTATTCGCTATGTGCCCTTCGAGGGCAAGGCGCCGCCGCATCGGGACGTTGGGCTGTGCTGGCGCTCGACCTCGACCCGTGCTGACCTGCTGGAAGATATGGCCGGCGTGCTGGCCGAACTCGAGCTGACGGCGGACTAGCGGTCCGATGTAAGACTGGCCGCTAGGGCAGGGGCGAGTCCTGCTCACGCGGTCGCGAGAAATCTTCGGTTTGCAGGCGCGCGACCGGCTCGAACACCGAGTCCCGCTCTGCGTTGATGAAGCGATACAGGCGCTGCGTCTCCATCGATAGCTCCCGGTCCAGCACCAGCTCGATCTGATCGCCGAACCGCCCGTGATTAATCTCGTGGATCAGGCGCGACTCGCCGAAGAAGCGTGAGCCGTAGTTCAGCTCCGGCTCGTCGAAGTAGATCACGCAGCCGTTCGGCAGCACGGGAATGAGGCGTTCCATAACGATGCGCGCAGACGTGTAGTAGTCGCAGTCGATCCACACGAGTATGGGCGGCGCGACCTCGAACTCGGCGAGCACCGCATCGGTCAGCGTCTCATCGAACATGCCCTTGTGGAAACGGTGGTTCGGATAGTGCTCGCGGCAGTAGCGGTCGAGAGCATCGAAGTCGGTGCGAAACTGACCCTCGCTCCAGTTGTCGGCGGTCACGACGTCGTCGTCGCGCCGATCGCCGGTCGGTTTCATACCCTCGAAGCTGTCGAAGCCGTGCACGGTCACGCGATCGGCCACCTTTAGGTACTCGGTCGCGTACAGCATCTTGGTGAACGTGTAGCCCGTCGCGACGCCGAATTCGAGCACGCTGAAGTTGCCCTTGTAGTAGCGCGTGAACTCGCCGATCACGTCGTAGATGTGGTCCATACGATAGAAGCTCATGACCAGCGTGCGCAGAAATCGGCGCGGCTTCATGATCAGGTTCAGATAAACCCAGGTCCGGGTTCGGTCGTTCGGCAGGATTCGGCTCAACCCCCGCAGCAGCCGGATGGAGGCCGGGACCTTGGTAAACGCTGAGCGCCTTTCATCCATTGATCAGAATCTCGTTGCAGGTTCGTGCGGATCGACGCTGTTCGTCGACCAGCTGGGAATGTAGCGCTGTGACGCCACCGGCTGCCGTGACCGAGTCGGCGGTGCGCGCCGCCGCAATCTCGTCCCGGCTGCTGGCTGTCGCCGCGATGATATCTCGGCGCGTGTAGCGGCGTTGTGAGTTTCGAAGTTTCGCAGCGGCTGGCCGTGCACCTACCGTGGCATGACGACCGCAGGCAGTCGAGGTGCGCTACAGGACGGTAACGCGGGACTCTCCAGAGCGTTCGTGGCTGCGCAAAGCACATCGCCGGGGGGCGCGATGATCGTTGGCGTGGCGGACGCAAACTGGTTGTCGCCGAGCGCAATCGCGCTCGCCTGAGGTTCGTACGGCACTGCGCTGGGTCGCGGTGTTCGCGCAGGGCGCGCCGCTCTGTTGGCGTCTGGCGCTGGCTCGTCTGCTAGTACGGGCGCGCCGTGCTTGATGAAGATCGACGCGTAGTCGTGACCGCCGAAGCGGTTGCCGAACAGCTCGATGCGCTTAGCTGCGAGGATCATGACGCCGGTGCCCGCTGGGACCGCAGCAACGGGCGTGCCGCGACTGGCAAAATTGCGCGTGTTGTTGTTCTCGATACGGTTGTTGAATACGCGCGCATCGCGACCGACCTGGGGAATGTCCGGGAGATTAAACACCAGGATACCCGCCGTATTGTCGTGGGCGTGGTTGTCGTGGATGTCCACCGCCTCGCAGTTTTCGGCTTCGATGCCGGCGACGTTGTCGTAGACCAGGTTGTCGCGGATCACGACGTGCCGTGACTGGCCGACGTAGATCCCGGCGTCGGACGCGCCGCGGGCGATGCTGTCTTCGATCAGGACGCCTTCGGTTTGCACGGGATAGATGCCGTAAGCGCCGTTCCGTCGATTGGGTCCTCGCGTCCACTCGGTGCGCACGTCGCGCACGATCAGATTCCTTGCGGCAAATATTTTGAGCGCGTCGCCGCGGGCATTTTCGATGGCCAGGTGTTCAACAGTGATGTTGCTGCCGGATAGCCGCAGCGCCTCGCCGCCGATGCGCTGCCTATCGAAGGCGAGAATGGTGTCCGTCGCGCTGTGTCCGGAGCCCCCGCCGCGAATCGTGACGTCATCGGCGTACATCACCAGCGGCCGGCGCAGCCGGATGCGGCCGGGCGGCAGGACCAGGGTTGTGCCCGGCTGGGCAGTCTCGAAGGCATACCGTAGGGCGTCTGCGGATGCGGGTAGCGCAGCTTGTGCCGACCATGACGGGATGCTGCTGACGAGGCCCGACAGCAATAGGAGGCTGCCTGCGAACGCCCTCAATGCGAATTCCATTGGTATCGATGCGTCATGGGCGTAGCCCTAACTCGTTGAATTGACAATATGCTTGATTTGGCCGACGCTGTCAGCGCAAGGAGGCGCATGCGGCGTACACCGTGGTTGGCGGCGAGCGTGATCGCGCCGAGGTCTCACGCCGCAGTCTGTCGACTTCCGCAGCCACCGTCGTTTCGACTCGACTCGACTCGGCACACTCACTCAGAAGGAACCTGAAATGTCTTCACAGTCCCGATTCACACTCTGCACGCTCGCGTTGGCCCTGCCGATGCTGGCGAGTCTCTATGCGCCTGGCGCGCATGCAGGCATAGCCTGCGATCCCAGCGGCGATATCAACAGCCTCTGCGCACTTTCAATCATCCAGGAGCGCGGCTTCCCTGGTGGCGCCGCATCGACCATGATCGAACTGCAGAACGGCGGCGATGTCGAGCCAGCCACCTGCGAGGTCTTCTCGTTGCTCTTGAATCGTGGCGCAGAAGCGGGCGAACAGCAGGGCGGGGCGCGCCCGCAGGGCGGCGACGGTGGCCCAATAGCGGGGCTGTGCTTCGACATCGGCACCCGCGCGGAGCTGCTCGCCGGTGGCTCGCCACGTTCGCCCTACGGCAGCTACGCGCCTTACGTCGCAGTGACGTACGTGCCAGTCGTTCTGCGGAAATCGACCCGGCTCATCTCGTATACCAAACTGATGCGGACCATCGAGCGTGCGCAGGATGTGGTCGAGAACAACGACTTCAAGCCGCTGCGTATTCTGAACGAGCCGCTGCTCACCGTAGCCGGGCCGATCAGCCACCTGGGCGGGGGAATGTCGGAAGCGGTGCCGAACAACGGCAGCGCGACGTCGCTCAGCGTCCGCGCGCGGATCAAGAATCAGGATACCGGCGACATCGACAACGCGTTCTTCCCGCCGTCCTTCCCCATTGGCCCTGGAATCTATCGGTTTGTGTTTGATGCGCCTTATCTTGCCCCTGGCAACTATCGCATCCTGAAAATTCTCGTGGAAACCGAAGCGGGTGACAGGCGAACCCTCAAGAGCGCCCGCATGGAATTTGAGGTTGAAAGTCACGGTATGCCCATGGAATAGCGCGGACGCGGCCACCGCCTAGCGTCAGTCGGCGCCTAAACTGGTGATTGTCGCGAGGACGCTTCCTGTCCACTCAGCCTGAGCGCCGGGCGCGTGTAGCGCCGGCGCTCAAACCCGTCTCTCGTCGGCGCAGCGATCGGCGTGGCAAAGCCCAAGCGGCGCTACAATGCGGCCCTTTTGTCAGGATGCAGCGGGCCGTGTTTCGCAGCGAAGTCAGAGAACTGGTGCGTTTGTCGCTGCCGATTGCGACGACGCAGCTTGCACAGATCGGCATGGGCGTCGTCGACGCCACCATGGCCGGGCGCGTCAGCGCTGCCGATCTCGCCGGGGTCAGCCTCGGCGGCAGCATGTTCTGGCCGATCATGATCCTGTCCAGCGGCCTGATACTCGCGGTGACGCCAACCGTCGCTCAGCTCGACGGCGCTGGACGGCGCGCGGACAGCGGCGAGGTGGTCCGGCAGGCGCTGTGGATCGCGTTGCTCGGCGGCACGCTCGGCATCCTGGCATTGGGACAGGCGGCATTCTTCTACGGCTTCATGGAGGTCGACCCCCGCGCTATTCCGATCTCGGTGGCCTATCTGGACAGCATGCGCTGGGGTCTGTTGCCGGTCTTGGGCTATTTCGCGTTGCGCTATCTCTGCGACGGGCTGTCCTGGACCCTGCCCGCGATGCTGATCGCGGTCGGGGCGCTGTTGCTCAAGATTCCGCTTAGCTACCTGTTTGTGTTTGGGGGGCTGGGCATCGACGGGCGCGGCGGCGCGGGCTGCGGGATCGCCACAGCCATCGTGATGGCGCTGGAGTTCGCGGTCATGCTGCTGGTGGTGGCGTTCTCGCGCATTCGCGCCAGCGGCTTCTTTGCGCGCTGGTCCTGGCCGGATCCTGCGCGGATTCGCAGGCTCGTCGTGCTGGGCATGCCCATTGGTCTCGCCCAGTTCGCCGAGATGGCGATCTTCTCGGTGGTCACGCTGTTCATCGGCCGCCTCGGCGTCGAGGCCGTTGCGAGCCATCAGATCGCACTCAACGTCAGCTCGCTGCTATTCATGATTCCGCTGTCGCTCGGCATGGCCGCGTCCATACGCGTCGGCTTTAACGTCGGTCGCGGCGCGGTGCCGGTGGCCCGGCAGGCCGGTCTCGCGGCGCTGGCCCTGTCGCTGGCGATTGGTTGTCTGGGCGTCCTGCTGCTGCTGTTCTACCGCTACGAACTCGTGGGCCTGTACACGGATGAGGCCGCGGTGATCGCCGTCGCTGGCGGCTTGCTGGTGCTGGCGGCGATCTACACGCCCTTTGACTACGTCCAGGCCACCGCGATCGGGATACTGCGAGGCTACAAAGATACGGGCGTACCGATGGTTATCGCGTTGTTCTCTTACTGGGCGATCGCGATGCCGCTCGGGCGTGGCCTGGGCTTTGGCGAACTGGGCATGCCCGAGCTGGGTCTGGATGGCTTCTGGATCGCCCTGATCGTGGGTCTCGGTGTCGCGGCGGTGGTGTTGAGCCTGCGCTTCTTCTGGCTGTCGGCGCGCCCCGAACGCATCGAGCGGCTCGCGGCTGGCTAGCGCTGGGTCAAGCGCTCCATCGTTTAAGTATCTTCTTCCGGCTGGGCGTGCTCCTCGGCGTCCTGGAAGACATCGAAACCGCCGTCGGTCGCGAAACGCCATCCCGCCAGCGTGTCGAACGCCGACCAGATGTGGGCGATGACAAGGCCGCCAAGCACCAGCATCAGCACGCTTTCGGAGATGTCCGCGGCCCACAGTGCGATGCAGGTCGCGAGCGACACCAGCACGGTGCCGAGCTGAAAGTAGAACACCATCTTCGGCACGCCGGGCGTGTTTGTGAGTTCGGCGTAGTTCGATTCGGTCCACAGGGCCCAGCACGCGAAACTGCCGCTCATCACGATGCTGGCCAGAAAGCGCAGGTGTTTGCCGTCGGCCAGTGAGTTGGCCGCGAGCGTCAGAAAGATCAACAGGCCGAATGGATAGATCAGATCGACGATCTGCGGTGCGCGTGTGGTAATGGACTGCACCAGCGCGAAGCCCGACCAGATGTTGATGACCGTCACGACGATTAGCGCACCCTGCAGCCAGGTCAGCGGCGCGCTCCAGTCGACGCTTGGGTCGTCCACCTGACCGAGCAGATTTTCCAGGATCAGGGCGACGGTAATGCTCAGCAGGGTAAGCTGGACGACGGCGTAGCGATTCATGGTTCGTCTCCTGTGTGTTCGCCAGCGCGAACTCAAGGTCTGTCTCGGTCCAGTTGGACTCGGGTGCGCGGCGGCCGTGCCTCGAACGCTGATTCAATCAACTCGACTGAAACCAACTCTATGGAAACCTGGGTCATCCTCGCAATCGTCGGTGCCTTCGTGCAGAACATCCGCACGGCGCTGCAGAAGAAGCTCACGGGCGAGCTGCGTGTGCTGGGCGCGGCGTATACTCGCTTCTGCTACGCGCTGCCGTTCGCTGTGGCCTATGTGTGGTGGCTCGGGCCGGCATTCGAGCCCAACGCGCGCTTCTTCGGCTTCGCGCTGCTGGGTGGTCTGGGACAGATTGCGGGCACCGTCTGGCTGCTCGCCGCGTTTGAGTCGCGCAACTTCGCGGTGGCGACGGCCATCTCCAAGACGGAAACGATCCAGACCGTGCTGTTCGGATTCCTGCTGCTGGGGGAGGGCGTATCGGCGCTGGCGTTCGGCGGCATCGCGATCAGCCTGGTCGGCGTGTGGCTCCTCAATCCACCCGGCGCCGTGCGCTTCGATCGCGGTCTGGTCAACGGCCTGCTGTCGGGCCTCGGCTTTGCGCTCGCGGCCATCGGCTATCGGGGCGCCTCGCTGTCCCTGCCGGACCTGCCGTTCCACGAGCAGGCGGCCTGTACGCTGGCGGCCGCGCTGACGATACAGACCCTCGTCCTGGGCGCGTGGCTCGCTATGCGGTCACCGGGTGATCTGCGCGCGGTGGCCCGCAGCTGGCGTGTGGCGATCTGGGTGGGGCTCACAGGCAGCGTGGCGTCCGCGTGCTGGTTCAGCGCCATGGCGCTCGTCAACGCCTCCTACGTGCGCGCCCTCGGCCAGGTGGAGCTGGTGTTCAGCTTTGTAGCCTCGGTGCTGGTGTTTCGTGAGCGCACCACGCGCAGCGAGGTCGTCGGTGTCGGGGTGCTGTGCGCGGGCATCGTCGTGCTGCTGCTCGCCGAGGCTTGATAGCTGCGCTGGCGGCGTGGTCGGCGCGCTGGTGACGGTGCACCTCGCGTAAACCGGGTACCCTTGGGATCGGGATCATCAGGAGGGGCGGCCATGGCGGATGCGACCGAGCGTGAGGTGACGCTCGAAAAACACGCGGGCTGGGCGGAGATCACGCTCAACCGGCCGGAGCGGCGCAACGCCATCGATGGCCCTCTGGGGCTGCACCTCGCCGAATGCTTGCAGGAGGCGAGCCGCGACGCGAGCGTTGGCGCGGTGCTGCTTCGCGGCGCGGGCGGCGCGTTCTGCTCCGGACTCGACCTGAAGGCGTTCAACGCCGAGCCCCGGCCTGCTTGGCACGCCGAGTTTCAGACCATATGGCGCGGAGCCCATCGGGCGCTGTTCGAGCTGCGGCCCGCGCTCGTCGTCGCGCTCGAGCGCTACGCGATCAACGGCGGCGCCGCGCTGGCGATCGCCGGCGACTTCCTGGTGATGGGGAACAACGCGTTCCTGCAGGTCGGCGAAGTGCAGCAGGGCATGGGCGCCCCCTACAACCTGGCTTGGCTGCGTCTGCGGCACAGCGCCGCGCTGACGGCGCGGGTCGCGCTGCTGGGGCGTCGCATTCAGGGTGCCGAGGCCGAGCGTTTGGGGCTCGCTACCGAGTCGGTGCCGGACGGCGAGGTTCTGCAGCGAGCGCGCGATCTCGCGGCGGCGCTGGGCGCCTATCCGGCGGGTGCCGTCGCGCATCTCAAGCAGGTCAGCCGCGAGTTTGACGGGGCGAATGCGGATGACTGGTTCGATCGCGCCTTTCAGGCCGGTCCGGCGCCGTCTGCCAGCCCGCGCGCAAACGACTGACCGCAGATTGTTCCCTAGCCACGGCGATTACCTGCCCGGTCGGCGCCGGCGCTTGTTATGCTGACGGCGTCTGCGGGACAGCGAACGCCGTCGCGCAGACGCGTCGATCCGACACCAAACCGAGTCTTTCGACAGCTATTTCGACACCTCTTGTAATACAAAGGACACAGAGAATTTCATGCGTAAATCAGCTATCGCCGCCCTGACGCTGCTGGCTCCGCTCGCTCACGCCCATCACGAATCGGCCGCTGACCACGGCGCCGCCGCGCTCGTCATCAGCGCGGCGGTCATCGCCGGTATCGCGCTGACCGCCTGGTTCCTGGGTCGCGCGCAGCGTCGCGACTGAAGGCAGCCACATGCGGGTCTGACCGCGCCAGCGGTCAGACCCAATCCGCTCGCTCTCGCGCGGCGGCAAGAACAGTCCTGCTCAGGTGATCACGTTGTCCAGCAGTAGCTGGCCGAATTCCTCATCGCTGCGCCCGAGTAGTTCCTGCACCACCCACTGGCTGTGCTCGCCGAGTCCTGGCGCGCGTTCGAGGTCGTGCTGCGTGCCCAACCAGCGCGCTGCCTCGCGATCGATCGGGATGTCCGTATTGGGCGCCACGGGCTGACGCACCTGCTGATAGTGATCCGGTAGCTGCGGGTCGATCTCCAGCATGTCGCGCAGGTCCTCGACCGCGGCAGCCATCAGTCCTGCTGCCTGCAGCTCGTCCGCCAGCCGCCACTTGTCGCGTCGCGCCGTCGCCGCCCCAAGCCACGCGTCCAGCGCGTCTTCGTTGCGCTTGCGCACGGCGTGGGTGGCGAAACGCTCATCCGTAGACATCTCTGGCGCGTCGAGCGCGGTGCACAGGGCGCGCCACTGTGCCTCGCCGCGAACGGCGATCGCGATCCAGGCGTCACGCGCCGGATCGTCCGGGTGCGGGGCCTGCGCGGGGTACACGCCGTGCGGCGCAAAGTTCGGATCTCGGTTGGCGTTGCGCGGCGGCTGCTCGCCGGTCGCCTTGTAGCGCATCCACTCCGCGCCGAGCAGACCGAGCACGCCCGTGAGCTGCGTGAGATGGATCTGCTGTCCGCGCCCGCTGGCGCGGCGTTCCCGCAGCGCGCTCAGAATCGCCGCGACCAGCAGGTGCGGCGACGTAAAGTCGGGGTAGGGAATGCCGACGCCGCGCGGTCGCTCGCCGGGAAAGCCGGTCAGCATGTTGAACCCCGAGGCCGCCATCAGGATGTTGCCCATGCTGGGGCGGCGCGCCCAGGGGCCCTGGCGATGCGCGCCGGGCAAATTCAGCAGGACGATGTCGGGCTTCAGCGCTCGCAGCGCGTCATAGCCCAGACCCATGCGGTCGAGCGCCCCCGGCCGGAAGTTGTTCACGACCACGTCGGCGGTCGCGATCAGATCCTTCACCAGTTCGAGCCCAGCCGGCGTGCTCAGATCGACCGCCAGCGATTTCTTGCCGGCGTTGATGACGTTGTACAGGCCGCCGAGGTCGGGATCGGGTTTGCCGTCGGGCCCGATCTGGCTGCGCATGGAGTCGGGCTTGGTCGACGATTCGACGCGTATCACCTCTGCGCCGAAGCTCGCGAGTATGCGGGTGCCGATTGGCGCTGCCAGGACCCAGCCGAAGTCGACGACGCGCAGCCCGGCGAGCGCGCGCTCCGGCCTTGCCTCGGGTCTGTCGCCCGCGCCAACGGCGGCCGCCGCGGACGGCACATCAGGCAACTGGTCCAGCAGCGCTTGATCTTCACCCAATAGCGGCGCACGGCGCACGTGCACGGGGTCATCGAACGCGTCGATCGGCGAGCGGACGAAGCCGAGTTCTCGGTCCAGTTGGTCGTGGCGGACGCTGAAAAACTGCTGGTTTTCGCTGAACTGCGGCTCGCGCTCCAGATCCGGAAAGTCCAGCACCGGCAGACACACGATGTCGGCCTCGAGCGCCCCCGCGACGAATTCGTCGCGCGTCACGGCGGCGGCTATGGCGAGCGTCGTCTCCGCCACTGGATTGTCCTTGCGCGGCGCATCGAGACGCGCCCAGCGCCAGTCCTCGCTCGTCATGCCGTGGTCGATGCCGAGCGCATCGGCCCAGGCCAGAAAGGCATCGAAGCGATCGGGTCGCACCAGATGGCCGACGTACTTACCGTCCTTACAGGCCATGGCCGTCGACAGGCCGGGTCGTGTCGGGATTCGCTTGTGCCACTGCCAGATGCTGGGGTTCGCGGTCTGCATGACCGACAGCACCGTCGCCTCCTGCAGCGACAGGTCGATGTGGATGCCGGGCGGGTCTGGCGTGTGCTCGCGCTGGTGCAGCGCGATGCAGATGGCGCTCGTCGCGGCGAGGCTCGCCATGCAGTAGGACGGCTGCGCGCCGCCCTGCACGGGCGTGCCGCGGGGTTCGCCGGAGACCTGGATCAGCCCGCCCGCGGCGCCGGCGATCAGATCGTTCGCCCGCCGCGCGCGCCAGGGGGTGGTCAGGCCGAACGGCGTGACCGAGCACTGGATTAGCCCGGGTCGCAGCTCGCGTAGCCGCTCCGGCGACAGGTCGCGTTCTGCCAGCCAGCCGACGGGGGTCGCCTCGAGCAGCGCATCCGCCGTCGCCAGCAGAGCGGCGAAGCGGTCGCGGTCGTCTGCGTCATCCAGGTCCAGCACGACCGAGCGCTTGTTGGCGTTGAGATACAGATGGCCGAAGCCGCGCTCCGTGCCGGGCTCGTCGTCGAGGTAGGGCGCATCCTGGCGCAGCGCAGCGCCGCCGGGCGGCTCGACCAACACGACCTCGGCACCGAGATCGGCGAGCAGGCGTCCCGCCAGCGATACGCTGCGACCGCCGAGCTCGACGATGCGGACACCGGCGAGACTCATGGCAGCGGCACCTCGACTGCGGCGGTCATGGCTACGGCGTCGCCGTCGAGGCGAGCGGTCAGCTCGAAACGCACCCCGGCGTCGTTCGCATCTGTGACCAGCGCCTCAGGCATGAGGCTGACGTCGGCGAACACGGGTGCCTTCCAGCGGACGTCGAAGCTGGCGCCGTGCAGCAGGCTTGCCGTGCCGAGCCTGGCAATGATCGGCTCCAGCGCGAACGCGAGCACGTGCGAGCCGCCGGCGATCGGCCGCTCGAGCCCGGCCTTTTTCGCGAGCGCCGGATCGGAGTGTATGGGGTTGTCCGGCGTCGCCGTGTCGCGCGCCTGCATCAGGTCCAGGCCGACGAGCACCTGCCGCGCGTTCAGCCGCTCGCCCGCGCGGCACGCGCGGATCGAGTCGAGGCAGGGATTGTCGCGGGCGGCCCGCCGATCCGGCGCCGGCGCGTCGAGTGCGTCGGGATGGACGCCCTCCTGCGTCTCCCCGAGCGTGGCGTCGACCTTGTAGGCCAGCAGTCCGGTGCTCAGGTTTCGCGCGACGAGGCGCCCCTCGCCGTCGCACGTCTCGCACTGCGTCGTGCTGTAGCGTCGCCCCTTGTGGACGTAGCGGCCCACCGATTCGCCGCTGACGGTGAAGGGCTCGTCATTGCGCAGCGGTCGATAGATGGTGAAGCGCTCGCGCACCCACACGCCACCCGCCACGCCGCCGCCGGCGCCGGGCATCGCGTCTTTCTTCGGTTTGCGCGGCTGATTGCCGAGCAGGAACAGGCTCAGCCCCGTCATCAGGTCGGGCGCGAGATAGCCCGCGTCGTGCAGCGCGCGCGTCGCGGGTCCGTAGTCGCCCATGCCGAGCGCCGCACCCGCCACCTTGTCCGCGCGCATGGGTCCATTGGCGTCGCGTAGCGCTCGCGGCCAGGTTCTCTCGGTGCTGTCGGTGCTCTCAGTGCTGTCGGTCATACCGCGTCCTCCCCAAACGCGTATCTGCGCCTCTCGGACGCGATCCTTTTAGTCGCGGTCCAGGCCCTCAAGCGCGTGGGACAGCGGCCCGCGTAGCTGTGTCCACTCCATCTTTAGCCAGGGCGTGTGGTCTGGCGCCGGACCCGCGAGGATGGCGTCGAGCTCCGCCGGCTGCAGCCAGCGGGTCGCCGCGACTTCCGTGGTGTTGCGCTCGAGCGACCCCTGCGCGCGCCCCACGAACACGTGACACAGCTCGTGCTCGCTGTGGCCGTTATCGTACGGGGCCCGATATTCGAACTTGTAGACGAAGCGGGGCGCCGTCGTCAGCCCCAGCTCCTCGAAGGTGCGCCGGGCGGCGGCGCCTTCGACGGTCTCGCCCACGCGCGGATGCGAGCAGCAGCTATTCGACCAGTACAGCGGCCATAGCGGCTTCTCTGCGGCGCGCTGCTGTAACAGCACCCGTCCCGCGTCGTCGAACAGAAACACGGACAGCGCGCGGTGCAGCGTGCCGCTGCCCTGGTGGCACGACAGCTTGTCCAGCGCGCCGACGGTCGCGTCCTCGCGGTCGACCAGAATCAGGGACTCCGAGGGCGCTGATACAACGTCGGACTTTGTCGCGGCGGGCTCAGACATGATGCGGCCGTCGTGGGTGGTAAGGTCATTGTAGCGGAGTGCGCGGCCGCGATTTCAAGGCGCGTGACGCGAGCCGGTCGGCCCGTCGTCGCTTTGCGCTTTCGCGCCGGTCCCAGTACGGTGATGCGCTTTGCCGCCGCGTCCCGCTTGGGTCTCACCCCGCTGCGGCCGCCGATCGTTTTGAGGAGCCGTCCGTGCCGAGCGAACACCGCCCTGTTTTTACCCTGACCCTCCTGTCCCTGTCTTTGGCCGCGCTCTTTGTTGGCGGCTGCGCGACACCGGCGGAGGACAGCGCGCCTGTCGAGCGCAGCGCCAGCGTCGCGCCCGAGCGGCCAGACTGGCAGCAGATCGCGCCGGGCGGGGCGACCGGCTGCTCCGACGGCAGCGACTTTGTGTTCTATGCGCGACCGGGTGACCCCGAGAAGCTGGTGTTTTTCCTGCAAGGCGGCGGCGCGTGCTGGAATCTCGAAACCTGCGACCCGCTCGGCTGGCCGAGCTATACGGTCAATCTCGACAACACCCATCCGAGCCGCTCGGACGGCATCTTCAACTTCGCGCGGCCGGATAACCCTTTCGCCGATCACAGCGTCGTGTTCGTGCCGTACTGCTCTGCGGATGTGCACATTGGTGCTGCGCGTCGCACCTACGAGCGGTCGGCCAACTGGCGTCGGCGGCTGATTGACGAGCGCGAGCGCAGCGCGGACGAGATAGACGCGCAGTTCACCGTGGAACATCGCGGTTTCGCCAACGTGGCCGCTGCGCTCGACTGGACCGATCGCAATGTGCCCGCGCCGCGCTCGGTATTCGTGACCGGCTCCAGCGCCGGGTCCATACCGTCGCCTTACTACGCGCTGCTGCTGTCGCGCCGCTACCCCGAGGCCCGCATCACCCAACTCGGCGATGGCTCCGGCGGCTATCGTCGCCTCAACGAAAGCGCGAGCCCGCAGGTCACCTGGGACACGCTGGATGTGCTGGGCGATGACCCGGCGTACGCCGATGTCGACTCGGCAGAATTCGATTTCGAAACGCTCTACACCCATGCCAAGACCGCGGAGCCGCGCCTGCGGCTGCACGCTTACGACACGGCGGAAGACGACGTGCAGCTGCGCTTTCTGAGCTTCTCCGGCATCGAAGGCATATCGCTCAAAGCATCGATCGACGCCAACCAGGCGGACATTCGTGCGGCCGACCCGGCGTTTCGTTCGTTCATCGCGGCGGGCGAGCTGCACACGATCCTGCGTCGCCCCGAGTTCTATACCTACGCGGTGGGCCAGCGGTCCGTGCGCGACTGGGTCGCGGACGTGGCCGCGGGTCGCGCGGTGGAGTCCGTGAGCTGCACGGTCTGCGATCCCGAGTAGTCGGCGGTCGAGGGGTCGATGAGCGTCAGGAGCGAACCGCGCCAGCACACACTCGACGTCGACGGCGTCGGTCTGTGCTATTTCGACTGGCAGCCGGCGGCGAGCGCGGCCAGCAATGCACCCACCTATCTGTTCACGCACGCCACCGGTTTCCACGCGCGCTGCTGGGACGCGGTGATTCGCGCGCTGCCTACCGGCGGTCGCGTAGTCGCCGTCGATCTGCGCGGCCACGGCCGCAGCGCGCGCGTTGCCCCCTACGACTGGGCGAGCTTCGGCGCCGACCTGCGAACCCTCGTGGAGCGGCTGGACCTGCGAGACGTCGTCGGCGTCGGCCATTCGATGGGCGGCCACTGCACGGTACAGGCGGCGGCCGCGCTGCCCGAACGCTTCCAGCGGCTGGTGCTGGTCGATCCGGTCATCATGAATCCCGACTACTACCATCTCGCCTCTGGACACGGTCTGACGGATCCGCTGGAGCATCCGATCTCGCGCCGCAAGGGAGACTTCAACTCCTGGCAGGCCATGTTCGAACGATTTCGCGAGCGTGATCCCTATTCGCTGTGGCGCGTCGACGTGCTGGAGGACTACTGTCGCTACGGCGTGCTGCCGGCGGCCGACGGGGGTGGCGTCGAGCTGGCCTGTCCGCCGCTCATCGAGGCGTCGGTGTACGTCGGCACGACCGGCGTGGACATTCGCCACCTGCTGCCGCGTATCGAGGTGCCGGTGGCAGTGCTGCGCGCCGCGGAGCGCGACGCCAGCGCCGATCGCATGGACTTTTCCGCTTCGCCCACATGGCCGGATCTTGCGGCCCAGTTTCCGCGCGGGGTGGATCTGCACCTCCCCGAGCTGACGCATTTCATACCGATGCAGGCACCCGATCTGGTCGCGCGCTGCGTCGCCGCACCCGTGGCGGGCCGCGCCGAGCTCAGTTCGCTTCTGCCCTAGCCGAAGCCTCGCCGGCCACGTGGCCCCAGATGCGGCCGCTGGCGAGACCCAGGCCGAAGATCAGCAGGGACACCACGATCCCGGGCAGCAGCGCCGTCAGCGGATCGTAGGCGCCGATCAGCACGCCCAGCAGCGGCGCCGACACCGCGGATGACACCAGAAAGCTCAACAGCAGTATCGACAGCACGCGGGCCCGGGTTTCGGGCTCTGACTCTTCCTGCACGATGGCGCGCACCATCGTCGTCGTTACGCCCATGTTCAGACCCCAGGCGAGGATGAGCAGATAGAACAGCCACAGGCTGGGCCGCCCGAACAGCAGCGCGAGGATCACGATGCGCGTGAGTTGCATCAGCAGGAACAGCCGGCCGGGGCGCGCGAGCGGCATCACCAGGTACAGCAGCGCGTTGGATGCGATGCTGCCGACGGTGAAGACGATCATGACCTGCGCGTACAGCTCGGCGCCGCCCGCGTAGACCTCTTTGACGATAAAGGGCACGCCGACGATGTAGGCGCCCGCGTTGAATAGCGCCGAGACGAAGTTGAGCGCGATCAGCCAGCTCAAGAGTGGCTTGACGCGCAGCGCGGCGAAGCCGCCGCTGATCCGCTGCAGCGCGGATTCCCCCGGCCGCGCGTCCGGCGGCAGCGCGGGCAGCAGGCCGACCGGCAGCGCGCCGCTGGCAAACAGGGCCGCCTGGATGACCAGCACCAGGATGAGACCGAGCGTCTCGAGCTGGCCGCCCACCTGGAACGCGGCGATGCCGGCCAGCGAGGTGACGATGGTCATCACGGTCACCGAGCGCTGGATATCGATCGGGGTCACGCGCGACAGCACGGCCTGGCGCGCGGGATCGCTCATCGCCTGGATGCAGGCGAGCGCCGCGCCGTAGGCGACCACCCAGGCGTAGCTGAGCGCCCCCTGCGCGTGCACGAAGGCGATCGCGAGGGCGGGTAGCGCCATGAGGCCGTGCATGACGAGCAGGTAGCGGCGGCCGTCGAAGCGATCCGCGAGCACGCCGCCGATCAGGAGCACCAGCAGCGGGCCGGTCTCTGCGATCGCGCGCGCGACGCCCACCCGCTCGGGCGAGATCTCGAGCACCCCCACCAACAGCCAGTTGAACAGAAACCCGTAGAGGCTCATCCCCGCCATCCACAGCGCGGAGCTGCTGAGATAGTGGGTAAACGCGCCGCGCAGCTTCGCGGCCGGTGGTGGCGCCGAGTTGTTGGCGGGCATGCGGGTCGTTAAGGTGCTCGAGCGAAACAGCGCAGCAGTGTACGCGGCTGGCCTTGCCGGGCGAAAGCGCCGCGTGGTGCCGCGCAGAGGGTGCGCCACGCGGGCGCCAACGGAGCGCCAAGTTAGCGAGAGAAGGGCGCCGGGGACGCGCCGCAACCGTGGGGAGAGTAAGCCGCAATGACCATGCAGATCGGCGCCACCGTCGCCTACAGCCACTACACCCAGCCGGAGTTCGTTGCCGCGTCGGCGCGCTATCTGGAAGAACTTGGCTTTCATTCCATCTGGGTGCCAGAACACGTGCTGTTCTTTCCCGACTACGAATCGCGCTACCCCTACACGGAGGGCGGCCGCCTGCCGGGCGATCCGGAGGGGGTGCTCGATCCCTTCACGGCGCTGACCTTCGTTGCCGCGCACACCAGCACGCTGCGCCTCGGCACCGGTATCTGCCTGGTGCCGCAGCGTCAGCCGGTGTACACCGCGAAGATGGTGGCGGACCTCGACTATCTGTCCGGCGGCCGGGTCGATTTCGGCGTCGGCATCGGCTGGCTGAAAGAAGAGTTCGACAGCCTGCAGATGAGCTTCGCCGATCGGGCCGCCAACACCGTCGAGTACCTGGACGCCATGCGCGCGCTCTGGTCGCCCGGGGTCACGGCGTTCGAGGGGCCGACGCTGCGCATCGCACCCTGCCACTTCAATCCCAAGCCGGTGCAGACGCCGCACCCGCCGGTCTACTTCGGTGGCGAGAGCGACGCCGCGCTGCGACGGGTCGCGCGCCATGGCCAGGGCTGGTACGGCTACAACATGACGCCTGAGACCGTCGAGGCCCGGCTCGGCCGGCTGGAAGCGCTGCTCGCGGCCGAGGGGCGGCTGCTGGCGGACGTTCATGTATGCGTCGGCCCCAACCGGCACCCGATCACCCCCGAGACGGTCGCGGCCTACGAGGCGGCGGGGGTGGCGCAGCTCAACGTGCCGGTCGGCGGGCGCGATCTGGACGGCTTCAAGCGTCGGGCCGAGAAGATGGCGACGATCTGCGGCGTCGTGGACTGAGCGCGGCCCGTAAGCCAGGCTGACCAAAGGGTGCGGGCGAGCGTACAATGCGGCCCCTTTTTGACCCCCGCACGCGTGTGGCGGAACCGACATCATGGCGCAATCGCTGACCCCAGAGACTGAATCGGCGGCCGAAGACACCGGTGCTTCGACGTTCTCCTTCGTCGAGATGGAGCACAAGGTGCTCAAGTTCTGGGAGGCGGAGGACGTCTTCCAGCAGAGCCTGCGGAACACGCAGGACAAGAAGCCCTACATCTTCTACGACGGCCCGCCGTTCGCGACCGGTCTGCCGCACCACGGCCATTTCGTCGGCAGCATCCTGAAGGACGTGGTGCCCCGCTATTGGACGATGCGCGGCCGCTACGTGATCCGGCGCTTCGGCTGGGATTGCCACGGCCTGCCGATCGAGCACGAGATCGACAAGCAGCTCGGCATGTCGGCTCAGGACGCCGTCGAGAAGCTGGGCGTCGCCGGCTACAACAACGAATGCCGCGCCATCGTCGATCGCTACACGTCCCAGTGGCGCGAGATCATCACGCGCCTCGGCCGCTGGGTGGATTTCGACGACGACTACAAGACGATGGACGTCTCCTTCATGGAGTCCGTCTGGTGGGTGGTGAAGCAGCTCTGGGACAAGGGCCTGATCTATCAGGGCTCCAAGGTCATGCCGATCTCCACCGCGCTCGGTACGGTGCTGGCGAACTTTGAAGCCAACTCGAACTATCAGGACGTGCAGGACCCTGCCATCACCGTCGCCTGTAGGTTGGTGGACGAAGACGCGCGCATGCTGGCCTGGACCACCACGCCCTGGACGCTGCCGTCGAACCTCGCGCTCTGCGTCGGACCCGACATCGAATACGTGCGCGCGCGCGACAGGGAAGACGGCGGCGTCGTCTATCTCGCCCGGGAGCTGCTGGGTGCATACGGCGGTGACGAGCGCTTCGAGATCCTGGCCAGCATGCCCGGTCGCGATCTGGTGGGCCGTCGCTATGAGCCGCTGTTCGATTTCTTTGCGGCCGAGGCGGATCGTGGCGCGTTCGTCGTCATCTCGGGCGACTACGTCACCACGGATGCGGGCACGGGCATCGTGCACCAGGCGCCGGCCTTCGGTGAGGACGACTATCAGGCCTTCAAAGCGGCCGGCATCGAGGCGTTCGCCTGTCCGGTCGGGCTCGACGGCAAGTTTGACGCGAGCGTTCCGCCCTACGCCGGCCAGCATGTGAAGGACGCCGACAGGCAGATCATTGCGGATCTGAAGGCGAGCGGCGCGCTGTACAAGCAGGACGTCATCCAGCACAGCTATCCGTTCTGCTGGCGTTCCGACACGCCGCTGATCTATCGCGCGATACCGTCGTGGTATGTGCGCGTCACCGAGATCGGCGAGCGGCTAACCGAACACAATCAGTCGATTCGCTGGGTACCGGAGCACATTCGCGACGGGCGCTTCGGCAACTGGCTGGAGGGCGCGATCGACTGGGCGATCTCGCGTAATCGCTTCTGGGGCACGCCGCTGCCGATCTGGGTAAACGAAACCAGCGGCGGGCGTATCTGCATTGGCTCGGTCGACGAACTGGAAACGTACACCGGCGTGCGCGTCGACGATCTGCATCGTGAGTTCGTCGACGATCTGACCTTCACCGTCGACGGCGAAGACGGCGAGTATCGGCGCATTCCCGAGGTGCTGGACTGCTGGTTCGAGTCGGGCTCGATGCCCTACGCGCAGCTGCACTATCCGTTCGAAAACCAGAACGTGTTCGATGCGGGCTATCCGGCGGAGTTTATCGCCGAAGGTCTCGATCAGACCCGCGGCTGGTTTTACACGCTGCATGTGCTCGCGAGCGCGCTATTCGACAAGCCCGCGTTTCGCAACGTGATCGTTAACGGCATGGTGCTCGCCGAAGACGGCAAGAAGATGTCGAAGAGCCTGCGCAACTACACGCCGCCCGAAGAACTGATGGAAGTCTACGGCGCCGACGCCCTGCGGCTGACGCTGATCTCGTCGGGTCTGGTGCGCGCCGAAGAACAGCGCTTTTCAGATGACAACGTGCGCGAGATGGCGCGCCGCGTGTTGCTGCCCTGGTACAACGTCTTCTCGTTCCTGAAGACCTACGCCGAGATCGACGACTGGTCGCCCGAGAAGGGCGTGCATCGCGGCAACAACGTGCTGGACCTGTGGATCGTCTCGCGCCTGCAGACGCTGAAGGCGCGCGTCAACGAAGAGATGGTGGCGTATCGCCTGTACAACGTGCAGCCGGCCCTGATCGAGTTCATCGAGGAGCTGACCAACTGGTACCTGCGACTTAATCGGGCGCGTTTCTGGGGTGACGACGTGTCGGCCGACAAGATCGCTGCCTACAGCACGCTGCACGGCACGCTGCACGAGCTGGCGCTGATCATGGCGCCGTTCACGCCGTTCCTCGCCGAGCATCTGTACTTCGAACTCGCGAGCTTCGGTGGCGGCACGCCGAAGCCCGAATCCGTGCACCTGTGCAGCTATCCGCAGGCGGAAGAATCGGATCGCGACGAGGCGTTGGAAGAGGCCGTGGCGCGTATGCGTGACGTGATCCTGCTGGGCCGGCGGCGTCGCGAAGAGGTAAAGATCGGACTGCGAACGCCGCTGGCGTCGCTCACCGTCATCCACTCGGATCAGAACGTGCTCGACAACCTGCGCAGCCTCGAGGACTACCTCGCGCGCGAGCTGAACGTGAAGTCCGTGCGCTATGACGCCGACGAGGCCAGCTACATCGAGCTCGTCACCAAGCCGAACTTCCCCGTGTTGGGCAAACGGCTGGGCAAGCGCATGAAAGAGTTTCAGGCCGCGATCCGTAATCTGAGCGAGCGCGACGCGCAGGCGCTGCTCGCAGGTGAGACGGTCGAAGTGCTGGGCGAGACGTTTGATGCGCATGAGATACAGGTGACCCGCGCAGCCCGCGGCGACGGCGACGTCGTTACCGACGCGCAGATTTCCATCGCGCTCGACTGCGAGCTGACGCCGGCCTTGATTGAAGAGGGCCACGCGCGCGAGGTCGTCAATCGCGTGCAGCAGGCGCGCAAGGACAAACAGTTCCGGGTCGAAGACCGGATCCATCTGACGGTGGCGGGCGACGACGCGCTGCTTGCGGCGATCGACGCCCATCGCGACTACATCGCGGGCGAGGTGCTCGCGCTGGAGATCGCGCGCGGCGAACCCGAAGTATCGACAAGTGCGGCGATCGACGGCCGGGAACTGCGCTTCGGTCTGCGAGTGGCCCGGTGAACGCGCTCGGGCGGGCGGGTCACGTCGGCTCCTACCAGCGTACGGTCGCGGTCAGCCTCGAGCGCATGTACGAAAACGCGCTCGACTGGGAGCACCTGCCGTTCGTGCACGCGTCATCGTTCAGCGCGATCGAGGCGGTCGACGCCGGCGCCTGGGGTTGGCGCGCGCGGGTCTGGGATGCGGCAGATCGGGAATCGCTGATCGAACTGCGGCTCGAACGCGATCGTCAGCGCTGGATCACGCGCAATATCGAAGGCCGTGCCGCGGGCGCAGAGATTTGGACCAGCGTCGTCGAGGTCGCGCCGCGACGCTTAGATCTCGCCATCGACTTCTACGTGCCCGGGATTCCCGAGGCCGACCGAGCGAAGGTCGGCGCCGCCTATGCCCAGGCGTACACGGTGCTGTACGACGAAGACGAGCCGATGATGGTCGAGCGGCAGTGGCAGCTGGAGCAGCGCATCCAGTCGCGGCCGCGCGAGGCGGTGATGCTGCCACCCGTGGCCGAGCTCGATCTGCCGCATCGCTTCGACTTCGGCGGTCGGCCTCACGTCCTGCGCGATCACGAAGGTTCGCTGATCGCGCATGCGGCCGTGTGTCCGCACCAACTCGCGCCGCTCGCCGACGCGCGGATCGAGCGCGGCGAGATCGTCTGTCCGTGGCACGGCTACCGCTTTGCGCTGGCCAGCGGGCACTGTACGAGCGGCGCCCTGTGTCGAATGACGCCGGCGCCGGCGGTCGAGGAGACCGCTGCGGGGGTGCGGATCGGCTAGCTTCGGTTCTTACCGGTCCCGATCCGGTCCCGATGTATCGCCCCGCCACCGCGACGGCGCTTGCCGAAGATGCGCCGCTGCGCTCGCGCGCGTTTCCCTACCGGCGTGCAGCGCTGCGAGCGGCCGACGACCCGGATCAGTATCTCGACGACTACGAAAAGATTCCGATCGAGGCGGCCGTCCTTCGTCGCGCGGGCGCCTGGACCATACTCAGACTGCCGATGGTCTATGGTCCGGGTGCCAAACAGCGGCGATTTGCATGGGCGATAGAACCGATGCTGGCAAAGGCCACAACGCTGCGCGCTGGCAGGGCCGCATCGAGCTGACGGACGAGCCGGACGATCCCTTTCTCCCGCGCCAGCGGGGACTCGATCTCAGCGTACCGCTGAACGTCGATGGATCGCGACTGCGGGAGGCGCTCGGATTTTCAGACCCCGTGGATGAGGCCACTGCGCTCGTGAATACACTAGCCAGCGAGATGGGGCGCTCAGCCGTTGGTGGTGCGTCGCCGTCGATACGCGTGGCCGCCTCCGGCTAGTTGCCGCTGAACTCGGGCGGTTCGCCGTTTAGGTACGCCGCCACTGCGATCTTCTGATCCTCGGTCCGCGCCGCGAACAGATTCTGATCTGTGTCCATGTGCATGATCGCATCGCCCAGCGGTGCCGACAGCGCGTTGATCGAGCGCTTGATCATCTGCGCGGCGATCGGCGGTTTCGCGGCGTAGCGCTTCGCCCAGGCCTGCGCGGTCACGAGCAGTTCGTCGCGCGGTACCAACTCGTCCAGCACTCCCCAGTCCAACAGGGTCTGCGCGTGCACCCGCTCGCCGCCGACGACCAGGCGCTTCGCGCGCGCGGGGCCGATGAGCTCGACGATCAGCGGCAGGCTCTTCCACATGAGATTGAGGCCGATGTCGACCTCGGGGTACTGCATGAAGCAGTCGTCCGCGCCGATGCGGAAATCCATCGCGGTGGCGAGGCAGGCGCCGCCGCCCATGGCCGCGCCGTTCCAGGCGGCGATGGTGATCTGATCCATGTCCAGCAGCGCGTGTATCGCCCGCTCGCCGATGCGGCTGCGGCGGCGACGCAGGGCCAGCGAACCCTGATGGGCGGCGCCGCCGTCAGCGAGATCGGCGCCGGAGGAGAAGTGTTTGCCCTGGCCGGTGAAGATCACCGCGAGGGTCTGGTCGTCGTCGCGGAAGGCGAGCGCGGTCTGTTCGATGTCGTGCAGGTGGTCGAAGTTCAGCGCGTTGGCGACGGCGGGTCTGGCGAACTCGACGACGGCGATCGGGCCGTCGCGACGCACGCTGACGTTCGCGCCGGCAGGCGCGTCCGTCACGCGAGATCCTGCGTCGGTGCGGTGAACTGATCGAGGTAGAAGAGGTTCTCATCCGGATCGGCGATCATGGCCATATAGCCGCCCCAAGGTTGCTTCTCCGGTTTGGTGACGAACTTCACCGTCTCCTTCAGGCTGCGATGCGCCTCGTCCAGGTCTTCTACGGTCAGGCCGACGCCCGTATGCCGGCCGACTAGTTCCTCTTCGTTGGTTTCGACGATGGCGAGCTGCGCCCCGGGTGTTGCGAACGCGGCGTAGCGGAACTCATCGTCGGCGAAGATCAGCGGTAGGCGCAGGGTGTGCTGATAGAAGTCGAGCGCGGCCTGGAAGTCGCTGACAAATATGTTCACGTAGCCCGTGCTGATCTCGGTCACCTGGCGTCTCCCGTCGAATCGAACAACTGTTCATAGGCCATCCCGGAAATGGTAACACCGGCTCCGGCGGTCGCGCGTGGCACCGTGCCTGGTGCGCATGGCTTTTGTGAGCCTGGTCAAAAAAATGCGAGCGAATCTGCCGCACAGCGACCTTGAGGGTCGATGCGGCAAGGCGCCCGGGGGAAACACCGGGCAAAAAAAATGGCAGGCGAGGGGCCTGCCACGAGGGGTAGGGGAGGGGTGCCGAAAGTGGGGAGGGGAGGAGGGTTCGGCACCCCTCGGAGAACGGCTTCTGAGAGTCGACTCTCCGGAAACTTGGCGGTAGCGCCTTCTTGGTGCGACCGCGAGAGCTATGTTACCTAAAGTAACACCGGATGCAACCCCTGGTAACAACTTTTTTGGCGATAGTGTTACCGCGGTGTTACCGGCGATCTATTTCCCAAAAAGTTCTTATTATTCAGCAAGTTGTGCCTAGCGCGCGAAGGCTGCCGGGGCCTGTAACCGTTCGGTCCGCCGTTCACGTTTGTCTGATGTGCGCCCCATAGGACACAATTCGGCCGGTGTCGATAGCACTGAACAGGTGATAGGGCATCTGTTATCGTCAGTTTCGCTGCGCACTCATCAAGAGGACGTGAACTTGACGCTCTGCGGCGTCCTCGCGCACAGGACATGAGGCTTTCTTGAGACCGTGCATTCGCAGGCGCTTAGCGGCGCCGCTCTCACACCCGACTGCGAGCGCGTCCGCTGTCCCCATCGACGGCGGCGGTTGGCATGCCTGAGTCCGTCGAGCCCCGCGCGCCCGAGCGGCTGCGGTGCGAGTACATCGCCAACCCGCTTGGCCTCGAGACCGCGCGCCCACGCCTGAGCTGGTGGCCGGTCGACAGCCGTCCTGCCGAGATTCAGACCGCCTACGAGATCGTGGCCGCGCAGGACCTGGCCGCGCTGGAGGATGTGCGCCATCCGCGCTGCCTTTGGCACAGCGGCCGGGTGGACAGCTCGCGATCGGTCAACGTGCCCTACGGCGGACCGCCGCTGGGTAGCGCCGAGCGGGTCTACTGGCGCGTCAGGACCTACGACAGCGACGGTCTGCCTAGCCCGTGGAGCGAAGCCAACTGGTTCGAGTCGGGTCTGCTCGAGGCCGCTGACTGGCGCGGCGACTGGATCGAGGCGCCGCTGACGGGCAGCGCCTCGGCCGCGGCCCCCGTACCCGCGCTGCGCCGCACGTTTCATCTCGACGACGCTAGCCTCGATGCGCTCGCCGCGGAAGAGCGCGGCGACGAGCAGCCGGCGGCTGCACCAGCGCAGCGGCTGACCGAGGTGCGGCGCGCGCGCCTGTATGTCGCGGCGCTCGGGCTGCAGCGCACGTTCATCAACGGCGTGCGCGTCAGTTCAGACGAACTGGAACCTGGCTGGACCGACTATCGCCGGCGCCTGTACTACCAGTCCTATGACGTCAAACACCTGCTGCGTCCCGGGCTGAACGCGGTCGGCGTGCTGCTTGGGGACGGCTGGTACTGCGGCGAACTGCCGTTTCGCGGCCGCCAGGGCTACGGTGCGCGGCCCGCGCTGCTGGCGCAGCTGCGCATCGATCTCGTAGACGGACGCACGCTCTACGTGACTACCGATCAGGGCTGGCGCTGGCAAACCTCGGGGCTGCTTGCCAGCGATCTCTCCCGCGGCGAGGACATCGATGCCCGCCAGCAGCCGTCGCGCTGGACGCGACCCGACTTTGACGACGATGACTGGGCGCGTGCGCAGATTCGCCAGTTGCATCCACCCACGCTTGTCGGCCGGGTTGGGCCCGTGCAGCGCGTGCTGCGCGAACTCAACCCCGTCGCATCTTTCCAAGAGCAGGTTCCGAACGCCCGTCGGGCGCGACTGATCTACGACTTCGGCCGCAATACCGTGGGGCGCTCGCGAGTCGTCGCGCGGCTCAAGGCCGGGACGCTGCTGACCGTGACCTACGCCGAACGGCGCGAGGCGCTGGCACACGCGGACGCGACCCGAGAGCACTACACCGCGCGCGGCGATGCGGACGGCGAGGTCATCGAAGGCGTGTTTTCGCTGCACGGGTTTCGCTTCGTCGCCATCAGCGGGCGCTTTGAGGCCGACGCGATCGACGACGTCAAGGCGCTGGTGATCGGGGCGGACGTCGAACCAACCGGCCGTTTCGACTGTGACGAGCCGCGGCTGAACCGGCTGCAAAGCGCGATCGAGTGGAGCCAGCGCGGCGCGCTCGCGAGCGTCCCGTGGGCGGTCACCCGGCAGGCACAGCGTTTACCGCTGACGAACGTCGCTCAGGGTTTTGCCCGCACCGCGTCGTTCAATGCCAATACGGCCGCGTTTGCCGGCAAGTGGTTGCTCGACCTCGCGGATGCCCAGTCGCCCAGCGGCGATCTGCCCGCGGTCGTGCCGGTACCGCCGGGCTGCGCGGAACTGGAGTGCGACGGCGGCGCCGGGTCTGCGGACGCTTACCTGAGCTATGCCTGGAATCAGTATCGCTGCTACGACGACAAGCGCGTGCTGGAGCGTCACTTCGAGCCCCTGCAGCGCTACGTGCGCTCTCTGGAGCGCCGCTTCCCGGACGGGGTCCGCGGCGGGGTCGGCAACGCGGTGTTGGGGCCGGTGCCCGTCGGGCTCGACGCCGACGTGATCGCGACCGCCTACTACTACCGCAGCGTGGTGCTGCTTACACGGATCGCCGGCGTGCTCGGCCAGGCGCACGCTATCGAACGGTTCGAGCGGCTCGCGGCCCATGTGCGCACGGCGTTCCGGCATCGATTCGTGACGCCGGGCGGTGAACTGGCGGCCGCTGGTCAGACGGCGCTCGTGCTGACGCTGCACTTCGGACTGCTCGACGGACCGCTTGATGGCGCGGCGCGGCGTCGTTCGTTCGAGCGGCTGGTCGACACGGTCGAGGCGCAAGCGGGCAGCGCCGCGGCATTTGATGAGCTGAGCGCGCCCTATCTGCTGCATGTGCTCACCGCCGGCGGGCGGCTCGCGCTGGCCTATCGCACGCTGCTGTCGAGCGCGCCGGACAGCTGGTTGGAGCGGGTCGCGGCCGACGCGACTACGCTACCGGCGACCTTTCAAGCGGACTCGGATCACAGCGGTGCGCTCGACAATAGCTGCGCGTTGGCGGGCATCGGTGATTGGCTTTACCGCACGGTCGCGGGGATCGATCTCGTGCCCACAGAGCAGTCCGCGGACAACGCCTATCGGCGGGTGCGCATTGAGCCGCAGCCGCCGCTCGGCCCTGAGTTTCCCGGCGCCGCGCCGCTCGGCAGTATCAGCGTGCAGTTCGACAGCGTGCACGGACGCTACAGCAGCGCCTGGCAAGTCACGCCCAGTGCCTTTGTGTTGGAGGTGGGGGTGCCGGTTAACGGTGGCGCGCAGGTCATCCTACCCAACGGGGGTCGCTTCGAAGTCTCGGCGGGCGTGCACAGCTACGAGGTGCCGTTGACCGGTGGCGAGGTGAACATCCCAATCCTGGAACGTCGCGTCCAATAGCGCGGGCTAACGTGGGGTGTCGACGCGGCTTAGCGGGCAATCTCGATGGCGGGCGATGACCGCGTCACGAAGTCGATGATCTCCTGACGCGAGCCGCGGGCCACAATGCGCTCGCGCTTGCGGTCTAGCTGATAGTCATACATCGGATCGTAGTACCACTCGAGCAGGCGCTCGATCCAGCGTCGATGGCCCTCGGCGTCGCCGGTCGCGAAGGCGTCGGTAATCATCTCGCCGACGATTCTGTGGCGATCGCCGCCCAGCCGTTTGCGAATCCTGTCCAGCGCCGCCAGATAGTGCACGGCGAGATCGCGCTCGGTGACGCGGTCGCCGACGTACTCGGCGAAGATGTGCGCCACGCGGGCCTCACGCGGGACCTCGACCAGCGCAATCGGCGCGCGCTGCATGCGTTCGTGCCAGGCGCGCGGCACGCCGAGTCGGCCGATCAGACGACCCTCGTCCTCGACGACGATCCGGTCCGCGGTGTGTCGCAGCGCAGCGATGGCCAGCGCGTTCTCGAAGGCGATCGGCGTCGGCTGGCCCTCGGGCAGGCCGCCGAACGCAGAGCCGCGATGGTTCGCGTAGCCCTCTAGATCGATCGCGCCATCCAGCGCGCCGAGCACGCTCGTCTTGCCGCTGCCCGTGCGGCCGCCGATCACGAGCCAGTCGTCGCGGTCGGCGAAGGCGTCTAGCTCGGCCAGACACAGATGTCGCAGCCGTTTGAATCCGCCTTCGATTCGCGGGGCGCTGACGCCCGCTTCGCGCAGCCATTCGACCGCGTAGCCGGAACGCAGGCCGCCGCGCCAGCACATGACCGCTGGTGCCAGGGGGAAGCGTGCGGAATATTGCGTCCAGGCATGGACGCGGGCGGTTTTCAGCTCGGCGCTCACCAGCGTTTCGCCTAGCTCAATCGCCGCCGCCTGTCCGGCTGACTTGAACCGGATTCCGACCTGGTGGCGCTGCTCGTCGTCGAGTATGGGCAGGTTAACGGCGGCTGTGACGCTGCCCTGCGCGAATTCGGTCGGTGCGCGGACATCGATAATCGGCCGCCCATCGCGCAGCCAGTCGCGCAGATCCGCCGCGGACAGGGTCTCGGTCACGGCACGGGATCGATGACCGTGCCGCGATCGTTGAACGTCTGCAGGTGCTCCTCGAGTTCGCCCATCCCCTCGAAGTTGTCGAGTTGGCGCGCGACGTCCAGTGCTTCTTCCTGCAGCTCGACCGCGCGCACAAACTTGCCGTTCGCGGCGTAGGCGGCGGCCCAGGTGTCGAGGTACGCGGGGTTGCGGCGGGCCTTGTCGTCGCCCTCCATCATCCGACTCATGATGCGCAGGGCGTAGCTTGCGCTGCGCAGCTCGGCTAGCTCGGTCACGGTTAGCGTCCAGGCGACCTCGTTGACGATGTTGGCATCGTCCGGCTGCACCTTGACGGCCGACTTGAACCAGCCGAGCGCCCGCCGATAGTTCTGATCCACGCCGATGCCGCGCGCGTTCAGGTTGCCGAGCAGCAGCATGGCCTCGGCGTCGTCGCGGGCGGCCAGATCTTCGAGCCACGACACGGCGCTGGTGTTGAATGCACGCTCGTTCTGCGGCTGATACAGAAACCGCGCGTACTGCAGGGCGGCCCGGCGGCTGCCGGTCGCGGCCGCCTCGTGAAAGAACTGCTCTGCGGCATCGAGATCCTGTTCGACCACCTCGCCGCGATAGTGCATGTGTGCCAGCAGCAGGCCTGCGTTGACGTTCTTTGCCGTGGCGGCCTGCTTGAGCAGGGCGACCCCCGAAACTCGGTTGTCGGCGCCGAACTCGCCCGCCAGATAGATCGAGCCGAGCGAGAACATGGCCTCGTCGGAGCCGAGCGCGATGGCATGGGTGTAGTTGTCGGCCATCAGCTCACGAAAATCGTGGCGCTCGGCGCCTGTCGTGCCCTGTGCCTTGCTCCAATACGCGCGCGCCAACATCAGGTTTGCGATGACGTTGCCGCGCTGGCTCGCCTGCTTCAGCCATTCGATCGCCTGGTCGATGGTGCGCGGCTTCGACGCCATGTAGGTACCGATGAACGCCTGGGCGGCTGTGTCACCCTCCTGCGCTAGCTGGCCGATCAGTTCGCCGGGTGCGAACGGGTCGGGCTTGCTGCTCGCCTCTCCGGCCGCGGCCGCCTTGGCCGCCGCCTCTGCGCGCGCGGCGTTCGCATCGCGGGCCGCGACCTCGAAGCTGCGGCTCAGATCGAAGTAGCGGCTGATGAGTCGCTGTGAGGCTGCGTCCGTCGCCGCGGTTAGCAGGACCAGCGGGTGCGCCTCGCGCGAGTGGTACATCGAGCCCACCAGCTCCTGATCGCGGTGCAGCAGGTAGGCCTCGGCCTCGGCGCTTGAGAGTACGGGATAGGGATCTTCCGCGCTGCCGGCCGCCGTCTCGATATAGGCGCTTATGCGCTCCAGCCAGTCGGCGTGGATCGCGGCGGTGTCGGGGGACTCGACGTGTTCGTAAAAGCGCTGCAGCGCGAGGTGACCCGTCAGGCTGCCGTAGTTGCGTTCGAGGATGGCATTGCCGATCGCGCCGAGGCGCAGCGGCTGGTCTGCTAGCAGAGCCAGCGCCTGACGCTCCAGCTCGATGATGGCGGCCAATTCTTCGACGCTGTCGTCGTCGGCGAAAAAGGCGGCGCGCAGATCGGCGACCTTGACCTCATCGCCGGCGCCGACGCGCTCGGCCAGCACGTCGTAATTGGGCGTGGTCGTTACCGACTGACAGGCTGCGACGGCGATCGCGAGCGTGCCGCCCCAAAGGAGGCGATAGAGACCGCGCAGCGCAGCGCTGCTATGTCGTACATGATTGCCGTCCGCCGGGACCCCGGCGCTTGGGGGACAGTGGGCTTGGCTGGGGCTGGGATTGGTCTGTGTGTTGATAGGCTGTCTCAGTTTGCTTGCAGGCATCTCTGTTAGCCACCGCTCTTCCAGTGAGAGGCCGGTGATCCAGCACGGATTCGACAACGGTTGGCCGCGAAACGTTTTGACGCCAACGGCTGTGATAAATTCATTGTATCACCCAAGGGAGACGAAACTTTGGCAGGCAGCAACTTTACAGCGACGGAAATGGCGACCGAACACGCCCTGCCCGGACGCATGGACCGGATGCCGGTGCCGGCAGAGCACTTCGTCAACGGCGCGCCTCTCGTGCCGCCTTTTCCCGCAGGGATGCAGTCCCTGATCGTCGGCATGGGCTGTTTTTGGGGCGCAGAACGCAAGTTTTGGGAGGCGCCCGGTGTCTATACCACGGCGGTCGGCTATGCGGGTGGCGTCACGCCGAACCCGACCTATGAAGAGGTTTGCTCCGGCAGAACCGGGCACACGGAGGTCGTCCTCGCCGTGTTTGATCCCCAGCAAACGTCGCTTGAGGCCATGTTGCAGCTGTTCTGGGAAAATCACGATCCCACCCAGGGCATGCGCCAGGGCAACGACATCGGCACCCAGTACCGGTCGGCGATCTATATGACCGACGCTGATCACGCGGACGCCGTTGCGGCCTCTCACGCGCGCTATCAGGAGGCGCTCACCGCGGCGAGCTATCCGCAGATCACGACCGAGGTGCGCGATACGGCCGCGGCCATCGAGTTCTATTACGCCGAGCACTACCATCAGCAATACCTGGCGAAGGTCCCCAACGGCTATTGCGGTCTCGGCGGCACCGGCGTGGGCTGCTCGATGGAGGGTCTAGTCAGCCTTTAGCTCGCCGGCGCGAAGGTCAGGTCAGACGATTGCGTCGCTCGCCGCAGCGCGCGCAGCGCTGTGCCGTAACCAGCCGACCCGATTTGACGTCGAACTGCTGACGCTTGTCGTCAACCCACTGGTGGAATCCCCGACCGCACAGCGTCTTGCCGCGCGCGCGCGTCTTACGCGCGTCGCGTTTTCGTTTCGCTCGTTCGCTGGCCGTCGGGAATGCACGCACGCTTGGGGCGTTCGACGGCGCGTGCCCACGGTCCTTATCGCTGCTGTCGTCGCCTGCCATCGGCACATTCTAAGCCGCCGCGGATTTGGACGCTGGTCGTCGTTCGCGGTCGGCGCGCAGCCCGCTACCGTTGCCGCTAACGCGCGACTACACTGCGCGCCATGACTATTGGAATTGGCGTTGATTTCGGCACGACGAACTCCGCGGCGGCGGTTTTCGACGGCGAGCGGCTGCGTTTCGCGCGGCTCGAGCAGGCCGTCGACATCATGCCGTCCGCGCTCTATCTCGATCGCGACCTGCAGCGGTTGACGGGCCAGGACGCGATCGATCGTTACGTCGCCGACAACACGGGTCGCACCGTCGAACTCGTTCCCGAAGTCATCGGCGAGAGCACGCTGCTCGTCGGTGGACACGGTGCGGGCGGACCGCCGCCGGAGACGCTGACGACGAAGATCTACGGCCAACCCACGGCGGATTCCGGCCTGCAGGGCCGGCTGTTTCGCGGCACCAAGCGGCTTCTCGGGGATCCCAACGTGCGGCGCCTGATGGTATTCGACGCGCCCTTTCGACTGGTCGCGCTGGTCACCCCCATTCTGGTGCATATTCGACGGCAGCTGCAGGCGCTCGACGCTTCCGTCGCGCGGGCGCTCATCGGTCATCCGGTGAATTTCGAAGGCCGCGATCAGCACAAGAACCAGCTTGCGATGACGCGGCTCAGCGAGGCCTACAAGTACGCGGGGTTCACCACGCGGGAGTTCTATCCCGAACCGACCGCGGCGGCGGTCAGCTTTCTGCACGCCCACGCGAGCGTCGATGGCGAACACCTGCTCACCCTCGACTTCGGCGGCGGCACGCTCGATTTTTGCGTGCTGCGACGCGCGGGCAGCGAGTTCTCGGTCGTAACCACCTACGGCGTGCCGCTGGGCGGTGACCACATCGATCAGCGCTTGTTTCGGGCGCTGCTGTTCCCGCTACTCGGCAAGGGTGAGCGCTATGTGCGGCGCGGCTTCGATCGGCAGATCGACACGCCGTTCCCGTTCGAGGACTACGAAGATCTGCTGGTCAACTGGGCGGTGTCTTATACGTTGAACCAGAACCGCTTCACGACGCCCGTGCTCGAGTGTCTGGAGCAAGACGGCCCGGCGCGGATCAAGTTCAGGCGGCTGAGCGAGCTGATTCAGCAGAATCTGTCTTATGTCGTGTTTCAGACGATCAAGGACTTCAAGGCGCGACTGTCGCACGCCGAAGAGGCCGTGCTGGATATTCCCGAGCTCGACATCGAGGTGCGCATGACGCGCAACGAGTTCGAGGCGCTGATCAAGGACCAGCTCGATACCGTGGAGCAGGCGGTCGATGAGACGCTGCGTCGCGCGGGTCTGCCCGCCAGCGCGATCGACATCGTGCTCGGGACCGGCGGGTCATCCCTCATCCCGGCCGTACGCAACATCCTGACGGAGCGCTTCGGCGCGCGGGTGCGCGAGCACGATCCGTTCACCAGCGTCGCGGCGGGTCTCGCCATTGCGGACTACCGACGGCAGACCGGCGCGGGCATTTAAGGTCGGGTTGCCTACAGTTCCGGCGGCAGCGGCCAGTCCGGGTCGATCAGCGTGAAAAAGCCCTTCAGCATCCGGTAGGTCAGTCCCCAGACGAAGTGGCCGCGGGGCAGACGGTAGCCGTTGAACGTGGTCGGCGTGCCGTTCATCGGCCGGGTCTCGGTGTCGTGCCAGCGGTTGCCCATCAGATCGCCGAGCGGCGCCCACACGACCTCGGCCACCTCGTAGTTGGGCGTCGAGTCGGGCACCTGAGGCAATTGGAACACGTGCGGCTCGACGATCATGTCGATATTGCGCCCGCGCGGCATCGCGTGGGTCTGATCGATGCTGCCGTAGTAGTCGGCGACGCTCAGATCGACGCCAATTTCTTCGCGCGTTTCACGCACGGCCGCGGCTTTCAGGTCCGCGTCCTCCGGATCGCGGTGGCCACCCGGAAAAGCCATCTGCGCCGACCAGGGGTCGCCGTCGCGCATGGCGCGCTGGATGAAGCCGACCTGGATATCGCGCTCGGCATCGCGCCCGCCTGCACCGCTTCCGCAGAGAATGATCGCAACGGCGGCCTGGCGTGTGCGCGGTCCCGGGGTGTGGCGTTCGGGTTCGTGGGCCCGCAGGCGGGCCGCGATCGTGTCGAGCGTAATCAAAACCCGATCACTATACGCGGGGGCGATGCGCTTGTCGGGTCTGCGCGGTCGAATCCGCGCCCGGACGCTTTCGGACGCTGTTGGAAGAGACGTGACGCGCAGGGTCGCGGCGCTGGGTTTGGGCGGTTCGACTTCATACACTGTGCCGCACGCGCGCGGTGCGCCGTTAGAAAGAGCAGCGAACAAGATAGCGAAGAGGAACGCGGGCATGAGCGAGATCGATCCGGCGGCGCTGGTCAACAGCGAGGCCAACCAGTGCTTCGTCTGCGGTCCAGGCAACGCGGCGGGACTGAAGGTACAGTTTCGGCTCGACGGCGACCTGTGTCGTGCGACATGGTTGCCCGAGCCCGCGCACATCGGCTATGACAACGTCACCCACGGCGGTCTGCTGTTTTCGCTGCTCGATGACGTCATGGCGAATTGGCTGTTCCTGCGGGGCGAGCGTTGCTTCACCGCACGGGCTGAGGTCCGCTACCGTGACAAGCCGCCGATTGGTGTGCCGGTCGAACTCGAGGGCAGTCTGGTACGGCGTCGGGGCCGCCTCGCCGATCTGAGCGGCAGGGCCCTCCGCGCGGATACCGGCGCCGTGGTTGTCGAGGCAAACGGTCGGTTCATGATCGAACCGACGAACTGAGAGGACCTGCCGATGCACCGTCGCAGCGCCGAGCCCGCCCGATGAGTCAGCCCGCGAACGAATTGCGCGCGACCCCGGTCGATGATTTCGCGGACGTCTTACCGGGAACCGCAGCGCTTTCCGGCCTCGACTCGGGTTGGCTGGCGCGCCCGCCTGGCGTGCTGCTGGTGCTGGTCAATCTGCTGCCGCTCGTCGGGGTCCTGCTGTGGGATTGGGATGTCTGGTCGGTCATCACGCTGTACTGGGCGGAAAACCTCGTCCTTGGGACCTACACGTTGATCAAGATGGTGCACGCGGGCCTGCGGCTCGGACGCTATGTGTCGGGCCTCTATAGCGCGTGCTTCTTTACGCTGCACTACGGTGCGTTCTGCTACGGACACGGCGCGTTTATCCAGGATCTGTTCGGCGCCCCGGTTAGCGCCGACACCTTCGGACCGCTGGGCATCTTTGCGCGGGCCGATCAGCTCTGGTGGTGGGCGGTCGGTGCGCTGTTCGTGAGTCACGGCGTGTCCCTGTTGTTCAACTATTTCGGTCAGGGCGAGTATCTGCGCGAGTCACCCGGCAGTCTGATGACGTCGCCGTATCGGCGCATCGTGATCCTGCACATCGCAGTGCTGTTCGGGGGGCTGGGCGTAGATGCGCTGGGATCGCCCGTTGCGCTGATCGTCGTGCTCGTGATCGTCAAGACCGTCGTGGACCTCGCGCTGCATCGTGACGAGCACGGGCGCGAGGGGCGGGCATATCGCGCGCGAGCGTCTGGCACGCGGTCTCGGGGTCGACCGCCGCGCCCGGGCGGCGCAGCTTAGAGGCGCCCGCGGGCGCAAGGGGAGATCGTCATGCTGCTAGTCCTTGTTTTTGCCACGCTGTTCGTCGGCGGCCACCTGCTGCTGAGCGCGGCGCTCGTGCGCGACGGGCTGACGCGCGCGATCGGCGAGCGCGGCTTCACGCTGGCTTACTCGCTGCTCGCCGCCGCGTCGCTTGGCGGACTGATCTTCGCCTACGGGGAGGCCACCCGGTTTGTCTACTGGTGGGGACCAGATCCCGAGCTCTACTGGCTGACGAAGTGTCTGTCCTGGTTCGGGATGGTCCTGTTGGTCGGATCGTTCATGAGCAAGAACCCATCCTCTATGGGGCAGGAGGCGCAGATCGACGACGAACCCTACGGGGTCATGCGCATTACCCGGCACCCGCTGATGTGGGGCATAGCGCTCTGGGCGCTGGGCCACGTGATCGCCAACGGCGACGCCGTGTCCGTCGTGTTTTTCGGTGCCTTCGCGGCGCTGGCCCTGGCCGGCGGCTGGCATCTCGATCAGAAGAAGCTCGCCGAGCAAGGCGATGGCTGGAGGGCGTTCGTCGCGCGCACCTCGTTCGTACCCCTGGTCGCGCTGATGACCCAGCCGCGCCGGCTGCGCGTTAGCGAACAGATCGGACCGGTGGTGCTCGGCAGCTTGCTATACGTTGTTCTGTACTGGAGCCACGAGTACCTTGCCGGCGTCGACCTGCTGGTGTTTTGAGGGCCGCGCGCGGTAGTGACCCTGTCCTCTACAGCAGGGTCGTGACTGCGGCGGCGAGGGCGTCGAACTCGCCGCCGAAGAAGTGATCCGCGCCGGGCAGGGTCTGCAGGCGGGCCCCGGGCGGCAGGCGCGCGGCGGAAAAGAACCCGTCCTCCGTGCCGACGATGACGTCATAGGCGCCGTCGCCCGCCTCCGCGGGCAGCGCGATGGCGCTCGCGGGCGGGGCGATCAGCACCAGCCGGTCCAGACCCGCGCAGTCGCGCTGGGCGCCCCACGCCATCGCGGCGCCGAACGAATAGCCCACCAGCCACAGCGCGTCCCAGTTGGACTGTGCGCGCAGCCAGTTCCAGGCGTCGATGACGTCGACCTTTTCGCCGACCCCGTTGTCGAACGCACCGGCGCTGCCCCCCACGCCGCGGAAGTTGAAGCGCAGCGTCGCGAAGCCGGCGTCGCTCAGGCGCTGGGCAGCGCAGTCGAGCACCGCATCGTGCATGCTGCCGCCGTACTGCGGGTGGGGATGGCACAGCAGCGCTGCCCGCGTGTCGGTCGTGCGGACGTCCATGCGGGCCTCGAGCGGGCCGACGGTGGCGTCAATCTGCATAGCTTGCCTCCTGTGTGCCGCCCGGTGTCGCGCGGCGTACCGGTGCCCTGCCCAAGGTCGCGACGGCCGGCGCCGCCGCGGGTTCGGATCAGTGCGCAATGGGGTCTTGTAATTTTCGCTAATCCACTTAACTTCCCGCAACTCGACGGATTGTCGAAAGCGGGCCGCTGAAGAGCCTGAAGGAGTCAGAAAACTTGTTGCAAGCGAAGAATCTCAGCCGTAGCTACGGCGAATTCCGCGCGGTCGAAGATGTCTCGTTCGAGATCGACGCGGGCGAGATTGTCGGCTTGCTCGGCCACAACGGCGCGGGCAAGACCACGATCATGAAAATGTTGACCGGATACCTCGAGCCGAGCGCCGGCGAGGTGCTGATTGGCGGGCGCCGTGTCGAGGCGCAGGCCGAGGCCGTGCAGGCCGAGCTGGGCTACCTGCCCGAGAATCTGCCGGTCTACCCGGAGATGACGGTCATCGATTACCTGGAGTACGCCGCCAGCATGCGCGGCGTCGCGGCGGCCGATCGGCCCGCGGCGGTGCGCGACGCGGCCGCCGCTACCGAGCTGACGGAGCGCGCCGGATCGCTGATTTCTACCCTCTCTCGGGGCTATCGGCAGCGCGTCGGCGTCGCGCAGGCCATCGTGCACAGACCGAAGTACCTGATCCTCGATGAGCCCACCAACGGCCTGGATCCGCAGCAGACCCAGCAGATGCGCGAACTCATTCGCTCACTGGCACGCTCGGCGACGGTGATTCTGTCGACCCACATCATGCAGGAGGTCAGCGCCGTCTGTTCCCGCGCGATCATGCTGCGCAGCGGCGCGGTCGTGCTCGATGAGCGCCTCGCCGATCTGACGACGACGCGCAATCTCGTCGTCCGCACCGACGCCGACCTCGGCGCAATGCGCGCGGCGATCGGCGGACAGGTCAACGAGATCGACGCCATCGACGGCGGCTATCGGCTGACCGTCGACGAGGCGAGCGAGTCGGTGTGCGCGAGTATCGCGCGCGCCCTGTTCGAGGCCGGCGCGCGCATCAGCGCGCTGACGCCGGTCACGCGGGATCTGGAGGCCGTGTTCCGTGAGGCCAACGAGGAGGTCGACCATGCTGCGCTTTGACACCATCCGCAGGATCGCGCAGAAGGAAGTCGCGCTGTTCTTCGCCGGCGGTATGGGCTATCTGTTCCTCGCCGCCTTTCTGGCCGTAACGCTGTTCGTCTTTTTCTGGGGTGAGGCGTTCTTTGCGCGCAACATCGCCGACGTGCGGCCCCTGTTCGAGTGGATGCCCGTCTTGCTGGTGTTCCTCGCCAGCGCGCTGACGATGCGCATGTGGAGCGAGGAGCGCCGCACCGGCACGCTGGAGTTCGTACAGACGCTGCCGGTGTCGCCGTGGGAGTTCGTGCTGGGCAAGTTCTACGCCTGCATGCAGCTCCTGGCCCTCGCCCTGCTGCTGACCCTGCCGCTGCCGCTCACGGTCGCCCTGCTCGGCGATCTCGATTGGGGGCCGGTGTTCGCGGGCTACGTCGCGGCGCTGCTGCTTGGCGCGGCCTACATCGCCATCGGCCTGTTCGTGTCGGCGCGCTCGGATTCGCAGATCGTCGCGCTGATCCTGTCATGCTTCCTGTGTGGCGGGCTGTATTTGATTGGCGCGGGCACCGTGACTGACCTGTTCGGTGGTCGCGTCGCCGACGCGCTGCGCGCCATCGGCAGCGGGTCGCGTTTCGAATCGATCACGCGCGGCGTGCTCGACCTGCGCGATCTGTTCTACTACGCGTCCATCGCGGGCGGATTCTTGATGCTGAACGTCTTCAGCCTCGAACGCGGCCGCTGGGCGGCGACCGGCGATGCGGCTGCGCATCGTTCCTGGTACGTCGTCACTGCGCTGGTGCTGGTGAACCTGCTGGTGGCGAACGTGTGGTTGAACGAGGTTCGCGGCGTGCGCCTCGATCTCACCGAAGGACAGCAGTATTCGCTGTCCGGGGCGAGCGTGGCGAATCTGCAGCGCCTCGAAGAGCCGCTGCTGCTGCGCGGCTACTTCAGCGCCAAGACCCACCCGCTGCTTGCGCCGCTGGTGCCGCAGATGCGCGACCTGCTCGAGGAGTTCGAGGTCGCGGGCGGCGGCAAGGTTCGGGTCGAGATCGTTGATCCGGCCGAAGAGCCGGAGCTGGAGGACGAGGCCAACTCCAAGTACGGGATTCGCGCCGTGCCGTTTCAGGTCGCGGACCGCTATCAGTCGAGCCTGGTGAATTCCTACTTCGACGTGCTGGTCAGCTACGGCGACGAGTATGAGGTGCTGGGTTTTCGCGACCTGATCGAGGTCAAGGTCGAGGGCGAGTCTGAGCTCGAGGTCAAGCTGCGCAACCCCGAGTATGACCTGACGCGATCCATCAAGAAGGCGGCGTCTGGATTTCGCAGCGGCGGGGACATCTTCGACAGCATCTCGGAGCCGGTCGAGTTCGTCGGCTACGTCTCGGGCGACGCCGTGCTGCCTCTCGAGCTGCAGGAGTTTCGCGGCATCATCGAGTCCGTGCTTGCCGAGGTGGCGGCCGAGTCGAGCGGCAAGCTGACGACCCGCTTCATCGACCCGCAGGCGGGCGATGGTAGCGTCGCCCAGCAGATCGCCGCCGACTACGGTTTCCAGCCGATGGCCGCGAGCTTCTTCGACGTCAACACGTTTTATTACTATCTGACGCTCAAGGGTGGCGACACCGTGGTGCAGCTCCCCGTACCCGAAACCCGGGACGCGGACGGCTTTCGCCGCGTGCTCGACGACGGCATGAAGCGCTTCGCCGCGGGACTGCTGAAGTCCATCGTCATGGTCACACCGCCGCCCGTGCCGCCGCAGATGGCGCAGCAGGGCATGGCGGGCAGCTCCTACAATCAGCTCCGCGAGTTCTTGAGCGCGGATTACGACGTGTCGAGCGACGATCTGAGTTCCGGCGCTGTGCCCGCCACGGCGTCCGTGCTGCTGCTGCTTGAGCCCGAGAACCTGGACGACACGCAGGTGTTCGCGATCGACCAGTTCCTGATGCGCGGCGGCACCGTGGTCGTCGCGTCGTCGCCGTTTGCCGTCCAGGCGTCGCGACAGTCGCTGCGCGCCAGCCCGCGCACCTCGGGACTGGAGGGGTGGCTCGCGAGCTACGGGGTGAGCATGCCGGAAGAGCTGGTGCTCGATCCCCAAAACGCCGCCTTCCCGGTTCCCGTATCGCGGCGCGTCGGCGGTTTCACCTTCCAGGAAATGCGCCTGCTCGACTATCCGTACTTCGCGGACGTGCGCGCCGGCGGACTGTCGGAGGACAACGGCATCACCGCAGACCTGCCGCAGCTGACGATGCCGTGGGCGTCGCCGCTGGTGGTCGACGCGGCGGCGAACGAGAGCCGCACGGTCGAGACGCTGATCGAGAGCTCGGCCGGTAGCTGGCTGTCCGCCGACGCTAACGTGCTGCCGAACATGGACGACAGCGGCGGCTTTGGCTTCGCGCCGGCCGACGATCGCGCCAGTCAGGTGCTGGGCGTGATGATCGAAGGGCGCTTCGAATCGACCTTCGCCGGGCAAGACTCACCGCTGCTGGCCGCCGCGGCGGAAGCGGCTGCCGACGCCGCCGAGGGGGAGGCGGAAGACGACGCGGAAGACGACGAGCCCCAGGTAATCTCGAGCGTGATCGACCGCTCCGCGGAATCGGCGCGCCTGTTTGTGTTCGCGAGTAACGCGCTGGCGTCGGATCAGACGCTGCGCATGCTGGGTTCTGCGGAAGGGACGCTGTACATCAACACGCTGCAGCTGCTGGCGAACGTGGTCGACTGGACGCTGGAAGACCGCGACCTGCTGTCTATCCGCTCCCGCGGTCACTTCAACCGGACGCTGCCGCCGATGGAACCGGAGTCCCAGCAGACCGCCGAATACCTGAACTACGTCGTCGCGCTGCTCGCGGTGCTCGCGGTCTGGTTCGTCTACCGCGCGCGACGCCGGGCGCGAGAAAATCGCTACGCCGGCTGGCTGCAGGAGGCCTGAGCATGAATCAATGGATTAGAAACCTGGCCATTCTGCTCGGCCTGCAGGTCCTTATCGCGCTCGCGCTGTTGGCCTTCGGCGGCGGGGGCAGCGGCGACGCGCGGGTGCTGGCATCGATCGAAGCGGAAGAACTCGCGGAGTTCGCGATCGCGGACGGCGAGGGGAACGACGCCCGGCTGGTGAAGGCGGACGACGGCTGGCAGCTCGAGAGCGGTCTACCCGCCGACGACGCCAAGGTCACCGAACTGCTCGACAAACTGACGTCGCTGAACGCCGCGTGGCCGGTCACCGAGAGCGCCTCGGCGCACGCGCGCTTCGAGGTCGACGCCGATAATTTCCAGCGTCGTCTGACCGCTGGCGATGCGGTGCTGCTGTTTGGCACCTCGCCGGGGTATCAACAGGTGCATGCCCGCAACGCTTCAGACGACGCGGTCTACGCCGTGAAGCTTGCCAATCATGAGATGCCGGCTGACGCCGAGGACTGGCTGGACAAGGGCCTGCTACAACCGTCCGGAACGATCACCGGCGTGCGCTACGGCGACGAGCTCGCGCTGGAGCGCGGCGAGAACGGCTGGCAGGTTGGCGAGCTTGAGGTCAGCGATGCGCTGGCGAATCCGGTGCTCGATCGCCTGCGTAACCTGCGGGTGCTGGGCGTTGCCGAAACGGAGGACGACGCCGTGCCGGAGACCGCGACGGCGATCGCCGTCAGCGACGCGGACGGCGAGCTGAACCTGCAGTTCTGGAAAGCGGCCGAAGATGCGACCGACTATCTGCTGCGCTCGTCGCGCTATCCGGACAGGGCCTTTCGACTCGCGAGCTACGTCGCCGATCAGCTCACGCCCGAACTCGAAGACCTGCGAGAGCCCGAGCCAGGAGCCCTGACCGACGTGCTCGGCGAAGCCGCCGATGGGCTCGGCCTGGATGGCGCCAGCGGCGCGCTCGAGGCGCTCGACGAGGAGTGAGACCGCCGCGTGAGGACCGCGCCCGTCGGCGCGGACCGGCCTTGGTAGCGCTGCTGCTGCTCGGCGTCGTCGGCTGTCAGTCGCCGGGCGGTTCCGGTCTTGGTCTCACCTGGCCCAGCAGCTGGCAGCAGCTCGGCCAGGCGGCGCGCGATAGCGCGCGCGCGCCCGACGTCTGGGTGCCCGTCGCCGGCGCTGCCGCGATCGCGATTGCCGACCTCGACGGCGAGATCTCCCGCTGGGCCGCAAAGGAGCAACCGCTCTTCGGCGCCGACGCCGCGAGCGACTCCGACCGTTTGCTCGATGTCGCCGCCGGTGCCTGGCTGGCCTCGGGTGTTGTCGCCCGCGCGCCCGACACGCGCACGCGACTGGCGACGCTGGCGGCGCAGGCCGGGACCATCGTGGTCGCGGGCGGCATTAGCGAAGGAATGAAGTCCATCACGGGCAGAACCCGCCCGAATGGCGCGAACGATCGTTCTCTGCCTTCGGGACACGCGACCCAGGCGGCCGTGCGTTTTCAGCTTGCGCGCCGCAATCTCGCGTCCAGCGGCCTGGCGCCGGGCGCGCGGCCCTGGCTGCGTGCCGGCACCTATCTGGGCACCGCTGCCGCGGCCTGGGCGCGCGTCGAAGCCGACAAGCACTACCCCAGCGACGTGCTGCTGGGCATCGGGGTGGGACACTTCGTCGGCGGCTGGTTTAGCCGCGCGTTCATGCTGCCGGTGACGGTGGCCGTGTACCCATCCGGCTGGCAGGTCGGCTACGCCCGGCGGTTTTGATCACTTCGTCTCAGGTGCGCTAGGCGCTGTCGGTCTCCGCGACGCAGACCATATTGCGACCCGCACTCTTCGCTCGATACAGCGCGACGTCCGCTTCCTTCAGGAACTTCTCGACGTTGTCGCCGATCTTGGTGACCGTCGCCACGCCGATGCTCGAGGTGACGCTGACGGTCGTGCCGCCCTTGTCGCTGATCTCTGCCGCCTCGATCGCTTTCAGCAGTCGATTGGCCAGATTGATCGCGCCCGAGCGGGGCGTTTCCGGCAGCAGCAGCGCGAACTCCTCGCCGCCGGTGCGCGCCGCCACGTCGGTGATGCGCTTCACCTGACGCGTCACGTGGGACACCTGCTGCAGCACCTTGTCGCCGACGTCGTGGCCGTAGGTGTCGTTGATCTTCTTGAAGTGATCCAGATCGAACAGCAGCACCGACAGCGCGCTGCCGTGGCGCCGCACGCGCTCCGCCTCTTCACCCAGCCGCTTCATGAAGAAGCGGCGGTTGTGCAGACCGGTGAGGGCATCGGTGTGCGCGGCCTGCTCGAGCTGATGGGTCGCCTCGCGCAGGGCCTGCTCCGCCTTGCGCCGCTCGGTGACGTCGCGAAACACCAGGATGGCGTCGCTGCGGGTGGCCTCCTCGTCCAGGCGCGTCATCGTGACCTCATAGTTGCGGCCGTTGATGCCCACCTCGGTGTTGCGCCGGTGGCTGGTCAGCAGTTCGTTCAGCGACAGGTTGTCGACCATGTCTTCGAAGGGACGCAGAAAGGTGGAGTCACGATCGAGCCCCAGTATGCGCAGCGCCTCAGGGTTGGCGTCCACAACCATGCCGTCCCTGCTGACGACCAGGACGCCCTCGCGCAGTTTTTCCACCACGCGCTGGCGGGCGATCTTGCCCGTGGAAAGCTTGCGTCGGCTGAGGAAGCCGTAGTGCAGCACCAGGCATGCGAGCGCGAAGCCGGTGGTGGTCAGGTCGAGTCCCGGCATCGGGTTGTAGCCGGTGAGCTGCAGCAGGTTCATCGCGGCGGCGGCCAGCGGCGCGCAGATCACCGTGAACAGCTGCGTCTTCAGATTGGTGGATTGGGATACCGTGAACGCGAGCAGCGCGGTACCGGCGATCACCAGCGTGTAGGAATACAGGGTGTCGAACGACGACCAGACGCCCAGCGTCAGGCGCATGTCTTTAAAGCCATCGATGTTCACCGGATCCGCCGCGATCCACATCAGGTGGTGCTGATCGTTGGTAAAGGTCAGCAGCATCGTCATCACAGGCACGACAGCCAGCGCTGCAATGTAGCGCCGCCCGATACGCTGACGGCCGAGGGCGTGCATGGCGCAGAACAGCAGCCAGGATGCGGGCACCATGGCCAGCATGAACTGCGCAATCGGCGCGACGAGCAGTTTCTCGGCAGGCTGCTGCGCAAGGCTGACGAACAGCGCGCACACGGACCAGCCGAGAATGGCGAGCAGCAGCACGTTCAGCGCGCTGGCACCCGGCGCGCGCGTGTAGCGCTTGTTGACCGTAAAGCTCCAGGCGCTGATCGCGATCGCAGCGATCGCCGGTATCGACCAGACCGTGAATTGCAGTTCCGGAAACACGTTGCCTCGTGGGGCTGCCAGTGGATTTGCGGCGAGTGTGCCTGCCGGTACGCCTCGCTGCCGCGACCGGCCCCGCAGTGCGCGGGCTCATCGTCCCTGTCGACGGTTGGAATGTGATTGCGCGCACAGTTGCCGCGACGGGCTGCGTCGACTTCGCCGCCGGGGCCGTCGGTGCGGCGTGTCACAATAGGCGTCGCCGCGCCGCTGCGATGGAGCCAAACGCATGATCGATCTGTACACCTGGGCGACACCAAACGGTCGCAAGGTCTCTATTGCGCTAGAGGAGCTGGGGCTTGCCTACGAGGTGCATCGGGTCAATATCGGTGCGGGCGAGCAGTTCGAGCCCGAGTTCTTGTCGCTCAGCCCGAACAACAAGATTCCGGCCATCGTCGATCGGGCGCACGGCCGGACGCTGATGGAGTCCGGCGCGATACTGCTGTATCTGGCCGAGCGCGAAGACCGGCTCCTCGGCGACGATCGCTACGCGACGCTCGAATGGCTGATGCTGCAGATGGGCGGCGTCGGGCCGATGCTCGGTCAGGTGCACCACTTCCTGCGCTTCAAGCGCGGCGTGTCCGAGTACGCACAGGAGCGCTATCACGCGGAGGCGCAGCGCCTGTACGGCGTGCTCGATCGGCGGCTCGCGGGTCACGAATATCTGGCCGGCAGCTACAGCATCGCCGACATAGCGACCTTTCCCTGGATCGCGCGCTGGGAGTGGCACGAGATCGACTGGGCCGCCTACCCGCATCTGCGGGATTGGTATGTTCGCGTCGCGCGCCGCGAGGCCGTACAGCGCGGCTACGCCGTGCCGCCGTCGGACCAGACGATTGCGCTGCCGCCGACGGGCTAGCGCGCGTCGGCGCCGTTTGCTGCTGTTGCCCTCGGCGATGTGGGCCCTGTTCGCGGGGTTCGCGGCGGCCGACACGATTCTGCATCTCGAATACGCGGCCAGCCTCTCCCAGGTGCCAATAGGCGAGGTCAGCGTGCGCGTGCACCTGACAGAGGAAGCCGGGGATCAGCCCGGCCGCTATGAAATCGCCGGCAGCGCTCGGTCGATCGGACTCTGGGAGACGTTTCAGCGCTGGCGCGCGGAGTATTCGGCATCCGGCGCGATCGCTGATGGCGCGCCGGTGCCGTCGAGTTATCGTCTGCTGCAGAGCACCCCGCGCAAGACGCGGGACGTGCGCGTCGCCAACACCCAACTGCACGAAATCAAGAACGGCCGGCAGCGCGAACCGCGGTCGCCGCCGCCCGGTCTGGATGTGCTCGCCGCGTTCTTTGTTCGGCCGGACTGCGCGGCGACAGACGCCGGCATGGCGCTGCACACCGGTCGCTATCCGTATCGATTGACCCGCCGCGCGTGGGCGGAGTCCGGCATCGACGATGCTTCGGCTGAACGCGCCGACGACTGCCTGCTGAGCCTGCTCGACGTCGAGGACGGCGACCGCTATCGGCTGCGGCTGCAGCTCGTCGAGCTCGCGGGCTGGCGCGTGCCGCGCGCGCTGGTGGTGCGGGTGCCCTTTGCGGCGCGGCTGGTGTTGCGGGATTGGCGGGTGGAAACGGGGTCGCGGTGATGGTCGTTAACTGCGGCTGAGGGTTGTCGTCGGTGCGGCTACGCGGATACCTCGAGACGCTCTCGGCAGCGCAGGATCAGCGCCTCGATGTCGGCCTTGCTGTATTTGTCCGCGGGTCCTGCGGTCCACACCGAGTTCGGCCAGGCACTGTCGGCGCCGTGGCGCCCGATGACGTGGACGTGCAGCTGCGGTACCTGATTGCCCAATGCGGCGACGTTGATCTTTTCGCTTGCGGTCTCTTCGAGCAGGAAGGTCGACACGCGCTCGATTTCCTCGAACAGCGTCAGGCGGTGTGCCGTGGGCAGGTCGTGCAGATCGGTTAGGTCCGCGATGCGCGGCACGAGCAGGCACCAGGGGAAACGCTCGTCGTTGACGAGCCGCAGCTCGCACAGTGTCAGCGCGCCTATGCGCATCGAGTCCTTGCGCAGCTCGGGGTGCAGTTCGAAGTCGCTCATAAGGCGGCGATTCTACGGGATTGAGCCGGCAAAAAAGGGCGACCCAGCGCGCGTTTTTCGGTCGGTCGATCGCCAGATTATTGTCAGGCAAAAAGGTCTGGGCGGCGGCATCGGCGGCATCGGCGGCATCGGTGGGATCACGCGGTACGGCGCGGGTCGGGCTGAGCCGAGCCGATGATTCGATTCGATCCGATTCGATCCGATTGGAGAGTAACGATAGGAAGCTCGACTGGGAGCCAAGCGAGAGGTCTGCGAGGGCGATCCGCTGTGATCGCCCTCTTTCGGTTTCTATCGGTCTGCCGGTGCGCTGCCGCCGCCTGGGTGGCGGCGAGCGATCAGGCGACCTGGTTTTCGACCTGGGCGGGCATCTCGGCCCAGGCAGATTCCAGATCGGCGACCATGTCCTGCAGCATCGCAAGCGATGCGGACACTCGGCGGCGCTCGCCGGTGGCCAGCAGGTCCGCCAACAGTCCCCGATAGGAACCCGCTACCAGCGTTGCGGTCGGCAGGCGCATGCTTTCCGGGCAGCGGTTCTGCTCTAACGCGCGCAGGAAGGCGGCGACCCAGGGACGCTGAATGTTGCCGTGATAGCGCGGGAAGCGCTCCGGCTGCATGCTGGCCATGCTTTCGATCTCCAGCACGGCCCGCTGCTCCTGCCGGCGGTCGGGGTCCGACTGGTGGTCCCACAGGGCGCGCAGCGCGTGGGCGATCGATCTTTGATTGACGAACGCGCCGTTCAGCACGTCGATGGCCTCCTGCTGGATGACCTCCAGCGCCTCGGTCAGCAGTTTTTCCTTGCTGTCGAAATGGTGCAGCAATGCCGGCGCCGTCAGATTCAACTGTCTGGCGATTTCCCTGAGGCTGACGTCGGCCAGGCCGTTTTGACGCAGGTAGGCCACGACCTCCTGCAACAGCTCCTGACGTCTGCCGGACGCTTTTGGCTGCGCCTCTCTCTCTTCGTTTTGATTATTGAACATGACTCCCTCACCCCCGGTCCCTTTCTACCTGGGTACAACTGATTGAGGCCGTATTACAGCAGGCCGCATTGAACCGGTGTTCAAAGAAATGCATGCCAATTGTAAGGGTCAGATTTACTTTGTCCGGCGGCCGATCGCGGGGCGCCGCTACGCGCTGCGGCGGGGGAGGCTTCGAAGACAATTGTCTGACAATAGCTCGAGTGCCGCTCAGGCGCGGCGATTTAGATGGCGCGAGGCGCCTCGCCCGCCAGGGTCGTGCGATGCATCAGGCGGTGGTGGCCGTCGTAGCCGCCGGTTGCCTGGTGCTGCAGGCAGCGGTTGTCCCACAGCACGAGCATGTCGGCCGACCAGCGATGCCGGTAGATGAATTCCTCGCGCACGCTGTGTTCCAGTAGGCGTTGCAGCAGCGCCTCGCCCTCCGGCCCTGGCAGTCCCTCGATGCCGATGGTGTAGACCCAGTTGATGAACAGGCTCGCGCGGCCGGTCTCCGGATGCAGGGCAACGAGGGGATGCTGCTCTACCGCATAGGCCTCGTCGCTGGGCTCGATGCGCATTGAGCGCCGCTCCCCGCCGCTCGCCTCGAAGCCCGCGAGGCTGTAAGACCGGCGGGCGCTGTGCAGCCCGCTCAGATGCCGGATCTGTGCCTGCGTCTCGGCATCGAGCGCGGCCCAGGCGAGCTGCGCGCTCGCGAACAGCGTGTCGCCGCCTGAGGGCGGGACCACCTGAGCGTGCAGCAGCGTCGCCGACGGCGGTTGGCGCCGAAACGACCAGTCCGAGTGCCAGGAGCTGCCGAACGGCGCCGGCTCCTCGTCGGGCAGTCGCTGCACACGGACGATGTGAGGATGCGAGTCCATGCCGCGCAGGTAGGGCTCGGCGCCGAAGTCGCCGAACAGCAGCGAGGCCCGCTCGAATTCGTCGAGCGACAGCGGCTGATCGGGGAACACCAGCACCTGGTGATCCAGCCAGCCGGCGCGCATCGCTTGTACCGCAGCCTGGCTCTGCTCGCAGCGCAGATCGACGCCCGTGCACAGGGCGCCGAATGGGGCGTCAGGAATCGGTCGAATGTGCGGTGTCATGGCGGGCAAGGCGTGGCGGCTGCGCCCCGGCGATTGGCGCTGGGCGCGCCTGCCAGACGTCAGAGCTGGGCCAGCCCGAACAGCAGCGCGACCGTGAAACCGGCGCCGATGACGAGCGACAGGAGAAAAGTGGTGTTGCTGATCGGCGAGTCGCCGTCGTCCGCACCCGCGCGGCGCCGACGGCTAACCGCGTAGAGCAGGAACAGGAATATCAGCGTCGGAACGACGAATTGTACGAAGTGTCGCATGGGTCCCCCTGCGTCAGGGCTGAGCATACCGAGACAGCACGGGCGCCAGCAACTTGCACCGTGGCCATTTGCCGTGGACGAGACCGCTACTGCGACAGCGTCCGATCGCCGCCGGCGGCCCCTAAAACTCGCCTGCGAACCCTGCGAGACTAGGGACTGCGGCGCCCTCGGCGCCTGATTGCGGGAGCACTGAAATACCACCAAGCGAATCCCATTGGGCGGTACAGCACTGGCTGGCGGTGTTGCTGCTCGCGCTATACATCGGTGCCCTGTGGCGCAACGCGCGCCGCGGACGGGCAGCGACGCAGGAGCTGGCCGACTATCTGGTGGGCGGGCGGCGGCTCGGCGGGTTCGTGATCGGCGTGTCGTTTTTCGCGACCTTCGCCAGCACCAACAGCTACGTCGGGCACGCCGGAAAGGGCTACGAGCTGGGCCTGCCGTGGCTGTTGTTCCCGCTGTTCATGGCGTTCTTTACCTGGCTGTCCTGGACCACCGTGGCGCCGCGCCTGCGCGAGGCGAGTGCTGCGTTGGATGCGCTGACGCTGCCCGACTATTTCGCACGACGTTTCGACAGCGTGGCGATCGGCCGCGCCGCCGGCTGCATCGTGGTGTTCGCCGCCATCCTCTATCTGGTCGCCATCTTCAAGGGGGCCGGCCACGTGCTGCAGTTTTTTCTCGCCGTGGACTATGAGGTCGCGGTGCTCGCGCTGCTGGTGATCGTGGTGCTCTACACCAGCTACGGCGGCTTCGTGAGCGTTGCGCGCACGGACGTGTTGCAGGGGCTGATGATGTTACTGGGGGCCTGGCTGCTGGCGTTCTTCGTGTTCCGGCGCGTGGCCGAGGAACACGCGCTGGATGCGCTGCTCACGCTGCCCGAGCTTGCGCCGCTCGCCGACTGGAATCTGGGTCTGCCGTTCGCGGTGCTCGTCGGGATCTTCCTCAGCGGGTCGCTGAAGCTGCTGGTCGATCCGCGCCAGGTGTCGCGGTTTTTCGCGTTGCGCGACCGTCGGCAGCTGCGGCTGGGCATGACCGTCGCGCTGGTCGGGCTGCTGCTGATTCAGCTTGGGCTGTTCCCCATCGGCTTGCTCGCGCATCTCTTTATGGACGACGTTGGGGATACCGACCTCATCGTGCCCATGCTGCTGCAGCGTGCCGACGTGTTTCCGCTGTGGGCGGCCGACGTGCTGCTTATTGCGATCGTCTCTGCCGCCATGTCGTCGATGGACAGCGTGCTGCTGGTCGCTGCGTCGGTCTGGGCCCGCGACATCCAGCGCGTCGATGCGGCGCGGGGTGTCGGCGTCACGCGAATCGCGATTGTCGCGCTCGCGATCGTCGCAGCGCTCGTGGCCCTGCGGCCGCCCGGCGACATCGTCGGCATCACGATCTTCTCTGGCAGCCTGTACGCAGCCTGTTTTCTGCCGGGCCTGCTGTTCGGCCTGCACACCTCGAGGGGTGATGCGCGCGCCATGGGGGCATCGATGCTGGTCGGTGTGGTCGTCCTGCTGGCATGGCTCGGCAGCGGCCTCGGCGCGACGCTGCACGAGGTGTTTCCGGCGCTGGCGGCCTCGGCTGTGAGCTTCGCGCTGCTGGCACGCCGCCGTGGCGCTCGCGACGCTGCAGCTCTCGACGCTGATCCCGACGCGGGAGGTCGCTGATGGAGGTTGGGTCCTTCGTCGACCGACTGCTCGGCAGCGGCCGACTGTTCGTGCTGACCGGAGCCGGCTGCAGCACCGCGTCGGGCATCGCCGACTATCGGGATGCCAACGGCCGCTGGAAGTATCGGCCACCGATCCAGCACGTCGACTTCATGACCCAGGCCGCGACGCGGCGTCGCTATTGGGCGCGCAGCATGCAGGGCTGGCCCAGCTTCGCTGCGGCCAAGCCGAACGGCGCGCATCGGGCGCTCGCTGAGCTCGAGACGCAGGGTCGCATCGAGGTGCTCGTCACGCAGAACGTGGACCGGCTGCACCAGCGTGCCGGCTCCGCAAACGTTGTGGATCTGCACGGCCGGCTCGACCGGGTGCGCTGCATGGACTGCGGCGTTGAGCAACCGCGCAGCGAGGTGCAGGACTGGCTGCTCGAAGCAAACCCGGCTTTCGCCCCCCGCGCGGACACCGAACTGCGTCCGGACGGCGACGCGGACATCGAGTCGCCGCCCGCGTCCTTTGCCGTGCCGCAGTGCCGGCGCTGCGGCGGCATGCTGAAACCGGCGGTGGTGTTTTACGGCGACGCCGTGCCGCGCGCCGTTGTGCAGGCGGCCTTCGACAGCCTGGGGCGCGCGGACGCGCTGCTGGCGGTCGGGTCGTCGCTGATGGTGTTTTCCAGCTTTCGTTTCTGTCGGCAGGCCGCCGCGGAGGGGATGCCGATCTTCGTGCTCAACCGGGGCGTGACCCGAGCGGATGACCTGGCAACGGCAAAATGCGAGGACGCCTGCGAGACGGTGTTGGGGCAGATTGCGGCGAGCGCTGGCCACGCGTGTTAAGCGTAGATTCAAATTTAGTGGCTAACCTGCTGATTATTATCGCCTGTTTGTGGGTAGTCGCGCGGCGTCTCGGCCGGGCACTCACCGCGGCGACGCTGGTCTAACCCTGCAGGTGATCTGGATAAAAACTGTGCGATAGTGAAGCGCAGGGCAAACGCCCCGACGGAGGTGCCGAGTGACGAACGCTGAACTGCTACGGACGATGCTCGCGCTGACCGTGGGTCTGGCACTCGCGGGTCTGGTACCGCTTGAGGCCCGCAGCGAGACCGCGCAGACCGCCGCGGCGATGGACCTGGACACCGCGACCAACGACGACGAGACAAGCAGTCCGACGACCGAGCCGCCGGTCGCCATACCCGACCTGTCGCTGGAAGAACTGCTCAATGACCCGGAGGCCGCCGAGCCGATTGCCGAGGCCAGGCGCTGCATCCCGCGGCAGTCCGATGCGCGGCTGCTGGTGCTCGACGACGAAACCCTGCTGGTCGAAGGTCGCGGCAAGCGACGCTGGCTCAATCGGCTGCGGCACCGCTGCCCGGGGCTGCGACCAGACATGATTCTGGTCACCGAGTCGCGTGGTGGCATGAGCGGGATGTGCGAACTCGACACGGTCACCGGCGTGACGCGTGGCGTTGGCCTGCAATCCGCGCGCTGCGCGCTAGGCAAGTTTGAGCCGATTGACGTAGCGCACGCCGAGATGATCGAGCGCGCCTTCGAGGCCCAGCGCGTCGCCAAACGAGATGCGGTGCGCGAGCGGCGCAGTGAACGCCGGGCGAAGCGTCGCGCCGAGCGGCGCGAGCGCCGGGAACGTCGACGCGAGAGTCGCGCGGCAGATGAGAGCGCCTGAGGCCTGATGCGGCGCGTCGCCGCTAGTAGAAAACCCCACCAAGCTGCCTAGCGCGCGTCCTTTAACGCGAATGCGTAAGGCTAACGCGCAAATGTCTGTGCGAGCGGCGCCCGTCTTCGGCGTCTGACCCGTTTCGCCGCGCGATTTCACCGTCGCATTCGTTGTCGCGCCACGCGCGCTGGGATAGCATACGCGTCCATTCGGGAGGGTCGTTCAGATGGCTCCCAGATTGCGATCGCCGCAGCAGTCCGACCATCACCGGGCGACGATCTAAGAGATGATCAAACAAGGGGATGATCAAACAAGACCATCAGATTGATGATCGATGAAGAGTCTCCAGTGAATCAGGAATGATTCGAAGGGGACTCAACGAGTAATCCCAGGGCTCCGCGAGTCCGGGCAGAGAGTCCAGAACAACAAACACCATTATCAGTCTCAGGGACAGCGACACGAGAATGCGCCATCTGGCCGAGTCGGCCGAGCGCTCTCCTACGCTTTCATGCTCTTGGGGAAGGGCGCGTAAACAGTCAGTGTTCAAGGGCAGTTAATTGGCAGGTTACAGCACAGCAGAAGTCGCCGACATCGTGGGCCTAAAGCCCGCACAGGTGCGCCACTATGTGCGTCGCGATCTTCTGGCACCGCGCCGCGGCGAACGCGGCGAATACCAGTTCAGCTTCCAGGATGTGGTCATGCTGCGTTCGGCGAAGGAGCTGCTCGACGCGCGCGTGTCCGTGCGGCGCACGAACCGGGTGTTGCTCGAGCTCAAACAGCGCGCCGAGGAGTCAGGGCAGGGCGCTCGCCCGCTGTCCTCGCTGAAGGTCGAGGCGGTCGGCACTCGGGTGATGATCCGCGAAGGACTGAGCTGCTGGGACGCCGAATCCGGGCAGGGGAGCCTGCCGTTCGACGACGAGCCGGCGCAGGCTGCGGTTGCTGAGGTGGCGGCGCTGGCCGACCGCAGCGCGAATCCCACGATCGCGACGGTCAAGGAACTGGGGGAATTCACCAGCGACGACTGGTACAACCTCGCGCTCGACCTCGAAGAGTCCGAACCCGAGCGGGCGCCGGAGGCTTACCGGCGAGCCCTGGAGCTCGACCCGCAGAACGCGGACGCCGAGGTGAATCTCGGCCGGCTGTGTCAGCTGCGCGGCAATCTCAAGCAGGCGCGGCGCCACTATCAGGCGGCACTCGATATCGACAGCCAGCACGAGCTCGCAAACTACAATCTCGGCACCATCTTCGACGAACTGGATCAGTTCGAAACCGCGCTGACCTACTATCGCAAGGCGCCGTCGATCCCCGACGCGCACTACAATCTGGCGCGCCTGTTCGAGGTGCGCGGCAACGAGCTGGCGGCGCTGCGTCACATGCGCGAGTATCGCCGCCTGCTGGAGCGCGAACTGCAGGACCGC